>CAYQKX010000075.1:0-38380 GCA_964418155.1 uncultured Candidatus Obscuribacterales bacterium | reverse complement strand
TTCGGAGCGGATAAGTGCTGAAAGCATATAAGTACGAAGCCCACCGCAAGATGAGAAATCCCATGGGGTTAACCCAGTAAGGGCCCAGGAAGACCACCTGGTTGATAGGTCGCAGGTAGAAGCGCCCCGTAAGGTTAGCGCGTAGCCAAGCGATACTAATAGCCCGAGGGCTTATCCAATTTATTTTGGTGTTTGATTACAAGTCAGTGAGTTTCGCAAAGCGAACTCCACTCTCAATGTGCAGTTTTCAGGGTAATGGTTGCTTGAATCTCCGGATTCAAGTTCCACTACAGGCGGTGTCAAAAGAACTAGTTTCAAATTGTGAAACTTCACCGCAGAGAGCGCCACTTCCTAGTGAAGATGCCGTACCCTAAAAGGTTCTTGGTGCCGAAGCGACCGGAACACACCCGTTCCCATCCCGAACACGAAGGTAAAGACGGTCAGCAGCGACAATACTTGGTGGGTGACTGCCTGGGAAGATAGCCCGGTGCCAGGAGTTATGTGAAGCCTCGAGTGAATAACTCGAGGCTTTTGCTTTGTGCGGATTTTTTGCGCGCGATCAGGCGCGATGGCAACAAACTCCGTCTGCGACAAGCACCTTCGTCGAAGGCGCACACAATTACTCTACTCGTAACTAGTTTCTCAATGATCCGTGTCAACTTAGTGAGTCTACCAAACGATAGAAACGGACTCTGAATCAGGACCCTAGCTTGTGCGCTGGCCAAGTCTTTTTCAAATGACGACCAGAAGCTAATCTCATTGAATGAATTCTTTTCTGTCACATAATTCATCACACCCTCCTGACATCCACGTGCGACGGGCTGGCCTGAATTCGCCGTTTGGTTAGGTCACCGGACTATTGTTCTATAAACGGCACGCTGCTCTCAGGATACCGCTGCTCGGCGATGCAAAAACAGGTTAACTAGCAGATTCCGGGAAGTGTATTGCAGGTTCACGACTCTTTTCTCTAATGCCTCGGAAATCCCTTGAAGTCAATTCCTACCAGACCCCGGCCCAGCATGATCTAGAATTGAAGTGATCGAGTGAGGAAACACATCCGGATGACACGGGCAACTTCATTATTCATACTGCTACTCGGACTCATCTTCGCCTCCCCGGTCCTTGCCGCATCGCTAGAAGAAGTCAAAATGCAATGCAGCAAGGGCAACTTCGCAACAGCGCTTCAGCAGTTCGACCAGCTCGATCAAGACGAAGCTTCGTCACCGGAGGCGAACTACGTCAAGGGCAGTATTTACGCCGGACTATTTCAGCCAGACAACGCGAGAGCCGCATTCCAAGCAGCTAAAGATACAGGATTCCCGGGCTACTCTACCTGGGGTTGGACGTCAGATCGATTGAATACACTCCGAGAGCTTCAACGAATTCAACCGCCCTTCATCAAAAACATCGACTATCAAGGAAGGCGCGCCGCCTCAATCTACGGTATCCAGACGACATGGAGCAGACCGGTTATAGACGAATTACCAAGATTCGTGGGAAGAGCATTCCAGATTTTTGGTAGAGCCACTCAACCAATCAACTTCTATTTATTTGATAAACGCGACCGATTCGAATCCTATTACAAGCTAATCTTCTCGGTCTCACCACAAAACGCATGGCATGACGGAACAGGCAACAAATCAATCGTTGTATTCTGCGAAGTGAGCAAAACAGGCATGGTGACACGACCAGCCGGCATACCCCGAACTCTCGGAGACGTGATGCACGAATACGGTCACGCCCTTTGCAATACCACATATGGTGACGGCTATCTTGAGACTGTTCCACACTGGATCGATGAAGGTATGGCAGACTTTGTTGCAGAGCCATACTACGCGGATCTATACGCAGAAAGTGACCGGGAATTGAAGTCTGCCGGCAAAACAAAACCACCACCGGACTATAACCAACTCAACAAAGATTTCTTCAAGGACCCTTATCTCAACTACGCGATCGCAAGGATGATGTTCAAAGAAGTTATGAGAGGCAAGTCACCCAGCTATGTAGTTACGATTCTGACCGAAGCTAGGCGAGTAGGCTTCGAGGCAGCAATCCGACAATCCGGCATATCCGGTCGCGAAGCACTCCAGCGCGTCAAAAATACTTATTGGCGATGACCAAGTGTCTTACGAATCAGCGATTCGGCAATCCGGTATTCTCCTTCGCAAAACACTCCAGCGTCAAAAACTCTTATTGGAGATGACCAAGGATTTATAGATTTGTGGAATTCGACTCAGCGATTTGAAATAGCAAATGTCGTCAACGGAGCAGGCGAGTCAACAACCTACCGGAGCGGACGAAGTATTTTCGATTCAACAGCGCTAAACAGCGGCGAGCGATCGGGTGATTACACGCAGCTGAGGAACGCTATACAATAAATGAATCGCACGTGTATCAGCAAAACAAATATGACTTCCAGTAAAAAAAACATTTACGACAGCATCGACTACTACCTGTCGTGCATTATCGCCTTTGGCCAGCAGAGCAACGACGTCGATGTGTTATCGCCTTTGGCCAGACAGCAAATGACGTCGATGCGTTACCGCCATTGACCAGCAGCGCAAATGACCTCGATGCGCAGATATCGCCTTTGGCTATTAAAGCAAAAATGGCGTCGACGTGTTCACCACATGGACGCCACTCGCGTTGTATGACCCAGTCTCTCAGCGGATACGATTGAAGTCTACTTCGAAGCCATGTCACGCCGTTCGCGTTTTCCGGCTTTGGCGTCTAGTTTGTCGGCTTTGGAGAGAAACTTCTGTTGCTCCTTTGGTGTCAGCGATGGTGTCAGGTTGACGTAGGCGCGGTACTGAAAAGCAGTCTCGCGAATGTGCACTGGTGTTGGCTTGGAGATATTCTCGAGAGCCTTAGCTAGACCGAGTCTCGCCTCTGAGGATTTCGGATCGGCGAAGACGGCTTCATGGAAAGTATCCACAGCGCTACCGGTCATTTTCTTTCTCGAAAGATCGGTTGCGAGAGTCAGACTGCGACGCGCAGCTTCGCGCGATTTGCCGACCTGAGCCAATCCACGGCGAGAGCGATCGGCACCACCCGGGAAAGTTGCAGCCTTCTTGTACGCGAGTTCAGCGTTATCGAGATCGTGCAACATCAGCATGAGATCTGCTAATCCGAAAGCCTGCTTGGAGCTATTCGTATGCGAAAGCACCGTCTGAATTTCAGTATTGGCTTCAGCAAATCGATTTTGCGCCATCAGCGCTTGGGCGAAGCTGACGCGATCGCCGTCGTTTTGCGGTGTACCAAGTGTCGACAGATCGACATCTTCACCCGCCAACGAACGTAACTTCGCCTGAGCCAGACGCAACTTCATATCATTAGGATTCATCTGCACAGCGCGGTCAATCATGGATAACGCATGATCGAAGTCGTTGTCACCAAAGTAACCACCGGTGGTTTCTTTCTGAGCCTTCAGAAAATAGGCGTTGGTCAACCCATCAGCAGCTCTGGCGTTGCCCGGGTCCGTCGTCATGACAGCTTCGAACGACTTAATTGCATCATCAATTTTATCAACGCGCAAACTCTGATCGCCAATTCGCCATTGCAAATCAGCATTGTTCGGCATTAGCTCAAGTCCAGACCTCAGCTCTGCAATCGATAGTTCAAGATCGCCACGAGCTTCTCTCACATTGGCGATACCGAGATAGGCTGCGGAGTTTTCAGGTTTGATTCTAATCGACTCCTGATATTCTCGCACCGCGGCGACCGAATTACCCTGTGTCTCGAATGCTTTTCCGAGAGCCAATCGGACAGGCCAACTATTGGGAAATTGATACTGCGCGATGTTGAGCTCTTTCAAGGAAGCATCGATCTGTCCCTGATTTAGCAAGGATTGACCCATACCGTAGTGAGCGGTCCAGTCACCGGAATTCAACCGAATCGCCTGTTTGAAGTTGGATGCAGCAGCGCCAGAATTGTTTTGCGCCAATTGAATCAAACCGAGACCCGTGTACCCTTCCGAATATCGAGAGTCCAGCTGAATAGCCTTCTTGAGCTCGTTTGCAGCATCTGCAAGTCGCCCCTGCTCCTTATAGACCATACCCATGGCATAGTGCGCCTCGGGAATACTCCTGTCGGAATCCAAGGCGCGTTGGGCTTCAGCCTCGGCCTCTTGCAGCATCGTGTCCTTGCTCTTGCGGATCGTATTCGAAGAAGACTGCAAGCGGTGCAGCAGGGTCAGCGCCTTTCCGGCATGTGCACCCGGGTTGTCCGGGTCGGCTCGCAACGCCTTGTTAAACTGGTCCTCGGCTCCATCCAACTTAAACTGCTTGGCTAGAGCCATTCCATACCCAACGTTAGCGTTGTAATCACGAGGATTTCGCTTCAAAGCGGCCTGATAGAATTTGGCCGCATCGTCATACTTACCTTTCATCATCAAACGGTCTGCAGACGCGACGCTTTGACTGATCCGCCCATGATAGAGGCGTTTGCTCGCCGCGTCTGCGCTATCCTGTGCGCAAATCGACAAAGAAAATGCTGCGCATGCAGACACTATGGACAGTGTCATAATTCTATTCATAAGAGTACTCTCCCGATCGTCTGAATCAAACCCGGATGCCCCACGCATAGCCTGGCGCAGGGACGACATGGTCATTTGTAGGCTTCATGAAACTTGCCATGATAAGCTCAATTAGTACCTTCAGCAATCACAGTCAAGCGACGACTTACGGACTCGGTTGTTCCCAACTCAAGTCTCCCGCTACAGTCGGTGCCATTGCAGAACAAGCTATTCTGTTGTGACTGCACAGTTTAGTAACCCCAAAATGTGACCAGTAAAGTACCAGGTAGCATATGCAAAATCCGTCGATGCGGAGCCAGAATGAAGCCTGAGAACAAATGGCAACACCGTGAAGCCCAACCTTCGATTCCGAATGCACCTGATGCCCCGACCATCGGTACGAGAGAACGTCAAAGCCAGTCAAGATAAGTTGAGACCGCAGACTTTGACACAGACTCCGGGTATAGCCATTCTATGGCGAATGGAAAGAAGGCAAAATTTATAACGACACTCCTCAGTGTGCAGGTCACTCTCCTGAACGCGGCGAGCGCTATCGCAGCTCCCCCTGTCGACCCGGTCACGAAGGAGATTACCAGGGCCCATCTCACATTCGAAAAGGGCGACTACAAAGAGGCTCTTCGAATAAGCGAAAAGACGATTGCGGCAAAGCCAGGTTCTGCAATGGCGCACACCATTGCCAGCCTATGTTATGACGCCCTGGGCAATTTCAATCGGGCAAAGTCCGAAGCATTAAAGGCGATTGAGCTGGATCCAAACTACGACCTCGGATACAGAGCCTTGGCCAGATACTACCTTCACACGAAAGTGTACAAGAAGTGTATCGAGGCTTCACAAAAGTCCAATTCACTATACCCGACCTCGGATGCATACTTTCTGATTTCGTCTTCGCTTATGCGGATGGGAAAAACGGATGAGTCTATACAACAAGCGAGGATTGGCGTAAAAACCACGACACTGCCCGAACCGCATTGGCAATTGGTTGAGATGCTGGTCGAGGCCGGGCGAGCTCATGATGCTGCTATAGAATCATTGGAAGCGATCCGAAAACATGGAGCAGCCAAAACCAATGAGTTAGTAGCAATGCGGGTCCTTGACTTAGAAATGCGTGAAGCAAGAAAACCAGATGCAACGGATGAGTGCAAAGCACTCATGAACAAATTGGCAGCAGCTCTACCGAAAACACCCTCATTATCTTCACTTTCTCGCGATTGTTTTGTACTGTGTAACAACTTCCAAGGTGCAAAAAAATTTGCCGACATCGTTGTCACCATGCAACCGAACAGCCCCGATCCTTACGCCGCGAGAGCTCAAATACTTTTCAAGGCTCACCACTACAAAGAGGCAGCCGCCGACTTCAGGAAAGTGCTTGAGTTCAGACAAAATGATCGCGATGCGCTTTACGAGAAAGCGGTTTGCCACCTCAAGATCGGCGAGACAAAGAATGCAATCGAGTTCGCCCGCAAAGCAGTTAAACAAGATCCCCATTCGGTGCGAGCCTGGCTATTGATCTGTAACTCGCTCTATTTATCAGGACAGCGCGAAGCGGCCCTGACTACAATCAATGAAGCCATAAGAATGAATCCCAGCAATGCGGAGTGTTATCTCGGCAGAGCACGCATCGCGCAACGCGCGGGACACTTCGAGCGCGCAATGCGCGACTTCAACAAAGTAATCGTACTGGGTATGCACACCAACGAGGTGTACATGGAGAGAGCATCACTTGCTCAGGAGCTCCATCAGTTCGATTCGGCGCTTGAAGATTACAAACAGGTCGAATCAAATTTCGCGAACAGACGACTCCGTCCCCAGGAATTAGTGGGTCTGAGCGAGTTACATTTTGAAAAAGCAAAATGTTTTATGGCAGACAGCAAACTTGCCGACGCAGTTAAAGAGCTAACTACAGCAATAGAGATAAATGCATCGGAGAAGAGCCTGCTGCTTAGAGCGCAAGCGTATGAGAAATTAGGCAAATTGGATCTGGCAGAAAACGACAAGAAAATGGCAAAACAAATAAAAGCAAACAAAGGTATGAAGAGTAAAACGCAGGCCACGTCCTCAAAGCACTAGCTTGCTCTGGCAAATTTCCGAACAAAATGATTGCGAAAAAAAAATTAGTCGTTGATGGACGCGCTTAGTCAGCCGCCTTCAGGCTGATTGGGAGCGGTTGCAGTGAGGACGGGTCCTTTACCGCTCCTCGAAAGGAGTTGGCGCGCCACTGAAAGAGTTGGCGCGCCCGCGAGCAATCGTATACCGTGCAATGAACACCTGCAACGCAGTACGCCCGAGCTCGGTGCGCGGAGTAAAAGGTCAGAAATAAAAATGTAACTCGGACGTTATCATTTCAAGCCGATTCTTTCCTTTACCGCGCCACTGAAAGAGTTGGCGCGCCCGCGAGCAATAGTATACCGTGCGATAAATACCGGCAACGCACTAAGCCCGCTCGGTGCGCGGAGTAAATAGGTCAGAAATACAAATATAACTCGGACGTTATCAATTCAAGCCGAATTTTATAACGCCGGCGTTATACTACTCGGCTAGATAACGCGCGAGTTATATTTTCCTGGTCTTTTTTATAACGCCGGCGTTATACGGTGCCACCCAAGAACCGGGCATCAGCAAATGAGCAACTGTTACACCCGCCCCCTCCGGCTGGTGGCGTAGCGGCAATAATGCCTCTCAACCCGCCTTCGTCACGTGAAACAGTAAGTCTAACCCTTGCAAACGGTAGAACATTGGGACGACACCGAGACGGAGTCGGATCTCATGCCGCCCTCGGCTCAGAGTCCAGATTGACGAGAGTACTGGATCGAGCCGGCTCGCCCTTGTAGTTTTTTCGAATAAGGGGGCCGAAAGCGCGGGCAGTTGCCCGCGCTTTTGGTTTCTCCATCTCTCTTTGAAAAGACGAAAAGCAATTCAGTCGTGCCGCTGCTGTCAGAACGAGACCAATCATGAGTGCTACGAGCTTGGGAAATCTCATGTTCGCGATATTCACAGGACTCATATTCGCTGAGCTCACGGGCTTGCTGAATCACATGTTCGCGATGTTCCACGACCTCGCTGAATCTCCTGTTCGCGGAGCTGACGCGCAATCTCTGCTCGCGGAGAGCACGATCAAGATATCGAAAATCCCCATAGTTCAAAGTGAATCTCAGGAACAAGCAACAAACTGGTACACGTCCGTTTTCCAGATTCAAGACTTGTTTTTTTCATAGTAAATACTGCCACTTTGTCCGAGAATATTTTCGACTTCGATCAATCCGCCAGTCTTCGTCTCGATTTTAAGATCGTTGACGGTCCAGTTAATCGCGACTCGCCCATAGACTTGTTCAACACCGTGCAGTTGCAAAATTTCGCCATTCCTACCCGTCACTGTTGGACGAGGATGTTCCCAA
The DNA here is from genome assembly GCA_964418155.1 of uncultured Candidatus Obscuribacterales bacterium. GTDB lineage: Bacteria > Cyanobacteriota > Vampirovibrionia > Obscuribacterales > Obscuribacteraceae > JADYXR01. Next base: position 30,454 of record CAYQKX010000075.1, on the reverse strand, counting down.
CGTGAGCCACCCGTGTCATGAATTACCAGCAGATTGTTGGCGTAGTCGAATTCAATCTGTTTTCCATCACAAACAACTCTCACTTTCCCTTTGGCAAAAACCACTTCAGAGCCATCGCGCAGTATGACCGGCGAACAGTCCTTAACGCGATGATAGCTTTCGAATTTGTCGCTTCCATGAAAGCTCCAGTTACCGTGAGATGGATAGTGCCGCCCCTTTCTACCGCTTTCCGTCAGCTCAGTTATTCCGCTACCCGTGATTTCCCATGCACACGCCTTCATACCGACATAGTCGTCATCTTCAGTAACGTCTGAGACCACGCGAACAACGACTCCGCCTTTCTTCCCTGCAGTTAGAAAGACAGATTGATTCTCAGACGAAGATTTTATGCAGGCAGCAATGGCATCAACGTTGATACCTGCAGCAAGTTGGATTTCGTAGAGATCAGGAGTAGATTTCTTCACTACGATACCAGCAAGATCCACTTCTGATCCGCCATCCAGAAATGAATCGAGGAACCTGATTAGTCTGGCTATAGGTTGTTCGATCCCTCCGGACTCGCATCGTGGAACCTTCCAATCGGGACGAGCGAAGGCGAACCAATAGGAGGCACCATAAATCAGGTCACGAGGCGAAAAGGCAGAAGCACTCTCACCAAACCCTTGTCTGCTCATCCAATCGGAAGTTAGCAACTCGGCCGCATTGTCCCCATTCTCGGGAATGTGCTCGATATTCATTGTCCCTCCCCTCCGAATTGCAACCTTCGAGAAGATAGTATCTGCAAAAATCAATAACTCCCAGTAGGGTACACGTGATCAACAATGCGGATTAACGCAAACTCGCAACTAGCTTGGCTTGAATTCTGGCGGAAATTTTGGAGCGCATCTTGCACCCCCGACCTGAAAGACGAGCCTTTACGGCGCATCTGGTAAAATGGCACCCAGAATGATGGAAACACGAACCAGCAACTAGTCAAGTGCGCATACTGCTCGCAACATCTTTGCACTAAGGGCTTAAGCGATGGTACTGCCTATAGTGGCAAGCGAGAACAGGCGAACTGATTCAAGGTAAAATACTATGGAATACATGAATAGACTGCTTACCTTACCGCCGGAGGATTACTACGATGAAATCCTCAACCTGGCGATATCTACTTCGCCCCTGGTGAAGTATGAAGTCGAAAATGCAGTAGCGGGATTGTACGCACTTCTCAATAAGCAACCGCCGCCGATTGTTTATTGCCAATCGCCCTGGCAAATGTCGTTGATTCCTATATTGAAAGGTTTTCTCCCCAATAAACCTCCCGATGAAAGTCGCGTGCTAAAAGAGATAGAAGAGCTGGCCAGCGACAACACTGATTTTTTCCGATTGGGCGCCGCCGCTCTGCAAAGTGCCTGTCGAACAACCACATGCGAGAATGCCGGCAAGCTCCTGCTTGACGAGTGTCATCAACTGCTGATGAAAGCATTGGACGAACTATCTCCCTCTCCAGAAAGACTCGATGAGAATCCGGAATTGTCCGAAGCTTTATTTTCGATTTCGAACTTTCAGCTCGACATGGTTCTCTCAGACACCTTCAGTCGCACCATTGTGCCGAACACCAAAGTCGGGATGTACGTTTATGGTCAATCGTCACTGCAGAGTCGAACTTCAGGCCGCACCAGATCAAAATCGGGCGAGTACTTCGACGCTTTCTACCGTCCATATTACTACCGTATCGAAAAAACCGATTATGGCGCAGCCGGAATAAAGGATGACGTAATCGAGACGTTCAACCTTTTCACTAAGAGGGCATCAATTCACCTTTTGGCTCGACTTATCTATGATCAAACATTGATTTCTTCGTCCGATTATGTAAAACAAATTCTGGCGATGATGCTCGAATTAGTCAGATCGGCGCATGATTACTTGCCATTCGACAACATTTGCCTGGTCTCGAAGAGACCACAAGTAGTGCAACTCGACCACCAGATGCGACTTCATTTTGATTCCGATGCAGCTCTGCGGTACTCGGATGGATACGCTGTCTATGCGGTTGAAGGCATCGTAGTGCCGTCATGGATCATAGACAGACCACAAGACATCACAACCGAAAAGATCAGCGAGGAGAAAAACACGGAGATAAAACGTATCCTTATGCGGAGGTTTGGAGAAGCTCGTTATATCAGAGAAACTGGTGCACAGCAGATTCACGAGGACAGTTTCGGTCAACTGTATCGCGTCAATTTCGAATCACCCGAAGACGATCTGGTTATGGTGCGCGTCGAAAACGCGACGCCCGAAAAAGACGGGTCGCGAAAAATCTACTGGTTGAGAGTCCCTCCCACGACTCAAACAGCCAAGGAAGGTGTCGCCTGGAGCTTCGGAATGGAGACCAACGAATACGAGCCATCCAAATCCTCATAGAAGGCCAGCGCAGCGACAGATATGACCAAAGCAAAGAACGCCCCAAAGAATAACTCATTCGTCGCACTCATTCTGGATAAGCTGTCCGACTTAGAGGTCCACTGCAAACCGATGTTTGGCTGTTTTGGGCTGTACAGCAACAGTATTTTCTTTGGTATCATCTGCGATGATCAACTTTTTCTTCGCACCGATGAAACTACGCGGAAGAAATTCATCAAAGAAGGAATGCCTTCGCTTATGTTCAAAGAAAAGCAGCGAGAACACAACTATTACCAGGTGCCGGATTCAGTTATAGATTCACGAGCCAAGCTAAATAGGTGGTCGAACGAAGCGGTCGAAGTTCAGCGACAACGACAAGCCGACAGGACTAGATAGGGCTCGGTACAGAATCACGAGCCAAGCTGAGGCTTTGTGCCGGCGGGACGCCGCGCTCCGCACGGCGGATCGCGATTCTCGAGGGGAAACGTAACCGAACAAAGCTAGTCGCAGAACAAAATTAGACCGCCGAGGTTGAAGTTCAGAGGCAATGACAGGCCGCCAAAACTGAACCGGTCCGAGGATCAGTTATGCACGCTCAAATTATGTTTGGACGTTAGGCTCGTAATCTTGCATGTTCATACCAAAGGACCATGCCACGGCTTCTTTTGCTGTTGAGACCGATGGCGGCACTCTAAGGAAGTATTTGCGATAGGTGCCATCTGGTTCCATAGTCGAGTTGGTCACACACACCATCACGAGCGGCTCATCGTTACTCAGCTCTTTTCGAAACAACTCACCGAATTCGTCACGATCGATAAGCACGGCATTGGAGTCGGCGAGGAACTTGATCACGCCATAGCTCTCCATTAACACGCGCCGAACAGCAACATTGGTTTCGCGTTCTACATCCTCGACAGTGACACTCTCCGGCGCAAAGACGAATTTTTTCGGCACGACGATTCCATCGACGGCATAGAGCTCGTAACCGTCATCATATTCTGCCGAAGGTCCGCCTATGTTGCTCAGTCGTCCTAGATTATCCAACACTGTCGATTTCGGATAGCTTCCCACGAAACACACGTCTTCCAGGAATCCGTACCAGGGCGCATACTCGAGCAAATGCATCCATTGGTCCAAAGGTTCGGTCAGGTTACTCTCGAGTTTCAGCTTGTCAGGCTCTGCTTGTCTGGCACAGTCCCAACAAATAAGATTCGAGAGTTGCCAGATCCCTGCAACGATATCGCTCAATACGTTGGCGGCGAAGAACGGGTCATGAGATCGACTGGGAGTTCGCTCACTCTGGGAAGATTGGTCTAGATCGGAGCCCGGCATCGGACGAGCCGCCAACTGGGCATTTACTAGAGAAAGCGTGCTCTGGAGACTGCCACCTATTCGATCCAGTACTTGAATGGCATCCAAAGAATTTGGTCCGGCTGGATTGGAATTACGAAGTGCGCCCGATGTCGACGACAAAAGGGTGGCATTAAATATGGTGCCGATCGGCTGAAGGAATCTACCTAATTCAAAACTTAGAGGATACCTGAAAAAACCGTACACTTCTTTACTCAAGCATTCAACAGCCCTTCTCTCTATACGCACATCGAGCATTCCATAAAGCCCTCCGAATTTATGGCCTACACCATTTCTCAAAATACGTTGAGGAATTTCCTCGGACATTCGCGCAATTTCAAGTTGAAACTCTTTTGTCTGTTCCGACCAAAATAAATCGCCCAGTTGCTCGATCGATGTGCGAAGCGGAGCCGAGGAATTTTGGTTCTGTTGAATAACCGCAAGAAACATCACTAGGGCTGCCGGACTCGAACAACGTATAACAACCGGCGGTTGTCTCTGGAGTACCTGATAGAGAGCCGCAATTCGTTGCTCAACAAATTCGGAATGAGTCACTACTCGCTTCTCGACGACAGCTCGCCACCGCTCGACACAACTGTCCACTATCGCAGTCTGCTCAGCATTCAGACAACCCCGACCAAGATTAAGTCGTCTGGAGACCTCTTGCTCAACCTCCGCTTCAGTTATGTTGTTGACTTGCATCGGACCCGCGCAAATCTCTCGCCAGGGCGCACCGGCCATCGCCTGCCTGACGACTACCTCAAGAACTTGTGCCCTGATTCCGGGACCAAATGTCATAAGAGAACCTCTGATGATCTGATTTACTGCTCGGATTTACTCACTACGTCAATGCTGCTCAGATTGCTCAATTAAATGGCGGCTGCCCATGCTAGTCGCGCTACAACCGATCATGCTCCATGAAGTCGTGCCTCTTTGGTCCATGCTAGCAAAATTTATTCAAGTATGTGCTGTACAAGGAACCTATTTGAGTGATTTTTTCCATTTCGGACCGAGGTAAAAATAAAAAACAAACTCAATCGGCGGTATCAAATAAGGCACCGATCGATCAGGATTCAGAAGCGAGAACTCTTCTCAATTACTGAATAGAAGAAACGAAAAAAGCCTGCACCATCTGCGGTATCTTGTAATTCTGTCGAGAATACTATCAATCCTAAATTGCTCCAGCTTTTCCAAAAAAATGGTGCCTGTCTCACTCTCATAGCCAACCAAAGTGTATAAAATCGTCCGACGAGTAACTGGCAACACGGGTCAGCTAAAGGGAGTTAATGTCTCGTCTCCACCAAAAGCGTACTATCCAAGAAAATAAAGGAGCTCTTGATGTCAGTAATTAACGTTCTTGGAGTTACCCTGGCGGGGCAAGAATACCACCAGGAGTTTCTTCAAATGATTGACGAATGCCTGAAGATTAATCGGGAAGATGCCGAATGCGTCTACATAGACGCATTTGCTAGTCCTTCAGACTCAAATCACTTCATGGTGGTCAGCATGTGGTCCACCGAAGATGCGCTGATGAAGTGGTATCGCAGTCCATTTCACATCGACTTGCGCAAAAAAGGAATGCAAGGCATGCTGAAAAGTTACTTCAGTCATCTGGGCGAGGTTTTGCCTGGTAAAAGTCATCAATGGTCCAGACCCGAAGCCTGAACCGCGAAATTTTATACGCCACCCGCCAACCGTTTCAGAGCCTCGAGATGCCGCTTTTCAGAGCAGTTGGATGCCCGTCCTCAATATCCGGGTTGAGCCTGAGGCGCTCCACAGGTTTTGAATTTGCGGTTTTTGTGTAGTAGTAAACCTAGAAGGTAGCGACAAAGTTACACTGTCATGTCGAATGATCACGAGAATAGATCTGGTGATCGTGGCCGGATCTACACACCAAACTCGGCGCCCCAGACAGGGAGTCCCGCTAGATCTGCCCTTCTAAACGTTGCTGGCTCCTGGGAGATGCTGAATGCCCCGGAAAAGCCGCCCAAGCTGAGTATCGCCGAAGATTCTCTGATCGGTTCTGTAATCGAAGGCAAGTACAAAATTCTCGACATTCTCGGTCGAGGCGCAATGGCGGTCGTCTATCTTGGGAAACAGCTGAGCACAGGCAGGCTGGTTGCCGTGAAGCGGCTGTCAGTGCACTCCACTGAATCCATAGTGCGATTTTCACGCGAAATTCGCAATCATGCCAAGCTGCAACACAAGAACATTGTAGAATCCATCGAGTTCGCCGGTTCTACGACCGGCAACTTTTTCATGATAATGGAGCTGGTTGAAGGTCCGAGCCTTCTCGATATCATGAAGGGTCTCGGCCACATGGACTGTGAGAACTTTACAAGCATCATGTTCCAAGCCTGCGACGCACTGGCATACGCACACGAGCACGGCATCGTTCATCGAGATCTGAAGCTGAGCAACATAGTGATTCTTCGAGAGCCTGATACCGATGGCATCGTAGTCAAAGTGCTGGATTTCGGAATCGCTCAGATGAAGGGCGAGCAACGAATTACACTCTCGGGTCGCGCGGTCGGCTCACCTCTCTATATGAGTCCAGAGCAGTGCAGCGGAAAAAAACCCACCGCGCTGTCGGACATTTACTCACTTGGCATTTGCGCATACGAACTGTTAGTCGGTCACACGCCTTACATCAACGGGGCACTTCGCGACATTTTGCGATCGCACTGCAACCCCGACATCAATCCGACGCCTGTCAGTGAGCTCGTTTCATTCAGAGGTGTTCACCTGATGGATCAAATCTTGCTGAAAGCACTTCAAACAGATCCCACACAAAGATGGCAAAATGCCTCCGACTTGAAGGAAGCGATCGCCTTCTGGTATGAAGCTGCGAAGTCAGGCAACGTGCCTTCGGCGTTGCCTGAGTCTGTCCTGATCAGCACCAACCCCTTCATCGACCTCGAACAGAGTAATTTGCCTACCTCGGTACCACTTGCAGATCGCTACATGGAGGAGGAAAAACAGTTTAAAACAAAAAGGAAAAAACCGAAAAAGAAACTCTCGAAGCGTGTACGATCGCTATTCGTCTTGAGCCTCATAATGATAGTCTGTTTGATCACACTCGCAGTTATGGGCAAGCTGCCAAAATTTTTCTGATTTTCCGCTACTCGAATGCACTCTCTGCAACAACGATTATTAGCTCTCACCATCTCCATGGCGCTGTCGCTGCCTGCACCGGTCTCTGCCACACCGGCCGAATATCTTCTGGAGGGTGCCATCCATGAGATTGAATACGATAGTGGTGATTTATTCGGCAATAAATATGAGATCAAATTTTCTGCTGGTGCGACCAGAAAGCGCCTGTGCTCGATACGAGAGCGGGTCGGATCCGGCTTGAAGGGTGATTCCGATCCTCTTTCCCAGATTTACAAGACCGTTATTGATCGAATGTCCACTATCATTACAGAGAAAACCCTGGCGAAGATTCCACCGGCACCAGGGAAGTAATCGGCGCCGCCAATACCCACAACGGATCATCAATTGTTTTCCTCCCCAATTTCCTTTTCACATCGAGACTATGTCGCCATCGAAGAATTGGGGCGAGGCGGCATGGGAATTGTCTATCGTTGCAAAGATCTTAGACTTGATAGAGACGTCGCGGTCAAAGTAATCGGCTGGAGCTTGTCTGACACTCAGGTCGTTCGATTCCATCAGGAGGCCCGCGCTCTCGCCAAGCTCCAACACCCGAACATACTGGCAATCGAAAACTTCGCTCACTCCGATGACGGATCACTATTTCTGGTTATGGAGCTTTTGAAGGGCAAAAGACTCTCGGACATCATCGAAAGCGAAACGGACATTCCCTTCGATCAAGCTCTCCAAGTCTTTATCCAGATTTGCAACGGACTCAGTCATGCCCATAATCGGGATATTCTTCACAGAGATATCAAACCTTCCAACATTTTTTTGGACTACACCAAATACGATACTGCTCATGTGACAATCACCGATTTTGGATTGGCAAAACTGGTGACCGAGGACCAGCGTCTGACCAAAACAGGTATCAGCATCGGCAGCCCACCTTACATGAGTCCGGAGCAAGCGAACGGAAGCACTGTGGATGAGCGATCCGACCTCTACGCCGTCGGCTGCCTGATGTACGAAGTCCTGAGTGGAGAGAAGCCGTTCAGTGGGTCATCAATTCCACATATCTTGATGAAACACGCAAAAGAACCACCTCCAAGACTATCAGAGCAGGTACCAGAGAGAAGCTTTCCGTCCGAAATAGACACCATAATTTCAACCTGCCTGGCTAAGTCCCCCTCAGAGCGATTTCAATCCGTATCTGAGCTTCGAGAAGCGCTCCAGAAGTTGCTTAACCGAAGCCCGCGGAGATACGCAGATGGTACCGGATTCAGCGGCAGTTACTCCCAGCAGACGTTGATGGAGAAATCGAATCTGTCGGGCTCAGACCAGTCGCAAAGGCATTCGAAGCTGGGATTACATGTAATGCTCAGCTTGCTCGTGCTCGGGATTCTTACGAGCGCCGGCGCCGGATGGCTGATCTTTGCGGATCGAAGCAATGAGTCCGACTTAACTCCGGAAGAACCATACTTGACGGTCTCGACAGGGGATGAAGATATACCACCGCCCGAAGAGACAAAAAAGGCAGAGTCCAAAAGGGAGACGCCTCTGGTTGTTAGTAATCGGCGTGATGCACGCAAGCAATTAGAGGAATTGATAGCCAGGTACAGAGATGGAGCGGCGTTTCCCAGTATCAGCTTGGCTAGATCAGATGTTCGAGACAAGGACTTAGAACTTCTAGAAGGGCTTCCGATCAAGAAGCTCAATCTTTTCCGTACAGCAATAACAGATAGCGGACTGGAACATCTCTCTAAGCTTCCACAACTGGAGGAGCTCGATCTCGGTATCACAAAAATCACGGACGAAGGCGTCAAGCTCCTGAAGCAATTTCCAAGTTTGAAAACAATCCGGTTGACGAGAACCGCTATCACCGACGCGGGAGTAAGTGAACTCTCGAGATGCCCCAATCTGACATGGATCGGATTGGTCAACTGCGACGGTGTGACTGGTACCACCCTTGGTGATCTGAAGAGATTGAAGAGGTTGTACATGCTTAACCTTGCCCGCTCTGGGTTTCAAGGGAAAAACATCAAGGAGTTCAACGACCTTAAGGTCTATTACATCGATCTTTCTGGAATTCAGCTAGATGACAGCGAGATCGCGACGCTTTCGGAGGTTACGCGAGGTCGTACGCAAATGCTTGCCATCAACAACAATCGAAAGGTCACAGCCGAAGGCTTTGTCGAGCTAGGCACCAACACCAACCTCATGATGATTAGCATCATAGGATGCGCGCACATTAAACCGACGGACTACCCCAGGTTCATTCAAGCGCACAGGCTTCCAATCAAGATTGTCGACACCAGAGCGGCAATGCGCGGCAACATCAAACGTGCCCGCCTGGCCAGGGAAGTGGCCGAGCCGCTGGAGGAGTGGGGAGAGGAAGAGTAGACCGCATAGCCTCTCGGAGCAGCCTTGCAGTTGATTCCCACGGGCAATCGGAATCTCGGGGATCCGTTAATCCGATTCTTGCCGCTGTACGCTATCTAGAGGTTCCGAATCTGCCAAACGTCTACTTCTGTGATCCACGCGCCAATTCGGTATCGCAGGCACCAGCGGCTCGGTCATAAGTCGGCAAGGAAAGACCAGCGCAAGATCGAGAAAACAAACAGTCGCCAACACGAAGTCGAATTCCACGAGATCAAATTGCAAGAGAGCGTAAAGTTACCAATCGATAACGAAAGTGGGCGCAGAAACATGCCCGGAAATATCTCAGAACTGATCGAAATTGAGCCCTGTCGAGCTTATTGGTCCACAGATGTGATAGTATCTCCCTAAAAACTCCAAAGGGCTATCATATGAGCGATTCAATCAACCACAATAACAACCCACTCCTCTACAGTCCGATGGTAATCGAGGAGACCAGCAGAGGCGAGCGAGCTTTTGACGTTTATTCCCGTCTCCTGAGAGAGCGTATTATTTTTTTAGGCACAGAGATTGAAGATGACGTAGCAAACAGCATCGTAGCCCAATTGCTCTTCCTCGACGCCGAAGACACCGAAAAAGAGATTCGTCTTTACATCAACTCGCCTGGTGGTGATATTTCAGCAGGATTCTCGATTTACGACACGATGATGCTGATCCGAAGCCCTGTTTCGACGATTTGTATGGGTCAGGCCGCTAGCTTTGCGGCATTCCTCCTCTGCGCAGGAGCTAAGGGCAAGCGCATGGCACTGCCAAATGCGAGAGTCCTCATACACCAACCGCTTGGCGGCATCCGCGGCACAAGACAGGCATCCGAAATCGAGATTTTCGCCCGCGATGTCGTGAAGACCAAAAAGCAGCTTAACGAGCTCATGGCGATGCATACCGGTCAAACAGTCAAGCAGATTGAAAAGGACACCGATCGCGACACGATCATGACTGCGGCCGAAGCCAAAGAGTACGGTTTGATCGACCAAGTGATCACAAGACCGACAGAAGAGAAGAAATAGGCGACAACTGATGCCGGCGAGAGAAGCCGGCGCCCATGAGCCTTCAACGTAAATCGTCGAGTCTGATCGACGACAGAGCGGTTTCGGGCACGACGAACGCAGCTATTGAGCGACAACACCTGAAGCTCAAGTGGAGCCTGAGAATTTGCCGAGCGATGCCGCCGCGACCAACGTGGCTATTTGGAGTGGCGGAGCTCTTCGCGAGCTCTCATTTCGCTCAAGTCCTGGAACACATAAGTGTCATTGAGGCGCTGACGTGTCAAAAAAGAGAGCGCTGCATGCCTGAATCGGTAGAGCAATACCAATCCAACTGCAAATCCGGCAACAATGGCAACTACTGAGGCGCAGGACGCAATGACTACCAGAATGAGCACATTGTTGAGTTCACGCAATTCATTGCGAACATCTGAAAGCGGCTCAGCAACGGACTTCAACGGGGAGCGAAGGTCATGAATCTGCTGGGCGAGATCGTCGATCTGCTTCTGAAGTTGGTCTACTTCGCCTTTCATGATCGAGACTGTTCCATTAACTCCAGCGACCTGCTGCTGAATCCCGGACAATGGCTTTGCTACGCTGAGCATTGGCTGCTTTAACGCACTGAGAGGCTGCTCTAACTGCTTAATCTGCTTACCCATGACGCGAAGGTCATCACGAACCAGGGAAATCTCTTTGAAGTCAGCCCGAATCTTCGCAATCTCCTTAAGGTCTTCATGCACTCCACTAACAGCAGGAGAGATCGCTTGCAGCTTTTTCATGTCTGAGGAGAGCTGTGTGAGATTGCCATTGAGACCGTCCAACTGCGACGACATGGATCCGATTCTTCCTTCGACGCCATTCATTCTTTTTTCCATGCTTGAAAACGATGGTTGCAAACCTCGCATGGGGCCTTGCAATGCGATGATCTCGTTCTGCAGATCCATCGCTTCGCGTCTGAGCTTCCAAATCGGTCGGACCATTCTCTTAATCGGGTGAAATCCTTTGATAGGTTTATCCCACTTACCCTGGTCGGATAGCTGCTCTCCCGCTGCCAACGGCCGGGACATGAGCGCGTCCATCGAGGCGGCGTCGGTTGCGTCTGAAGATTCTTCTGCCTGCACGGGACCTGCTGCAATCAGCATTCCTATTGCCATAACACTCAATACCCGAACGAACATTTCCACCTCAATAATCAATACCGCGCATTCGCTAGAGTCATAACTGAACGCGACGGGATTTTAGGCAGGATGACCTCGAGACTGATCAAATCCAATACTGCAGTCGGGCAGGATTTAAAGTCTAGCCATATACGCTCCGAATCGCGCCCAGATGCTCTCGTAAGAGGTTGGGCGAAAGTTCGCCGCCGGCGCCATTTTCCAAACAATATCTCTGTATCTCCGAGAGGATCGTGGTCGGAATGCGGTTTCGATCTAGCCGCAATTGCCTGATTCCTCCGTTATGACTGACACCATCGCTCAAGGATCGAGCTCCTTCAAGCGTGATCCCGTTGTTACGCAGGTCTACAGATATGAGCATGCCATTCTGAGCAAGAACGTTCGCCATCATATTGGCGCCTTCGTCGCCTATCCTGTTGAGCTTTGCGTTGAGCACTTCAGTGGTGGGTGCGGGACCGAGCTCCAGAATTCTTAAATTGCCATGAAACGTAATCGCCTTGCTAAGCGGTTTAAAACCTATACTCGTAATTCCATTGCTGGAAAGACTCAGCACTCGCAGCTCATCATTTTGTTTAATCCCGTCTGCCAACACTTCAGCACCATCATCGCCGAGATTATTGACAGAAAGATAGAGGCCGAGCAGCTTTTCACTCTTCGAAAGCAACTCGCACAGGACGCGTGCATGGGCGACGGTCAGACCGTTGTCACCCAAATACAAATGCTGGATGTTTGATAGACAAACAGCGTTAACGAGGCGCTGGAGAGAGGGGAGGTCGATAGCGGTATTGACGAGATCGAGTACGGTGAGATTCTCGTTCTTCTCGATCAAACGCGCAATCGCGTCAAAGCCTCCAGGACCAATGGAGTTGCGCTTCAACCACAAGGCATTGATGGATGAATTTCCAGCAATCCCTTCGGCAAGAGTCTCGACACCTGCAGAATCAATGTAATTGCACCCCAGATAAAGCGTCTGCAGTGGTGTTGCCTGCGATACCAGGACCGAGAGGGCAGCTGCACCGGGAGTTCCTATAGCATTGCTCCCCAGCAGCAAATGTTTGACCTGCGTGTTCTCTCGCAATGCCTCCATGACCAATTTGGCGCCGTCAGGACCCAGGTCCTGTTTACACAAATCGAGACGTCCATCCGGGCAAAGTGTCCCCCTCGTGAATGCAGTCTCGGTATCTACGGACCGGTCATCCCGTAACGCCGCTAGCAGCGGAGCAAGCGCACCAGCTACGGTATCAGCATCGAGAGGCTCGATAACAGGACATTCTACCGGACGAATCGGCGGCGCACTAGCTTGTGTCTCATCTATGTCCATATTCCTCTCTTCGTCCGTTCAAGAACAAACAATTATACCCGGACAGGCTAATCTACCAGGGTGCGACATTGCAGTCTTTCAAATCTACCTGTGAATAAACGCACGTGAATGAAAGATTCGAGTTCAACCGTCACAGTCTACAAAGTCAGGCGCCATCCCAGAGACATAAAAATCGCGTCGACAAGCTCGGCAAGCCCGCGATTCTCCTTTTCCTGCTTGAAGTTGACGCGTCGTACAAACACCTCGGGAGGAGAGCCAGAATCTTGCGGGTCGAACTCGTACTCAGGGTCGGTATACGACTCGACTTCCAGGTATGCGTCTGGGTATTTACGGAAATAAATTATCGCCGGCGCACAGTAACGATCGACCTTTAGATTTAGTTCGTCTTCGAAGGCATTTGCCAACTGTTCGATAGAAGTTGGTTCTTCACCATCGGGGTTTTCTTCATACGTACTCTGAAGGATAAAACTTGTTGGAATGATGACAGCTTCAGGATTTACGCGCTTTTGCTCCAAATCATCACCCCTATATGCGCGCAGGTGAATACAGGTTCTCTTGATTTCAGCGCCGACTTGCGATTTCCACTCGGAGCACGTGCATGAATAGACACCTCCTAGATAGGAAAGGTAAAACTTATTCCCCTCCCGGTCTACTACGTCGACAAAATCTCCGCTTGGTATGTCAGACATGCCTCTCTGCTCCGACGTCACGCTCTGTCGTCCACACGAGTGAGTCTTGCTCGGCACTAACAGATAGCTCAATTCTTACTATACCCTCGCTCAGTCTTGAAACTTCAACCCGGATGTTAGAAAGACATCGAGTTTATCTCTATCAGCGGAGAGGAATAAATACACATGACTCGAATTGAAGCGCATGAGGATTTTGCGATGTTTGGAGAGCCACCGGATGTAGTACCAGACGATCTATCGGCAGATGAGTACTTCGAACTTGGAGATTGGTATCACAAATCGAAAAAACTAGAACTTGCACGCGAGGCGCTTCACAGAAGCATCGCGCTTGACTCGAGCGCACCAAGTGCGCAAAGAGCACGCAATTATCTCGACCAAAATATTCCCTCGAAGTTGAGCTGTGCAGATACAATTCTTAAATTTCACGGCATAGCAATGAGTGCATTCTCCAGCCCTGGTCGAGCCGAAAAACAGTGGCAAGAGATGATCGACGAACACCCGGACTTCGAATGGCCATATCGTTCGCTCGCTGAGTCGATTCTCAGACGCACCGGCGATCTGGATCGAGCCAAAGCGTTGCTTGAAAAGGCCCTGGAGATCAGTCCCGAATACGTGCCCGCACTGATCTCCATGGCGGGATTGTGGATCGCGGACATGGAATACGATCAGGCCAGGCGATGTTTGGCGAAGGCTCGAGACTTATCAAACGACAACGAGAATATCACTGAGATCCAGCGAAGTTTGGAAATATTAACCACCTTACGATAGAAAAAGACGCGGAGATTTTGACCATGAAGTACGAAAATCTGTCTCGAGAAGGACAAGAGCAATTCGAAAAGGGTCGCTTCAAAACTGCACGAACGACGTACAGCCAGGCACTCGATGCAGCGGTGACCGAGTCGGCATCAGACACGCAGCGCGCCGCCATAAAGTTGGAGCTGGCAAAATGCTGCAGACTGCTGGCAGAGTTCGAGCAGGCTAAAACTTTGCTTGCAGACGCAATAACCGTATTCGAATCATCAGATCCAGCAAAGCATGCCCTTTGTCTCAACTACATGGGCCTGGTCTTGAAGGATCTCGGTCAATATGAAGAAGGCGTCGACTTACTGGAAAAGGCTCTCGCGATTGCCGAGCAAACACATGGTCCGCAGCATCAGGACGTAGCCGAGATTCTCAACAACATCGGTCTGTTGCTATGGCGCTTGAGCAAAGATGAAAAGGCATTGAAATACTATGATCGAGCCTTGTCAATTCAAGGCTCAGTCTCTGGAACGAACAACCAGCTCTATGGCGAGATAGTCGATAACATCGGTGTATCGCTTCAACGACTTGGTCGATATGAAGAAGCGCTAGAGCAACACAAGAGCTCACTGGAAATTCGTGAAAACAGCCTTAGCCAGGACCATCCCGATATCGGCTACTCCTTGCTCAACCTCGCCGCAGCGAAAGCACGAACGGGCGACAAAATCGATTTGGAAGCGATGATGAAGCGAGCAGTCTCCTGCTTCGAGCAAGGCTTCGGAGACAGCCCGGATACAGCAGCCGCCATAAGCAACCTCGGATCTTTTTACCTCGAGCAATTTCGCCTTGATGACGCGCTCGACTGCTTCAGACGATCAATTTCAATAAAAGAATCGGTGCTGGATCCAGACCACCCGGAGCTGGCAATCATCAACCACAACATGTCGACCGTTTACAAATTAAAGGGTGACATCAACGAATCAAAACAATATACCGAGAGAGCTTGCAGGCTACTGAAAGCAAACATGGATCGTGATGGTGGTGCTAACGTAGATACCGTCATAACACTAGCAGATTCCTTACACACGGACGGACACGAAAAAGAAGCGCTCGATCTACTTAGTAACACATTGAATAAACTGCCGGAGAGCGATCCCCGCTACATGAGAGTTCTCGAGATGCTGGGCACCCTGCACGCAATCAACGCTCCAGAAGAGGCGAAAGAGCACCTGTCAAAGCTACTTCGGATGCAAAAAGCTGAACTTGGTCCCAAACATCCGAATGTCGCTAGAACCCTACGCGCGCTGGCCAACGCGTTCACCATGCAATCGGACCAAACAACAGCGCAGTTGTTAACCAGTCAGGCGAAGGTAATCGAATTCAAGCACGGTCTCGAAGACCCTGACGCAACGGCGCTCTTGGCGTTCATGGGAAGACCGAGTAAGGAGAATGAGGACAGCCCGAATGAGGAGAACAGTTCGTTCAATACTCAAATGATGGTCACAATGCTTCGAATGCAAGGCAAGGACGATGAAGCGGATCAACTCGAGAAAGAGGAGTACGAGAGAGTAAAGGAAAAACTTGGTGGTGACAGCGCTGACTTTGCAGACTTCCTCCGAAATAAAGCGCTCCGGTCTGAGTTTGAACAATCAATCGAGTTGCTCGAAGAGGCTCTTGCGATTCAGGAGCGAAATCCTGCCGTGTCAATGGAAGACAAGTTGAAGACCCGGCGTTATCTCGTGATGCCTTTGCTCACAAGCACTCAGTACGAGAAGGCGGAAAAACTGCTCATTGGCAGCTTAGCTCTAGAGAAGGCTCTACGAGGAGAAAAACATTGGACGCTTGCAGTCACATTGCGAAGTCTCGTGAATGTGATGGAGAAACTCAAGAAGACAGAAGAAGAAGAGATGTACCAAAAAGAAATTGACAAATTGCAGCAAGCGACGCCCGAAGAAGAGGAAGCGGAACAGCGCAAGCTTTACGAGGAGATGGAGAAAGAGTTGAGCAAATCACTAGCTGGGTTGGGAGCAATGTTCCAGAGTTTGAGCAATTTGAGCAACAGTCTCGGCAGCGAACAACAAGAGACAGCCGGAGAAGACCCGCCCTGAAATCGTAAGACGTTACCGATTTAGCGATGAAACCTAGTCGAATTAACATCTCGATTCGACTACGGGGATGCAAAGCCGCCACAGAAGTGCGCTTCCGCGCCTGTGAATTATGACTCCTGGTCCGGCATGTAGTCGCTGCCATCCATCTGAAATGTCCAGGCGACCGCATCCTTTGCGGTGATCATATATGGTGGCACACGCAGGAAGAATTCTCTGGCACCGCTGCCATCAGGTTCCTTCGTAGCATTGATGACTTTGAGAATCACAACGGGCTCGTCCATGGCGAGATCTTTCTTGTAGAGGACTCCATACTCATCCGATGAAATGATTTTTGCTCCGGAGTCTTCAATATATTTCGCCATACCATACAGCTGAATCATAATGCGACGAACTTCTACATTCTGCTCGGCATCGATTTGCTTTATCGTTATCGCATCTCTCAGGATACTTTCGGGTATAGTCACGCCGTTGATTGCAAAGACTTGCGATCCATCTCTGAAAGTCATTGCCGGACCGTCCTGATTGTGAAGAAAGTTCCTTTGATTGAAAACAGCCTCGGTAGGCGGTTCTGTAACGAAACAAACAAACTTGTACGGAGAAAAGTCGACTCCGTTTTCATTGATAGTCAACTTACTGTCCAGAATCTGAGCGAATCTTCCTTCCAGTATTGTCCGGATTTCATCAGCGACAAATGCATACACAATCATCTGATCGGATATCACCGGCAATCGTCGATCAGGAATTAGAATTGTATTTTCGCTCAGCAAGCCGCTAAAAAGCGCGTCGATGGGCTTTGGTTTGACGGTCCCGAACGCATCGCCAAACATACTCTTTTGTAGTGTAAGAAAATCACAACACTCATTCACCATCTTGTTAGTAGCGTCACTCAATTGATTGGCCAATTGCTCCGCAGTATTGCCAGGTACGAGGCCGCGAATTGCACGCTCAGGAAAACGTCCGCGCAACATCACAGAGGCGCCGTCTCTCAATTTGCTCAAGAAAGTCCGAAGCTGCAGTTTTGCTTTGACGCCGAACGATTGGACAAAAACTTTTTCAAAACTACTAATGGCAGTTGAATCCGAACCGAGCAGCTTGTGCTCAACATCTGTATTTCCAACATGCTCCATCAAGTGAGGAGTCCCGATGGACGACCGCGGAATAATAGGTTTGCCATCATGACCTTCTTTCATTCGCAAGCGCATCTGCTCCACTAGCTCCGGAGCCCGTTCCAATTGCGCCTTGAAATCAGCCCATGACTTCAACCAGAGCGGTTCTTTCAATTCGCAGTCAAGCTTGTTTGCCATTGCATTGGTGTCATCAATTGCGAGGAGGAACAGGAATGCATTCATTGTCACGTACTGGAAAGGACTTTCGCACCAGATAAAAAGCGGATCTTTTAATGGTGCATTTTCATACAAACAAGCGATCGCCTTCTCAACCGCCGGTCGATCGACAGCAGCGGACCTGGCGGCTGTCTGCCATCGAGAACACAACTCCTCGATTCTCTGGAGCTGATAGGGACTCAATTTATCAATCGTCGATATCCGGTCTACCATCGTATTCTTTCAACCTCGGCGCACTGGAGGAGCCCCATTACCCTATACCCGAACAGATACTAGGTTGAAAACCCTGATGCATGTTTTCAAAAAAAAGACCATAATGTGATCAGGGCGGATAGGAACAAAAACAATGCCAAAGCACCTGACCGTCTTAATTTGCCTTGTTCAGCTTTTTACTTTGCCTAAGGCCGCGTTGGCAGCGCCGACACTCAAGCCTCCAGTAACAACACCGGACGGTAAGCTGCGTTACGACTACGATATTACCGACCTTCCAACCATCGTCAAAAAAATAGAATCGACGTGCGCAGATAACTATAACGTCAATGCCGATTTGCGGGTCGCTACCATCACTCGGATTAGCGAGAGCCAATCGAGCGGTTACGACAAGCTCGAGAAGCTTCTGCGCATCTATAGCCAACCGTTAAACAACTACCCGTCCAACGAGACACTGCGATTGTCCAACCAGAGTTATCGACTGATTATGGCAGCCACGCTGGAGTCACTCAGGGTAAAACATCTCTCGACCAACGGCAACAATGACATACTGAGAGCCATGCTATCTCTCGCCCAACTAATGACATACCGGACCATGCCGTGTCGGTTGAATGGTCCGATGCATAGCCCCTACACGGTAGCTACTTGCAGTGGCGACAGTATTAGAGCAGCACACATTTACAGAAAAGTGCTCGAACTTTCAGCGCTTCAGGACCAGGATTCGACCTTCGACCATTGTGCGATTTCGAGCCTGGCTGCTATTTTGGAGCCAAACGAGCTCGATTCAATAGGCAATCAATTGACAACGAAATTCGGCGTCAATAAGCGCATGGTCGAACCCTACCGAATTATCGCCCAGGAGCTCGAGAGAAAAGAGCACTGGCGCCTGGCCCTGAAATGGTATACAAGGACCCTCGCCATTACTGAGTCTAAGAGTGACAGAAAGAGTTATCTTGCAGACTTGAACTCGATTGCAAAATGCCTGTACGCAGAGAAAAGATACAGCGAATCGTTTAAATCTTACAAGACTTTCCTGCAAGAGATTGACACCGCTTTTGGTGCCGATTCACTGCAGGCAATCCAATATCGAAAAGCACTCGCAATGTTGTTGCATAAGCACCAGTTGGACTCGCAAGCAGAGCAGTTGTTCCTAAAAGCAACAAAGTCCTGTAAGGGTGAGGCGAACTGTTATGCTCATGTCGAACTTGGCAAATTCTATGCGATGGTTGGAAGACTTGACGACGCACAAAGAGTGTTCAGCCAACAACTTGTGTCCTTCAAAAGAAATGGCTTGTTGCATTCGGCGGACGGTGCACGCTTTGTTGTTCACTTCGCCAAATTGCTCGACAGAAAAAATCAGAAACAAAAGGCAGAGCAACTTCTATGGCAAAACAGCTTGTCGATTTTGTTTCACGAAAAAAATCAGATCCAATCAGAAGCCATCGACGTCTACGCGGGCAACCTGATATCCAGAGGGCTCTATGACCGTGCTTACCACCTGGAGTCACAGTCGCTCGACAAGCGAATCAAACTGTATGGAGAAGGCGATTCAGTGACTCGTGCAGCCAGGAACAAAACAGCAGTCATACTGCTAAAACTGAACAGATTTGATGAGGCGGACCGTCTATATAAAAAAGCGATCGAAGTAAACGATCGCACGGAAAAGGATACAGTCCAGCACGCGGAGTTGATTAGAGATCGAGTCTACTTCTTGGGATTAGCAAGTCGTCCGATTGCTCATGTTCTCGAAACCGAAACAAACAAGAGCCATTGCAACAGCAACACTTATGCCAGCGAGCTGGTTTCGGTTTACATCAAAGACGGTTCAGATCAAAAGATAATCAACCTGGCTGAAAGATCGAATCTCGACACCGAGCGCGTGTACATGTACGACTCCGGGATCTACATCCCGTACTTGGAAGCTTTGCGCAAGACTGGACAGTCGGAAAAGGCAACCCGAGTAGCCGACCTCGGCATTGAAGATAACGTCTATTATCTCGCCCGGTTCGGGACCCTGCGAGACAACATGTTGGCGAAAACACTGATTGAAGAAGTCCGAGTTTGCGAGAAAGGCGAAAAGAGAAAATTGCGCAGCCTGCTGAACTCGCTCGTATTGCTCGGCAACATTCAATATCTCTTTCTCGGACCTGAAGAGATCAACTACCTAAAGGGTGTTCTGAAAGCCGAGAATCGAAGTGCCGATGCTAAAATCTTCGATCCTCCTAATCAAACGTTCGCATTCGTATCGCATCAACCAGTTCCATCAGAGTTGAACTTTGAGCATACTGCGTGCGACACATTCTTCTCGACATCAGGATTACCAGGTTTTATCGACTGACTCGGTCGGTCCTTTGGACCGCTGTAACAAATCCGTAACTTTACGTCGCTATGCTCAACTTATCGAAGTATCGGCAGCCACGCCTATTATCGCATGAATCAACTCAGCACACTGGAAGTGCTGAGCCCCAGCCTTTCCACGGCTATAGCTCGGCTTCGACTCAGGTTGATAGGCACAACAATCGCAGTCTATTTCTGTAGATTCGCATTCCTCGAAGCCATCAACCAGCGGCACCGTTTGCGAGGAGTTATTATGACATTTTGTGAAAGCAGGACCAACTCGGGATTAGATGGTGGCAATAAACAAGAACCGCCCATTCCGGATCTAGACATTTTCTTACCCACCACCGATAGTACTATCTCGAGAATACTTCCAGAGCGAGCTCCGGACAGCGATCCAAGTATCGCGGCGCTAGCCGGATTTAGCACCGATCTCGGCAAACACGACACCAAGTATACGAATCTGGACATTGTAAGCAGGCTCTCAGGAAGCGAGACTGCTGGTGAGCTTCCGTCAGTTTGGTTCTGCTCGGTGCCCCTGGAGCCCAAGCCGCAAGACACCGCACCACTGCAGTCGACACGCGCCACAGCCATCAACGGCGACAACAAAATCACTCATCTGGAAGGCGGTTCAAAAGTCGAAGAATGGATAATCAAGCGCGGTGCGGACGGACGCGTTAGCTCCGTCGAGCCACAAATAGCTCCCGACGGCAAACCAGACAGACAGTATCTTCACGAAGCACGCGAGTCGCTGGTGTGGCAAGTGGAGTCCAGCAAACTCAATGAAGCCGACAAGCTTCGCGTCTATCAAGCAATGCAGCAGTTGGAGCAGCTCGCCAGACGTGGCAAATTAGGTCCGGACGTCGATTGGTTCAGAACCGATATCGCCGCCAACTACCAGCACGCCTCCCGCCTGCTGTTGACTGATAGCCCAGTCGATCAGATAACGAGCGCACTGAAGCGACCATCCGCCACGAGCGCTAACTTCCAATCCGATGCATCCGGCAACCATGATGATGAGGGTCTGAGAGTCAAAGGTTTGAAAGAGACCGACCGTGAGAATGAAATTTTTGGCGCCCAGATATCAGGCTCTAAAGACACCTCGGTAGCAACCTTCACGCTTAACGGCAAAGAGTTCGAGGCCTGGAAGTTCAAGTTAAGCGACGGAAAAGTAGCCAGTGTCGAATCGTTGCTGCATGCAGAACCACCCGGCAAAGATCCGCACGACCTAAAGGAATCACGCCTGGCTCTCATAAGGGCTGTTCACAACTCAGACATGCCTGAAAAGGCAAAGGTGGAGTTCTATCGAGATCTCGCGCAAATTGAGTTCCGCGCCAGGTCGGGAGACATGGGCAAGGACCTGCCCAAGATACGCACCGAGCTCGCTGAAACATACAAGCATCTGGAAAAACTTTTGGATAAGTCCGTCCAAGGAAAAGTGCCATGGAATGACAGAGTTGTCCTCGCGCGTCAGTTGGCACACCAGTTCGCCGATACTAAAGACATAGACCAGGGCACGGCGAGCGATGCCTGTCGCATCACAGCTGTCGAATGCCGGCTCTCAGTCGTGCGTCCTTCGGTAGTGGCAAAAATCATTAAAGAGGCGGCGCTAGACGGCGTGGTCAGCTTTGGCAATCCAGCAGTCAAAGTTACTCTCGATAGCGAAAGTTTGAAACCGGCATCTAAATTTGCCACCGCTATTCCGAGAGAACAAGAAGAACGCTCGTTCGCGAGCCAACTCTTTCAAGTGTCCTGCATGAACTTGCTCGGAAAAGATAGCGGGATGGTGAAAGAGCATCTCTACTTCATGAACGATGCCGCAAAGAAGTACAAGACAGCTCCTGTCGGAGACTATAAATCGCTGGTCTTCAAGCAACTAACGGAAGGCGAGCGTAGAAAGGACGAACATCAGGAGAGCGACAAAAAGGTTCTGTTGAAAAAAGACAATGGCATGCGAGTGATCGGGATTACACAAGACGGCAAAGAGGACGAATTGACCGTTGTCGGGAAAACGCGTGAAGGCTCCCATCAGATGTTGATGCAAGCCTACGCATCGCAGTATCTCATCGACATCATCGATCCCGGTCGTCATGCCGGCACGACTTTGGCACACAAGAATGCACTTCACTATACGCAAGAAGACATCAGCAATGGAATGGTGAAAAACTGTGGTGTCGTTGTCTTCGATTCAGCACAATCCCTGGAACAACTTATTGCCGAAGCGAAGGCAGCCGGCAAATTACCCCTGATGATCGCCACTCGAAACAAGGAGCCGGATCCAGGCGAAGCTGCACCACATTTGGAGTGGAACGAAACCAACCACATAATCACTATAAGAGACTATATTCCGCCCGCCAACGGCGGCAAAGCAGGCGGACGTATCGTGACCGACGACCAGTTCGGCCGCAATGAGGATAGGCGAAAGATCTTCGCGGATGACCTCTACAAAATGACTATCGATGAAGACGACTAGGAAGACGAGGAAGACTAAGCAGAATTCTAGAACTGTTCGAGCTTATAACCCATACCGTAGACATTCTTTATCGGCACGGGCTTTCCGCCGCAGGACTCCTCGAGCTTCGAGCGCAGGCGCGCGATATGGCTGCGGACTGAGACTTCGGTCAGTTCGCTGTCGGCGGTCCAGAGCTTTTCGATAAGGACCTCGGCGCTGAAGATCCTCCCGACATTCCGCATAAAGAGCTCCAAAAGAGCATATTCTTTCGTACCGAGCTTGATGACGTTGCCGTCCCTCGTAACGGTACAAGAACTTGTGTCGAGCTCGATATCGCCGACGATGAGGACATCGGGGCGGAGCTCTGGCGCACGGCGCAAAAGGGCACGCAATCGAGCGAGGAGCTCTGGAGGGTCGAATGGCTTAGCCAGGTAATCATCCGCACCTGAGTCAAAACCAGTCACTTTATCAGACGTTGCCTTTCGTCCGGTCAGCATCAGTATGGGGATCGTTCCACCGCCCTTACGGTAACGGCTCAAAATCTCGACCCCGCTCAATCCTGGTAGTTCCCAGTCCAAGATGGCAGCAGCAAATTCGCGTGTTTTCAACCAATAAAGCGCTTCTTCGCCATCGGCACAAACCTCGACCGTATAACCTTTCCCCTCGAGAATGCCCGAAAGATTCTGAGAGAGAGACTTATCATCTTCAACTAGAAGGATCTTGGTCATTTAACCCACCTGTTTCAGTTGATTTATGCCCGACTTTTCTAACTACACGTGACAACATTATTGCAACACTGTTTAGCTACTTTTGCATAGTCGGGACAACAACAGAAAGAAACTGAAATGCCACTTCAAGTAGTGGCAAGAGTCTAGCAGTTTTTGACAGTCAAAGCCAACCGATTTTTATTCGACAATTGCCTACGAGAAGGTGGCACCACCTATAGTGGTACTGCGTTCTTGGTCTGAGTACGCTCCACGAGAGCCGGAGCAACAGTCGTGCCGTCTCTGCTCTACCTTCGAGCGGAAGTGAAAAACATAGAGCAGCTTACCTCTCAATGCGACTCTGTCAGGTGGACAGAGACCAGCATGAGGTGTGCGACTGACGGCTACGAGGAACATCGGGTTTGATTCTGCTTATACTGAAGCAGCGGCACGCGCCTGTCTCTATGTCTCTAGAAAAACTACTCGATTGCAAGGTTAGAACGTGCATTTTTACGGGCACGGCGTGGCATCACTATATTGTTGAGCAGAAAAAGGACGCCCTTATGCGTCACTCAGAATCGAAAACCAAATTTGTTATCGCAATTTCGCTTATACAGCTTTTCACCACATACAGCGCGACTTTCTCTCGCGCCGATGGTCGAGAACCGGCGGTTCAAAAGCTAATCGGCGAAGGCCACGTCTTTTTTGGTCAGGGACAGTTCGAGAAGGCATCGCAAAAATTTAAAGCAGCCCGCGATCTCGCCCCCGATGACTTTGAAGCGAATAAATACTGCGGACACTCATTCGGTGCGAGGAAAAAGAATCAAGAGTCGATCAAGTATTTTAAAAGAGCGCTAGAGCTTAATCCAAAGGTAGTTGATTGCTGGATCGGTCTGGCTCATGTCTACATCGTCAATATGAAGCAACGAGCCGAAGGAGAAAAGGCAATCGCTCAGTTGCTCATCGAAGTTAAGGATGAGCGAGCAAAAATCTATTACGACATCTCGAATGTATACGTCTTCGCCGGCATTCCCGACAAGGCTCTCGAGTATGCACAGAAGTCTCTGGATGCAGGCAAAGACGATTTGTTACCCTACGCTACGATTTCAGAAGCGAATGCACAGATGGGAAGATTCGATCGATCTGTGTCCATGTTCAGAAAATCACTATCCGCGATACCGGTCGATACGTGCAGAAGGATCGCCGATAGTCTGTGCAAGAAAAGCGCATTTCGATATGTTCTCGAAGTGACCGCCGACGCCTTGAAGCGCTATCCAGGCGACGCGTATCTGTGGAAAACGCAAGGATTTGCAGCGGGCAGACTCGAGAATGCACCCGAAGCATATCGAAGTTTGAGACGCTCGATCGACTTGGGCAACAGCGAGCCGGAAGTCCTTCAAGCATGTATCTCGAACGGTCTGAAATGCGACAAGTCAGGAACCAAAGAGTTTTTGAAACTGGCTATCGCCAAAGCTCCGACACCACAGAAATTGGACAGCGCTTGCCTGCAAATGTACGCGGTCGGTCTTACGAATGAGGCGATCTCGATTTTGACCGATGCCATCAAACGAAGTCCTGGTGTCGCCAGCCACTACAGCACCCGAGCTCGATTCTATCTAGAGCTATCTGAGCAAGACAAAGCAATCAAGGACTTAGTCAAGTCAACCTCGCTGAATCCGGCACTCAATGAGGATCTGCGTCTCATCGGAAACTTGTATTTTACGCGTGGTAATTTCATCGATGCCGAGAAGAGTTTTTTGGCAGAAACAAAAACTTCGACAGCTCCGCTGCCACACTGCTACCTAGCGACAGTGCGAATTGCACAAAACAGACTGAAGGACGCGGAGGCAGGACTCGATTCGGCTCTGAAGAAATTTCCCGACGATGCAAGCCTCCATCAATTGAAGGGCGACGTCTACCAAGAACTTCAATTGATGGAGCGCGCCCTTCAGGAATACTCCATCAGTGCGCGTCTTGATCCGAGCAGCGATGAGGCTCTCATCAAGAAAGGACTGTGCCTGGATAACATGTCTAGAGAGGTCGAGTCGTTATTGACTCTCACCGAGGCGACACGACTCAATCCTCTCGGTCGGGGCTATATTGGGCGGGCCAATGTGTTCAAACGTCGATACAGAGACAACGCAGCAATCAGGGATCTCACTCGTTCGATCGAAAATGACATCTCAAAAGCGGCCAGCCTGGCTTATCGAGCCAGTGTCTACGAACGCTGCGGAGAAATCGACAAGGCCATACAAGACTATTCAACCGCCCTTTCGTTGATTCCGGCTGATACAGCCTCATTGAGACAACGGAGCAAGCTGTATATGACAAAGGGTGACTATCAGAGGGCACTACAGGACGCCGACAGGGCTGTGCGCGCTGAGCCGCAAACACAGATCAACTACATACAGAGGGCGAGAGCGAACAAACTCACAGGACAACACCAAGCAGCTTTCGATGACTACTCGATCGCAATCAAAATGGGGCCTGACACCCAACTGTACAGAGACCGCGCCGCTATTCGCAAATTGCTGAAAGATGATGTCGGCAGTCAGGAAGACTTGAAAAAGGCGCTCGAATTTGAATAAGAAGAACGCGTATATTTTGGTATATTCACGGATTTGACGAGACCACCGCTGGGGAATAATAACGAGAAGTGGCAAAGGGTTCTTATGACAAAAACCAACTCAGACAATGATGGCGGGACAGAAGAAGCGAGTCAGGATCAAGGCTCGCCCGACATAACGCGTCCAGACAACACAGACGAACAGCAGCGCAAGGTCGAACAGAACCCACTCAACCTGCTGCTCTCTATGGCAACCGACGACAATGTCGAGACTGGCGAAGGGCAGGAAGTAAAGGTAGACGACGCAAGATCGGCACCTGACAAAGTCCTTCTGACGAAAAGCGAGATGACCAAATACGAAGAGTACAAGCGACAATGGTCCAACATGCTGAAGCATCCCCAGGAAGCGTTTGACGCATTGGAAAGACGAGAGCGACAGATCATACAGGCGGCCAAAACACATGATTGGGATGCGCTCGACAAACTCAAGGTCGAAGTCGATAGCGACCTTGAGCGAATGACGTATATTTTCGGAGGCTTAACTTCCGGCTTCCAGTCCGGCGAATCCGGAGACTGAGTATTACTCTTCAGACACCGGTGACCTGCAGGGGAGTTCCACAAAGAACGTGCTGCCTTTGCCGACCTCGCTTTCAACACCAATTTTGCCGCCATGGGCATCGATCAACATTTTGCATATAGCAAGACCGAGTCCCGTGCCGACAACGGCGTCGCTAGAACGAGCCTGCTTGAATCGCTCGAATATCATTGACTGTTGCTCTGCGGGAATTCCGCGCCCCTCGTCCTGGATTTGAATAGTCAGGGTGCCATCGTCTATGGTGGCGGACATAGTTACGGTCTGTCCGCTTTCGGAAAACTTGACGGCATTCGAAAGCAGGTTGACGAGAACTTGAATCAGCCGGTCCTCATCACAGTACAAGTGCAATTCAACAGTCTTGCATTGCAAGGCGACATCCTTCTTAGTCGCAGTCGGTGCCACCGAATCCATCGCTTTCTCAAAAATTGTGGAGATATCGCTGTATGCGAATTCCAGTCGAACATTGCCTGATTCCAACCTGGCAACTTCTAGCAGATCGCCCGTCAGGCGCAGCAAACGGCCGACGTCGTCTTGAATATGAAGCAAGGCTCGTTGACCCGGTCCGGAGAGTTTATCCAATCCATCGGCCGCGGCAAGCTCGGCGCCAATCTGAATCGAAGTTAGAGGAGTTCGCAAGTCGTGACTGACCACTGCAACAAACTCTTGCTTCAATCGCTCCATCTGCTCGCGGACAGTGACATCGGCAGCGCTGACTAGATACTTTCTTCTTCCGGCGTGGTGAAACTGCGAAAGATACAGTTCCACAGACAGGACGCCTGTCGCAGTCCGCATCCCCCAGACCTTGGGCAACGAACTAGCCTTGATTGACCCGAGATTGAAACTGCTATCCTCTATTAACGAGGACAGGGGCTTGCCGATCATTGCATCGGCAGTAATGAGAAGAAGTTCTTCGGATCGCGGATTGACCGATTCGATCACACCATCCTCGGTGCACACGAAAATTCCAACCGGCATATTACGCAGAATTGCTTGCTCTTTTTCGCGAGCTTCGGCAAGCTGCGTGGACATCTCATGAAAGCTGGCATCGAGTTTTGCGATCTCATCCTTTCCCGACATCGGTTGATGAAGGACCAGCCCCTGCCAATATCGAGATATATTCTCGCTGACGACGGCCAGTCTCCTCGTAATCCCGCGGCTGAAGCCGATAGCGAGCGCCACCACCGTGAACACGTTGACAAAGAAGAGCGCATCGAAAAAATTCTTCATCGACTGCTTGAGCTCAGTGTCTTTGGTCGCTGTTACCGCAGCTAGTTTGCCGTGTTTGATAAACACTGTATGACTGATAGCTTTCACATCTTCTATTTGGGGCATCAACTCATTTTGAAGAAAGTGCCTGGTTCTTGTAAAAGCTTCTACAGGCGGCTCGTGTCGAACATCGGTGTGGACCTGTTTCAAATCGTCAAGGCACATTGAAGTTTGCGCCACCAGGTCATTCATCAATTTCTTGTCTTCTGCATCGAGCAGCGCACTGCTCGGAACCTCGCGATCGAATTCTCCGGCCGCCCTGGTAAATTTGTTCTCCGCCACCTGATCTCTGGTCGCCCCCCAGATAACCAGATTGGCAGCAGCATCGTAGACTTTATTGCCAAGCTCGGAAGCTTGACTCATGAGTACTCTAGAGCTGTTCGCCTTCTGATACTCTTTCTCCAAACTATTGATAAAGAGCGAGAATCCAGCGTACAGTGCGGCCTGGATAGTGATAATGATGCCAAGAAAGACCGCGCACTTTTGGATGAGACTCATATTGGACCGCCAATTTATAGCAACAGTTAGTTTATCCAACGTACGCAGATTTGTCTTAAACTTTGGTGTGAGCCCCAGGGGAGCGGGAATATATCGATTTGGGTGGAACGGTCGAGCTTTGTTGAAACAGAAAAAATATACTCCTGTCAGGACATTAATGATGGCGCTGCTCTTGGTCGGCACCATAGTCGATTTCACTCAGGCAAAGAATTGGGCGGCGCCAATCCCGATCGTGACCACAGAAAAGCCTAACGATCTCTTATTCCGTTGCCGACAACTAGCAAAGAACAATCCAACCGAAGCGCTCAGGCAAATCGACAGCACGCTCGACGAGCACCCTGAAAACCGAGATCTTCAGAAGTTTCGCTGGTACCTTACGGAGATTACCGGTCGCGTCGTCGAAACTCTGGCAAAGCAACGCCAGGGGTTCGATCGGTGTCATGACGTCTGGTTGGGTAAATTTCACACCGACTGTCTTTCCTGGAGCGAACACACAAACGATTGTCGAGCGATGGCACGAATGCTTGCCGACCGGCATCCATCGGACGAGAGCGTTGTCTGCCTGAACGCATGGTTCGTTAGTACTTATTCAGGAGATTACAAAAAAGCGTTGAGCGATATCGAGGCACTGATTACGAAAGGTAGCAATCCTCGCCTT
Organism: uncultured Candidatus Obscuribacterales bacterium; assembly: GCA_964418155.1. Taxonomy (GTDB): domain Bacteria; phylum Cyanobacteriota; class Vampirovibrionia; order Obscuribacterales; family Obscuribacteraceae; genus JADYXR01. The sequence goes on along the minus strand of CAYQKX010000075.1, from coordinate 1,544 downwards.
CTAGGCTGGCAAGCGCTTCTTATTGGAACATCCGGGGACGTGATGCGAGCACGCTCGCTTTTCGAGAAAGAGGAGGCAAGCTGTGTAAACAATGCATCATGGTTGATGTCGAAGGCCTGCTTCTACAGCCAGATACGCGAGACTTCCCATATCGCTGCGACGGCTTTGTCGAAGGCCCAAGCAATAAAACTCACAAGTGCAGTTGACCTCGAGGAGCGCATGAGGCGTCTATTGTACTTGGGTATACCGGACAAGAAAACAATCGAACAAGATTGGATGACTCTCAATCAGCACGACTCCGTCCCGGAGATGGCAGCGCCCCGCATCGCAGAGTTAAAAAACCAACGAGCACTCAACTCCATTGATAAGAATCCACTCCCGAAATTGGCACAAACGTTGCGTGGCTATAACAACTGGCACGCGAAATATCACCTGGCCTATTACACAGAGGTCGACAGTGCCGCACTCCTTTCCAGGTCGATCGCTCTGAATCCTGGTCAGGTATCCGCCTACAACGAACGGCAAGCTAATGCCAAGAACTGGAAGACAAAAGTCGATATCCTTACCAAACACTTGTGCAATCGGCGGCTATTCGATTTTATAGCTCAGCGTGCCTCCTATCAGGAGACGGCGGGCAACTTCGTCGAGGCAGAACAAGACTGGGCGAAGTGTTACGAATTGAGACCAATCTCTCAAGAAGCTCTGCGACACGTCTGCTATTGCAAATCAAAGATCGATAAGGCAGCAGCTATCTCTTTCATTGAGAGCGAGTGCAAAAAACATCCAGGCGATCTTCGGTTGCTCATAGTCAAAGCAGAAACGCTCTTAGAGTGCGGCTACACGAACGAGGCACAAGCAACAATCGACAAAATCAAAACGTTGCCATATCCAAGACTCGAAAAAGCACTGTTGATCGGATCATACCTGGAGGCGCGCGGATACTTCGAAAAGGCGCTTCAAGTCTATCAAAAAGCACTCGACGATGGATGTGATCCCACACCGCTGCATCTCGCCATCGTAAGGAGTTGCCACAGCGAAAAACCGCAGGCCTGTCTGAACAGTTGTAACTGGCTGTGCTCGAGATACGCGGAACACAGTGCCGAGAGATCCGAGGCGATCTATTTCAGATGTATCGCCTATGGGGTTCAAAAGAAAATGAGGGAAGCGCTTGTTCAAGCAAAGCTAGGATTGAAGACTTTTCCTGAACAAACAAAATGGTTTTGTTTTGTAGCCTGGATGGACGAGCCGCAGTCAAAAGAGGTGAAAGAATGGTACGAGCGCGGAATGAAAGAACATCCGCGAGAGCGACAGGGCTATCAATGGCATTATGCAGCCTTTCTGAGCAAATGCAAACGCTTCGAAGAAGCTATAAAAATCTACGAGGAAGCCATAAAATCGCCGGCACCTGCCGCTGTGCGCGAGCAATGGCAAGGCGAAGCGGACCTGCTGAACCAACTGGGTCGAACGAAAGAGGCAATAGCAAAACTGACCGAAGGCATCGAGGCAACGGAGTCGCAAGTAATGTATTCCCAGCGCGCTGGGAT
>CAYQKX010000074.1:0-39433 GCA_964418155.1 uncultured Candidatus Obscuribacterales bacterium | reverse complement strand
ATGGCCGAGTACATTGATAACTTGACGAAGGCCCGCGGGCGCGTCGATTTTATCAAGTCCGGAAGCGCACTCAAGTTCTGCCTGGTCGCCGACGGTACGGCTGACATGTATCCTCGCCTCGCTCCGACCTCGGAATGGGACTCTGCTGCAGGGCACATTGTCGTCAACGAGAGCGGCAAGACTGTCCACCAGTACGGGCGCGCAGTCGAGCTCGTCTACAACAAGGAAGATTTGTTGAATCCCTGGTTTATTTGCTCTTGATAGCAGTTAAGCCCGCTCGGTCCGTGGAATTTAATTACCATGGACCATATGCCTCTCGAAAAAGAGTTACAACGTGAAAAAATCGTCGCGGCCCCTGAAGAGGAGGGCGTCGATAGCGTCGCGAGCAATCAGGGCGCTGCTGATTCAAATTCCGTGGAAGGCACGAAAGACTTATCCTGTGGCCTAGCTCAGTCGACGGAGTGCGCAGCAGCGCCGGTTGAGAGCTCTCCCAATCTGTTGCCTGACTTCGGCCAACGGTACGTCGCGCTCGAGAAAATTGGAACTGGCGGAATGGGCGCTGTATTCAAAGTTTTCGATCGAGAGCTCGACAAGCACTTCGCCATCAAGGTCCTGCAGTCTGATTTGGCGAAAGATTCAGTCGCTCTCAAACGATTCGAGCAAGAGGTCGAGTCAGCCTCGAAGCTCGCCCATCCTAATCTGGTTGCTGTCTACGGCTACGACAGGCTGCCTGATGGTTCTCCATTCTTGATCATGGATTTTCTGGAAGGAAACAACCTTTCGCAGATGATAAAAGAAAAGGGGATTTTGAGCTGTGAACAGGCGCTTGATGTCTTCCTTCAGATCGCTCATGGCCTGGCTCACGCTCATGAGCGTGGTGTCGTCCATCGGGACATCAAGCCAACCAACATTATCGTGACTTTGGGCGAAGATGGACGATCGTCAGTGAAGATCGTCGACTTTGGAATCGCAAAAGCATTGCCCACAGCCAATCGCGAGACACACAACCTGACGGAGACCGGCGAGGTCTTCGGCAGTCCAGACTACATGAGCCCCGAACAATGTCTGGGTTTCATGCTCGATCATAGATCGGATGTTTATTCACTTGGATGCCTCATGTATGAGGCAATGACGGGTAATACCCCCTTTGCGGGTGCCAATCCGATTCAGCTCGTGGTCAAGCACATCAACGAAGAGGCGCCTGAGTTTCCAGCGGAGGCGAAACGAAATAAAGAGATCCAACGATTGGAAAACGTAGTACTTCGCTGTCTGGAGAAAGATCAATCAAACCGTTATCAAACAATGGAAGCCTTGATCAGTGATTTGCAAGCTATCAAGGACGGCAAGCAAACAAGCAAGTACAGTCGTACCAAACGGGCCAAGCCGATTTTTACCACCAAGGCCGTAATTGGACTGGTGATTGTAATACCGGTTGTGCTGTTCTACAGCATGGCGGTGTTGTTCTCAGCCTCAGACGCATCGGAGCTGACCATGCGGATCTTGATGGCGGTCGTAGCATCAGGCTTGCTGGTAGGAACATACATTTTCTTCGGCATGGCGCAGGAGAAGTATCGCAAAATCGAAAACTGGCGAGTCGAGGAGCGGACCGGCTGGGCGGCTTTGGCCCTCGGATGTCTGAGTGTGGTTCTAGTATCAGTGACACCGTGGCCGGCTGGGCTGGCTATGCTCGGATATCACAGTCCGAGCAATGGCTGGGAGACGCCAATGTACATGATGCTGGAGATTCACATTGTCTTTGCGCTGTTGACCGCATTTGCTGCGGTGGGCTGGTTGTTGTTTCGCAAAAAAGCCGTCGTCAGTGTGCAAAACATTCTAAGTAAGTTTGTAGCTATTACAGTCTTGCTGCCACTTATCATCGCCCTCGTCATTCCGAATTTGGTAGGACGAGGTTTGTACTCGGCCGGGATGATTCCGTCTAAGTATCATGAAGAATTCTCGGTGTCGCTAGTTGAGTTTGGTGCCTATCTCAGTAAATCTTTCCGGTTTTATCAGGAAGCCTCGCAAATGGCGGAAATCAGGCTGGGAGACAAGGCGAGAGCCATAGCTGATATCAGTAAGGCGATTGAGCTCGCTCCGACAAGCGCGCAATTGCTCTCTGAGCGAGCCGGTTTGTACGAACGTGCAGAGAAATACGATCTGGAGCTGCAGGATCTCAATAACTTTGTTGCGCGCAGCGATGAGGGACTTCTCAGTCGCGCCTCTTTCTTCACAGACAGGGATAAATTGCCTCAGGCTCTTGCAGATTACAACGCGTACATAAAAACCAATCCAGGAGTCCGGGAAGGATACTTCCAAAGAGCGAGAGTTTATTACAAGCTTGGTCGATTAAGCAAATGTGTCGATGATCTGTCGATGGTTATCAATACAGTGACTTCGCCAATGGATTCTTTGAAATATCACCTGATTCGCGGACTGGTTGCCCGAAATCTTGCTATCGAAGATCAAAACAAGGGCAGAATGACCGGCTTGGAATTGGATTATGGCGCACTGGCACAGGGGGATTTCCAAAAGGTAATTGAACTTTGCACTGTTGTGCCGGACAGCGAAGTGTTTAAACCAGCTGCTATCCAGCTGCTCTATGATTTTCCTGGTCCTATCCCCGGGACGAATGCTACCGCGCGAGAAGATTTTAAACTGGCCTTGACGAAATTTGCAGCCAAGTACGCAATCTCACAGGAAAAAGCGAGGGAAGAGCTGAGGAAGCATCTTGCCGACAGCGTAAAGCAGTCGTTTCTGCCTATGAAGCTGGACATCTAGGTTGTCGAAATTATGACCACCGAAACGGAAAAAAACAGATTCTTGTGAGCAGTATTCTGCTAGTACTTTTTTTCACCAGTTTGTTGCGGTGCGTCTAAGTGGCTCTGGCATAGTATTGTTCGGCTTCTGGTGAGATTGCGAAGGACGGCCTCAGCGCGTAAAGGGTGAAGGCAAACCGGATGTGATTATGAGAATCGTGCGGCGGTAAAATCTGGCATTTTTGCGATCGTGTACTTAGCCGCACCGTAGATGATGGCATCTCCATAAAGTCGCGGGCTATGAAATCAATCAATCAGACTCGAATGTCCAGGAGTGATGTTCGCCAGCGTGACGGGCAGAGCGGCGACTTCGAACAAACTCGACACTTGTTTTAAACCAGTTCTGCCAGAGTAGTGTTATCCAAAATATCGGCGACTGAGTCACGCACTTTTCGCATGAGAAGCCGCAAGCGGCAGGTATCGGGCTCAGGACAGCTTGGACAAGGTTCGTACGCGGTTACTGATGCGCAAGGGATCGGCGCGAGCGGCCCATCCATGAGTCGAGAAACTTCGCCTATTGTAATTTCAGAGGCGGGACGATTGAGGACATAACCGCCATGAGCTCCTCTTCGACTACGGAGCAAGCCACCATTCTTCAAGCTCAAGAGAATCTGATTGAGAAATGGTTCTGGGATCTGTGCGTGCTTGGCGATTTCAGCAGTGGTGGCGCCACTGGGCGTGTCTTTGATGCCGAGGTACATCAACGCTTTAATTGCATACTCGCCCCGACGCGAAACCTTCATGTCCGAATACCACTGCCATATCTGGAAACTCGACAAAGTCGACAGAGTAAGTCGACATCACTCTAATGGTGACACGGAGCCATTCATTTATACAATGCTTTGCAACGCTGGGTTAAACTACTGCTCAATGCTTTTTTTCGGAGCTGTGGCATAACGCAGCATCTGCGAGTATCTGGAGTGAAGTCCGTGAAGTGCTCACCAATGAGCGGAGTTGTCGAGTTGAAGCGCGTCAGTTAAGGGCGTTAGGTACTGCCTTCACCTTCATCTGCCCCATGCTGTTTGATTATACAGGTGTGGACTCCTCTGCCGACAAGTCTGGAGACCCTGATAGAGAGCCCCTGATACTCGATCTGATCGCCGACTCGTGGAGGGCGATTGAGTTGATCGAGAACGAGCCCGCTTACCGATGTTACCTCTTCATGTTGGAGTACTATTCCTAAATGTTCTGCGATTTCATCCAGTCTTACGATTCCCTTTACGCTGACTGAGCCGTCCTCCATATCGTCGATCGATGAGGAGCTGAATGAAGCGTCGAACTCGCCCAATACTTCTTCGAAGATATCTCTGATTGTCAAAAATCCTGCCGTGCCACCATGTTCGTCGAGTACTATGGCAATATGAGTTCTAAACTCTTTCATTGCGTCCAGAACGGTCTGAATAGGTGCGGAGGCCGGTAGGAACGGCACCGGTCTCAGTGGCAGGGAGCAAATTCCTTCTGAGTCAACTATCGCCCCTAGATCTTTGATATGAACGGCGCCTACGATGTGATCCTTGTCTGTTTGATAAACCGGGTAACGAGTATGTAATGAATTGGTCAGTACCTGGCGAATCTGTTCGGCAGTCGGTCTCATCGGCAGTGCCACCATATGGACGCGAGGCACCATGATCTCTTCGACGATGCGATCTCCGAAATCAAAAAGTTCTTTTATAACGGTGCTCATCTCGTCGCTGAGGATACCTTCCGTTTCACTCTCCTTGACGATGAATCCAATTTCCTCTGGTGTAAACGCGGCAATGCTCGATTGAGTCCGATCTATGCCTAGAAAATTTTTGAGGAGAAAGTGGCTGGCACCATTCAGCGCAATGATGATCGGCCAGAACAGGCGCATGAAAAAGGTCATAGGCACAACGAGCCACAGGATTAACGACTCTGATCGTTGCAATGCTAGCGATTTAGGCACCATCTCGCCAAGCACTATATGAAAGTATGTGAGCAAGAGAAGGGCTAATGCGCTTGCAATTGCGTGAATTCCGATAACGTGGGCAAAGTCTAGTGTTCGAAATAGCGTTTCCAACCAGTGAGCCAGTACTTGCTCGCCGTACATCCCCAATCCGAGGCTGGCTACTGTGATACCAACCTGCGATGTCGCGATGTATCGGTCTTGCTTGATCGGTTCTTTCAGGATGGTCATCACCTGGCGGGCTCGTGCGGAGCCGGATTGGGCCAGGCTTTCAATCGCCATGCGAGGAGCAGATACGACCGCGAACTCTGAGGCGACGAACATGGCGTTCATCAGAATGAGGAAAACGACTATCAGAATCTCAATCATCGTCGTCGTCTGCCCTTGTTTTTTTTGTCACTCTCAGTGATGTCACAGCGTTGTGTTCGACGCTTTCGACTTTCATGACCACTTCGTTGAACTCAACCGACTCACCTTCTTCCGGGACACGACCGAGAATTTCCATCACCAGGCCGTTGACGGTATCGGCTTCGGTATCAGGTATTGGACCGATGAATTTCGTTGCTCTTCGGAGTTTGTACGCGCCGGACATGCAGATATCTCCGTCTTCGAGAATCTCTACTTTAATCTCTCTTTTGAACTCATCTGTTTCGGTTTCTTCCATAAGTTCACCCAAGATGTCGCCGACAGTCACGACACCGAGTGTGCCACCGTGCTCGTCCATCACGATAGCGGCGTGCGAGCGATGTTCTTTTAGCTCTTTCATCAATCGATCCATACTGAGATTTTCGGGCACGATCGGAATTGGAGTGATAAAGTGTTCGATGCCAACGGCGGCTGTGTTATTTATTTTTGCCGATACGATACTCTTCACATTGACGATGCCTTTTACGTCATCGATGGTGTCACCGTATACCAATAGGCGTGTGTACGGGCTCTCCAATGCCAGCTGATAGCATTCGTCGAGACTGCTGTTCACGCTAATTGCCGATAGTTTCGTCCGTGGTGTCATTATTTGCTTTGCGGTTTCCTGGCTCAGCTCGATGGCATGGTGTAAGCGCTCGTGTTCTTCCGGCTCCAGGAGTCCGCCGTCCTTGCTCTCGGCGAGGAGCAACTCAATTTCATCCAGGGAGTGAATATGCTTGTGTGATGATGCCGGGATGCCGAACATGGCTAGAAGCGCATTGCCACTGCCGTTCAAAATCCATATGAAGGGACGGTAGATTCGCGAGGAGATGTGCAATGGCCAATACATGAAGAGCGCGACCCGAGTGGAATATTGCAAAGCTACAGCCTTCGGGAGTAGTTCGCCAAAGAGTATCTGCGCAAGCGTCAAGCAAGCAAGAATCAACAAGGCCGCGAGCGAGGCTGCGTGCATCCTCTCCAGTTGAAAGTTCGTCACGAGTTGCGAAGCGACGATGGGACCCAGATTCGATTCCGTTACTGCGCCATTGATCAGGCTAGAGAAGGTGATTCCGATTTGGCATGTAGCAATGTACTGGTCGAGCTCTCGGGGGTTTTGCATGACAACGAGCAGACGCTTCGCCATGGCATTGCCCTCTTGCGCCTGGTGTTGCAATTGCGCCTGTCTCGCCGCCACTGTCGCGAATTCAGCCGCAACGTAAAAGGCGTTGACGAATATGAGTGCAAGGGCAAGAATCAGCGCAAATATCATGATTCTTCAAAGAAAAAGACTATCAAATAGAGGTATGCCCGATCCGGATGAATGTGTCCCGGCATTATATCGGGCCTCATTGAACTATCGGACGGAAGACTCCTGAAATCGTCTATCCGTTCCCAAACTAGCTGCAAATTAATAAGAAGCCAGTTCTGGTCGCTGAATCGGGTAAAACTATCAGGCGCAAGTCCCGAAGTCGCCGAAATGATAGAAATCTTCGAACTCAAGCTCATTCGCGGCCGCTTCTTCAAATCTATTCGATGTCGTCTGGCTTGAGGCGTGGCGGCTGCAGGAATTTGCACCGACAGCTATGGTTGCGAATGAACGATTGTAGGAATTGGTATCGGCAGTTATGGATGCGAGAAGCCGTTTTCCAGCGTCACACTCTAAAATGGCGCTGCGAGGATTTCTGTCTAGGCAAGACCGGATGAAAATCGTTGTACTCATGCCAACCATCTGAATAGGCCTCTCACTCAAAAATACTAGTCCGCGGGAACACACGAGCGTTACTACATCGCAGCAACGCTCGTGGCTTTTGGTGTCCAGATGCTCCACCTTTAGAAGGTGCCGTCCGGTTGGCTATAAGCTATTTCTTGCTGCGACGATAATCTTGTACTTTGCCATAGCTATCGCTAATTTTCTCGGCTTCACCTGATGCGGAACCATATGTGACGGATGGTGCCTTCGACCGCGGGAAGTAGATTTCGCGCCCCTTCCCATCCCACATACCGTTGGCCTTTCCATCTTTATCAAATCTGATTTCCCTGTCGAGTGTGCCGCCTTTAGTAAACTCAAGCGCACCTCGAGCGGTTTTAGAGGCGTCGTCTCGTATGGTTTGGAATACAGTTCTGTCATCTGTTCCGAGCGGACCTTCACGAGCGATTAGGGTGTTGTCTTTGTCAAAGTAAAGTGTGTCGGCACCTTTCTCGACTTTGAAGACAGAGGTTTCGCCTTTGCCTATGTTGATTTTGAGTTCCGTCACATCACCGCTTTTGCCGATGACTTTCCCATTATTTAGCTTGTTGCGGAGCTGATAAGGTGAGGTTGTTTCAATATTGATCTTGACGTCAGTATTCTGTTTTTCTGGTGCGTCCTGGGCCTCGAGTTTAACTAGTTGAGTGCCATCAAGTGGTGCGTCACCGTCAGTAGGGGCATCCAGCTTCGGTAAGCAAGACGTTGTGGTGTCGCTGTCCTTCTTGATAGAAGTCCAATCGAATGTGTTGGCGCTTGTAGTACCGAAGCTGGCATCAAACAAATTTTGATTGACTTTGCCGTCGGAACCTGTGTGATCTTGTTCTAAGTTGGAATTTGATTCTGTCATATGCAGACCCTATCTCGTTTGCCTGTATTCGCGCTGACCTGCGGCGCCTTCTGATTTGCTGTTTCGTAGACCCGAGTATCGGTAGAAAAAGTGATGGAAAAGTGACTGAAGTACCAGCAATATCGATAGCGGGTTAACTATCAATCGTTGAATTCCTGATAAGATCGCAGAACTCCAAAATCAAGGTCAATTCAATGGAAGACTTCAATCCGTGGAAAACGTTGAGTGAAAAGGTCGTATACGACAATGCCTGGATTCGGGTACACGAGGACAATGTCATTCGTCCTGATGGTGCGCCTGGAATATACGGAGTAGTCGAGTACAAGAACAAAGCAATTGGAATACTGCCGATAGATGATGAGCAGCACGTTTATTTAGTTGGTCAATATCGTTATCCTCTCGGTAGCTACTCATGGGAGATCCCGGAGGGAGGTTGTCCCCTGGGCGAAGAGCCGCTGGAGGCCGCCAGGCGAGAACTCAAAGAGGAGACTGGATTGACCGCGGCAAATTGGCAATTGTTGGGAACCGCGCATCTTTCCAATTCCGTATCCGACGAAGAAGCATTCTGGTATCTGGCGACCGGATTGACGCAAGGCGAAGCTCAGCCCGACGGAACCGAAGAGCTTTCCCATAAGCGAGTACCTTTCGAGGAGGCACTGCATATGGTGGCGAGCGGAGAGATAACCGATTCCTTGAGTATATTGGCAATCAACAGCTATGCCATCAAGAATATGCAAAGGGCGCCGCTAGTGGCTCCAATCTTCAATGCAGACCCAGCAGAAGCGATTGGGAGTCAATCAAGTGTTCAACGAGCCGTCCCAGTCTCGGATTATATAGACAGTGGCGATTGGCTCAGATTCGTCAATGCGGAGGTTCGCTAGAGGTCTCGTGGCCAAAGCAGAATCACGTAAGTTTTGGGCTTATTTTGCGCCAGGCGGAAGCTGGTTTTGGATCTTGAACTTCGCAATCTTCGCTTATAGCGTCGCTGTGCAATGGTTTGACGATCATGGTTTTCCCGCCAAAAAATTTATTGAAGCCGATGCAGCTCTTTATACCAGCGCGATAATCGGTATTCTTCTGGTCTTTCGCACTAACAGCGCTTACGATCGGTGGTGGGAAGCGCGAAAGCTCTGGGGCAGTCTCGTCAACGATCTTCGTAATCTGTCGATAAAGTCGCGCGAATATGTTGATCTGACTGAGGTGGAAATGAAGCGGTACGGGGAGCTTCTTGCCGCATTCGCTTTGAGTCTCAGAGAGCATCTTCGTGGAAAACCGCTCCCGCCACCGTCCGATTCTAGAACTCATGTTCCGCTTGCGATAGCGCAGATGGTTTATCGCCATCTGCATCAATGGAAAAGAGATGGACGGCTCTCCGATATCGAAATGATTCAGCTAGACCGACATGCAAGAAGTCTGATGGACGTGTGTGGTGCTTGCGAGAGAATCAAGAAATCCCCAATTGCCGGGTCGTACACCCTTATTCTCAGAATCGGAATGGGTATGTATTTCATTGTGCTGCCTTGGCTCCTTGTTCCGACAATAGACAATTACACATTTTTAATGGTGATGATTAGCGCATATTATGTAACGGCGCTGGAATTCCTTGCTGAAGAGGTCGAAGAGCCATTCGGCACCCAAGCGAACGATCTGCCGATTGATAGTATTTGTGAGACCATCGAAGACTCAATTGCTGATGTGCTGCACTTCCGGCGCGATAAGGCCGATGCGAATAGTCTTGAGACCTTCATAATTAATGAGATTAAGGGCTGAGAGCGCACTCTTTTGTGAGATCACTATTTGATCTAAAAACAATTAAAGACTGCCTTAGATTATCGAAGAGAATGACAAGAGGTTTCGTGCTAACATCGGTTCGGTTTAGATGGAAAGACCGTTGGCACTATGCTTTTCACGAGTTTAGATTATCTCTTGTTCTTGCCGGTGGTAGTAGCGCTCTTCTGGGTGCTGCCGCTGAAATTCCGCCTGCCGATGCTTCTTGCGGCGAGCTGGTTCTTCTACATGTGCTGGAATCCGGCTTTTATCCTGCTTATCGCCGGGATGACGGCGTTCAACTATTACTGGGGAAAACTGCTGTGTAATGCAGAGCAGCATAAGAAGCTGATTTTCGGCATCGGGATTGTTGCCAATCTTCTGTGTCTCGGTGTGTTCAAGTACGCCAATCTCTTTGTCAAAAGCGCCGCTGGTTTCGTTGGGCTGGTCTCCGGAAATAATCCGGGATGGTCGGTCGACATTATTCTTCCGCTCGCCATCTCATTTTTCACGTTTGAATTCATCCATTACCTTTTCGAGATCTATCGAGGGCATAAGCCAGTCAATTCGTTTGTTTTGTTCTCGTTGTTCGCTGCTTTCTTCCCGACGCAAATCGCCGGACCAATCAAGCGATATCCAGACTTTGTCGCACAGATGCTATCGCACAGAGAGAAGCATCCGACGCTCAAGATGTTTGACGAGGGCTTGCCACTCATCCTGATAGGTTTAGGAAAAAAAATTCTCTTAGCAGACAACCTCGCCGTGCTCGTGCAAATGGGAATGAAGGAACCATCGTCGTATGGTGCACCTGAGCTATGGATCTTCGCCTACGCATTTGCGTTTCAGATCTACTTCGATTTTTCCGGTTACACCGATATCGCTCGCGGCTCAGCGATGTTGTTTGGCTACAAGATTCCAATCAATTTCAACATGCCGTACATCGCCTCCAACATCTCCGACTTCTGGCATCGCTGGCATATTTCACTTTCGTCGTGGCTACGCGATTATCTCTTTATTCCGTTGGGCGGTTCGCGGGGCGGACGGTGGCTCACCCACCGCAATCTGTTTTTAACGATGGCGTTGGGCGGTCTCTGGCATGGCGCAAGCTGGAACTTCCTCGTCTGGGGCATTTTTCACGGTCTCGCGCTGATCGTGCATCGCGAGTTCTCCATGTGGAGGAAAGGCATTAATCTCGCCCCTTGGAAGCAGTTCTTCGAAAGTAAGCTATTCGGCGCACTGTCCACGATTCTAACTTTTCATGCCGTCTGTATCGGCTGGGTATTCTTCCGGGTAGACAATATCGGCACTGCCTTTTCGATAGTAAAGCGTATGGTTTTGTTGAAACCGATTTATTCTTCGGCAGAGCAGGGGCAGTTCTTCGTGTTGAAACAGAACCTGCCGGTGGTTGTTCCTGTGGTACTAATCATGGTGGCTATTTTGCTTATGCAAAATTGGCCTGTCAGTTATTTGAACACGAAGCAGTACTTCAGAAATCTTCCCGCTCCATGGAAAGCCGTGTTCTGTACTGTTTTGCTCTTCGCGATCATCACGTTTATTCCGGATGATTCCAAACCGTTTATCTACTTCCAGTTCTAATCGTCAAAGACAACGTTAAAGTGCCGGATAACTCGATAGCCGATAAAACTAAAAAACTGGCGCTCAGACTCGCCTCCAGTACGGCTGTCCTGATGGTCCTCTTTTTTGTAGCAGTAGAAATTGGACTGAGAGAAGTGCGCCCGCTCAGGATGCTCAACCACACCGGACTGACCACAATCAACCAGAATTTCCTCGTGTCGAAACTGCCGCCATGCCTGTCGTCAGCGGAGAATCCGGAAGTGTTGCTTTTGGGCTCGTCATTGGTTTTGGTGCCTTCTGTCCGGTGCGATGATACCTTCCACGGCAGAAAAACACGTTACGACCGATGGTACTATCGCAACGTTATCGATGAGTATACGAAAGCGGATTTCTTTCAGGACGCCCTTGCAAAGGCATCAGGCAAACAGCGCAACGTAATTGATCTCGCTGTTGCAGCGAGTATGATGTCGGATCAATACCTGATTCTGAAAAAGTATCTGGATTCAGGTAAAACTCCCAGGTTGATCGTATGCGGTGTTGCACCTCGCGATTTTCTGGACAACCTCAGGCAGGATCCGGAAAAGACGCCTACTTATTCTATTCTTGCCGATCTAACCTGCATCAACGATTTGATGGAGAGCAAACGTTCCAAGGAGGCAATCGCCAACTTCGCGTTCGGCTACATCTGCGACGCTTATAAGAACCGCCGTGATTACAGTACTGTGTTGACAGGTCTTGCCTCCCGCACCACCGGGCACCCTGTCGACTTGTATCAGGCGACGCATGAAAAAGAAAAGGATGTCGATACCTCGACAATGGATCTCCTGGCGGAGCCGAAAGAGGACGCGTCTGTTCTCAGTGCAGCCAAGCCGATTTATGAGGCGCGTGAGAACAAGCTACTGGACTTGAAGGAGTATCGCCGCATTTACCTGCCTGTTAACGACAGGGTTTTCAAACTGCAGATGGGCTACCTGGAAAAGTTTCTCTCCCTAGCATATTCGAAAAACATTCCTGTAGTGCTTGTCGAGATGCCTGTTACCAGAGAGAATCTCGCCCTTCTTCCTGAGTACGTTACGAAACGGTTCTCCAACAGAGTGAAGCAGCTGGCCACCACATACAATGCCAAGGTAGTGACTTCGGCTGACGCTTTGACCTTCGAAACCTCCGATTTCGAGGACTCCGTGCATCTCAACGACAAGGGCGGTATCAGGTTGTTTGGATATGTCGCCGATCAGATCGGTCGAGATAGATCCCTTATGGCTCGGACCGAAACCAATCCATCTGGTATGAAGGTTGTCTCGGCACCGTTCAAGTGGCCATTTTAGTTTGGTCTGGCCAGGCGTTGCTCCGCCTCCTGTCCTTCCGGGAGAATCTGGAGGTGCGGCTGGAACTAGCCCCAGTGCGGCTCTATCATCACTTAAGTGACGCAGAAGTAACGTAGTCCCTCGTATTCTTGCAGGGTGAACGAAAGTTCCGGTCCGCGGTTGGAGGAGGTGCTGTCGCATTCAAAGTCACGTTAATGTAACTCATTGAATGCTAAGTTTCTCTCGAACTCACTGCTCAACCGGTGCTTAACTGACCCGCATAGCTACAGGTAGATTCGACCGGTCATAGTCTGACAGTCGAACGCAATCGCTTTCTTGCAACTAGCAAATTAATAACTGGAGCAAACAAACATGACACTGAAAGGGAATTCCTTTTCGAATTCGTTCGCCGATGATCCGACCCGGCAATCGGAGAATTCTACAACCGAAATCGATTTTGGAGGCGCGCTTCGAGCCGAAGTCCTATACAAGAGTGTTCTTCCGCAGTGGTGCTTCACTCCAGCTAAAGAGGTCGACGACAAGCCGGAACCGTCGAAAGAGTCTAAGTCATCTGGCTTTCGTGTAGAAAATATTCCTGCAGCCGCGGCGACGCCCGAAGCGCTCAGGCAGAGGGGAAAAACCGATAGTGCGGATTTTCTGAAACAGTTCAAGGCGGAGAAAGTAATAGTGCTAAAGGACCGCGATTCGCGTATCGTCTGCATTGATTTTGAAAATGAACAACGCATACCGGTGCCGGATGGTGGCGAGTGCAAAGAGTTGAAATTTGCGAAATCTGTAAAGATGAAACTCACTCAAAGCGTGGATGGAAAGATGATCCTCGCCTCCGATATCATGAACGTGACTGCCGTTGTTGATGCGCCCAAAGACGTTCAGTTCCTCAAGAGCACAGTTGAAGCAGAGGTGCGAATGGTCGCCATCAAGCAAGTTGCCGAGGGACTATTCATGGAGGTGACAGGCGTGAAGGCCGGCTTCGTGCAGATGAAGCGAGTTAAGGTTGCACCCGCAGTTGCACTTCTCGGTGAGCGAGCACAAAAGCTTTTTTCAGATCTTGAAGGTATGAACGAGCCCACTGAAGAAGAAAGGAAGCATGTTGCCGAAGTACAGAATGAAAATAGTGATCTTTCTGAAATCTTGAAGATAGCAGCAATAGGAGCTGGTGTTGGAGTCTCGACGGGAGTAGCGCTTCATCTGCTAAATAAGCGCCTCGGCGGTAAGTCTTCTAAACCAGAGACGAATGCGCAAGAGTCGAAGGTACCCGACACGAAGGCACCAGATTCGAAGGAACCGGATACTGGTGGTCGAGCTACTTCGGAACCCGAAGGCAGGGCGCCCAGGTCCGGAGACAATCCTGTTAAGCCGCAAGCCGCGCCGAAAGCTCGAGATGAACGTGTATCATTTAATGGCAAAGACTTCAGTGTCGTCGGACGCCACCTTATACTCCCCTACTTGTATGTAGCACCAGTACAGGATGGATTGAAACGCAATTCCGCTGTTGGAGGCAATTTCGAGTCAATGCCTGAGACGGAATTCCGTAAGCAGTTCTGGGTACTGAATGAAGATCATTTCGTAGACAAGGTAAATCCAACAAGGATTGTCCATGGTCGCGTGGAAAACGGCACAGTAATATTTTCGCCGGCGCTTGACGTCGAAGTGTATCGGCAATCGGGCTCCAGAGTTCGTCCTCGGACGACTCAAGGTGCTGATTCGACAGCAAAGCCCGCAAAAGCCGAACCCGGCGATCTTCGCCCGAACGGCAGCGACACAACGGATGAACCAGTCAAGAAGCCCAATGAAGGGCCGGCTCGCGACGATGGCAACACCGCTGGTGATGGCAGAGCGAATAAGCCCGAACTCGCGCCGAGCCAGGCAGAAAAAAAACTCATGAATTATCTCAAACAAAACTTGTACGGTCCTTTGCCGGAAGGCTGGCACATTGGTGTGGAGAACCTGATGCGCAAAGGAGTATCTGAGATGGTAATCGGTCAGCAGATAACCATTGAACAAGCGAAAATGCTGAACGAAATCGTTAACAACTATGCAAATACAACATCGGCCGGAGATGCTGCTAGACAGAGGCTCTATTCCATTGCAGCTCTTGAAGGCATTAAAATCGCGCCGCTGCCCCCCGCGGAAGAAATATTGGTCAGCCCATTTCCAGAAGCGAAAGCCGGTCGTGGAGATAGTATGTCAATCCGCGTAACGGATCGAGGGATTGAAGTCGAACATTCAGGATTGGGAAAGACCAAGACAGTATTTAGCCGAGAGCAGCTCGCGGAGCACATCGACGCAGAAAGGCGCGCCCTCGAGCAGCAAATCAAGGATCGCGGTACACCGGCAACACCGGAGGAGCAAAAAGCCCTTAAGAAAATGGACGATGTGAGCAAAGCGGTCCACCGTGGAGAACCGATCAATTCAAAACTCGGAAGAGCACTAGCCTTGGACATCGTGAACGGCCGTACCAAAGGCAGAGGTACTTCGCCCGGCGGTACAGCTTTTGCAGGCTTAGCAATCGGAACGGCATTTCTTGAATACCTGAACAGCGGAAAATAAGCGGGACTCGCTTCGAAATCGACATCACCCTATGGGCACCGCAAATGGTGCCTGGCTGTGTCTTGATTTGTTACTTCGGAGGGCAGAAAATTGTCGACAGAAAATACAACGGTCTTTGACCGAACCAGCTCACCGGCAGCGGCGATGGGAAGTGACCGGCTCCAGGATGAAGTCAGACAATTGGTTGCCTTGTGTAGTAAATCCTTTCAAGAGCAGTCGACGAGTGATTTGTCATTTCTGGATGGAGAGCGGCCGCTTGAACTTGTCTCTGCCGACAATGTCGGTGGCACTATACCTCCGGCGCTGGCCAAGCTAACTGAGATTCCACCGCTCTCCCAGCCGCTTCCGCCCGAGGGCTCCAATGAGAATGCTGGAAAAGAAATCACGAATCCCGACGGTTCCAAGGTTGTTTACGGTCCCGATGGACGGCCAAGCAAATGCGAGTGCAAAAACGGATGCATCATTGAGTATAAGTATGGTGCGGACGGCAGCCTTTCAATTTCTGCAAAGCTAAACGGAACTGAGCCTTTCTCGGTAAAGTCGATGGGCAAAGGCAGCTTCGAGATTCAAAGCGCAGATGGTAAAAAACTTACTGCAAACTCATTGACGATTTGCAAGGACGGCACGTTCTATGCCACCGCGCGTAATGCCAATTTCAGGACGCTGTCAGAGGGTGGTGTTTTCTGGGAGATTCCCACCATTGGTGGTATCAAAATCATGGCAGATGGTTCGATGGTATCGATGAGCGCAGCTAAAGATGGTCAGCTCAGACCGAATTCGATTAAATACACTGGACATCCTCCGCTCCAAGCTAACTTTTCCTATGGCGAAGGTCAGGCGATCACCGTTGTTGTCAGAACAGGATCAGGTGGAACAGCCTCGGCAATCGAATACCATACCACCGACGGTAAAACATGGATGAGAAAGGAAGTCGGCGGTCGTGCCGCGGTCCCTGGTGAGTTGCACTTCAACAATAAAAATCGACCGGAATTCAGCCTAAATCCAGAAGCGAATGAAGTCCGTGAAAGACCTGAAGATAGGGCCAAAAACGGCGTCGAGCGAATCAAAATCATTCAGAAGGAGATTGTGCATTACTTGCCGGTAATGTATCAACAACGGAAGCAAGCAAAGGCTGACGAGCTGACCCGCAAGCATGCGCAAAAGCTCGGGACTACCGACAATATCTCCGGCGAAGATTTTGAAAAGGCAAGGAGCGCTCTCAACAAAGACATTAATGACGCCTGGAAAGTGCTGGATCAGGAAAAAGAGTCGGTGGAAAAGTTGATCAAAGCGGACTCTCAGCGAGCGGAACGCTGGACCGGCAGTTCAAATGATTTATGGAACGCATGTGGGGACACGAAGACTCAGTATCGCAAACTTATTGACTGGACTGAGAAATATTCATCGAAGCTTTTCGGCCAATTGGTCCTCGGCGAAGTCATCGTACCTCCGAATTGTCCCTTCGAAATTCCAAACACCAGCGGTGCGGACTTTCCAATGAGTCCGTCATTAATCGCGTCGATGGCAGACTACGAGCAGGTCCGCGACCGATTCAAACTTCCTATCAAGGCTGACGAACCGCCTTCCGCGGAGTCGCTGCGGAAGATCGGCGCATCAGTTACATGGTTGGTCAGCGCCGAAGAGTCCATAAATGCTGCCAGTCTCGCGTTCCAATTGAACACCGTTTTGCCTGCACAGATAAGATTATTCAACCTCCCTGAGCCTTGGATAACAGAGCCGAGTGACGATCCTGAAGGCAAGCGAGCTGCCCTTGTGGAAGTAGTAGATCTAGCATCGAAGCTGCAAAACTACTGTATGGCGGCGCAAGCCTTACGCCTCGACACAGGCAGCGCTTACGCTCATCCTGGTGGCGACGAGGGAAATTACAGGAGAATTCGGCTACCAGAAGGATGCCGAATAGTCACTGCACCAGACGGCACCAAATCAATGCGTTTTCGCTGGCCGGAAAAACTTTCGGTCGAGAGCCCTGAAGGCCAGCGAATAATGTCAACCTATAAGCAATGGTTGGCGGACAATGGCCAATACATCGAAGACTGCATCAAAAACTTTGTAGAACAGAAGAGTGACCTGGCCAAACAACTGCATTATGGTGACACCCCAGGTAAAGTGTGGGTGCGCCTGGGCCCTGATGGCAAACTGTCCGAGGTGCACCCACACGAACAAAAGCCAACGAATTCAGACCATCTCCTCGAAGCGAACAACCTGAGTTGCCGCGTTAAAGCCGAGCGCTTGGCTGACGGCAGATATGAATTCCATTCCGTAGTCCAGGCCGAGCACGTCCGAGACTGGAACTACCTCAACTGGGGCGCAAAGCCGATTGGCGAAGCTTCGAACAACAAGCTCGGACCGTTTGATCCTGATGCACCTGTCGTCATCCGCGATAGCAACAATCAGATCCAGGTAGTCGCAGCGAAGGACGTCGAACAATCTCTCCTTTGCCAGAAGGCGCTGCACTGGACAACAAACATAACGACAGCCCTGATGGACGGCAGCATGTTGGTCGCAGGACTCGGAAGCGGCGGCGCGGCATTTGTGGCCTGGCAAGGTGGGAAGTTGGCCGCCCGAGCAGCGTTGAGAGCGGGAATTCCCGCCCTGGGGAAAGCAACTATAGGAGCCACCGGAATCTTCAACAACGCGTCGATTAATTCGACGGAAGAGGGAAGACTATTCAACCATTCTCGCGGCATTGCTATGTTGGGTCTGATTTCCAGAGATCTCGCCAAAAACTTTGGCTACTTTGGGGGTCTGAAAAAGTCGGCAGCAACGCTAGAAGTCGAACATGCCGCCAAGGAAGGTTTCAAGAATTCCGGCTGGTTTACATACGGACTACTCAAGCCGGTCCATTATGTAGCCGAAAGCAAATTCCACGAATATGTCATGCTTGGTACCAACGTAGCGTTCGCGCCCATTCTAGCTAAGGACTTTTCCAATCAGTTAATGAAGGCGATGTCGCCAAAAGAGGTTGGAAAGAGTGAAAGCAACTATGCCAAAGCCTTTGATCATATAAAGTCTGGTCGCCAACTCGGCGACTTCAATGCAGAAGCAACCGAGCCCGCCTCAGAACAAGCCAAACGCGCGGCCACTCTGGATGGATACCTGAGTCTACTCCAGTCGGATCGGAAGCCACCAGATCCGGTGATCGAGAAAATTGCCAAGCGATGCGCGGAATTCTCACAAGATGTTCAACAGCCTCTGGACAAGGCTCAGGAGCAAAAGCGCCGGCAAGAATTGCAAAGGTTCAAAGATGAGTTGGGTTCGATTACTCAAGTCGCGGCGGACAATTCACAAAGGACGGCAGCGGCGATTGCGCTTCTTATTCTCTCCACCACCCCTGATGGCAGCCTTCCGACCGAACCGCTCGCAACTGCCAACAGTATCTCGATTACGACGGACAAGTTAGCTGCGCTCCTTCAGCGCGGTCTCGAAAATCAATCAGCCGCGATTCGGTTCGTCAGTAGTGATGCTTTGCTCAGATTGGGGAAATGCACTCCATTGAGCACGGCGATTGTTTTGAAGCAGATCATGACGGAAGAGAGCGCACCGCATGCGGTGCGCGTCACAGCCATGTCCCAACTCGCTCAATTAACAAATGGAATTCGTTTGATTGAGACTACGATGGTGTCTGGTCTTGATCCTCAACAAAAGATGTATTACAAAGCCCGAAGCTATGGCGTAACATCACAAGACCTGGTTAAAGCATTCCAACAGCTAGCGGCTGGCAATGCCGATGAAAATATTCGTGGACTTGCGATGGGGATCGTCTACGATCTCGGTGCCACGCAGGACGCATGCACACTCACCCATTCGCTTGCGGAAAGGTCGCTTGCCTGCGCATCAGCGATCGGAATTCGAAATGGAGAGTCGTATTTATCTCAAGTAAAAGCAGAACTTAAAGAACGTTTTTTAGACAAAACGGCCTCTGTGGGAGAAAGAGTATCTGCAATCACTTCTTTGGAAAGCTTGGGCGCGCAAAGCCCGTTTGTAACAGCAGAGGACCGACAGACGCTCAATAGAACTCTGGTAGAACTCATCGAAGGAGACAAGCTTACGACCGAGGATCGCTCCGCAATTTTGCAAGCAATCAGTTTGCTCGATATTCGCAAGCCTGAGAACTTAGACGCTGAGACAAGAGAGACGATACAACGAATACTCTCTCGGCGAAATGACAACAAAGTGTTGCCTATAACTAAACAGGCTTTACTGATGCGAGCGTGGGAGCCGGCAGGCGCTAGAGCCATTTTCGGCGAGCAGGAGGAAGCTAGATCTGCGGCCATTTTGGTCAACAGATTATTGGTGTTTTCATCCGACATATTTGCACAAGACCACCCGGAGCTTCGGGCTTCCGCAATTCGAGCGCTGGCTAATCTGCCGCCAATAGCGAAATTGAATGAAGACAATTCGCCACGCCCAGATGGCGTACTTTCTTCTCTTCGACCACCGACAGCTGAAGGTAAGCCATTCCAAGATTTCGAGCCTGATGCCAGAGTACGATTGGCTGCAGTGGATTCGATGGTGGCACGCGGTCAGGAAAATTCGAAAGCCCTGATTGATGCTTTCCAAAGAGAAAGAGACTTCAGTGTCTCCGCAAAACTCTTCCAAGTTCGTATCAGTACCTACCGACCGACTCGAGACTGGTACTACTACTGGCATAGAGGCGGACTTACACGAGGGTATGAGGAAGCCGCGAAATTTAACTGCGAGCAGGCCCTTCCATGGGCCGAAAGCAGTCTTAAAAATAGTAAGTTCTTGAAGAACCATGCCGCCGAATCAGGCGCGTACCAACTCGAGGTGCCTGATAAGAGCGCAGTTCTGGAGTGGCAAGAAAGGATTCCTGGAAAGGTAACCTATGCGATCTTTCCGATGAAGGCACCAGACAAGTGGGTCACCAAAAAGGACTTCGGAGCAAATCCCGATTACGCTGCTTTCAAAACCGAACTGACCAACCTAATACTTAACCCGGCAGCTACAGCACAGGGCGCGGATCAACGCAAAATGCTCGTATATCTGCTGGTCCATCGCCAGGACGGGTTCAAATACCGAAACGATCCAAAACATTATAAAGAAGGAAATATTGGCTTCGCGATGGCTGGCAACCCCGACGTAGCGAGAAAGGAAATCAACAAAATTGTCTTTGATTCCTTCAAAGATCTAATCGCCGGTAGACAATATACAGGTGAGCTGTTGCATGCGGCAGTCACGTTATTGAAAAGCACCGACAAACTATCGACCGAAGAACGTCGCGAATTGCTGAAGACCCTGAGAACGCTGGCAGATCAGGATGCCGGGAAGCCCAGTCCGTTAATCGATGTGCTTCAACTGGCGATTCCCGAGATTCTTCGAGATGATCTAAGTCCTGCCGGCCAACCGATTAAGGGCAGTCCGGAGTGGCAACCGCGACAAGACTTTCGAAAAGAACTATTCGATTTCATCGAAGCTCACAAATTCAAAGGCGCAGCTTATCTCATCCTTGATTCGATTGCGAGCTGCCAACAAGGTGGACGCGCCTACGATCTTTACGAACCGCACGTGAAGCGCGCCAAAGAGATGTTGGCAAACTGGAGAGACAGTGTAAAAGCGCTTTGGACATCAAATGAGTCGGATGCGTGGAAAGGCGCGAGCCCTCAAGTTCGCGCTGACAGACTAAAGCAAGTGCTCGGACTTGGCGCGCCAAAGATAATGGAAGGGCCTTTCGGGGCTCGAATTCCAGAAGAGAAAGGTGACTCATATGATCTGGCTCTGGCTATATTAAGAAGCGCGAAAGGAGAATCAATAACTTCGCCCCGTGATCCCAGAGTTCCATTGGTTAGATTGGCTTTGAACTGCTACAACGAATCGGCGGATCGTGTGAGAAAAACACAATCAGGCGATTCTCTCACCAGTAGTGACAATGGCGCGGAGATGGTTCGGCTCGCGGCAGCTCAAGTCGTCTTGCAGAACAACAGTGGATTCTCTCTTTCCGATCGGCAGAAAGCGATCGCTATCTGCGCTGAATTGTCCTGGCATGCGACTCAATATGGGTATCAGAGAGACGCTGAAGAGATGTTCAAAGAGACGATGCCGAAAGATAAGGATACAGCTCTTTTGGGACTGGTTCAGATTGTTCTGGAGGGCGGACCACACACTCAAAAGGCTCTTGAACTCTTCAAAGCGACCGCGCCCACCGAAGCCGACTGTTCGGATTCTAACCTGCTTACACCACAGGCGGTGACCGGTCGTTATCTTGCTTTCCGCTACGTGCGAAGCGAGGGACCGGAGGCAGCCGCACTCTTGGATCAGCTCCGCAATCTCAAGGGTGACTCTGCAACAGAAGCTTTACGCGCGGTCGCAAAACACTATGTCAAAAGCGGTCAAGAGTCCGATAGCGTAAAGTCAACCAAATGTGCTGCCGAAGCAATCGCAGCTATTGGACTTCATCAGAATGCCAATCCCGATGTTAGAAAAGCGGCGCTGCAAGTGCTCAGCGCGAGTTACATAATGGCCCGTACAGAAGAAGCGAAACTCGAAGCCGCAGCATTCATGATTGCGCGAACCGATCTTGCGCCGGATGAAGAACAATATAGAGACGAAGCCTGGTTGAATGTCGCAAATGTCGCTATCGGATACCAGGAATCGACCAGGACAGCAGCATTGTCCATGCTCTCTTCTTCGCCAGACCGGGTTAAAAGGCTCGTTCGAGAAACGCTCGCGAGTGGTATCGCCTCGACTCTGAATGGAAGGACAGAACTGAGAAAGAGCTTATTGGAGGAAAGTCGCGCCGCAATCTCCATAATGCAGGGTAACTTCGACGATGTATCTCTGCCTAAGGATGCACGAGAAATCAACAAAAAATACATCGAATCACTGCGGGCCTCGGGAGCTGGACCAAGACAAATGACTAGAGAACAGGCAATCGATGAAGTCTTTCGTCGAAAGAATGTCTTTGGTCCTCCGACAGACCAAATAGTAAAACGTTTAGAAGCAATACAGAGCTCAGGTGGTCTGGACGATCTCTCCGAGGAGTCAAGACTCAGGATCATAAAGGCGCGTAGAGACTACGTTCGCGAAAAGCCGGCCAATGAAAAGGCGATCAAGGAGCTAGACAACGCAGCCGATATGATTATTGAGAATGCTCTTTCCAAGTCGAAATTACCGATCAGTTTTCTCGCCTCAATTATGTCCGAATCAAATCCAGCATTTGTGATCGACTCCGCGGAACAAATCCTCAACATCGAGGGTCCGCAGGCGTCAGCGTTCAGAGTGCGTGCATGGGAGGCTCTCCGTTCATACTCGAACAGCAAGGATCCGGAGATAGCTAAATCCGCACGCGTTCACTTGGTCGCCAACTTTGCTCGGACATCGCAAATCTCAGACAAAGAAGAATTGAAGTCGTCGTGGAATGTGCTAATCGAGCTAACCAAGAGCACTGACGACGACACTCGTAAGAAGGCATGCGCACAGGTTTGTGAGCTAGCGAGCCTACGAATGTCTTCGCCCAATCTAAAGGTGGAAGAGCGTGCGCTTATCTGGCAAACGCTAAAAGCGCTTGTTGAAAACAAAGAGTCCGACGTACGTGAGGAAGCAGCGAAAGTAGCGTTTGATCTCATCGACGAAACGCTTTCCGATACAAGCAAGTCTTCTCAGGAGGATCGTCAGGTGGCTTGGCAAATGCTAAAAATGCTCAGAGAAAACAAAGAAACAGCCATCGCGAAACAAGCTAAAGTGGAGGGTTTAGGGTATGCGATGAGAATTCTGCAGGCACAAAAAGCTGACGATATGGTAGTGGCAAATAACGATCGCACAGCCGCCTGGGCTCAAGTATTTAACGATTTCTCACTTCTGGATAACGACGAAAAACAGCATCTTCGAGGACTTATCGAGAAATCGTTGCCGGGCGATGGAGCCAAGCTCAGTAACAAACAACTCCTGGAACTTTACACAATCACAGTTGCGATGAATGAGGCAATCAACAACAATACTAAATCCAAAGACAAAGATGTAGCATTGGAGCTCTGTACAGAGTTCTTGAAACTCTCAGATCGTTTTCGCGACGATACGCACATAGGAAAAGGATCTAACGTTTACCGCTCAGTGAAGGAAAAACAAGCTCGACTCTCGCAGCCAGAGCCGTTGCCCGTTCCGACCAAGTTGGAGGAGCTCATCCCTTATCGCGAAAAACGGCTTGAAACTGCACTTCAGAACGAGGACATCCGTCAAGTTAATATCGAGTTCCATGAAATTCAGAATTTGCGATTTCAGCAAGGAATGAGGCCGGACAGTGTAGAATGCGCGCAAATGAAACTAGCTCTCGCAAGACGGCTGCAGGGGATCAGTGGTGGATTCGAAAAAGCTCTGGATTGTTTTCGCTCCGCCGCATACATATTCAAGGATAGCGCGCCTGATTCCGTAGAGTTGGCTGAGTGTTTGAGACATTGCCACCAGATGGATCCAAGCAGTTCACTTTGGTTTTCATCAAGAGAATCGCTAATCGACAAGGCTCTGGAAAACTGCGACAAAGCGGGTGCAAGATGCGGGGCGAAGCTCCACGCCGAGTGCTTAACTAGAGCGAGCCTTGGCGTACACGATCCAGAAAATAGGATGCGTTTAAATGAGCGAATGTTGGCTCTCGCCTCCAAGCAAGCAAACGAAGCCGATCGCAGAGCGGTGTGCCTGGAAGGTCTCAATCTAATTCAATCGAGTAGTCACATATGCGATAAAACCACATTGCTTGCGGTGTGTCAGAAATACATCACTCTTTTGCCGGCCAACAAGGAAGGGCTGACACCGAAACAAGCAATTGATCTTTCTTATGCAACAGTTTATGCGGCTGGTACACTGCTGAAAGCCGGCCTGGATTTGAGCGTCGTGGAGCCCGTTTTCGATAGAGCTATAACATATTCTGTCGGCGACGACAAAACAACTGCGAATGTCTATCAGCACTATGCAATGCAAGTGCACGAAGTCGCTTTACGAACCCTGGAACCGATAGAAAAAGCTCGGCTCAATCAAAAAGCAGGTCAATTTGCAAAGCTTCGCGAGGAGGCGTATGCGCGAGTGCGATCCAGGTAATCATTAAATCTTAGTGGTATCGCTTCCGGTACCGGCCAGTTCGAGGTCTATTTTTAACGAAGTCACGATGAGGTAACGCTCAGCAAATTAACCTTGTCCTGTAGCAGTGTGTTATTGCCGCTCTTCGAGACTGGCGGCAAGTTTATTTATAGACGGGAGGAAGCCGATGTCGTTTTCAATCAAACCGGCTGAAGAGTTTAGTTCAGACAATCAAGTATTCACGCCCGACTGGCAACAACAAATCAAGTCGGAGGTTTCGGATAATCAGCTTGTCGATCAAATGCGTATGGCGGGGAGCAATACAACGGAGCGTTTCCTCACGCCGCTACAGATATCTTGTGAAGTCCAATCTGAGGACAGCAATAATGAAGACATCGACGCCGAGAAAATTCAAGAACGCACGAAGAGTGCAATTGAAGCGAACCAGAAGTCTCTTGGTTCGCTGACTGCGGGTGCTGAAAAGGCAAAAGTCGGTCTTGGTGCGTGCAACAGACAGCTTCTGCAGGACCTGGAAAGGGTTTGGAACACTGAGAGCGATATTGAGAAGAATGCCGGCAACAAGAATAAAGATGGACTACGGCTGCGCCTGGACCTGCTCCAACAAGATGTTGACAGAGTAGAAAAGGAAGTAGATCAAGAACGGACAACAATTGAAAAACCGATTATTGCCAGGGTCCAGATTGCCGGACTCCGCATCGCAACTGGGGACGACAAAGCCATTGCGCAAGGCGAGGCCGAGCTTCTAGAAATTGTTCGACAAAATGCTTCCGTGCAAGTCGATCCAGATTTCACCGAGGCTGTTACAAAAGCGTACTTGCAGATGACGGCGATACGCAAAGAACTAAAGCTGCCTCCGTGGAAATGTAGCCTCTCGCCAGATCAACTTACAAAAGAATTGCCCCTGAATAATGGGGCGAATCCGAACAACACTCAGGCGATCATGAAAAGGGCCAACGAAGTGTTGTGGAAAGACGGCTTCGAGAAGGCTCAGCCCCTGTTTTCTGAAGCCCTTGATCAAGCCAGAAAGTCGCAGCCTGGTCTAGAGCTCCGTCGTTTGCAACTGTTTGTTGATGGTTTAAACCTCACTCAAAAGATTGCTGATGCTGCAGTTAACGAGCTTGATGTTGAACCGCTCAAAGAGAAGCGCAAAAATCTCTTTGATGAAGAACTAGAGGCACACGGCAATACGCGAGCCTTGATGAGCATTGAAGTCAATGTTGCCCTCGCAAAAATTGCCAGCGGTCGAGCGGAGTTGGCCAAGGAAGGAAAGTCTACCATCGCTCAGTGGTTGGATCGTGATCCTTCGTTGCTGTCGAACAAGGAATTTAGAGATTCGCTGCGCGGCGCCTTCGTGGCCCATCGGGCCAGTCGAGACAAGTCGGCCACTGCAGCTGTGAAACCTGCTAGTAATGCTCAACCAGAGGCTAAGTTCAAAGAGAAATTCGACGTTGCCGCTATATACGGTGCCCCCGAACAAGACCCCGAGATCAAGAAGTATTCGAAGGATATAGCGACAGATGTTGGAGTGGCAGCATTTCTACTCGGATCAACATTTTTGATACTGCGCCGCCAGCACAATCGCTATCTTGCAAATCGCGCTATTCGAGCCGAGTTTGGACCAGCGCCGGTAGATGCACCAGGCAGAGTTGTTTTAACATCCTCCGACGGTGCCAGTAAACAACGATCTGGCGAGGTGAAAGGAAAAATGCCCGGTACAGACCTGATGGTCATAAGCGATCCGTCGGCTCGGCAAGATTGGAAAGGCAAGGAGGGCATGCCGGTTCCTGAAGGATTCGATCCGAAGGCCGGTAAGCATGGCGACTTCAAGAGACTGCACGTTGGAGGTACCGATTACTTCGTGAGCAAAGACAATAAAGTCTTTGTTCATCAGAAAGATAAGCTGATATTGACTAGAGAGATATTGCTCAGCAGTCCAACGGAGTTCAAGACGCTGATCGCAAGGACGAGTGCTTTGGATGCGCGCACACCCGAACCCCTGAAGACGGCAGAAGACGTCAAGCCGGGACTCAAGTTCACCGATCGAAAGGAAAGGCTTGAGGTCGTTGCTGTTGATAAAGCAAAAGAAATCGTGATTTTGAAGAAGGAGCAAGTTAATAAGAGACCGGAGATCATCTTTCCCAGCAGGGAAGAGATGAAGTCGTTCAGAGTAGTACAGTTGGATGGAAAGACATACTATTGCGATAAACGGAATGAGGTCTGGGAGCGAACTGGCTCCAGTTCTGGAATGAAGTCGCGTCCAGATTTGGAATGCGAATCGCTAAAAGAAGTAGTGCATCGGCTCAATCCAGGACAGCCAGTTCTGGATGGAGAATTGTCTGCAGTCACGTTACCACCAGCCGACAAACCAGTATTCTCCAACCAGTCAGGGACCGAAGGCAAAGCGAAATTCTCCACAGACGGCGTCTACGAACGTGTTGTCGAGGTCGATGGCAAAACGTACCGCCTCAAGTGCGCCGACACGACGGCGAAAGGCGGCAGTGATCCATGGTTCTATGCGACAGATCTGCCAGGAGGAAAATCCGCCTCCGCCGATGTCAAAATTACAGTACTCGTGAGAAATCCCGAGGACCTTGTAAAACTGCAAGCAGAGCTAATCCCGGAGATCTACAGAGCTTGCGAGACAGGGAAACCGCTCAATGGACTAATAACAGCCGTTAAGACTATGGATCCGATGCACCACTTCATTCCAAACTTAGGCGAGCAGGTACCCTGGCAAAATCGATCGCTTGCAACAGGCCGCGGGCAAGGCGCGAAGGGATTCACAATATACTGCAAAGACGCAGCTTCAGCGGCTTTAGCACAGGCGCATTTTGACAGTTTTCTCCTAAGTAAAGGTCTCGCCTTCCCGAGTGATTTTCGTCCTGGTACTCTCGCCGACGGGTTTGTTAATAACGAAGGGTCGCGCCGAGTCGCTTTGACTCGAGATCAATTCGAGTTAGGCACCAGATTCGGTGACTTAGGCGCACTCTTGCCTACGGAGTTGTCTGATGCAGCCAGACAGCTCGCAGAGAAAAGAGTAAATGAAAGGGCGCCCGGATGGGAGAGTTACAAATCGCCGAGAGATCTTTACGGTGCAGACGGTCGGCTCAAAAATGATGCCCTCAAGAAACTTGGCAATGAATTCGGACTCGACAATGCTACGGCGAGACTTGTGTATTCCGACAACATTTCTGGGGAACCTCGAAATCAGTTGATGCTATTGAATGAAGACACCGCTCTCCAACATCGCACCAAAGGCGCTCGTTTATACCTGGGAGAAGACGGTGCGCGCCACACTTATGTCAGGCAATCTGACGGTTCCATAAATCCCAATGAAGGGTTAACACATCGTCCAGCGATGGTTGAAGTCGCAAAAGTATGCGGCAAAGAGTTGGGTCAGGATTTCGATCTGGCAAGACTCGCCATTAAGCGTGATCTGGAAGCTAAGCAAATACCAACGGCGCCTCGCTCGCAACAACCGGAAGAGCCTCGTAAATCTACAACTCGTGATGTGCATTCACCCGGATCAATGTCTACCTCGGAGAAATCCGGCGGCAATTCAGTTGATTCATTATCACCAAGGGACCCAAATAGGTCATCCGAAAAGCAAAGTGGTTCTGACAACAGAGCTCTCGAAGAGCGATTCGTAAGAAGGTTGAAGGAAAATTTGAAGATAGCGACGACCGGCAATAATAGTGGACCGTTGACCGACGTCGAGACTAGAGCTCACATGCACAAAGCCGTGGTGGATATGTTGGTGCGCGATGGGATAACGGCGAAAGAGGCTGAAGTGGTTAGCGATTTCGTTAAGGATTACTTGAGTAGTAATGAAGCGGTCTCTCGTCGATTCAATGAGTTAGCGCGGTCCGAAGGATTGGTAATCGAAGGCCGGACTGAAGAAAGGTCTAACGCTCCCAAACCTGACGTCGCTATCGTGAATCCATTTCCGCCATCAAATGCGGTGCTAACAGAAGGCACTATTATCAGAGTTACCGACCGAGGTATCGAGGTAGAGGCGAAGGGATTTGCCAGCAAGACTCTGATTCAGCGAGAGCAATTTCGGGAGCACCTGGAGTCAGAGAAGGCAGCGGTTGAGCGCATAATCAAGGACCGAGGAGCACCGGCTACTCCTGAAGAGCAAAAATTACTCGATCGTCTGGGTAAAAATATCGAATCGGTAAGAACAGGAGAGATCAATCCACGGCTTGCCCGAGCCGTCGCAGCAGATATTCTTGCAAAGCGAAACCGAGGGACCGGAGCGGGACCACGACCATCAGCCGGAAATACCGGCTCTGCGGTTCTGGGTCTTGGTGCAGGGCTTTTGGGATTACTCAACGAAGCCAGAGAATAAACGGTAGCATTCTCGAAAGGATTTCCCCGGAATCGTCATTGGAGTAACGCAGAAGTAACGCAAGCCCACGTACTCTGATTGCGGGGAAATCAATGCTCGTTGATCCTTGAGATGGGCGGGCGCAGGGGGTGTTTCTATGAGCCGAAGTGGCGATGATCGTTTGCCTGAGAGCGATAGTTGTCGAGTCCCTTGTTTTGAGGGAAAAACGGGGGGTATAGCGGACTTCCTTTTTCAACTGGCTCAGCAAGCAGACGATGCTTCTATGCCTTTAGCGAAAAAAGGCAACGGATTTGAGTCGATTTATAGCTTTCCTTCGATTGAGTTTATCAATGCTGATGGTCAGGTTGCAGATGATAAACAGCAGTCAAAGTCGGATTTCAAGCTAGATGAGAAGGTTGGCGATGGCCCAATCGCTGACCCAGGAAGCGAGCTCGGCAAGGCTCTTCAACGAATCGATCAGAACAACACCTCCAGATACAGGGATGTTACGAAGGAGGAGATCGAGACAGTCGATGGTAAGACGAAATACTTGTGGCGAATGGACTATCAGGATGATTCGAAGATCGCGCTTTTCGCGGTTCTCAATCCTGGTCTGAAGTACGATGAAAATCTTTTTTTTGATGCACTTACTACTGGTATTCCAGAAATCATCTGCGATAGAGACATATTTGATACCTCAAGTCCATCACGGGACAAGGGGAAATTCAGCCACTACGTGCGCACATATCTGACTGCGGAAGGCGCGCAAGAGCGCGGTGAAGTGCTTCGCCGTCTGGAGAAAGATTGCCTTGACGGTGCTTTTGACGACGATGCATATGCCTTTCAGTTGCTGAAAACTTTATCGGCTGCAGAAGCCACTCTCAAGCTTCGTAATGCTAGCAACGTGGGTGAACAGCGCGAAGCTATTGAAGACCTTGCCACGCTGGAGGAAAGCGGTGGTCTCGATCGATCTTTTCTGGACAACGTGGAGAATGGCTTTATCCCTCGCCACTTCATAAAGAATACGGAAGTTAGGGATGCATTTCTCGAGAACAATCCGGGTGGAGTTGGACAATCTCTCGTCGCTAGAGCACGGCAGAACGCGCGCCTGGAGATTGAAGGCCGGGCGGTGGATCGCGATCGTGCAGTAATTGCGCGCGGAAAAGCACTGGCTGCGAGTCTCCGGCAACAGAGCGGCGATATAGCGAACAATGCTACTGAGAAATCCGGCGCGCCGGACAAATCCCTCTCTGGTGCTACCGACGGTGCTAGGGCCGAACGCGGATCAGGTTCGTCCAGCCCAGACGGTGTTGCTAGTGGGAAACTTCTGCAGGATACAAGGAGAGCAGAGAATAGGTTTGCAGATAGAGCAGCGCGAGTGATCGCTTCGAGGACGCAGGGTGATATCGAGATAAGCGTGACCCGGGGGCAAAAAACGGCGATCAAAACAACCGAGGCGGTCTGCCAGATCCTGCTCACCGACAAGCCCGAGACAGCAGCACAAGCTTTACTCGCTCTTGCTGTTTTAGCTCGCGATAGCAAGAGCAAGTCAGCTCAAAATATAGTCGCGTGTCTGAAGGAGCATAATCTTACACCGGAAAAACTTTATCGTGACCTCCGATCCAGCAACAGTAAAGTTCGCCTTGAGACGCATGAACAACTGAAAGCGGCTCTTTCACCGGAACGCAAGAAAATAGCGGCTTTAGAAAATGCCGACCCAGCGGAAGTTCTTAGAGAGCTTGCTGACGGAACTTCTGATGACGCCGGCAAAACTGCTAGTGCTGAGCGCCTCGAGACGTTGGAGAAAAACGATAAGAGAAATCGCGACGAAGCAGACAAAGTAATTGAGACTATGCTCGATAGAAAGTCGACGCCAGAGGAAAAAGCTCAAGCTCTAAAGAGGCTGGAAGAGCTCTCGGAGATCAGAATGAGGTCCTTGAGAAGCAATGCGCTTGCCGAACCGTTAGCTCTCTTTCGCACTTCCTCGATTCTCCGAGATCTGCGTGTGAAGCTTGATGCCGCATCAAAGGATCCAACGGGCGCTTCTGAAGCGGTTAAGAGCTTCAAAGCTTTACTCGATAATGCCGGACGTTGTCCTCAAACCGCCGGAATTTTGTCAGGCTGTCTTAGCGGAATGACTGTCCAGGAGAGGGCTAGCGTCATCCGAAATCTCGACGATCCGACAAAGCAAGAAGCTGAGATAAAACGGCTCGCAGGTAATCTCAGAATAATTGAAACTGAGGATTTGATCGACGAATGGCGCCTTGGAAGAATTATTCGAAATCTGGATGATCGCAGCACTGCCGAACAGTTTTCCAAATCTGTAGAGCAACTAAAACTCGAGAAATTGGCTGGCAACAAAGGAGCCGAGGAGAAGCTTGCGTGGATAGGGAGTTTGAGTGAGCTCTCCACTTTCAGCAAGAGCGATTCTACTCAGTTACAACGTCTTGCTGCAGTCGACAGGCTCGGACAGCGCGCTCTCGAAGGAGACCCATTCGCTGCGCGGGCGCTTTCCAGTGTGCTCCTTACCGGTACAAGTAAAGATTCGAGGAGTGATTGGCATGAGCAAGCCCTTTTTATGGTCAAGAAGCTCCCGGTTTTCGTACCGCAGGCAGGCGATTCGCTGAAAAGCGATTCCGTCCAAGAGTTGCAACTTGTCGCGATGAAGCATCTCGAAGCAGCAATTAGTGCCAAGAAAGTCGTAGCTGGAAAGCCTGAGATCACTGCCCTATGTTATCTTTTAACCAATGAGCTGCAGCATAACTCAGACAGTTCGGACGTGAGCAATAGGGCGCGGGCATTGCTTACTAAGGCGCTGCTGAGTGAGGGCGGCGGGCGAGGACGCCCGGAGATGATGCAGCATTTGACTCGTATCATGCTGTCCGACGCTGACGGACGAACCGCACTTGTTCCTGTATTCGCAAAATGTGCCGACGCGGACTCAGTTAATTCCACTGTCGAGCGATTCGGAGAGAAAGCTGTGCTTGCGGATCTCACTAGTATCAGAGCACTGTCTGCTGTTGCTGCTGGTTTCGCTGGTACGGACGATGCCGGACGACGGAGCTCTCTCTGGCTGGAGCGAGCAGCCCAGTCTGCCGATCTTCGTCCTACACTGACAGACGAGTTGGTTGTTGCCAACTCGATGTACAAAGATCGAGGTCAGGTCGCTTCCACCCTCGGGACCATTGCGGCGATGGATGCAGCCCAAGAGATCGACCGTGGTGCGGAGATACTTCGAAGAGCTTCAGGAGACCCTACTCTTAATGCGGCTCTCGAGATTGGTTGGAGGACGTTGCTTCGCCCCACCATACCGATAAAGATTACTGATATTGTTCAAAGCGGTATCAAAGCTAGTGACAAGAAGCAACACGCCAGTGCAGTGGCGGCTCTCGAAAAATTGGCTCCGTATCTAACTGTCAAGGATCTGGATGCGATAAAACTCAATCCGACTGCTGAGGTAGTGGAAGGCCTCGGAAGGGTGAAAGACCAACTGCCGGCAGATGTGCGAACTGAGCTCATGAGCTGGGCCAGACTGCAAAGTGCACGAAATGACGAACAATCAGCAAGCAAAGTCTGTTCCGCTGTGAAGATCTCAGGATTATTCGCACGTTATGCGACTGATAGGGACGTGATCGCCTTAGCGAAGTTTGGCGATCTGCCCCGAAGCGATAATACGAAAAACAATCGAGACTTCTTCCCGGAAGGCAAGTTCGGGCTTAAACAGAGAGGATTTAGCGACGAGGATTCCGAAAAAATACTGAAAAATGCAACTCTCTCCATGATGCAGATCATGGCGAATGCTGATAATCCAGAAGTGAGAAAGAAAGCATTCGAGGCATTTGCGAAATTAGACTGGACCGCTCTGGATGAGGAAATGCATGACTATCTGAGTGTCGCATTCCGTGAATTCTTGACGAGGGAAAAACTTCCTCCTGAAATACACCAAAAGATCAACAGGATTCTTGGCGACGGCTTTGCTCTGTCACTGCCGGCGATACTGCAGCGCCTGGCTCCCGGTCGGTCGAACGAGAGGTACGAACAGGATGCTTCGAGCATAGCCGATAGCTGCAAACGGTGGGGTGGGCAAAGATTCATCGAAGGTGTATTGGATCGGACCGCTCTGTTCAACAGTCTGCCTGAAGATGTTCGATTTAAGCTGACAAGGCGCCGACAGCCTGTTGGAGGAGCTGAGCTAATCGAAGCTTTATCATCAGGTTATTTTATGGACGATCTCCCCTTCCTTGCGCCTACCAAAGATTGCGACTGTGGAGTCAAAGGTCCGTTTGCGCCGAAAGATCTGCGCGATCTAGTGAATGGTGAGTCTTCGGCGCGATACGATGTGCTTCGGAAAGCCAAAGGCGCATACGCATACTTCGTCGACAGAATTCAATCGAGAACCGATGACCTAGCGAACTTCACCAAGAATGGTGTCAGTTTCAAGAGTCAGACGATCGATGCTATCCCGGGCGTAGGCGTAATTTGGGATAGCCCTGTCGATGACTGGAAGAAGGAACAAGGCGAATTGGTCGTCTCCATCCGCAATTGTCAGGAAAGTTTGAAGGCGACAGAGCAAAAGCTGTTTCTTGCTTCGGAAAGTGTTCAAGAGCTGCACCTATCTCAGGAGTGCGCGCGTCACGAAAAGCTAGTGCTGTTGGGCAAATGCAAGACTGCGGATTTGCTGGGCACTAGAATGCTTGCCACATACGGCGTCGATGCTGTGAGAACGAAAGCCCCTGCTATTTTCAAGGACCTGACACAAAGAAGCACAAAAGGGCCAGTTGACTTGACGCAGATTTCCGGACTCGAACGTCTCGAGAAAAAAGGTCTGGCTCAAATCACACGCTTTCCGGATTTGCCGTCAGGAAAGAGCTCCTGGGAGATGGAGAATCGCTACAACGCCGCCCTGACAGAGCTTAATCAGGGAAAACTCTCAGGCGATAACAAAAACAAACTGAGCGATGTCGATGCTTATCGCACATATCTGGCAGACGCTCTCGATTGTGGAGCAGGCTCGATGTCGATTGCCCGCCTCGGCGTGACCCTGCAGGACAATCTGGAGGTGGTGCAAAAGCTTATCGGTCCTGCGGAGGAAGGTCGGAAATACGGCGACCTGGTTGACGATCTTCGCAGCAGGGCAGATTCGATGCAATCGGCCATCCGGCAGTTTGATACCGAGCGCCACCTTGTGATTAAACAGCGCGATGAGCTTCGCGAGGCTTCGAACAAGTGCAAAGATGCCGATATGAAAGCACTGCTCGACAAGAAGGTTGAGGCTCTGCAAAAGACATTGGACAACTTCAGTCGTGACAGCGAATACCGCCAGCAGATCGAAGCCGTGATTACACACGTCAAGAGCCCGAGCTTTGATGCAAGCAGCTTTGGAAAGTGGTTGCGTGAGAATGGAATCGAACTCGCCGTCGGTATAGGAGTCGCCGTTTTGGCGGTCACTACTTGTGGTGCGGGGCTCATTGTGGCCGCTGGGTTAGGCGTTATAGGCTCGCAAACAACGAAAGAGATTCTTTATCAAATCAATAGAGGCGGCTACACGGGTCTTGGTCGATACGGAGAGCGATCATATGCTGGAGCATATGCCGAGAAGTCTATACCTCGACTGCTGGATTTTGTCAGCAGAATTGAAACTGCTAAAGATCCTGTGGAAGTAATGAAACAGATGGCGCTGTTCGAGGCCACCGAAATTTATGAGTTCGGCAAGGACGTTGGCAAGCCTATGGTCATTGAGTGGGGGCAGGGAATCGCGCTTGGATATCTCGGAGTTGGTGCCGCCAAAATTGGCGCGAATCTATCTAGAGACATGTTCAAACGAACAGTTAGCGAGACATTGAAATCCCCGAGCGCTCGCGCTTTCGTACAAGAATTCGACCGCGCCGCACTGGTTTGTGTTCGAACAAAAGGCGGTCAGCAAATGATGAATTCCTGGCGCACTGCAGTCGGGCACGAATTCAAAAGTAACACCTTATCTACTTCTTGGCAGGAAGTTGGCAACCAAGGCGTAGAGATGGCATTACATGGTCACATTGAAAAAGGTGGTTTGGCCATGCAGGTCATCGCGGTTGTCGGAACTAACATTTTTGAAGGCAAAGTTAGAGCGGGTGCTGCGCGATTCAAGAAGCCTGATCATGTGCAGCTCGAGGCCGGGGCGACCCGAAAGGTTATTGATGACCTCAAGCTCACAAACCGCGTTACGGAAGTGCGCAAGGGAGTCTTCGAAGTCGAAGAGAGAGCACCGCAAAGCGGACGCGAGCCTACCAAACTGACCATAACCGAGGTGCCTGACGGATCCATGTCGAATACGGTATATACGGAAAGACTGGCAATCAGTCCGCGTCGCTCCGCGGCAGAGTCGGCGAGCGCTCAAAATCCTAATGGTACCAGTGACGGTGCCCAACCAAAGAATGAGGTGGCGGATTGGTACGAAGCTGGTGTATTTGCAAGTGGCGAGTATTATGTAAAAACGAGAGACGGTGCTGATGTGAGGCTGATTGTCGGTCAGCGATTGGAATTCCGAGACGGAAAACTGCAGGAGAGGAATGTTGGAGATCCAGTTAAACTCGAGGTGGTCGAAGCTGTGCTGGACGCCATTCATGCGTCCGGAGCCCGTCCCGAATCAGTGCGTGTTGTTGCCAGACCAGGCCACGCATCCGAAGGCGGCAAATACAGCCATGAGCTTCTAGAGGTCACGCTAAATGTGCCTAATGGAAAAGCCGCAAAGGACTATTACTTCCATGAAGCAGGTCACATTGTTGAACTCTCGAAAAAATACATGGACCTGAAAGACGCCAATAGCGCCGAGTTCGAGAGAGCTTATCGCGCGGG
This sequence comes from uncultured Candidatus Obscuribacterales bacterium, assembly GCA_964418155.1. GTDB lineage: Bacteria > Cyanobacteriota > Vampirovibrionia > Obscuribacterales > Obscuribacteraceae > JADYXR01. The sequence goes on along the minus strand of CAYQKX010000074.1, from coordinate 4,247 downwards.
ACTTGAGGCTCCTGGTAGTCTTGCCGGTCGTGTTGCCGACCCGGGGGCGAGGAAGCGAGTTGCAGATGAAGCACTTATGCGCGACAACTGGTATGTGGATTGCGATGCTGACGCTCGCCGATACTATCACTGCCCCAGTGAAATTGTCGCCGAGCACTACATGTATTACTCTCAGGCGAAGGCCCATCCTGAACTTTCGTATCAGGAGCTGGTTACACGATTCAGCGGTCCGCAACGCGCTAAAGCGTTGACGCACTATGAAGAACTATACCGATTCAACAAGAAAGTTTTTGCTCAATGGGAAGCAGACGCTGCGAAGGCCAAGACCCAGTCTCTGGGCGGTCTCAAGGATGGTAATTTCAAGCGAGTAGCGGAAGACGGCCGGGCCACCGAAAGCTTGCCGAGGTCTGGTGCCAAGATCGAATACAACTTCGGAAAGGAAAACTTCCAGGCGATTGAAAAATCGTATTCCGAGATGAGCAGGATGCTTCGAGAAGCCAGTCATCTGAATGGCGAGGCAAGAGAAGTGGCAATGCATCGAGTGCTCGAGTATTACAATGCGCAGATTGAACCGACATTGCAAAAGGCTGGTGTGGAGCTCCGATATGGAAATCAACCGGAGTTTAGCCCCATATTTGATGTCAAATTGAATTCCGATTTTAAACTCAAAGGAAAGACGCTGGCCGAGGGTGCTGTATCTGTGGATCTCAATACCGCCGGTGGTTTCAAAGAGTATCTTCGTCGCCATCCTAGAGGTCAGCAACTTTTCGAACGATTGAGAAGCAGTGGCCGTGATTCGGGCTTCAGTGGTACGTTTGAACAGTTCGTCGGCAAAGAGGGGCGATTTCCACTTCAATCACCAAGGTCCAGACAAGCGCTTACAGTCGAGCAGAAGTCATCAATTGCTAAAGTTATGATGGCGGAGATGGAAGGCGACTTTAGTCATGGTCGCGCCCCAGGATATGAGCTTAATCTATGCCAGAAAAGTCCTACCTCAAGTGGTGGCACAATTCAGGGCAAGTTTAGGATTACCGTCCCTGAGCGTGCAACGCGTTCTAACTCGGACGCCGTGTTTGCAAGATTCGAAGAGGTCACGCATCTGTTTCAAAAACTGAATGAGGGACCGCTATCCAAAACCGGTCAGAAAATATGCGAAGACTTCAACAGCGGAAAATTGAAGGATCTTCCCGTCGACAAAAACTTTTGGAATGAGTATGACTATATCGGTGCGCTTAGAGAGATGGGAATTCGAGTCCCAGAGGAGTTGATGGTCGCAGGTGGCTATCATCGCGATTTGGTTGTTGCCAAATATGATGCTGATCGAAAACAAACCGAGGCTCGACAATCTAAGGAGCTGCCGACCGAGAATTTCGACAAGCTAGTAAGCGAAGGAAAGATAACTGACTATACCGAAGCGGCGGCAGCGAGCCCAGATCGGTCGCCTGAGGCGCTTGCTCTGCGAAAAGCCGCAATCAAAACTTTGCGAGATGAAGGTTGGCCGAAGGAGGTTGCGACCGAATACTGTCGCAGCATTGATGCTGCAGAGCTCCGGCTGATCCTCAAAGGCAAAGACTCGACCCAGCCGACGACGGCCTATCTGGCGAAACATGGGCCGTTTGAACGTTCTCGATTTGACAGGATAGACGAAGTAACAAATCCCGCTACTGCATTAACGATATTCGGACACGGCTATCAGTACATTTATGTCATAGCAGATGTTCCACCGACAGCATTGAAACCTCGGGGCAACTCCGATGGCTTTTCAGGCGACACCGCATTCTACGAGCAAGCCCAATTGCTTGATCGCGATCAACTAAAACCCAATCAAAGAATCTACGACGTACCGATCAAGGATTTCGAGAACATACTATTGAGCACGTGCCCCGAACACATCGTCAAGCTCAAAGACCCGGATGGAATGACGTTCTTTACGATCAAGCCCGGTCACATGGACGAAGTGTCTAAGAAGATACTCAAGGAACTCGAAGTAAGAGGGGTAAAGCCGGTCAAGTGAGCTCAGCATAGGAATAGATCGCTTTCTGTGCGGAACCGATCCGGCGCTTGCTTCAGAACAAAGGACTAGCGCACTTACTGTACCATCGCTCCTGAGTCCTGCATGCGCAGTTTTATTACGGATGTAGATATGCAGCTATAATTCCTAGAGTACCTATCGCGGAGTACTGTATGAAAAAGGCAACTGTCGTACTCAGTCTGCTTCTTCTTAACTCTGTTAGCGCTCCTTCGTTGGCTAAGTTTGCGGCTGTTGAGGTCGTCAATGTTCCAATATCGAGAATTTTGAACAATCTGCAATCGCGTGTGTCGGCTGCGGGAAATGCGACCGACAAGGCGAGGCTCGAGTTCCAAATCGGCAGGCTGCACTCCATGGCATACGCTCGACGTACTGAACTCGCACCGACTGCGAAAAGAGATTCTTCGACCGAGGGATCTGAGCCGCTTCAGCCGTGGTACGGTTACACTTTCTCGGACTACAAGCAGTTTTATGTTGAGCCTGGCCAGAAGCCAGAAAAAATTAGCTTGGCGAAGAAGCACCTGACTGAAGCAATCAAACACTTGCGAGCCGCGTGCACTCTAGACCCAAAGTTGGATGCGGCGAAGCTCGGACTGGCCTGGTGTTTGCAGCAGGCGGGCGAGAATAAGAAAGCTCTTCTTTTATACAGAGAGATATTCAAGACTGCTTATGAAAAGGAAAGAAGCAACTCTGACGGATTTCGCGGCACTTCGATAACTGCCGAAACAGCCGGATATATGGAACAGATTCTCGATCCGAAGGCAGACGCTGTTGAGTTGGCAGACCTGACCGCGAAGAAAAAGGAGGTCGGTTCTGGCTTCAGGAAAGTGACACCAATCGTGGTGCCCCTTCGGGCTGATGTCGCAACTGAAGATCTCATGATCTCTCACCGAGTTGTTTTTGATCTGGATGGCAATGGTCCGCGAGCCTATGGTGCCTGGCCGACCGGCTCAGCCGGTTGGCTTGTATTCGATGGCGATGACAGCGGCAGAATTGAATCCGGGTTAAAACTGTTTGGCTGCTCTACATTCTGGATTTTCTGGAAGGATGGTTACGAAGCATTATCTGCTCTGGACGCTGATAATGACGGCATTCTTCGTGGAGCAGAAGCTGATGGACTGAAGATCTGGAGAGATTCTAACCTGAACGGTATAAGCGAGCCTGGTGAGGTTAAGACGCTTGAAGAATGCGGCATCGAAGCACTTTCGTGTCGTTCGACTCAGGCGCCAAATGGGATGCTTTACAGTTCGGCAGGTGTGATCTTCAAATCCGGACGGACAGCCTCGACATTCGATTGGATGGTCGATCAGGTGGAATAAAGTGCTAAACGCGTTCACGTACCGTGGAATTGCGTTCGCAGCATCAGTCGAGATAGAAGATTCTGGTTGACTTGAACCCTGTGGAACGCAGAACCATCTTCTCGGCGGTCATTGCAAATAAACCGACGTTTCTCAACGGTGGACAAAAGTCTGCTGCAGTGAAGTGACGCCGGGTTCGAAAATTACGCGGCTCACAGCGCCTGTGATGAACCGGAATTTGTTTAACGTCAAACTTATTGACAGCGTCTCAATAGCGTTAAGACACTTCCGTCTGGCAGGCGCTTCTCTTCGATGATGCTGAATTTGCCACCATTGCGGATGAAGTCGACACAGGCATCGAAGCTACGTTTGCTCGCGGGGTCATGGAATTTGAATCCTTGCTCTCCCGTCTTGAGCAAATACCACTGGTAGTTCAAGAGCTGGCTTTCGTCAAAATTGGCCGAGTCGCCTGCCGCTGACCACGATCTCGAAGTCGTCGGCTTTAGCTGGTATCGTCCCTGGTGAGCGTAATATTCAAAAACGTGGACATTCAGCTGCTGGGTGCTTGGCAGCACATTTAGCCACACTGGTGCATCGCCGTCGACTGCCTTAATCTTGTCCAGGGTCCAGCGCACACCCCAGTCCTTGTCGGGATACGGGTGCTCGAATCGTTCTTCCGAAACAGACGTTGCTGGTCGAAGCGATAGATCGCGCACCGCATATAATGGCGCTGCATCCAATGGGGTCGGGCAGAAATTTATAGCCGTATAGCCAAGTATTCCCGTGGCTAGTACTGCTATTACAAGGGACTTCTGGATTGGTTTTCCGCCTCGCCATAACGTGGACAGCATGATGCTCGTGTAGGCGGCGGGGACGATCAGAGCGGCACAAAAAAAACATTTCACAGCAAAATGCCATGA
>CAYQKX010000073.1:1466-39772 GCA_964418155.1 uncultured Candidatus Obscuribacterales bacterium | reverse complement strand
TGGAACGATAGAAACCATTCAGTCTGACTTCAGTAGTACCTCGGGCAATATCGCCTTTCGAGCGAGCTTTAGTAACCCACACTCTCTACTACGTTACGGGCAAACAGGCAAAATACTATGGCCCAAGGAGAGCAATCATGCGGTCATTGTGCCCCAAAAATCCACGTTTGAAATTTTAGACAAACGCTTTATTTATGTTGTCGACAAAAACGGGGTGATTCACGAACGTGAGATCAAAGTGGCCTATGAGGAACCCAACATTTACATTGTCGGCTCTGGAATAACTCCTGATGAGATGTTCCTGCTTGAGCGGCAGAACAAAATAGATAAAGGCGACAAAATCAGTTACAAGCTGATTGATCCCAAAAGTGCGATTGAGAATTTAAAACTGTATGCAGAGTAGTTTAGGTTCGGGCATCTATGTTTCGTAACATTCTTAAACGGCCGGTACTCGGGATTGTTATCTCGATTTTGATCGTTTTCCTCGGCTGTCTATCCATTGTGCAGCTTCCTATTTCGCAGTTCCCCCAGATTGCGCCCACCGTCGTCAATCTCTTTATTGCCTACCCCGGTGCCAGTGCCAATGTGCTTACCGAGTCGACGCTGATACCACTGGAAGCGGCAATTAACGGGGTGCCGGGCATGCGCTACATGTCCTCGGATGCCACCAGCGCCGGTGAGGCCACTGTCCGTTTGGTATTCGAACCAGGTACCGACCCCAACCAGGCGGTGGTTAGCGTCAAAACCCGGGTGGATCAGGTGATGAACACATTGCCTGATCTCGTTCAGAGAGAGGGAGTCATCATTAGACCCCTGCAGCCTTCCATGCTGATGTATGTGGATTTGTATTCTGACTCCAACTCCTTTGACCAGAAGTACCTGTTTAATTACGCCTATACCAAGCTAATACCGGAAATTCAACGGATTACAGGCGTTGCGAACGCGAGCTTATTGGGCAGTAGAACGTATGCCATGAGGCTGTGGCTTAAGCCTGATCGCATGCGAGCCTACAATATTTCTTCTGAAGAGGTGGTCGAGGCCGTCAAAGCGCAGAGTCTTATTGCCCGCCCTGGCCGGCTCGGCATCAGCTCTGGGAAAAAAGCCCAGTCTACTGAATATGTGCTTAACTATGTCGGCCGCTTTACCGAGCCTGAGCAATACGAAAATATCATTATCAAAAGCTCCGGGTTTGGTGAAATGGTCAAGCTTAAGGACATTGCCTACGTGGAGCTGGGCAGTGAGTTTTATGATATTTACCTGAATCTGGATGGAAAGCCCTCTGCGTCTTTCGTGCTGAAACAGACGGCCGATAGCAATGGCAGGGAAGTCATCAAACAGGTTAAAGACAAAATCAGCGAACTCTCCAAGGCATTTCCAGACGGTATACACGTCCAGTACAGTTACGATGTCTCCAAGTTTTTAGACGCCTCGATTGAGCAGGTCATCGACACCATCCGTGATGCCTTTATTCTGGTCACTTTGGTCGTCTTTCTGTTTCTGGGGGACTGGCGTTCCACCGTCATTCCTGTCATTGCCGTACCAATTTCATTAGTAGGGGCCTTTTTGGTGCTCCCGGTGTTTGGTATGTCCATTAACCTGATTACCTTATTTGCTTTGGTACTGGCCGTCGGCATTGTGGTGGATGATGCCATTGTGGTGATTGAAGCCGTCCACAGCAATATGGAGAAAGACCCGTCGCTGACGCCTTATGCGGCGACGCAAAAAGCCATGGGCGAACTGGGAAGCGCTATTCTCGCCATCACTGCGGTGATGATTTCGGTGTTTGTGCCAATTGCCTTCATTCCCGGCCCGGTGGGTGTATTTTACCGGCAGTTTTCTGTCACGATGGTAAGCGGCATTTTGGTATCGGCATTGGTGGCGTTAACGCTAACACCTGTTTTATGCGCCATGTTCCTTAAAAACCATGCCGCTCACAAGCCCTCTCGCCGCAACGTATTTCAATGGTTTATTGGTCAATTCAATGCCCTTTTCGAACTATTCACCCGTGCCTACATGTGGCTGCTGAATCGTATCGTTACCCAAAGAGTAATGTGCCTGGTGATCATCCTGTTATTCGCTGCCGGCATTGTTTATATGAGCGAACAGGTTTCCTCCGGCTTTGTCCCGAATGAAGACCAGGGCACCATATACGCTATCGTTCAAACACCACCGGGGTCTTCGCTGGAGTACACAAACAAGGTGATGGGCCAGCTGCAAAAAATGACCAAAAAGGTAGAAGGGGTCGAATCGGTGACTTCAATGGCGGGATACGAAATCATGACAGAAGGCAGAGGCTCAAATGCGGGGACCTGTCTTATCAACCTCAAAAACTGGGATGAACGAAAACAAAACGTCAACGAAATTATTGAGGAGTTAGAGCATCACACTGCTGGGTTGGCAGGCACGATTGAATTTTTTGAGCCGCCAGCCATTCCTGGCTTTGGCTCTTCGGGCGGATTTTCGCTGCGATTACTGGATAAAACCGGAGATCTCCGCTATCAGGAGCTGCAAAAGGCCACTCAGACCTTTATGCAAAACCTGAGAAAGCGCAAAGAGATTTCAGGGCTGTTTACCTTCTACAATGCGTCCTACCCGCAATATGAAATCGTCATCGATAACCAGATGGCCATGCAAAAAGGGGTTTCTATAGATACGGCTATGAAAAACCTGGATGTGATGAACAGCGGTTCTTACGAGCAAGGTTTTATTAAGTTTGGCCGGTTTTTTAAAGTCTTCACCCAGGCAGCTCCTGAATATAGAAGAAATCTGGATGATTTGGACACCCAGTTTGTCAAAAATGAGGATGGGGACATGGTGCCCTACTCGTCGTTTATGACTCTGAAAAAATCAAAAGGAGCCAATGAAATTACACGTTATAACATGTACAACTCCGCCGCCATTCGTGGATTTCCGTCAAAAGGGTATACGTCCGGCGACGCGATTAAGGCTATCCGCGAAGTGGCTAAAGATACTCTGTCCCGCGATTTCGACATTGCCTGGGAAGACCTGGCCTACGACGAAGCGAAACGAGGTAATGAGTTTGTCATTATTTCTTGCATTGTTGTGCTTTTTGTCTATCTGGTGCTGGCAGCCCAGTACGAAAACTTTGTGCTACCATTGGCGGTGCTCTCTTCCTTGCCCGTCGGTATTTTTGGCTCCTTCTTAATGCTCCAATTGATGGGCCTGGCCAACGATGTGTATGCACAAATCGCTATTATTACCCTGCTTGGACTGTTGGGCAAAAATGCTGTGTTAATCGTCGAGTTTGCGGTTCAAAAACGGAATGAAGGCCTATCGTTGCGACACGCTGCCCTGGAAGGCGCCAGGATGCGGTTTCGACCTATCCTGATGACGTCCTTTGCCTTTGTCGCTGGGCTTATCCCCCTTGTTGTGTCGCACGGCGCCGGGGCAGTGGGGAACAAAACCCTTGGTTCATCTGCATTGGGCGGGATGATTACGGGCACCATAATTGGCGTGTTGATTATTCCAGGACTCTACTATCTTTTCGCCACCCTGGTTGATGGCAAAAGCCTGCTGAAAGATCAAGACCATACCAGTATCACGGACGCTATTTTGAGGAGGAAACAACACTTATCGCAAACAGGACGACTTATTAAAATACTGATTGAAAGGACGAGGTCTAAGAAAGAGTCAGTCAACCATGAGCGGCATGAACAGAAAAAAAATCGTTAGTCTCTTAACACTCATAGCTAGTTTCGGAGTCCTTCAAGCACCTGCTTTTGCAAAGAAATCGTGGTTTCATCCGTTTGAGATTTCGGAAAAAAAGCAGACATTCAACGTACCAACAAAGTATGACACTCCGCAGTCACAGGACACTCCGCAGCTACGGGGCTCTGTTGCTGTGGATAGTGCGGCTTCCATTAGCTGGCGGCAGTTTTTTTCTGATCCTGATCTTGTCTCCTTGATTGAAACAGCCCTGGGAAAGAACCAAGAATTCAATATTGCAATACAGGATATTCAAATTGCTGCCAATGAAGTGAAAGAAAGACAGTCTGAGTATTTGCCTAAAGTCGGCTTGGGGTTTGGCGGAAGTTACATCAGACCATCCGAAAACACTCCGGAAGGTGTTCTGGATACAATTGTCGAAAGAGATTTTTATAGATACCCGGATTTCAACCTGAATTTGGGTCCTGCCCTGAGCTGGGAAGTGGATATCTGGAAAAGATTGAGAAATGCCAAAGAGGCAGCCAGACTGCGGATGGTCGCGCAATACGAGGTCCGAAATTTTCTTATTTCCAGGCTCGTTACTGAAATAGCGCGCAGCTATTATGAATTAATGGCTCTGGATACGTCTCTGAAGATACTGGATGCAAACATTAGCATCCAGGAAGCGGCTTTCCTTAAAATGCAGGCCTTGAAGCAGTATGCCAAAACGAACCAGTTAGCGGTCAATAGATTTGAAGCCCAGTTAAACAAGACTAGAAGCCAGCGGGCTGCAACCAGTCAAAGAGTTGTTGAAAAAGAGAATCGTCTGAAGTTCCTCACCGGTAGATATGATGAAGGTCCAATAATCAGAAACTCTGACCAGTTTATGACGCTGCCGGTGAATGAATTGCAGACGGGTGTGCCTGCTGAGCTTTTGGAAAACAGAGCCGATATTCGGCAGGCCGCAGCGGCGATAAAGGCGGCAAAACTCAATTTAAAAAGTGTCAAGGCCCAGCTATACCCAAACCTGACGATCCGGGCAGGTACTGGCTTTTCGGGGTTTAGTCCGGCACTGCTTTTTCGCGCACCACAGTCGTTGTTCTACAATGCGATCGGTGATTTTATGGTTCCACTGATCAACCGAAGAGCAATCATTGCACGAATACAGACAGCCGATGCCCTTCAGACTCAAGCGGTTTTGACCTATGAGCAGACTTTACTAAAAGCCTACACTGACGTTCTTATTCAGGAGTCAAACATAAGAAAAATGCAGCAGGCTTTTGATACAAAAAAACGAGAAGTCGTATTGCTTGAGGAGTCTATAGGTACGGCAAACATGCTGTTCAAGTACGCCAAGGCGACTTACATCGAAGTGCTGCTCACCCAGGAAGAAAAACTGAATGCCGAAAAAGAACTGGTTGAAGTGAAGATGAACCTGGTCGGGTCCAGAGTTGACCTCTATCGAGCACTGGGGGGCGGCTGGCGATGAAAGTATTTAAATTAAAGAGCGTCGACATCGGGGTATTTTCAATGATCAGAAATCTTGCAGCACTAATATCCCTCGCCTTAGTTTTCAGCGGATCGTTCGCCCTGAGCACTCAGTCTGTTGAGGCGAAAACTGCGCGAAATAGTCCCCACAGAGCAGGAAATTACTTCGTCCCCCCGCCTCCTCCTTACACACCTTCAATCGTCCCTTCGCCGATGGACATGACTAACGCTCAAGCGGTAACAGCCCTCGACGGCGGCTTCAGCGGGTCGTTATCCCTGAGCGCTGTTGAGGCGAAAACGTCGCGAAATAGTTCCCACAGATCCAGAAATTATCTTGTCCCCCCGCCTCCTCCTTACACACCTACAATCGTCCCTTCACCGCTGGGCATGCCGAACGTTCAAGCAGTAACAGCGGATGCATATGATGCAGTCGTGAAGCAGGCCGTCAATCCATACAGCAAGTACAACTTCACGCGCAACCAGAGCGACATGTCGCAAGTTGTCCAACCCAATCCGTACGTAAGCTACAACCCGGGCGTGGAAAAGAGAATTCGGAAAGACATCGATTGCTTCGATTCTCAAATTTCGAACATTGAGAAAGAAATCGGCAAATTGCTGAATCTTTGAGGTCAAGAATGGAGAGAAGCTCGAATCTATAATTCGCTTGCAAACCTATTCTGGCGCTCTACGGACCGTTTTCTAGTCCTGACCGATCGGCGAATTGTACTTCTGACGAAATTCCCGTGGCGAAGCAAGCCACTGCAGAAACTGTCAGGCTCTCGGATGTGGAGAAAATTTCAGTATCGCGATTTCTTGGTATTCAAACTGCTGGCCTTTATTCGAAAGGGAAAAAAGGCAGGTCTAAATCGGTCGACATTTCTGAAATTAGGAATGTTTCAGAGCTGCGCGATCTCGTGCAGGTTTTTTCGAAAGACCCCTGAGTCAAAGCGGTAAATGCAGAAAACCAGAATTATAATAAGCACGGTTAGGACTTCGCGGCGGTGCTAACCACCTCGCAGCGCGGAGCTGCTGTGGCCGCGTTTTGCGAGTTGGGAGTAAGAGCGATAAGCATGCGAGTCCGTTGCGTTCTTTAACCCGTCGATTTCCAGGCCTTGTTGTCAAACTGATTTAACTGTAGCAGAAGGATGTGAACTAGCCGTTAAGAACCAGCTCGTGTGAGATGGAACAAAAGTCACTATCTACTTGTGGGTCTTAAGGATAATGACGCACCATCTTTGGTATCGGAGCATCAAAGGTTATATCGAGAAGTACCTAGAAACCCAAAAGAAGGCTTTAACGATTCCTTTAAGTTCCATGAGAAATTCGAGATTTCTGGCGTTGCTGCTCGTCATCCTGCTGGATTTTGGTATGGCATTTGTGACACTGGCACTCGTAGCGTAACGCCCCGTTTACGAATTCTCGAGTAACATCAAAGCACACAAGCAACGGAGGTTGAAAAATGAATCAAGAGTTTTTCGAGCACATCCAAAGTGAGTCTGCGCCAGCAGGATTTCAAAACATAGCAGCATCTACGTGGCTTGATGCCACGGCAATGAGGACGAATCTAAACACTGAGACGAACAACCACGACATGGAATTGATGGGAATGTTGAGTGAATTTGATGTTTCGCCGGTCGAACCCAGCGAGAGTAACGAACCCGTCAAACAGCACGGCATCAAAGATGGTGGCGAGATGCTCGAGAAGCTTCTTGATTCTGCAAAAGATGAAAAGAAATTTCCAAATGGACTGACTATCAAACGCATCAGTGAAGGCACTTACGAAATCACATGTCCTGGAATTTCCGCCGATAGATTTACTATCAACACCGCGAAGAACACAGTGACGGATTCCGAGAAGCGTGAATGCTCGCTCAATATGGACGCATCAGGCAACATCATAATTGAGAATCAGAAAAAAGATTCTATGTGGACGGTCAAAAAAGATGGCTCGGTTCTTCTTGCGTACCGTAACTTTAGAGACAGCGTTGAGAGAGAGTATCCAGCGCACGGTAATTTCGATAGGTACAGCCGCATTTTTAATGCGGATAAGCTTAAGGGACGAGATGACACTTACTCGATTCGCAATTTTCGGGAGCCGTTCAAAGCAGAAAACGGAAGCGAAATCGAATTTGAATACACAAAAGCCGGCTGCACGGTAACTGTCAAATCGAAAGATGGAAAGAAGATTGTTATGGCTGACCAAGTTCTAACTATCACTGACAAAGACGGCAAGTCAGAAACATACGGTCCGAGAGATGGAAAGCGAGTAGAACAAGATTTTCAGACTCGCTCGGACTGGTATGTGGAGCTCCCGAATGGGATTATAGCCAATTTCGGTGGCAACGGTCGGACTGGCATTTTGATCAAGAATGCTGATGGCAGCACAACTTATGCCGACTATGGCGAAGGTCGTCCTAGCGTTGTCACGAAAAGGACCGGCTAGGATTGACTGCCGAACGGCGACTAAGCGTCCGGTGCAAGGCTACCTAAAAGTGACCTGACCAGCACTACGGCGGTTGAAAAATAAACAAATTGAATTCGTCTGACAGAGTAAGTCGCTCCGAGGTATAGACTAGAGATTCTGCCAACCTTGGTAGTTCGATATGATTCTCGACTCTGATGATGAAGCGCGAAAAATTGTTCAGTCTGTGCTTCGAGCCGACGAAGAGCTCGTCTGGGCGCAACGACCTCGCATAGACCGAATATTATCGGGATCGTTCTTATCTTGTCGCTTGGCGTTATGTTCTGCCTTTCTGTATTGTTCAGCCAGTTATGCCTAAACCCACTTGTCGCCTGGCAGTATCGAGATTATCCGACGATGCTGGTACGGTCTTAGAATTTTTCAATTCGCAATAGGCGCTTGTCTCTTGTTTTTCGGCTTGGCCGCCACTTTTTCTATCGCCAATTATTCGGTTTATGGTATTACAACCAAACGAGTTCTTGCAAACCGGTGTGAACAAGCCGTTAAGGAACCCATTAACAGTTGCGTAACAGGCACGATGCCATCTCTTGCTAAAATGTGTCAGTTCACGAGTTTTGCGTAGGCACCACTTCCGGTGGCTGGATTCAGGGCAGCTGTACGAGAGTGGTGCAAAAGGTCTTTGATGTAGGGTTCCGATCAAACCTGAAACAGGAAAACATTGTCAGAAGGTTTAAGTCATTCTGAATGGAATCGATGTTGTCAAAGGAAGCGGCTAACATGAAATACTAATTGAACTCCATGACGATGATGAGGCGTTAGTATGCTGCCACTCATTGATGACGGTAGACAGCGAGTTTGTTCGCAGTTCGGCGGTGAGTATCCGGACGGCTACACATCCTTTGTCAGCGACTAGCCGCTCACATGAATCCATTGCTTCGAAGTTTTTGCAGGGCGTACGCTTCTTCCTTATCGTGCGCCCTGCCTGCTCTTTCTGAGTCGTTGGTTTGCTTGAGTTCTTGAATAATTTCCTCAACGTTAGAGGCCGTCGACGGAAAAGCACCAGTACAAGGAGCACAGCCAAGGCTGCGATACCGCATTCCTTCTCGTGCAAAGTATAGTGGAATGACTTCAATCGATTCGCTTTGTATGTATTCCCAAATCGATAATTCTGTCCAGTGCAAAATCGGATGTATGCGAAGATGAACGTCTTTTGGCGTATGAAGATTGTAGTGGTGCCAAATTTCAGCCGGCTGATCTTTGTACTTCCATTCACCACCAGATGACCTGGGCGACACTACTCTTTCTTTTCCACGCGAGCCCTCTTCGTCACGCCGGATACCAACCAGCAGCGCTTGGATTTTATGTTCTTGAATGGTCTGTTGCAGTGCCACCGTCTTTAGTGCGTTGCAACAAACCAACCTACGCATGTGTGGCCCCATGCCGTCGGCAAGTGCCTTCTTATTCTGTCCAACGATAAGCCTCAGTCCATGGCGTTTGACGTAGTCGTCTCTCCAGGTGATCATCTCTTCCGGTTCGTAACTCTCATCGACATGCACAAGTGGAACTGGACAGTGACCCATGAAGGCTTTTCTTACGAGATGCAAAAGAACTGTAGAATCTTTCCCCATAGACCACAGGAGTGCCAAGTCCTTCACCTTGGCGTACGCCTCCCTGATGATGAAGATACTTTCGCTCTCTAAATCTTGTAAGTTTCTGTCCATTGCTAAATTCGTACCTCACTGAAAGTGCAGTCTACGTAAAAGTAATGCCTCTGCTTGTTTTAGTCGGGTTACCTCAGCATGAAGAGTTGCAATTTGTCCCTGGCTGTGTTTTCGTCTTCATAAGCTAGTCTCGCATTGGCCCAAACTTCCGCTACCAGCGACTGGTGTTCTGGAGAATCTTCGCGTAGCCCCATTACACGCCTCAAGAGGGCTTGAATTATTCTGTCATTCTCGGTTGAGTTCATTTTTTCCTCGCTAAGGGTTGCAGCGTTGACAATAATTAGCTTCTATCTGCGTAACTCCATCTCGCCGCGGGACGGTCTTTTGGTACTTACACTTCGAACATGTGTTAACTTCAAGTGCCGGTGCCTCCGATGGATATCCACATTCTTCACAAGGCAAGAAGCCGGCACCTGCTGTGACTCCATAACCTGGACATGCGCACTCTGGGCAAGTCGAATGTAAGCGCCTAGCCAGCTTTATCCCCAAAGTACGGAGAACGCGCACCCTAGTTGGGTTCATGTGTGCTCGCATGTCGGTCTCTATGCGGGCCAAGCCGTCAAACGACGATTCTCTGCAGGAATCAATAGCTGTCGCCAAATTGGCTTTGTCGCGCAAGCCCTTGTAAATAGGCTCATCATTAAGCTCTCCGGTGATGACTCGACTGATTTTTCCAAGCAAAGACGTTCTGTATTTATTGGGTCTTACGATCAGACCATGTGATGGAAACTTTGAGTTCTTCAAGAACTCTTCAGCTTCTTCAATCCGACTTACTTCAATGTGTCGATAGTTTGTTTGTGCGGTAATGATGCTTTCGGTCACCGTTATGCCGAGTTCGTCATCAATTAGAACTATCAGTTCCTGGCAGCCTGGGATAAAGGGTATGAAAGGATGTGGACCAAAACTGCCTTCATTAGCAAGGCCCAGAGCCGACCCAGTTTTGGTCATTCCCATGCGAGCTTTTTTGACGGCGGTGTCAAATGGAGTTCCCTGGCGTTCTATCTCTCCTGTGAAAGTCCCGAGTCTGTCGGTATCCAGATCTACCTGCTGTAAGCGCGCTCCCAATCCGGCTTTGAGCGGTAACGCCAGCGCATCGGCCTTTTTATGTTTTGTGGCAAGGACTATGGTCTTGCCTGAATAATGACTGTTTTTCTTACTCTTATGCAGAACAGACGTTTCGTAAACCATCTGCCACCTCGCTCTTTGATCCTTTTTTTCTCGGTACTATCCGACGCCACTCTCCACAGTCATCAGCCTCATAGAATTCGGCTGTCTCAGGATCAAGTGCTACAAGCCGAATCCATCGATTCTTCACGAGTTTACGAACATCGGAATGCTTTTCTAACACACAATCAATTGCTGAAAGCGGCGCTCTAATTACCGCAAGTAGGCGCATCGGCTCATGCATGGGCCCTGACTCTGTCATCAGTGACTGCAAGGGCAATCCAATTTTGAGATCGCTTGATGCACCTTGCATGACTCCGAAATCACCGACCACGTTATGTACGACCTTGCTTCCGCTGCCGAAAATCTCATTGTCGACCGTGGACAAGTAATACTGCATATTGATCCATTGCGCCACCACCAGTGGTGCAGTCATGATTAGCTCCAGCACTTTCATATCGCTATCGTTGCTGTATTCGTATGAATGCAGAAAAACTCTTCCCTGAAGATCAGCATCTTTAGAAAAGGCTCTTGGCCTGCTTTTAGATCGTCAATGTCCCAGACGACGTTCCCCTTGGACTCGTCGATGTAGCCAGATTTAAGATGACTGCTGGTTGCATAAAGAATTTCATCCGCTGTAAATGCTGCGTGCATGACTCACCTCTTATTTGTGCAAATATTTGAATATCTGGAAGTTGCAACAAATGCAAGTATAACCGATCCAACCTGTCTGTCAAATCCCGAGGGGCATCCTCGAAATTGTCCGAAAAGCTTTAGAAGGTGCCAGAGGAGCCTGTCTTGCTCTAATCGTACAAATGTGTTAGCATTTAGATGTCATAATATGCAAATAAGTGAATATTTGCAAACGTTATGTCTATCGAGGTTGCTCATGCCGCACAGAGTTTTAGTTGCCCAGCAGCTTGCTGCAATGTTTTCTGTTCTCTCGCATCCGGTCAGAGTGCGCATCGTAGTCGAATTGCGCGCGGGTGAGTTGTGCGTCAATTCACTCCAGGATATCTTGGGTATCAGGCAGTCAGCCGTTTCACAGCATTTGGCTCTGCTTAAGTCTCACAATTTGATTAAAGAAAGACGCGATGGGCGTCACGTTCTATATCGCTTAGCGATTCCTCAAATGGCAGCCTGGCTTGTTGACGGCATACCGCTGATTGTTCCAAATGATTCTGATTCTAAACTTCTTAAGTCTGCTGCCCAGAGAGCACTCTCTCAGTGGTCTGCTCCGCCACCGGAAGAGCAAAAAGAGGCAGATCTTGCCGGAAGTATCAGTTAGTCATTCACGCCCCGCGCTTCTTCCGCTTAGGCTGCGGCTTCTCATCGTCCCCCCAAGCAGACTTGGCACTCTGGATGGCTGATATCATCTTCTCAATTTCAGAAGCATCTGGCGATATGAAGCTGACGCCATCCATGATCCACGTCGCCAATTCAGGCTTGCGCAGATGGTAGAACACATTTCTACCTTGTCGCATTTCAACAACCAAGTGATTGCTTCTTAGAACAGCCAGTTGCTGCGAAACCGCTGAGTTCGTAATTCCCAGCATATCTCTGAGAGTGCCTACAGTCAGATCTTCCTTCTTCAGCTCTTCGATGATCCGAATCCGGACAGGGTGCGAAAGAACGCCAAAGAGCTTTGCCAATTCCGCGCTCACGACAGCTCTATAAGGCATCACAGATCCTCATTGTAATTTGTGCAAACTTTAGCATATCTATATATACAGCAATAAGTCAAGATCTTCCACTCATAGTCTGCAAGTAACGGCTCGGAAAGCCGCCACCGATTGGAGGTAATCAACATGTACCTCGGCCAGGCGCATCTGAGCTTCAGCTGACGCCCGTTCTCGTTGATTGACTAGAAACAACGTGCTGTCTCCCGCGCCAAAACGCAAACGTTCGCCTTCCTCAACTTGTTTGGCTTTTTTCACTTCAAGCAATGTCGCTGCCCACCTGTCGTATGAGGTGTTTATAGCCGAAACGGTGTCGTCCACTTCGGCTTGGATCCTCAGCCGTTCAGCTTTTTCATCGAGGCTTAACTTCTGAAGTTTCAACCTTGCTGCTTGAGCTTGCCCTCGTGCTGTTCTCTGTCTCAAAGGTGCAGATACAGCTATACCACCTCTTACAACAGGTCCGATGCCCTGAGGTCCAGTGTCCGCGCCTTGAGTGAGATATGCATCCACTGCCGGCAGAATCATGTTTTCAGCTAGCCTCAGCTCGATCTTTAGTTGCTCCCGCTCCAGCTCAATTCTTTTGAGTTCAGGACGCTTCTCCGATGCCAGTTCCCGTCCCTCCATCCATTCAACCTCCGTCAATTTCCGAGGCTCCGGCTGCAATGCGGGGGCTTCCTTCAATCCTGGGACGGCTTTTGGAATACCATTGTCATCCCACAAAAATACCGAAAGAAGAAGGGAGGATTTTTGGAAGTCTCTGTCGTTCTTTACCAATGCCGCTTGGCGTCTTTGAATCTCCTGTTCTGATTCGGCTATATCTAAGGCCGGAAGGTCGCCTTTCTCGACGCGACCTTTGATTTGAGTTACTCGAGACTCTGCAATCGTAAGGAGATTGCGTGCAATCTCCACGCGTGCTTTGGCGCCGACCCAATCCCAATAGACAGCTGCAGCCTTAAGAAGAACTTCCAACCGTGTGGCGCCAAAGACTTGCAAGGCAAGTGGTTCACCGAGCTTTGCTTGTTCTTCAGCTGTCCTTTTCTCGTTTATTCTCAAACCCCTCAGAAGCGGCACAGACACGCCTGCAAAGTATTCACCGCTCTTGCCCGTCGGCACGAATGGTGTTTTAGTGTCATTGGGATTTAGACGCATACCGGTGAAAACCTTTATTCCGGAGCGTGTCAACAGGTCAACTCGTGACTCGTTGTGAATAGCGTCCTTTGCTTTGCCTGGAGTGAAAGTGTCTTGAACCCGCAGATACTCATTGACACTGAGCAACACAGGATCAAATGCCCCGGCCTTTTCTAAACGCTTAGCACTCGAAATACGCCTTTCTGTGTCAGCCCCCTGCAATTTTGGGTAATTTTTGTCGACCTGCTGAAGAAAATAGTCCAATGAAAATGTTTTGCTATCTTGGGCATGGAGCCTGACTCCCTGGCCGCTGTTTGGTAAAAGAATACTGTTGTTCGACGCATCGTCTTGCGCCATCACGGAGGTTGCGGGCGCCAAAGAGATGGCACTTACGAATAAGAGCACGCTTGTTTTTTGCCGACTAAGACGCATTCCTATCTGTCCTTACTTGCTTGATTTGCGCTTGATGTCTGTCTTTTCACCTTGCGGATTTTTATGCAAGCCAAGCTCTTCTGGTTTGACAGTTGGAGGAAATGCATTGAATTGTCTCCAGAGTTCAAAGCCGAGGCTCACCGTATCCAACATTATCCAACCCGTCACTTCCGCGCCCGGTCGCAAATACTTAGCATCAGGCCAGGGCTCGTCCATTCCACGGGCTATGGCTTCTTTATCCGGTTTGATGATCACGCGATAGCTGTTTCGCCCGTCATCAACTGCGTCTATGACCGCAATCCTTCCTCCGAATGTACCTACTGCTATGGAGGGCCAGCCAGAAAATTGCAATGCAGGCCAGCCTGCAAACTGTAGCCTTACAGGTCGGCCTACAGAGATCAAAGGCGCGTCGTTATCGCTAATGGTCAATTCTGCTGCCAGATCTTGTGTCTCGGGGGCTATAACTGCCAAAACCATTCCAGCATCGACTGTTTCCCCGGCACCCACTTTGAGTAACCTCACTATTCTGCCGGAAGACGGTGCGTATACTCTGCGTTGGTCCTGTCGAGCAATGACATTTTGCCAGTCTATGTCGAGCTTGAAAATTTCACTTGATGTCGATTCTATGGTCTCTTGTGCGGCGGCCATCGCTGCTGCGATGCTACTCATAGCCGCATCGGTATCAGCTCCTATCTTATCCTGGTCAAGCACAGCAACTGTCTGATCGCGTTTCGCTACTTCTAGCCCAGCTTGAGCGCGTTGAAGATCTGTCAGGGCTCGCGTCTGATCGAGTTCTGCCAGTTCCAGATCACGCCTTGATCTCAGTCCCTTTTCGTGAAGATCTCTCATACGGTCCAGGTTCAGTTTTGTTGTGACTGTGTTCTGTTTGGCTGCTTCAACTCCTTGTTCAGCCGCCCAAATCCGATCCTTTGCTTGTTGAGAACGTTCTTTGGCGGAGGGCAGGGCCGCATTTTGAGAACGTTTTAGACTGGCTAATTGATTTTCCAGCGCCTCATACCTTTTTTGCGCCGCGCTGCGTCTAGCTGTGAGGGCTTTCTTTTGACTTTGAATACGATTGGCTTGATTCTGGTCAAGAAACTTTGGATCGAGATCTGATAGCTCAGCAATCAGTTCGCCCTGTTTGACCACCTGTCCGTCTCGGACATACCATTGTTTTAGCCGAGCTGGTATTTGCGCTTCTATATTCTGAGGTCTTTGCATCGGCGAAAAGATGATTATTTTGCCTGCGCCAGGAACGCTCTGTTGCCAGGGAACATAAATCAGCATCAGCACCAGCGAGAACAGTACTACCGAGAGCAAAATGGCGATAACTCCATAACTGGTTCGCGAACTCACCGCTTTCAGTGACTCATACTTAGCCTCGTTAGCCAGGTATTCTTTTGTACAACGGCTTTCTATTGACTCCATTTACGTGCTCCCCACCCGCTCTTTCTTCCTTCTTTCTACCGTGCGAATCTGCGTTGCCAGGTCTGGAAAAAGTGTCGAAAATTCACTCTCGTTGCGCCAGGCTAGATCCGCCGGAGTTCCTGACTCACAGATGTTGCCTTCACTAAGCACATAAACTTTGTCCGAGCGCATTACGACTTCCGCATCGTGCGAGATATCCAGCACTGTCCAGACATTCTCCCGAGCCAGTAGTGAATCAATGATTTTCAGCTTGGTCTTCTCGTCGATACCTGTGAATGCTTCATCAAGAATCAATAGTCTTGGCCGTTCCGCTATCGCCCTAGCTATCAGAAGCCGCTGTACCTGCCCCCGCGATAGGTTACGCCCACCGCTCACAAGCATTGTGTTTATGCCGTCCGGCAGATGGATGAGGTCGTCAGAGAATTGGGCAGCATCGAGCGCCCACCTTATATCCTGGTGAGTGACAGTTGGTCTTCCCAGGCCAACATTCTCTTCGATGGTCCCTTCAAAAATTTCATTGATGTCTCCAACCAGACCCACTTGCGTGCGAAGACTCTTTAGATTCAAATCTCGCACATCAAAGCCGCCGATCTCGACAGTTCCGTGATTGGCTTCCTGCAATCCACAAATCAATGATGCAAGAGTAGTTTTTCCGGCTCCGCTGGCTCCGACAAGACTGGCTCTTTCGCCAGATGCCAGGCTAAGATTGAGACCTGAAAGGATTTCTCTGACACTGTAAGCGAAATGCAATTTGACGCACTCGACGCTCAAACCATCAGTCCCGGCTGATAGCTCAACTCCACCTTCACGCTCGGTCGGAAGATCGGTGATGTGTCCCACTTTATCGAGTCCGGTGAGGAGGTCATAAAATGTATCGCAGTTCCTAATGAGCTTTTCTAATGCCGAGAGTACGTTCAAGACGACCAGTTCTGCCGCAACCAGTTGACCCAATGTCAGCTGTCGGTTGATGACTAACCAGCCTCCAATCGCTAGAATTCCAGCGCTGGCAATTGCTTGAAAGAAGTATGTTCCGAAGGCTTGTCGAAAAAGCACGGCAAAGTGCTCTCTTCGAGCCTTGAGGTAATTCAGGACTAGGCCATCTGAGCGCCTCACAAGGAAGTGACTTATGCCGTTTGTTTTCAAACTAGTCTGGCATCGCCCCATGTCTTCCAGCCATTCGGCCACACGATACTTGAGCGCGGATTCTTTGATGCTCGACTTCAATCCACCGATTCCAAGAACGCTGACCGCAAAAAAGATAAAAAGGATTATCAAAACATCGAACGCAAGTAGAAATGGACTATAGAAGGCCATGAGGACTAATCCAATCAATACCTGCAAAAGAGCTGCCGGACCCTCCAGAAGGAGCTTACCCCAGGATTTTTGAACGGTCATGACATCGAAAAAGCGGTTGATAAGTTCCGGCATGTACTCAGTATTGAGAGCGGATGCCTTGATTTCGGGAATGCGCTCGCTCAAGCGCAACGTGATCCGGGCAAAAATACGTTGCTGCAAATTTTCCACCAGGCAAAATTTCATCATCCGCAGAACACTGCCAAATAGGAGCCCCGCTAGAACAATGAGCGATAGAACGATAAGAGGTTGCAGGAATATACCGGCAGCAATTGTATTTACAAGAGCCTGTGCGGCAAGAGGTACAGCCAGTGAGACCAGCCCGGTCATCAGCGTATAAACGATCAAAACGACCAGGTCTTGCTTATCTGAAACGAGCAGCGACCAGAGCCGCTCCAGGGGGCCGGCATGATTAGAGTGACCGTCACTTTGAAGAGAAGCCATTAAATACAGACCCACAAGAATCAGCAACAACGAATATAGCACGATTTGTGCAAACATGCAACAATTTGAATATTCAGATACTATAAAATTCAAATTTTCGCCAGTAGCTAGCCTATCAGCCACTGGTAGATAATGTGCCACTAAGCGCAGTGGCGTCCGGGACCCAGCACTTGAAGGCCTTAAATCACAAAAGCCCTCAAGGCTTTCTAACATTTTCGGTCTTTTCAGGCTGCAATGATGCAGTTATCTTCTGGCGTTTTCAACACACCGGACAGACACGTTTTTCCAAGATTTCTTCCCAGGTCCAGCTGGTATACCCAATCAAGCCAAGATGTCTGTTCTATATAATCCAACTCAGTGGAACAACGTTGCTCCTGTCGTAGCGTGTCGTCCACTATTTCAAAAGAGGAGTTTTCACGTACTACAACGCAGAACAGATCGCTCAAACGCTTGCGAAGAACGGCTTCTTTGATGCGCAACACACTATCGTCTTGAATTCAGACACCAAAGTAGAAATCAACACGGTAAAGGATCTGCAAGGACTGATTGAGAATGAGCGCGACCAGATCACCAAGGATCCTGAGTTGCGTAAGCGCTTCGAAGAAATCAGAGAAAAAATTCACAAGAATGAGAATCTACGCAAGTTCCAGGATCATCTTCAAAATAATGCACAGATCCTTCCGATGCTTGCGAACATCGAAAAACTAAAAGAGGAGATTTGGAAATCCTGCATCAAAACGCACTTTGATTTATACAAGGACCTTCTTGACCGATATGAATCAGTAGAAAAACGCCGACGACAGATCGAAGAAACAGCTGCGAAGCAACGAACACAATGGGAAGAGGTCGTGCGTATTTTTAACGAGCGGTTCTTCGTCCCTTTCAAACTTACCGTGCAAAATCGTGAAGCTGTGATGCTTGGCAAAGAATTGATTGCAAATCTGGCGTTCGAATTCGATGATGGACATGCTACAGCGCCGATCGACAAGGCCACCTTGCTTCAAGCACTTAGCACCGGTGAAAAGAGATCATTTTACATTCTCAATATAATTTTCGAGGTTGAGGCGCGTAAGAAGGCCGCGCAACCGACGCTATTTGTCGTTGATGACATTGCCGACTCTTTCGATTACAAGAACAAGTATGCGATCATTGAGTATTTGCGCGACATCTCCGAAGACTCAAACTTCAGACAACTGATCCTTACTCACAATTTTGATTTTTTCCGAAAAATCGAAAGCCGATTTGTTCCCTATAACCAATTGCAAGATGGCTTTGAAAACTTCAGATGGCATCAACATCATTCAAGCCAAGGGAATCAAAAACGTATTCGTCAACGATTGGAAGGACGAATTTTTCAAGGACAAAAAGAAGAAAGTTGCTTCAATTGCATTCATCCGCAATATGATCGAGTACACGAAAGGAGAGTCGGACCCTGACTATCAACTGCTCACCTCGTTGCTGCATTGGAAGAGCGACACAGAATCGATTACGGTTGGGCAGCTCGACGACATTTTCAACAGGCTGTTTAATACGAGTGAAAAAATCTGCTGACGACAAACGCCCGGTAATACAGCTGATCCTTGAAACTGCAAACGAATGCTTGAAAGAGCCTGAAGGCATTAACCTTGAAAACAAGATCATTTTATCCATTGCAACCAGACTTTGGGCCGAAAGATTCATGGTTAAGGCAATCAACGACAGTGCGGCTGTCAACGCAATCAAAGCAACGCAGACTCCTGCACTCGTGCGCATGTATAAAGGCAAGTTTCCCGCTGAGGCAAAGGATTTCCAAGTACTACATCGGGTCATGTTAATGCCATCTCTTCCGATATCTAGGCTAC
Organism: uncultured Candidatus Obscuribacterales bacterium; assembly: GCA_964418155.1. Lineage (GTDB taxonomy): Bacteria > Cyanobacteriota > Vampirovibrionia > Obscuribacterales > Obscuribacteraceae > JADYXR01. The sequence continues at coordinate 21,006 of CAYQKX010000073.1, read as the reverse complement.
CGCCCCAAGACTCAATGGCATCAGCAAATTTCGCCTTCAATAAAGATTGACAGAGATTTTCGAATTGGTGCCATCCTAATTCATCCAGCCTATATCTCATAGTGGCTAAGCGCCTTCCCGCCCGGCAAAAGCTTCATCCTCTGCGGTGACTTCCGCTTCGGGAATAATTGCACGCAAGCGCTGGACCGTATTCGTCAGCTCATTTCCTTGCATCGTTTCAAGAACATGAAGGTACTGGTTCCAACTCAGTGGGGGATTGGTCAGTCTGCGTTTGATTGCCCTGACTGCTTCTTCGAGCACCTTTTCAGCAGCTTCTTCATGAGTATCAAGAAGGTCACATAAGAAGTCGTCGGCACTGATCGCGGTTATGCCGCTCACAATCAACGTTTCTGCGGGAAAGTCGGCGATATTGGCAGTAACAATAATAGCGGCCTTGCACTCAATTGCAGCGGCCAAAACATGCCGGTCATCGGCATCGGGCAACTCCAAGTGTTCTACGCGATGCTCGTAGCCGGTGACCAGGCAGTCGTCAATATGTCTGTTCATCAGATCTTTGGTGCGGTTGAGCTGCTTGGGAGTCAGGTCTGGACGGTCTTCCAACAAGTTGCGCATCCACTCATCATGAATCTCATCGGTCCACTTAGCGCGGAACCAGTCGAGATCCTGAGCATGCCCCGGCCAGCTCTACGAGCAGGTCTCGCAGAGGTGCCGGGTAAAGAACGCAAGCATCGTACACAACGGCTGGGTTCGAATTCATCGATTATCAGTATCCCAAGTTCAATTCCTGAGCCTGCTCAACAAGCTCGTCCATCGTTTCCTTCCGTCGATGCGCTCGACGCGTTTGATAGTCGAGAATGTCTTGATATCGGATACGGCGGTAACGGCCAACGTTTCGGTAGGGTATTTCGCCCGACTCAAGAAGGCTAACCAGATACGGGCGAGAGACGTTGAGCAGCTCGGCTGCCTGTTGTGTTGTTACTTCAGCCTCGATGGGAATGAGCATGACTGCTTTGCCGCTCGCCATTGCATTCAACGCTTCCGCAAGTACAAGAAACGCCGATTCGCTCACCTCAATCTCTGTGCCCTGGTTGTTCGTCAAAGCATATTTGGGCTGTGGCGCAGCTTTGGCAGTCAACTCAGCAATTTTGCGCGACGATACCTTTGCTTGCTCAACCTCTGCCGGGCTGGGCACTACAGATCGTCTGTCGGCTGTCACGTTCATCATTGGAGCCTCTCATTCTATGGTCTATTAAAGTATATCACGCGGTCGAAATTGTCGCAAGGGTCGAAATACTCGAAACTGTCGGAATTGTCGAAACGGAAATCCCGATATTTCCAGTTTGCGCCTGTTTCTCGCGCGAGAAATCAGGCGTTTAGTGGAAAATGGAAAATATCTGCCCCCACGCAGGTCAATCGTAGGAGCGCCCCTCAGCTGCCAGCTGCGGGCCAGCCTTAATGATGTCCGAAATCGTATCTACTGCGACGGGTTCAAAATTCCAGTTCTCAACGCTGACGTTGATCTGCCGTCCAGATAGCTTCCATCGATTGTGAACGTGTCCGTGGATAAGCCAGCCTCCAGTGTCAACAGGACGCTGGCCATAATACTTCTGCCTTGGCTCTGTTTCTGCGCGATATGGAAAGTGGTGCAACAGGACCGTCTCTCCTGCAATCTCCATTTGTGCTTCGATCTGCACCGAATCGAATCCGGCATCGATATAAGCCTGCAGCCATTTGCTCGGGCTGCCGATTTTCGGGTGACACCGATCATGATTTCCCGCTATGAGCAGCTTCTTTCCGTTCAACTGAGGCAAAATCTCTGCCACTAAATGTGGTTGCATAGCAAAGTCACCCAGGTAATATACCGTGTCGTCCGGCGCTACAATACCGTTCCACGAACCAATCATGGAAGCGTTCATATGAGCGACCGAGTTAAACGGGCGCTCCGTGTATTTTATGATATTAGCGTGTCCGAAATGATGATCGGACGTAAACCAGATAGCCATTTCTCTCCTTCTCAGCCGCGCAGATACACATGCTGTTTTCAGCAGCGTCATCGGCAAAGTTGGAATCGAAAAATTTAGTCCAGTCCTAATACACGACGACGCTACTCGCTAGCCTCTATTGGCTAGCAGCGCTTTGACGGTCGTTAATATAGTAAGCCGGACTTTCATGAAGTCATCCTATCACAAAGTGTTCGCAAAGGCGCACAGTGCTATGCTCGCGACAACTCTTAGCGTACATGGTTCAACATGCTGTGCGGTCTAAGGCGCTTCGATTGTCTGGTTGCTGTTCATTTCGGCAGTGCGACGCTGCCACCATCTCCTGAGAGCGACCAGAGACCAAACCGCTTCGACCATGCCGAAGGGCCAGGCGCCTTGCAAGAATCCATATACCGAGGCCATTACGCAAGAGCACGCAAACGCCAGCACAAACCAAGGAGAGCGTCCTTCAAAAGCATAGAAGAGCAGCATCAGAGATACTGACACCAAGCCGTACAGCGTCAGCCCATCCATCTTCATTTGACATCAAACCAACTGACTATGGTATCAAGTTGATCCGAGGTGCCAGCTATTCGCAAGTGAATAAGTTCGTCGTCCTCTTGCAGGGACCAAGTTAAACCGCTACAGCACAGGCGTTCAGCTTCAACAAACGAATTGAGTAATTCGCTTCCGGCTACATCCAACGAAATTGTGATGGAGTCCAAACCGCGCTGCACCTGGCGCACGTGCGGCAATAACTCCGAAATACCAGCCGCATCAATAGGGCGGATAGATATATCGCAAGATAGTATGCGTGCAGTTTCCTTATCTATCTGCATCAATCAACGCCTCAAATTCATTGCGCATGCACAGGAGTAAGTGATACAACGGCTTACTAGTCGGCTCTTCTGCATAGTTAGCCACGAGATGTCGATTTAGTTCTTTGGCCGCGTCAGGCACCAGATTTAGTGTCACGAATTGTCCTAGCCACACGGCGATACTTGTGTGAGGAATGACTTTGCCTTTATATCCATATTTCGCCAGCTCTTGTAAGACCCAATCGCTATCCGGCAACTCCCATTCAACATGCTCGCGGACAAGGGGATTGTTCGTGAGTTTGAGCGCCAGTTCTTGGGCTTCTTTCGAATCTTGACACGGATAATTCAAGATTATCTGTTTGCGAGCGACACGCGCAAACTCGCTCAGCGCCTTCGCTCTGTCTTTGGGTTCGATATGCTCAAGGACGTCGACCGCGATGACGGTATCGTAAGAACGATCACCCGCTGGAATTTCTAAAACCGAGCCACCAGTCGTAACAGGGTCGATAACGTCTATTGAAGTGCCTTCGAGAAAGAAGGCTAGAGCACCGTCGTAACCGCCAGCATCTAAAATCGTTAATGGCTTTGTGAGCGCCGTCGCTTCAGCTGCGCGTTTCAACCGCACAAAACGATCCCAAGGAACATCCATTTTTACCGACGGATCGTCGACTACTACACGTGCAATGCCTTTGAGCGCACCGGGCTCAAGCGTTACTCCTGCAGTAGGTTTTATTGGAATCTTCATGGGACAAGTACTTTAACTGCTTTGTGATAGCAAACAAAAGCCAAGGTAAGGCGTGGGTAAGGCGCAAACCTAGCTGGGGCAGCCGTTACATTCTCGATTTTCGCGATCGACAAGTCGTAGAAAAATATCGTTGATAGTGGTTCTTCACACTCAACTATTCTGATCGCATTTGCGCTAGGCAGAGCGTTAGGCGCAGCGTTTTTGCCTACCCCAATAAAAAAATCGGCTCCTCTTCTGAGACCGCCGATTAATCATGCTTTTAATTGGTTGCGGGGGTAAGATTTGAACTTACGACCTTTGGGTTATGAGCCCAACGAGCTACCAGACTGCTCCACCCCGCGACCTACATTGTACAACGCGGAGTCAATCGCACGAGCAAAGGCGTGGTCTGCAAACGTCAATAAATCGAATGGTAATATGATTTGCCCACGGGTGCCGGTCTGGCGTGGTTTCCTATTAATAAGAGTCATGAAGCCAGGGGTAATAAACCCGGTTATTGACCCGTGTGGTTTCCATATAGAAGATTAGGCGCAGTCAAGAAAACCGGACGCGCGAAAGAAAGAAGTCAAACATGAAAGCAGTTCTACAAAGAGCCTCCTCAGCGTCCGTAACAGTAGACGGACAGTGCGTAGGGAAGATTGAAAAGGGTCTGGTAATTCTTTTGGGGGTGGAAACGGGCGATTGCGAAAGCGACAGCACGTATCTGGCGCAAAAGGCTGTGGAGCTCAGGATCTTTCCAGATGCCGATAACAAAATGAACCTCTCACTGGCAGACGCCGGTGGTCAAGCGCTTATTGTGTCGCAATTTACTCTAATTGCCGACTGGAAAAAGGGCAGGAGACCAGGCTTTAGTCGAGCCGCCCGACCAGAGGAGGGCAATCGGCTGTATGAACACTTCATTGCAGCCGTCCGCCAACAAGGTATTCACGTCGAAACTGGCATTTTTGGCGCCCACATGGACGTCGCCCTCGTAAACGACGGACCAGTGACGCTGATTCTGGAAACCGAACCTGTCAAAGGGTCTTGACGCATTTAGAGAATTCTTTAAGCTTCAAAGGCTGCCAACCTAAATCGATTTCAGAAGTCGCATGGCAACCTCGTAGTATATTTGGTTGCAATATAGATCTGGAAAGTGCACATATGCCAAACGCCAATCGTAAGCTCGAACAACTGACCGCCATCGCATTCCTGACCCTGGGCTTGTCATGGGGATGCACGGCAGCGCAAGCCGCCACCGATGACGAGAAATTCCAGCTCGGACCATTCATCGGTGGAATGCGCGACGGAGAGAATCCGGCTTCCTTCGCCAGGGAATTTCCCAAAATGCGGACCGAGCCAAAGAAAGCTTATCCACATCATCATGCTCAGCCGACTCAAATAGTCCGAAAGAGCGAATGGAAGCCAGCGGTTGAAGAGGTAACGAAAACCAAGTCGAAGTCGAAGGACAAAGAACAAGACGAAGATAGCGAATACGAGGAAGAAGAAGAGACCGAAGATCAAAAGGTAGAACGGCTCGTCAAAGAGCAAAATGAGAAAGACGCGTCTCTACCGACGTCAGATGACCCGGTCTACTACTACAAGCGTTCCACCTTTTTCCTGAAGAAAAAACATTACAAGCAAGCACTCCTCGACATCAACTCCGCACTTGAATTAAAACCGGATTATTGGGAAGCACGCTATCTCGGCGCCTACGTCCTGCAAATGCAAGGTCGAACATCGGAGTCAATCGCAAAGTATTACGACTATATCAAGGTAAAACCTAACGATCTCCAAGCACGAATCAACATCGGTAGCCTGCTTCGACAGAAGGGTGATTACGAAGATGCTGAGGTGCAGTACAGAAAAGCTGTCGAGATCAATTTTTATTCTCTGCCTGCTCACTACAATCTTGCCAATGTTCTGATCGACGAAAGCAAGCACGAAGAAGCGCTCAAGGAGCTCAAGACCTGTCTTAAGCTCGAACCGCAAAATGCATGGGTGCACAACAACATCGGTGTCCTTTATCAGAAACGAAATTTCGTGGAAGAAGCAGAAGAAGAGTTCTTACGCGCGCTAACGCTTGAGCCCGCTAACAAGACCTTCGAGCGCAATCTCGCACTCTTGCGCCACAGAAAAGAGAAGTCGCGAGAAGTACAAGCCGACGCAGCAGATCTGCTGTAGGTTTATAAACTGTCGATGATTAGTGTGGCTAATACATTTCCGAAAGAATTGACTCAAATCGAGACGCCTCGCCACTTATTGACATCATATAGAAGCGTGGCAAATAAAATTCCAGCACTTTTCGCACTTTTTGAGAAGTATCGCTAATACCTCTTTGGGCGCCACGCGCTTGACTTCCAAGACGGGCTCGCAGTTTCGAGAGGGGTCGACTGGCATTCGAGCTGCGGCATTCGAGCTGCGGCGGTCGAGCTGGGCGACACACAGTCCAATTTTAGTCACAATGCAAGGGTAGGATGATCATGGCAGGGTGAATGCAATGCCATGAGCCTTGCATTTGCCAGCTCGAAACAATGCAGCAGCCTACGAGCAAATGTTAGTGTGCGAACAAACCAACCCCGTAGTCGAGGATGGATGATGCTTCGATAGCACCATATATAATGCCACGCAGCATGGAGTAATATGACAAATCCATTAACTGATAGTGCCCACGCGCATCACGCGGAGGGACGGACTAACTCGGCATCGAGCCAAAGCAACAGCCTGCGAAGCTGCCCATACCCGACATGGATTTATGGATTCATTACCATCATTTTGTACGCGAGCGTCTGGTCATTGGTAAAACTGCCGGAGTCGGTCGAAGCGGCAAGATCATTGAACATGGCTGAGCACTACCTGCTCGACGGACAACTAAGAAATGCTGCCCAGAGCTTTAAGAAAACCCTTGCTCTTGAACCCACGTCAGCCAAGGCGCGCATAGGAATGGCGTTGTCTTTGCTTTCGCTGGATGGTGACGAGGTGGATAGTCAGGCGATCGACTGCCTGAAAAACCTGGCACTGAGTGCTTCAGACAGAACCAAGCTCCGGAGCGCAGCACCTATTACATATCATCTCTACTTCAGCAAAAGAGATGAATCATGATTGTCACTGCCTCTCGTTTACTGGCACTGCTCACCTTTCCTGGAATCATTGTTCATGAGCTTGCGCATCGATTTTGCTGCGACATTTTCAAAGTTAGAGTCCTCGAAGTGTGCTTTTTCCGACTCGGTGATCCAGCCGGCTATGTCATTCACGAGCGCCCACCCAGCCTGAGCGTTGCGTGCGTAATTACACTGGCACCTTTGCTGTTCAATTCAGTCGTCTCTGTTCTTATCGGTGTGACTGTTGGCATTGACTTGTTCACTCTTAGTTCGCAACTAACTATTCAGCAAATTCTCAGACTATGGCTCGCTCTCTCGATCGGCATGCACGCCCTACCTAGCGCCGTGGATCTGAGAGCTCTCCGCATCGAACTCGAGCAGAACGAAAAAACGAGAGGAATAGCAAACGTCTTCGATTCAGTCATCGAGCCGATTCCTCTAGTAAAGGGACTGCTCAACATGCTCTGGTTCGATCTCCTCTACGCTATAACGGTCTGTCTCGTCGCCGGAATTGCGGTTGTAAACTCATAATCAACAGCAAAATTGCAGTCCGTTTTTCGTCACAATAAAGAGATAACCTCTACCCAAGTTGAATGACTGCCACGCCATGCTAGTTCCGAATAATTTCATCAGAAGATCTCTAGCATTCCTTTGTAAAACATATTGGACGGATTTGGTGCAAATGAGAACTCATTGTCGTGAGGCAAAGCGAAATCGAAAAGGCAGCATCATAGTTGTCGCTTTGCTGCTGGTAGCTGTTCTAGCGTTTACGCTTTTGTCGATGGTGCAGTGGGGGATTACCATGGTCTCCCACTTCCGATACCAGTCTGCCAACGAAGCCGCTGCCCTTGCGGCAGCGAGCGAGGTTGGTCGAATTGTAATCAACGATCCTCATTACGGATTCATCGGGTTGTCGGATGCCTCCCCTATCGGGAAAGCCACCATCGCCGGTGACGGAGAAGCACTTCCAGTAACCGGCATCAACACGATCGTGGCAACTGCTCGGTTGGATTACATAATAGCGATGGGTACGGGGAGCAATGACCTGATCGAGGAAGCACGGCTCGAAGCGGAGGAAGCCAATCGAGCAGCGCTCGTGCTAAGCAATACAGTTCGCGCGGCTTTGCAGAAAAACAGCAAGCAGAAGTTTTTCGACATGAACGGTTCTGAAATTCATCCTTACGAAAAGTCGATTGCAGTGTTCAAAACGAACCTGGCAAATCACTCTTTTCTCAGTGACGCGAAGGTGAAGGAATTTCATCTTGATCTCGGTGGGTTAAAACGTGGCGGATATTCCAACGCGCCTCTTCCAAAGCCCTTGAATCTCGCAGAACTTCCACCGGAGTATGTGAAACGCGCGCTCAACGACAGCAATTCGCTCTCCAGCTCGTCATACCCGTCCTTTGTTAATCTGCCGGTGGACGGTTTGGACTTCTACCTGATCGGACTGGGCGAACAGGTTTCGTTGGTCAGTACTGACGACTATATTTGTATGGGAAATGACAAGCCGGCATCAATAGTAAAGCTTGTAACCTCAATTCAGACAGGACTTTCACCGACAATGTCTATTGACAAACTCACCTTTCGTTGCTCGTCATGCGCGATGCCTAATTACGCTCGCGACACCGCCCCTAGTGCCGCGTTAATGATTACTTTTCCAGACGGTCTTCCAGTAAAATTGCGAAGTATTCAAGATCTATTGACAGAGCGATGTATGGATCAGAAAAATGTTACGCCAATGCTCGCCGCTAACGGCGACTTTCCTATGGATAAAACAGCGATACTAAAGCCCGATCCAGACCGGAAGTTGAGTTCAACAAGGCGGCAGCTCTGTCGCGGATTTCTACACTGGCTTAGAACAGCTCATACAAAACCGAACATCGAATCGGTTTGGAATTATGTCAACAGTCCGCTCAAGTCAAATCAATTTATTGGAAGTGGAAGATACAAACCAGTGATGGCGATCGTGCTCAACGACGGCACCATATTTAGTGAAAGCTTGACCGACAATCCATTCTCGAATCAAACTGTATATGACGGACAAGAGTATGTTCTGGCATTCGACTCACTGATTGCAGACAGCAAGACATGGACGGTCACCTCACGAGATTTGTCCGCCAAATTAGGCACCATTTCCGGTGGCAAACATGGAGGTCAGCCGATGCCACCAGCCCGAAGTTGGAGCATGATTCCAGAGCATACTCCGTTAAAACAAGTTATCGCCACCTACGAATACAGACGCGGTATCGAGGGCGATATCGAGAAATTACGAAGCGCATATGTGCCCGGGCGACTGGCTTTCGAGTTTCAAATTGCGGCACCCAAAGCACTCAACTGAAAGGGCATTACGATGCTGAGAAAACATCGCAACAACAAAGCCAGCATGACAGCCGAGTTCGCCGTGGTGCTTGCATTACTCAGCCTGGTAGCCTTAGTGGGGGTCAACATCTTCATGTCCGGGATGTCCGCGCTCTACGTCTACCTGGTGACGTTCGATACATCGACCCAAGTGGCAAGGGCGACAAGTCGAGCCGATGTAACCAGGTTGGTCAACGCGGCAAGTATGCGCTTAAAGAGCGAGCCACTATCCAAATTTTTTCACGCGAGCACTGACTTCGCGGGAGGCGGTATTATTGTCTCGTATCGACAGGTCAAGTCATCGTCATCCATAAAAAAACAGCAGGATGAAAGTGACACTGGTCTCATTTTCACACTCGTAAAAACAAAAGCCCGCATTGAACCGCTTCTCAACCTGTCGGGTTTTGCATTTGCGGCGAAGATTCCGTTCGTCACCACCGATGCACGGCTCGTCTACAGCGTTGAGTCGGTCAATGAGCACCCGGAATGCTTTAAATAGCGCCTCAGAATAGATCTAGATTAAATTTAGCTGTGAAGAAAACCCCTGGAAAGGGAATGAAATAGTATGGCTTCTGTATAGAAAGCTATTTACAAACAATACTGGTCGCTCATGACAGCCAACAACTCCAACCAGAAGCCTGATGGCGCTCCGGCTATTTGTCCGGATTGCGGCAAGGTGCAGCGCGAGATCAAAGAAGGATCTCTGACCAGCTGGATATTTTTGGAGAGTCGCTGCCAGTGCGCGATCGTTGGTAAGCAATCCGATCAACAGTCGCCGGCGACTCCCGCTTCCGCGCCTTCGAGCAGGACACCAAATGCAATACCATTTGCGTTGCCGCAGAGTGCGACACCACCTGCAGCACCGCCCGCGGCGCCAGACAGAGTTCACATTTGGCCGAAGCCCTCCAATGACAAGGTTCCACAACCGGTGCCGAGTCCAGTTCCACACATACCAAGTAACGCACCGCCGGTAGTAGCATCACGACCTTCGGGTCAGCCGGGCGACATGCCTGGACCGCAATCCGACATGACTGGACCACAATCCGCCGCGCCGGTCCAGTACGACCTCGTCGCCTCAGGGACGCAGGGCGTGGAGCAGATACTGATGGCAGTGGCCGCGCAGGCTCCGGATGCGCATGACGGCACAGCGAGCAGCAAGCCACAACCGGTCAGACAGAAAGGAGGCTGGCCGTCGCCAGGTACACACGCGGCACCACCGATGCCTCAGTCCGCGCCATCCACGCACGCTGCGCCAGCAGTGCCCCAGTCAAGTGCGTCCACACACGATGCGCCGGAGATGCCAGAGCCAGCACCATCCGCACACGCTGCGCCGTCAGTGCCTCGGCCAGCTCCGTCCACACACGCCGCTCCACCCCTGCCTCAGTCAGTACCAGTGACTGGAGCTGCGCCGCCAGTGCCCAGGCCAGCTCCGTACATGCGCGCGACGCCACCCATGCCTCAAACGGCGCCATCCCCGCACGCTGCGCCGCCTACGCCTCAGCCAGTTGCGCCCACACACGCAGCACCACGGCAAAGCCCGCCAGCCCAGTCAAGACCAGCCACGCAGCCGCGCGACAGCAACCAGCTGCAAGCGACGCCTGCACCGCAGAGGGGCGACGACGCGCTGGACCTGGTAGACAAGGTCATCGGTCGCCACTACAGGATCTTGGAGTTGATCGGACAGGGCGGAATGAGTCGGGTCTATCGAGCGACCCATCTTCTTCTGAGCAGAACCGTCGCCGTAAAATACATCAATCCCAAGTTCGTCCACAACCACAAATCGGTGCAACGGTTCCAGCAGGAAGCTAAAGCCGCCGCCGCATTGAAGCATCCCAACATTTGCGCGGTCAACGAATTCGGTATGGACGAGGAAGGGCGCCCATTCCTCGTCATGGATTTCGTTGACGGAATCTCACTTTCGGATGTCTTGAAGATGCAAAGCCCTCTGACTCCCGAGCACGCCCTCGATATCATTGAACAAGTTTGCCAGGCGCTCGTTCATGCCCACGGGTATGGAGTCGTCCATCGCGACATCAAGCCGGGCAACATTGTTTTAACAAGGAATTTAGAAGGACGAGAAATAGTCAAGCTTGTTGACTTCGGGCTCGCAAAGCTTACCGATCCGGAAGACGAAAAGCGTCAAAATTTGACGAAAACCGGAGAGGTGCTTGGCACGCCATACTACATGAGCCCAGAGCAGTGCATCGGCAGAAAGGTCGATGTCCGTTCGGACCTTTATTCCGTAGGATGTGTCCTTTTCGAGCTTCTGACCGGTCGACCACCATTCCAGCATGACAACACGGTCATGACGCTGATGGCACACGTCAACGAAGCACCGCCGGTGCTACCAGACAATTTACACTCAGCGCTCTTGAGCCGAATTGTCGAGCGCTGTTTGAAAAAAGATCCTGATAATCGGTTTCAAACCAGCTCTGAATTGCTCAGAGAGATAAGCCGAGCACAGACAAGCGCAAAAGGCGGGCAAGAAGAACCTGAGCGTCATTCTGACTCTCCCAACGTCATCGGCAACCGCTATGAGATTCTCGAAATGATCGGTCAGGGCGGTATGGGCACGGTGCTGAAAGCACGGCACCTTGCGCTGAGTAAATTAGTCGCAATCAAAGTACTAAATCCCGGTCGCAACTTTGACGAACAAAGCAAGAAGCGCTTTGAACAGGAAGCTCAAGCAGGAAGCAAACTATCGCATCCGAATCTGGTCGCGGTTTTCGATTATGGATTCACGGCCAGACGCGAACCGTACCTGGTTATGGAGTACATAGACGGAGAGAGCCTCGAGAAGATGGTCGCTCGCATTCGGAACATGGATCTAGATCAGTTCATCGAGGTGTTCAGGCAAGCCTGCAAGGCGCTCAACTATATCCACAAAAACAATATTGTTCACAGGGACATTAAACCAAGCAATATCATTGTTCAGATTATCGAAGGTGATTGTTACGTCAAACTACTGGACTTCGGTGTAGCGAAAATTCTTCAAGAAGGCGCGGCAGCGCAACAACTGACAGCGACCGGAATGATTTTCGGAAGTCCACTCTACATGAGCCCCGAGCAATGCATCGGCAGAAAGATCGATCTTCGCTCTGATATCTATTCGCTTGGCTGCGTCATGTACGAGTGCATCGCCGGGCAACCTCCTCATCAGGGCGACAACAGCCTGCACACGCTACACATGCATATCAATGAGCGCGTACCAGAATTGGGGTTAGCCACTAGAGGACGTGCAGCCGCAGCCATAGAAGCGGTCATCAAGCGCTGTCTTGAGAAAGATCCAGCCGCGAGGTTTCAGACTGCCACAGAACTTCTTGCGGAGCTGAATGCTATTCAAGGTCGCAGCGATAGTAGCTTTATCCCAGCACCTTCAAGTGATCCACCAGCGGTGGCATCCTTGCCGAGCCATGGATCCGCAAGCCCGACCGAGAGCAGCCAGCCGAATCCAATTGCGGCCAATACCCCTTCTGATGTCAATCAGCGAATGGTACAGTTCGAGATGATGAGCCGTTCGCAACCGGACAAAACTAGAGGTAGCGCAAGAGCGCGCTCTGAAACATCCAAAGATTCATCACCGGACGGTGCCACCACACAATCTCGTATAAAAGAGCGCCAGCCGAGTCTAGCGGCGTCATCGCCACATGCCACCTGGCTCAAATTAGCGATACCGCTTATAGTGGCGGCTGCCGTCATCTGTTTTGTCTATCCACCCACTCAGATTTTGTCTAACCTCTCTTTCGGAGGCATCGCAGGCAACACCATCAACAATTCGTTTCTCAAAGGTGAAGCATCATTCAACAGCGGTGTTTCCGAATATGACAAAGCTATGAAACAGTATGAGCTCGTCCTCAAGTCAGCAGATACCGTGAAAGATGCAGAAACAATCGGCAGAGTCTTCTCGCGCATTGGTCGAATCAACTTTTCAAAAGAACAATACTCTCAAGCAAGCAGCGACTTCAAAAAGGCAATCAGAACACTGAAGCCAAAAATGGCTGCGAACAAAGAGTACTATCTGGACAGCGTGTACGGACTGGCACAAAGCTTGAGTGCACAGCGTTCGTACGAGCGGGCCGAGGAATATTTCAGCGAGGCTCGAAAACTAGCTGCCCAATGGGATACAGAGTCAAAACAAGCAGCTATCGCCTTTGAATCAGCCCGCAACGAAGCTCACAATAACAGTAAAGACGCGCTTGAACTGTACGATCAAGCGATCACGATGTTGCGAAAGATGGATGGTCAGAAGGATAAATTGGCTGCATGTCTGGTGGAAAGCGCAGATCTCTTGGATAGCAACGGTGATAGAAGTTTGGCCGTCACGCGAGCTAAGGAGGCTCTCGGGTACACCAATGGGCTTGGTGACTTCAGAGAAGTCGAGCAGCGAGCAAATGCTCTGGTTCAAAAGGGCTCTGGCGAAACTATCTCCAACAATCGAGAGAAAGAAAAGGAAACGTCGATAACCAGCTACCCTCCCATCAGTACTACAAATCCAATCAGCATTCCAAATCCAATTAACTTACCTTCCCAACCCAGCATTCCAAAGCCAGTGGAAGTGTCGCCCTCATCTGTCAACTACCAGACTCCGGTGGAGTCGGCGGCCATCATGAGAGCGCGCACAGACCAGATACAACAGACCATGAGGATGATGGACGATCTGAGACAGACTCAAGCGACTGAATTTCGAAGAGCGCAAGACGCGATGAAGATGCCCAGCATGCCAGCATCAACAATACAACCGACCTTTCGCACGGTAACACCATCAATACCCAGCTACAACACTGGCTCTACCTGGTCACACACGACTACGCCAACGATGCCGACTATGCCTTCTTCATCGTTTAGTCGAAGCAGCTTCCCTCGGTGAAAAATCTCTCCTCCCTCACGATGACATAGAGGCAGGCGCTTTCAATGGCGGTATTAAGAACCAAAACCTACTGCCTCCGCCATCATTGATATCCACGCCGATCTCCCCATGATGCGCTTTGATGATCTCTTTGCAAATTGCCAGGCCTAGTCCGCTACTACCTTTCTTGGCCTTACCAGGAACCTGAAAGAATCGGTCGAACACTCGATCTCGAAACTCGTCAGGAATTCCGGGACCGTGATCTCCAATAGCAAATCCGATACCATTTTCGGTGCGCACCGCAAGTAGTTCTATCCTGCCGCCGTTGGGTGAGTACTTCACAGCGTTCGACAAGAGATTAACGACAACCTGCGTGACACGTTGCTCATCACAGACGAGCTCCAGATCCGCACCAACGGTTTCCACCTGCAATCCTTTTGATTCAATAATGCCCGCGAGGGAACTGACGCTGCGCTCAAATATCGTGGCGACCTCCGACAGGTCAAGATCCAGCTCGATTGTACCGGTCGAGAATTTCTCCACATCCAGGAGGTTGTTCACAAGATCCACCAGACGCTGGCAACTAATCTCGACTGCTTTCGAGCGTTCCAATCCACCCTCAGACAGGGTGCCATAGCGGCCAGTCGTCAGCATCTCCATATACAACAAAATTGACGTCAATGGCGCCCTCAAATCGTGTGTGATCATTTGCATGAATTCTTGCTTGAGCCGCTCCAATTCTTTGCGCTCCGTGATGTCGATTAATGACATCAACCAGGTGTTGTCTGAGTCTTTTCCAAACTCATCGATAGAAATTTCCAGAAAAACTTTTTTGTCATTCAACTGACTGGACGCTTCAAACCTCTTTCCCCTCACCTTTTCAATGGAGAATGGCGCTTCAATTTCGAGCCCTTGCAAAATCTCCAAAACATCCTTTCGAACAAGATCCTCTGCCTTCCTCTGAAGCATCTCCTGAGTACGCGGATTGACCATCAGGATTGAACCACGTTCGTCTGTGACGACAATACCAATCATCACAGTTCTCACAATCGCTCTGGTTTTCTCGTCACTACTCTCGAGAGAGCGGCGGTGGTCCTCGATCAAAGTGTTGAGTGAATAAACAGACTTATCCAGACGACCGATCTCATCATCTTCCGCCATCTGCTCGGCTAGCGCCTTTCCAGAACGACTTGCAACAACGTTGTCGTGAACCTGTCGCAACCGCAAATTGAATTTCTTCATCTGATAAAACCAGATACCACTCGCCAGGGCAGATGAAATGAGCAAAGAGCCGATAATAACAACCGCTGCCGGCACACCCGAAGCGGTCAACAGCAAGGCAAGCAACAACAACAACAGGTTGCCGACGACAACTGCTGTTACAAACATTCCTGGCCTTTGAATTACCATCGAAAAATTCTTTAAAACTATGATGACCACGATTGTTATGCCCGAAGTATTAATCGTTTTACTCCGCCCATAACTTGCAGGACTGGCGTTGTTACGATTACCATAAGTAGAGATAGACGTAATTCGACGAGGCACATCATGCAAAGCTGGATACTCTCCGGATTGGCTGCCATATTTTTTATCAATGGCTTCTGGCTCTTGTTTATGGGCGGGTATGCGGAGCGACGTACCAACCAAGGTAAATTCAAAACGTACGAATTCGAGAAGAGTCCTATTGGCTTCTCAATTGCAGTAGGACTGCTCCTCGTCCTCGGTTTGACCTGTCTGCATATCGGGAATCCGCATTTTCTGCCTATTCTCGTGAAGAAAGCGCCACAATTGAATTATCTGTATACCGTCGGCAAGATGAAAAATGGGATGTATTACCTGCTTGGCGGTGGTCTCGTATCATGTAGTGTCTTGGCCTTTGTCTTCAGACGTCTCATAATCGCGTGCTCGACGTTCACCAAGGGACACGATCTCGATCTCGATCCACGCGCGATAAGAGCCCACGAAGCCATTGTCAAAAGTGAAACTCCAGATTGGCAGCGCGATGCAGAGCGGAAAAGTCAATGGGACGATGGCACGCCGATGTAAGTGAGTGATGCGCCGGAAAGCGCGAGAAAGCGTTCCGGATGACAACAAGAACCACTGCCCGTGAGGCAATCAAGTGACCAGCGAATCCACGATTTGTCCTATCTGCGGAAAACCCAAGACGGGATCGAGTTCTGCAATGGGCAGCTTGACTCAATGGATTTCGATGTGTCGATGTGGTCTGCTGGAATCAGAACAGCCTCAAGAGAAGATAACTATCTGCGCAAGCTGCGGAAAACGAATCGTAGTAGGTAACGCGGGTAGCTTCACGCAATGGGTCTTTCGATCTCAAACTTGCGATTGCCGAACTCCTGTTCCTGTTGATGCCCTTTCCGCACCGGATCGGATTGAATCGCAGACCAAGGACGATGACGGTCGTGCTCCGGATAACAAGGGACCAGCGGATCTAAGCGTCGAAAATTTTCCACTCGAGAGATACAAACCTATTCGTCCATTGGGTGCGGGTGGTGGTGGCTCGGTATATCTTTGCTGGGACGAACGTCTGATGAAGCACGTGTCCGTCAAAGTTTTGTTGCATAGAAGCGATGCCAACCTCGTAGCTTTTCAGAGAGAAGCGCAATTAACAGCAAAATTCCAACACCCTAACGTGGTGAGCATAATTGATTTTGGTGTCACTAATGGCGGTGCGCCTTACATGGTGCTCGAGTATGTCAACGGAATCTCGCTTGATGCCGTTATTACTTATGAAGGGGCTATCCCGGAGGAGCTGGCTGTCGGTCTCTTCATCCAAATCGCCGACGCGCTTCACCATGGACACGAATCAAAAATTTTCCATCGCGATGTAAAAAGCTCCAACATACTGGTCGTCCGCCCCTCTGGTGTCGATGATCCAGGTACGATCAGGATAATCGATTTTGGAGTCTCGACATTGCTGGGGAGCGAACAGGAAACGACCGCTTTCCAAGGTCGTACTGTCGTCGGCACACCGAAGTATATGGCTCCAGATCAGGCGCTGGGACACCCCTACGACGCGCGCTCCGAGATCTATTCCTTCGGATGTGTTATGTACGAAGTGCTCACCGGCAAAGTTCCGTTCTACGCGGATAATGCAATCGATCTTTTGGCGAAGCACACTAACCAGCCACCTCCGTCGTTCAAAGAAGCTCGCGACGATTTGGAAATCTCCGATGCACTGCAATCGATTGTAATGAAGTGCCTTGAAAAGCGTCCTGCCAATCGGTTTCAAAACATGAATAGCCTGAAGGTTGCACTTCAAGATCTCGGAAATGATGAATTGAAAACTGGCTCTCCGGATGTGGAAGAGCGGGTACTGTCAGCATCATCGAAGACGAAATGGATGGTTATGGGCATCGTGATATCGTTGGCATCGTTGATACCAGTGATACCACTAATCTACTCCGGCTTCACCAAAGAGGACTCACCTGAAGAAGTGAGAAGTCAGAAGAAGAAGGAAGAAGCAGCCTATCAAGTGCGGGACAGAATACAATTTCCGAATCTTGAAGAAGACTACGTATCAAAACAAGACAAATTCGACTTCTTGAAGCTTCAGAGCGGACACGTCCAGGCTAAAGCGAAACCATTCGTAACGGATGACGACTTAGAAATTTTGAAAGGACGCAAAGATATAACGGCGCTCAACATTCATCGCACCGAGGTCAGAGGTCCTGGACTGAAATACGTAGTGGATGTCCCGATTCAGTCGCTCGATATGAATGAAGCGCCTATCGATGACAACGCACTGGCCATAGTGGCGAAGATGAAAGATGTAAACACGGTCTCTATGCAGGGCTGTCTGATCACAGATAGGGGATTGAAGAATCTGGCAACCATGCGGCTCGGTTATATTGGTTTGAACAAAACAGAGATAACTGCCAATTCACTCAAAATCTTGTCGAAGTGCCCGACCATCGAAACAATTGAGATGTTGGAAACTCCGCACATCGACGCCAAGGCCCTGGAGGAGCTCAGAACCTTTCCGCACCTCAAGAAGGTCTTTGTGTCCACCGATAATAAGCCGACTGAGTTCTTCAAGACACTAGGTTCGCTCAAACTTCAGACCATTCTTTTGTGGGGTCGCAAGATGATCTCCGCGAAGAATCTTTCCTATATTGACTCGAGAACACTCGGTTTTCATGCTACCAAATTTACCGGACCACAGTTCGCTGCGCTCAAGGCAATGAAAAAATTGAATCGGCTGGAGTTCTGGTCATGCGACATCGATGACGCGCAAATGGACGAGGTGTGCAAGCTGCCGATTGAATGTCTTTCGATCTCGGATGAGCCTAAGATAAGCGGTGACGGCTATCGAAAACTGATTAAGCTGAAGACGTTGAAACAACTCCAACTGCCATCGAATACTCGCTTGATTAGATCGGCTCTCAACGATTTGCAAAAGGCTCGGCCAGACATTAAATTGGAGTATCCAGAGATGCCGGGATTCAGTGAAACCTGAGCGAACCAACAACCATGGTCGACACAAAGGATATCTGCCACATCTGTCTGAACATTCTTCCACCCCGAAAGACAAGAGCAGCACTAGCAGGTAGCAAATAGCTGATGACAGATAGCAAATGGCAAATCGCGGATGCCAGATGGCAAATTGCAGATAGCAGATAGCAAGTCGCAGATGGTAGATGGTAGATGGCAGATGGCAGACGGCAAATTGCAAATGCAGATTGCAAATTGCAGATAGCAAGTCGCCGATGGTAGACGGCAAATTGCGAATCGCAGATAACAAGTCGCAGATGGTAGATGGCAAAATCTCGCGAAAACTCACAACAAGTTGTAATTGTATTATCCATAAAACACATTAGCCGCTGATGGCGGTGGAGGAGTTACCACCATCAACGACGTCATGTGTAGCGCGTGCATTGGCAAACCCATGAGTTATCCGAGCTTTAAGGTCCTGTACTTCGGCACCTCCACCTTTTTCTTGTCTTCAGTCTCTTGAACTTCCTTCTTGTCAGATTCATAAGTATCCGGTCCGGCTTTCGCTCCTGGCGGATACTTTAATGGCGTTCCCTCTTTCAACCTGGTGAATGTTTCTGTCACCGGTTTTCCTGTTTTTGGATCGATTGTAGTTTCCGAATAGCGCAAAGCACCTCCATTGCTTCCGCGCTCAATCTGCCTTTTCATGTTAGTCTTTCCATCGAGGTAGGTTTCCACAGTGTGCCTATCCCGTGTGACAGTTACCTTCATCCGAACATCAGGATCTTTTGAGGTTGGACGCGTCCCAGATTCATCGGCTTTCGACCATGGTCGTACTTTGTGACCATGTCCGGGCGTACCAGGCAGGTCTCTCTCTGCCGGTCGGACATGACGATCTGGAGCAGGACGAGGAGGGGCGTCACCACGGGGAGGACCATCGCTACCAGGTTTGCCACCACCAGGTGGACGCGCGCCGTCTCCACCAGGGCCACCGCCACCAGGTGCGCCACCACCAGGTGGACGTGCACCATCTCTACCAGGTTTGCCGCCACCCGGTTTACCACCACCGGGCGGACGCGCACCATCTCCGCCAGGACCGCCACCAGGTGCACCACCACCGGGCGGACGCGCACCATCTCCGCCAGGTCCGCCACCAGGCGCACCACCACCGGGCGGACGCGCACCATCTCTACCAGGTCCGCCACCAGGTGCACCACCACCGGGCGGACGCGCACCATCTCTACCAGGTCCGCCACCAGGTGCAC
>CAYQKX010000073.1:0-1366 GCA_964418155.1 uncultured Candidatus Obscuribacterales bacterium | reverse complement strand
CACCACCGGGCGGACGCGCACCATCTCTACCAGGTGCGCCACCAGGCGGATGTGGAATATCTCTCCTACCCGCATCAGAAGGTCCAGGTGTAACAGCGGCGCTCGCCAGCGGTCCTTCTGGCGGAATTTTATGCCATTTCCCACTGGAATCTATCACGTGGGTATTGCCTTCTCGGTCGACCCCCAGCAGCCTTATACTCCATGGGCTTGCCCGTACCAGGATCGATAACGGCCTTGCCATCTTTCGTCAGGATGAATTTCGCGATACCCGTTGTATCTTGCCTCGAGACGTCCTCTCCAGACATTCGCTCGAGTTTGACTCCATCACCAAATTTGACGGAATTTGGAACCGTTAGATCCTTTGTGCCCTTTGGCGCCACCGCATCTGGTACCTTCGTTACCGCGCCCTTTTCTCGGTGATAGTCAAACCGGGCAGTTCCCATACCCATTTTACTGACACTCGAGAGACGCCCTTCGGGAGTATATCGTGAGATTTTTCCAGCCTCGGCAACCGATTTGGATTTATCAGGATTGATGGTGACCTCAGATCGAAGTCTTCCTGCGGGATCCAAATTTCTGGTCTTTACGCGACCCATATCATCTAGCGTGATTTGAGAATCCGCACGTGATCTCCCGACGACTTCGTTCTTTGCGTTCCGGAGCTCGACAACGCTCTTCCCATCCGGTCCTAGTTTTGCCTTGTAGGTCGGCTCGGTAGCACCGCGCGCGTATACGCTGGCTTCGGTCGCTTTACCATCGGTGCCGATAGTGTAGTCAACCTTGCCTCTCGGAGACTCCACAACCTTGCGGCCCTTCGATTCAGTCGTCCGAGTGCCACGCTCCGGATCGATAGTCATTTTTCCGCCGTCCGCCGTGCGAGCCGAAATGCGTCCTCTCCCGTCCACTGCGAAATCTTTGAGAGGTCCCCCATCCGGAGCTTTTATCTCATTTCGCTTTCCGTCCTTGACACTTGTAATCTGGCCAGTCTTGGCATCACGCTCGACCGTGTACTTCATCCCTGTGCCACCGCGACCGGTGGTACCAGCGGTAACCTCAGTCACCGCTCCGCGATCGTCATACTTTGTTTTGACTGTACGCCCCGGCAGCCCATCACGTGGTGGAATCTTGGTTTCACCAGAGTTATGTTTGAATGAGTGAACAGTACCATCATCTTTGGAAACGCGTATTTCGCCATCTTTTATCTTGATGTTTTTAACAACATCTGCGCCTACTCTAAAAGCGCTGTCTCCGGACTTAACTCCGGTCACCTTGCCGTTAGGACCCTCTGTCACATCCCAACTGCGTCCACTTTCGTACTTCAATGTCAGCTTGCCGTCCTTAGATCGGGTTTCTGCAAACCCTTTAT
>CAYQKX010000072.1:0-39838 GCA_964418155.1 uncultured Candidatus Obscuribacterales bacterium | reverse complement strand
CTGAATCACGCGCTGCAAAACCTTGGCAAATCTATCACGATTCCGGTCAGCTGACTCTGCCTGGAATCGGAATTCAAATGACTGTGAAGCGTCGGCTCGAATTCACAGCTTCAGGAACTTTCCTAAATTGGCTAGACGGATGGTCTTGCGTTCTCCGTCCATTGTTCAATCTATTCTGCTGAATGCCGCAAATACACAAGGGTGTGCTGATTTGTCTAATCTGAACATCGTTCGCAAAAGATATAAATTTGCCAAGTACCGCCCTGCGACGCGAATCAGACCGAACTCGCTCAACCGGCTGACCAAGGGGCTCTCTGATAAAACTCGACTGAAAAGTGCTTCCCGATATCGGAAAGCACTTTTCAATCGAGAGATCAGACTGTGGCTGGAAAGCCTGACAGCAGGCGGTTTTTTTTCAGCCACCAACCAATTGAACTTTTTTCCTCCGGAATACGTTTTTACAAGTATGGATTTACCAGCACGGAGGAAGCGAAAATGGAAAAAGAAGAATCCAGAAAGTTGAAAAAAAGACGTATTCGACGCATCAAGCGGCTAGTAGCCGCATTTAGACGGACGGTAAAAACAGAAGCGGATGCCATCGCGTACGTAATTGATCTTTATCGTCAAGGTGATGGGTACCAATGTACGTGCGGAAATGTTCTATCGCACGATATCCGAACTAGAAAGACGAAGTGCGGTGAGTGCCACAGAGATTGTTGGGTGACAGCAGGGACTATGTTTGAACATGCGAAGAAACTCAGGCCTTATCTAGTTGCAGTGTTCCTACGGACGAATGGAGTTGATTTTCAGAAGGGGGAGCTTGCGGATGTCACCGGAGTCGCAGACTCGACCGCTGACGAGATCATCAAGAAGATATCGATGGTACTTCTCGATCAGATGACCGGGGACTTTCAGGAGTTCAGTTCGATTGCCTTCCTTTCGATCTTTCGCAAACGCTCGCGGGCAACACCGCAGTTCGCCCATCCGCGGGCAGAGGAGGATGTGTTTGAAATTCAACGTCAGGCGAATTCTGCAGAGGTCGAAGAAGTGGAAATTCATGCGCCTACACTTCCACCAGAACTTGCTCATGTCTATGATGCAATTCCGATTGAAGAAGCGATCACCTTTAATCGATTGCTAGAGGTAACCCAGTTAACAATTCCGAAGTTGAGTGAGTCACTGTTGGCTCTTCAGGTAGATTTCCCGCTAATCAGGCTGGTTCCGGGTGATCGATATAGGCGCTTAGAGGTAGTTTCACAACCGAGCAATCCCGCGCCTTCAAACGGAAGAATCGAGGAAGTCGACTTACTGACTGGGTACGTAATTAGACTTCATGGAGGCCTAGCGCGGAAGTATCTGCAATTCTATGCCGCTAATCGCTGGTGCTCAACAGAACCCGAACGATGGAAAAATAATGCACTGTTCCTGGCGTGCTTAAAATCAAAACCAAAAACTGGTCGCGACATATCGGCGTATATTTCCCCAGCAAACATCAAGGTTTCTCCAGTGAAAGCGGCGTAAGCTTCGACGCGATACCAAGAATTAAGAATTCCGTTACAATGAAACAGCCATCGGTACCATCTCCGCGTACATGCACTCCGACTCCATGCGAGGTGGACCGCCATGTATGGGCAGATTAGCCACGGCGATCGTCCAGTTGCTCCTCATCGAGTTGAATTGCTGACAAGCACGCCAACAAACCGCGCCTCCTTAGTGATTTCCACATAGGTGAAATCTAGACGCGTCCATATTCTTGAAAACCCATCTAGATCAGGTGTCAGCGTGCCAACTCTTGCGACCCGCCTCAGCTATCTCCTTGCTACCTTGGTCCTCATCTACTTCGTGACTTACGCGATCGCCTGTCCAACGAAAGAATTAGTTCGCTCACTTTACAGATCGTGACGCAGCTATTATGCCAACTACGGGCAACTCGCATCCTGATGCGCGTAGCTACCCGTAGACCCCAGAGCTACGCAACCATGAGAATTTGCGACCACCGTATTTATCCTATGTCCAGCGCTCCGTTTTTCCTGTAGTGCACGGGTGGCAAAAGACATAATAATTGCTATCGCGGGTCATGAGCCAATACTTTGTCCACCGTGATAAGACAGAGAAAACGCTTCATCAGTTTAGCGATGCGGGGGGAAACTAATGCAGAATCGTTGGTGGAAGCTTTTGTTTTTCGCGATGACGACAAGTGCTGTCGCGTCTTGCCCTGCAGTCCAGGCACAACCGCCAGCAGCCAACAAGCCCCCAGGTAAAACGAAAATCGTGACAGTCATCGCCGGCCAAGACATTGCCATCGACGACGGAATCACACTGAGCGCCGATGAACGCACACCACTTGTGGTCTTCAAAACATCGAGAACCAGAGAGCTGCCACCGACGCTCGAGTTAAGCAAAGAAACAACAGTCTGGAATAACGGCAAAACAACCAAGTTACAACTTCTTGGTCTTAGAAATGACGTCGAGTCTGCCAATAAAGCGTATGCTGTCTCGATTGAGACAACGCCGGCTCCAGCTCCCAAGTTTAACAACTCGGCATCAGGCAGCTATTCATGGAGCTACAACAATTCTACGAGTCTTCAAGACGGCACCACTTTCAAAGTCATATCGACGAATCCCCTGCTAGTTGTCGGCTCTGATTCACGACAAGGGTCCAGCAATGATGTCACTCTGATCACCAATTTTGGAATAAAAACGGTTAATGGCAAAGCACTTAGTCCTAAGGCAATTCGATTCAAAAAAAACTCGGGAGAAGAAATTCTTTGCCCGTGGAAGGAGAGCATTTCCTACTATGATATTCCGGACTCCGCTAAAGGACACGGCACCATCAGGGGTCCCGCACCAGGAAGCAGCACTTGTGAAACTTCCATTGGTCCAGCAAAAGTTGTGCTATCCAAAACGTATCCTGGAAATGGCTTAACCAATGTCTCGATGAACATCCCTTCCCGTGCAGCTTCCAGCGGTCCTCTTATACTCAACTACACGTTGCCTGATTTCTATTCCGCATCGATTGGCTTGCCCACGTACATCTCACCTGGTAGCCAGCCACAGTCGAATTATGTTCGTCACCCAGCTCACGACGCCAACTTCAGAGAGACGTGGTCACTGGAGCTCAATCCTCCGATCATGGTGGATCACGGAATGGGAGCAGATGGACCCGTCACCGGCGCGGCACGAATCTCATTACAGCTATGGAAATTCGGCGACAAGTTGTACGGATCCGGAGGATACAGCTACAGTGACTGCGGTCTGCGCGGAGGTGGATGGTTAGAGGGAGACATCAAAAATGGTGTTGTGACCATCAGAATGAGCGGACAGCCCAACATGACATTAACGTCGAACTTGGTGACCCGGGACGAAATTCGAGGTACGGCAAGGATTGTGGGCGACTCTCCTGTTGGCGGCTTTGGTACACAATCGTCGTCATCCTCACGCACCTTCGTTCTGAAGGCTTACAACTCAAGCGACGAGGGAACCTTCATACGCCCGACCTCGGAGTCGAACTCCAAAGGAAAGTTCTCGGATCTGGAGCGCAAAGCCGCAAACAAAGCATACTGGGACGCTCTGACTACCGCTCCAGGTGCCTACGCACGATATTCGCTGGCGCTGGAAACAGAGCGGCTAATTCAGGCGGAAAGTGTGCCCTCTGCATCTAACTACGCGCTCGACGGCAGACTACGTTCTCTCGCTCACATGCAGTATTGCGCTTGGTTATCTCATAAGAGTAAACTCGGGCTCAACCATCCAATCACAGTCGCTAATGGAAAATGTGCAGAAGTCCTGTTTCAGCGAGTTCTAAGCAACTCTGTAGAACCAGTCTCGACAAATGACACAACGCGAAAACACCTTTCCGAAATTTTGAGAGCATCAAATCGAAGCAGATAAACATGCCACTTTTAGTGGTGGCACTAGACGACCTATTCTAGAGTGCAACCAGAGCACTTTGCCTAGGCTCCCAAAGCAGAAATTACAGCCTCCGCCGCGTGCCTGCCGGATAGCATTGCACCATTGATGGAGCCTGTTTCTTTGTAATCTCCACAAGAATAGACCTGACCACCATTTTTGTAGGCACCGTCGACGGAGGCAAGAGCCGCGTTTGTTTGATCCGGCAACGCATACTTGATTCGATAGGTTCGAAGGTGATTCCATCGCTTAACGCTTGAACCGAACCAACCTTGCATCTGGTTTCTCACAGCATCATCTAACTGCTGGTCATTGAGAGCAGCATCACCAACGACGACAGCGCCGATGAGCGACTGCCCTGGCGGCGCATAACTCGGACTGACGTTACTCGGCACCACTAAGTTTGTGACAATTCCTGAATTCTCTCCGTTTAGAACAATCATTGGTTCGTTAAATGGTGCCTTGTCAGTCGAGTAATAAACACATGTCTGACTACCGAAGCTCTTCGGCTCCGCCATACCCAGAAGACGCTTGCACTGCGGCTCTTCGGTCGCGACAATGATCGCGCGACCATGGACTTTCCTTCCAGACGCAAGTCTGATTGAACTACCTTCTACCTGAGCGACCGGCTGATTGTAATGGATATGATCTGCCGGCAATGACTCCGCGATCTGCATAGGTATCGATTGCATCCCATGCGCAGGCAAAACATTGTCGCCTCGAGCCAACATATCGAAAACAAAGTCGAACAATTTTTCCGAAGTCTCAAGTGTGGGGTCTAGAAAGATACCTGCAAAAAAGGGGCGAAAGAACTGATTGATCATAGACTCTGAGAATCCGAACTTCTTCAGAGCGGAGATGGTTGATTGCGCATCGGCAGCACCCCTCCCCTGCTGCGATGACTCCATAGCCCTCTGCCGAAGTGATACGATTAGGAGCTTGTCCGAGAAAGTTCCGACTGACGAGAACAAAGTCTTGAGAGCGCTCATGGGACAACGAAAAGGATCCGACAATTCATGAAATTTCCCGTTTGCGCGCACCATCGCACCTGGCGAAAATGGCTTAAAATCAAGTTGGTCATAACGCAAAAATTTGCGCGCCTCTGGATAAGCTGTCAGAAAAATCTGAAAGCCACGGTCGAGGAGAAAGCCATCATGGAGATCCGTCCGCACTCTGCCCCCCGCGGAGTCGGATGCCTCGTATATTGAGAATGGTATTCCGTGGTCGTGCAACTTTCGAGCACAACAGAGTCCAGCCAAGCCCGCGCCCACAATGATTACCTGGTCTATGTCATTCATACAATCGCCTCGGAGCAGTTTCGTCGTAGAAATTACTTAATGCTGAACTCCCGCGTCCCACATAACACAGGCACCCACGGAGAGCAGGTCAGGAGACAACCTTCACGGACCAGCCGCGGCACTCTCATATAAGCGTAGTCAAACGAGGTGAACTACAGGTGAACGAGCAGTCAAGCAACGGTTCGGAACCTTACAGCTGCCCGATTTCAGATTCGCATGGACATTCGAACGGCTTCGCGAGAATATGATTCGAGAGTGCGAGATTCGAGAATAAGAAAGAAAGAAAGAAAGAAAGAAAGAAAGAAAGAAAGAAAGAAAGAAAGAAAGAAAAGTCGTAAGTCGGCGATCGCTACGTTCTGAAAACCAATTTCCGGTTGTAGCGCCTAGCTTGATCGAGAGCAGATTGCACCCAGTCACGGAGCGAACCCAACTCAGCTCGTGATAGGAATCGTGCGCCCTCGACGGAAAGCATCGACTCTCGGGGAACAGTATCTGCCCCCTGTGGAATCAGCTTCAAAATTTCATTGGCAAGCCTCACACGAAGCTTCGATTTGGCAATGTCCTCTTCGCTTAGCAATCTTGCCACAACTAGCGACTTACCCGGGGCCCATCTATTTTCTTGCCGATCTCGATCTGGTGGGAGCTGGTAGTACAGCGATCGCACAAGCAGACCGGGACATAGCACTGGACTCTGCCCTTGCCCCACTTCGTCCGAGGTCCCAGAATTGTGCGTCAACTCGAATTTCGGAGTTGCCACCATATTCGCTACCTTACATCTGACACTCTCGTAGATACTCCACTCAGCACTGTTCTGCCTACAGACTGCATGGACAAAGGTTTTTCCATTAACATCCTTTTCTTCTATCACTTCACGTGGCTTAGGAAACTGAACCTGGTCCAACCAGAGATCAAATTCTTCTCTACTTCGCACCACATACTTCGGAACACGAACCAGACAGCGATCTTCTTTCAATGCGCGAGAGATACAGTTAAGGGAGAGGAGTAGACCTCTCACATCGTCACCTTCTCCTTTTCGCGAGATTTCGCAACTCGAGTTGATTACAACACCGCAAAAATCAGGGTGCTCCAGGACCATTTTCAAGATGGTCTCTCCAGAGTAAGGCTTGAGACTCACTTCCTTATTATCGATATAAATTCTGTCCTCATGCGTCGCGATCGTAGCAACGCAATCTGTGAGCCAGAGATTGTTCTTGTAAGTGGCGGCAAGGAATTTACCGCTCTTGATACTAGCGACATCGGAAAAGCCGCCTTCGATCAGAGTATCTTCAAGTTCGATTGCATCGACAAGTGTGAGCAGGGATGCGCAATAATCTCCAGTGAGTTCACGCAGCTGATCATCTTCCTCGAGCTGTAACAGCATCCCTGACACATCGGTCGGAAGCGCGCGCACCAGACGTCGTCCGTCATAGACCGCATACATCCTCTCATCTTCGGGCTTCACACGATACACGACGATAAATTGTCCGCCCTGACCAACCCTATCAGTCCGCCTGCCGTCAACCTTGGAGATGCCCGCAATCAGTCGCATGTATTCGCCGGGCTGCGCATTTACCGTTGCAAATCTACCATCGGATTTAACAGCCACAAACCACGAATCGCGTTCTACAATAAAGCGCAGCTTATACTGACCAGCATTATCTTCAGTGTCACCGTCAAACACTTGAGTGACAAAATCCTGAAATTTGCGCTCATCTGCTTTTTTCTTCGCGAGCGCTGGGTTCATCATCTCGGCGATCTGCTCAGGAGTGAAGTTGGTTTCACCAAGCTCGAAAAAATCTTCTTTCATGATACTCGTTGGGTTTGGGTCGATAGGAGATAGCGATTATACTAGCCCGGTCTGTGCCTGAGACTTCCGATCGACACGGCAAGTCAAGGAGCGGTATCTCAAGTGGTATCGCATATCATCGCGCCATTCCACACGCGCCGTTAGACAGTTCTAATATCTTTAACGGAACAGTGGTTCGGGCCCGGTTGTCTTGAAGAAAACACTCTTAAGCAAAACCGATGACAATAAGCAATCCGACACAGATAAAAAAGCGCTCCTCTGTTGAATCTCTGCCCAAAAGAAGATGGAGCAGAAAAACTCTGCTAGCGACAACCGTTGCTGCACCACTACTGGTGACAGGAATTTATACACTTAGTATTGTATGGCGAGTTAGTTGGTATCAGCAAATGCTTTTCGGGCGAAGCGCGCTAATCCCACTATCCCTTACACCCAGGGCGTTTACGGACTATCCAACCACAGTAGACGCCTATGGTACGCCGACCTATCAGGTGGAAATCAATGGTCAAAAGTTCGCCATTCACCGACAATTTATAAATGGGTACCAGCACACATTTGGCTCTGCGCTTGCTTCCTATGAAATAGGGGAGCATCTCGCAGACTATATCTTTAGACTCAATGAATACATGGAAGCGTACTGCTGGCGCGATGGCCAGCGATATCCGCATTACCGAGACACAAAAAAAGACTTGTATAACAACTCAGTCGGGCGTCGAATCGGAAGTGACGTGCGGCAACTCGGACTGCTCGGCACCGAAGCGGAGCGGAAGATGTCAGACCTCGTGATTTCGGCGATGTACAACAAGGAAGTCATACTTCACTATCACGATCCATTGGTAGATAAGCTCCCCAGCCTAGAGGACTATGGCTGTCCTGGTCTTCCTAAGCCCAAACCGGACTGAGAATTCTAGTCCGTGAATTTCCGATCAAAGCGACTATGCTGCTCAGTGTTACTTGGCGAAAACAAAGTCTCCGGACTTGACCAACTTCGAATCTACCTTCCTTACCCGTCGCCCTTCCGAAAAAGTTTCAAAGCCTCTTCAAGATCGGTACGTCTTTTGAAAAAATCAAACATGGTGAATTGACTGGATGAGATCGAGACTGCCATTGCAGGAGCGAATGCAAATTATCCTTTATCCGCTCGATCCCATCCACTCAAACGTCGTGGTGAAGAGAAAATTAAACCTGTTCTCAACACTTACTGACCCCGACGCGGGATATTGCTGATATGAGCGCCGACAACCCGTGTACCAACCCCTGACGGCTTTACATTGATCTCTAACTCCGCGCTGGCATTGGGAACTCGAAGATAGGTTCCGGAGTTGACTTGCAGCCGACCATCTTTGATATGGAACTCTCGAAATGCCAACGAAACGTTTATTCCATTGTCTTTCAAGAGTTGCTGAAGATTTTCCGCTCGAGCACTAGAGTAATTACCAGCAGCCATGTACTTCACCAATGCTTGAGACCCTGGTCCAGTAAGTTGCAAGTCACCGTTGGCATCCTTTTGTATGAATTTTTTGGCGTTGAGCAGCAGCTGGATTGCATCAGACGTTGCATCGACCTTCTTCTCAGCCATTTTTTCAGGCTTCCACGCCTCCTGGGCTGCCATTGAAAAACCGCAATCAAAGCTATTTCCTAGTTCTTCAGGCACCGCGGGCGATTGCATAATTTCTGAGAATTCCATAGTAGACCTTCCTTTTTGAATAGTAGAGTTGCCATTAGTACAGTCGCGACATTGCGAAATCGCTTGCGTGGAGCCTATTCCGCAGGCTCGATATCAAACACACGACTCGCTCGTCTGTGAAAACTTCTATACAAGGTTTATAAACTTCTGGACACGCAATGGAAATGTGTGTGCAGCACCACACCAAATAATCAATTGTTTAAAATAGAAATACTCTCGAACGTCTGTCGTGAAGCCACTTTTAGGTGCTCAAATTTCTTACACCGCATTTGTCGCAGTCGCCTGAGTGAACAACGTTTTAATGCCACTACTATTGATTATGAGTGAAACAAACAAAATTGCTCCTGAATGCAAAAGCAATTTTCATTCGCCGCTATTTTGGAAGCAATCGAGACCGCTTCTCAATCAGGTCTCGTCGCACGATCGCCTTGGCGATAACCTCGAGCCTTTGCGCTTCTGTAGCTCTTCCGCGCAGGCGAAGTAGTCTACTAACGTCGGTCATGTTGCCGGCGGCAAGAAGACTGGTCTCACCAGTAGAGCCAGCGGTGCTAGCAAGCGCCCAGAAATAGATTTTCAATGCAGTATCGATCTTCCCCTGGCAGTACAGCATGAATGCCAGATCGTTCAATCGCAATGCGACCTCCAATTTCCTCGCTTCCAGCGGTAGTCTTGGAAGATCTGATACATAGGTTGTATCGATCGCAATGTTGTCCGGCGTCTGCTCTTCGGATATTAGTTGGAGCAAAAACTCAGTCTGTTTGCCAGGTGGAGAATCACCTTTGTACGCATTTTGGTAGATGACCAGCGCTCTTTGGAGCAGTGGCTTTGCTTCGTCGTACTTTCGCTGTTGAATGTATATGGAAGCAAGACCGCCGAGATCGCGAGCAACGCTGGGATGATTGGCACCAAGTGAATCAATGTCGCTAGCGATCATTCGCTCGTAGAACGAGACGCGCTGCTGATTGATTTTCTCCAGCGCAGCGAAATCGGAGTAGGATCTGTCTGGAATGATCTGCGTGCTCGTGGTATCGACAGCGGTGCTGATATCCGGAGGTGCGACACTGACGTCCTGATTCCCCGGTGCTGCAGCGCCACCAATTCTCGCGTTTGCTTCGGCGCCGGCCTTATCCGCCAGTTGTACAGAGACCTGGGCGCTCCAATTTGACTGCGGCGCTCCACGCTTTTTTCTTAGCTCGCCTACCTGATCCTTCAAGAGCTCGGCTTGAAAGGCAGAACGAAGAGGTTTTGCTCGCTCCGCTTCGCTCTTCAGCAGCAAGGTTATATAGTCGGTTAAAACCTCATCAACTATATCGCTGGAAGGAAGCTGTTTTTGTCGCATCAAAACATCGAGCGCAGAGAGGTAACATTCCTCACCGTCTTTGAATAATTCTTGAGCGACTCGGACGCGTCCCAGTCGATGCTGATAATCTCCGTATGCCAGACTCTTCGTTCCATAAACTTGCGCGGTGATATCGATAGCTCGCGTATATTGCTTCGCGGATTTCACATAATCGCCTTCGTCCTCGAAGATGCCGGCAAGCTCGACAAGCGGTGTTATAAGCTCGGCGCTATGTTTGCCATGAGCCTTTTCAAGGATGCGGATTATTTTCTTATAGAGCGGAATTGTATCAGCGATCAAATCCTGCATGTATAGAACGCGCGCAAGAGAGATCATACAAAGTGCGTTGTTGTCGGCAGAACCGGTTCGCTTCACCTCAGCACATGCGCGGCGGAAGCACAGTTCGGCGCGTGCGAACTCTTTTGTTTTCAGGAACTGTTCGCCTTCCGCGATATCCGCCTTCCAATCGCCAGACAAGGCAGGCTTGGACTTGGCGTCTGCAGGCATTGCTGTTGGTGCTATCACGAGAGAAGCAGCTGGTACCGATAGGGATACCAGCAGGGCGAGCGCGAATATAGAGAGCTTTCTCGGTCGGAAGGAACAGACCGATGCGATCTTACGATGTCGCAAAACCGGCACCGTCAGAGCTGAGAGGCTCGGTGCCGGCGAGACGCCGGCGGTCCCAGTGAGCACGGCGGCGCGGGCTGTTTTCACGAGATTCGGCGAGCTCGGAGGCATTTTTACGGGACTCGGAGAGGTCGGAGCTGGTTTCGCCAGGAACGACGAGGACAGGCTGATTTTGCTCATGGAATGTCTATGCATTAGGGATCACCTTCGCCCCAGGGGAAGCCTTTGTTTAAGTTGATCCACCCGTTGAGTTTGTATGGGACGGGAGAACCATTGTCGTCAGCCGTTGAGAAGCCGCCATTTTGAATTGGATCGACTGCGGAAGGTACCCAATCGTGGAGGGCATCTTCATTTGGTTTAGTCAACATTTTGTAGGTCCGCTTCTCGTCCTTAAGCATCCGTTTTCTATAATCAGTCAAACGAGACCAATCATCGCCACCACCGGAGAATGCATCAGCAGAGGCAGAGCGCGCCGATTCGTCATCATCGTCGCTCTTGCTATGGTCGTCGTCACTAGCCACACCAGAGCTGCCATCGGATTTAGTATCATCATGGGGGGCGCCCATTGCGTCCGTAAAGACTGACACACCAGGATCATCTTTGAAGTCTCGAAAAGTCTTTTTGCTAAAATCAGTATCGGTAAAGTCAGACATCCAAAATTTCTTCAAGATATTTTTTCGATCAGTACTGTCATCACTCTGGTCGTCGTGATCTTCCTTGTATTCTTTCTCTTCTTCCCGACGCCGCTCTTCGCGCTTCTTGTCGTCCATGTAGTTGAAGAGATCATCGCTGACTGTCGTTTTTTTAAACGGATTGAGATCAAGTGGATCTGCAGCGGCAGGTCCGGCAAAACACACTGAAGTCAATAATAATGAAATTAATGGGATTATGCGGAGCTGCACGCTTCGTTCACCAGTGGAATGTCAATGATTATAGCCACTCTCACAACCTAGGAGACAATCGCGGTTTTTATAAAAATCCATCATCACCTCTGGAATTTCAGCTGTTGACTTCCAATCACTAGTAAAATAATTGACTTCCATCGCCCGCTTGCTAAGCACTTCCCGCGAGGCAACTGCGGCGATTCGGCGTAAATAACTTCAGCGCCTTTGCGTTAGCACTCCGCCCTTTACTACAACCTCCGACGGTAACTGCGCGCGGAGCCATCCGGCAACTCTCTCAATCAACGAATGAAGCTCCGAGGACTTGCAAGAACAACCATGTTGGTGACAATGCTCACCAGCTGTCTCTTGAATACCCTGGCAGCGCCCGTGTTTGCCGCTGGACGAGAGGTCGAAGTGCCCGATTTGCAGTTTCAATCCGCACAACCGACCAAGGCGATGAGCCTCAGAGAGAGCGTGGATCTCGCACTTAGAAACTACCCCTCGATTCGCCAGAAGTTTTTTAAACTGCGCGCAGCCAAAGCCAATGTCTCTCTGGCAAAAATGCAATACCTGCCCAATTTAAACGTCGACACACAAGTATCGGCGGTGACTGGCAACCGCATCGCCAGCGTTGTCATGAACAACGTATCAGGCTTCGACACGGTGCCCGTCGACTCAGGACCGCCCGTTTCATCAACAAGCTTGAAGCCCATATGCAATAACTTGCAAGGTCTCAACCTCAACTGGCTACTCGTCGATTTCGGTCTGCGCAAGGCTAACGATAAATTCGCCGACGCAGATGCAAGGACAGCGCGCGCCGATGAGCGCCTCACCGAACTCGACGTTGCCTTTGCAACCGCAGAAGCATTCTTCCACGCAGCTGCGGCGAAGCAGATAATTCTCGCAAGAATAGCCGAACTCGAACACATGGAAGCCGCCAAGCTGCGCGTCAAAACCCTCGTGGCCGAAGGCTTGAGGCCAGGTGCCGATGCAGCCGATCTGGACTTCGAAGTCGCCAAAGCCCGGATCGATGTGATCAAAGCCGAGAAAGATTTCAGGCTGTCTCTAGTAGACCTGGCCGAAAAAATGGGGCTAACTACACATGACATCGACATAGTCAGCGACCCGGTTGTCCGAGGTCCCACGACAATCGCTCTCGGCACCCCGGTTGACCTCACATCGCATCCATTGGCGCGATTCAAGCTCGCCGAGATGGACCGCTGGCGGGCGAAGCGCGCTGTGCTCGACAAAGCGTACCGCCCTCACATGTGGCTCAACTCTTCGCTTTGGGGCCGAGGCAGCGGCGACCCGGTTAACCCGATAAAATCTGTGGCTGGTGGTTTTTTGCCGCAGGTGTTTAACTACATGGTTGGCGTCTCTTTCAGTTTTCCGATTCTCGAGTACTTTCCACTAAAGGCGCAAAAGAGTATGGCTAGAAGCAATGAATTGGCTGCTCGTGCCGATTTTGATGTAGCTATGCTGTTGCTCGAAAAGAAAGACGCGAGTAGCCGCATCATGCTGGAACAGGCACGAAAAGTGGCAGACGAGACACCAAAGCTGGTTGATGCTGCACGCGTCAGAGAGATTAATGTAGTAAAACGATATAGTGTCGGATTGACCAACGTCGTGGCTCTAGCTCTGGCAGAGGAAAACCTCGCCAAAGCAAACGTGGAGAACGCGGTGGCTCAGATCGAGGTATGGCGAGCGATTCTTGCGCTCGGCTACGCACAAGGTGACTTGCAGAACTTCTTTAAGTTGGTGGATATCGCAGAAGGAGAGACACGATCCCAGTAATCTGGGTCGGAGAGAAGGAAAAGTATGTGGATTGTCGCATGGGCTATGAAACGACCGATCACTGTGGTGGCGGCAGTTTTGAGCATCATTCTGATCTCAATCATGGCAATCACCGGGATGAAGCGGGACATCTTTCCTGACCTGAAAGTCCCAGCTATTTATGTGATTCAGGGCTACGGCGGCATGTCGCCGCAGCAGATCGAGGGCTACATCACTTCGAGCTACGAGCTCTTCTTCCTCTACGTGCCTGGCATCGAGCACATGGAATCGCAGTCGATTCAGAATCTCAGTCTGATCAAAGTTTTCTTCCAGTCTGACACCGATATGGCTAGCGCCATGGCTGGTATCGTGGCTATGGCCAACCGTGCGACAAGTTTGATGCCGCACGGCACCTATAACCCATTCGTCCTGCGATTCGACGCGGGCAGCTTGCCGGTCGGACAGCTCGTGCTCTCGTCCGACACTAAATCAGTTAAAGAACTAGAAGACTTAGCATACACCAGAATCAGACCGATGCTCGCCACCGTCCCCGGTGCAGAAGCTCCGCCGCCCTTCGGTGGCAACATTCGTACGATTGTTGTAAACGTTGATGCAGACAAACTCAGAAGATACAACATCTCAGGCGATGAAGTAATTAAGGCACTGGAAACAGGCAACAAAGTCTTGCCCTCCGGCAACGTCCGTACCGGTGACTATCTGCGTATCGCGCCGGTCAACTCCGACCTTCCGGACATTCATCAATTAGATTACCTGCCGATTCGGACAGGACACGGTCCTCAAATCTTCATCAAAGATATTGGCACAGTCGAAGATTCGGCCGACATCCTTTGCGGATATGCTCTTTATCAAGGCAAACGCACAGTTTATATACCTGCCGTCAAACGCGCGGACGCCTCAACCGTCTCGGTCGTAGACGCTCTCAAAGCAGCTCTTCCACGGATGCAATCGATCTTGCCGTCCGACGTGAAGATCAGCTACGAATTCGACCAGTCGAAATACGTCAGAGAAGCAATAGAAAACGTCTTCCACGAAGGGCTGCTCGGCACCCTGCTTCCAGGGTTAATGATCCTGCTTTTCCTGCGCGACTTCAGAAGCACGCTCATCGTCGTCACAAGTATTCCACTGTCTCTTCTGTCCGCAATTGTTGGTCTATCGTTATGCGGTCAAACTTTCAACATCCAGACGTTGAGCGGCTTGGCGCTATCCATCGGAATTCTCGTAGACGAGGCCACTGTTTGTATTGAGAACATCCACAGTCACCTTGCAGAAGGGGCGCCGCTCGCGCGAGCAGTCTACGATGCGTGTGTAGAGACTATGGTTCCGCGACTGCTCGCCATGCTTTCAGTCGTCGCTGTTTTTATCCCGTCATTCTTTATGACTGGTATCACACGAGAGCTCTTCATTCCTTTGTCGCTCGCGGTTGGATTCGCGATGATCGCCTCAACCACGCTGGCTTCGACGGTGGTTCCGATCATGGCGGTCTGGATACTGAAGAAGGAGCACAAGGAGCCTAAGAAAGATTTTGTCGATACCTTGAAGGATCTTCTAGGCAAGTTCATCGGATTTATGATGCCTCTGCGTCATCTGGTCGTCGGCGTCTATGTCGTGGTAGCAGTCTCGATGGTAGTCTTCTTATACGAAGATATCGGCAAAGAGCTCTTCCCCGATTCAGGCAGCAAACAATTCCGCGTCAGAATCTCAGCGCCGACCGGAATGCGTGTAGAAGCTCTCGAGAAAAGAGTGCTTAAAACAATCGAGTTAGTGAAAGAACAAGTCGGACCAGACAACGTTGAAAAGACGCTCGGCTATGCCGGTCAGCAGCCACCTATGTTCCCTATCAGCTCTGCTTTTCTTTGGACCAGCGGGCCGCATCAAGCGGTTCTTGATGTCCAGCTCAAAGAAACCCTGAAGATCGACATGGCCGATCTGAAGGATAAACTCAGAGTCAAACTCACCAAAGAATTGCCGGACACCCTTTTCTCCTTCGAACCCGGCGACCTGGTCAGCCAGATCATGAACCTCGGATCGCCGACGCCTATTAAGGTCCAGGTAATGGGACCCGACATGGTCGCCAACAAGCTCTTCGCTAACAAGGTCCTCGCAGAGCTCCGTGGCGACAAAAAGCTGCGCGATTTGCAGTGGGGCCAACCATTGGATTATCCCTCGTGCGAAATCGACATCGATAGAGAGCTCGCAGGACAGCTTGGTGTGACACCAGAAGACATCGGCATGTCGTTGCAGCCCGCATTCTTCTCTAGTCGCTTCGTGCATCTCAGCCTCTGGCGTGACGCAAAGAGCGGATTCTCTTATCAAGTCCAGGTGCAGGTCCCGCAAGATCAGATTCGCTCGAAAGACGACATTGAAAAATTCCCCACGATGAACAGCAGCAAGCGCATCGAGATGTCGGAGTATAAGGATAGGCTCGAAGACCCGGATACTGACAAATACTATCCTGGCAATCATACTCGCCGACTCCAGCGCCCTCTAATCGGCGACGTCGCCAAAGTCAAGTATGGTGTCACCGACGGTGAATTCGATCGGTACAACATGATGCGCACAGTCTCTATTACTGCCAACCTCGAAGGCAAAGATCTGGGTCGCGTCGGAGAGTCCGTCAAGGACGCAGTGCGCCGCTGCGGCAAGCCGCCACAGGGAGTTTTCGTACAGGTCGCAGGTCAGATTCCGCTGCTCGAAGATACTTTCTTCCACCTACTCACCGGGCTGTTGTTGGCGGTCGTCGTAATCACATTGATGCTGCTTGCCTACTTCCAACAATCCAGAATCGTATTGGTCGTGATGTCCACGACACCCGCAATCCTCCTGGGCGTGCTCACTATTCTCACCATCACTGGTACCACACTCAACGTTCAATCCTTCATGGGCGCCATCATGGCGACCGGGGTCGGTATCGCCAACGCCATTCTGCTCATCGTCTTTGCGGAGCAGAATCGCGTCGAGGGGATGACAGCAAAACAGGCAGCGATCCACGGTGCACAAAGCCGAATGCGACCGATCCTGATGACCTCAATCGCGATGGTAGCGGGTATGGTGCCGATGGCTATATCGGAAGGACAGAGCGCGTCCCTGGGTCGCGCAGTGATCGGAGGACTGAGCATGTCGACGTTGTCCGTTCTGACGATTCTTCCACTTGTCTATGCGATTGTTCAAGCTAATGCATCAGTCAAACTCAAATCACTGCACCCTGACGATCAATGACTTTAGGTAAGGAAAATGGATAGCGAACACGAAATACCAGAAGTACCGGAGCATGGTCCTGAGATCGACTCAGAGAAACTGCACGAGATTTTCACTATCAAGAATATCCTCTTCGCAGTGGTAGTAGTGGCGCTCGCAGGCGTAGCATTTTTCTTCCTGTGGGAACGAAAGAATAGACCCATAGTCAACGAGCACGAGAAGGGCGAAGTCGTCGTCTCAGTCAATGTTGTTCCAGTAGTGAAGAAAACACTGTTCCGCGAGGATCAGTTGCCTGGCGAAATCGAAGCGTACCAGGACGTATTGATCTACCCTAAGGTGCCTGGATTCGTCAAAGAGATCAACGTCGACCGAGGCTCGATGGTCAAGAAAGGCAAGCTGATGGTTCGTATGTACGCACCTGAATACCTCGCCAAGCGCCATGAGGCAGCAGCAAAGGTTGCCGCTGCTAAAGCTGCGTTAGCAAGCGAGGAATCGAAGCTACAAGATCTGAAAGCCGAGCTCGACAAACGTAGAGCAAATCTGCTCGCCGACCAGTCCACTTATCAGCGCGTGTACGCAGCGTCGCTAGTTCCTGGTGTGATCGCGGACAACGATGTCGTTCAATGGTCGCAAACAGTCCAGGCTGATCGGCAAGAAGTCAATTCGTTTATCAAAAGAGTCAATTCCAAAGATCATGAAGTCTCCATGCGGCATGAAGAGGTCGATGCGATGATCAAAGCATTCGAAAGCTTCGCCGACTTCGCATCGTACCTAGAAATCTATGCACCATTCGATGGGTATATCACCGATAGAAAAATGCACGTGGGAAGCTTCGTCGGCCCCGATGGTACGGGCGCCTATCCGCCAATTTGCAGACTGAAGCAGCTCGATCTTTTGAGAATCATCGCGCCGGTTCCTGAGGAGTTGGTTGGCGGAGTGATCATTGGTTCCGAGGTTGAATTCACGGTCTCGTCATTCCCCGGAAAGCGCTTCAAGGGTACAGTTGCGAGGATAAGCAACAGCCTGGATAAAGAAACCCGAACGATGCCGGTGGAACTCAATTACCTCAATCCTGACTTCAAGATTGTTCCCGGTATGTTCACGAAGGTCTACTGGCCATCACGCAGACAGGATACGAGTTTGTTCGTCCCAATCTCTGCTGTTGTCTCTACACCGCTGAGCACTTTCGTGTGCAAAGTCGAAAATGACCGCGTAGACTGGGTCAACGTGCGCAAAGGCGAGCTAATGGACAACATGGTCGAAATCTTCGGCGACGTAAAAGTAGGCGACATGGTGGCAGAGAAGGGAAGCGAGGAGCTCATCAATCAATCGCGCGTGAAGCCGGTGGGCAAGCCACTCAAGGTGAGCACAACAACCACCAGTCAAGCAGTCGCCAGATAACTTGCGGTCACTTCTTAAATTTACGATCGCAGATTGCGGACGTCTAATTTCCGCACTAGACATCAGCGAGCTCGTCCAGCGATGTCTAGTTGATCGGACTTCTTAGGCTTAGAGAGCTTTCGATTGGCTGAGAATCTGCCCTGCTCTCGCCTCGACTTCCGAGGCTTTCGAACTCTTATCCAACCGGCGAAGAACCTGCGCATAGTCTTTGAGACAAGCAGCTAAAAGCGGGTTGTTGGCGCCGACAGCACGTTCTGTACTCGCTACCGCCCATTCGTAAAAGGTGCATGAACTATCGAGCTGTCCCTGTTGGAAATACAGGTATGCCAGTCCGTTGAGAATTCCAGCGGTCTCTATACTATTGGGACCGAGGATAGACTGGGCAGCAGTCAAGGCAGTGCGATAGAGCTTCACCGCGTCCTCGATATTGTTCAACTGAAACTCAACAGAAGCGAGAGCAGACATCGTGTTGATCGTAAGAACGTTGCTGCTGCCATAAGTGGATTGGTAGATGGAAAGCGCCCTGGTCAAAAGCGGTTTCGCCTCCCGATACTTCTCCTGAGCAACATATAGTTGAGCTAAACCGTTGAGATCGTTGGCGACAGATGGGTGGTTCGGCCCGAGCGAATCGATGTCTGTCGCAATCATTCGCTGATACTGGGACTCGCTCAAGCGATATCGGCTCTGTGAGAACACCGTATCGCTCACGACTTTGAATGCCGGATTCAGCGTGTCATCGGAAGCAGGAAGATGTATTCCGCGAAGAGCGACGGCTGTGTTCTCCGATGTTTCACCGGCGCGCGAAGATGTGAGTTGCGAATCACTCTGCTGTTGAAATTGAGATTTGGCCGAATTCGATTGCTGCGCATGCTGCCAGTCGCTAGACACTGCACCACTCAATGATTGATGGTCCTGTCTGTCCCGTGGCGACGCAGGTGACTTGGCTGTTTTCCAACCGCTGGACGGGGAAGCGTTAGACCTCAACGCATCACCAGGACGCAGAGAGGAGGAGCCGCCATCCTTGGCTGGTCTAGTCCCATCATTCATAATGTCGGTCTGGAAATCTTTGATCAGATCTGTGTCGGAAGTGTCGTCTTTTCTAATCAAGTCTTTGTATTCATGCATTACGACATTGAGCTGATCGGCAGCATCCAGATTTGGAGACTGCGATAGAATCGAGATTGCACGCTTGTAATTAGCAGAAGCAGCGTCACGGCGCCCAGTTTTGCCATTGACTCGACCAAGCCCATGCAGCGCTTTCGCTGCCATTGGGCTATACGGTCCATAATGCTTCTCGGTGAGATTGAGAGCGCGGTTATAGTAATTCATCGCCACGGAATGATTGCCGGCAGATTCTTCAATGGACCCGAGTTCCATAAGGATCGGCTCGACGCTGGCGCTATCCGCGCCGCTCTTCTTCGAAATCCTTGAAAG
The DNA here is from genome assembly GCA_964418155.1 of uncultured Candidatus Obscuribacterales bacterium. Lineage (GTDB taxonomy): Bacteria > Cyanobacteriota > Vampirovibrionia > Obscuribacterales > Obscuribacteraceae > JADYXR01. Next base: position 20,466 of record CAYQKX010000072.1, on the reverse strand, counting down.
GACACTCTGCAAGATTGTCCGAGCTTCGCCGGCTCTGTCGAGAAGCTTGAGGGACTCAGCAAGCTTCAACTGGCACTTATCCATGTCATCGCTTTTGTTAGACTGTTTTTTCACAAGACCAACAGCCTTACGAAACTGCTGCTCTGCGCGGCCAGGCGTTTCAGCACTTAGCGCTTGCATGCCCTGCTCATAGGCGCTCGACCAGGACTGATCGGATGTTGCTGCCTGTGCGATCTGGCAAGCGACCAACGCGCACAACAGCGCTGTTGTCCCGACTTTTAGCCTTAGCTTCCTGTGTTTTGAACTCACTGATACTGCCCGCCAACGGAATGCATCCTTATTGTACAAAACTTCCGTTGTCAGTTGTTTTTCAATGCAAAAAAGCACTAACCTCAATGCTGAGAATCCGCACTAGTGCCGTAAATTCGACCGGAGAAGCTTATGTACCTTTGCAACACTTCAATACCGCTACACTGAAATCATGAAGGAAGTCCCACCAATATTGCTCGTCAAAGTCCGGTCCGCCGGCGCTCACGAAATTCGTCCACTCAATCTCGGTGAATCCACCAGCTTGAAGTGCTCGCTGATAAGTACCGGGCTCATAATGAAAATGCTCGATCGCGAAATCGAACTTGTCGCCTACGTAATGACTGCGCTTGACTTTCGTGGCATCTTGAATTGCTCCCTCGGTTTCCACCTTGACACCATATTTAATACCGCTATGGGTAGGAACAGATGGATTTTCATTGAACGCTATGAATTTCCCGCCAGGCTTCAGGTTGAGGCCGATAGACCGGATCATTAGCTCCAGCTGCTCGACCGACGATGCGTAATGCAAGAGAAAGCCACCAAACACGACGTCGAACTCACCTATTTTTCCAAGTTGCGCAACATCGCCAACCAGGTATTCTATGCCGAGCGGCTCCTTCTTTTCCTGCTGTTTTGCCAGTTCAATCATCTCGCCAGAGATATCGACGCCGACGACATGACTCGCTCCCCACTCCTTCATAAAGCGTGTAAAAAATCCGGAACCACATGCCAAATCCATCACGCGCAGACCAGTCAAATCACCCAGAAAATGCTTCGCGGAGGGGATAAAAATCACTTCGCGATCGCTGCGCGTATTGACGCTCTGGTCATACTGATCGGCAATGCTGTCGTATTGGGTCATGAGCCTTCCTTTCGTTGATTAGAGGGTAGAATGCGGATGATAGCACCTCTAACGTGGGCTCTCCAACAGCACCCCCCAGTTTGCGGCTCTTTTTAAACGGAGTAACAACAACTATCTGGAATTAAAAAACCGCTGCGAAAGCTCGTTAAGAGCCAAACCAATTCGAGCGACGAAGCTGAGTTCAGAATGATGTGGCTTCGCCCCCGAACATACGCCTGTCTGCTTCCAATCGGCGAGTTCCGCGGAGCGCCTTTTCGACTTCTCAGAGCCGTCCCAATGCGACTTCAAAAGTTTAGTTACATGAGGACTATAGATTAGCTTACTGCGCCAATTGGTCAAGTGCTTCGCCGGCATCACCATAGTGACGTATTTCTTCGATCCGCGATGTCGACCAATCACTTTTACATTCACGTATCCATCGCCCCACAAGGGTGGAAAACAATAAACTTTGGTGCCAGGCGAAAAATGTTTTGTCCCCTTGCGAGACTCTTTGTCCTCGCCAAAGACAGTATTCTCCGCAACATTCGCGACGACGCACCACACTGGATCAGTGCGCTCCTGATCGACGACTTCGTCTTCTTCATGTTGGTCATCATTCATTGTTGTCTGCCATATATGCCCTCATTGTACAACTTCGTGACGACTCAACAGAACAACAATAATCACCTTGCCTGCACTTGCTTCGCAATTCTGTAACAACTGCAATCAAGAATTGATGCAGGACCGTCTTGGGATGCAATTGCAGCAGTGCGGAGAACAGCGATGGCTCAGACCTTTCCTGACATGGAAGATTTTAAGGATAAATCCGACTTTCGAACTGCCGATTCGACTTTCAATCCAGTAGAACTACTCCGAGATTCTGGCAACTCAAAATCTTCAGCAGTTGAAAAAATTGAGCAGACCTTCGGAGCACTGAGCATTGGACCGATCTTTCTAGCAAGTCGAGACAATGTGGGCGGTGATGCCGAGTTACAAAAGTTGCTCATTAATGACAAATCAGCAGATCCAAAATCTGTTGAAAAACTATTGGAATTGAGCAAAACAAATCCAGAGCTGTTTCGCAAAGGAATGGAGCTCTGGAAGAACGGCGACAGAACAAGAGTGGAAGCGATTGTTCGAGATTTCAACGATACTGAACAACTGTCCACGCTATTCAACCTTTGTGCGGACAGTAAGAATGGTCGTGCAATTGACGCCATGACTGCCAATTCAGTTTTGGCACCACTACTCTTGGAACAGTTAGCTAGCCCTGTAGAGGCAGACAAGACGCAGGCAGAAAAGCTTTTGCAATGGATGAATGGCACCGAGGAAAAGCAGACCGACGCGTTTAGAGTACTCAACTTCGTCTCGGCTAGAAATCAACGAGATAATCTCATCAAGCTACTAGAATCTCCTGATACCGCCGCTGGCACCAGAGCAGTCTTGAAGCAGTACGCGGAAGCTCCAGACGGGCGGCATCACTACAATGCGCAACAACTTGTCGATTTCATCTCTCGCGATCAGGACAAAGGCACCGAGAAGCAGATGGTCGCGTACCTCTCCCTGGTAACCGGCTCTGAATCAGAGCAATTGCTCGCGCGACGGTTGGCTAAATCCGGAGATCCAGACTATCAGAAAGAAGTCCTAAGTCTGCTAAGCTCGCCAGAAACGCGAAAGGCTGGTCTAGCACTCAGTGACTTGGACATTCTGCCACTTAAGGATAGAGACCCTGCGTTATACGAGAAAACACTGGAGAAGGTTGCGTCACTTAGTCCAGAAAAACTTCAAGAACTGCAGAAGGTACTTCAGACACTCCGCCACGAAGCCAGTTCTCACAAGTTGCTGGAGATTTTCAACGACTACAACAAGATTGAGCTATTCTCGAAAGTCACCAATCAACTTCTCGAGGGAAGTCACGAAGACGCACGCGCAGCGCGCCGATTGCTCTTATCCGAATCAGGAACTCCCGACACGCCAGAAGCGGAGGAAAACAAGTTCAGGCCTGGTCGAAAAGAGCCAGCTCCTCATGCGAAGCTCCTGGAACAGATGTACGTAGATCCAAAACAACACGAGTTAGCAAAGCTCATTCTTCAACAAAACGATCTTAACGAACAGGCAATATTGACACAGACGCTTGGAGATCCTGCCAATGCAGCGCTTGCAAATGATGTGAGCAAACTACTTAAGGATGATCCGGAAATCGCCAGAGCGCTTGTCGCTAACTTAAACACACCTGAGCAAATGCGCAAATTTATCGATATCTATAACGATAAGAATCAGGCTACAGCTGCGACTGTTCTTGGCAATTTACTTATCGCGAATCGCGGAGCTGATCGACTTCTCTCGATGCTAACATCGACGAATCCTAAAGAAGTTCAACTGGGCAATAATGTGCTCGGTATGGTCAACACCACCGCAGACGGACGCGCTCTCAATCCTCGCTTAGACAGATCCCGTCTCGGCTGGTCCGGCGTGACGGAGGCAAGAAGAAACGGAACAATGTTGATTGAATCCGGATTACCTTTCCAACAAATGTCGCTTCTGGATCAGGCTCTCAACGATGATGCAAGGAAAGTTGATGCACAGGCCCTTCTGATGGCAAGCGCCTCGAGGAAAGAAATCAGGCCTCAGTTTTCCCGCATAGTTAGTGATTATTATTCAGCCGACCAGCAGCGAGTAGGGCGAGCGCTAGAAGTCCTGACTTCGTTGCATAAGAACCGCTCTCAGACAACCGAGCTTCTGAAGCTTACGAATACGGGCGTACCCGACGTGTACGAAGCCTTTCGCGCAGCCCAGACACCCGCGGAGCTTAACGCCGTGATAGAACTTTTGAGGATGAGAGAATCTCCGCTACGATCCGAAGAGGGCGACGGTCCTCCACCAGCCCAACCGAAAATAGCCTCGAAAGCGATTCTCAACATGCTCGCCGACCCGAAGACCGAAGCAAGCGCTAAGCGTTTAATCAAAGATCTTGCAAATCCAGACACGCAAGTTCGTACAAGAAGGTTGATTGACGCCGCTAGCCGCGGAGGCGAAGCCGGTACTGCAAAGATGATCGACGCACTATACTCCCCTCAGAGTGAGGCGCAGAAAACACTCTCTACCGAAATGACTAAGCTCGTTGATGGCATATCTGGTCCGGGCAGCTTGCAGGCTTTGGAGAATCTTGCCAGTTTATTGGGCACGGAAGAAGGACAGGCTCTTCAATCGACAGTCGCACTGCTTCAGAATCCCGCGACCCGCGACGCCACGATGAAAGCGTTGCGAACATTCACATCGTCGGAGGCTTGTGCCGGACTGTTCGAAATGATGAGAACAGACAACATGAAGCGAGCAGTAGACTCACTTCAGGATATGATGAATACCGCCACCGGATTGGAACTCAATCGCGTACAAGGACTACTGCAGCAGTACCACAACGGTACGCCACAGAGCCGTTGGCTTGTCGGATTGCTGAACGGACCCAGTAAGCCTGGAGATGAAGATCATTCAGCTTTTGCGCGGTCGATGATAAAAACAACAACAGAGCAGGCTGCATTGTTTAGAGTCCGTCAACTCTGGAAAAACCCACCGGAGCGGGAAAAACTTCAAGACTTAATCAGTCGAGCCAAAGACGACCCAACATTAAGTTCGCACACTGAAAGTCTTTTGAGACAGCAGAACCTGGATTTCACCAAGTTTCACGTCCTGCTGACCAGCAAAGAAGACGGCGACCTTGCTCGCCAGATTCTGATTCTCGGAGACAGCGGCGACCTGGAAGAACGGATTCTAGGAGAGCAAGTCGGTAACATGCTTTCAGGTACGCCTCCTATAACTTCCGAATTTGCAAGACAGATCCTGGAGCAGCATAATGCCACCGGCGATAAGATTGAAACCAATGTTCTCCTATACATAGCCGGACTAGAGCCGGCTAAAGCAAAGGCTCTTTTCGACAGGCTCTCCGGTCCCAACAAAGAAACAGCCCGTCAGTTTTTTGATGACCATCTCACCACCGACTCATTGCTGCAATATACAGAGCATCGAGCACAAGTTGATGGTCTCTTGGATCTACAGGATCAAACAAAAGTAGAAGATATTTGGCGGAGGATAAATGATCCCAACCAACGGCGAAGAGCGCTCCAGGAGCTCGAAGCCTTGCGCCCGAAACCGCCCGAATTCAAAAAAGGAAAACCGAAGTAGCATTCCTATATTGAAACCCGTCTATGAAGAGGCACATCTCGTTTTTCAGATCGTGCATTCGCCGCAATCATTCCATTTTGGAACTAATTCGGATGCACTTTTTATGCCGGCGATGGAATACCCCTGCCATCTCGCCGCAATCATTCCATTGTGGAACTAATTCGGATGCCCTCGTTATGCCGTCTTTGGAATACTCGCCGCCGTCTCGCTACCATCATTCCTTTGAGGAAATAGTTTGGATGCCCTTTTTATGCCGTCTATGGAATACTCGCTGCGTCTCGCTGCAATCATTCCTCCGAGGGAATAATCCGGATGCCCTTATAATGCCGTCGATGGAATACTCGCTGCGCGATACACGAACAGTCGTTACAAACGGACCGCAAAAACGTTGACAAAGAAAACGATGCAAGTATAGTGAGTAACATGAGTCGAATTACACACCACGCAAATTCATCATCCACATCTCTTTCCAATTAGAGATGTGGGCGCATTTTGTCATTCAACTCGAAATTTTGATTGAATCAAGTGTTACGAAGCCCGCAACTTTGCGAGGCTTTTGTCTTTGTTGCCTCGCGTACATATAGGAGGTAATAAAACATGATCGACATTGAAAAAATCCGAAAGGATCCGGACGCCTACAGGCAGGCCATCAAGACGAAGCGGGTGCCGCTGGAGCTGGATCAACTGCTAGCTCTCTATGAAAAACGAAGAGAGCTAGGCGGCGAAGTTGATAAACTGCGAGAGCAGCGCAACAAGCTGTCGGACCTGGTGGCAGCAGAACCGGAGCGACGCGTCGAACTTATCGCAGATTCGCGAACAATTGGAAAGACGCTGACAGAACGCGAGGCACAATTTCGCGAAGTTGATGGCGAATACAATCAGTTAATGGCCCTTGTTCCCGGTCTGCCTTGTGCAGGTGTGCCAGAGGGCGAAACAGATCAAGACAACGTCGAGATTCGCAAAGTCGGCGTCATCGCAAAACGACATTTTAAAGAGAGGGATCATCTGGAGCTTGCCACCATACACAACATGGTTGACTTCGAAGGCGCACGAAATGCCGCTGGATCGCGTGCATATGCCTTGATGGGAGAAGGCGTGCTGCTGGAGATGGCACTGATGAGACTCGCCCTGGATTATCTCGTCACGAAAGGCTATGTGCCGATAGTGCCACCACTATTGGTGAAGGAGCAGGCCATGTTCGGTACCGGGTACTTTCCACTCGGAGAAGATAATGCCTACGAACTGGAGAAAGACAACCTCTACCTGACAGGAACATCGGAGGTTGGCGTAGTGTCGATGCACGCAAATCGTACATTCCAACTGAGCGACTTACCTAAGCGTTTCGTCGGAATATCGACTTGTTTCAGGAGAGAAGCAGGATCGGCCGGTCGCGACACGAAAGGACTTTATCGCGTTCATCAGTTTCAAAAAATTGAACAAGTCGTCTTCTGTGAGAATGATCACAGAGTCTCGGAGCGTGAGCATTACTCGCTGCTCGAAAATGCGGAGACGTTACTGCAGATGCTGGAACTTCCCTATCGGGTTGTTGCCGTCTGTACCGGCGACATGGGTCTGGGTCAGACGCTGAAGCACGATATAGAAACCTGGATGCCGAGCCGAGAAGCCTATTGCGAAACACATTCGTGCTCGAGCTTCTTCGACTTTCAATCGCGTCGATTAGGCATTCGCTATCGCGATGAGAAGCAGAAGAACTATGTTTTTACGCTCAACAATACTGCAATCGCTTCGCCGAGAATACTCATTCCGTTTCTCGAAAATCATCAGAACGAAGACGGTTCGATAAATATCCCTACAGCATTGCGTCCATACCTCAGCGGGCGCACCATTCTCACAATGAGCAGTAAATGACACTCGATTTCAACTATCGCAATAGCTACCAACAACTTTATGATCGGAGATAAAGTTGCCATCGACGCCAGCCGTTAGGCCGCTTTGGGAGCGGATTTTGATACTGATTTCAACTATCGCAATAACTGCCAACAACTTTATGATCGAGATAAAGTTACCAATGATGTCCGCCGCTCAGCCGCTTTGGGAGCTGGTTTTCAACATTTCCAAATTCGCTTTCAGAAAAAAAACACAGCGGTGATACACCTCATGTTTTGCGTGAAAACGAAAGGTGCAATGTCGACGCAAAACTTACACTTTCAGTGTCCCGTTCCTACTCTCGAAGGATTTTGTTATGAGAGAAATTGATACAGCAAAACACAACCCATCAGACATATATCCATCGCCGGTTTGGCAACCAAAGTTATTTGACTCTAGCAAACCAACGGTACCTTCCGAAATCAAAGATAACAAGGCCATACAAGATCGGTTGGCAAACCTTGGTTTTACCCCGGCAGAAAAATTCGATGAACTACTCCTTGCGTACGCTCCAGCCCCCTGGCTTTCTCCGCACGGGAAGGCTGAAAACTATCTCAATAATATGGCAGATGACCCAAGACGTGATCTCACACCAAAGCAGCGAGACACGCTTAAAGCAATGCATAAGGCAGTGTTATCCGGCGACGTGGCCGGTCTGGAAAAAATCGTCAAATTATTTGACGGGAATCGCGATGAAGGGGGCAAACTCGCCAGGGCACTGGGGCGAGACTTAAAAGATGCAGGTCTCTCCGTCAACTATTGGGGATCATTTGGTGGCGGTGAAGATAGCTATTACCTGGCTATACACGACTCGAAGAGCGGCGCTGATCTGAAGATCGCAACAGCCGGAACTCCAACAGAAGCAAAGATCGGCGAAGATAACGTCAAGCCCAAAGACGCATTTGCAAAAATGGGCAAGACAGCAGTCGATTCCATTAACAAGAGAATAAAGGACGGACCGGAGAAGTTGGATCCGGACGTACAGTCGCTTTTGGACAAATGGAAAGAAGCACATTCGTCACCCAAAGCAGATAAAACGAACACCTTCAAAACCGGAAATGGAGACACGCTCACGGACAACGGTGACGGAACATGCACTGTGAAAGGACTTCTCGAAGAATCAAAAGGCACAGTCAAAAAGGATCCGAAGACTGGTGACGTCACTTATTCACTACCCAAAGGTGTGACAGTAACGCGTTCTTCTGACGGCAAGATTGTGACGAAGACACCTGAGCGAAAACATAAGATCGGAGATACCGAGTTCACCGATCCGGCTGAGACGACTACGACGCATCTGAGCGGATTGGAAATCAGAGACGATGGAAAAACGCGCCGTGTAAAGCTTCCGAACGGGACGCGAATAACTGAAGGCAACGATGGCAAAGCACGTTACCGAGACAAATATGGCGATCACCAGGGAAAAGCAACCAAGCTCGAAGATGGTTCTACCGAGTACTTCTTCGATGACGGTCGACAGGTCTTTACTGTGAAGAAAACTGGAGAAGTCGCCGTTAAGTCCTACGATACAACGACTATCTGGGCGCCTGACGGTGCCAAGGCAGAGATCGAGCGGTCTAAAGAGATGAGCATAAAGGCTGAATTCAAATCAACAAAAGGCAAAGATTCCTTCAAAGCGCCCAACGGCTTCAACGTCGAGCGCACCGAATCTGGTATCAAGGCAGAGACTGAGAAAGGCACCTACGAGTTTGATGAAGATGGCAATCTCAAGTTCACCGGTAAAGATGGAAAGGCCAAAGAATACAAAGTCGCCGACGCGGAAAAAGTCACCTACGGTGGAGGTAGAATCGTAGAACTTCATTATCCCGATGGTACAGCCATAACGATAGCCGGCAAAGACATCTATACGTCTTTTTCCGGCCCAGGCAAGAGTCGCCACAACTTCTGGATGGAAGGCGGCAATTCAACGGTCTATTATCAATTAGGAAAAAATGGACACTCGTCGCCTGACTATTATCCAATGGGCGCCCGAGGTCGGTGACAGTGGCAGATGGCTTGTTTCGCGGACTCTGTTATTCCTCCCGGGGAATACTCATGGAATGAAATAGTATTCATCCACGGGCAGGGATCGATCGATAACTGGTAACCAATAAGCTACAATGTCTCTCGACAGGGTTCGGCCTACAGTGGCGGCTGTAAAGCGTTTAAACAAACAAACTTCTCGATTGAGCTGTAATCGAGAAAGTATTCGCCGCGAAAAATCAGAAACAACTAATATGGAGACCAGCACACATGCATTCGAGTAAATATGATCGCTTAGATTGCTCAAAAGCACTCGGCTGCGAAGATGTAACTGATACTGTGTGTTCGGATCAACCGACGTCGAATTCGAAGAAAAGAATGAGAGAAAAAGCAGCAAGAAATCCTGTGCACAGTGCAGTTTCTCTGACACTTGCAGGGACACTGCTATTTGCAAGCGCATCAATTGCTTTAGCAGCAGATTCAATCAGCATGGCAGAACGAACAAAACTGCCTCTTCAAGCACCAAACATTCCACATTCAACAGTGCTGGATGCACGCAATGCGAAAGCGCCACCGCGTTTTGCTGTCGAAGCACCATCCGGTGCACCCAATGTTTTGATCGTTCTAATCGATGATATGGGCTTCGGTCAACCAAGCTCTTTCGGCGGTCCAGTGAAGATGCCAACGATGCAACGCCTTGCCGACGAAGGTCTGCGTTACAACAACTTCCACACCACAGCACTGTGCTCGCCATCTCGAGCAAGTCTGCTCACCGGCAGAAATCACCACATTTGCAATATGGGTTCCATTACGGAGACCGCAACCGCTTTTCCAGGTCAAACGGGAGAGCGCCCCAACAAGGTTGCTCCACTTGCAGAGATGCTGCGGCTAAATGGTTATGCAACGGGCGCTTTCGGAAAGAGTCATGAGACTGCAGCCTGGGAGGTCAGTCCGGCTGGTCCGACTGACAGATGGCCTACGAGATCTGGATTCGATAAATTCTATGGTTTCATCGGCGGTGAGGCCAATCAATGGGCGCCGACTATCTATGATGGTTTAACCCAAGTAGAGCCGCCTACAGGTCCCAATTATCATTTTATTCCTGACATGACTGACAAAGCCGTACAGTGGATGCAATCGGTCAAGTCGTTGACGCCCAACAAGCCGTTTTTCATGTATTTTGCTCCCGGCGGAACTCATGCACCGCATCACGTGCCGGCAAATTGGATCGCCAAGTATAAAGGCAAGTTCGACATGGGCTGGGATAAACAGCGAGAAATGACTTTAGCCAAGCAGAAAGAACTCGGCGTGGTCCCGCAAAATGCGGTCCTGGCGCCGAAGCCCGCAGCAATAAAAGATTGGGACAAACTCTCACCCGACGAACAAAAGTTGTTCGCTCGGCAGATGGAAGTCTTCGCTGCTTACGGCGAATTCACAGATCATAATGTCGGTCGACTGATCAAGTCAATCGAGGACATTGGCCAGCTGGACAATACACTCATTTTCTATATCGCTGGAGACAACGGAGCCAGTGCTGAGGGCGGAATGAATGGATTGTTCAATGAGATGAGCTATTTCAATGCAATACCGGAGACGGTGCCGGAGGTATTGAAACGATATGATGACCTCGGCGGTCCCGATTCGTATGGTCACTATGCAGCCGGCTGGGCAGTCGCAGGAGATACGCCGTTCACCTGGACGAAGCAAGTGCCGTCTAGCTTTGGAGGCACCACCAATAGTATCGCGGTGCATTGGCCGAAAGGTATCAAATCCAAAGGTCTGCGTTCGCAATTCCACCATATCATCGACATAGCACCCACCATTTTGGAAGCGGCTGGATTACCTCAACCCACATCGGTTAACGGCACGGATCAACTGCCTATAGATGGCGTCAGCATGAAATATACGTTCGAAGATCCTGCTGCAAAAAGCACGCACAAGACCCAGTATTTCGAGATCCTCTGCAACCGAGCAATCTATCACGATGGATGGCTAGCAGGGACAGTGCACAGAGCACCATGGGAGATGAAACCGCTCCAGACTTTGGAGAAGGACAAGTGGGAACTTTATGATACCGCCAATGATTTCAGTTGCGCCAATGATCTCGCAGAAAAAAATCCTGAAAAGCTGAAAGAACTGCAGGAACTATTTCTAAAAGAAGCGGTAAAGAACTCCGTCCTGCCGCTGGATGATCGAGTACTGGAGCGTGTCAATTCAGCTACAGCAGGGCGCCCCGACTTGATGGACGGAAGAACTTCGCTTACCTTGTACGAAGGAATGACTGGAATTACAGAAAACGTTTTCATCAATATTAAGAACCGCTCTTATAAATTGACCGCCAAGACTCAGATTCCGTCCGGCGGAGCACAAGGAGTGATCATCGCTCAGGCAGGCAAGTTCGGCGGCTGGTCACTGTACCTGAAGGAGGGGAAACCCAATTTCACATACAATGTGTTGGGTCGAGAAAAGTTCACCATATCTAGCAAAGAGCCGGTGCCACCCGGTGAGGCTACGATAACATTCGACTTTGCCTATGATGGTAACGGCATCTCCAAAGGAGGCACCGGCACGATATCAGTCAACGGCAAGCAGATGGCGCAGGGTCGCATCGACCGAACCCAGGGAATGATTTTCTCCGCTGATGAAGGCGTTGACGTCGGCATGGACGGCGGAACTCCCGTGGGCGAATACCAAGTCCCGTTCAAATTTACTGGAGAGTTGGAAAGCGTGACGGTAGATCTGAAACCGACATCTCTATCGGACAAAAGCCTCCACGATCGGGCATCAGCGGAAGCAGCCCAGAAGAAAGTCTTGTCGGATTAGCTTCATCGCTGACGATGAATTGAAAAAAAGAACTCAGTTTTTGACACACTGGAAACCATGAAAACAACCTCAGGCTCAAAGAAGCGTGCCGCCTTCAAGCTCAACCCTCGTAGCATTACGAGCGGCATCCTATCATTGATAACAGTATTTTCACTCACAGCAGGCACGGCGAATGCGACTGATATAGCGGAGCTGGAGTATCGAGCGCAGACAAAACGCATTCTTTTGTCTTTGATAGAGCTCGAGCGCTTCTCACTGAAGTATCGAGTCGCCAGCGCTGGTCATGATCCGACGAAGCGCATCAGGTATTTCCTCACGCAAGAGACAGGGGCATCCTGCGGGCTCGCCTACGAAATCGCTACCGTCAAGGCGCTTCACAATGGCAGGAAAAGACCGCTGACTATCAGCGTGCCGACTCTGAGAAATGGCTTTAGAGCGGCAGAAGTCGGCTCTATAATCGCTGGCTCAGGATCTGCATTTGAACTGACGGCAAATACAGTGCTCGCCATCAAGAATCACGCCAAGGGTTTCGATTCGCGCAGTGCCAACGAGCATATGGCATCAGGTCTCAAATCGCTGGACCAGCTTCTCACGGAAAGAGAAAATCTAGTTTCTCAACAAAAGGAACATGAGTATTACAACCTCGCGGTGATGGAAAGCAAAATTCTGAGACTACTCCGCCACGGCGTCGCGTCGGAATACATCCAATTCAACAAGGATGTTCGCAGCTTTCGCGCATCAGAGAATGTGTTCTACGCAATGAATGCCGGCACCAATGTCGTCGCCGCTATCTCAGCCCACTATGGCATCAAAGGGCTATCCGGGATAAGAGACATAAAGTATTTCGGTCCAGCGAATGTCCTTGCCACCGTTAGCGGTGCCTTGACCATTGCGTCTCCGCTAGCAAGTTATGCGGCTGGAAAGGTTACCGCAAAGACAGTATCCGGAAAATTGCAGAAGCTGCTCGATACGAAGCAGGAGTTCGACTATCCTGCGCTCAGAGCCGCACAAAAGGAGTTCTCCGGCGCATTGGAAAAGGTCAACCGCACCGAGGTAACAGAAGCAATTTATCGTAGTGGCTCCTATCAAGAAGCGAGCGAGCGCTCAAAAAAATTGATGGCGTCTGAACTACGAGTAATTCACTATCTAGACCAAGTAGCGGTGGAAAACGCGGTAATAGGCCCCGTCATTGGTGGCACGCTTCTCGGTCAGGGTATCGCAGGTACCGTCGGATTCTACAAGTATAATCCGAGTCGAAAAGAGCTGGATCTCTATTACAAAGGTGCCGTCGCAGGTACTGTCGGCGCCAGTATGGCCGTAGGTTTCACCGCGTTAGGTCTCGTGGCTGATTGGGCTTACGAGCGAAAGCTGGCGAAAAACAATCTTCTCCCCAGGCAGATGATTGAAGAGCGGCTAAAGCATCTCGATGAAGTTGAAACCAAGATCTCAGCCATGTAAGCGTGGAATCGGAGATAGAAGTACTCAGCCAGATCTCACGACTTTCTCACAATTAATTGCCAAAATGTTTCTACCTTCACCTCAGCATTTTGTGGAGTTTTCGATCTGCTGTGGAGTCCGTTATGAAATTCAATTACTATGATAGTGAACAAATTAGTACCAGGGCTGCCTCACCATCAGCCTCGACGCTTAGTATCAGCCCTTCTGCAAACGCGAAGGACGATCTAAGCGCCAACTCAATCAACGAGCGCGAGAATGTCGCACCCGTCGCCGGGAAAGCCTCTACAGAACTCAACTTCGATCCCGAGGTCGAGCCCCGGGGTCAGAATAGCCGCGAGCCCAAAGATTGGCTCAAGGATGTCACATCCGGCGACATCCCGCAGCGCGAGTGCGCGCTGAAGAATCTGGAGTGGCAATGGGGCATACCCCGACTAGTCGCCGAGACCGCCGTGCAACTGGCCTCCAACAATCTAGCGATACGAGCCACGGCGCAGCGAAGATTGGAGCATCTCGGCTGTGACGGGATACCAGCCGTCCATGCAGTTGGTCAGTGGGAAGACACCGAGCTCAACAGCCGATGTCGACAGTTGATGAATTACTATCTGGTCACGCAGCCCCTTAGCGAACTGCTCAAATTTCCGGAGATTCTGGAATACCTACCCAACGCACGTCTGTCTCAGCGATTCCATGAGACCGTTGACTCACCAGAAACATTGATTCGCATGGTGAAGGAAGTCAGTCTGCTGATGCTAGTGCCGAGCCTGCTCAATGAGCGATTGAAGAACCTCGAAGACGAAATATCATCGACCACCAATGCGGATGCGACGGACCTTCTGAAAGAAGAGCTGAGGCGACTTTGTAACTTGCCACAGCTAGGGCAGGAAATCCAGATGGCATTGGCCAATGCGAGCAGAAGTCCAGACTCGAATCAAAAGTCGTCGTTTGATTAGCCGATAATTCGATTGCGGCGGTGCACGGGAAGGCCCGTGATCAGCTTAACGCCTTGAAGATCTGCATAATCAGATCCTGTAATGGTATCACCGATGCGATCAGAGGTACCGCGGGTAAACACGTGACAATGACAATACTAACTATGAATTGTCGGTCGAAAACTGTCGGTCTCATGGTTATAACTGTCTGAAAACTGCTGTTGAGATCGGCGAGTGCTGATGGCTGTTCACTTTCGATGATAGGAGATGGGCGTCCATCAATATCGGTCCGAATCCAATTCTTCGCGAAGGAGTGGCTCATGTCGTGGCACAGGGCCCCGTATGAAAAGACGCCATTGCATTTCGTTCGTAAAAGCCTGGGAGAAAACACCAACAATGGACCGACGAAAAGTATGAGTATCACCGCCAAAAATACCAGTCCCAGATTGGTGAAGGACTGAAGTTCGACGTGCGTGCGTTGGACCCCTCGGGCTATGACGCTGCAGATCGCACACGAAAGCGCAAACGCGACGACACAGAATTGAGATTGGGCCACAGTGACGAAGCTCAAGCCTCCTGCCCCATCTGGATGAGTAGGAATAATCTCCAATCGAAGCCTCGATACTCGCCAGAGAAAATACGTCCACAGTGCATAATCGAAAAACCAGCTCAGTATGACAAATCTAAATAATGGCTGACTGACAAAGGCATTCCAATAACCGGGCGGCGTCAGCGCCGAGTTGATTCCATGTGCCGTGATCTGCCAGCTAGTCGCATCGACGGCGAGCACTACACTGGTACCAAACATGGTGGACACAAAAGCAAGTACGAGCATAACGAGATCAACTACCAATGAGTTTCGCAGAGCACTTACCCGTTTGACAGTCTCATTGATGCACTCGACATCGGCTGCGTCTACAATTGCAGCAAAACGAGCCACAGCTTTAATTAGCCATGGTCTCGTAATGATGTCTGACAGAATGAAAATCGGCGCCGCTATCAGGTAGCGTGATAGTGTGATGAAGTCTTTGTGCAACGGAATTTCTACAGACCCGTTGAGCTCTGTGCCACCAACCAACGACAAAAGAAGTAAGGGAATGAATGCAATTACAATAAAGAGTCCGGCGCTGTGCACGATTGCCTGATTCGTGGTTCTCGCCAGATGCAAGTGCAACAGGAGCCGCTCGAAAATGTTGCCCGGAATTACCAGGTCGTTTTTTTCGATGGGCTTGTCTTTCTCGGCTTCCGTCAAAGGGTTTTGCTCCGATGCAACTCGCATCCACTCCAGTCGAGCTGGTCAGAGCATAATCCGTTTAACACCAGTGAGCAACTAACTGAACTTATCGGACTCAGAGCAAACGCCCTGACATCAAGCGTTGTCATAGTAAAACTGAACTGGCAAAACCTCATCCGTTGGACGCCATCCTGTTTTTTTGCTTTGTTCGGGGAAACGGTGGCCGAGATAGACTATTGATTCGAGAAAGCGAGAACGAGCAGAGACGCCCAAATCTGCATAGATAGCACACCTGTTGACGAGCGTGCTAATCATTTTTTTGCGAAATACTTTTTTACACCGGGGCTCGAAAAAAGACAGCAATCTGTTGTCCCCACTAGGTTTGCACAAATTCGTCAGAGTAACTTTCCAATTGTTGTGTTGGAATTGTCTCCACTATCATTGCATTTATCGAGAAGGTCTCATGGAAACCCCGGTGTGCTGAAAAGGTAACCGTGAATAGACTCCGTAGGGAAAACACTTCTTCCCATACTTATAAAGTCAAAATCAAAATACCTGGTTAGACTGCGAACATCGAAGCGTCTTCGATGGGCGACCATTGTCGTTATAAGATCTGCCGAACGCTGATTCGACCGACCAACGATCATTTGTGGACGCTGACGATCCTTCATATCGCGGACCTATCAATTATACCTGCGCAAGCGCTGCTTGCCTGGCCCTGCCTTGGATCATCAAAGGAGGTCCCTTATGCGTATTTGTTTTACGATCTTTTTGTTGTACATTTTACTCTTCTGTTACTGTAACAGCGCCTCGGCAGACACTTCGTCAGAGCCGAAAATCACTGAGCTGACCGGAGTCGTCTACAAGCGTGGTTTCGCAGAGGGTGAGAAAGGACACTGGGCGGACCCATCACCGGCCGCCATGGGTGATACCATTTGCGATGGCATGCAATTGGGCAGTGGTATCGACTCGACTGCGGAAGTCGTATGGGATAACATCACGCTCCGGTCACGAGGCAACACACTGTATACACTGCTGCCAAGCCAACAAGTCATCTACTTGATCGGCGGTGAGGTACTGTTTAACCATGATAGGAACAGTAAGAATGAAGACGACTATACATTCTGGACTTCCAACCTTCAGGTGACCGCTAAAGGTACAACTTTTTTGCTCACAGAAGGCAAGGATGGTTCGCGCGTAGCTGTGCTAGAGGGTATTGTCGAGATCGTGAATCGTCTTGACGATAGTATCGTCACTCTCAAGCCCGGCATGGTTTACGAAGCGAAGCAGAAGGGCAACAAAGGCAAGTCAGGGAAAAACGATTCCGACAACGGCAAAGGCCGAGGAAGACACCAAGGGAATTCAAAGAACAACTCCGGCGGAATAGCCGATACAAGCGGATTGATAGGCGGATTAGATGTTTTGGGTTTGGAAGCACTGACGAGGGAAAGTTCTGCGAATCTGTTCTCAAAGTATGTCAATTTTGAACTAGTTGATCTGCCAGGTACTGTCTACGCCATTGGAGACGTACTGGAACAGCTTCTTTTGTTCGACACGCCTCATTATGTTAGTTACATCAGTTCTGTCCCCGGAGATCTTCTACTGAAGGATCGTTTGTTCTTCGGATTTACAAAATCCCTCGCAAATCAAAAACATATTGAAAAAACTCTGATGAAAAACTTGAACACAAAAGGTTCAATTCTCAAGGCTCTGACGATCAATCAAGTTCCGATCAAATCGATTTACAGCATAGGCGGGGACGTGACTCAAATTGCAAAAATTAGCGACGTGAGCTTTTTGAATTGGCCGCCTTCAACTGTTTTACCGACTGGATTCGATCCCCTCAACACGGGACGACAGCTCGGTCTCAAGAAGTATCACATCGCATATCACCGCAAGACCACCAAAGTCAATGCAGTCCTGATGAATGCGCCAGGAATGTCAAAGGGAACCATAGCCGGCATTCCAGTATTAACATTGATTCCAAGCAAGGGAACAAATCCGCTCAATGTGACGAGCTTAACTGCCGGCCGCGGTGGAGCCACCAGCCTCATACCTGGTCTCAGCAAAGGATCAGCGTCTCCTGTCGGTGGACTCAATTTGCCACTGGGAGGATTGACTGGAAGAAATGGAGTATTGGCTCCACTTGGAGGATTGCTCGGGAAGTAAAAGCTTTTGATGGTCCGATAAAGGGTGTCCGTCCGGTGGCTTGATTTGGTGGCACAAGTCGGCGCATGATTCTGCCGTTGGAAAACAGAACGGAGGCGATCATGCAGCAGAAGAGAACGAAGTTCCAAGTGCGGAGCGATGCATCTAAGCAAAGATGGGTGCGAGACGAGAAGAAAGAGGCATTTTGGCGAAAGCACATTAATGCATGGAGACAAAGCGGTTAAGCAAGCGCGCGTATTGCATTGCCAACGATCTTAGCCAATCATCTTTCGGTGCGTGGAATCGAGAAATCACGATTCGTGACAGAGAGAAGATCCCATCCGCTAATGCAGCGGCACTTTTGTCCGAACCACAACCAAAGAATCCATTCGTTCCACTCCGCCTGTTGCATGGGGAAGAGAACGAAGTGAAAGCGGCGGTCGCGAAAAGCGGTCCTAAGCAAGCGATCGAAATCTTGCTACCTGGAGGCGGAGTGATTCGTGTCGATGAAACATGCAACGTTCAATATGTTGCTGAGCTTTTTCATCCTTAAAATGTTAGGTGTCGCAACGCTTAGTATTCAACCATCAACAAGAGTCTTTCTTTGCTCACAAGTCATCGACATGAAATATTCATTTGACGCCCTTTCCGGTTTGGTCACATCGCATTTCGGGATGAATCCCCTTAGCGGCCATATTTTCGTTTTCTTCAGTCGAAAGCGCGATCGGATGAAACTGCTAACCTGGGACCCGGATGGATTTGCCCTGTATTACAAACGCCTGGAACGAGGCACGTTTTCCTGGATTGAAGATCTCGATCTAAACGAAGGCGGGGAAATACAGGCGTCGGATTTTACCGTTCCACAAGTTTGTCGGTTTTCGAGCGCCTCAGCTCGCTTTTGGCAAACCCTTTTATTTTGAGCGGGTTCACGACACTGGTGCGAACGTTGTGCAAGTGGAGAAACTCTGCGAGCGGCTCCCATAGACGTCCGGTACCTTCCATGCAAACATGGACTTCCGTTTCGCCCTGCTGGTTCAGCCACTCAAGCAGCGCGAAAAAGCCTTCGTAGGAATTGCCAAATGTCTTCGACTTCGTTTTGTCATCTCTCAGCAAACACGCATCAAACTTGGTCTTCGATATATCGATTCCGACCTGGTTCATTATTCATACTCTTTTCTAGTGGTTATTTCTATAAGCGCCAGGTAGAATCTTGGCCAGGGCGAACCTTGTATACGAGCTAAATCCGCACGATTTGCTGAAAGATAGTGTTCTGCCTTAGAGGACAAGATCAGGAAGAGAGTCCAAATCTAAGCGACTGATTCGAACATCGGATGTTTCATACTGGTTTCTCTCTTCCTGCTATCCTCGCGCCCGAGAATAGCCTTGCCTGACTAACGATCTGAGTCAAGCACTGTCATCGTCAGTCAAAAACAAAATACAATGTTGCTTCTCGACTGATCCAACTGACTCCAAGTTATGCAAATGTTAAACTGGCGCGCGTTTTGGAACAAAAATGACCTTGTCAAGGTCTTGTGAGTAGTATATACTCAATAATTACTCAGAGGTTTCCTTCTATGGGCAAGGTGAAAGAAACAAGACGTGAGAACTTCGATGTAAGTCCTCAGCAACAAGCTGAGATTGAGACGCTACAGGAGCTACTTGATGTACCCAGCAAGAAAGATGCAATGCTGCTTGCCATTCATTTGGCATTGCATCTTATAGCCGAAGCAAAGAACGGAAATCACTTATTCGTCGGGGATCCAGACAGGCAAGATCTGAGGAGATTAGTCATGTTGGGAATTGAAAAACCGAATATTAGAAAGTGGATGTATCTAGTAGAACACGCGCATCCCTGGAAAAAGCAGCTCTACGTCAAAGGGAGAAAGCTCCCTGCTGCTGCGGTTTGGACTGGTATGATTGCGAACAACTTGAACATTCAAGAAGCTGCCGACAATTGGGACTTGCCCGAAGAGGCCGTGCGCGAAATTATGGAATACTGTGACACCAACAAAGTATTGTTGGAAATGGAAGCCAACGAAGAACTGCGTCGGTTGGAAGAGAAAGGAATTGGCATTGCCCCTCAAGCTGTTGGTCGATGAGTGCATCCTAGACAAGCTCCTCGATGCTAAACTGCGCACGGCCGGTCATGATGTTTTGACTGTAGCTGAGGCTGGACTTATAAGAAAGCCTGACCCTGCGGTCTTTGAAGCGGCCAT
Organism: uncultured Candidatus Obscuribacterales bacterium; assembly: GCA_964418155.1. GTDB lineage: Bacteria > Cyanobacteriota > Vampirovibrionia > Obscuribacterales > Obscuribacteraceae > JADYXR01. The sequence goes on along the minus strand of CAYQKX010000072.1, from coordinate 462 downwards.
ATCTGCTGATCGCATGGTACTTACTATCAACTGCGATGATTTCGTTGACCTGGCAGCTGCGAAGCTCAATAAAGGTGGTGAGCATCCAGGTGTCTTGGTGGTATATCGCTACAACGTACCAGCCAAGGAAATGAGTCACGATGAAATTGTAAAAGCTATGGCAAACCTTGAAGAGACAGACTTAGAGCTGAAAAACAGGTGCCACAAACTAAACGATTACAAATACTGATGTCCTCAGCTACTACTGCGGAGCCAGTGACATTGGGAGGTCTGATAATGGACGTTATGATTCACCGCCAATAGTATCACTGAACTCGCAAACTCAAAATTGCGAACGCTCAAGAGTCGCTTGTCATGGACTTTTGATATTGAGCAATACGGAAAACGAACTCACCCACTCGGGTGATTTGAGATCCAAAATCACCCGAGTGGGTGATTAACAGAGCCGCGCAAAGCAAGCCT
>CAYQKX010000071.1:0-40238 GCA_964418155.1 uncultured Candidatus Obscuribacterales bacterium | reverse complement strand
GCAAAACCGACATTCTCGGAACAGTTCAGAGCAGACTACGATAAAGGTCAAGCAGGGCAGGCCGCCTTTCCCTCGGTCTCCAATCTCTTCGAGACGGCCGCTCCATTCATTCAAGAAGAGCCTCAGGAGCCAGTAGCCTGGCCTACCAGTGATAGTACATCAGCAGAAACAGGTGAATCGACGGAGGCACCTAGAGATTTTGTCGATTCGATTTTTCAGGAAGGTGGAGCGCGAAGCTCTCTGGAAACCAATCCGGACGCGCGTGAATCGCAAATTGAACGTCGGCGGAAAAAGCCGGTTCAGCCTGGTGACTGGCAGCCACTGTCTACGGTGCGCGAGCCGGAAAAGGAAGATTGGAGCAAGGACGAGCCGAAGGGCGCTGCTGAAGCTGCCCGCCCAACGATGGATCTGCCAGTAGAGAGTAATCTGTTCGACAAACTTGCTGGTCAGACATCGGACGAACTCGGGCAGATCATAGATCAGCCACCGGGCTGGGGTGCGGATGAGTCTTCGCCTGGTGGCGTGCCAACGAATCTCAAGGACATGCTGACTGTCGACAGCGCCGTATTCAGTACTGCGCAACCGAACGCAGAGAGCGGTCCTGCTTTCGTTGAAAGTGTTCTTTCCGAGATCTCGCCCAGCGAAACAGCCGGCCCGGCAGATGCCACCAATAGCAGTGCGAGCGACGCGGACGAATCGCCCGATCCCTGGACCAAGCTGCCCACGAAGAGCGATGACAAGCCGGTCGAATCGACGGGTTGGCAGCCGCCTGACTCTCTTGACGAAGTTGTCCCCGCGGCCCAAGGAGCAGCCGGTTGGTCCGCGTTGTCCAGCGAAAGTGCCGCTGCCGAGCCTGCAGCTCTCCAATCCGCATCTGAGGAAGCAAAAAATCCGGAAGACCAGGAGAACTATAAAGAACTGGCGAAGGCCCTTAACGGATTGATGGACTCTGAGGGCGTTGAGATTCCGGCTCCTGTGGCAGCTCCACCTGAAGATGTCCGTCCGGTGGACCCAGAAGTGCCTCCTGTCGAGACGCCTGAGGAGGGTGATATCGGTCCGACGGCCCCAGTCGAGGAGTCCGTACCTTTGGTCTCCCCTACACCTGACGCAGAGCCTACGGCGGAAACCGCCGATCTGACTTCGCTGGAAGAAGCCACTATCGGTGGTGCGTCTCATGAAGCGCCGCCAGCACCAGCCATTGCCTCTGACTCATTGTTCCCTCGCCGGTCAGTAATCGAAGACGATGAACCATCTCCTCCACCGCTTTCCAGCCGTGCCGGCGGCTCCTTGTTCCCTACGCCGACTTCGTCGCAAGCAGAATCCTTATTCCCTAGACCGGCGGAGCTCGTCGAAGAGGCGCCTGAAATAGTACCGGATGCGGTGCCGTCGCAACTCGAGTCAGCCGCGAATCCTCCGTTCACTCGTGAGGGTCCTGAAGCGACCACGGTCGAGCCGATTCTCGGCGATTTAGATTTACCGCCTCGAGCGGTCGATGGGGTTATAGAGGAACCGCTCGCGAATGGTGCCGTGTCAAGCCCGTCCGCCGAGCGCGCCGAGCCCGTTAATCCGGCAGCTATGGAGCCACTCAATCCCGCTCTGATCGACGTGCCTCAAGCACCGACGGCAGCAGACGAATTGATAGATGAATCTGTGTTGGCGAGTGTCGAGAAGGTGGAGTCTGTAGAGCTGCCACCAGTCGTCGACGCAGAGCCCGTGCAGCCGGAGTCGATCACTACCGACTCTTACCTCTCGGAAGTAGAACCGCAGGTGATGCCGGCACAAGAAACCGATCTGTCCGATAGTGTGATTGACAAAGTGCTGGATCTGGCCGAAGCCGAGCCGACCAAAGAAGCCGATGAAATCCTGCCGACTGATGACGCGCAAGGTCGGGAGATGACTCAAGATCTAGACAAAGCCATATTGCAGAAATTCAACCGGGGTGACAAGACGCTGCCCCAGAGCGTTGCCGACGAGCTCAGGTTCGCGCCCGAAGAAGAAGCGGTCGCACAAGCTCCGCTGACGGTGCCACCGCCGGTGGAGCAACCGGCGCCTTTACTTAGTGAAGCGACTCTCGAAATCGAGCAGGCATCGATTGGCGATGACTCGGCTGAGAACGCATACACGATATCGTCTGTTACAGCTCCGATCATCACGCCGCCACCGCCGGAGGTGGCACCGTACATACCAGCTGGGCTGGCAGATCGGCAGCCAATCATACCACCAGCTCCGAGGAAGGATGAGCAGAGCCTGCTGAGCGGGGCTGACCTCACCGAAGACTCGGTTGCACCTTTATCCGATCTCCCTGAGAGCATCGAGGACTCCGGAGTTTTCTTGACCGAAAAACCGCAAGAGAAGAGCGTGGCGGTCCCCGCGCCGCAGCGCCCGAACCAGCCTGCGATGGAGCCGAAGCTGGTTATCTCGGAATCGACCAGATTCATGGCCAGGTTGAATCAGCGTCTTTCTGAAGCAGAGAAGAAGCTGTCTAACCGATGCGATCAGTCGCGTGATCGACTGATCCGAGAATTGGAGGCGCTGGTTGACGAGGCGCGCAAGATTGAGCGGCAGAACGAGCTAACAACGGGTGGTTTGACCGAGAAGCTGATTGCGAATCTGGTGAAAGTGACCGCTGATGTCAAAGCCAGGATTGCAAAGTCCGCTACTGAAAGCAGAGAAGCGCTTCGCGATGTCATCCAATCTGCAGAAGAGAGCGTTTCTGAGCTCAACAGTGAGTTGACGCAAGAGTTGGATTCCATCGAAGAGAAGTTCAAAGCCGATTCCGATGTTCTCACTGACAAGACCAGGGCTGCCCTGAATCAACATGCGCAGGATCGCATCACCGAATACAATCGCAAAGTAGATGAGATAGCAAGCGCGCTGGAGTCTGTTTACAAACACCACCTCGGTGTCATGTTGACACGCTTCAGCAAGTTCGAGACGCGATTGACCGAAGAGGTCAACGCGATCATTAGCTCACTGGACCGCAACGTCGCCTCGATGAATGTCGAAATCGACGGTTCCTGGGATCGTGCTTCTGAGAAGCTCACCAGTAGCCAGACTGAGTTTGCAAACAGTGTGAGTTTCCTGGTTCATTCTTGCAAAGCCGAGATCAAACAGGTTCACCTGGATGCGTATGCCAGCACTGTTTTTCCGAGATTGCTGGAAAACAAGGACATTTTCAGAGCCATGCTTGCAGACATGAAGCGCAACTTCGAAGAGCAATCCGACAAGATTCGCAAGCAACAGGTAGAAGGTCTCAGCTCCACGATAGACAAGGCTCGTCTCGAACTGAACACAGTGACCAGGGAGTCCTTGAGCACTATCGAGTCAGTCGGAAAAGGGCAGCAGTTTGGTCTAGAAGAGTTGTTCAACTCGACCTCCAAGCGATTGGAAGACATCATCGACATCGTGGAAAGCAGGCTCAAGACTGCTAAGCAAGAGATCGTCAACAACGATGAGGCTTGCATGAAGGCCTCCGAAGCTTCGCGCGTCGAGGATGAGCCTGCGTTTGCAAAAGAGAAGCAGCAAGCAATCTCGGCTCTCAACGATTGCCGCACCAAGGCAGACAACACGCTAGAGACTAGCATCAGTTCGAGCTGCCTCAACCTCGAGCACTTCAGCGAAGAGTTGCAGGAGGATCTGGCGAAGCAGCGCGCTGACTGGACCTCACAGGTTCGTCTCACGGCGGACGAAAGCCTTATGCGCGTGAAGCAGGCTATTCAGGATGCTTTTCAGTCCATTGAGACTGAGAAAGAAAAATACATGGAATAAATCGTTACGAAGCGATTGCCAAACATCAACTGCGTCGTGTCAAAAACGGCGCTCCGTGCCATTGACGTCAGGAACAGTTAATCTCCATGCCGTTTAGGATGTCAAGTCGAAAGGGCATAGGGAACTTGGAGGTATTAGTACTAGGAAACTAGGTGGGGCAAGAAAAGTGTCAATATAAAGGATTCCGATCTGAACAGTTATCCCGACCACCAAGTACCCCCCGCTCTTGCGGAATTCGCCAGAGACTGGCACGGCCTTGACTACGATGAAGAGTCCAACGAGATCTTCCTCTATCACGGCACCAATTGCTATCGACGCTGGGAGATTAACAAGTCCGGATTCCTGGAGCCCGGTCGTAACCACTACAGCTTCTTCTCGACCGATCCGCTGGATGCTTACACATATGCTCGAGCCGCTTGCATGCGCGACATCGGTCCGAACTCTTTCAATTCCTTGATTTGTGAGCCGGTCGTGCTCAAAGTAAGGTTCAACAGCAGAACCTGGCTTCAGGTCGACTTTCTGAAGCTGAGCACCGGTGAAGACACGGCGGCATCTGTTTTTGAAGCTGCTGTGCTCGGTCCTGTCTCGTGCACTAACATTGTTGACGTCGTACACTGCACGCACGGGAGGCGCCTGGGAGCTGGTGATTCCAATCGGACATTCGAAGATGGCCGATTTCTCGATAGCATTCGCCATCTAAGAGACAAGCTGGGGCAGAATCGCGTTGATTCCTGGGTGTTGAAAAAGCTAGGAATAATGCGACAAACAGTTGAAGTCAAGCTTTCCGGCGGGGAAGTCCCTGAGTTGACTTCGGATGACCATCTGAGGAAGCTTCGGCAAGCGAGAGCCTGAGCTAACCCGTATAATCAGAGTATGGAAAGGAATTGTTCAGTGAGAAGCGCTTTGTTTGTCAGTGTTGTTGGCTGCATTGTCCTGTCGTGCCAATTTCAGAGAGCTGGTGCGCAAGACTCAGCAATGAGCGAAGCGGAGATGCAGCATATGCTCAACCAAATGAATTCGTGGAACAGACCTGGTCCATCCCAAGGACAGTCCGGCTGGCAGCAGCCGAATATGCAGGCACCAGCGATGAATCAAGGGTTTCAGCAACAACAGGTCTACCACCAGATGCCTGGTCAGTCCATGATGCAGCCCAATCAAGGAATGATGCCGTTTCCGCCTACTTCTGGTGTTCCGACCCAGCCGATGATGCAGCCCAATCAGGGAATGATGCACTTCCCGCCTATGTCTGGTGTTCCGACCCAGCCGATGATGCAGGGTAACCAGGGAATGATGCAGTTCCCGCCTATGTCTGGTGTTCCGACCCAGCCGATGATGCAGGGTAACCAGGGAATGATGCAGTTCCCGCCTATGTCTGGTGTTCCGACCCAGTCGATGATGCAGGGTAATCAGGGGATGACGCAGTTTCCGCCTATGTCTGGGGTTCCGACTCAAACAATACAACAAGGCGGAATCGCTCAAACGGCAGGTGTAGGTCCAAAATTCAACCTTTCCAATATTCTCGGTGGTGCTCGACCTGGTGGTGGTGGATTTGGCGGAATCTTCAGACAGATTGCCCAACTCAATCAGCAGGGTGGTGGCGGCTCTAGTTCGTCCTCACAGCAGTCTGCGATGGATGCAATCTCGTATGAGCTCAGTCGAGCAAAGACAATGGCCGCACAAGCTGTAGATTACATGGATGATGCACGAAGTGCCCGCGATCGTTCATCTAAGCAATCAGCCGCATCCGAAGCTCGTTACTATGCAAATGAGGCGCGCACTGCTGCCGATAGGGCGGAATCACGCGCCTACGAGGCCCCGCAGGGGCGAGACATGGCCAGCTCCGCTCGAGCTGAAGCCAACCGCGCCCAATCTGCCGCCGACTATGCTCAAGACGCCGCCGGTGGCTGGTAGTTTAGCGCACTCCGACTGACTGGAAGAGTGGTGAAATCCTGGGCATACCTGTATATAGGAGATTGCTGTTCGGAGAAGTATTGAGTGATTAGGCGAACCTTTTCCGCTTTTTTGATTCTCAATCTAATCGTCACGCCCTCGTTTGCGGCTAGAGATCTAGAGGGTAAGGTCGATACGACTCAGCTTGCAACCGACGAGACTGATACGCAACGCCAGCCGCTTAAAGGTGGCGTCAAGAACGAGGCTTCCTTGAACCCTTCGCTTAAGGTGATTCCCGGGCAAAAAGCGAAATCCGACTTGAAGTCCGAGGTCCCAAAATACTTTTATCCTAACGGAGCAAAACTGACTCAGTATCGCGGGAGCGCTCCTCTGTCTTCCTCCGGTGAACCTACCGAATATCCAATGCTTAGAAGTCAGTCCCCAACACTGGCTCCGGCACCAAGAGTCTGGCATAACATACCATCGGTGTCGACCTACACTATGACCCCGCGCAATGGCATCATGTCTTGGGTTGACGGATATGGTGTATCGAATTCGACCAACTCTCGAACAGTGGCGAATTATAGACCAGCGCGCGAAGTCGTTAAAAGGTCTTCAGTCAACGGGATTACCTCCTATGCTCCCGGATATGATGTGCAGCAAAGCACCGCTTGTAGTGGCATTACTCAATACGATTCTCCTCGGTTTCCGGCACCACAATTTTCGCCTGCGCAGATAGCACGCATGTTTGGCGAGCGTCTTTCGGCTCCCGTTCCGCTCGCGCATAACGGGATAACGTCATATGCTCGTGGTTATGATGCGATTTCATTGCCACCGTCGAGTAAAGGCATTACTTCGTTCGGTCCGGAACGTAAGATTGATAATGGTACTATTGGTAGTGCTAACGGATCGCACACTCCGGCATACGCAGTAGCTATCAATACTCCGAAGAACGGAGTCGTATGTTGGGACTCCAGATATGAGTCGTCTGTGGCGAGCAATGGATTGATCAAACAAACCACCGGTGGAATGTGGTCTTCTCCTGTGACTAGACCTGGGTCCAATATTGTCCCCACAACGCAGGAATTGGCCAATAAACCGCTATTCGTTCAACCCGTTGTCGATATGGAACACCCTCTTAGGGCACAGACTCTGCCTCTGGGCGGCACCGAGAAATCTGCTGTTCTGGCTGCGCCGGAGGAAAAAATGAGCTGGGACGAGTGGTACAAGCGCGTCGCAAGAGCAATCTACGCTCGATGGCAAAATGCCAATGTTGGACCCGGAGCCGCCCGCGTCGTTGTTACTGTAACTAGAGATCGAGAACTGTATGGTCGGGTGACAGAGTTTTGGCCCGCTCAAGATGTCGCTCGAGATGTGGATGAAGAGACCGATTTTAAGTCGGATGCTCTGAAGTCGATCAATCTGGTCAGTTCATTTGAAATCCCAGAATTCCCTGATGGAGCCGATGTGCCCTCTGTCTCATTCGAAGTCGATTTGAAGCGACAGGTCGATGGACCGACCGGTTTTGATGTGGCCGGCGTAGTTGATGGTAAGGCGCCAATGGTCCCGACAAAAAAGGTCACAGCTGTAAATTCCGCGAAAAGAAAATAGACAAGAGCTGTCGTTTTTATGATGCATGGACTCTACAGCAGGTGTCAAACATTTGCGCATTGACGATCGCGCAACGCTTCCTGATCAGTCGGACAGCTGCGGTCGCATTCTTAGTTTGTTTCTCTAACTTGACTCATCTATTCAATTCGTCAAGGTATCGTCTCAATCAAAAACTGCTGTCGATACAGTGTCGAATATAGCCCTTGTCGAGCCAGCAGCTCCTCATGCTTGCCGGCATCGATGATGCGACCACCGTCGACTACGAATATGATGTCGGCGCTCAGGATTGTTGATAGCCTGTGCGCAATTACGAGACTTGTTCGACCTTCCATCAGAGGTACGAGCGCTGCCTGAATCAGCGCTTCATTTGCCGAATCAAGTGCACTCGTTGCCTCGTCTAGTATGAGTATTTTGGGATCTTTCAACAATACTCTAGCTATGGCGAGCCTCTGCCTTTCACCCCCGCTAAGTTTGTGACCGCGCTCGCCGACTATCGTTTCAAACCCTGATGGGAGGGCGCATATGACAGCGTGGATATGCGCCGCTTTAGTTGCACTTATAACATCGTCGGTGGTGGCATTGGGGCGAGCATACAAAAGATTGTTCATGATTGTGTCGTGGAAAAGGTACGTTTCCTGCGTCACTACACCTATGTGTCGGCGCAGATCTGCCAGTCCGATTGATTGGACATCTCTTCCGTCTATGCAGATCCTACCTTCCTGTGGAACGTAAAAGCGCGGAACTAGGAGCGTTATTGTAGATTTGCCCGCCCCTGAAGGTCCGACAAACGCAGCAACTTGACCAGGTCTAACCGAGAATGAGAGGTCGCTCAGCACTTCAGCTCGTTCGGGATATGAGAAGGAAACATTTTCGAACCTGACCTCACCGTCGATGTCTCCGAGCTTTTCGCTGCTAGCGGAGCTCGAGTCGGAACTCTCTTCTTCCGTCATGTCGAGATAGTCGAATATTCGTTCGAATACTGCCAATGCGCTGACTATCTGTGCCTGCACGCCTGCAAGTGCTGATGCTGGAGTGTATAACCTAGAGAGAAGCGCAACAAAAGATACGACGATGCCTATCGTCATTCCCTGATTGATGCAGAGCCACCCGCCCGCTAGCCAGATCAGGGCGGGTCCGATAGTCACCATCGCAGCAATGGCAGCCATGAACCAGCGACCTACCATGGCCAGTCGAATCTCTGTTGTCATCAAATCCGTACTGAGTCGATAAAATCGTTCGTGCTCGTATCGTTCGCGGACGAACGATTTCAGAAGCATGATTCCCGACACAGAAAGGGTCTCCTGTTCTATAGCATGAACTTCATCGCGTTTTTTTCGGGTCGTTTTTCGGATCTCGTACATCTTTCGACCGACCGGCCAGAGCGGAAAGATCATGAAAGGAATGACCAGTATCGAAACTATTGCAAGACGCCAATCCAGAATAAAAATCGTAAAGAGAGTGGTTGCGATAACAGCCAGGTTGGTAAAAATTGAAACCAGAGTTCCTGACACGACTCCATCAATGCTGTCCACGTCATTGGACACCCGATTCATGATTTCGCCCGTCTTCGTACTTGTGAAAAAATCGAGCGGCATTCTGTGCATATGACCCATAAGACTGGCTCGTAAGTCTCGCATTATGCCCTCGCCAACGAAGGCGTTCAGGTAACCCTGATAAACACCCACGAATGATGCGAACAGTGCAGCACCGATCATTGCGGCAACAAGCTGAGCAACCAAGAGTAAGTCTTTCGAGGGGATTGCTTTGTCGATTAGCCACATTGTCAACACTGGGGGCAGCAGCCCGAGCAGCGCAACAATAAGCGTGCAGCCAATGACCTGAATTTCCTGCTTCCAGTAAGGGAGAAACAATTTGCTGATTCGTCGCCAGTCCACGGGCTTTTCGACCTTGGGCTTCTTGGGATCGAACATGTCCGACCACATGAGATGGACTGGTGGGGCACCGCTGAACATAATCACCTGTTTGAGCTGGTTCTGAAATTGATTTTGACGGTCTCTCCAAGGCAACTGGCGAGTTACTCGTCACACGCTTTGCTGGTTAACCCAGATTGTTTGTTTAACCAAACCGATGAGGCGATCTATCTCGGTTTCGTCATTGAAGAAATGAACTGCTACGCGAACCCAACCATGTCTTACCGTGGTCACGACTGCGTTATCGAGAAGCGTATTGTAGAGCAAATCAGAATCGAGATTGGGGTGATAGAACGATACGATACCGGACCAATAGTTGTCCCAGCGAGGACTGACTACCTTGCAGTCGAGAGTTTGAAGCGCTCCAGCCAAACGATTTGTAAGTGCGAAGATTCGACCGGCAATATTGTCTATTCCCTCTTCCAGCAAGAGGTCTATGCTTGCTCCTAAGGCCGCGATGCCTGGAAAGTTAGGCGTACCCTCCTCGAATCGGCGCGCTGAGTCGAGCAGCTTCGCCTCGCATTCAGAGAATGAATTGAAGTGCGAAGAGAACGGGTCATCAACGCTCAACCATCCGAGATTCGGGACCCATGGCTCTTCGAGCCATTTGGGGCTGACATAGAACAACCCTGTACCGGGTGGCGATAATAGCCACTTTTGGCCCCCTGAGGCAACGAAATCTGCATGACACTGCGTTGCTGAAAACGGAAGTGCTCCAAGTCCTTGTATGGCGTCGACCACGAAAACAATATTGTTTTCCTTGCAAAACTCGCCCAGCGCGACTACATCTCGACGACATCCGTCATCATACTGGACGAAGCTAACTGCAAGCAGTTTTGTCTTATCGTTAACCATGCTCGATACTGCAGTTGGTGTCACGAGTGGTCGCTCCAGATCATCTCGCTCCGGTTTGAGCCAGCGAATCTTTACTCCAAGTGGTTCGAGTGAAAGCCAGGGAAATATATTCGATGGAAATTCCGATTCTGGAAGTATGATTTCATCGTCCTGTTCCCACGGAATCATTCGGGAGGCCAACCACAGCCCTGCGCCTGTGTTTTTCACGAATGCGACAGATCTGGCATCGCAATCCAGAAGTCGAGCCGCGCTCTCTCTCGTGCGCTTCACGACAGACATCCACTTGCCGAATGCGGTCGAACTCTCCTCCATGAGAACAGTGTTGAACGCCTGCATCGCGTCAAACGTGGGACGCGGAATCGGACCGCTGGCGCTACTCATGAAGTAAGCGAAGCGTTGCTTGATCGGGAAGAGGTCGTCTAGGTTCTCCAACATTTTCTCTTTTGATATGATTCGTCGTAGCCAATCATAATCGCAGTATCCATATGAGAAAGAATACACAATTCCTTTATTAGAAACATATAGTTTTTCACGCTCTTTTTGAATTCGATACTCAAATCGCTGTAATTATCAGATTCTCCGGGGACAGCTTGAAATAAAATTGGGCTAGATAAAGTATGCACGGCTGAACTCTTCTCTCTTGCATGGTTGTCAGTGGGGTGGTGGCAATATATCCTTTGTATGGATATGTGATTCGAACTCGTGGAGGAGCTGGCATGCCGGTGACACAGAGCAGTGCTGTTACAACGTGCAAAATTCTAGTAGGTGGAGATTGGATTGATTCGGCGGCGACTGAATTCTCAGAAGTATTCAATCCTTCTACCGGAGAGGTTATCGCGAAAGTGCCTATGGGCAAAGGCGATGACGTAGACAAGGCTGTGCAAGCAGCGCAGGCAGCATTTCTCGAGTGGAAAGAGGTTCCAGTCGTAGAGCGGGCGCGCGTAATGTTCCGATTCAAGAACTTGCTCGAGTCCAACTACGAGGAGATCGCTAGGTGTGTCACGAGAGAGCATGGAAAAACATTGCCTGAAGCTCGCGCCTCGGTTCAGCGAGGGATAGAGGTGGTAGAGTTCGCCTGCGGTATTCCAAGTCTTTTCATGGGCGAGTCGATGGAAAATATCGCTCGAAATGTGGATTGCGAGACCGTGAGACATCCTCTTGGAGTCTGTGTCGGCATCACACCGTTCAATTTTCCTGCCATGGTCCCGCTCTGGATGTACCCTGTGGCACTGACTTGCGGAAATTCATTTATTTTAAAACCTTCGGAAAAAGTGCCGCTCGCGAGTCTTTTGATCGCTGAGCTTCTCATCAAAGCCGGCATTCCGAAAGGCGTGTTCAATGTGGTGCATGGCGGAAAAGACTGTGTTGATGCTCTGCTCACCCACCCCCTCGTCAAAGCCATATCGTTCGTGGGTTCAACACCGATAGCCAAGTATATATACGAGACCGGTACCAAGCACGGCAAACGTGTGCAGTCAGCCGGCGGCGCGAAGAACCATATCATCATCATGCCCGATGCGGACATGGAGCAGACAGTCCAGGCTCTTCAAGCCTCGGCATTTGGTTGCGCCGGCGAAAGATGCATGGCCGGCAGCCTCGCGCTTCCGGTTGGCGATGCCGCCGATCAACTAGTTCCCTTGCTTGTAGAATCGGCCTCCAAGATGAAGGTCGGCCGCACTGATATCGGCGATGGTGCCGACATGGGACCAGTAATAACCGCTCAGCATCTCAATCACGTGCGAACGATGATTGACAAGGGCGAAAAGGAAGGTGCGAATATTGCCCTTGATGGTCGAGTCACGAAGGTTGCTGATGGTCCTAACGGTTACTTTATCGGCCCCACCGTGATCGACAAGGCGACAGCGGATATGTCGGTCGTCAAAGAAGAAATTTTCGGACCGGTATTGTCAGTGGTGCGATGTCAGAATATTCAGGATGCGATAGATATCGGCCAGAATTGCGAATTCGGCAACGGTGCCGTGATTTTCACCAATAGCGGTGCTGCAGCTCGTGAGTTCAAGCGTCACTTCAATGCTGGGATGATCGGAATCAATGTTGGCGTTCCAGCTCCAATGGCATGGTTCCCGTTTACTGGATGGAATCATTCCTTCTTCGGTGATCTGCACATTCAGGGTCGGGAAGGGATTCAGTTTTACACCCAACAGAAGATGACCATGACTAGATGGTTCTCAACCCAAAGCGGCAAGTTCCAGGATCCGATCTGGAAGCCCCGCAACAAATAGCTGTATAGAGGCGCACTCACTCGCTGCCTCCCCGGACTCGGGCAGGATTTCCTGTCCGAGTCGTTTTTTGCGACTCACAGCGAACTGTTAGAGAGCAGCATTTCCTGAGGGCGTTCTGCGCCTCGGAGCCAATTCCACATTATTGCTTCGACGGTATAATTCGACACATCTAATAATGTCTTCGGAGGAATAAGCCTCTGACCGATTCCGGCCTATTCCTTCGACGGCATTATTTGACTGTCGATAGGTTCCGAGCAGGACGCTCTAACCATTCTAATTCGATTGCCGTCAAAGGTTTCACAACCGAACTCTGAACAGGAAATGCTAATGCGGCTGATCCAGCCAATACCGATAGAGCGGAAATCCTGTGGAATCCGGCTGATTGACCGACTGTAACCAGCCCTTCGGTCCGCCGGATTGGCGACTGTGAAATACGAAATTACCGGGGGCCGGCTTGAACGGTTCTACATACACGAAGCACGGCTCAGCAACATAGCCATTCCAATACCTTGTTACGTCACCGGCGAGTCGGACCCATTGCGGTTTGTCAGGCATTGATCGCTTGTCCCACCAGAAGATATCCATGTTGTGATACGGCGCAACCATGGAGTCATTGGTGAATGCATTTGCGGGAATCCACCAGGGTCGCTCTGCAGGCGGGACGTTTTTGTTGACGCCGCCGGATAGTAGTGACTTGAGCGCATTACCGAACAGACTCGGTTTTGTCGTCTGCGTCGGTGCAGATATAGCGGTTTGGGGATAAAGAGTTGGTTGTTGAAACGGTTGTGACATCACAGGCGGTGGTGAAGCCTGAAGCGATGAGTCAAACTGCTGAACATTGAGATTTGCGTTGCCCTGCAATGGTACTCTCATTCCGTCGTTTTGTTGCGGAGGAAAAACGTTGGGTACTGGCTGGTTGTTGGTGAACTGACTGGCGTAGCCCTGAAGCGGAGGGGCGGCCTGAGTCGGAGCGTAGAAAACAGGCGGTTGCTGGGGTGGTGATTGCTGATAAGTATGCGGGTAGTTGTATGAGCCGTAGGGCTGGGGAATTGTCGCCTGTGTCGGGCTCGACGAGTTGCTCTGTTGCTGCGCAGATGAATTGTTGTACGAACCATAGTCAATCGATTCCTCCATACCCTGGCCGATTGCAGGTGATGTCATCGATTCCAAAAAGGCAATGCTTAGTATCAGTAGTGAAAGATTTCGCAAGGCTGGCACACAACTGAGCGCTCCACTTGCATTATGTACCGACCGGAGATTTGTCGCAACTAGACGGCTGCCCGCACCGATAACAGTGGCAAGTAATGAAGACTTCTCAATCGCTCTGTGCCGGCGAGACGTAAGCGACCCGGTGACTGCGCGTTTGAACTACGCCCCTGTAGCAACTGCTGCTCGGATTTACTACCTTACCGAAAAGCTCCCGGTGCTGCGTGTGCCCTGGAATGACCGCAAATGACAACTGCTCAACTTCTCGAGCGCGGCTTTCATGCCGGTGAACTCTGGCTGCGACTGCATGTTCTCTTCGCCCATGTATAAGAAGTAAAACAGACCGAATGCATTGCTGTGGGTCCTGGTTTCACTCTTTCCGCCGTCAGGTTTGAAGTATTCATAATAGACACTTGTATGAGCAGCTTTGGACGGTAGGTTTTTGACGGTCTGGGGATAGTAGCCAACTGTAATGACTTGTCCGATTTTTACTCGCTCACTGGCGGGTTTGATCGTCCAGGTCGTCGGCATGTACGAGTTAAGCACCAGGATGAGCGGCTTGCCTTCGTTGTAAACGTTGACGTCGATCGCTCCTTCGCGCTCTTCCGTGTTAGCTGGCTGATTGGGCTTTTGTAATCCTTCGTAGACACTTAAAACTCTTAGATCGGCTCTATCTGATTTGAACTCCGGATATTCGACAATGACCTCTTTGGGCGGCAACGCCGTTTGTTGTCCTGATACCACCGGTAGTGCGGGCGGAATCGTCGGACGAGGTGTAATATTTAGCAGGAGAACAAAAAATACAACGCCGATGAGAAGCGCGACCACTCCGCCGATTACCAACATTAGACCAAGTTGCTTTCGATTCGACCTCTCGTCGATAACCAGGACTTCTTCTTTCCCCGGTTTGTCTGCATGCTTCGCGAGCGTCGATGCGGGGACTGGTGCTCCTCCTAACGCGGCAACAAGCTCCTCCATCGATTGAAAGCGGCGTTCCGGCTCTTTCTCCAGGCACTTGAGCACGATAGTCTGTAATTGCGTGAGCTGCGCATCCATTGGCAGGTCCGGCATTACTTCCGTGAAGGTTGGCGCTGGATCCTGGACATGACCGTTCATCGTTGCGATAGCGCTCTGTCGCATAATGGGCGGAACACCTGCCAGCATCTCGAATATCACGCAGCCGAGTTGATAGACATCGGTTCGACCATCTTGTAATTTGCCTAGAATTTGCTCCGGCGCCATATAGAGAGGACTGCCGAAGACCTCGCCTGTTTGCGTCAGCTTCATGATAGTTGTGGCGTCATCGCCGCCAATCAGTTTCGCCACGCCGAGGTCGACCACCTTTACAAAGTCTTTGGCACTGGATTCAACGATAAGGATGTTCGCGGGCTTCAAATCGCGGTGAATGATGTTATTCTCGTGGGCATGCGATAGTGCTTCCGCGATCTGGATAGCGATAGCTGTTGCCCTTTCCGGCGGAAGGAACACCTCTTGCTGAAGTAGTTGCGCGAGAGACTTGCTTTTAATGAATTCCATTACGAAATAAGGCGCGCCGAAATCGGTCGTTCCTACATCCATAATGCTCGTCAGATTCGGATGAGAAAGTTTACTCATGGCCTTTATTTCGTGCCTGAATCTTCGAACTGTGCGTTCGTCGAGCATAAGTTGCTGGTGCATTATTTTTACGGCGACAAGCTTTCCAAGATCGACATGGTTGGCCTGATACACCGCCCCCATGCCGCCCATTCCAAGCAGGCACTGAATTTCATAGCGTCCGTCAAGAGTTTTGCCGATTAACGGATCGACTATTTTCGTTTTTTCAAACGCCTTCGTTCCGTCTTGAAAATCGCCGTGGCTCATTATTTAAGTGTCGGTCGCCTAGTGTCATTCTAACCTAATTGTTAGTCTGCCACACCGACCAGAGCATCTTCTCTTGTAGGTTGATCCTGACTGCGTTTTTGTCTCATCGCCGCGTCTGTCGGTCTGACAACCTCGGTAGCTAGCCCTAGCTTTTCCATTATGCAGATCATGACGTAAGATGGATCGAATTCCCACCACATCATGCCGTGTCTGGCGCTGCGCGGGATTGCATGATGATTGTTGTGCCAACCTTCGCCGTGCGAGAGCAATGCGATGAACCAGACATTGCGGCTCTCGTCTCTGGTGTCGAAGAGGCGGTAACCGAATCGGTCGACGTGACAGACCGCATTGACGAGCTGCGGACTCCAAAAAACGATAACGCTCGCTATAAGGTTGGCGATCAAAGCTACGTATCCGAACAGAAGTAGAATCAGGCAACGATAAAGGATATTGAAGGCCAAACAGAGATGTGCCTGCTCAATACAGTGGTCTATACCGAACCAGCACAAAATCTTGTCCTGGAGGAGGTCTGGGACCTGTTTGTGCAATTCTGCTTGTGTCTGGCGCGCATCCATGGTGAACATCCACTCGTATAGTGAGTGTCTGAACCCGAATACAGGTGAATGTGGATCCCCTTCGGTATCGGAGGTCTGGTGATGCAGTCTGTGCACTCCCACCCAGTTGACCGGTCCACCCATCAAGTTGAGATAGCCGCCTGACACCAGCAGATAACGCAGCCAGGCTGGCACCTTAAATGATTTGTGGGTCAGGAGCCGATGATAGCCAAGGGTTATTCCCATGCCCTGATAGCAAAAGAAAAAAAAGAACCAGGCGGCAAAAGTCAGCGTCAGAGACAAAACCGAACCATGTGCAAAATCCAAAGTCGGGGCCTCCGAGACGAGCTGATTCCTGTTCTTGAAGTGATTCCAAGCCTTCAAGTTATAACACGTCCGATCGTCGAATAGCTTTCTGTTTAGTAATAAACGGTACATGTTAAGGTGATTGGGTATGGGAAACGTTGCCCCTGTGGCTGTTTTGAAGCTATGCTTCGGCGCTCGTATCAATGCGATCGGCCGTTTGAATTAAGCCTTTGGGCGCGGGTTACAATTACGGTGAGGCAATTGTGACGATTTCGCAATGCTGCCGAGCGGCGACGTTTTTATCGAGCGACGAAAAAACTGGTGGTGATACCGCATGAGGTACCATAAACGGCTTATTGGGATAACTCTGTCTGGGCTTATTGTCCTGGGCCTTCCGTCATCTGGCTTCACGATGCCTAAGGAGTTAGTCCCCCCTCCCCGTGCCGTTTTAACCAATCGATATCTGGCCTTGACCGAAACCGGTAAGCTGGAGACTACCCAGAGCGAATCGATAGCAGAAGAGAAGGTCGATCTGGCTCGACTGGTCCGTGACGGCGTCCGGAGACCTAAGATCGGACTGGCCCTTGGCGGAGGTGGAACTCGTGGTGCCGCTCATGTTGGCGTTCTTCGGGTTCTCGAGAAAGAGGGTATTCCGGTTGACTGCGTGGCCGGCACCAGCATTGGTGCAATCGTTGGCGGCTTGTATTGCGCCGGCGTGAAGCTCGACGATATCGAAAACATGGTCGCCAGAAAAACGCTAATGAAAGCATATTACACCGTTCCGATCTGGTTTCGCGTTGCGCTGGTACCGGTTTTTCTCGTCCCTCATGCGTTGGGACATCATCACTATGACGGTTTATACCGGGGCAACAAATTTGCGTCGTTCATCAATAAGTCCGCCGGTGTCAATAATCATCAAATCGAAAAATTCAAAATTCCTTTCTGTGCAGTTGCTGCAAGTTTGATGGATGGAGATGCACACGCAATCAAGTCTGGTGATCTGGGAAAAGCACTACAGGCAAGTTCGGCGATACCAGTTCTTCGAAGACCCGTCGAAATCGAGAACAATCTTTATGTCGACGGCGGTATCATCAACAACCTTCCTGTCGAGCAAGTGAGAGCGATGGGTGCAGACATAGTGATTGCAGTAGATGTCGATGAGCGTCTCAACGACAACGATCTTAACGAGTTCAAGAAAATCGGAAGCGTCTACAACAGGGTCGTGAGCATGATCTTGTCGAGAGTGGATCGCGATCAGGTCACGAGTGCCGACGTTTTGATCCGTCCGGATGTCAACAGGATAAGGCTGTTGTCAACGAAAGAGTCCGATGCTTATCGCGCTATTGAAGCCGGTGAGAAGGCGACTAAAGAAATGATGTCCCAGCTGCGCCAGGAAATTCTGGCGCGTTCGAGTGACCTTCCAGATGAGGTAGAACGCAGTGGTGCTGCAAAGTGAAGCGGCGCTAAGGAAATGCAAAATTCCACGAAAATTCTACAATTCACTGTGCGAAGCTGCAGTTGTGGTGCTCATTGATCCGCTGTTGCTGCGTTTGGAATGGGAATCCTCCCACAAGATTGCAGTAATTTAGCTTGATTTGCTTGGGCGCTCAGCATACAGTTGGGACAGCCTAATCCGAGTCCTAAACTACACCTTAGGATATTGCAGTAATCAAATTTTTGGCGTTGGCGGTAATAAATGCGAATAGTAATCACTGGCGGCCCTTCAGTTGGAAAAACAACTATCATTACGCTGCTTGAGGTCATGGGTCATCGTGTGGTTCACGAGATTGCAACCAAGATCATCAAAGAAGGAAAGTATCTTCCCTGGGTTGATCGCGTAAGATTTCAATCTGAAGTGCTTCGCAGGCAGCTCGCTGCAGAGGCATCAATACTTGATTTCGATGTGCCGATTTTTTTGGATCGCGGCGCGTTCGATGGCGAAGCTTACTTTATTCACGACAAATTACCTGTGCCCCCTGCCTTTTCAACGATCGATCCGACTCAGTATGATCTTGCCTTTCTTATCGAAGAGCTCAGCTTCTTCGACGCCAACGAAGTAAGGCGCGAGAATCTGGAGTTCACCAAAGAGCTCGGACAGATAATAGAACAGTGTTATTCGAGCCGCAATATAAAGGTGATTCGTGTTCCGGCAATGTTGCCGCATGCGCGCGTCGATTTTATAGTTAAGCATGTGAAAGAATATGCCAAGAATCGCGTAACAACACCTGAACAGGCGGCCTTGATGTTCAAGTCGATGACACCATCAATGACGCCGATCACGCGCTAACTATCCCCAGACATTCGAAATGCACAAAGTTTTTCTCAAAAGACTGCTATTATTCAGCATGCTTTTGGCAGTCTCAGGTGCTTATCAACCAGTCATGTCTTACGGCGATGAAAAAGCTGATTTGATTCTTACTAACGCGGCTATCTACACCATGAACGCTAGCCGTTCTTGGGCGAGGACGTTAGTCGTCAAAGGTGAAAAAATTGTATTTGTTGGCACCGAGGACGGTGCCTCATCTTTTCGTGGAGAGAAAACCAGAACGATCGATTTGAAAGGTCGCATGGTTTTGCCTGGTTTGCATGATAGTCATGTCCATCTTATCGATGGTGGCGTAGATCTTTCGAAGTGCGGTCTGTCGAACTGCAAGACGAAGGAGGCTGTATTGTCCAAAATAAAAGACTATGTGGCAAGTCATCCGGACAAGAATTGGATTCGTGGTGGTGGTTGGAGTCTTCCCGTTTTCAAAGACGGCAATCCCAAGAGTCAAGATCTCGATCGCTTTTGTGGCACCAAACCTGCATTCTTCGAATCGCAGGATTATCATTCCGGTTGGGCAAACAGCAAGGCTCTCGAACTGGCTGGGATTTCCAAAGATACTCCCGATCCGGATGGCGGACGCATAGAACGCGATAAAAACGGGCGACCATCAGGAACGCTGCGCGAATCAGCTATGAAGTTGGTGTCGAATATAATACCGGAGCGTCAGCCAGAGGAATATGTGCAGGGTCTTGAACGAGCGCAAAAACTGGCTAACAGTTATGGAATTACTTCCATTCAGGACGCCTGGACCAATGACAATCTGTTGAGAACCTATCAGCTTTATGACGAAAGTGGCAAGCTCAACGTCAAGGTCACATGCGCTCCTGAGATCAAGGCGGAAAATGCGCATCAGCAAATCGACGAACTGCTTATAAAACGAACCAAGTTTTCAGGAAAGCGGGTTCGCGTCACATCAGCCAAGCTCTTTGCAGACGGTGTTATCGAGGCCTGCACTGCCGCTTTGTTGTTACCATATCATGGACACGATGGTGACAGTGGCAAGCTTCTTTTCGAACCTGAGAAAATCAAAGAAGTTGTTCAGCGCCTTGCAAAAGAAGGTGTTCAGGTTCACATTCACGCCATTGGCGATCGTGCAGTAAGAGTCAGTCTTGATGCATTTCAAAACGCGCTGGAAAAAGAAGGGGCATCGGATCTCCGGCACCACATTGCTCATCTTGAAATGGTGGATCGATCCGACATTCCGCGTTTTCGCCAACTGTCGGTCAGTCCAAACGTGCAATCTTTCTGGGCGCAGCAGGACCCCTACATCAAGGAGCTTACAGAGCCATATCTTGGCAAGGAGCGTTCTAAGACGCTTTATCCCATTGGCGATCTCGCGGCATCAGGGGCGGTACTAGTAGCCGGCAGCGATTGGCCTGTTACGACTCTCAATCCGTTCGACGCGATTGAAGTTGCTGTCCGCCGTCGCGAACTCGGCAACACCAAAGTCCCGGCATGGTTGCCGGACCAGCTGGTAGACCTCCCGACGATGCTTGCTGCCTATACGATCAACGGTGCATACATTCAGCATCAGGACGATAGAACAGGCAGTCTGGAGGCTGGAAAAGCGGCCGATTTTATCGTATTGGATCAAAACTTGTTCGAGATTCCGACTGAGAAAATTCACGACACAAAAGTGCTCTGGACCGTTTTAGACGGCATCGAGGTGTATCGTAGTGATTCCTTCGCGTTGTGATGGCGAGTAAACTGGGAATATATCCTTAGTCGCTCTCGGTTGGTGGGCAAATGCATGATTAAGGCGCGCATACAGGGGTTTGAGCTGATGGCTTGGTTGGTAGTCTCAGGCTTGGTCATTTCGGCACAGCCCGCCCACGCCTACATCGATCCGGGAACAGGTAGTTTCCTCTTCCAACTCTTGATTGGTACCGGCCTCGCGATGCTGGCTACCGTGCGCGTGTGGTGGGGAAAAGTGGTATCCTTAGTCAAACCCAAGCCCAAGTCCTAGGCGAATGCCCAACATGCAGTCAATTCAACAATCATCCTTTCGCGATCCAAGTGGGTTTGTTTTTACCAAGGATGGTGTTGTCCTACGTCAGGTCAACGAGAGTTATCGCCATAATTACGACTTACTTCTCGGTTCGGGTCTCTATGCCTCGCTGACTGCAAAACATTTACTGCTGCAACACGAAGAGATTGAAAGCCTTCGGTCGCCCTCGTGGAGTGAGTCCTGCTACAAGATACTTCGTCCCGAGCAGATTCCCTTCATCTCTTATCCTTACGAATGGTGCTTCAGTCAACTGAAGGACGCTGCATTATTGACTCTTGCTCTTCAGCGGTCCGCCCTTGAATTCGGAATGGTGCTCAAGGATGCCAGCGCGTTCAATATCCAGTTTTTCAAAGGTAAGCCGCTCTTAATCGATACCCTGTCCTTCGAAACGTATGTGGAAGGCACGCCCTGGGTGGCTTACCGACAGTTCTGCCAGCACTTTCTTGCGCCGCTTGCCCTGATGGCGTACACCGACAGTCGCCTTAATCAGTTGACACAAAACTACATTGACGGAGTGCCTCTGGACCTGGCCGCCAATCTTCTTCCGAAGAAGTCCATGCTCGATCTCGGCGTGCTGACACATGTGTTCATGCAATCGAAGTTTCAGAAAAAGTATGCCAAGCAGGATGCCTCCCCGAACATTGCTGAGCTAAGACTGAGTAGGGATGCACTTCTCGGAATAGTCGATAGTCTGGAAAGCACAGTTAAATCGCTGCGTTTGAAGGATTACGATAGCTTTTGGCGAAGTTACTACAAAGAACACAACTATTCTGATACCGCTTTCTCGGCAAAGCGTGAGGAAGTGTCGCGGTTCTTGACTGTTTTAGAGCCGAAAAGACTTGTCGATCTCGGTGCAAATAACGGCGAGTTCAGTCGCCTTGCGTCACAAAGAGGCTGCTTGACTGTGGCGACGGATATGGACGGCATGACAGTAGAGGCGAATTATCTTAAAGCCAAGACGAACAATGAGGAGAGTTTGCTTCCTCTAGTCGTGGACCTTTCGGCTCCAGCACCGAGTATTGGCTGGGCCAATCGCGAGAGATTGTCGTTTTCGGAACGCGCGTCGTTCGATACGGCTATGGCACTTGCGTTGATACATCACCTGGCTATCGGTAACAACGTCCCTCTCGAGTCCATTGCTACCTACATGAGCCAGATTGCAAATAGCCTTATAATCGAGTTCGTGCCGAAATCAGACCCTCAAGTGATCGAGCTGTTACAGGGGCGCCAGGATGTGTTTCCCGACTACAACGAGTCGGCCTTCGAACAGGCATTTCAGCGCCGCTTCGTAATCGACCAGAAGGTGGCTGTCGCTGACAGCCAGCGCAGCCTTTATCTCATGAGAAAATAAAGCAACCGGTTCACAATCGGACACTATTTGAATGGCTGCCCTAATTAGTGGGCATAACCAGTTTATGTGCAAGGAACTTACTAACCAACCCAAACGGGACAAGCTCGAATGAAACCAGTCTCCTTCCTGTTCCAATTTTTGTTCATTATTTTCGCGTGGGGCGTGGTATGCGAATCGCCCGCCCAAGCCTACTTGGATCCGAGTACTGGAGCCTTCCTGTTTCATTGCATCAGCGCAGCCGTACTAGGGGCGCTCATCACATTGCGATTGTGGTGGACGAGATTGCTATGTTTCTTCAAAGCAAAACCGAAAGCCGAAGGCAACCCGCCAATCACCAACGAATAGATCACCTGTTTGACAGGCCCATAGGCTGCAATGGTGCGTCGACGGAGCTTCTATTAAGGCGAATATGCTTGAAGCGAGTTTGCTTCAGATGAAGGCGAGTTTAGATCGCTTCGGACGGAGTTGCCTCTGACCGAATTACTTCGGTCGTGCATTTGCTGGTATCAGCATGGCATTTCTGATTGCATTTCCGCCGTTGAAATTTAGTTTCGCTAGTCATCAAGCCGGTTTTGCGGGGAAAACCCGGTATCGAGATCCAATTGGCAAATGATTCAATTGACTTAGGTCGCCGATTGGAGTTTTTGATATGAACAACAATGTGCTCTCGGCGGAAATCGTCGAGATTAAGTCTAGTCGTGACGCTCTGTCCGCAGGCAGTCGGTATGCGACTGATGAAGTGAGTCTCGAACGGTATCAGTTCACAACTATTGGAGACAAACCAGAACGAGACTCCGCTTGCAACAGCAGGCAATCTCTCTCTCCCTCCCCTGTATTTATCGAAGAAGCACCAGATTTCGGCAAGGCTTACGAGATCATTGAATTCATCGGCAGTGGTGGCATGGGTTGTGTTTACAAAGTTCGTGAGACTAGATCTGGAGCTGTTTTTGCTATTAAGGTGATATCTGGTGCCTTAGCCCAAGACGTTGTTGCGCAAAAACGATTCGAGCAGGAAGTCGAAGCGGCAAGTCTTTTGGACCATCCAAACTTGGTATCGGTGTACGGTCATGGACGGACGGTCTGTGGTAAGCCTTACATGGTCATGGAGTATCTAGATGGTCAGAATCTAGACAAGATTATTAAGGATGAGGGACGTCTCGATCCATCCAGAAGCATTGATCTGTTGATTCAAATCGTGGAGGGCTTGCAGTGTGCACACCGCCAAGAGATTGTTCATCGGGACATCAAACCCACGAACATCATTGTCTGTAAAACCGAGTCTGGAGAAATTGCAAAGCTGTTAGACTTCGGCATCTCGATGGTACTGCCGGCAGTATCGAGAGAAACTCGTGACCTGACGCGGACCGGGGAAATCTTTGGCAGTCCCCAGTATATGAGCCCTGAACAGTGCCTGAGTTCCGCTACCGATCAGCGTTCCGATATCTACAGCATCGGTTGTTTGATGTATGCAATGATTGTGGGCAGGCCTCCTTTTGAGAGTGCTACGGTAGTTCGGCAAATCGTCGGTCACGTCCACGAGGACCCGAAGCCCTTTGGTATCGTCAGTCGGAGTCCACACACACTGATGATGCTTCAGCGAATTGCATTCACCTGTCTCGAGAAAAAGCCTGAGAATAGATACCAACACGCATCGGATTTGCTCAAGGAGTTAGATCTCGTAAAGAATGGCAGAATGGTTCCGTACCGAATCCGGATTAAGAGCTCGGTACCGATGGAATCCTTTGTTAGTATTTTGCTCCTGTTGCTCTTAATTCTATTTGTCGCTAGTTCGCTCGGAAACGATTTTTTGCAAAGCGCTGTAAGTCGTCCCGAAGAATTTTTCATCGGTCTTTGGGCGGTCGTTATGATTGCCATGGGCTTCGCAATTTTCCAGTTGAAGCGTCGGTTCAAGAACGGACACGGGACCCCGCAGCAATGGCTACATCTGGCGATTGTTATTGGTGGGGCATTACTTGCGTCGACGTCCTTGATTTCGGCCTGCATTGACAGCAGTTACAAATCGTCGCTTGTCCGACTGCCGGACTTGCTTCTTGCTATTGATTTTTTTGCTAGTATCTTTCAAAACTGCCTGGTCGTACTCTTGGGTGCCGTAATATTTGCGCTGCCTGGTTCGGCCAAACAGCAAAAAAGAGCAGTCTGTAGTCGTCTCGGCGGGTGGTTCGTATACGTCGCATCGTGCGCTCTTCTAACCCAGTTTAGTAATTTCTCCTTGTTTGAGTCTCCTGCCTCAAGAGCAGAGAAAGTCTATCCGGATCTTGCAATTGCACTTTATCGACTGAGCGATTCGGTCCACCACAAGAAAAGTTGTGATCGGCATCTGCTCAATTCTTCACTCGACAGGATAATTCCGATTCAAGAGAACAACGGCAGAATCGCTGATGCGATCGAGACTGTGAGTGAAAAGATCAAGAGAGAAGTTGTATTCAATTATCGTTCTCGTGTTCAGCGAGCTAAGCTCTATCTAGAGATTGGTCAAGTCGATAAAGCCGAAGCAGATATTCGCTCAATTTCTGAGCACGACTCGTCGCAAGAACGGTACGCACTTGGCTGGTTGGGAATAATTGCTAGTGTGCGTGGTGACCTCGACGGGGCCATGCGTCACTATGAGAAGTCCCTCGAAATTGATCCATCGTTCTCCAATGACTCTTATTTTTACAGGATAAGCAGCTTATGCCGAGCCAAGCAATATGGCCGAGCGCTAAAATACACGGAAGCAACGGTGAGAATCTGGGACTATCAACCGTATTCATTGTTTCTCAGAGGATTGATTTTTGAACAGATGGGTGATGCTGAAAGAGCACGAGCGGAATTTAAAAAGCTGTGCTCGGTCATGACGCAGCGCTACAAGAATTCATGCGGTGAGTCAGGCTGTGGTGTCTGGGCGTATGCTCTCCATCAGCTCGGCGACATCGGTGCCTATGAAGATAAAGTAAAGGACGCCGCAGGGCGCGATAAAGTAGATATTGATCAGTACAAGTACCAGAAGTTTCCTGAAGGTGCCCTGGTTAAATACTCCGGTATGAAACTGAATTGGTGAGAAAGCGCTGGCTTGGCAAGTGCTATTTGTTGGATATAAAAATGCTATACCTGAACTTATGAGTGATAAGAAGCCGTCAAGGTGATAACCTATTGACGATTCCATCTAGACAGTCAGGCATTATGAAAGCGTCAGAATCAACCAACTATTACTTTCAAAAAGCCGCTAAAGTCCTCCATATGCAAGGTCAGCTCGAGCGTATTCTCATGCTGCCCAAGCGCGAGGTCAAGGTCGAGTGTATCGTCGAACTCGACAACGGCGAAGTAGCGACATATCGTGGATTTCGCGTGCAGCATGATGCATCGCGCGGTCCAATGAAAGGAGGTTTGCGTTTCCACCCGGAAGTGGACTTCGACGAAGTCAACTCACTGGCATCGCTCATGACCTGGAAAACCGCCGTGGTCAATATCCCTTATGGCGGTGCCAAGGGCGGCATCACGTGCGATCCTAATAAACTTTCGCATCAGGAGCTTCAGCGAATTACGCGTGCCTTTGTCGATGAGATTCACGATATTATCGGTCCGCAGCTCGATATCCCCGCCCCTGACATGGGCACCAACGCCCAGACGATGGCCTGGATCGTCGATCAATACTCCAAGTATCACGGCTGGACACCAGCGGTGGTGACAGGTAAACCGCTGGAGTTAGGTGGTTCTGAAGGCAGAGAAGCGGCCACCGGACAAGGTGTGTTCTTCGCCATCGAAGCGCTCATGCAGGACGAGCAGAAGAATCTATCCGATCTCACCTTCGCAATTCAGGGGTTTGGCAACGTTGGCTCCTTTGTGGCGCGATTCATCCACGACGCAGGAGGCAAGGTAGTTGCCGTCTCCGATGCAGGAGGCGCCATCGCCAATCGCAACGGTCTCGATATACCTAAATTGATGCTTCATACTCAGGCGTCTGGAACAATTGTCGGCTTCGGTGGTGCTGAAGCGCTACAGAGAGATCTCTTACTCGCCGTCGATTGCGATGTATTGATCCCGGCTGCGCTTGGCGGAGTTCTGACCGGTGACAACGCCAAGGACATTAAAGCTAAATACATCATCGAAGCGGCCAATGCCCCGACCACTCCCGAAGCTGATGAATACTTCCTCAAAGAGGGAAAAATCCTGCTTCCGGATATTTTCGTGAATGCCGGCGGCGTCGTAGTCAGTTATTTTGAGTGGGTGCAAAACATTCAACAGTTCCGCTGGCGGCTGGATAGGGTCAACGCTGAGTTGAAGGCGGCGATGCTGGATGCTTATCGTGAATTGCGTTCTATCGCGAAGTCGAGCAACTGCTGTTTCAGAACGGCTGCCTTCCAACTCGCCATATCGCGTGTGGCAAGCGCAGCTGCCTTGCGCGGATTTGAGACGGACAGTTTCTGCATGTTGAAAACATAGGGCGATGACTGACAAAGAGATAGATGAAAATGGTGCAGGTGGCGCTAGTTCTTCTTCAGAACGACCTCATCTAGAGGTCAGAGGCGAGGAGCCGGAGTTCGACTTGCATGGTCCTCCGGGATTGCCTTCCGATGAAGAATTCGAAAAACGACAACTGCACTGGTTGAACCATGTTTACCAGGGTGATCATGTGCCCCAGCTGACGCTGCGGGCCATACTCATGGGTGGTATCCTTGGCGCCTTGATGTCGGTCTCGAACCTGTACACGACGCTGAAGGTGGGCTGGTCATTCGGTGTTGCAATCACTGCATGCGTTCTCTCGTACGTTATCTGGCGAACTATTCGAATCGTAGTCCCAGTCCTGACTCCCATGAGCATCTTGGAAAACAATTGCATGCAGTCGGCGGCATCAGCCGCCGGATACTCTACCGGTGCTACGATTGGTACCGCACTTGGTGCGCTTCTCCTTATCACTGGACAACATATGGGGTGGCAGGTAGTCTTGCCGTGGACTCTGGTATCAGCATCTCTTGGTGTGTTTCTTGCTGTTCCAATGAAGCGGCAAATGATCAATCGAGAAAGATTGACTTTTCCAAGCGGTGTCGCGGCGGCTGAAACACTGAAGAGTCTTTATGGTCAGAGTAAAGAGGCTATTAGTCAGGCCTATTCTCTCGTGGGCGCGCTTGCCTTCGGCGCGATTACCGGATTTCTCGGCAAGGGAGAGTTCGCCTGGCAGATGGCGATGAAGCTCAAACTACCTGAATTGATTACGTTCGATCTAAAAGTCGCGGGCGTCGATGTCGGCAAAATGCCGGCTTTCGGATTCGAGCCGAGCGCTCTGTTGGTAGGCGCCGGCATGATTGTTGGGATGCGCGTTTCCCTCTCGATGCTTTTGGGTGCGTGCCTGCTCTACCTCTATTTTGGACCGCAGATGGTCAACCTGGGTCAGATCCCTGAGCCCGCCAAGCTGATTAAGAGCTGGGCGCTCTGGCCGGGTACCGCGCTTCTTGTCGCCTCCGGTTTGACGTCCTTTGCTCTTCAGTGGAAGACCATAGTCAAGGCATTCTCTTCGGCGAGCATGGCCTCCAAGGGTGGGAAGGAAGATCCACTGGCTCGCATTGAAGTGCCTGGTCACTGGCTGCTTTGGGGAATCGTTCCACTGGCGATCATGATGGTAGCGCTGCAATACCTCGCCTTTTCGATTTCAATTCCGCTCGGTATTCTGTCAATCGTGATGAGCTTTTTCCTCGCCCTGGTCGCCTGCCGCGCCACCGGAGAGACCGACATTACACCGATTGGCCCGATGGGCAAGATCACACAGCTCACTTATGCAATCCTCGCTCCGTCCAACATCACGACCAACCTCATGGCGGCGAGCGTCACGGCCAACATCGCCAGCAGTTCTGCCGATCTGCTCACCGATCTCAAGAGCGGTTACCTGCTTGGGGCCAACGCTAGAAAACAGTTTATCGCTCAATTTATAGGTGTGTTCTTCGGGAGTCTGGCTATTGTCCCGGCCTGGTACTTGATGGTGCCTACCAAGGAAGCTCTGGAAAAATTCAATCCACCAGCCGCCAACATGTGGAGAGCAGTAGCCGAAGCCCTGGTGAAAGGAATCGATTACCTGCCCGAGACCGCACGCCTAGGGCTTCTCGTGGGTGCTACTATCGGAATTGTCTTGTCGGTTCTCGAACTGTACGCTCCTCCAAAGATTAAGAAATTTCTTCCATCTTCAATGGGTTTGGGGCTCTCCTGGGTCGTTCCGTTTGCAAATTCGCTAGCATTCTTTGTGGGAGCGTTAATTGCGATGATCTGGAACCGGGTCTCAAAGCGAACAGGTGATCTCTATATCATTCCGGTGGCATCTGGAGCAGTGGCAGGCGAGTCACTCGTGTGTGCAATAATCGCAATGATAACGGCCGCTGCCGCTCTCGGTGGCGGTCACTAAACAACCCGTCAGGCATATGGCACCAACTCAAACAAAAGAAAAGCAGATAGTGCTCAAAGCGATCGACTCGCTTGGTCGGAGAGTTACGCCCGCGGACGTTGCCACCAAAACTGGTCTGGCCATACTTCCAGTAACCACGACATTGAACGAGATCGCCTCAGAGACGCAGGGGCATATGGAGGTGAGCAAGCAGGGTGACATTGCCTACAGTTTCGCACCAGGCTTTCAGTCTCACTATCTAGCGCAGGGAATCAAGCGGGTTTTGGAACGTATCTGGGCGAACGTTTTCTCAGTCGGTTTTTTCATCCTGCGGATATCATTCGGAATAATGCTGATCTTGAGCACGATCATCATTCTCGTACTTCTATTTCTTCTCATCATGTATTACTCGCAGAGCGGCCGCGATGATGATGATGACCGGTACGACGGCGGCGGTTTCCGTGGCGGATTCTTTCCTCATCTGTCCTTGTTCGACTACCTGATTTTGCGTGACATTCTTTTCGGCTATCCCCAATACGATCGACAGGGTTATCGTTACGATCGACCCACCGTAAGAACGACTCAGAAGAGCAATTTTTTCTTCAACTGTTTTTCATTTCTCTTCGGTGATGGTAATCCGAACCTTAATTTAGAAGAGCGAAAGTGGGTGATGATAGCCGAAGTGATTCAACGCAACAAAGGCGTCGTAACGGCTGAGCAACTCGCTCCGTACACAGGTGGTTTGCCTGGTAATGAGGATAGCGTACTGCCTGTATTAGTGAGATTCGACGGTCGACCAGAGGTCACTGAAGGTGGTGACATCATTTATCTGTTTCCTTCAATGCAGATCACCGCGCACGAAAGCAAGCTATCGACGCTACCGACTTACCTGAGTGAATGGACATGGAAGTTTTCCAACGTGCCGTCGGGACAACTTATTTGGGTATACGTGCTTGCCGGGTTCAACCTCATCGGTAGCTGGTTCTTGCTCGGTCAGCTTGGTGTCTTCGCTCGCGCGGGAAGCGAGCTTGTCGGTCTAGCCCCTTTGATTTATGCGCTCGTTATCTACGCTACTTTGTTCCTCGGGGTTCCGCTTGTGCGTTGGGGGGTGATTACTGTTCTCAATCAGCGCATCGAATCTCGGAATAACATTCGACTTTCTAATGCGCGACTCCTGGAGAACCCTTCTCCCGAGATACGGAAGAAACTTGCCTCGGCCAGGAGCACACACGTCGACAAGAGAATCTTGAGGGAAAACGAGGCTATTTTTACAACCGAGAAAGACTCTTTGGAGCAAGAATTCGATGCCTGACCAAGAACTTACTGTCAGCTCTCTTCACTATTACCCGGTCAAGTCATGCGCGGGAATCGATATCGACGCCGCGCAGATCGTAGCCCGTGGCATCAAAGACGACCGCGGTTGGCTCGTCGTAGACGACGATGGAAAGTTTATCACGCAACGAGAAATTGCCAAAATGGCATTGATTAAAGCCACTGTGGTTGGTGGCGATCATGAGAGAGGATTGCATTTGGAAGGTCCGGGTATGCCATCGCTAGTGGTGCCTGAGTCCGCTGCTCTGACGGACGATGATGACCGATGCAAGCGTCGGGTCACTGTTTGGAATGACACTTGCACAGCTGTCGATCAAGGCCATCCTGCCTCAGAGTGGTTGAGCCGTTTTCTGGAGACGCCGGCCCACTTGGTCAGGATGTACGAGCAAGAGGTGCGGAAGGTTCGCTCTGAATCAGAGTCGGCGACTCCATCGCAGGTATCGTTTCAAGATGGATTTCCCTTGCTGGTTATCTCCTCTGCCTCTCTTGCGGATCTGAACAGCCGCTTGGAGGAAGCCTTGCCTATGAACCGTTTTCGCCCGAATATCGTCGTCGACGGTGCGCATCCGTTCGAAGAAGATCAGTGGCAATCGATTCGAATCGGCGACATCGTCTTCGAGATTGACTCGCCGTGCTCGCGTTGCGTCATTACGACTATCGACCAATCCCTTGCAGTAGCCGGAAAGGAGCCGTTGAAAACTCTGGCCTCATTTAGGCGCGAAGGCAAGCAGGTCATGTTCGGACAAAACGCAATTCATCTCAACAATGGCACCATCAAAATCAACGATACTGTCGAGATTCTCAAGCGTCGAAGTTAATTATCACGAGGTTGCTCGATTCGAGTTGGCGTTCGGAGTGTTCCCGCGGTTGAACGATTTGAGCTGGCGGTTGGAGTCTTTTCGGGGGTGAACGGACACGTCAGACGCTTACCGATCGTGCTCTATCTATAGCGATTGTTTCTTCCTCGCTTTGTCGCCATAAGCGTTTTGCCAAAAACTCGTCAAGCGAAATCGTGGACGGGTTCGACTGGCGTTCCTTGTAAAAGTACTTGCCTGTAATAGACTCGACGTCCTTACTGGTAGCCAGGTAGAGAATTGTCTTTGCGCCTTCTTCGCATGTGATCGAGAAGATTCCAGTCACCAGGTTGAACAGACGACCGGGAATTCCATTGTTGGCGCCGAAGTTGGTTGCCACCATACCTGGATGAAGCGCGTTGACTGTCACTCCTGACCCTTCCAACCGTCGCGCCAACTCAGTGGTGAAGAGCAAGTTGGCTAATTTCGAGTTGCCGTATGTAAAGTAGGGCACTTTGTTGCTCTTGTCGATGCATCTTTCGACACTAAGACGAGATCGGTGGTGTGCGTCGGAAGAAACGTTGATGATGCGCGCTGGAGCGCTTTTTCGTATGAGTTCTAAGAGCTCGTTGGTCAGCCAAAAATAACCAAAGTGATTAAGTGCCCAGGTCATCTCGATTCCATCAACGCTCCGACGATCGTCGAAAAACACGGCGCCAGCGTTATTGATCAATATGTCCAGGCGATCGAACTTTTCTTGGTATTCTCTAGCAAGTTTTAGGACTTCTTCTCGCGAAGAGAGATCTGCCACCAGATAGGAAAGGTCGCCTTTCCCTTGTGTGGCCTTCATCTTTCGCACAGTGTTCTTGCAGCGCTGCTCATTTCTGCCGACAATCACCACATCGTAGCCCAAGGCCGAAAGCCTAATTGCTGCTACTTCACCGATACCGGCAGTGGCTCCGGTAAGAAGAACTCTCTTGCCTTCCATCAAAATCTCCTCAGGTTTAATCGCTTAAACTATACCTGAGTTTTGACTAAGCGTGATGATTAGGCATTCTGGGTTGGGGATTGTTGCTCAAGAAGCGCTCTAAAAATTCCGGTCCACGAGAAGCCGCTTCGGCTCGGCGGGCGCTCCATGCAGACAGGCGAGCGAGTGCTTCTCGTTGTTCGCTCTGTTCTTCGCTTCTGCGTTCTTGTTGTTGTCTATTTCGATTCTCACGTCCTTCGTCGGGCGGCTGATTTCCTCGCCGCTGTTCTTCCGGTGTGACCAGCCCGCCTCCTCTTGTGGCATTCGGGTTGTTGCGGTCGTAGTCCGTCCAGGCTTGGCTTGGTGTGGCATTACCACCATGGCGTGAGGGGTCGTCGTACGCCATCGCTTGCCAGACTTCGTCCACGGAGCCAGCGCGATCGAAGTTGCGTCCCCATTGATTTGACGTGAACAGTCGTGGGCGTCCGTTCGCGTCCATGACTGGTCTTCCATCGGCTCCGGTCTGGATCCATGCGCTGACTACGTGACCTCCGCCGCGCCCTCCCATACCGTCGGAGCCTGTGAAATAACGATCGGCTGAGTGCGTGGAGATGACATTCCAGCGGCGCCCTTGCATCGCATCTAAAAGGTCCTGTTGATTTCTGACTACACGAATTGCCGGGTCTAGCGGTGCACCAGGTGTACACTGTTCTTGAGTGAGCATGAACTGTCCGGTGAGACCGAATTGTCTTCCCATGAAGGCTACTTCGTTGGCACCGACGTTGGTGCCTGTACCGATGAATCGACCGGAGAATGGATTCGCTGCTCCGGCTACGAATGCGAAGCGGTTTTCTCTTTGAGCGTCTGAATCAGTGTAATATTGACCTCTCTGTTGCCAGAGATGGTTCAAACCTCCACCCTGAAGAAGCTGGCCTGAGAAGTTCCGGACGCCGTCACGATTCTGCGCGCCTCGTGCGTCTGCGTGCGGTGTGAAGAAAGCAGGTGGAATCACCGCGCGGAAACCGTCATTGCCTGTGTAAGTTCCATGCAATGCCACTTCCCTAAGTTGAGCCGTATACCGTACTGGATCGAGCGTACTTGCACCTTCCTGGAGGACAGCATAGTTGCAAGTGCCGCGATTACCCTGGTCTATGTCCCTCGGACTGGAGACGTCGTTGACACCGCCGGCAATGGCAAGCTGTAGATTTTCTCTCGACATATCGGAGCGCATTGCGTTGTTCGGATCGAATCGGCGCTCTGCCATGGCAGCCATGTTTTCCAAAACTGCAACTTTTTGCGCTTGAGTGAGGTCGGTCCTGGCCATGAAAGTAGCCAGATCTTCGTTGTACTGTTGTCGCACTTCTGCGGGTGCTGTTTCCATGAACCGAGTCAAATAGGTTCTCGCCTGTCGCTCTCGTTCTGGCAGATTGTTGTCGTTGACTTCGGCAGACAACGGCCCGCGCCGGTCGCCTCTAGCTCTCTGAAAATCGGTGAGATCGCTTGGAGGTATTCCCTCCCAGCGCGGAGTAAAGCCAGCGTTGGTACGGTCGACGGGAGTGCTGCCGGCGCCGGATCCGACGTCAGCGCGTTGTTCTAAATTGACGCGACCGTCCGTCACACCGGTTGAAAGTGAGAGCGCCGTAGGCACGCTGGTGGTGCTGGTTACGCGAGTGTTGTCGGTGGCTACCGGCGTGCCGGCTGATTCTCCATTGGTTGATAGATTGGAGAACCAATCCATACTGTTTGCGAACCAAGATGCCAGATGTTCTGGATGCTCAACACCGCCTATCAACGAAGACGAGTATGGACTGCCGCAAAATAAAGCTTCGGCTGTGACTGGATCGGAAATCGGAAGACCCAAAAGCTCAGCTTGCATTCTAAATTGATGCAGTGAATCTGCGACAAGCGTACTTCCGTCATCTTCTAATGCAGTCAGCTCCGCTTGTGACCGGGCAGGGTTACCCTCCCTTCGTTCGCGAGATTCTTCATCTGAGTCATATTCATCCTCGTCTTCGTTGTCATCGTTGCCGCCGTGGTTGTTCAACAAGTGGCAATAAACCTCATTAGCCATCGCCCGGCTTGCCCCATCAGCCATGCTTGAATAGAGCGTCGAGTCAGGAGTTCTCTGTCGATCGGTTGGCGTAGTAGTCAAATTTTCAGGCGGTTGGTTGGCTATGGTCATTGTGGGAGCCTCTTAACGTACTGAGCTTGCGTGGTAAGGGATGAACGGCGTGATAATTCAGTGCAGGAAGTCTAATATCGAAACCTAACCATTCCCTGACCAAAACGGCGACAAAGATTAAAAACGGATTCGGATAGTCCATACATACATGCGTGCGTTCGTTCGTGTCGTCGACGATAGCGGCAGTCCGTCACGGGGTCGCCACAGTATCCGTGGTGAATCTGAAAGTTCGCTCTAGCTAACCGATACTTTCATCCGCGCAATTGTTTAATTAACCCTTCAGGCTTTGAGGTGGAAGCACGGCGTGAGCACTCCTGTCAGCACTCGCGCGGAACTGCCGGAATTATCGCGATAGCGAATACCGGCAGAGGTTGTTCGTATTTGAATGTAAAAGCCACGCCGAAAATATCGCTGCGCCTAGTTTCCGTTAACTCGAAAGTAATCTGCACTTGATTGCCAAAGCCCGGTTTCATTCCGTCGAAAGGTCGCCTGACCCTATTTCACAACTATGACTGCTCTTTGACAACCGCATAACTTTCTACAGATGGAAATATTTGACAGCACAACTAAAAAGTCTTGGCGCCTCTCTGTTATCCTATGCTACTTAACGTCTTATTAGCTCAGTAATCAAGGTAGTTCGGGTATGAGCACCAGATGGAGCCATCTGAAGGCTGACGCAGATTATGCTCTGCAGTACGGCAATTATCAGGAAGCAGAAATGCTATGGCGGCGAGCCCTCAAGGAATGCGATGCATTTGAGAAGGGCGACAATCGCGTGCCTGTTACTCTGGAAAAACTCAGCGATGTTTTATGCCACCAAAGGAAGTATCAGGAGGCGGAACCGTTACTCGAGCAAGCAGTTGGGTTGCGCGACGCGAACGCGGAACTGTCCGTCGAAGAGTTAGCCAAGGTTCTGTCACGGTTGTGTCAGGTCTATCTCGAACAGGACAAGTTTGATCAAGCCGAAGCAGTTGGCCGACGAGCTTTAGAGATTTACGAGAGTGGTAATGTCTATAACGAGAACGATTACGCATCTGCTTTGTTCGATATAGCGAGAATTTTGCATTTGCGAGGGGATGTTGTCGAAGCGGAGCAGGCCTATCGCAAATGTCTGGCAATGAAAGAAAGACTCTCTGGTGAAGACAGCGTTGCCGTCAGCGATGTGCTTTTTGCGCTTGCGACGCTGCTCGATCAGGATGAACGCTGGACTGACTGCGAACCGCTCTACGAGCGCTGTATAGTTATTCGCGAAGCGCAGCTCGGCGCTTCGCACGCGGAAGTTGTTGCCGCGATGGGCAGCCTCGCCAATTTATACTTGAAGGAAAATAGATTGATCGACGCTAAAGGCGCGTATGAAAAACTGTGGTTCTTGATGGATAAAATTCCTGAGTCGAGGCAACCACATTTGATACCGTACATGGAAGGCATGTCCGAAATGTACGAGATGCAGGGGCACTTTGCCGAAGCGGAGCAACTCCTCAACAGAGTTCTGCGTTTGCAACGAACGGCGTTAAACTTCGATGATCTCGAACTCTTGCCTACTTACGATAGACTAGCTCATGTGGCGATGCTGCAGGAGCGCTATCACGAGGCTGAAGATCTTTACGGTCGCTGTCTCGAGATCCGTGAGAACGCTCTCGGAAGCGATCACCCGGATGTGGCGGACACGCTCGATCGTTTAGCAGCGCTGTATTTTGAAACAGAACGTCATGAAGAAGCTGAGCTTATCTGCGTTAGAGCGACCGAGATTTTCGAGAAAGACGATCAGAGCACTCACGAAGACGTAATCAATAGTTTGAAGCATCTCGATGCGATCTACAGAACTCAGGAGAAGTACGACGAGGCCGAGAGCGTCTTGATTCGGCTGTTCATCCTGCAGAAAAAACTGTTCGGCACAACGAATCCAGAAACCGCGGATAGTCTCGCAAATCTCGCGCTTGTGTATCAGAAGCAGGAGCGTCTGGATAAAGCCGATCTGTTCATGCAAAAGGCGCTCGACATAAAGACAGATTCTCTGGGTGAAGACTCGGCGGAGCTTCAATCATTGATCTCGAATGTCGCCGAGCTAAAGGAGCAAGTCGGTGATTACGAAAGCGCACTGAAGCTCTGGAGAAGACTGGAGAACCTCTACAAGACCTCGTTCGGCGAGCATCATCCAAACGTAGCAGATGTCCTGGATCATACTTCCCGCTGTCTGCAGGCGGCAGGCAAGTTCTCGGAGTCGGAGGAGGCCGCAATCAATTCGCTCGCATTGAGAGAACAGGCTTTTGGAGATGATCACCCGAAGGTAGCGAACAGTCTGGGCGAGCTTGGGCAATTGTTTTTCGAGCAGGGCAAACTAGAGGAAGCCGAACGTAACTTCAAACGCGCACTAAAAATGCAACTCGACATCCTTGGTGACGATCACGAGCAGGTGGCGGCAACATACAGCCGGCTCGGCGCCGTGGCTTATCAGCAGGACAATTTCGAGGATGCTCGCGAGTACTTCGAAAAAGCATATGAAACTCGAAATGAGCGCTTTCCTCCCGATCATCCAGATGTGTGTTTGTCGTTCGAGACACTCGTCGGAGTGATGGAGACGCAGAAGGACTATGCGGATGCCGAGGCTCTCTGCAAGAGAGTAATCGCGCTGAGAAGCAAAAAGCTCGGTTCGCGACACGTCGAAGTAGCTTACGCACTTTCACATTTGGCAAATGTCTACCAGGCTCAAGGCAAGCTCGAAAAAGCCGAAAGCATGTACAAGCAAGCTATCGATGTTTATACGCTCGCCAGAGGGCGGGAAGGTATGCAACTGGTCGGAATGTTGGAGCGTTATGCCAAGACGCTCCGCGACCTCGGTAACAAAGTGAAAGCGGCGAAGATGGAAACCAGAGCGAAGGCGATTCGCGACAGTTACACCGCGCGAGTTTAAGTTTTGAGGCGCTCTTGGCGCGGCATTTTCCGTTTATTGCTCAAGAAGAACTCCGTAAACGAAAGAGTTTGAGCGTTGCTAGCAAACCAATACGGCAAAAAGAGAAGGGCAAGGCAAGGCTCACTAATTCATCATCTTCCGGAGCTCGTTCCAGTGTTTGTCTCTCTCTTCAGAGGAAGTGGGCGCGCTTTTACCTTTGCTTGTCGAAGGCCTACTGGAGGAACTCTTTGGAGTCGTTGTTGCGTGTTTTCGAGTGCTTCTCTGCTTTCCCTTTTCTCGAGCTCTGGAATTTCCGTTTTCCGGCTTTGCTGGTTCCTTCACGCCTGAAAGCACCGATTTTTCACTGGTATCACTCACCGACTTCTCGCTTGAACCGGTACTGTCTCTCAATCCAGCAGCTGTAGCGGGAGCAGAAGCTGCGTTGCTCTGAACGGACCGTTTAACTCCTGCAGTGGCAGTAGCTGATGCTGATACTACAGGCGGTGCAACGGCTGGATCGGGAATTTTATTCGCTTCTAAATACAACAACCGGAACAAAACAAAAGCAAGCGATACGGCAATCACAAAAGAAAGCCCAGCAATTGTCCAGGGCATCCACTTCAGCCGGCCGCCGCTCACGAATTTCGTCTTGACTCTTTCCGTGGAGGCCCGTGCTGCACTACCTATGGTTGCTACCATTTCCCGTGACAGGGACTTGCGCCCTGCCAAACTCTGGTCTTTGCTTGTTGATCGGGCTCCGTATCGAAGCAGGTACTCTTGCGGGTCTGCGTCCATTTGCCCAGACAGTGCCTCAACCAGCGCATTTTGGAACTCAGTAATCGATTGGTAGCGCCAGAGAGGCGGCTTTTGAAGCGCTTTTCGAATCACCGCTTCTACAGCGGCCGGAACCTTTATGTCTGGATTCATCGATTCAAAAGACGGTGGCGGACGAAGCACATGTGCCTGGATCAGCTCGTACACTGTAGGAACATCAAAGAATGGATCTTTGCCAGTCAGCATCTCATACATAACAGCACCGAGAGAATAAATGTCGGAGCGGTAGTCCGACGGTTCCCCTTGCGCTTGTTCTGGACTCATATAAGGTGGGCTGCCCCAGAGTTCTCCCGACTTAGTCAGTCGACGATTTTCTTGACCAAGTTTGGCCAAGCCGAAATCGACTACTTTGACGATATCGGTTTCGTCATCTAGCAAGACAATGTTGCCGGGTTTCAGATCGCGGTGGATGATACCCTTTTTGTGGGCGTGCTCCAGCGCGCTCAATACTTGGAGCGATATGCCTGCGAACTTGTCGAGATCGAGCGGTCCCTGTTTTTTGATCAGCTCTTCCAGACTCAGCCCTTTGAGATAGTCCATCACGATGTACGGTTGATCGTCCCACCCGAAGATACAGTCGTAAACAGTAACGATGTTAGGGTGGCTCAAGGCGCATAGGCTATTGATTTCGCGTTGAAAGCGCTCGCGAATGGAAGACTTGGTATCAACCTCGATTCGAATCGTCTTGATTGCGACATAGCGATTTACTCGCAGTTGCTTGGCTTTATAGACCACGCTCATGCCACCAGTGCCAAGCACACGCTCGATGTAAAAACGGTTGTCTAGCGTGGTACCGACCAGAGGATCCCGTGTTTTAATGGGGTCCGCTTTGTTCAACGAACCGGACTCAGGATCGAGCTTTTGGTCTAAATCAGTCACCACTAGTGAAGTCTTGGAATTCCGTCAATAAAGTGAAGTGAAAGCAGCTTCCTTTATTATTCCTCCGAATCGACGGGAGTAAGCATCGGGGGTTTCGAGGAAAAACAGCAAGAGTATTTCGACGAGTTAGTAGCCCATTCGCTTTTTATCGAGAGCCTTCCACAATGGACCCTGCTGATTCCATGGTCCGTTATGGATTTTGATGAACTGACCGTTATTCATACCGTTAAACTGCTCTTTGTTCACGGCTTTGCCGCTAAAGGCAATTTGTTTAAACTGCTCAATCAGTGCAACTGCCTCGCTGCCTCGATTCGCCGCAAGCTTTTCATCAATCTGGCGCTTCAGCTCTCGCAGTCTATTAGCGTCCGAAGGATTGTGCTCAGACATTTTGCTTATCTCCTGCGTGGCGTGTGCGGCGAACTCGCCTTCTAGTCCCTTGAAGTTGCCGCCATTACCGTTAGCCGTGCGCAGTCCCAGACCCTGGTGACCTTGTAGAGAGTTGGCCGATGAACTCCACGATTTGTTCTTCACTATGGTCAAACCCTGCCCTCTGGCGGCCTTCTTTGCTAGAGCCATTTGCTCTTCCTGCTGACCGAGGCGGAACTCGAGATCGTCTAGTCGTTTGGCCAAATCTGAAGACTCTCCGGATTTGACGCTGGTTTCTATGCCCTGAAAGATTGTTTCGAACGGTTTGACACCGGTGCCTGCTTTGCGAAGCTTTTCAATCCTTTCCAAAATCAGCAATCGCCTTTCCTTGAGCGGTCCGTCCTCAATCTGAGGCAGGTCGTCCGGCTCGACATATGCAAAGTGCATAGAGCCGAGGAACGCCTCCGCAGTGATCTTGCCTTGCCCATACTCCTGTATTTCTTTTCTCGTGATCGAGATGAATCGACCCTCTTCACCCTTGTTCGAGAAGATCACTTGCACCTTATCTATCTGGCCGGCAGCGCCCTCGATAAGCGTCTTGGCGAGAAAAATGGCCTCGATTTTCAGATTGCGATCGGAAGGTTTTGCGGGCTCATCTGCAAGAACAGTGACACTAGGACCGGTGCCGACCACACGTGGGTTACTAGCGGATACACCTGATTCTTTCAGCAGCACGGTGAGCTGTGCCTGAGAGAGCGCGGTTGGGGCGTCAGCTGTCGGAGCGGCCGGCGTTTGACCGAGTGCAGATGAGTTAGTGGATAGTAAAGTCTGACAAAGGGCAATAACGGTCGCCAGG
The DNA here is from genome assembly GCA_964418155.1 of uncultured Candidatus Obscuribacterales bacterium. Lineage (GTDB taxonomy): Bacteria > Cyanobacteriota > Vampirovibrionia > Obscuribacterales > Obscuribacteraceae > JADYXR01. Next base: position 862 of record CAYQKX010000071.1, on the reverse strand, counting down.
TAAAGGGACGACCAGCTCCTCTTCCTCTGCCTGCCCAGCCTGTGACGCTTCCAACTTGAAGATAGTGGCATGATAAACACTCCGGCTAAAGCTAAAAACGGATCCGCTCTCTCCAGTCATACCCACAGGAAAGCAAGTCCCTGCCGCTTATGGAGGGTTGTAAACCAACTGTTGTGTCTTTATGGCAGAAAAGGCTCTGAACACAGTCAGAGCCTTTTCGTCGAGAGACTAGTGTTCTCCTTTTCCGAAGCGTTTCATCATCATGCCTCGTGGTCCACCGCCCAAGGAGCCTCGACCGCCTGGACCCTTGATCATCGCTTTTCGCAGCTCTTTCCGCTGTGCTCCGGTGAGCACCTGCATCATCTCCATTTTGCTGTTGAGCTTAATGCCTTCTAAATCTGCTTTGAGTGCGGTGATCTGACCTTGCAATTTTTTCGCACTCTTTTCGTCGATAGTCTCTTGCGTAAGCACATCTTTCAGGTGGCGGCTGGCCGTGCAAAGCTCGAGCATCTTTGGACCTACTTGGTCCATGGTCCGGTTTTTCAAGTCATACAATTTTTCGTATTGATCATCAGTGACCGCATTCTCGCCATCAAGCATCGATAGCGGGCAGCCACCTCCACGACCAGGACCGCCATGCCCGGGTCCTCCGGGGGGACCTCCTCTGCGCATTGCGAAAGCATCAGGTGGGGGAAATGGCATCGAGAAGGCCATCTCCGGACCGTCCATCCCTGGTGGGGGCAGTGACATGTCTCCTCCAGGCGGCCCCATGTCAGGTAGATTGATGACGACATCGACATCTTCCATACCCGGACCATCGGGCTCCATCTGCGCAAGGGCTGGAGTGGCGGCAAGCGCTATT
>CAYQKX010000070.1:0-40327 GCA_964418155.1 uncultured Candidatus Obscuribacterales bacterium | reverse complement strand
CGCAGCATAGGTGACGAACCGATGCGCAGGTTGCGAATTCTGCCGCCGGCAGGATCGCAAAAGAACGTCGGGTACATTTAAACACGCAAACCACCAGCGGCATGCCATTGACATCAGTTATTAGTGAGGCTCATCAAAATTCGGAAGAATTGAGTCAAATTGAGAAGCGTGGCTAATCATTGACATCGCAACCTTTTCGGCTGTTCCCGTTGCTGATCATCTTGTGTCAGCTGCATCTCTGCTGTTTCACACCAGAAAGGAAATATTAGATTGGCGAAATGCCGATGCTTTCTTGCATCTCGGATTGCTCATGGTGGTCCAATCAGCAACGCACTGTAAAACGCTGTCCGGACAATAGCTGTTCGACTTCGGTACTGTCTGTGGAAAACGATTCTAGGCTTCGACCGACACGTTGCTCACTAGCCATTCAATGCCAGTGTCCATGCGCACCTTGAGCATCTCCATCTGTCGAGTATTCTCCTCCAGAGCTGCCAGGAGGTCTTCGACCGAACCATTTGCAATGAGATCGCGGGTTTGTTGTTCCATGATGGCGAGGTTCTGCGCGAGGGCGAAATCCATGCCGGACGGATGATTGATGATGCCGGACACGGACCAGTCAATCTCTTCTGGTACGAATTTGTCGCGTTCGCGGTTGGGAATGACCTCTTCCGTCCTCGCTTTTGCGCGCGCATCCTGAGCAGTCTTGCGCTCAGGCATAGGTCTTTCCGAGGCGATCCCTTCGGTCAAAATGAGATTATCGTCGGGCTGCAGATCGTCGGCAGTTCCGTCGTTGGTGTCAGAGTGGTGCGGATTGGGTCTCATGTCATGCCTTTTTGGTATTGACTCTGAATTGACGCCTAGTACTTTCATACCACGAATCACCCCTGTTTGAAGCATGGCGTCCCAATCGGAAGCGCCCTCAGAACGCGATGCGTCCTGCTGGATTAAATCAACTATTGATAAAAACGGCCCTAGAGCTCAATTTCAACGCCGAGGATCGAATCAAATCGATCGCTCATCGATGGTATGAAGAGATTGACTCGGCGTCAACTCTGTTATTCTCATTTTTTCCGCCGCTTAGGGGGAGGACCACCACTTATTCTCTCGTCTGTCCCTGAATCGTCCTCCGAATCGACTGGACGTTTCCGCTTTGGCGGAGGTCCGGCGATGAAATATGGATCCGGAGGCAGAGTGCTGGTGGCCGGGAGGGTGGCGTTCTCATCGTCGGCAGTTGTATTGATTGAAGTCTGCTGATAGGAGGGTGTGTTCGCTGTCTCATCAGCAGGCGGCGAGTAGACCGTGTAAGAAGACTCTTCGACTTCTTCTTCCGGACTGCTATCGTCGGTAGAGCCCTGCTCTTGCTCGAGAACCACAGCGGGGGCTGGCGGCGTCTCGTTTAATTTGCCCTCCTCTGGATCCGTCGATGGAGCGATCAGCTCATCGGGCGGAATCTCGTAGGAGTTGAATTCAGAGCCGGTGGGCTGCTCTTCGACTGTCGTGAGTGGTTCGGAGGGCAACGCCACGGACGGCTCGTCAAAGGCATAGACAATACCGCTTTGATAAGGATCGGCTGGGGGAGCGCTCCCGCCAGTCTGGGCGATTCGCTGTTTCTCAGCTTGCTCTATTATAGAGTCGTCGATGAGGTCTTGAAGAGGGTCGTCTGTTTGCGGTTTTCGGAGACCATGGGATTGCGTCGGTCCGTGTGGGGCTGTTCCTAGGCGCGGAGATATGGCGAATGCCCGTTCTGCGAGATCTTCGAGGTCGTCGTTTGGCTTTGCTGAGAAAGCACTTTGTTGCGGCATGAAGATGCTCTCAGCCGGCGTATCGCTATAGATTCCAGCTTGACCGCCATTGTCCGAGTCCATGGTCTGGCTGTTGGTCATGGCGGAGATCTGGCTGTAGATTGATATGTTGTCTGCTGCTTCTTCGGTCTGGTAGGCACCACCGGTAGTGTTACCGTAAAGCTCTTCGTTGATCGCGTGCTGCAGGCTCAGGTAAGCTTCATAGGCTTGTTCCGTAAGATCTCCGTGGAAGAAGGGAGAGTCGTCTTCGGCTTCGCCGGTGGTGCTCGAATTCAACGATTCTGCTATGAAGGCCTGCAGTTCTCGGTGCAGGCGCGATAGTTCGTGGCTGATGTCTTGGATTTGCTCGGCCGTGGGTTCGTGCAGTTGCGTGCGCTCCAGAGTCTCGCCTTCTACGCCCAGGAGCGCCAGGACACGATCTTTGATAAAGGCGCTGACCGATTTTGATCCGGCCAGGCGAGACAGTCGTTGTACCTCTTCGAACTGCTCACGTTTGAGATTGATAACGATTTGATGCTCGGGCATGAAAATCCAACAACAAGCGACAAAGCCATTCTATCTGAAAGTAGATGATTTGTGGCGGCCGAGCCAGTCAGCTCTCGGGAATTGGTCGACCGCACACGTTGCCTAACCTCAGCCCGGTAAAACAAGAACTTTCGGATGGTCAAATCTGTGGTTTGACTTTTGTTACTGCGGTTCTTGCAATGCCTGAGGCTTGTAAACGTCTACTGGCGGACGTTTTGAGGCTGCCGTCGGAGAGGAAAAGAGCAGAACATGCGGCACAACATGTTCTGCAAAACGGCTCCAGAGGGCGAGTCGCCACGTCCATCAGTGACCATTACCATTTACAAGCCGACATTTAAAACGATAGAGAGTAGTAGAAGTCGAGTGAAAACGAGAGAACCGATCCTGGTGGGCGGTCCGGTCTCTCGAGTCGACTTGGATGTGCAGGGCGGCGAAAGGTTTCGCGGCCCTGTACATCCTCGTGTCGCAGGCGACGGTCTGACCTGATTTGTTCGAAGTCGCAGGTTTGTCGGGTCACCTACGACCACTTGCGCTTGTGGTGATCAGGCTTTCACCCATCGGCTGCGGATGATCTCGAGCGCCGTCTCGACCACCTTGCCCTTTGGCTGCGTGTTGTTGGTCGGGATGACGAACAGCCGGCCGCTCTGCTTGTAGTAATCGAGGATGGTGTCCTTGGTGGCGATGAACTTCTCGATGCGCGGGTCGATCACCTCGGGCTTGTCGTCTTTTCGTTGGAAGAGCGGACTCTTGCAGAGATTGCACTTGTCCTTGACCTTGGGCGGGTCGAAGTCGACGTGGTAGATCGCGCCGCACTTTTCGTTGGAGCAGACACGACGACCGATCAGCCGCACACGAAGGTCCGCGGGCGGGCCGTCCAGGTAGAACAGGAAGTCCATATCCACTTCCCAGTCATCCATCACGCCGTCCAGCAAGTCGGCTTGCTCATAAGTACGCGGCATCCCGTCGATGACGACACCGCGGCGATGACGCCAGCGCTTGAGTTGCTGTCGCATCACGCTTATCGTGATCTCGTCTTCGACCAGGTCGCCCTTCTCCAGGATGGGAGCGACTTTCCGACCGAGAGCGCTGCCGGAGTTGATTTCCGCGCGGAAGCAATCGCCGGTCGAGCAGTGGGGAATTGCGTAACCGAGGACATCCTTGAGGCGCGGTCCGAGCACCTTGGCGAGACCGCCTTTGCCGGAGCCGGGTCCGCCGAACAGTCCGCAGTAGAACGGGGGCTGGTACCGCCACAGACCGTGCTGGATGAAGGGAAACGTGGCCTCGGTCAGGAGTCGACCGGGCAGGTTGAGAATGCTGTTCAAGCTCATGTTTTCGATCTCCAGAGTTTTCGGAAGAAAACAAAGCTCAGCCTGCTTGCAAGAGCGCAAGCAGACCTGTAGCCAGAAGCAGTTAAGACGGAGGGTTGGGTTGGAGGGGTAAAAGACTCACGAGATAGTGAAAAAATCACGATCACACTAGTTGTGTGATCAAAAGCTCTTCAATGGAAAGTTAAGTAATTTGCCTAGGGGAATAGTTGAGTTCACGCGCGTTTCTTCAAAACAGCTGGCGCTCACGACGATCGTTAACGAGAGCTTAAGAAAGGCTCGTCGGATGCCATTCTGCATAGCGTAGCTCCACTAGGGAGCGAATCTGTATTTGATATGCTCGCCATATCATCAATGATGTGATACCACATGTGGTGCGGTGTTGAAAAATTTGACAGGTCGACAATATCCAATGTGGTTGCACCTGAATCACGTGAATGCACAGCTGCAAGGCATTATCGCGCTCAACGAGTCAGGACTAGCGACTCCGGATCGCAATTATAAGAGCCAAATTAGGATCGAGGAATTTCAATAGTGTCTCGCCTTCAGCTATAGTCGGGTTGTCTGTATCTACCGCACATCCATTCGACGAAGAAGCCTTCCGCTAAACGCTCAAGCAATTGCATAGCCATCTGGCAGCGAACCTTGCTGAGCGTCTTGATCTGACCTCCATCAGTCACTCCGGCGTCTTCGTTGATGGTATGGGAATTCGACGTCCGCGTTTCTGTGTCGCAGAGGCGACACCGGCGTCCTGCTTCTCGTGCGGCTTTTCGGCCCTGAAAGGACCTGTAATGACACTCGATCGTACTATCACCGCCGTGCTCGTGGCTTTCGCGGCCCTGCTCACCTGGGGGGCTTACAGCGCCGGTGCCGACAATTTGAGCGTTCTGCTCTGCATCGGCGGCGGCATCGTCGGTTGCCTGTGCGCCTACGGCAACAACGAGGATGCCGCGCTGTTGTGCCTGCTCGCCTGGTTCGTCGGGCTGCTGTTCGCCTTCTTCGGAACGGGCTTCCTGGCGGCTCTCGCGCTCTTCTTCGGCGGCATCTTCGCCTTCTGGGGCATGGTCGGGGTGGTCGACCGCTGAGTCCTGGACCACCTTCAATTCGGTTGCGAACTGTGCCGATTCGCAGTTGAATGCTGAGCCTGTAGGAGCAGAAGTCAGGCACTCGCCAGAACCCGGACGGGCCGCTACGGCCCTTTCGAGTTCTGGATTTTTTATTCGGAAAAACGAAATGATGTAGTAGATAACTTGTCGGCTAAAGATAACACCGAGGCGTGTTTCGACGCCTCGATATTACCTCCAGTGCCACTTCGTCACGTCGGCGGACGAACAACCGGAACGCGCTAGCGCTCCGAGAGTTCGCCCGCCGGGCGATTCGACTTCGTCAGTCGGCGAGCAGTCGAAGCTGTTCTACCGCCGCCTGGATTGCGGCGAGGTCGCGTGCGAAGCAGAAGCGTAACCAGAGCCGATCCGAGCGCTCCTTCTCGTAGAAGCACGAGCCGGCAACCGTGAGGATGCCGGTCTTCGTCGCGAAGACGCTGCGGGCCAGCTCCATCGAGGTCGCTTTGAGGCGGGGTGAGACGTCCGCGAAGACGTAGGTCGCGCCTTCCGGCACGACCGGCTCGAGACCAGCGTTGCGCAGCCCGTGACAGAGCAGGTCGCGCGCCTTCCTGCAGTGTGCCAGGATGGCCCGCAGGTCTTCGTTGAGCGTCAGCGTGAAGGCGATTCGAGCGCCGACCTGCAGCGGTGTCGGAGCGGAGAGGCCCAGGACCGAGTGGGTGACCCGGTAGGCGGCCGACAACGCCGAAGGGGCCACGACGTAGCCCAACCGCCAGCCCGTAACGCAGAACGCCTTCGACATTCCGTCGATGACGATATTGCGAGACCGGTTGGTCGTCAGCTCGTATACCGAGACGAACTGTCGATCGAACGTGATCTGCGAGTAGATCTCGTCGCTGATGAGCAGGCAATCGTGCTCTTCGCACAGCGCTGCGATTGCCTCCAGCTCCTCCCGGCTGAACACCCGTCCCGTGGGATTGTTGGGTGAGTTGACGATGACGGCCCGGGTCTTGGAGTTGAAGGCAGCGCGCAATGCGTCCAGGTCGAGCGTCCAGTCGGACTCGTTGAGACGGACGGGCCGCGGCACTCCACCAGCGAAGCGGATCATCTGGCTGTAGCTCTCGAAGTACGGCTCGAGGACGATCACCTCCGGACCGATATCGACGAATGCCAGCAAACACCCGGCCAGAGCCGACGAGGTGCCGGACGTGATGGTGACTTCGTCGATCGATACTTCTCGCCCGGTCCTTTTCGAGACGCTGTCGGCGATCAGTTTGCGCAGCTCGTCGTCGCCGTTGGTCGGAGCGTACTGGTTGAAGCCGGCGTTGATTGCCTCGACAGCGTTCGCCATTAGCGCGGATGGCGTCGGGAACTGGGGCACGCCGGATGCCAGATCGATGGCATTGCTCGGACCCTTCGTGCTGGTTGACCGGATCTTGGACACGCCCAGTCCGTCGAGTCTCGAGGCGGTTAGTCTCCTCGGAGCCGGGACGCCCTCGGGAGACTCGTTGTTGAGTGCGCGCCAGAAGGCTCTGAACGCGCCAGGTAGACGTTTTAGCATGTTGATGCTCCAAATAGCGGAACGGATGCGGTAAATGAGCGCTGAGAGCTGTTATCGCAGTCCGTTAAGACCTGCACATACTCACTTGGCTCCGGCGACGTCATGAGCCGACTACAGGCTGGCATTCGCTTGTGGACCTACCGGTAGCTCGGTAAATTGCGAAAGCAACCTGTAAGGCTTGAAAAGGCTTGAAATACTCTACGAAATGGGGTTTAGTTGTCGGAGAGTAACCTCACTAATTAGTGCCACGTGAAGAAGAGCACTATCAAGCTAGGAAAATAAGCACTTCGTTTTCAAGAAGATGAATTGGATGCAAAGTGTTTGGCAATAAAACTTATGAATTATCCGGAAGCCATAGCGTATATCCAATCATTTCCTGACATGGAAAGAGCCACTTATGGAGCGCGGGGACCTACCATGGGACTGCCTTCGATGCGGGCATTGTTGGAGCGTATGGGGAATCCGCAGCTGGGACGGCACACGGTGCACGTCGCCGGCTCCAAAGGCAAGGGCAGCACCAGCACGATGATTTCTCGGATATTGGATGAGGCCGGCTTTTCGACGGCGCTCTACACCAGTCCGCATTTGCATGATTACGCCGAGCGCATCGCATTTGGTACCAAACCGGTGGATCCTGAGCGTTTTGCCAAAGGCGTCGCGGAGCTCAAAAAAGCTATCGAGGCAGAACGCCTGTCCGGTAATGTCAATATGTCGACGTTTGGGCTATTGACCGCGCTGTTCTTCCATCTGGTCAAGAATTCTTCTCCACAGGTCGACTGGCAGGTTGTGGAAGTCGGTCTGGGCGGAAGATATGACGTCACCAACGTATTTGCGACCAAAGATCTGGCGGTGATTACGCCTATCAGTCTGGAGCACGTAGAGGTATTGGGCTCGACGCCTACCGAGATAGCGGCTAACAAGGGCGGCATTATCACACCGAAGAGTATAGCGGTCCTCGCTCCACAGAAGGATCAGGGCGCGCGAACGGCCATCGGGAGGCGCTGCGGCGAAGTGCAAGCGCAACTCGTAGATGTCGCGCGAGAATACAAGATTCGCATCGAGAAGCAAGATCTCTCTGGTCAGACATTTCTTTTGGAGTCAAAACAGCACGGTAATCTCGAGCTGTTTACACCGATGCTCGGCAACCATCAGGTCTACAACTCCGCGACAGCAGCAGCAGCAGCGCTGGCACTCAAGGCTGAGGGCGTGGCAATCACTGAAGAACATATCAGAAAAGGTCTGGAAAAGACCGTGGTTCCTGGACGGCTGCAAGTCCTATGCGGTGTTACCAACGGTCGTAAGACAGGTGAGCGTATAGTGGTTGTTGATGCCGCTCATAATCACGAGTCGGCTCAAGCGCTGGCGGAGGGCCTCAAGACCTTTTTCGAAGTCGAATCATGCATTTTCGTCTTGGGATTGAACACTGACAAGAACATCAGCGCCATCTGGAAGCAACTGGAAGGGATGAGCAAACTTTGCATAGCCACTCGGTCTCAGAATCCCCGTTCGATGAAACCTGAGGATATCGCCGAAGTGGTCACCACATTCGGTGCCAGCGAAACTGATGTTCATATTTCCAACAGTGTGCCCGATGCCATCGATGAAGCCAAAAGAGTGGCTAAGGAAGGTGAGCTTATTTGTATCACCGGCTCTATTTATGTCGTCGGTGAAGCACGAGAATACATACTCAAAGACAAGAGTTGGAACGTCGCCTCGTCTCGCTAAGAGGCTCATCCTGAGCGAACCAAGCAGTTCGCTGTCTTCTTGTTTGAGGTCGTCGATGTCGACCCCAGTCCTGGGAGCAGCATGGACTGTGGCTATGCGCAGATTAGAAAAATCCAAACGGTGGCGCCGGTAGCGATTATCGAACCTGCGCTAATGCGAAAATCCAGTCGAGATGTCAAGAGTGGGGTCTGAAAATGTGGCTCTCTGCCCCAACCTGAATGGAAGAGCTCTAATTAGCGGAGCTATCAGTACACTTACACTTGCACTCTTATTTTCAAAAGATCATCTGGCCCACCAAATGGCTAGGTTTCCTTAAAGCAGTTAATTTGCCGTTTTTTATATGGACCACATAAGTTCTCATTACTCCAGTTTGTCCTTCCCGTTATAGAAACAACTCTAGTCGCCCGAAAAGTTTCTCCACCGAGTCCAGTGCAGTGGTATCGCATGCAGTAGCACTGCTCGGCTCAGCACGGTATTAGCAAACCCCTGCAGGCAGGCACATGTCCTGTCTGCTCCGCTTCTGCCCGGAAGCCTCGTTGGCTTCTGGCTCTCCTCATAAGAGTTGACACCCTTACCGATCGACGCGCGCCGAGCCTCTGAAGAGGGCGGCATCAGCAGCGCTGAGCGTTGTTCAGGAGTACACCCATGATGTTCCTCGCACCCGCGCACAACGAGCGCAGGAGTTTTCTGGCACGCAGCCTCCATTTCATGGGGCTCGGTGCAGCCAGCATCGCGCTCTTCGTGCTGGCATTCGGAGCCTACCTGGCTGGCGAATTCATGTTCGCTACGCCGAAGAAGGTCTATCACCGTGCCTGGCAGGCGGTTCCGATCTTCATCTACGACCCGGCCGAACTCAAGGACTGGGACCAGTGGAAGCACAAGTTCGATAGCGAAATCCAGACCGATGACGATGCCGTCAAGTTCGCCAACGAGATGCTGAAGGGCATCAACGACCCGTTCACTCGCATGCACACTCGTGACGAAGTCACGCAGATGAAGCAGAGCGCGACGGGCACGTTCGCAGGCATCGGCATCAGCCTCGCTTACAAGACCGACGCAGACGGCAAGCCCGTTATCGTCAATGGGGAAGTTCTTCCCGCGGCCAACGCGGACGGCTATCCGGTCGTCGATAAGGTCTTCGATGGAGGCCCGGCCGCCAGCGCCGGAATGAGGTCAGGCGATGCGATCAAGAGCGCCAATGGCGTCGACCTGAAGGGCAAGAACTTGACGGAGATCGTCAAGGAGCTCAAGGGCAAGTCCGGCACGCAGGTGAAGGTCGTCGTGCTGAGGGACGGTGCCGGGGAGCGTGCGCTTGATATCACCCGCGGTATCGTGAAGATCCCTGCGGTCACGAGCGAGCGTCACGGCGACATCGGCTACATCCGCTTGGACAGCTTCGAACAGAACGACACTGTCACCGAGATGAGGGACGCTCTCAAGCAGCTTCAGGACACCAAGAGTCTGGTCCTGGACCTGCGGGGCAATCCCGGCGGCCGCGTGGACATCTGCATTGACCTGGTCTCGATGTTCCTCGAGTCGGGTGATGTCGTGTCCATCCGCAACCGCGTTCCGTTCGGCGGTCACAGCACGACCACCTACCGGCTCGACAAAGACGGCATGACTGTCGAAGAGAAGGACGAGTCGACCAACTCGGTGACCTCGGACCGAAAGGCGCGCGAGCCTTACCTGACGCAGGGCAAGTCGGTGGTCATCCTGGTCAACGGCCACTCGGCCTCCGCTTCGGAGATGTTCACCGGCGCTCTCCAGGACAACAAGAGAGCGGTCGTAGTCGGTGAGAAGACGTTCGGTAAGGGCATCGGGCAGATGCTCCTGCCTATGCCGAATGGCACCATCCTGCGCATCACGACGTTGCGTTACTTCACGCCCAATGGAACGTGGCTTGGCGATGGCAGTGCCGCTCATCACGGTATCGCCCCTGACCACGTCGTGGCACCTGGAGCTGGGTTCAAGCCGAACACGGCAACGGACAACCAGCTCGAATTTGCTTTGAAGTTGCTCAAAGAGAGCAAACAACCCTGAGTGCTTGCGGCACGGACGGTGGTGAGCGGCTGCTTCTGAGCGGCGCCCCCGACTTGTGCTCTGCACGCGCCAACCCGCCGAGCCGGTTAGCGTACCGGCTCGACAACTACAAGGAGCTCACATGAACCGACTTCTTCCCCTCGCTCCGCCGGGGGAGGAACGGGGGCTTTTGTACCGGAGTTTGACTGGAGTCGGGCTCGTACTGCTGACGGCGCTTCTGGGCGCCGCCTGTATTGCTATGAGCTACATCCACTACTTCGTCTATGACCCCCCAGTTAAGCCGCTCCAGCTCTATCACAACACATGGAGAGTGGCCCGCGATAACATCTACGACCAGACCAAGCTCAAGGACTGGAACGAATGGGAGCACAAGTTCGACCACCTGATCGAGACCGAAGAAGATGCTCTGCGCTACTCGCACGAGCTCATCGCTCATCTCAATGAGTCGTACACCGGACTGCTCACCGTCACCGTCGTGGAACGCGACAAGGAACGAGCTGATGGCCACTATGTCGGCATCGGCGTCGAGATCGCTGAAGCAAAAGGATCTCGGCTGAGCATTGGTCGGGTTGTTGATGACGGACCAGCTGCCAGAGCAGGCGTCCTCAAGGGCGATGAGATCATGGAGGTCGATGGCGTCGATGCCACCGGTTGGAACACGGAGAAGATCAGCAAGACGCTGAGAGGCGAGGAAGGCAAGCCCGTCTTACTGACCCTGAAGCGCGCTGGACAGACCATGTCTGTCTCCGTAACGCGCGGAAAGGTGCCGACCTCGATCGTCTCCACCAATGACAGCCCAGTTGTCCCGACCGTGCAGCCGACCAATCCGGCGGCTCCCCCGATTCCGAGCCGAATTGGTTACCTGCGACTGGATTCGTTCGGTCAGTGGTCGACCCACGAGCAGGTGCGCAAAGGTCTCGCCAAGCTCTCGCACTGCGACGCTCTGGTCATCGATTTGCGTGACAATCCCGGTGGTTTCATACACGAAGCGGTGAGGACAGCCTCGTTGTTCATCGACGAAGGTGTCATCACGACGACCGTGAGCCGCGTACCTGAAGGCGGCTACCTGACCACCCAGGTCAGCGTCACCAAGACGCAGATCTTGCTGAAGAACAGCTACGGACCGTTTTCCAACGTGCCCATTCCGCTGTTCTACCGACCTCCGTGCATGCGTGAGGGCAGACCGGTAGTGCTTCTCGTCAACCGCAACTCGGCGAGCGCTGCGGAGATGTTCTCTGCGGCTCTGATCGACAATGGGGTTGCCGTCGCGATCGGTACCACCACGTACGGCAAGGGCATCGGTCAGACGTACCTGCCTGTGGGCAATGGGCACAAGTTGCGCATCACTCACCTCAAGACGTTCACTCCGTCCGGCAGCTTCCTCGGTGATGCCGGCCAGACGGTAAGCAACGGCATCAAGCCACACATCGAAGTCGAGAAGGTCGGCTTCGGAAAGTACGGTACGGCTGACGACAACCAATTCCAGGAGGCGATCAAGTACCTGGAATCGGTGCTCGGCAAGAAGCCGTGACCGCGTGTTCTTTACCGTGAGCCAGCCGAACCTTCCGGCTGGCTCTTCTTCTCCCACCCTCTAATTGAGAAACGCTGTTCAACAGCACATGGAGATACTCTCATGAATGATCTCGACCAAGTTTTGACGCAACTCGGAGTCGAACGCGTCACCGCACTCGGTGGCGTCGTCGAGTACCGACTCAAGTCGAACGGGCTGAAGGTCCTCCTCTCGGAGAACCACATGGCGCCCGTCGTTACCGCCATGGTCGTCTACCGCGTCGGCTCGCGCAACGAAGGTGTCGGCTACACCGGCTCGACACACTTCCTCGAACACATGATGTTCAAGGGCACGACCGATCGTAACCCGGCGAAGGGCAACGGCATCGACGACTTGCTCAAGCCTCTGGGGGCGGCCTACAACGCAACCACTTCGTACGATCGCACCAACTACTTCGAAGTGGTCGCAGCCGAGCATCTCGAGACGGTACTCGCCATCGAGGCCGACCGGATGCGCAACCTGGTTCTGACCACGGAAGACCGCAACTCGGAGATGTCGGTCGTTCGCAACGAGTTCGAACGGGGCGAGAACGACCCGTCCGATGTGATGTACAAGGAGATGATGGCGGTCGCGTTCCGCGAGCACCCGTACCATCACCCGGTGATCGGCTGGCGCTCGGACGTCGAAGGCGTGCCGATGGAGCGGATGAAGCAGTTCTACGACACGTTCTACCACCCGGACAATGCCACGGTGATCATCACCGGCGACTTCGACCCGGCGCATGCTCTGAGGCTCGTGGTGAAGCACTTCGGGGTGTACCCGGCGTCGCCCCATCCGATCCCTCAGGTCTACACGGTGGAGCCCCGTCAAGAGGGCGAGCGCAGCTTTGTGATCCGCCGCGTGGGCAACGACATGCCGCAGGTGTGGCTCGGCTTCCACGTGCCCGAGGCTCTTCACGCGGACATCTACCCGCTGGCAGTGGCCGCGAGCATGCTCGGCAGTCACAAGAAGCGCGCCAGCCGCCTGTACAAGGCTCTGGTCGAGACTGGTCTCGCCGTCGAGTGTTCGGCTTCGTGCGAGCAGATGCGCGACCCGGGCATCTTCTTCCTCGTGGCCACGTGTGCGCCGGATGTCGACCCGGCTCTCGTGGAAGCGGCTCTCCACAAGGAGATCAAGGGACTGATCGATCGCAAGGCGGACGAGCGCGAACTGACCCGCGTCAAGTCTTCCAATCGCAAGGCCACAGTGCTCCAGCACTCCGACGTGAAGAACCAGGCTTCTTCGCTGTGCGAAGGCGAGGCTGCCGGCGATTGGAAGTGGGTGGTTGGCTTCGACGACCGGTTCGACGCGGTCACTGCTGACGATGTCGCCGCGACGGTCGGCAAGTACCTGGTCGCGACCAACTGCACTACCGGCAAGTACGTCGCGGTTCCCGAGACTGTCGCCCAAGCATCTGCTCCGGATGCCGCCCAAGTGGTGGCGGCCGAGGCGGATGGGAGCCAGACCTTCGCCGCGCGCGTCAAGCGTCATGTTCTGCCGAACGGGCTGACCGTGCTGGCACTCGCCACACCCGGCTCAGGCACTGTCTCTCTGGCTGGGTCCATCAAGGCTGGCGACTACTTCGCTGGTCCCGACCAGGCGCTGCTCGCCGAGCTGACGGCGTACATGCTGACCAAGGGGTCCGAGGGGGTCACCAAGACGGAACTGGCCGAGGAACTCGAGGTCATGAGCGCCGGGATGGGCTTCTCGTCCGGACCCTTCTCGGTGGGCTTGCGTGCCATCGTCGTCAAGGACGACGCTCCGCTCTACATGGACCTGCTCGGAAAGGTCCTGCGCTTCCCGCTTTTCGATCAGGGTGAGTTGGACCAGACCCGCAAGGAGTTCATGTCCCACATTCGGCGCAACAGCTCCGACACCGAGCGAGTCGCGGATGCTCGTCTCTCGCAGGCGCTTTACGAGAGGTCGTCGGTCTACCACCAGAAGGGCACCGACCTTCTCCTGGAAGAACTCGCCGGCTACACCCGAGAGACCCTCGTGGCGTTCCACCGCGATCAGTACGTGCCGAAGGGTACGATTCTGGCCATTGTCGGCGACATCGATGCCGACAACGTCGTCGATATGCTGCCCGCCACTATTCGCGGTTGGCAGGGTGGCGACGTCAAGCCGATCGAGGTGGCCGAGACCGCAATCCCGAAGGGGCTGACGCGGGTCGACGTGCCGATTGCCGGCAAGGCTTCGGTCGACATCGTCACCGGCTTGCCGGTGGCGTTGCGTCGCACCGCGGCGGATTACTACGCTGCTGTGATCGCCAACGCTGCGCTCGGCGGTGACACGCTCTCCTCGCGTCTCGGTCTCGTCGTCCGCGAGAAGAATGGTCTCACCTACGGTATCACGTGCGCCTTCGACAACGTGGCCTTCGGTGGTGCCCCGTGGAAGATCACTCTCACGGTCAATCCGGCCAACGTCGACAAGGCGCTCGCACTCGTGCGCGAAGTCGTGGACGAGTACCGGTCGAAGGGCATCACGGACAAGGAGCTGGCGGACGAGAAGGGGCGGGCTTACGGCTCGTTCGTCGTCTCTCTGCGCAGCCCGGTCGCCGTCGCCAGTGTCCTGAGCCAGTACGAGTTCAACGGGCTCGGTGTCGCCGGTATCGACCAGCTCAAGGCCTGTTTCGAGAGCGTCACGGTCGATGAAGTCAACGAGGCGATTCGACGTTACTTCGATCTGGATCACGCCATCACGGTGGTGGCGGGTTCGCTCAAATCCTGATTCGAAGTGATGAGGCGGACCGGACGAGAGGCGTGGAGCCCCTCGTCCGGTCCTGCTGTTAAGTGCTGTCCAATGAAGAGCGAGGTCTCTTCCTGCTGCTCGAAAGAGCTGCACTCCTGACCGAGTGCAAGTGAGGTGGTAAAGTGAAGAAAAACAGTAATCTGAAGACTCAGGCACCAGCACAGTCTCGTGCTTTCTTCAAAGACAAGCGAAAGGAGTTTTGCTCCCGCCTGCCCGACAACTGCGTCGCGATCATCGTGAGTAATCCGGAGCAAACCCGGAGCAACGACACCGAGTATTTCTACCGGCAGTCGTCTGACGTTTTGTATCTGAGCGGTTTCCCCGAGCCGGATTCAGTGCTTCTCTTCGTCAAGCGCAAAGGCAAGACGCGCTTCATCATGTTCGTACTGCCCAAGGATGCTGCGAAGGAAACCTGGACCGGTCGCCGGTTTGGGGTCAAAGGTGCGAAACGAAACTTTGGTTGCGCCGAGGCGCATACCATCGAAGAGTTTCCCTCCATCCTCGCCGAGCTTCTTTCCGAAGCCGACCAGGTGTTCTACAAGTTGGGCCGCAACCCAACGATCGACAATCTCTTCCGCAAAGAGTGGTTGAAAGACCAGAAGCCGCTCAGCAACCCGGAAGACATCCTGCATCCGCTGCGGCACGTCAAGCAGTCTGACGAGCTCGAATTGATGCGTCATGCGGCCGAGATCTCGGCACGGGCGCACAGCGCGGCGATGCGCGCCGTTCGTCCAGGGTGGCACGAGTACCAGGTGAAGGGTGTGATCGAAGGGGTGTGCGCGGACAACGGCGCCCCTGACGTGGCGTATAACACCATCGCCGCTGGTGGCAACAATGCGGTCATTCTGCACTACACGACCAATTCGGATGAGCTTCTCGACGGGGATCTCATTCTGGTCGATGCCGCTTGCGAATACCGTGGCTATGCCGCCGACATCACGAGGACCTATCCGGTCAACGGCAAGTTCTCCAAGGCGCAGAAGCAGGTCTACGAAGTTGTGCTGGCGGCTCAGATGGCGGCGATTGCTGCAGCCAAGCCCGGCTCCACGCTCAACAAGGTGCACGCCGCGGCCGAGACGGTCCTGCGTCGCGGTCTCGTGAAACTCGGTATCCTGAAGAAGGGTATGGAGTCCGCGAAGACACACGCCGAGGTCGTCGAGCGCGCCACCAAGAAGAAGCGCCTGGACAAGACCGCGCACCTCGGTCGATTCTACATGCACGGTACCAGCCACTGGCTCGGCTTGGACGTGCACGATGTGTCAGGCGTGGAGAAGAAGAAGAGCAAGGCGATCGAATTGGCACCAGGAATGGTGCTGACCGTGGAGCCCGGTCTCTACCTACCCGCCGACGACAAGCTCGTGCCCCGGAAATTCCGCGGCATCGGCATCCGTATCGAGGACGATGTGGTGATCACCGAAGACGGTTGCGAAGTGATCACGGCAAGCGTGCCCAAGACGGTCGCCGACATCGAGAGCCTGATGGCTGGCTCTGCTGAGGAGTAAGCTATCGCCGATTGATCAAAGCGTCAATTGTAATCGAATCCGGTGCCGGTCGTCGTGACGACGGCGGCCCGGTATCGGATTCGTTTGCGTGCGACGCAAAACCACTGCGAGCGGCATAACTCCGCTCCTACTGGAAGGGTCTTTCATGAAGCTAGTCAGAAACATGGTCCTGATCCTGGCGGGTCTTGCCATCGCATTTGGTGGCGGTGCCTATGTCGGGTACCACATGCCTCGCGATGGCGTCGACCCGCAGGATTACATCGAGACCATCTTCACGCCTTACGACAACGGCATCGCCACCTACCTCAAGTTCCTGGACAAGGCGACAAAGTCGGTCAACATCGCGGCATACTCTTTGACGCACGATGAGATAACAGCGAAGCTCATCGAACTCAAGGGGCGCGGTGTCACGGTCCGTGTCCTGCTCGACCAGTCCCAAAGCGCCAACAAGGACCAAAAGGAACAGATCGAAAACCTTCGTGCCGCCGGCATCGAGGTGGTGATTGGTAAATCCGAGGCGTACGGTCAGATTATGCACCACAAGTACACCATCATCGACGGTTTGTGGGTGCACAACGGCAGTTGGAACTTCTCCAATTCGGCAAGCAAGCAGGCCAATACGCTCGAGTTCATCAAGTCGCCCACGCGAGCGAAGAAGTTCCTGGACAACTGGGAGCGCATGTACACGTTCATGAAGGCGCACGAGAACAAGGCGACGCCGGTCAGGAAGTCGCGCTAGTTTGGTGTCGCAGGCGGTGCCGCGCGGCAGCCGAAAGGTGGGAGGTCTACCCTCCCA
Organism: uncultured Candidatus Obscuribacterales bacterium; assembly: GCA_964418155.1. Lineage (GTDB taxonomy): Bacteria > Cyanobacteriota > Vampirovibrionia > Obscuribacterales > Obscuribacteraceae > JADYXR01. Next base: position 23,690 of record CAYQKX010000070.1, on the reverse strand, counting down.
CCTTTTCGGTACATCGGTCGAACGTTGTAAGGACTCAAATTCAACGGCAACAAAAAACAGCAGAGACGTCCTGGCGGAGGGTGTTTCTGCTTTTTTTTCTTGAGATACTACGCGGGATCGTAAAGACGCTGTGTGGTGTATAAAAGACTGGTTGGTGGCGGACGTGTCCAACGCCTCTTTCAGCTGTTTGCGAACTTCCTCAGATCGACATGTTCGGTTAACCGCTTCAATGAAAAGAGTCTGAGCGGTTAGCGGCTTAGAGAATGCCTGCAACGCCCCGGCTAAGGGCGTTGCAGGCAGGATACCCTTCCGCAAGACCTGCGCAGGTGCACGTCTCGTTGGTACAACGACTGCCGCACGGAGACAGAGTTTCTTACGATCCGGTAGTGCGGCTGTCAGGAAAGGGAGGGGTAACGAGAGCTTTCTAGCGCATCGTCAACGACCACCAGGCGAATAATGATGCGGGGACCGATGACAGAACCGCGCTGCCAAGCGAGCAAATGACGATGTCGACCGGATCGTGGTAGAAAACGAAGGCGCCCATGGACACTATGGCGCAAAGTAAAGTGGAAATCCCGCCGCCAAGCATCATGATGGCACTGGAACCCACGATCCTGCCGATCGACGAACGCCACCTGCTGACGACTATCTTCCCTGTGATTTTGCAAATCGAGAAGCAGATTCCCATACCAAAGATAAAACTCAACACTGACACCAGAAATGCTAAAGCCACGGCTTTCTCCTTTGAATTAGTTGTGCGAGAGGTTGATCCCTTTAGACGCGGGGCGATGGCGGAACAACTGAGGCCACACGGGCGCTTCATTCGGCTCGTTAAGTCGTGAACATCGAAAACAGATTTTTGATGGAAAAGTTGCGGTTTTCGTAGACTCGTGAACAAAGCTGGAATGAAACTATTGTTCTATACTCGCCGCTCGAGCCGCTCTGTTCAACACTCTTGCGACGTAATCTAGAGTTAATTACAAAGAATACTGGCATCTGATATGTCGCGTGATTATTCATCTCGCCGATTACTGCTCTAAGCTGTTCCGCTCGAGAAGCGGTGTCAGCAGGTGGAAGGAGTTCGAGAAAGCATTTTCAGAGTGGAAACTTTTGGGACGTTCGGCGGCGACCGAATACGAAAAGTGATGACACTGGCACAATGATTCGCTTCATAGTTATCCAATTTGAGTTGCTTCTGAGTCGTCAGAAACGGCGTTCACTCACCTGGTGTTCAGGGGAGCATTAATCGACTTAGGTTTGGGTTTTAGGTGAGCGTGAGTTAGCGAAAGCGAACCTCGACGATCCGAAACAGTCAAACTCTCTGACCGTCGGCTTGCCTTGTTGAGCAAGAAATTTTTGGGGTTTAGCTGAATATCATAAATTGATATTTTGTGTAATTCTATCGAAGCACCGATGCGCTAGAACTCAATCTGGATGAGCTTTGTCATGCAAAACTCCTGGTTCGATAAATTCGGAGTCACGCAAAATATCTAAGCTACAACTGCGAAAAAACACTCTTTCTTCTGTGGATAAACACATGATATGAGTTTAATAACACACTTCATTGTTTTTCAGCAAAGGATACCAGAGACACAGATACCAGCCTCGTCCCAGCAGTTGCACACCAAGGTCTCGCTGACCTGGTATGCGCGCGTCTCAGACCACGGTAGTCGAAAACCCCAAAACTTGAATTGGATTGAACATGGGTTTCAAACGAGATTGGCTTTTTGCCTTGATGTCCGTTTCGCTCGTCTGGTCATGCTTTGTTATCGCGGTGGCAGTTGTTGAAATTGCGACCAAGGGACTGCCAGCTCTCTGCAATCGCCGTCCGCTCATCATCACAGTCGTGCGAAACGACGCGTTGTGCATGAACAAGAGTGCGGAAAAACATTGTCGAGATTGGCTTGGTGAGATCTGCAGGACAAGCTTGGATATCTCGCTAACTTACTCAGAAATTCATTCTCTGGGTCAGAAGCGAGATTCATTAGATGCCCGAGTGCAGAACGAGGCGCTCGAACCGCCGGTCCGAAAGGAATTGGTCCTTCTGAGAGCCAAGACTCTGGAGCAGATGCTGTCTCTGCAGGACAAGATTCAAGACGATTGCCGGAAGCTGGAGGATTTGCTCAACGTTGGGTTGGCCGACTTGAAGAGCCGCAAAATCGACCCCAGGAGTACCGACAAGGAAATTCTCGAACTGAGCAACAAGGTTGCGCGAGGGCATGAGCTCTTGAAGCGCCAAGCAACAACAGTCAATGAGCGCTTCGCGGACTACCTAAAGGGAGTCCCGTTGCCCTCTCCGCTGGAATCTTGACACCTCACCAATCTTTCGGAAAGGAAAGCCGATGAAATTCGCATCCCGGATTGCACTCGCTCCTGTCTTCTTGCTCGCACTGGTGGCGAGCGGCTGCGGCGACAAAGAGCCTTACAATACGAGCGTGACTCGCGAGTTCGGCCGACAGGTGGAACTCGAGAGCAAAGTCATGGACGACCGTCTGAACAATCTGTACGAGCAGCTTCGCGAAATCGTCCGGCGGCGGGACGCTCTCAACGTCCGGATTCACGATACGACCAACGGCTACACCGACTCGGTTCGCGAAGACCTGAAAGTCCGTCGTGCAGATATCCTGGCCGAGGCGGAGAAGCTGACGACAGGCCTGTCGTCTAAAGTCGAGCATCTCGAAAGTTCCATCAAGTTCTTGCGAGCGGAAGCCCAACTCGATGACTACTTCGAACCCAACGATCGGATCTTTACCGGGGCCGATGAAGCCGAAGCGCGGATTCCTGCTCTCAAGAAGAAGGTCAACAAGATCAAGGATCGATTCTCGAAGTACCTGAAGGGCGAGCGGCTGCCCAAGAAGTTGGACTGACGAGATGTCATCGTCGCGTAAGCGACAGGCGTAGGGAATGACGGGAGGGACCGCGCTTCGAGCCGGTCCCTGCCCGTTTTCCTGTCCGGAAGGAGCAACTAAATGACGTCGTAGGTCGCAAGTAGTCATTAGTCACTACTGGACGTGGAAACTCGCCATCTGGAACCGTTTTGCAGAACATGTTATAACGCATATGCTTCCGCTTGTCCTCACCGAAGCCGCGTCGAAACGTATTGAACTTTTACCGTTTTCCGTTCAGGTTCAGTGATTGGCGTGACGGATGGCAATTGGAGCTGGTCTTCGGAGCACCGACTGCCGATGGTGCTTACCAGGAAGATTGCTAATGTCGATGAAAGGGCTCAGGCAGTTCGTTCGACCTGTCCAGCAAATCGAATGACAAATACATGGATGGACCGTCCGGCATTGGTTGCAGTCGTTGATTGACGTGATCCTGTCGACTCGAAACTGGTGTGTCGTTTAGCGCCGATGGACTGTGCGTTTCTGTAGTTTTGCGGAAGGAGTTTTGTCGATATTGTGGGACATCGAGAAAGTGATAAAACTGTTGAAAGCGAGAACCGGTTCTATCAGCGCTTTTGAGCCGGATCTGTAATAAATTTGCGATGTGCTCGAACGATATCAGCACCAATAACAGTGCAAACGTGAAAACTTGGCTTCCTGGTGCTTCGTTCTATCCACCTGCACCGAGAAGACTAAGTACCGAAGGAATCTATGGGACCTGCGGCCAATTTAAGTGCTTTAGCAACAATACTAGCTCTGGTACTAAACCAAGCCTAGTATGCAAATGTCATTTGGTTTTCCCTCTCACACTAAAATCTCTCACCTCAAACTGCAACGTCTCAACGAATTGAAATAAAGATCGCCCAAGAGAGGGTGAGCTTACGAATGACTGGCCAATTTTCTCAACAATCGAGGTCGATGGTTCCCAGAGGCGGGGAGCTTGAGACCGCGATACAAACCATTGGGATGAGTCATGTCCATCGCTTTGAAGTGTTTCGTCGGCCTGTTCGCCGTGTCTACGGCCGCGCTCCTCTGGTTCTTCCCTTACACCGTGAGCACGGTCCTCGCCGGGTGGGTCGGAGGTCTCCTGTTCGAGTACTTCCTGCACCGGCTGTACCACAGTCACAACATCGGCACCCACAAGGAGCACCACACCGATTACTTCTTCATGGAGCCGCTGGAGACCGCCAAGCGCGCGCACCCGCTCTGGGAGTACACCAAGTACGCGTTAGTCGTGCTCGTCGCCCTGATGCCGATGGCGGCGCTGATCGGGTGGAAGTACTACTTCATCTTCTACGCCGGCATGGTGTTCCACTTGATGGTAATCTACCAGGCGGTCCACTTCCTGTTCCACTACGACAAGCGCCTTCCGAAGTCCGTGACCTCGAGCAGCTGGTACATCTGGTGGAGGTTGTGCCACATCGAACACCACTGGCACTCGTCGCGCAAGAACTACAGTGTGTCCTGCCCCTACATCGACATGCTGTTCCGTACTTACGAAAAGCCGCGGGCCAGCTACCGCGACGTGCCGACGAAGCGAGGCGGTCGGAAAGCGGAGGTGGTAGCGAGGACGGGCGAAGCCGCGGGGACCGGCGAAGCCGCCAAGACGGGCGACGCCTGATCGTAACCGAGGCGTCGAAGATTGGGTGTAGATTTGGTGCTGTGCGTCAGCGGCGTGCTCCGGACCTCTGAGGCTAGTTGACGATTGATTGAGTGCGAAAAGTTGTGGCTTTCGCAATGTGCAAGCCTTACGTGAAGGTTTGCGCGTTGCTTGTGATCAACCCCGGTCTTGGGTTGTCACTGTCGGTGGTGCTTATATTAAACGAGGTAGTAAAAGCGATGCGTCCGACAACCAATCAGGTGGAGTTGGCTTTACCTCAGGAGCGATCTCAAGTTCCGAGTGTGTTTGTGTGATACTGTGCTGGGTAGTATGCTGAATATGAAAAGATAGTGGCACCATCCTCGGTGCTACTATCTTCCTCTGCTGAGCAAGCAACGCGTAGGCGAAACTGCGTCGAAGCCTACGCTTCGATTGCTACCAGAGCTGCGCGCGTTTTTCCGGCGGGAGCATCATCGCGCAATTGTCCGGCAATGCGAATGCCCGGGTGAATTCCGGCATGTGCGCGAGAGTTCCGCTGACTCGATACCGCCCCGGGGGATGGGGATCGGTTACGGCGTTGAGCTTCTCATATTCCGGCTGGGCTTTGGCCGCCCAGATCTGCGCAATTGCTATGAAGAAGCGCTGCTCATCAGTGAAACCGTTGTCGTCCGTTTTGCGGCCTGTGACTTTTAAAACCTTCTGCAAGGCCAGGTATGCGAGTTTGGCGCCGCCCAGGTCGGCAGCCGCCTCGCCTGCGACAAGCTTGCCGATAAGTTTGACGCCGTCCGCCACTTCGAACTTGCCGTACTGGTCGCGGATGAGATCCATCCTTCTCTCGAACTCGGTCCGGTCAGCCGCGGTCCACCAGTCGAGCAGATTGCCTCTGGCGTCGAACAGACTTCCCTTGTCGTCGAAGCCATGGGTCATCTCGTGTCCGACGACCATGCCAATTCCGCCGTAGTTATAGGCATCGTCAGCATCGGGGTCGAAGAACGGGGGTTGCAGTATGGCGGCTGGAAAGGCAATCTCGTTGAGCAGTGTGCCGTAGTAAGCGTTAGGCAGTTGCGGCGGCATGCCCCATTGCATTCGATCGAGAGGGCGTCCGATCTCCTTGAGCCGGCGGCGGACGTCGAACTTTTTAGACCTGAAGACATTCCAGACGTAAGAGGCTTTGTGAATGCGGACAGACGAGTAGTCTATCCATTTGTCGGGATAGCCAATCTTGGCGACGGACGCGTCGAGCTTTGCATGCGCTGCCCGTTTCGTCTCGGTCGACATCCAGTCCAGCGCGTCAAGACCCTCCGCGAAAGTCTCTTTTACATTTTGGACAAGGGCGATCGCCTTTGCCCGCGCGGAAGCAGGGAAGAATCTGGCGACATACAGTTGCCCGACCGCTTCCGGAATCGAGAAGCCAACGCGCTCGACCACCCGCTTCCAAGGCGTCTGTTGCGCCTTCTGTCCATTGAGAATGCAATCGAAGAAGTTATCCCGTTCTTCTGCTTTTGATATTGTGTCATCTGCCATTTGTTCCTCAGCTGCTCTTGGCAAAGTGAGAAGTCTTGAACACGATGAGCAATTCAGCTGTTCATCGGCAAGCGCACTGTGTGCGAGATGTAAGAACTTTTTGCGTAAAGAAGAAGTATGGCTAAGTCTTTTGCGTTCGTTTTCCTGTACTGAGTTGGCACCAGTTTTGCGGAACGGCTATCCTGACAATTGTCGCGAAACGATCCGGGTTAAGCTCGTTCTAATCGGAGTTTTATGGGCGGCACAAGATTTAGCTCTCGTGCGAGCTTCACGAGATGCGCAACAAAGTCTGGTGTCAGCGTTTGGATTTAAACAGTGGCGGCGCTGACCACAGGCTGAGAAGAGAGGATTGGATTATCTCTTCCATACAAAGTGGTGACATCCTTGAGCTTCTGCGAAACGTCGGAAGTTAGAGCGTCCGAGCGCATTCTCCACGCCCAGTTGCCTTCTTGCGAGGCCGGCAGGTTCATTCGAGATGTTGATCCGAGTCCTAGCACGTCTTGCATTGGTATGATTGCAATGCATGCCACCGAAGAGAATGCGCTGTTAATGAAGTCCCAATTGATAGTTGTTCCATCCGATCTCAAGTATCTCAAACAACGTTCGCGCTCATACTCGATCTGTTCTGCGTCTCGCGAAGAGCCCGTCCCAGCCTTGCTCTTGAACCAGCCAATCGTGGTGTCGTTGTCGTGCGTGCCTGTGTAGACAACCGAGTGCTGAATATAGTTGTGAGGTAGATCGATGTTGCAGGAATCGCTTCCGAATGCCATCTGCAAGATTCGCATACCGGGAAACTCGAAGCCGTCTCGTAACTCTTCCACATCAGGAGTAATCACACCGAGATCTTCAACGATGATAGGAAGCGTATCTCCAAAATGCTTTTGCAAAGCGGAGAAGAACTCGTTGCCAGGGGTCGGAACCCACTTACCTTTTTGTGCGGTCGATTCGCCATAAGGCACTTCCCAACTCGCGGCAAACCCGCGAAAGTGGTCGATGCGAATCACATCTACTGTTTCGAGTGATGCTTCCATTCTGCGTATCCACCAGTCGAATTTGTCCTGGCGAAGTCGATCCCAGTTATAGAGCGGATTACCCCAGAGCTGTCCAGTCGCGGAGAAATAATCGGGCGGTACTCCTGACACCACAATCGGTGTGCCATCCTCGTCCAGCTTGAAGAATTCCGGATAGCGCCAGACATCGGAGGAATCGTACGCGACGAAGATCGGAAGGTCGCCGACGATGGCAATCTTTTTCTCGTTGCAGTATTGCTTCAACTTATTCCACTGCTTGAAGAACAAGTATTGATAGAACTTCTGCTCGTCGATCTCATCGGAGAAATCACTCTCGGCTTTGGCGATCGCTTGCCGCTTTCGCTTCGCAAAATCCACGTCCCAATTGTTCCACGAGCTACCGCCATGTTTTCCCTTCAACACTCTGAACAATGCATAGTCATCGAGCCACCAGCTGTTTTTCTGACAGAAGGAAAGAAAAGCAGCCTGGCGTCCAGTGTCTGTCGTCTTTCTGAAGTTGGCGTATGCCTTGCTGAGTATCTTGGTTTTAAACTCAATCACTTCACCATAAGCGATTCGATCTGCTGTAAAGCCAGGAGCAGTCGCCGTGTCGTCCTCGTCGAGATACTTGTCTTCGACGAGATCGTCCAGGCTGACGAACATGACGTTGCCGGCAAAAGCTGATAAACACTGGTATGGAGAGTCTCCGAATCCAGTTGGTCCAAGCGGCAAGATCTGCCAGATGTGTTGACTGGACTCTTCGAGAAAATCGATGAACTGATAGGCTTCCTTGCCGAAGTCACCGATTCCGTACTTGCTTGGCAATGAGCTTGGGTGGAATAAGATTCCGCTGGATCTTGGAAATTTCACAGTGCATAGTCCTGCTGATCTGGGAGGCAGTTGAGAATTTTACAGCGTCCAGAGCGGGATGCGGATTGCGGTCGCTTCTAATTGCACGCTGCAGGCCCAGTTACCTTTCAATGGCTTAAGCCTGCGATGCGGCTTTTAGCGCATGATGTCAAATGTTGTCGTCGCCAAGAACTGCCGGTTGCGCTAATTGCGAAATCGCTGAAGGGGCATTAAATTTTACGATTTGAGTGAGGAATAGCTGAATATCAAAAGTGACTATTAAGCCAGATCGCAAGTACTTTATCTTGGTTTACAAGGCTTTTCAGTCGCCAGAATGAGATCTGATAGCGCTCTGTACTTGGAAACGGCTGAGTGTATAAGATAACTTCACAATGTTCTCTTGTATTTGACCACGCGGGATTCAAAAGCTAAACAGCGGCAACTGTTTTTGATATTTTTCTGGCACCCTCCGGGGACAGATTCTCGCCGTCTAATTTTCCTCTAGCCCCGAATCCTAGGAACGTTTCGGACCATTGGTGGCGCGTACGGTATCGACCAACGCGTCTGTCAGTGCATGACTGGGTGATCCGACGAGGACACTATGTGCACTCCGTCTTCAGGTGCTCGCAGAGCTTCCTGAATGTGTCGTATCACCAGCCTCGGTCATTCACTTTCGACGACAGTCAGTTGACTGCCGACGCGCCGACTCCCATGAGCAGCGCGTTTATCAGCGCACAGGAAGGATGCACCATCATGAAAAAGCGAAAAGTTCGTCGCTTGACCATCAATGTGATGGCTGCACTGCTCGTGGGAGACCCAAAAAGTCCTACGAGCGCGGCCACACTCGAAGCTAGAGCCAAGTTCATCAAACAGCTCGAAGAGATGAAACGGCTCGGCGTTGAAGCGGTCTCCATCGACTTCTGGTGGGGATTGATTGAACCAGTCGAAGGTCACTTCGATTGGACTTACTACGACTGGATCGTCAACGCCATTATCGAGAAGGGGCTCAAGTTCATACCAATCTTGAGCTTCCACCAGTGCGGTGGCAACGTTGGCGACGATGTCTATGTCCCGATTCCTGCCTGGGTGTGGGTGAAGCTCGAGAAGCTGCTCGGCAACATCCGCGATGCCCGATTCGTATCGGAGCAGGGCAACGAGTGCAAGGAATACGTCTCGTTCTGGGTGACCAAGCTGATTCTTGAATCTTACGTGAAGGTGATGAAGGCCTTCCGCGAGCACTTCGCGGACCGTGCCGAACACATTGCGGAGATCAACGTCAGCCTGGGTCCATCCGGCGAGTTGCGGTTCCCCTCGTACAACAGCCACGACGTCAACACGGACTACCCCACTCGCGGTGCGTTGCAGTGTTACGCTGCGCACGCCGTCTCCGCCTTCCAGGCTTGGGCTCTGGAGAAGTACAAGGACCTTGCCGGCATCGACAAGGCGTGGGGCACCAACACGGTCGGGGGTCAGGCCATCCGGCCGCCGTCCAACCCGGCTCAGTTCTTCAATGAGTCTAACCAACTCAAGCTCCAGTACGGTCGCGACTTCTTCGACTGGTACTCGGACAGCGCGCTCAACCATGCTCGGATGATGATCAATGCTGCTTTTGAGGTCTTCGCTGCCGACGATTCCCCGATGAAGGGTATCGACATCGGCGTGAAGGTCCCGGGCATCCATTGGCTCACAGGGCAGTGGGAATTCGATGCTGTCGAGGCGGCCAAGACGATCGAAGAGGAAGTGAGCGAGTTGATTCTGGAAGCGCAGATCAATGAGAGCAACCCCGCCAAGTACGGTGAACAGTTGGCTGAGAAGGTCGCGAAGTACATTCGCGAGCGATTGGGCAAATGGGATCCGAACGTCGAAGGCGGCAAGCTCAAGATTGGTTCGCGGCTTGCCGAGCTCGCAGCCGGCTTGATCCGCACGAGCAACAGCGAAGAATGGGCAAACGATGCAGCCGGTCACGGCTACCGTCCGCTGCTGAAGTTCTTCTCCGAGTTCAAGGACAACAAGAACAGCCGTCTGGTGCTGCACTTCACCTGTCTCGAAATGAAGGACGGTGAGGGTTCAGCGCTTAAGGCCAACTCGATTGCCCGCTCGCTCGTTCGGTGGTTCGGTGAAGAAGCCCATCGCCAGGGGGTCATCATCAAGGGTGAGAATGCGGTGTGGTGGAACCTGCCTCAGCGAGAGACCTGGGAGCGGATGCGGTCGCATCTGCTTCTGAGCCAGGAAGCTCAAGGCAGCTACTACGAGGGTCTCACGATCCTGCGTATGACCCACGTCGCTGATAACCCGGTGGCCAACGAGGAGATGGCCAAGACAGTCGAGCTTCTGCACAAGCAGAATGAGCTTAACGAAGATGAAGAGTCAGAGTCCGAAGTTATCGGCTCAGGGTCGATGATAGTCAGCTCGGTCGCGTCCAGCAGTAGCGCAGAAGCTCTTACCGCAGCTATGGACGGTGCTGATGTTCTCGACGCTGTCGCGAACATCACAGCGATCGAGCTGCAGAAAGGCATGTGCGTTCTTGATGTCACGGCCGTGACACCTGTCACCGTCGCCCCGCAAGGCGGCGGTGTGCAATCGGATAGCTCGGACCTTCCGGTAGAGGGTGGCCTCAATGAGATCCCGCAGCCGCCTGATCGCCCTGCTGTCGATCAGGCGGCCTGATATGGCTGACGGTTACATCGACGTAACTGTGAGTCACCACGGATTCGATTCTTCGACTTGACGATCAGTCTTGCTGTGTCAGGGGCGGGGAGGCGAGCCGGTTTTAAGCCGTGCTTTCCTACCCGCTCTCTGACGTTTCATAAGCCTCCGCTTCCACCCGGGAACTGGAGAGACTTTCGCATCCGGGTGGAAGGGTTGCAACCAAAATGTGTACGAAACTAACAGGCGAGCTCAGCACTGAGGTTGGCTCCCCTGGGCCACTCGGTGCGACAGTTGCGTCGGACGGAATCAACTTCGCCGTGCACTCGGGCGCGGCCAAGGTGAGCTTGCTCTTGTTCGAAGGCGTTGCCGACGTCAAGCCTGCTCGCATCATCCCGATGGAACATACCGGTTCGATCTTTCACATCTTCGTAAAGGGTCTTGGGCACGGGACCGCGTACCTCTACTCTGCTGAAAGCGATTACCAGCCGGGAGCGGGCGACAGGTATAACGCTGATGTGCAGCTCATCGACCCGGACGCTCATATGCTGTCTGGCAACAAGGACTGGGTTGCGCCTGTGGGCTATGACGACAGCGATTCCACCGATCCCAAGCGGCACATGCGCAGGGGCGTCGGTACTGTCAGCGCCACTCCGAAGTGCATCGCCCTTGGTGCGTCTACTTTCGACTGGGAAGGCGACAAGGCACCGGACACACCGCTGGTGGAGACGGTGATCTACGAGGTCTCAGTTCGAGGATTCACCGGGCACAAGAGTTGTTCGGCGAAGTTTCGAGGCACGTACTTGGGTTTCATCGAGAAGATTCCTCACCTCAGGAAGCTCGGGGTGACCGCCGTAGAGTTGATGCCTATAATGGCGTGGTACCGCAAGACGACGTTCAAAGACCCCGACACCGGCAAAGAGCTGGAGAATGTCTGGGCCTACAACACAATCGTCTTCGGCGCTCCCGATGAAGGGTTGGCGACCAAGCCGGGCCTCGAGCGCGACGAGCTGAAAATGCTTGTGCGTGCGCTTCACAAGGCTGGTTTGGAGGTTTACCTCGATATCGTGGTCAATCACTCCTCGGAAGGTCACGAGTACGGTCCGACCATCAGCCTGAAAGGGTTGGACAACAAGGTTTACTACCTGCTCGTGCCGCATGAGCTCGAGAAATACTTCCTCGAAAACAAGGCGCCGCTCAACTACTCAGGTTGCGGCAATACCCTCAACTGCAACCATCCCGTGGTGCGAGAGCTCATCCTCCGCGTGCTTCGGCACTGGGTGAACGAGTACCATGTCGATGGTTTCAGGTTCGACCTGGCCGCCGTTCTCGGCATCAACAGCGATTTCTCGGTGAGCGCCAATTCGGCAATCATCACGGAGATCGCCGCAGACCCTGTTCTCGCCAAGGTGAAGCTCATCGCCGAGGCCTGGAGTTGTGGAGTTTACCTGATGGGTGAATTCCCCTCTCCCTGGGCGGAGTGGTGCGGCCGGTACCGAGATAACGTCCGCGCCTTCGTCAGAGGTGAGAGCGGTCAAGTCTCGGTGCTAGGGAAAAGCATTACCGGTTCGCAAGACTGGTTCCGCAACGGACGGTTGCCGATCAACATCATCACTGCGCATGACGGCTTCTCTTTGCGCGATCTCGTGTCGTACGACACGAAGCGCAATCGGCGCAACGGTGAGAACGATAAGGACGGTGAGAACAACAATCGCAGTTGGAACTGCGGTTACGAGGGTGACCTGTCCACATCGAATCTGAAGGAAGACGAGAAGCGGGCCATCGAGAGGCTGCGCCGGAAGCAGATCAAGAACTTCTTGACGCTGATGCTGGTGAGTCGCGGTGTCCCGATGATCGTCTACGGCGATGAGATGGGGCGGACCAATGAGGGAAACAACAACATCTGGAATCAGTTGGATCTCAACAATCTTGACTGGAACCTGCTGGTGGAGTACCCCGACCTGTTCCGTTTCGCGTGCATGATGATCGCCTTCCGCAGAAGTCACTTCCTGGGTGGGCGTGGACACGAGCCTGTGTTCCGTCCGTACCGCTGGCACGGGGTCAAACCGAACCAGCCGAACTGGGCTGACTGGACGCGGTTCTTTGCCGTTGAGCTGGGTCAGTTTGCGGCTGACAGTGGTGTGGACCCGGACCATGAGGTATTCATCGCATCGAACGGACACTGGGATCCAATCAAGGTGGAGTTGCCCGCTGGCGACTGGCACCTCATCGTAGACACCGACCTCGATTCGGGGAAGGACATCGTTGAAGATGAGAACGCCACCAAAGCTGGTGCAGTGTACGAGCTGGCACCGCGCTCGACAATCGTCTTGCTGCGGGGCTAGTAGCGGAGGACAGGCGCGCCCTCGCCCGGCGTGCCTGTCTCGGTAGTCATCGTCGCCCAACGGGCGACGGTCGAACACGGCTGGATCGCGGAATCAACCCGTCCCCAGCCGCGTTAGGCTTGGAGCTATTAATACTAGGCAATGTCGTAGAAATAAATGATGGAGCACCACATCTGGTATCGTCGCCTGGTGAGGCGTGATTTGAGATATGGTACCCCGCACGAGTTCTACGCGGCGGCTTGGTTAGGCAGTGCTATTAGTCCATTCGCTCTCGGCGTTCTGAGGTTGATCGCTTCAGTCGGCCATGCCAGGTCTTGCCTGAAAAAATCGTAGGGGCGAAGCGTAGCTTCTCCCTCATACAGCTCGAAACGAACAAAGCCATGCTTGTCCGTATTGCGATCCTCTATAGATGAGAAAGGTCGGTCTGGATTTGAGTGACTTGACCAGGCCGGCCAGCGCTCCAACCAGGATGCTGAAGAGCATGTTTGCGCACGTGATCTACTGCGAAAGCCGGCAGAAAGATCGGGGACTAGAAAGCGGAATCTGGTGCTCGGATGTTTTCAAGTCGTTAAATCTTGAATTAACCGTGGTTGAATATGAACAACAGCGGGCACCCTTATTCAGAGCACCCACTGAAGTGTTTTGCCACACCAATGAAGAAAAGAGAGATAGATGGACGATCCTTCCGTATCTGGCTTACCAACATCCGATCAACTTCTAATTCCCGAAGGCGTCCGCTACAACTGTCAGGGTTGTGGTCGATGTTGCTCGGGCTGGTCTGTTGGTTTGACCCACGCCGACTATTCTCGCGTCAAGGACGTGGACTGGGGTTCTCTCCATCCCGATCTCAAAGATAGACAGCTGTTTATCGACAGAGAAAAAGAGTTCGACGAGGGCAAAAGTCAGTATCCACACTTCACCTATCCGCGTGCAGATGGCACCTGTCCGTTCCTCATCGAAGGTCTCTGCTTCATTCATGGAACATTCGATGAAGCCACCAAACCTGGTACCTGCCAACTTTTCCCTTACTCTTATGTCGACACTCCCGAAGGCGTTTATCTCGGAGTGACTTACAACAGCATGGCATCCGTACGCAACATTGGCGAGTTGCTCACAGATCAACGGGAAAAACTATATGGCTACTATCTGAAGACCAGAGACCATCTCTCCGTGCGAAAAAGTGAGCTGGGGCCATCAGGCGGTGTGCCTGATGCCGCAGTCGTGGCTAGCGCTCCGGACGCAGCTGGTCCTTTTGACACAGTTACGATTGCAGCGGGATGCGTGGTGCCGTGGTCTGAGTACGTGCACCTCGATAATTATCTTGTCGATTACATCTCCGAGGCAGAACAAGAGTCCAGACCATTTATCCATACGCTGATTGGTGCAGAAGAGATTCTCTTCGAGGCCCGTAGAATGGTTGCAAGGAAAGAGTCTTTGGAAGGGATCAAAAACTTTCAGCCCAACGTCGAGATGAGCGCAAATAGCGAAGTCTCGGGTACCAGCGAATCGACGATCGCGATGGTTTATTATCTCTATTTGATCTATCCTACGATTCGAGCTCGTTATCAAGATCTTTGGTTGGACAAGAGAAAGGCGTTTGCCAATCCCAAGCTTTTGTTCCAATTAGGCAAGCTCATCTCCGAGTATTTTGCTGCCGCAGTCAATGCCGTTGTTTTTAAAAACGCCAACATACCTGGATTGGCAAAGGTCAACATCAATAAGGCTCTGGATTACAAGATAGTCAAGCTTTCTCCCGAGATCAACCAATTCTTTTCGAGATGGCTGCGCCTCAAAATTTTTTCGAAAACGTACTTCGGACCGGCCGCTTCAGGCTATCCGATGGTCACCGGTTTCAACAGTCTGGTAGCTTATTTCATCTGCGCCATGCTGCTTGTTAAGGGTGAAGCGCTTAAACGCGGGAGCAAAGAGATTCAGCTCTATGATCTTTACGAGGCTTTCTGGAGGCTCGACAAAGAGTTTCTCACTATGAATCAACTTGTTCCGCAGGTGACTGCAGGGATGTCTGTCGCGTATTCGATGCCGAAGGTATTTCGAAGTCTGCTGGAAGTTCTTTCAAAGAATATGACTGATTAGAAAAGCAGATACCAGGCGCTTTTAAGATAACTGTGCAATCTTGTATCACGGCCGTTGTGTGATGGAAATTATTCTGTTCGCTATGCCACCTTGATGCCATTCAGGTGATTTAGTCTCGATACAAGCAAAAGGTCAGAGCAATGAAACAGATTTTGCACCAATGCGATTGCCTTATATCGCAAAAAATTGACGCGTATAAAAAATCTCTTGAAGACATGGGGCTTTCGGTGAGGACTGTTGCCGTATATTTGATGAGAGTCGGGCAGTTTCATGAATACTGTATTTCGACAGAGCTCGAGCACGATAAGCTCAGTCCGAAGGCGCTTGGAGCAATGGTTAATTCTTACTGCGACTACCTCGAAGAGGCCCGAATGCTGAAAGAAAGTTCTATCAATTGCACACTTACTTCGCTTGCCGCGTTCTTCACCGTAGCTGGTACCAAACTTCCTAAGGTTTGCAGGCGAAAAGTTGACTACTCGGTTCGAGTGCTTGAACCGGCAGATGAGGAACGCTTGATTCATGAGATTCTCGGTTATCCTTCCGCAAAATTTAAAGCGATAGCTGTGTTGCCTTTGTTTGCCGGATTGAAAATCGGTGAGGTGAGAATGCTGAAGATGACCGATTTGAATCTGTTAGACGATCCTTATGTGCGAGTTGGCGCGAGGCGAGTGCCGTTGAATTTGAAATGCAGAGTGGCATTGTTGGAGTGGGTAAACAAGCGAAGTTCGCAGAGCAGTTACCTAAATAGCGATGTCCTCTTTCCAAACGCCTCCGGCTTACCGATGTCTACTAGCTCCATCGACTCGGCGATTCGAACAGTGGCGCGATGTGCGCGTGTAAATGTGTCTGCTGGAATGCTTCGCAATATTTTTATTCGCTCACTTCTGGAGAGGAAAACTGATCTGAGTTTAGTCGCCTATTTGGCTGGCTTTCAGCGGCTCGATTCGATGATCCGCTTTTTCGAACTGGCTGGTCTGCAGCCGCCGGGGCATACTAACTTGAAATCGCCGGATATGTTTGATTTCAATGTCGAGGCTCCGTATGTGGTGGCAGCGCAGCCTCATGCTCACGAGAACGAATGCGGTGGTTTCGACTCCGGTTTGATTCGACAGACGACGTTCTGATGAGAAAGCCGGATCGTACTAGGTGATGTCGTATATTTGAATGAATGAATAAATGCAAAAATTTTGATGCCAGTGCCGATAAAGTGGATGCCTGTCCACGCCGAGGCTGGGGGCCCGATTGCCCCCAGCCTGGAGTTTCAGTTGGTTAGTCCACGTCTTTGAACACGTAGTACAGAGATGTAATCATGTACCCCATGCCGCCTACCACCGCCATCACCTGAATTTGTCGATCGCCCGTGTTGGCGCCGATAGAAAAGGCGGTGATTGTAAGAACGATGGCGATGGATCCGCGAATTCGATCTGCCACCGAAGAGATTTTGGCTGCCATGTGTTTTCTCCCTAACGGCTAGACTGCCGGGTTGAAGTCAAGCTCATTGGCGCCAACGATCTTCGATGGAAATTCGCCTTTCAGAGCAATCCAGTCAGACTGAAGCAGGGTCTCCTGCTGTTGCAAAACCTTCGCGACATGAGCGACTCGATCGCGATCTGCTTCGATGATTTTCTTGGCAATCTTGAAGCATTCATCGCAGATGCGACGCCACTCGGTATCCACTTCATCGGCCAGCTTTTGACCGTAGGAAGCAGCCGGTGCTCCACCTAGACCGCTCTTTGATTGGTCACCATCGGCGATGGCAATCGGACCAATTCTCGACATGCCCCATCGCATCACCATTCTTCGGGCGAGCTCAGTGGCCTGGTCGAAGTCGTTCTGGGCGCCGCTGTCGCATTTGTCGAGCAACACCTCTTGCGCAGCCCGTCCCGCCATCATCGTGACGATGCGCGAGATGGCCTGCTTGCGATTGAACGAATAGCGATCTTCTTGCGGCATCTGCTTCACGTAGCCAAGCGCCTTACCTCGTCCAACGATGGTCACCTTCACGATTGGATCGCTCTCGGGCATCACGTC
This sequence comes from uncultured Candidatus Obscuribacterales bacterium, assembly GCA_964418155.1. Taxonomy (GTDB): domain Bacteria; phylum Cyanobacteriota; class Vampirovibrionia; order Obscuribacterales; family Obscuribacteraceae; genus JADYXR01. Next base: position 6,706 of record CAYQKX010000070.1, on the reverse strand, counting down.
GGCAACGCAAGCGTGACCGGCTTCATGCACCGCGGTATTCTCCTTTTCGCTCTGGAGAATTCCGGATTGCCGAACTGCCTGTTTGCTTCCGTATTTGACGAAGTCGATGCCTTCGTCAAAGTCTTGCTCGGTAATCTCGGCATTTCCGCTGAATCCCGCGGCGCTGCCTCCATGCTCCAGTTCGTACGCATCTAGCTGAGCGCAGAACCGCTCGGCTGCGCACAACGCAGCTCGATTGCAGACACCGGCGATGTCGGCGCCGGTGTAGCCGTAGGTCTTCTCCGCTAACCCTGCTGCGGTCACACCATCGGCCGTCGATCGTCCGTTGAGATAGAGCGAGAAGATCTTCTCTCGCCCCTTTCTGTCGGGCCTGTCGACGAAGACGTGACAGTCAAAGCGACCCTGGCGCAAAAGGGCCTCGTCGAGCATGTCGAAGCGGTTGGTGGCTGCGATGACGACTATGCCTGCGCTCGCTTCCATGCCGTCCATCTCGACGAGGATGGCATTGAGGGTCTGCTCACGCTCCTCGGAACGATTGCCCGCTGTGCCGGGACCGCGCTTGCCTCCGATGGCGTCGATTTCGTCGATGAAAATGATCTGAGTTTTTCCGGTCTTTTTGAACCGAGTTCGCGCCGACCGAAATTCGTCCCGAGCACGAGCCGCGCCGACGCCGACGAACATTTCGACGAAGTCGGAGCCGGATAATATCGAAACCATGCCATCACACTCACCAGCGACCGCCTTGGCGAGCATGGTTTTGCCCGTTCCTGGAGGTCCGATGAGAAGGATGCCTTTTGGCAGTTGTGCGTTGAAACGTTTGAACACCTCGCGACGCTTCAAGCCTTTGGCGATCGGTTTGAGTTCTTTGATGGCCTCGTCACACCCGCCGATTTGGTCGAACGTCACTTTTTTGCCGAGATCAAGCTCAGAGGCCTGGCGCGATCGCGACTTTCCGAACGTACTCATCAAACCGCCGGATTGTTTCTGTGAGAAAACGAAGACGGCGAAGAGCACGATCATAATCAATCCCATGAGCAGAGTCGGTCCGAAGGCTTGAAGAGTGCTGTTGTTAGCTTTCTCCTTCGCGTTGTAACCGACTCCGAGCTTCTCGAGAGTGAGGCGGAGTTCTTGCCTTGCCTCACCCTCGGGAAGAATGACCGTAGCGACGGATCGATCGGAAAACTCGATCAAAACTTCGTTTGCGCCGTTGACAAATGTAACTGAGCTGACGTTGTGCTTCTCCTGACCGAGCAGCGCTTTCAGCTGCGAACAGGTCTGGATGCTGCTCGCCAGCTTAGCCGGAGCAGCTGCTGTCGCACCTCTTCCGCCACGACCGTTGGACGGGGCACCATTGACGGTGCCGGGCGCTCTTCCTCCAGGAGGTGCTGGTGCAGCTGTTACGCTGCGACCTCCCCGAGATGGAGTGGGGTTCGAAGTGACGGTCTTGATCGGCCCCGGATCTACCAACAGGAGTCCGAAGAGCACTGCGAACAGCGCAACCGATAACATCCAGAGGATGTACTTAGTGTTGTGAGTCATTACAAATCTATCCTGCGCCAGGTCAGCTGGCAAGAGAGTGTGTCGGGAGCGCCATGTCCAGTCGGGGATCACGCGCTATGGAACGGAGACGTGGAGTCGGTTCAGCGAGCATCTCCGGTCGGAGTGCTACCGGTCAGCGCGTTGACGATCAGGAGAGCGAACCCGCCGATCAACGCACCGCCGAGACCGATTGTCAGGTACTGCGGGAACCAGTGGGCCATCGCCAGGATCTGAAGCGCCGGCACGATGAACCAGAGCAAGTAGCGCAGGAGGAAGCCGATCCCCAGGGTGAGCACCCCGAAGAAGAAGAGCAGCACTTCGAGGATGCAGACGCTGACGGCGAAGAGCACGCCGGCGACGACGGCCTCGGGCCAGAAGTTGCCGTGGAAGGCGGCACCGGGAGCGACCGCCGGTAGGATGAACGCGAGGAAAACGCCGTTGATCAGGGCGCGCACGATGAAACTGTACATGTCACTAGCTCTTTCTTAGTCTTGAGTCTGAGCCTGCTTGCAGCTGTTTTTGGTGCAGGCTTGACCGAAGCTACGTACACGCGACGCAGCTTGAAATCCTCTCCGACCAACAAATAGGTACCGGGAAGTTGCCCATCAGCAGAACGTTGATGTCCACCCCGCTCAAGGACGAGATGTATCAAAGCTGAACCCGGTGCTGTTAAGTGGAACTGTTGTTGTCGGATGAGGTCGAAAATTGATGGGACTGAATTCTACTCGTTGATGAGTTGTTCATGTCTACAGAACTTCCTATAACGTGAAGACGCAGTTCGTTCGACAGGAAAGCCAGAATGTCATGGTCACGAGTATGGGCGAACCCTCAAATAGCTTCGATAGCTCGAGCAAACCCGATTAAGTTTTTCTCTATAGCGATCGATGCTTAGCGAACCATTGTTCTTCAATTGTCTCAAGATCACAAGAAAGAACCTTCTGAAGCCGCCGTGCCACTTGACAGGCAGCGGTGCTTCTTCGGTCATAGCCAAAGTTGACAAGTGGCGGTGGCGATAAATGGGCTCCATGCGCTTGTTGATGATTGGCGCGTTGACAGCGCTTTTGAACGATTCTCGTCTCGAAAGTCGACCGGTAGCGCGCTTGGCCCTGCGTTTTGTCAGATCGCCCCTCATGGGTTAACTATGTTGTTGCTGCCCATTCGAGAGACCGATCTACAATCGCTCATCAGTTTTGACGACCCGACCGGGGCAATTTGTAGTATGGACGGATTTCTGGCGCTTTCAGGGGCTGTCAGCCATGTCTGCGGAGACCCTTTAGACCGGATATCGTGTCAGCGACCCGTCGATTACCTCCGATATGGTCGTCTGCCTCAGAGGGTTCAGCAATAACCCAAAACGCGCCTTCTGTGTATGGGGTTAGTGCTGGACGTGACGAATGGCATTGGGAGCTTCTTGGTGAATTTGTTGCGAGGCATGTTGCGTCAATCGTCCTAGCCGAGATGGCCGTAGAACGTCCACGAGTGAACGTCTACCCTGCTTTTTTTATATACTAAGGCATATCGGAGAGCGGCATGCAAGTCGACAGCCGAGGGACGACGCAGTTTTGCTGCGCCGTCTGGCTGTCGGAGATGATTAGCCCTCCTGGCTAATCATCTCAACGGCAGTTACTTCCGTTCGGGAACCTGCTCCGGGTTGGGAGCCGGTTCGTTGCCGGGCTTGCGGGGCGCAGCCCGATGCACACCTTCCGGCAGCTTGCCGGTCTCGATGTACTTACGGAAGTCCTTGACGTTGTTGAACGCGACCGGGAACAGCGTCTCGGCATCCACGACGATGATGCGAACGGTGGCGTGGCCTTGCGCGTCTCGGATGATCGAGACCTTGTAGTACCACTTGCCGTCCTTCGTGTGGATAACCAGAGGCTCGACAGCGGCGTACATGTTCCACTGGAGCTCTGGAGCCGCTTCGGTCAAGTTCTGCAGGCCGGTGCGGGGACCGGTGATGGTGGTACCGCCTTGACGGCTGTACCCCTTGATCTCACCGTTGACCGCGTCGAAAAGCAAAACATGAGTGAGCGCGTCGGCCGTGTCGCCGTGCGGCTCGAACGGCAGCACGAGCTGCGGGCCGAGGTTCTCGAAGTTCTGGTAGTACGGGTGGGAGTTGTGGTTCGGGTAGTCGTCCTTGGTGTTCTTGTCCTCGCTGATGTCGAGGAGACCCTTCTGGGACCAGAAGTAGTCGTTCAAGCCGTACCGGAACCGGGCGAACGCCTCACCGTACTTGTTGACCAGCTCTGTCGGGAAGAGCGTGGCCCCCGCGAACTTCTCCTTCGCCTCCTTCGGGCTCCAGTTGCTGAAGCCGCCGTAGTGGCCGAACTCCATGACGCCGGACATGACGGGAATCATGGTGCCGGTCCAGGTCGGCTTGTAGGAGGTGTACGAGACGAGCAGAGACCAGTCGCCGTCCGGCTTCTGCCAGTACAGCTTCTCCGCCGGCTTCGAGAGCGGGTGGCGGAGCCGGAAGATCGTGTCGGTTACCCACGACTCGGCACCGAAGAAGAAGAAGGCGTTTTCGCCGGACTTCGAGTCGACCTTACGGTTCATCTCACTGCCGTCGACGCGAATCACGCCGTAGCTCGAACCCCAGAAGCTGTACCAGAACTTGTTGGCCGTCACGTCCGGATTGTACCCGAGCGGGGCTTGCCAGACGCAACGCGGTTGCTCCGAGGGCTTCAGCGTCTTCTCGTCGGTGCTGTCCAGCGTGGTGTTGGTACCGGCGGGCAGCCAGACGATGTGGACGCGTTCGACCTGCTTGGTGCGGTCATCATTGGACTTGAGCGCATACTCCAACGCGGTCGCGCGCGGCAGCACGCGGTCGTCCAGTGTGACTGGGAAGTCCTTCAACTCCTGCGTGTTGGCGACGACGTGCATGGCGAGCTGCCATTGCTGGATGAACGGCACCGTGTTGGCCAGGACCAGCCACAGACCGATGCCGCCCAGGGCGACCTTGCCGCCGAGGTTGACCAGTTGGGGCAGTCGAGGAGCGAGCGAGAGCAGTGCAGCGCCGCCCAAGCAGACCCCGACGAACGGCGCGAACATGAAACCGTAGGCGTAGATCAGACCGGCGCCTACAGCACCGGCGGCGACACCAGTGACGACCTTGCCGCGGGTCGAGAGCCGGTTGAGGGTCAACCCGACGCCCATGGCCGCCGCGAAGAGCCAGATCGGCATGAACTTCCAGAGCGTGGCGACGAGGGGTTGGGCGAAGAAAAACACGGACCACAGGACGATCAGTGCGAACGGGGCAAGAAGAAGCCACTTCTTGAAGCCGCCCGAAAAGACGCGTGAGAGCAGCGACCGCTTCTGTGCGGTCTCGGATGCTTGTTTCTCAGACATTGTGTGGTTCTCACTTCAATGCGAGCCAGGGTAGCTGGCTGTAGGACGCTCTTGCGTGTTAACACAACACGCATGCACAACTGTTGCTTCCGCCCCACTCCATGGTGGCGGTTCAGACAACGGTTGCGGAGCTAGAAGCAATCAGTTCAGCGAGGCGACAACTCTTTTTCAGAGAAGAAAAAACAGGTATGTTACTGTTACGCCGTCGCAGCAGGCTGTTTCAACCCTCGCCGGCACCCGGTATCTGACAGGGCTATAAGGTTCGCCCGAGCCGCATGTCTGAAAACAACACAAGATCACGGTTTTGCCTTTTCGCGCCACCCACTTATTATCAAACATTGCCTATTTCTTATGAGGCACAGGCCGCGCGAACCCTGAGACGACCGACCGAGCAATATCACAAGATTTGCGACTTTGTGAGGTCTCTGGGGCTGCCATCCTGTTAAACCAAACGTAATTGGTTCCGGCTGTACTTACTAGTGTTGCGGTAAGTATGTATAGGCGTCGACTGTTTATCTCTCCGCCAATTTCTCCACCGAGTCACGATTCCGCCTGCACCACGAAGAGTATTTAGTCTCGCCCATTGCGAGAAGTGCTCATCGGCTTGCGGCTGTGTCGATCTTGCCTTTGTGAGTTAACCTACCTCCTACCAGAAAGCAGGCATATCATGAGCCTCTTGAGCATAGTCCTCGTCATCGTTTCGGTCGCGTGCGGTCTGGCGATTGCCTGGACCTATAGTCGCATGTCCAAGGGACTGGGTGTCTTGGCACTCGCCATCCCGTTTTTCCTTAGCGTGACACTTATCCGCTCGGATCATCCGTTGGCTGGAGAGGTGAATTTCGTTGTTTCGGTTGTCACCTACTTAGTCGCAACTGCGCTGTTGTTCAACCCGAGTGCCAAGAAGAGTCAGCCCGCGCCGGGCAAACCCGAATTCCGGTTCTGCCCGAACTGCGCGAACACTCTCGAGAAGCGCGAATTCGAAGGCAAAGACAAGTTGGCCTGCCCTTCCTGCTCGTTCGTGCATTGGAATAACCCCATCGTGGTTGGCGTGGCGCTGGTACCGACACTAGATGGGCGAGGCCTTGTGCTGGTGCAGCGAGGTCTTCCTCCGAAGGTCGACTCATGGTGCCTGCCGGCCGGCTTCGGCGAGCCCTTCGAGGATCCGGCTGATACCGCTCGTCGCGAGACAGGGGAGGAAGCGACTCTCGATGTCGAAATCGAACGTCTGCTTGCCGTGCGCAAGGCGCCCGGCGGCAACCAGGTTCTGATTTTTTACCTGGCCAAACCCACCGACGCAACGCCCCAGAAGGGTAGCGACGCCAAGGATGCGAAGGTCTTTTCGTTCGATGCCTTGCCCGACAACATCGCGTTCTCGACGCATCTCGAGGTCATCCGGGAGTATATGAGCTCACTCAAGCCTCAGTAATGCGAACAGAGCTCGAGAGCCGGTCTTACTTCAGACTGTATGGTGGTTGCTATAACCGATTCGTTTTCTGTCCGCGCTCGACCGTCTCGATGGTGAAGCGTGGCTGGGTAGCTGTTCGAGCTGCAGTAAACCAATTGGTGGCGCCTGGTTTCTTGTACCGAAGCCGCGTTACCATTTATTCAAGCTGTCGCAAGAACAATTCGTGGAGGTGGTCGGGAATCCTCATGGCTTCTCGATCTCCTCTGCGAATGTCCTGATTTACTCGCAGACGCTCAAACTCTTCCATCTGAGCGTTTAAGAAACACCCCGCATACTGAAGCAGGTTCGCAGGCAGGCTCAGGGCGCCATTGGACACGTCCGCGACTAACCATCTACCTGCGAATTGCGAATCTC
>CAYQKX010000069.1:0-40473 GCA_964418155.1 uncultured Candidatus Obscuribacterales bacterium | reverse complement strand
AGACTCCTGCCGCAGTCAAACCAACAGAACCCGTCGTCAAACCTGGCGAGACTCCTGCCGCAGTCAAACCAACAGAACCCGTCGTCAAACCTGGCGAGACTCCGGCTGCAGTTAAGCCTACAGAGCCCGTCGTCAAACCTGGCGAGACACCTCCTGCAGTAAAACCAGCTGAGCCTGTCGTCAAACCTGGCGAAACTCCTGCTGCGGTCAAGCCCACAGAGCCTGTCGTCAAACCTGGCGAGACACCTGCAGCAGTGAAACCAACCGAACCTGTCGTCAAACCTGGCGAAACTCCTGCTGCGGTCAAGCCCACAGAGCCTGTCGTCAAACCTGGCGAAACCCCTTCCGCAGTCAAGCCCACAGAACCCGTCGTCAAACCTGGCGAAACGCCGACTACAGTAAAGCCAGGCGAAGGCTCAACTTCAGTCAAACCCGCAGCGACAGACGACGCACTCAAAACAACAGTCAATCAACAGCAGGCTCGCCGCATCGAATCGTCCGTCGCTCAGGTCCAAGACGATATCGCAAAAGCCCGTCAGGCTGTTGCTCCGAACAGTCCCGCAGCCAAGGCGCTCGACGATGTAAGCACCGGCATTGGTGGCATTCAAGCCAAAGTCGGTGGCAACGCTTCACTCGAAAAAGATCTCGCGTCGCTTCGTACAGCAGCCAACGACCTCGAGAAAGCAGGTGAATCGAGACTGGCAAACCGAATCAATCAGGCCGCCAATGAGATTGAAAATGCAAAAGCTGTTCGCGGTTTAGACCTCGGACGTGCTCCAGCCAAAACTGTCACCGATCTCACCGAAACCGCAATTCAAAACATCAGACGCGACGTTCACACGCTTCAAGGGTGGGGCTCACCGCTCGCGAAGTCAGAGACCCTGAGGAACTTGCAAGAGAACCTGCAATTGCTGCGCTATCTGGCACAAACCGATCCCCGCCTGCTAGCTCATGTCGAAAAACTGCAACTGATGGTTTCGCGGTTTGAAATGGCCGCACTGGCAAAAGCCGGCAATGCCGTAGAAGCAAATGTCCCCGGATTGTTGAAACTAGCAAAATCAGGAGATCCGCAAGCACTGGACAAACTTTTAGTCAGTGGTTTAAAAAGCGATGGTTGGAAACTTCGAGGTCTGGCAGAACAACCGACGACCTGGGTTGGGCGGCAGTTGAACAGTCTGGCCAACGGCGGCAGAGTTGTGCTAGGACTGATGCAGAGACCAGAATTTTACAAACTTTCCGCAAGTATGGCTGCCCATGCGAGTCTCACAGCTGGCGGGTTAACTGTCCTTTACGCCAACTACAAGTACCACAGCCAACTGCTACTTGCTGCAATTCAGAGACAGCTGGACGAACAATCCACTGAATCCATTGATGTCAACCCACGATCACTTCCTCTCGAAACGGAGCTCAACTCGGATCAAGAAGAGAAAAGGTCTTATCCAGATCTGGACTTCACTCCTTCCGTCGCTGAAATCACTCGTCACGCCTACCTCAATCCAGCCACTATGAGTCTGGCGAAGAGATACTGCCTTCCTGGAACCGAAGATGACAAATGGCTCAATTGGATCGAATCGACTGGCAGAATATATGGCTGGGGTCATGGTGTGGCTGCGCCAAGCACGACAGAGGCAATGACACCAGTGATTCAAACCGCTCAGACCATCCGCGTAAAAGGTCCGGATGGCAGTACCGATTCGACTACGAGACCGAAAACAGCGGTTACTACATTCTCGTTCACCAGAGCCATGGAGCTCACCAATCAGGTCAAGCTCCTCACGTCCGGCGGTGACAATAATCGCGGCGCCGCCGGCAAAGTGATAGCCGGTTTGGGTGCGGGACCCGGCTCTGGATCCGGTGCTTCCGTCGCGCCAACCTCGCTCTCCAATAACCTCCGCGCCATGGTAGCCTTCAGTTCTTTCCGCCCGGACGGTGCCACTCACGCCACGCAACTCAGCAAAATCGAAGGCACCGAACAGACAGGCATCGATCAGGGTGGCGGAACTCACGCCAGTGCACAAGTTGTTCAAGGCACGTTTAATACCGATCCATCGAACGTAGTCGCGAGCAACACCATTGGCAATACCACAGGTTCATCGAGTTCAAGCTCTGCAAGCAACAGCGACTCTGCAAGCAACAGCGACCCAAGCACAGTGCTGTTCGAAGACGTTGAAAGAGAAGCGGGCTAATGCCTTCTAGGCTCCGGCTTTCTTGAGGACAAGAACAGTATTGTGTCCGCCGAATCCGAGCGCCTCTACCATCGCGTAGTTGACCTTCATATCTCGGTAGGTGTTAGGAACGCAATCTAGGTCGCATTTCGGATCTGGGTTGATGTAGTTGATTGTCGGGTGAACGCGCTGCTCTTGCAATGAGAGCGCAGAAGCGGCTGCCCCTATTGCACCGGCGCCACCTAGCATGTGCCCGACCATCGACTTGGTGCTGCTCACCGCTAGCTTGTACGCATGGTCACCGAAGACGTTCTTGATAGCGAGCGTCTCGCGTTCGTCATTTAGGGGGGTCGAGGTGCCATGGACATTGATGTAATCTATGTCGGTAGGCCCTATCTCTGCATCCCGCAAAGCTTCTTTCATCGCGCGAGAGGCACCGTCGCCGGTCGCGTGAGGAGCAACAATATGGCTGGCATCGCAGCTAGCACCGCCACCAACAATCTCTGCATAAATGTGCGCATTGCGTCGGACCGCATGTTCGAGCTCTTCCAGAATAAGAATAACAGCGCCTTCGCCAAGGACAAAGCCATCTCGGTCGATGTTAAAAGGACGACTGGCGGTTTGCGGGTCGTTGTTGCGCTTAGAAAGTGCCATCATGTTGTTGAACGACGCGACGGTAAAGCTGTTGATACAAGCCTCACAACCGCCGGAGATCATGACGTCTGAACGGTTATCGCGGATATACATGAAGGAATCGAACAACGAGTCAAGCCCGCTTGCGCAAGCCGTCGAATCGCTTTTCGCTCTTCCCTTAGCACCATATTCGATGGCGACCTGGCCAGAAGGCGCGTTCGGCATTAGCCTGATCACAGTGCGCAATCCGAGTTTTTTCGGACCTTGCTCCATCAGGCGAATATAGTCAGCGGTCGTGGTGATCAAGCCGCCAACGCCGGTGCCGATGAATGTCCCGACTCGCTCGGGGTTGGTATCTCTAATCTCGAGCTTCGCATCCTCTAATGCCAATTTCGAGGCAGCCATCGCGAAGAGGGTGACCCTGTCCATCTCTTTGAGCATGGATCCCCATTTACGACGGTCGGGGTAGAAGTCGGCAATATTAAAGTCTTTGACTTCCGCCGCGATTTTCACGTCGAGTCCGATGTCGTCCGGGTTGAACTGCGAGATGAAGTCGACACCACTCCGCCCCTCGAGAAGCGCTTTCCAGCAGTCCTCACGCCCGATCCCGACCGGGGTAACCATGCCAATGCCAGTTATGACAACTCTTCTTCGATTCATGGAATGAATTTCGCCTTGCAGTCTAATTGCAGAAAGTCCGGTGCCAACTATGCTGAACTGATATCTCTCAACTCGCCGCCACTCAACCAAGCCATTCTACCGCCCTTAGATAGCGGCACAACCGTATCCAAACAAGAAGGTGATAATTATTTATTGTGCAGGAGTTAAGCTCGGCTGGGTTTTCTATATAGACACGATGCAAAGTTGATATTCGCAAAGCGCCAAAAACCCCAGAGTTCAAGACGTTTTCATGCCTCACGCGGAGCTGGCAACACCGTCTATCACTGGCACGCCACCACTCACAGTACCGAACTGACCGTCGTCTTCGAAATCGAAGTCCAAACAATCAAAGTCATCTTCAATTATCAGAACATTTGCCGGGTTGTCAGTACCGCTTCTAACATTTGAGCCGTCGCCATCGTTGTCAACCAATCCGCCCACCGCCGGGTTACCAAGAAGCAACTTTGGTAGTTCGAGTCGCCCCGTTAACGGGTTGGGTACTTGAGTTGCTGTCCTGTTGAGCTGCTCTTCTCTGACATTGCGCTTGAAAGCTAGGTCAAGCTGCTTACCAATATGCTTGTAGTTGGGCTCGAACCTTTCAACAAGTTCCCAGAACCGCTTGTTATGACTGGCTTCGAGAACATGCGCCAACTCGTGTATGACAAGGTAGCGACGTCCTCGTTCCGGCACATTTTCGATAGCGTATCTCGAGAAGGTGATGATTCTGGATTTCAAATTGATCTGCGCCAGACGCGAATACTTGGCAGATCCAATTCGAACCCCTCCGAACGTCACTTTGAAAGTCGCCTCATTTATCCGCCCCACGTAGCCATTCATAAAAGACTGATACATTTCGAGCGTCGAGTTGTCGAGACCGGAAGTTCCATCTCCAGCTGAATTGTGGCGATTTACGGAGTATTTGCTTGTATATTTGTTTGACATGGCAAATTAAGAAAACATTGTAGATTCAACAGTTGGCATAAAGATTCTATATAGAAACCACCTCCAGCGCAGGTAACTGAAAATTGTCTAACGCGGCTATACCAGCAATCCAGAACGAATCCCTTGAGAACCTGGTTGTCATTACCGGCGGTGCGCGTTCAGGGAAATCCTCATTAGCTGAGGAACTGGCGCTCCAATCCGGACATCAAGTCTGCTATCTGGCAACCATGCCGAACGTTCCGAATGACGCAGAGCTGGCCCATAAAGTGCTCTTACATCAAGCCAGGCGACCTACAAGCTGGAAAACCATCGAGAAGGAGCTCGACATACACACCGAGTTCGAAAAACTGCCTGACGGACCGGGGACATGCCTCATTGACTGCCTCTCCTTGTATGTATCGAACATAATGTTCGAGGGTGCAGATGGTCCCGATGAAATTTTGAAGCGAAGCGCAATTAGAGTCACAGAAGCACTTTCGCAACTGACCGCCGGTATGACGAAACGAAGCGATTGGACCTTCATCGTGGTCACCAACGAGGTGGGATGGTCGGTTGTACCCGACAATAAAATGGCCCGTGCATTTCGAGACTTGCTCGGAGATGCCAATCAATTCATGGCACAGGCAGCCTGGACGGTTTATCTCGCTTGTAGCGGATTGAAAATTAAACTGAAGGAGAATGGCAAGTGCAAGCTAGAATGAGTTAAGGGGCCGAGAACCATCTTATGCAAGACACGCAAGAGGCGCCGAATCAGAAAAGTACTATGGCACCGCTAACGGTGCTGAAGGTGCTGAGGCCGCGGCAATGGACGAAAAACTTGATTGCATTTGCGCCGCTTCTGTTCGCCGGACGGCTCGAGGATAAAGATGCGCTCACAGCGACTGCACTTTGCTGCGCTAGCCTATGTATGGTGTCCGGATCGATCTACGTGATAAACGACATCAAAGATCGAGAATCGGACGCGAAGCACCCGACTAAGAAGAAACGGCCGATAGCAGCCGGAAAAGTGAGTGTTCCGGTAGCGTCCGCAATCGCCGTTGTATCGTTGCTGGGTGGACTCACCCTGGGCTTCATTATTCGCCCGGTCGTCTGCGGAATTCTGCTCGCCTATGTTTTACTCCAGGTGTTGTACAACTTAGTACTCAAGCGGCATGCCATCCTGGACATCATGAGCATCGCGACCGGTTTTGTCCTGAGAGCTCTCGCCGGCGGCGCGGCTGCTCATGTAGTGCTGTCTGGATGGTTTCTCATCTGTACGTCGCTAGGGGCACTTTTTCTCGCGATAGAGAAGAGGCGACAGGAGCTCATCGTACTTGGTGCAGGCGCTGATTCGGTTCGCAAATCGCTGGATAAGTACTCGCTCGAGCTGATTAATCGAATGGAGTCGCTGATTGTACCCTCAATCGTGACTTCGTACTGCATCTATTGCTTCTTCTCGCCTTCAGGACAGTGGATGCTAATTACAGCACCGTTTGTAGTTTATGGAATCATGCGATATCAGCTATTGTCCACCTTTCGACAGTCGACAGAGACTCCAGAAGAAGTCTTGTTGAAAGATAAAGCGATCCAAGTCTGCATCCTCCTCTGGGTCGTAGTGTCCATAGTCGTGGTTCATGGATACCTACCGAATTTCGTGTCCGAGTTAGTGAGAGTAGTAGATTCACTCAGCATATTCCGGCGGTAGATAAAAAATCTCGCTGAATTCATGGGAGAAGAACGCTTCCCAGCGAGAATACTTTCTGCACTCCTTGGAAAAATCATTCACGTTCGTCAAGCCTTCGTAAAGCCAACCCAGGCAGGGCTTTTCACTGGTCCCAGAGTCTGTTTCGATATCGAAATAGACTCTAAAGAGGAAGTTTAACCCGAACAGTCAGCCCTGAAATTGCCATTTTTTTTCAAACTACGTCGACCGCGCCCGCGGAATCGTTTCTGCCTTCGGAGACCCATAAAATGAAAAAGTTCCCTGTGTCACGAAATCATGCTCGATCACTTCGGTTAGTTACCGATGAGCAGCTGGGCTCTTCTTCTTCACTGGCGCAGGTTTCTTTGCGGCACCGCCTGCAGTAGCAGTCGCCTTCGCCGGAGCACCGGCTGCATTTTTGGCTTGAGCGAGAATAAAGCGTTTCCATGCCGGCGAAGAGAGAACTTCTTCAAGCATCGGATTGCGAATATTCAATCCGCGCGTACCTTCTTTCGAGGCAATCCGCTCGGCGAGTAACATCTTCTCGCCCTCAGTCGCATCGTTATAGAGAATACGGAACTTCGCCCAACTGAGTGGAAAGTCGTTCATCGCCTGCCGATCTCGGTCGGTAGGTGCTCCAAAGAATCTGTCTTTCACAATAACAGTGTAGAGTTGGCGATTATCCTCCGCATCGACGGTCTTGCCTTTGTGGCTGCGTTCGTAGAGAAAACAGGCCATGTCTGAATACGCGTTGAGGGCATCTTCAGTGAGCGGCGGAGGACCAGGTTCTGCAATTCGCTTTGGACCGAGAGTCTCAAAAATCATCGTGCGCTCGTCAGCGGAAACCTCATTAGAGTCAGCACGCATACTCAGTAACGCACGAAACAAGAGTCGATAATTAGATCGTTGCTGTTCATCCTGCAGCATTCGGTTAAGCGAGCGCCAGAACTTTTCAATGGAGACGAGTTCGGCTTTCTCCTTTCCAGCCAGCATTTTGTTCAAGACAACAGAAAATCGTTGTTTTTGATTCTCCGACAGTTGTTTCACAAAATCGGGACCTTCAGGCAGTTTAACCCCTGGATTGAGTTGAGCGCACAACCCGAGCAGGCTGAGCCAGTGATTGACGACAGGATTGCCCGGTATCTGCTCTTCGATTTCATTTTCGTTTTCCACAGCGCCAAGAGGCGTGTCCATGCCGACCCCGTCGCCAGGAGAATTCGCAAAAGGCTTCCGCTTGGAGGGAACCTTCTGCTGTGGCAACCCATCGCCACCCAGACTGTTCGGGGTTGCTTCCAACTCTTCAGCGGGCATACCGATGCCTGCTGATGGATCTTGCACCGGCTGGGTGCCCCGCTCGAACTGATCCTTCTTTTCGTTGGCAAAGCCGTCCTCATAGCCCCAGTCGGCGCCGAGAGCCGGTGCGTGTGCCGAGAGGGCGAAACAGCAGACCAATAAGGTTTTCGATAGGATTGAGTTCATGCCAAACTTGGGTTCATCCTTGCAACACAGACATACCTAAAATGCTACCGCCAATCCTCTCGGGACGCCTGATCACGATTGAAAGAATATCTAATGAAGACCGCATTAACCCCACCAGATGGCGCAATTAGACAGCTGAGCGAACTTTCATTTTGTAAGAACAGGCGTTACCAATGCAGGTAAAACCGTCTCGGTATGCGTTTTTTGAGGTAGAATGACATCTTGGCAAGCGTATGGTAATATCGGCGGAGAAGCCCATGAGGCTGAGCTTTCCCAGATCGCAACTTGACAATCAGAACCGAGCCGATGAGGCAGTGTATTCCGGAGGCGACCAGAAGTAATGGCTAAAATGAAGCTGAGGTATTTCCCAGACCCTGTTCTAAAGCAGAAGACGAAGAAAATTACGACCTTCGACTCGTCTGTGCGGAAGCTCGCTCAGGATATGCTAGACACCATGTATGACAGTGACGGCGTCGGGCTAGCTGCGCCGCAGGTCGGCGTGTCAAAACAGATTATGGTGATTGACGTGAATGCCGGCGACGAGGAAGACGATACAAGAAAGCCAATTGTATTCATCAATCCGGTGATACTGGAACGCGAAGGCGAAATGGTCGGTCAGGAAGGATGCCTGAGCTTTCCGGGTGTCTTCTTCGAAGTGAAGCGCGCCCGTCGCATCGTCGTAAGATATCAGAATTTGGCGGGCAAGGAGCTCAAGCTCGAAGCGAGCGACAACCTGCTCTGCCGCGCTATCCAACACGAGATGGACCATCTCACAGGAGATCTATTTATAGACAAGGCCGCCTCACCACTGCAACGCGATCTCGAGATGACCAAGAATGGATTCATGGATGGCGATGTTGAGGAGATGGAAAGTGAACTGAAGGCGTCGGGCGCCACGATCAAGCTGTCCCAACAAGAGCCTGTAATCGGCTAGACAACGCCAAGAGGCAATCAATGTTCTGGAGCATCAAAGATAATTCCGAAAGTTTAGCCCACTCTATGAAAGGGCTTCATCGCATCATTTTTCGGCGACCGGTTACTGCTCATTTTGATAAATTGCAGGGTGGTTCGCGGAAGATTTCACTACTAATCGACGACCTGGGAAAGCCGATAACCTGCAAAGGTTGTGGTTATGCCGCCGTGCGCTTTCACTATCCAGCAGGATGGGACGTCGAAGTATGCAGCTCTAGTCGTGCTTACGAATTGCTCGACAACGAAAGATTCGAAAGTTGGATGAACAGTCTTGCGAGTGGCCGCGTAAAGACTGAAGCTCGGTAGATAATAATGAGAAGAGGTTATTTGCCAAGTTGGTGTCGGCCTGACTATACTTTTCAAATCGATTGAGACGAGCAAGCACTGTGGATCTATTAGATACATCAAGAAAAAACAGTTCGTCACCACTGGCGGTGGAGATTATTTCGTTCGGTTTCAAGAACGGAACACCGCCTGCCGCGAACATCGTGCTTGATGTTCGCTTCCTTAAGAATCCGTATTGGGTAGAAGAGCTCAGACCTCTCACCGGGCTCGACGAACCGGTCAAAAAGTATGTTTTGGACCAGGTATTAGCGCAAGATGTGCTCGAGAATCTCACTCGTCTGGTAGAGCATACGGCGCCTGCCATGCTCAAGGCCAAAGCCACCACATTCACCATCGCACTCGGTTGCACCGGGGGACAACATCGTTCGCCGGCTATGGTCGAGGCATTGTACGAAAGGGTGAAAAGCAAGTTTTCGAGCTACGATGTATCTAGTAGTCATCGAGAGCTGAACAACATAAGAAAGGACGCGACGTCCGCGTCTCTCACAGCTCAGGGAAGCGCCAGCTGAGGTACGATGAAACGGTCTTTCGATCATCAAATAAAGCGCCTCATGCTGCCGGGTTTGAAGCGGTGGATCTTTGTATGCTTGCTGGGGATTTCCGTTTTCGCAGTCGGTGTTCTTCTCTTGCTTGGGCACCATCCAGTAACTACAGCAAGCGAGTTCCTGCACAAGGTTTGCGACCATTCCGGAAGCGTTAGTTGAGGTAAGATGAAACGACCCTTCGATCATCAACTAAAGCGCCTCATGCTGCCAGGCTTGAAGCGGTGGATTTGCATCAGCTTGCTGGGCATCACGGTTATCGTAATTGGTGCGCTGCTTTTGCTTGGTTACCATCCGATCACGGTTACAGGCATGTTCTTACGTGAAGTCCTCGAGCATGCAGCCGACGTTCTGCCGCACAAAATCAGCGGTTTCATGGTGGTACTTGCCGGCGCGATCATCATTTTCGGATCGACCGCGAAGATGATCAAAAATGTCCTTCGCGCTTACGTCGCAGATTCGGAGCGCGAGTCGATCCCGGATATTCTATTCAAGCGTCGTCATCTCGATCGTGGTCCTCGAGTCGTCGTCATCGGTGGTGGCACAGGACTTTCGACACTGCTAAGAGGCTTGAAACATTTCACCGCCAACATAACGGCAGTCGTCACGGTTGGCGACGATGGCGGCAGCTCCGGACGTCTCAGACAAGCACTGGGAGTAGTACCACCAGGCGATATCCGCAACTGCATAACAGCGTTGGCAGACGAAGAAAAGCTGGTCACAGAGCTATTCTCTTACAGATTTCAACATGGCGAAGGCTTAGAAGGTCATAGTTTCGGCAATCTGTTTTTGACCGCCGTCTATGCCATGACCGACGGCGACATGCTGGAAGCAGCCAGAGTAGCTGGACGTGTTCTCAATAGTCGAGGAACCGTTTTACCGTCAACACAGACCGGCATCCAGTTGATAGCAGAGATGACTGACGGCTCCGTCCAACATGGCGAGTCCAACATTCCGCTCGCCGGAGGAAAGATCAAAAGACTGACATGCGAGCCGTCAGACATCAAACCGACTCCCGAAGCACTGGAGGCAATCATGGACGCGGAACTTATAGTCCTCGGTCCTGGCAGCCTCTACACATCGATTATTCCAAACTTGCTCATTCCCGGCATCGCAGATTCAATTAAGCTTTCGCCGGCAAGAAAGATCTATGTGTCCAATGTTCTGACACAGGCTGGTGAAACACAAGGTTACACAGTCGCAGACCACCTCCAAGCACTCTTCGATCATTCGAAGACGACGGATGCCGAGACACAATCGCTCATTGAGGCTGTAATCGTCAACGATTGCGCTCCGGCGATTCCGCAAGAGTCGAAAGCCAGCGAAGTTTTCTGCGATGCAGAGCGCGTCTCGCAGCTGGGCGTAGGCATAATCAGAAGCGCGCTCGTCGGAGAAAAGACATTCGGTCACCACGACCCACAGAAGCTCGCCAAGTCAATCATGGAATGGTTCCTCCGGGAAAAGAAGCTACCCAGAACCGCAAAACCACACAACACAATTATAGAGAATACGCCGCTCACTGACATCGAGCAAGCGGCGATAGACTTCCCTGTCGCCGAAAAAAAGCGCAGCGAACAAGTGGTTAAGCGTTAGTACTGAAATCCGTCTCTGCGAAAGTGGACCATAGGCTCGGAGTCTTTGTTGAGCACCGCGCCATCAACAATCTTGGCGACCATGATTTTGTGATCGCCTGCATCGACGAGATTCTCGATCTCGAGATGCATGTACGACACGCCGCCAGCAAATGCCGGTGGGTATGCGGTTTGGTTCACAAGGTCCAACCCAGCAAACCGATCCATGCCTTCGGTGTGTGGCTTCACGAAATTCTTAAAAATATCATTGTTTGTCTTCGCAAGCACGTTGAGCGTGGCTTTTACTCCGCTTTTCAGCCTACTGAGAATCGGCCTGTCGTTGTTGACCGCGACGGTCACGACAGGCGGTTTGAACCCACCCTGTGCAACCCATGTCGCAAGCATTCCTTCCCTACCGCTTTCATCCTCGATGGTGAGGATGTATACGCCGCTTGCCATCCGGCCAATGGCCGCGCCAATGCGCTCCTTGAGCGCCGGATCCATAGTGTCGACCGTATCTGTTGAGCCCATTTCTACTGTTGAACCCCCAATCGCAATTGAAAACGTTCATTATATGCTAGTGTGACTGGCCGGAATGAGGATAATACTAGTGTTTGCCAGCCAAGTATCAAAAGTTCGCTTGACAGCCAAGCCAATACACGGTCTTATGGACGTGAGGTCTAGTCGGGTAATGTACATGATGAAAGGACGTCTTGCGCTTTTGACTGTTTTGCTATGCTTATTTGTTCATGGTTGCGGAGGATCAGATGGGTGGCGAACGATTCACCCTCAGGGCGTCGACTGTACCTTCGAGATGCCTGAGCCGGTGAATAACCCGCAGCGCCCAGGCTATCAAATGTACGAAACACAGCTCGAGGGCGGCGTGAAGATTCAAGTGGCGATCTTTCCGAAGGCTTTCGCAGAGCCCGAGCCAGGTGCCACCGATGCTGACATTCTCAACAAGTTTGAGAAAACCATGCTTAAACAAGTTCAGGACAATCTAGTTGCATCGGGCTTTGACCCTCAGATGGAATTGGATGGGGATCTGGCCGTTCAGGATGGACTTGGACAGCAAGTTCGCTTCATCATCGGCCAACAGTTTGTGCTCAATCTGTTTTACATAACGCCCAGAGGCTTGTATTACATCAAGGTCGACAATGGCGATCAGAACAATCCGACTATCAAGAGAATCATCGAATCATTTAGACCCTGAGCCCGCGCACAGCTGGTAGTAGCGAGAATCAAGGTCCGTATTCAGTACCGTATACGGTGCTAACTACGCTCCAAATGTTGAATAACAACGAATGGATCTTCGGAATTAAGACCAGCTCTTCGCACCGCGACTCGATATCCTGCCGGCATGATCAGCGAGCATTGCGAATAGTCTCGATGTTGAATCTAATCTTCCTTCAAGCTCGGGAAATCGCTTCGAATACGAAGTTATGAATTGACGTCTGCGTTTTAAACCATCTGAACTGCCGACAGCGACTGCATCGTCCAAAATGGCGAGTTAGGACGTCTCGTCCAGGGTGGCATCGGGGGTCGGAGCACCGCAAAAGATACAAAGCCCCGCTTTAGGTTGCCGTAGCGTGCATGAATGCGGGACAAATCCAGGCTTCGATAGACAAGGCGCCTCCAATTGTGACAGGAAAGTGCTGCCTGCCCACTACTTTATCAGCAATCGACTAACACAGGACAACGACATCGCACGAGTCGCCAATTGGTCGCCGCATGTGGCTTGGAGAGCGGAGCACCGCGTTTTCTTCGGCAAAGAGGCACTGTGCATGGCCCGATTGACGAGTGACCGCGCCGGCGCAGCCGTTTGACGGCACCAAAGGTAAGGGAATGACATCTAATGGAGGCGCTCGAGTTTAGTTGAAACTTTTTCACAAGGGTATCTTACTGATTCTCATTCCCCTGGG
Organism: uncultured Candidatus Obscuribacterales bacterium; assembly: GCA_964418155.1. Classification (GTDB taxonomy): domain Bacteria; phylum Cyanobacteriota; class Vampirovibrionia; order Obscuribacterales; family Obscuribacteraceae; genus JADYXR01. Next base: position 27,561 of record CAYQKX010000069.1, on the reverse strand, counting down.
ATGCGAGCTAGCCTTTGTCAGCAGGCTTACGCAGGCTCAATCTGAAGCATTCGAGGTCACCGAGCATCAGGTCCGCTCGGCCGAAATCCAGGAGCAAACGAGCGCGATTTGGGAAATCATGCTCACCGTCGGATGGCAGTTAATCGACATCAACACGGGAAGCGCAGCCGCTTCAAAGGACAAAGCTATAAAGCTGGCAAAAGAGATTGAGCGGCACCTGGAACGACTCCGAAAGCAAGCTAGCGAAACTGAAATTCAAAGCAAAAATGTTCTTGAGTTCGAAAAAACCGCCCGTGCCCTTATCAAAGAGGAGATGAAGCTCCTTGACACGATGGACGATGACGGTCTGGAAATCCCTTTCTATACCGGTCCTGTGATGAAGAGCACGCTCAAACGGCTGACCACCAAGCTGGAGAATGAGAAGAGAGCCATTCTGGAGGAAGAACAAAAGACCAGTATCGAGCTCTCGGAAAAGGCACGTCAGGCGCGTGCATCGAGCCAGGAGTCAGCGTTCTTCTTGTTCGCATTCAATATTCTATGCTTGGCGCTTGCCTCGTTGTTCTTCAAGAACATCGTTGGACGAACAAATACGATTCTCGAGAATTCACACAAATTCAGCCACGGAGAGCAGCTTAGTGAGCCCATTCGAGGACACGATGAAATAGCGGACCTCGATCGCGCATTCCACGAGATGGCGATCGCTGTCGAAGAAGCATCCCGCCGAGAGCGCGCCATGATTGACAACGCCGTCGATGTGATCTGCTCAATCAATGAATTTGGAATTTTCACAGCATTGAGCCCCGCCGCACACTCAATCTGGGAAATCGCGCCGGATGAGCTTATCGGCAAGGGAATCAACACGCTGATTCACGAAAACGATCAGGATTCGGCCTATTCGACCCTCACGGAGATAAGGGAGCACTCGACGACGAAAACATTCGAGACTCGTATTATTAGCGGATCTGGTTATGAGCGCCATATGCAGTGGTCGGCACAGTGGTCGAACCGCGACCTGACTTTCTTCTGCGTGGTTCATGACATCAGCGACCGCAAGGCGATTGAACGGCTGAAGCAAGACTTCATCAATATGATAAGCCACGACTTGAAGACTCCCTTGACGGCAGTCAGACTGACGCTGGAATTGGTGCTCAAGGGAGTCTATGGACAGATCGACGCTAAAGGTGTTAATCGCATAACGGTGGCTCAGGACAGCACTCAACGATTGATCGAGCTGGTCAATCAACTCTTGCAGCTAGAGAAATTGGAAGCCGGAAAGATGGAACTCAACAAAGCGGTCCATCCAATTGCGGACCTTATTCACTCGGCATCCGACTCTTTGCAGACTTATGCTGAACAGCACAGGGTCGACATTGCATCCGACTGCGAAGACGACATCAGGGTCAGCGTCGATGCCGACAAGTTCGTGCAGGTATTAATCAATTTGATTTCGAATGCCATCAAGTTTTCCCCTGCCCGCTCTACCATCTTGGTGGCCGCTAGCGTTGACAACGAGGCACTGGAAGTCACCGTGACAGATCAGGGGCGTGGTATTCCAGAGAACTTGCTTGCGGCAATTTTCGACAGATATAAGCAGGTCGATCGCAGCGACGAAAGCGTCAAGGGCGGCACCGGACTCGGGCTCGCTATCTGCCAGGCGATTGTGCAAGCGCACGGTGGCGAAATCGGTGTAAACAGTGAAATCGATTGCGGAAGCACGTTCTGGTTTCGTCTACCGATTGAGAATGTGACTTCGCAGACAGCGAAAGAGGACACATTGAATGTGGCGCGCTGACCTACGACCGATCGCTCTGCTTGCGCTTCTTGCTGTCGGCTCACTCTCGGCATCAGCCGAACCGGTCGACGATTTGATAGAGCAAGGAAAAAAATTTCAGACAGACGGCGAAGACCTGAAAGCAATCGAATGTTTTTCAAATGCTATCCGACTCGCACCGAAGAATGGCAAGATCTACCGACTCAAGGGCGCTTCGGAGCTGCCTTTCACACTTAACTGGAATGACAGATGCATAGCGGACTACACGCGTGCAATTCAAATCAATCCGCAAGACTATGAATCTCTTTGCTTGAGAGCGACTTGCTTGATGGGAAGCAATAAGCAAGCGGCAATGTCCGATTTGACTCGCGCCAGGGAAATTCTCAAGCAGCTTCCCGAATCCAACGAAGTCGCAAAATATCGAGCTATTGCCTGTTTTTTGCAGGATCCGAAAAGCGGATACAACGAGCTGAAGCTCTGGCTCGATAAATATCCCCAGGACAAAATCGAAGCCAACTATTATCTTTGCTGCAATTCATACCAGCGAGGCGACAAACGCAACGCTACAGAGTTCGGCAATTCAGCCTTGCAAGCATTGTACAAGGAATCACGCATTCATCCAAGTAGCTCCAACTTTCGAATGATCGCTCGAACAAGTATTCAATCCGGGCACCAGAAAGAGGCATTAGAATGGTTTGACAGCTTTCTCAAAGACAATCCGGATTCCAGTCATGGGCACTACTGGCGAAGCTACCTCAGACTCACGGAAAAACGGTCACCCTCCGCAGTTGCTGAATTGGAGCAGGCAGTTAGATTGCAACCTCAGTATTTGTATCGCGCTAATCACTTAGGAGATCTACTTGTAGCCGAAAAAAGGCAGGCGGAGGCGGCTCATGCCTATGCCCAGATTCTCACTGTCTCTCCGGACAATTCACAGGTTCGCATAAAGTGGGCGGCCTGCCTCAAGGCAATGAGAATGGAAAGGGTCGCAATCAAGGAGCTGAAGAGCGCATTGATTCGAAAACCGAACGATTACAAGCTACTTTTAGCACTAAGCGAATTGGAGCAACAATGCGATCCGGGAAGTTCTCGACTTCACCTGCAACAGGCACTGGCCGCCACAGATGCACTTATCAAAGAGCGGCCGCGGGACCCAGATCTCTACGCAGATCGAGCGGACATTCACAGACGCGATAATGCCGTCGAAAACGCACTAGCCGACTTCAATCAAGCAATCAAGCTGGATCCCAACAACTCATTACTATATATCTACCGAGCAGGATTCTACTGGAATTCGACTAACCAAAAGGAACGCGCCTTGGAAGATGTTACCAAGGCTCTTGCAATTCCAAATTCGCCGCATAGCACTGCCGCCTATCATCTCACTCGAAGCTCTTACGCCTTGGGTTTACAACAACTGCAATTAGCTATGCTCGATGCAAACGAGGTCATCAGACTGGAGCCTGATTCGAGCTACGGGCACAGGATCAAGGCACTTGTATACCTGGGAACAAAACAATTCGACGCGGCGATAGCCGAAATCGATAAGGCCTCGAGATTGCATGGAGACAGCGATGACCTAGACTATCTGCGAGGAAGGGCATTGGAAGGTATGCACAAAACCAAAGAGGCAATCACCGCATACAGTACCAATCACATCAAGTATCCGAAAAACGTGACTTGTCTACTGTGCCGAGGAGACTTGTTCCTTCGGCAAGAAAGCTACAGATCAGCCATAAACGACTTCACGAAGGTGCTGGCAATTGACCCGAAAAACTCCGAGGCGTACATAGTAAGAAGCAAAGCCCATTCCTATGTTGGAGACTACAGCAAAGCCATCTCTGACATCTCGCAAGGAATGATTTTAAAGAATGCAGATAGGGAAGCTTGGTTACTGGAAGACCGAGCGCGCTATTACACGTACGCTGCACGCTATAGAGAAGCGGCCCACGACATGGACAATGCCTTCCGAGACCAACCGAGTTCTCCGCGCCGGCTGTTCATCAGCGGAAAGCTCTTCTACCGGGCCGGCGACAAAGAGGCGGCAATCAAGAGAATTTCTGAATATATCACATTAGTTCCGGACGACAGAAAGGCACTGAGAGCACGTGCTCGATGCTACTTCGAAACAGATCAGATCGCCAAAAGCATCCCTGACTATACAGAGATCATCAGGCAGTTCCCCAGCCCGGAAATCTATGTTCTGAGGGCACGCTCTTATGCAAAGCTCGGCAACCATCAGCTCGAACATGCCGATCTGGCAATGGCCAAGAAGTTATCTGTCTCGGATTAGGATGCGGTTGCGCCGACCACCGGTTGGCGATCGTCGAAACTATCAAGCAGGTCCATAGCCTCTTCATAGCCTTGTTTAATCAATCGTCGCGAGCGCTCCGGATGAATTTCCAGTAGGGTGGTATTCACTGGCTTGCGAGGCTGGAAGACCCGGATAACCACGTTCTTCCGTCCGCGCGACTCTTCAGAGCCAGCCGCCAGGAGTCGATTGTAGAGCTCCGCAGTCTCAATCTCCTTGCGCGCCGATGCCTCAAGCACGATGTCCAGACAGCGGACAAGCACCTCGAACATGTTGACCGGGCAGACATTGATTTTCTCCGGGTGCAAAAGGACCATATAAACCTCGTCAGCACCCATCTGGATGGCGGTCTCCACCGGAGTGTTACGAACCAACCCACCGTCGACCCAGAGGCCTTTGCCCTGCACATGGCGAGGTGGGAATGCCATGGGGATTGCGGAGGTCGCCATCAGCACGTCGATTAGCTCATTGGTAGAGACGATGTCATCGATAGTAATTAGTCGTGTCTCAAGACTGCACAGGTCTGTTGTGCACCAGCCAATTTTGGTTTTGCTCGCCTTGAGCTTCTGAAGGTCGACTTCCCTTCTGAGAAGATCTTCGAGCGGTCTGGTGTCGAGCAGACCCAATTTATGCCCGAGAACCAATCGACCAATCTGTGGTGCCGATGGCAAAGAGAAGACGTCTTTGCCTCGGATGTTGCACCAGAGCTCCTCCAGGCGTTTCATATTGCCCTGCGCCATCAGTGTGGCGTTGATCCCACCGATACTTGTGCCGAAGGCAAGATCGAATTCGATGCCTCGTTCCATCAGAGCTTTTGCTACGCCTACTTGATAGGCGCCACGGCCACCACCTCCGGGTAGCACAAGAGCTCGAAAAGGTCGTTCGCCGTGTCGCAATCCGGAATCGTTATGCGTCGCCATTAAGCTTCCTGTCTTTCTGCTGTATTAAATTCTGACGTCAATCCTCTCATTCCAGTCTATCCTATAACAACTATCTTGACTCGTTAATAGGCAAGCAAATTATCTCTGCTTGCGCTCGGCAAAGAGATATCAAACGGGATAACAATGGACATACAACCAGACAAGCAAGCCGTGACCAACTTGGTAGCGGGTGATTCCAGTTCGACCGAGTCGGTCAAATTGGTTGTCTCTCGCCTGCTCTGGGCATCGTTCACAGCGCTGTTATGTTGGGGATCGCTTATCGTTACGCTCGCGCTGGTTAACTTGCCTCAGATGCCTCCAGCCGGTGACAGTCAGGGTGCAACTTCTCTCGAAGGCTGCCGTATCGCGGCCTTTATCCTGATAATCAACTTTCTACCAATCTTCCTCGTCAACCTGCTCGCGCCTTTGCATGTGCTTCGCGCTCGCCTGATCAGTAATACTATATTCGGTGGCCTGATATTGGCCATTCTCACCGCGTTGACGTTGATCAGTAAGGTCTTACCCGCCAACACATACACAATTTTCAAAGGAGCGGTGAAGACAGCATATGACCCGTCTTTTCTGACAGCAAATTTGATCAGCTCTGCGTTGTGCGCTCTGATCGTCTACTTCTTTCGCGGAGTTCGTTTGGCTGATATGACGGAAGTTTATTGGAGCCTCGGTTTGATGTTCCTCTTCGGGCTTGCTGTATCGCTTGTGAGTATGATCGTTGCAGGCTAGTTAGATTGATCTTTTTCAGGGCCGGCAGGATTCAGTTGGCGCCGTGGTGTCCTCAACGTTGACGACAACACCGACTCGGCCGACCTGTTCGGGATCATCTCGATTTAAATTAATCGGGGACAGCGCTCATCAAGATTGAAGTTTTTTGAGGATGTCACGAATTAGTCACCCCCTGACGACCGGGGCGTGTTAGTCTTGGCAAGGTCGCATAAAAGCGGGGTAACCGATGGACGATCAAGAACTGAGACAAAGTATCGCCCAATTACAGGCACAGCAGGAGAAGATCATGCTTCAGCTGGCCAGGCAAGAGAACACCAGGCGAGATTTCTGGGACAAGCTGGCGGCAATCAGCCCTGTACTGTCTGGAATTGCAATCGCGCTGAGCGCCCTACTGTGCACATTTCAGTACAATCAGCAGCAGATTAAGCTTCAAGAAGCTCAGACCGTGGAGAAGTTCATTCCCCACCTTATGGGTAATGAGACTAGTAAACGCATGGCGATTCTTGCAATGAAGACTCTCGTTAACACCGATCTAGCAGCCAAATATGCAGCCATGTTTCCTAGTCAGGGTACCTTGTCTGCCTTACAGACGATCGCAAAAAATGGCGACTTGCAGGACAAAAAGATTGTCTCTCAAGCCATGGACAAAACCCTCAACGAACTTTCTGGAAAAACCACCTCCACTGACGAGTCCTCTGATAGTGTCGCCAACAGTCAGAGTGCCATCAACGCAGCCTCTCCATCGAATCCGGCTCTTCTACCGTCCAACGATTCCACCACCGATTCCATTCCGGCGCAACCGTCGAGTGATGACACTAAAAGCGATACTGCCCAGGGCGGAATGGAACATGCGCACGAGGGGCAGAACACCGCAGCGCCTACCGACTCACACGAACCCGAGGCTCCATCAGCAAAGAAAGAATCAGACAAGAGCCAGACAGAACAGCAAAAGTCCAGCGTCTCCAGGGAAGATTCGTTGGAGCTTTAATTCATAAGCCGCATCGGGCATATTTAAAATGATCCGAACGGGGCTCCCGAAGAATCCAATTAAGGTTCAGCGAGTTTGCTCGAGGCTATTTGTCCGGATCTGCCTGGTACATTCACTGGAGTTGGGCCTCAATGATCGGATGTAAGACTTTGTCCGCAAGACACACACACCTCCGATATTCTCAGAGCTGCATGATTGCAGCATTGATTGCGTCGCAGCTCTTCTTGGCCCAGGCTTCAATCGCATCCGACAAGGAAGATCATCACGGCAATCCCCATCTAAAAAAAGGAATTACGCTTTTCAAAGCCGGGAGCTATAAAGACGCAGTAGGCGAATTCGGAATGGCTCTCAGCACCGACTTCGATAACTCCATTCTGCACTACTACCTGGCCAACACCTGGGTGAATCTGAAACAGAGAGAAGCTGCCATAAGAGAATTCCGAATTGCGTATGCACTGACACCGAAGAAAGACGCAGGTATATTGTCGAAACAAGCGCTGGCATACATGGGCGCAGACAACTACGATGATGGAGCCGCTAAACAATCTGTCGAGAAGCCGAAGAAGGAAGAGAAAATTCCAACTCCTGAGCCGGTCGATCCAATCTTTGAAAAAACATTGCAAATGCTCAAAAGACAAGCAGAAGATCTTGGTCTGGAGAGAAAAGCGATGAGCCCGGAAGAACAGGAATGGAACAGAATTTTAGAAGAACAACTCAAAAGAAGCAAGAACTCGCTTGTCGATTCGCTATTGAGAGCAAACCCAGAGGAGGTTAGACTGCCAGCGGATGCGATGGAAGGATTGTTTCGCGTCAGACGCCTGACCACCGAGCGGTTGAAAGGGAGCATGAATACAATGCAAAGAAGCGGCGCCATCAAGGATAGTGCCGAATCGCTTCATACTTTACTTCACGAAAAGGACTCGCGGTCGGCACCACGGCTGGTACCGCATGGCACAAGCCTTTACATTCGCAATTACAAGAATCCGTAAGCGAGCCGATGGAGACTAGCACTGACGCAGATAATCACGAGATGAGTTAACCGCACGATTCTAATAGACAACAAACTGACAACAACAACAGGGCAATGGAACCATTAACGATTTCGTGTACACAAGCCAACTGTGCTTGTTTTCATTAACCGAAAAAAAATTTCAGATATTTTTTTCTCGAACCAAGTTGACTTCTTGACAACAAGATGAAACACTGGATTAATAAGCCAATTTTGTTGGTTATCTCGCGTCAGCATTCGCAATCGTTCGGTATCAAAAAAAGTTAGCGGTAATACATCTCACGCGAATAAAACACGCTCCTTATCCTACGCACAATCAATAACAAACGAGGTGTTCTAACGAATGCACAAACTCGTTCGGAAAGAGAAGGGTTCGGCTCTCTTGCTGGTAGTATTCTGCGCATTCATCCTGGTGATGTTGATCTGGGCTGGTTTTGAATATTCAAAAATGCTTCTTGGATCGAGACACGCACGTCATTCGGTGGACGCAGCAGTACTCAACATCGCTAAGCGAGCACCCGAGGTCAGAATACCGACAGATGTACTGTTCTTAGATGTTGCCGACAGCGAAGGAAAAGTTGGCCTCAGTAACATCAACAGAGTCTGGGGAAAAGCATTTCTCATTAATGCCAATGTTCAGGATATGAAAGAAGAAGAGGTCCATACCGACGAAGCTGTGTCCCATGGTGACACGGCCTACAAATTGGCTCAGTGGGTCAACGATCGACTGCAAGCCAAGCTGATGGACAGGACAACACTGAACAAACACTTCCAGGAGATAGCAGATCTCAGAAGGCTTTCCGGTGACCATAGACAGTTCACACGCATGACAGACGACACATTCACATGCGCCATGGTCGGACGAGGTAACGCCAGCAATCTCAGTTTCAGAAGAGAGCAGCTCCCGGGAAAAACATCTGCAGATGGTTGTGATGTCTCAGGTGTTTCATACATCAAGGGCTACTCACCATTCAAAGTCAATCAGCGAAATTTTGCATTCGTCAGTTTTTCGCAAAACGAAATGCCGCAACTTATTTCAGATCAACTTTTTTCAACAAACCGCTCTGATACGCATCCGATCAGAGAAGCAGGCAATCCGGTCTGCAATGCATTCGCGGCAACTGGTGTCATTAGTGGTGCCAGCAGTGACTTCAAGGCCTCAGCTAGCGGCTTGGCAAATCCACAAACTAGATTCACGCTAGCTCTGCCCCGTGCGTACATAACAGTACAATTCAGAAATCGAGCCAAGTGGTTTTTCGAAAATAAATGGGTCAACGAGACATCATACGGTTTTAACACAGAAGTGCAGAACGGAATTCCGTACAAGGAAAACAATCTGGTTGTCGGCAAGCCATTCAGGAAAGGGGGCGGATATCTGGACGGCTGGGCATCTCTCGGCAACGAGTATAAAGACGCAACCCTATCGAAATCTCTAGAGCTGAATCCTGAAGGAAAGAAGCTCGCGATGGAAAAAATGTTGCAACGCATTCGCGAGATCAAAGCAGACTTCACGATGACAGATCTGGTGACGCTGTTCGCGCGAGAAGTAGTAGTGCCCCACGCTGCCAAATACTACATCTATCCCGTCTATCATACTTCCGACTTGACAGACCCAGAAATAGTTATGACGGCGGATCTGGATGACCTTCCAAAATGGATGGACGCGGAAAGCAAGCCTGAAGGAGACGGAAAAATTGTCTGCGACCAGGACAAACTTATCGACGAACCAAATTACTGTTGGGGCGAGCGTGTTGGAGGCGGCTTCGGCGGCACATTCGATCACTGGACAGAGGTCTCAGGAAGAGTCTGGTGGAAGCCAGGGACCGGATACGGACAGTGTCTTGGAGAGATGCGGTATGAACACCTGACCGAGGTTTTTTTCAAAAGCCCAGAGCTGAAAGACGAGCGAGACAGCTGGGAGCCGGACGGAAACCGATGGCTAAACACCGGTGTAGCCAACCATGGTCCCCTTTTCCGACCGGCTGTGCCGCAGATCCCAGGTGAGAGGAGTCCGCTGAAAGGTGTTGCTACAAACGCCGGACCAAGACACTTGACCAGGGTGATGGACACAGAAGAGTACAAGCCAAAGCCGGGTCTCAAGCCCTCCCGCTCTTCCGGAACGGAATAAATGACCGGTGCGCGAGGCCCAAGCCAGCGAAGCGTGGCGCCAGTCCGGCGAAGCGCACGCAGTAAAGCAGAACAAACAAAATTACGATATAGACGACTCACGCCCTAACAGGCACGAGTCAATTCACTCAAGTTCCTAACTTTATCGCTAAACCGGCCGAACTCTGCGCTAAAATGCAGAACGCAATCAAAAAAAAAAAAATGGTGCAGGTCAGGATAGCCAAACCTGCAGGACGCTATACCTAGAAATTGAGGTAAAAGATCTAGGGAAATGCGGAAAAGACAAAAATGAAAGCGTTCAGGAAGTAAACCTAGTTGACAGCAGACCAGGCAGTTAATGGTTCTTGCCGGATTTCGACTCGAACAAGGCAACGCCGCTTCTGCTCTGCGCACCAGTGGTGCTCAATTCATTCGGACTGAAGTCCGCAAGTTCGTAATCTTCGCTATGCTCATTCGAATGCTTTGTATTTCTATGCTTAAAAACAAATTTGTCGTGGCCGCATCGGTCACAGACCACGCTGGAATTAGCGCCCAGCGAACCAGATAGATCGATTTCGCGATGCGTATCTTCCAGATGACTATCGAATCCTTTACTGCGTTCCTCGCGCACGACCTTGGCACGTTCGACGCGAGAGTAAGATCCGGACTTTCTCTGTTCCAGCTCATGCTTATGTCGATTGATTGCGTCACCGAACGCTGCAGCAAGAATACCGGCAGGCATTGCAATTAATCCGATGCCTGCCAACGCAGTGATACCACTTACGACTTTTCCGAGCACAGTCGTAGGATAGACATCTCCATAGCCTACAGTGGTGAGCGTTATGATGCCCCACCACAAAGCTCTCGGAATGCTACGGAACTTCTCATCGGGTTCGACGACCCACATCACAGTAGAGGCACTCAAAAGAACTATACACGTGAGAATCAAGCTAAAAATGAGTTCGTGCCGACGACTCACTACAGCTTCTCTGACCAGATCGAAGGCTTGAGAATATCGCGCCACCTTTGCAATAGCCAAAATTCGGAACAATCGAATAAATCTGGCGACAAAAATATTTGAACTGCTTGTTACGAAGAACGGAACGATGACCAACAAGTCAATGAGTGCATAGGGAGTAATCATGTACTTCAGCTTACCGACAATGCCTTTATATGTAGTTCGCTGACCGGCACTCCAGACTCTCAGGACATATTCGACCGCGAAGAAAACACCAACGACGCAATCCAATATTCGAAAAATATGACGATGTTCCAGGTAGAACGGTTTTTCCGTCTCAACTATGACAAGGAAGACGCTGAGGCAAATTACAACAAAGATTAGCCTGTTGAGCGGCGACAAACCTTCGTGCTCCCAGGAGCGCTGATGAAGCTGCCTGTAGATAAGACGGCGCAATTTCATTGATGCAATCTAAAGTTTGTCAAGGAAGGGGTCATTATCGCGCATCTTTAAAACAGTGTCGAGTGAAACAAGTTAACCTTGCAAAGAGAATGAATACAAGCCCAGTGCTCTATAAGCACCGAGGTAAGGTTTTCCAAGATCCTTTTCGCATAAAGAAACCAGACCTGTCGGCAAAATCGTTGCGTGGTCCTAGAATCAAATACGTCAATTTATGTTAAAGGACAACGGGGCGGACAAAAGTCCAGCCCCGTCGAGAATCTGTGTGAAGCGTGACTATGCCTTCGCCAGTTGCTTTCGAGCTTCGGCGACCATTACAGCCACTTCCGAGGGTGTCATCGCGACATGCATCCCGTTTTCTTTAAATGCTGCGATCTTCGAGTCTGCCGTCCCCTTGCCACCAGATATGATGGCGCCAGCATGGCCCATGCGTTTTCCAGGAGGAGCGGTGACGCCGGCGATGAATCCGACTACCGGCTTCTTCACATTGCGCTTGATATACTCCGCAGCGGCCTCTTCGGCAGTGCCGCCGATTTCGCCGATAAGTACGATTACTTCCGTGTCCTTATCATCGTTAAACATCTCGAGCAATTCCTGGTAGCCCATACCTTTGATCGGGTCGCCACCGACTCCGACGCATGTGCTCTGACCGAGACCGGCATCGGTAAGGGCCAGGGCGATTTCATACGTGAGGGTTCCGCTGCGGCTAATCATACCGACCTTTCCGGGCGAGAAGATCTGCCCAGGGAGAATTCCGACCAGGCACTGTCCCGGGGTAATCACACCAGGACAGTTCGGTCCGACCAACCTGGCGCCGCGTTGTTTGACTTGTGCAACCAGCTTGGCGGTGTCTTGTGGAGGGATGCCTTCCGTGATAAGAACAATTAGCTCCACACCTGCCTCAAGCGCCTCCAGCCCAGCATCGAGTGCCAGGTATGGCGGCACGAAGATGACACTGCAGGTAGCACCAGTCTGTTCAACCGTTTCCTTCACACTATCATAAACAGGAAGTCCATGAACCTGCGTACCGCCCTTGCCTGGGGTGACGCCGGCAACAATCTTCGTTCCGTAAGCAATCATGCGCTTGGTGTGCGATGAGCCCATCTTACCAGTGGCGCCTTGCACCATCACTTTTGTATTCTTGTCGATGAGAATCACTTTGACATTCTCCTTGTATTTCCTAAATACGGGTAGCTAAACTCTTTGCTCGGAGCGCTTTTCAAGCAGCCTCCGAGATACCTAGGCTTTGGCGCCGACAGGTTTCTTACTTACACTCTTCGATTTTTCGACAGCTTCCTTTACGGCAGCCTCGAGATCTGGAATCAACTTTAACCCTGATTCAGCAAGGATTTTCTCTGCCAGATCTTGATTGTTGCCTCTCAGTCGTACGACAAGGATTCTTTCCGGATACTTCTTGATGAACTGCACCAGAGCTTGTGCAACCTCATCGCAAGCAGTAATTCCGCCGAGGATGTTGAGAAGCATTACATCGCACTCTGGATTGTCATTTACGATTTCGAGGGCTTCGAGCGTTTTCTCTTGATCGGAGCCGCCGCCGACATCAAGGAAGTTGCCCGGACGACCACCGAATTTCTTGACCATGTCCATCGTCGCCATCGTCAATCCAGCGCCATTACACAGAATACCGATGTTGCCGTCGAGTTCCACCAGGTTGAGACCCTGCAGCTTCGCACGTCTCTCACGCTCCGGAAGATCGGCAAGGTGGCGAATTTGCCAGCCATCGAAGTATCGTTGGCGACCGATGGAATCATCGTTGACGCTGATCTTGCCATCGAGCGCGAGGACTTCATCGCCTTCAGTGATCATGAGCGGATTGATTTCAGCGAGATCGAGATCCTTCTCTTCGAAGATTTTGTAGAGCTTGGTTGCGACGTCAGCCACCTTAACAAGAAGTGAACCGGTGAAACCCAGCTGTCTTGCCAGCTCTCGTCCGACAAATGGATGGTAGGGATATGGAATCGGCATGGTCACGACTTTGTCTGACGATTCAATCTCGATACCGCCTTCTGCCGATGCGATGAAGATCGGGCAACCTCTTTCCCGATCGAGGGTGACGGCAAGGTAGAGCTCTTTCTTGATTATGAGCTTCGGCTCTACCAACAGGCTCTCTGTTTTCGAACCTTTGATAACCATTTTTAATAAATTCTGGGCGAGTTCCTGACCTTCTTTCAAATTGTTGGCAAACTTAATGCCGCCGGCCTTGCCCCGTCCACCCGCGAGAACTTGCACCTTCAAGGTGACTGGGTAACCGAAGTTAACCTTGGAGAGCTCTTCCGGCTTCGTAATCCGGACTGACGGTGGGACTGTAATGCCACCTTCCGAGAAAATTTTCTTTGCTTCGTACTCGTACAGATCCAATGTCCTGACCTCTTGTCGATTGCAACCGTATACATGTGGTCTTTGCCGCCACGAACAACATACTTTAGTAGCTTCCTCACAAAACTCCCCGAAACTTTGGGAAACGCTAATGTTTGGCTTCGTAATAAACCAGCACCATCGCCCGACTGTGAAGGGGTCAACCAGTATACTTATTGACTTTGTGGGATCTCGCTAGGCTGCGGGCTCGGTCGGTAGCGTTAAAGCAAGACTGCAGTCCTCTGAAGCGCAGAGCAAAGGTCGCATAGGCATCTTGGCTTCCAGGAAACTTGCAGAGTCCATCATCACGAGGCACGTCTTTTATGCGCATCGGAATCCTCACCGGAGGAGGCGACTGTCCAGGTCTCAACGCTGTAATTCGAGCGGTCGTCCGGCATAGCGTCAAGGGCTACAGCTCCGAAGTGGTCGGATTTCTGGAGGGATGGCGCGGACCCGTCGAAAACATCGTCATGCCTCTGACCATGCGCACCACAGATTCGATAATCAACAAAGGCGGAACGATCCTGCGCACGTCGCGCACCAACCCGTTCAAATTGGACCGAGGACCGGAGCGGATTCTCGAGAATATGGAGCGCAACAAACTCGATGCCATTATCGCCGTCGGTGGTGAAGAAACCTGCAGCGTAGCTAATAAGCTCATTAAGGAGCACGGTTTGCCGATCGTCTGCATCCCGAAGACGATCGACAACGACCTCAATGCCACCGATTTCACGTTTGGTTTTGACACAGCCGTCAATGTGGTCGCCGAAGCGATCGATCGCCTTCACACGACGGCAGAATCTCATAATCGGGTTCTTGTGTGCGAAGTGATGGGTAGGCACTCAGGATGGATAGCCTGTTATGGCGGTATTGCAGGTGGTGCTGACTTCATTCTTGTCCCTGAAAAACCGGTCATCCTCTCCGAGGTGGTCGAAGCGATCAAGAAGTGCCATGCTAGAGGTCGGGACTATTCCATTGTCGTCGTCGCCGAAGGGGCGCGTCTCGACTCGGACCCCCCGTTGGAAAGCAACGGTCACTACAACGGAGACTCCCCACATACAGGGTTCGGCGGAATCGGCGAGCGTTTGGCGAAATTGATATCGGAACATACCGGATACGAAACCAGAGCCACCACACTCGGTCATATTCAACGAGGCGGCTCGCCAACAGCGTTCGACAGAGTGCTCGCCACCAGATTCGGTGTGCATGCCGTCAATCTCGTACATGCAGCAACGTATGGTCGTATGGTTTCTCTCCAGGGCCGCGAAGTAACCGACGTCCCTGTCGAGGATGCCGTCGACACGCTAAAGAAGCTTGATCTAAATCTGTACAAGGTGGCGGAAGTATTTTTTGGATAAAAACATGCTGGAGCAAACCGAAGAAGAACTCATGCACGACTGCTTCAATCTCGCCCTGCAGGCAGAGGGAAGAACCGCACCCAATCCCATTGTTGGAGCAATTGTCGTCAGGGATGACGGCGCCATTATTGGCACCGGATATCACCCCGCCGCCGGCAAACCGCATGCCGAAGTCTATGCCCTGGACGCTGCCCGAGAGCTAGCCCGAGGAGCGACGTTGTATGTGAGCCTGGAGCCGTGCTGTCACTACGGGAAGACACCGCCATGTACAGAAAAGATTATCAAGAGCGGAATTCGAAGAGTCGTAGCTGCCGTAGAAGACCCCAATCCAAAAGTGTCCGGAAGAGGGTTCGAACAACTACGCGCCGCGGGAATTGAGCTTGTTTATCCACTTCTTCGAGAACAAGCGCGCTGGCTCAATCGCAGCTTCATCAAAACAATCACCACCGGAATGCCCTGGGTGGTCTTGAAAATAGCCAGCACTCTAGATGGTAAGATCGCCGATCGCTACGGCAAGAGCCGCTGGATAACCGGGCCCCAAGCACGCGAATACGTTCACGAACTCCGCAATCGCCTGGATTGCGTCATGGTCGGCGCAGCTACTGCCAGAGTAGACGATCCAGAGCTCAATGTCCGGGATATCGTCCACTTTCGGCATCCGAAGCGCGCTGTCGTAGATACGAATTTGACGATTAAACCGGATGCACGCATGTGCAACCCGGAAAGTGGCGGCAACACGATAATCTACTGCTCTGAAGAGGCTTTCAAATCAAAGGGCGCCTACCCAGACAAGGTCGAGATAGTTCAAACCCCGACTATCGCTAATGGCTCGCAAATCAGCCCCGAAAGGGCCGATCTGCAATTTGTTTTAAAGGATTTGAAAAAGCACAACGTCAATTCAATTCTGTGTGAAGGGGGAGGCTCTCTTGCAGGCAGCCTTCTGCAAAACGACCTTGTCGACGAAATCGTCTGGATAGTGGCTCCAGCAATACTAGGTGACCCAGAAGCGGTCGCGAGCTCGACAATCAACAGCGCGATTCCGCTCAAAGATGTAAAACGTTTCCACCACTTTGAATCTGTAGTTCTGGGTCAAGACACACTCATCCGCTTGACGAGAGAAAACTACCTGTCCGATCCGCGCGTCCCGGTTGTGGAAGCGCACCAGATTTAGTGCAAATCGCCAAAGAAAGCCTCGTGCTGTATTAATTTTTCTTAGCACTCACAGATGACAAGCCCTCGCTTGGAAAAGGGCTGCCAAGCGCACATATACGCCCTACCCACAGGACAATATCGGGATCTCTTGCTATCATCTTAAGTCGCAATATCAAAGTTGAACTCGACAAAGACTGTATTCAAAGTTGCTAATACAGATCGCGGACCAGGGAGACAGGCAATGTCCTCACACGATCACATCTTCAAACTCGACAGACAAGGTAGACACGTAGTCGTGTTTCCACACGACCACAAGCGGTACATCCCTCCTCAGAATTACGAGGACAGACTCAACTGGATCCGCAAATCCTTCGATTCGTTCATCTCGGTGGTCGAGGAAAAGCGCGCTGTCACAAGCGAGTTTCGTAATAAAGATTAGCTCCAGCACTCGACATCTAGTAAACTAAGACGGTTAATCCGATCGAGATATCGGGTTCTTACGTCCGTCGTTTTGGTCGGAAGCTAAATTCATGTCTATGATTGAGACCAGGTTACCGCGACCGCGTTCTGCCAACGAAACAAAGTCGGTCTATATCGCTACGTTCGGCTGCCAAATGAACAAAGCCGATTCCGAAAACATGTTGGGTCTCCTTCACGAGATCGGCTACCAACATACAGAAGACTTAAAAGACGCGGACCTCATGATCCTCAATACCTGCGCAATCAGAGAGAATGCAGAAGATAAGGTCTACAGCTATCTCGGTGCCTGGAATAAAATAAAGAAGAAACGACCGGGTGCAAAGATTGCGGTGGGCGGCTGTGTTGCACAGGACGAGGGCGAAAAGCTCATAAAGCGTCTTCCCTATGTCGACATCGTTTTCGGCACACATAATCTGTTCCGACTGCCGGAGCTTGTTACCAGAGCTGAGCAAACCGGCGAACACGTCGTCGAAGTCTTTCAAGAGTTACCAGAAGATTTGCCGGAGCTGCCGGTCATACGACAGAGCGATTTCAGCGCCTGGGTTTCGGTCATTTACGGTTGCGATTACAACTGCACATACTGCATTGTGCCATACGTGCGCGGTCGAGAGCGAAGCAGAACACCTGATGAACTCATGAAGGAGATAAATGAGCTCGCCGACCTCGGCTTCAAAGAAGTAACTCTTCTAGGACAGAACGTCACCGCCTACGGGCATGATCTCGATCCACCCAAACACCTGGGCGACCTCATCGAGCAGGTTGGCGAACTCAACTCAATCAAGCGCATCAAATTTCTCACCGGTCACCCTCGCGATCTCCAACCAGAGATTATCGATTCGGTAAAACGAACTCCGACAGCATGCGAGTACTTCCACATTCCCATACAAGCTGGCGATGATCGCACGTTGAGGCGCATGGCTAGAGGCTACACTGTTGATTTTTATCGCAAGAAAATAGATCAGATCCGGTCGCGAATTCCCGAGGCAGCGATCACTTCAGATCTGATCGTTGGTTTTCCTGGTGAAACAGAAGACGAGTTTCTCAACACAGTCAGACTTGTGGAGGAGATCTGCTTCGATGGCTGCAATACCGCAGCATACTCGCCTAGACCGCACACTCCCTCGGCAAGCTGGCCGGACCAGGTTCCTGAAGACGTAAAGTACGAACGACTGCGACTTCTAAACACGGTTGTAAGCGAAGTATGCCACCGCCGCAACAAACGCTATCTCGGCTCAACGGTCGAGTTACTCGTCGAAGGCGTAAGCCAGCGCAATGACGAGCGACTGATGGGCCGCACCAGAACAAATAAAGTCGTTCACTTCGAAGGCGATCTATCTCTAAAAGGCCAACTAGTCGATGTCCAGATCGAAGCAGCCAACCCCTGGGCCCTTAGAGGCAGACTGGTGAACAAAAGTTGATTCTCAGCCGGCAAGAAGTTCTCGCAATACCTTTTACGATTTCATCGAGACTGAGGTAGCGACAAGCTCCTCGCCGACTTTACCAAAGGTATGGAAAGTTTTCTTCGCGGCAACGACCAGGGATTCTTTTTCTGAATCGGATAGAGTGAGGTCGTTCATCGCTTGCTTGAAGGCATTCCAGCGCTCGCGCTGAGCGCTTCCGTAGCGATCGAAATAACTTGCGCCTTTGTTTTCCGGCAAAGAAAGTCCACTGCGCAATGCTTTCGCAATGAACTTGGCACCATTGGTGCTGCCTTCCAAGACATAAAGGTATCCCAGCAACCCACTCGGACAAGTTCTGGCCGTTTCATTCATCGATTCGATGATTGCGAGCGTCGCCTTAAGAGGAGTCACATTTAAACTGGAATGTTCGAGATAGGCGAGATCGTTGAGCACGCAAGTCAGATCAAGATGATAGTCCTGAACCACCAGAGAAAGCGCTTCGCTAGCTGCTTTTTCGCGCCGGAGCAAATCCCCAATCGCATTGTGCATCAGATAGATCTGTTGCAGGTATCTACCCAGATCCTCCTTAGTTACCCGACCACCGCCGAGTTGATGTTGAAACTGATTGGCCTCAGCGGAGGTGTGGAGTTCAGCTGTCGACTCCCGCAACAGGTCCATAACCGCACTCGTCATGACATCTAATCCTCCCTGTATGAAGCTCGTTCGAGTCGATCTCTGATGCCGGACCAGCTGTCGTCCTCAGGTACCTTTTCTACAATGATTCGATCGCAGTTCAAGCTGTCGAGATTGCGAAGATTAGTATACAGGCTCCTGGCGTAGCTTTCCGGATCGCATTCGGCGACAATCCAATGGGTTTCAGCACAGCCAGGTCTTTGAAAAGACAAGACAGCCGCTTCCAGCGAATCCTGTTTCATTGCAGAAACCAAAACTTCAATCTGGTCCTTCGTTGCCAGCTGTACTGGCGTTGATGGTGAATAGTGACTCTTCAATGTCCCCGGCGTCCTGACCGTGGTTGGACCGCTGGAGAATTCGATATCTCCGGCAATGGCAGTAAGCATTTCTTGGCTTACCATCCCGGGTCTAAGAATGCGTGGCACATCAGCGGTAACATCGATAATGGTTGACTCTATGCCGACATCACACAAACCGCCATCCAAAATATACGAGACCTGCTCGTCAAACTCATTGGCAACAGCAGTGGCTGATGTCGGGCTCAGCCGTCCGAACTTGTTAGCAGAAGGCGCTGCCAGCCCGCCTTCAAATTCTTTGAGCAATGCTAGCGTAAGCTCATGACGCGGAATTCTCACCGCCACCGTATCCTGCCCGCCCGTGACCTGAGCAAGCACATTGGGCTGCTTTCGAAATATCATCGTGATTGGGCCGGGCCAAAAATGATTGGCCAGTCTTTCCGCAAGCGGCGGGATATGGCTGGCCCAGCTCGATAGCTGGTCAACGGACCTTATATGAACGATTACAGGGTGATTGCCTGGTCTGCCTTTTAGCGCATAGAGCTGTTTTAAGGCATCGAGATTAGACGCGTCTGCCCCCAGTCCGTAAACAGTCTCCGTTGGAATAGCGACCAGCCGGCCTTCCTTTAGAAGGCGCGCGGCGGTGTGTATGTCTTGTCCGATGAAGGGCATACTTATTCGTCGTGCAACGATGAGTCAAAGCGATTCTTATCACTCAGAATTCTAATCTGATTGGCGGAAAACTTAGAGCAGTTTCGTGTTTATGTAACGACTCCAAAAGGGCATACATTCATAAGATCTACACCCTCTCCGACTCGAAGAATCTGCGCCCATGTCAAAAAAGACGCCATACGACAACTCGGACGAGCAATGTGAGATGTGGTTTCGCGTTAAGCATGCCAGCCTCGGTATCCACGTGGCTGATACGTTAGACGAGGTTAAATCATTCGCTTTCGAATGTTTCGATCGGCTCGACCACAATCGCAACGGATTTCTGAGTAGAACAGAGCTGATGGAAGCTGTGACGGATGACCGCTGGGGGATTCGAGAGCGTTCATACATCTGCTTTTTGCTGCGCCGACTAGACGACATAGCGGAAGCGTACACTGAAGAGTGGCGCTGCGCTCAAACCGATGGAGTCTCGAGAACCGACATCCAAGAGTATTTCGGTCACGTCAGAACCAGATTAGGAACGCAACAGCGTCCCGCCCGATAGTATCGAATACGGTATTAGTGTTGAATGTAGAACTTTGCTCCTGACTCCTGCGTCATGCTGCGCCCGCAGTCAAAGTACGCAGATATGGCTCGTGCGAATTGTAGACAGGAATCGGTTTACGCCGTCTGACCAGGGGGAATAAACGATTGGAGTATCACAGGCGCAAAAGATGCTAAGAAACCCAAGTACCG
This sequence comes from uncultured Candidatus Obscuribacterales bacterium, assembly GCA_964418155.1. Lineage (GTDB taxonomy): Bacteria > Cyanobacteriota > Vampirovibrionia > Obscuribacterales > Obscuribacteraceae > JADYXR01. The sequence goes on along the minus strand of CAYQKX010000069.1, from coordinate 7,136 downwards.
CAATGACGAAGATACTGCAGAAGTTGCCTGCAGCACCTGGATTGTCGGAGATTCACCACTTCCTGTCCCAGGCCATGGAAAGGCGGGGGCGTCAGGTCGTGGTGAGCTGGACTTCGCCCGACAAAGTAGTCGAGTTTTCGCTGGACATCCAGTGTCCCATAAGAGGTGGCGACACCGAATGGAAGATGTACAGCGGCGGTGAGAAGGCGAGAAAGGTGCTCTGGGAGTATAAGACTTGCGACGTGCTCCTCGTCTATAACCTGATTGGATCGACTGCGGGCGAGGGTCGTCAACCGGCCAAAACCGAACGCCCTACAAAGTCTCAGACCGAAAAGAACTCGACAAAGGCCGTCGACAACTACTACCAGCAAGCATCTCAAACTCACGAAATCGACGTGGCCCGACTTTCACAGCTGGGTCTGAAGGACGATTCATGGACGCGAGGTAAGACTGAGTCGACAGGTGATCTTTCGCTTGTTCAGATCGGGTCGCTCCTGCAATCACTGCTGCTTGCAAAAATGACGGGTTGCCTGGAGATCTCTAAAGCTGACAACATAGCTCGCCTATTCTTTAACGAGGGCGAGCCTATCTATGCCGAAATTGGAGAGCTTGCAGGTGACGAGTGCATTATGGAGATAGTTACTTGGAGAGACGGTACATATGAGTTCAAAATAGGACAGCGCATCGACAAGAAGAACGTGAGGAATAGCCTGGAAAGTCTGGTCTTAAGAGGCATGAAGTTGAAGGATCAGATCAATTACTTGAAGAATGCGGGTCTCTGGCTCGAATCTATACTAGAGCATAAGCGTTCAGGAATAACCCAAGACGAGTTCGACGCACGAACCTCGGCAAATGCACCAGTTCAGCAGCCACTGATGCGAAGCATTTATACGAGTATCGATTGCCAGAGCTCACTGGAGCAGATTGTCGGGCGACTGAAACTCGCTCAGAGTTCATGGGTCCCTGCAATCTGCCATCTGCTCGAACGCGACATGATTTCGTTTAACAGTAACGAAGTACAGACAGTAGACGTGTCAGAGCAACTGATTCCGAAGACGATCAATCCTACTTTCATTCACTCGGTGATGATGAGTCTTCGCAGACCGGAGACGGGCATGTTCACCTACCCGGCATTCCTTTATTTCTTGGAGCAAGAGTACTTCAGAGGCTACCGCAGCGGTAGTCCACTGTCAGTCATGATCATGGAGATGCGAATCATAAAGGGTCCTCCTGATTTCAAACGAGAGCCACTAGATGTAGTGGCGGTCGCAGAAGTTTTTCGTCGGATCAGCCAGTTGAAGCGACACATCGACATGGTCGCGCACTACGAAACCTACGATTACGCGATGATTTTGCCCAATACCAAAAGTGCCGGCGCAAATGTTTTCGCTCAACGAGTCGTCAATGCCCTCCTGAGCACGCCGCTTCCGGGCGGCGTGCAAGCAGGGAAATTATCTATTGCCTTCGGCGTCGCCTGCATACCTGAAGATTGCGTGGACCTATCTTACGTCCTGGCAGCGGCTGAAGCCGCGAAAGCACAGGCAATTTTGCTGGCCGCCCCAGTTATCTTATTCAGGGACGTTCGACAAGGTCTTTAGCAAAAACACTTGTTCCTTAGGAGCTGCCAGTCTGCCGTTATCTACTTTGGCAACGCGGACAAAATCGTGTTCGATATAAGCCATGTTGCAAACATCAATAAGGCGCTTCCAAGTAACGCAAACACCGCTAGTGTAAAAAGTGCCTTTCTCAGATAACCGGTCAGGAAAGATTGTTTCTTGGAAATCTGATTTTGCCCGCTCTTAGATACGACCGAAGGAATCTGATCATCAGATGGCTTGGATTCGGAGTCTTTGGATGAGCTCACAGTAGACCTCTCAGTCAAACAGGAATGGGATCTGGTTGAACCGGACTGGTGCCAGGGGCGGTTCGCGTCACCAGTACTTGCGCAAGCGCTCTCATAGCTTGATTCGATGGGTCATGAGTGGCAATCACATTTGGCCAATCCGGCATAGCAAGCACATCGAAAGGAGAGTCTGTCGACACGGCCAGCTTCTCGAGACAGACATCCGCCACCATCTGAGCAAGCCGAAGCTGATCTTCATGATACAAAGATCTGAAGGTTAAAAGTATGCAGTTCTTGCCACGCATTTGTTCAGTAATGTCGCAGGCTTCTTCGAATGTCGGCTGAACCGAATATCTCTTCACGGTCAGGGTGCTGTCATCAACCGCCAACCCAATGGCCTCGCACAGATATCGATGAATCGAAAATGAATAACGCGGATGGTCAGGGACAAGAATTGTCCAATTCGATCCAGCCAACTCCGGAATGCGGCCGCGTACGATAGCGATACCTCTAAGCGAAGCGCTATAACTCAAGCGCTCGCCTTCCTTGACAAGCCTCTTTAGCCGAGCGAACTTTCGAGCCTGAGACGGTGAGCACGTGCCCGGCTTCTTCGAAAAGTGCCGCTTGAGACGAGCTAAAGACTGATCAAGCTGCGCTTCGGGAATACGACCCTCTTCCACTGCGGACAGAATCGCATTGTGTGCTTCCATAGTCTCATCTATGGTGCCACAAACTAGCAAAAGATCGTTGCCCGCTTCAAGCGCCATCACGGCCGCTTCGCCGAGACCGAATAAGCCGGTAACGCCTTTCATTATCAGGTCGTCAGTCATAACGATTCCATCGAATCCCAAATAGTCTCTGAGGATGGAGTGTGTGACTCTGCGCGACAGACTTGCAGGAAGGCGATCTTCATCAATCTCCTTAACCCATATGTGGCCGACCATCACGGCAGGCAGAGAGCTCAACGCCGTCTTGAATGGAGCCAAGTCCTTCTTCCATACCATCTCTATCGGATCGCTGTTGATAGCGAGACTAAAATGTGAATCTTCCGTGGCCGATCCATGACCAGGAAAGTGTTTGCCAACGGGCACTATGCCTTCAGCCGCAATCGATTCTGCCACTATTTGTCCGAAGCGACCAACGAGATCGGGCGAAGAACCAAAAGCGCGACTTGCTACCGTAGGATTGACAAAGTTAGAGGCTACATCGAGGACTGGAGCCAATAAGCAGTTGACACCGAGCATCTTCAGCTGTCTCGCCGACAGACATGTAATTTTCTCGAGCAAGTCTTCATCGCCACAGGCAGCAAGAGCCATTGGTGAAGGCAACGGAGTGATGGCTTTGTCTAACCTTTGCACCGCCCCGCCTTCCTGATCTACGGAGATAATCGGTATGTGGTATGAGCTTTCGACAATCTCACCTACGAGCATAGAAAGTTGTTCTAGACTCTCGGAATTCTCACGAAAAATTGTGACACCGCCGATAGCACCATTCTCGAGGGCTTCACGATACTGCGCATCCAGACTGGTAGACGGAATCCGTCCAAGCAAGAGTCTACCTACTTTTCTCTCGAGTTCAAGCTTTGCCACCAACAATCGCTCCTAATTGCGCGTAGATAGCAGCCTGTAGACCTCGACGGCCTTGCTCTTTCCTTTGATGCTATACGAGCCCATGTACTCAAAGTTGCAGCGATCGTTCGAAAGAGAAAACGTGTTGCCATCGACAATGATGTCGCCTGGTCGATCGTCGCCTATTAGCTTCTCGAGCCGAAAAACGAGATTGGCTGTGTCACCCAAAACCGAAGGATTTCCTGATGAATGACCAAGAGAGCCAGAGGCAACCGGGCCGGTAGCAAGAGCGATGTCCAGGTTAAGCGGATAGTCCTCGAACGGCCAGAATCGCCTATCCTGGGCTAATCTCGTCGTGACTTCCCGCAGGCGCAGGGCCGTGTGGCAGGCTTGGAAAGCCGGTAAGCGCGCACCCTCAGATGAACTATCGCCAGCCCAGTAAGCCATGATTGCATCGCCGGCAATCTTTTCGAGCTGGCCGAAATTCTTGTTGATTTCATCATTCAGTGAATCGAAAATGCGCTGAGCAGCACCCATGACTACTTCCGGCGACGAGGCATACTTCTCCATCAAACCGGTGAATTTCTTGATGTCGCCGACCAAAATGGTCGCGTTCATGAACTTGATGCTGTATTGGGTCCGATCTTGAGAATCTTCCTCTTCCAAGTCGTCGAGATCAAAGTCAGTTTGCGGCGGGAAGATCTGGAGCTTGTACTGAGCGATCTGGACCTCATCGCCGTGTCGAAGAGGATACTCTTCGCCGGATTTGCAGCCCTTTCCATTGACTGAAGTTCCGTTAGTACTGTTGCGGTCCATAATGGTCCAACCATCAGCGCTACACCGAATCTCTGCATGCTGTCCCGATACTTCCGGGTAAGGCAAAATCAGCTTCTTGACACCACCGGGCGCAGGGCGCCGCCCGATATGAAGAACCTCACCTTCACTCAACTCCACCGAATACTCATCCGGCGTGTCAGGATTTACCTTGATGTTGCCGGATGACATTTATCGCATTGCCAAGAGCACAAAAACCCAAACTGCTAGGTAGTAATTATATCGGCAGAAAATCAACCAGCTAAACCTCTGATACAACAAGTTAACAGGCTTTAAATTGAACACTCATCCACTTGAAGACCGGCGTTGCAAAGCGCCCCGTTTTTTGGAAGCAGTAAACGTGTTGTGGATTGAAACTCTTTGATCAATCTGGAGGCTTAGGAATAGGACTGAGCCTGACTCCTTCGACAATTTGGTTAAATCCAACGCTTTCGTCAATAGGGCGGAAAGCCAAGTCCGACGCAGCTTTTCGGACTCGGAAGAGTGTATTTCGATATCGAAATACACTCTAAGTCCAACTTAGGGCCTCCCGCTCAGCCTGAATCCTTACACACTTTGGCAAAGCGCTCGATCGCGTCAAGCGTTCGCAAGCCAGGTCCGAAGCAGTTTTCCGCAGGTAGCACAGCTTCAATCGAGACTGTTTCACAATCCTGTCTCATCGAGGCTACTTTGAGGCGACCAACTCGATCTTGCTTCCGTGCCACGAAACGTCGGCGGACCCAGTAGCTGTTCTAACAGTCTCCTGTTCACCAGCTACTTAGCCGAGGTGGTTTTCGCCAGCGATTTCTTCAGCTCTTCTACGCGATCTGTTTTTTCCCAGGGAAGATCCAGATCAGGTCTGCCGAAGTGACCGTACGCGGCAACACTCTGGAAGAACTTACCTTTATGGAGCTGGGGCTGATCGTTGAGTTTGAAGTGAGAAATAATCGAAGCTGGTCTGAGATCGAATTTTTCGTTGACCAGATCTGTAATTTCGGTATCCGCAATCTTGCCCGTTCCGAATGTTGTGACGTGTACCGACAGCGGACGGGCGACGCCGATGGCGTAGGCGATTTGAACTTCGCACCTGCGGGCCAGCCCGGCAGCAACGATATTCTTAGCAACCCATCGAGCAGCGTAAGCGGCGGAACGATCTACTTTCGTCGGATCTTTTCCGGAGAACGCACCACCACCATGCCTGGAATAGCCACCATAGGTGTCGACGATAATCTTTCTTCCCGTCAGACCTGCATCTCCGTGCGGTCCTCCAATAACAAAACGTCCCGAGGGATTGATCAGATAACGTGTCTGGTCATCGATCTTGATTCCGAGCTCCTGGAAAACAGGCATGATGACGTATGCTTTCAGATCGGATTCGATGCGCTGACGAATTTCTTCATTGCCTTTGAGCTTGTCGATTTCAGGATCGTGCTGGGTCGAGATGAGAATTGAATCTACGCGAACCGGCTTGTGGTCTTCGTATTCGATTGTGACCTGGGTTTTGCCGTCCGGACGAAGGTACTTCAATGTGCCGTTCTTTCTCACTTGCGTTAAGCGAAGGGCCAGTCTATGTGCGGCCGAAATAGGCATCGGCATTAATTCTGGAGTTTCGTCGCAGGCATAACCAAACATCATACCCTGGTCGCCTGCACCCAGACTGTCCGTTTCGTCCTTAGCGGCATTGACTGCCGGTGCGATATCTGGTGATTGCTTCTTCAAACCGGTCAACACAGAGCACGAGTCTGCATCGAATCCGCCACCCTTCTCGCCCTCGTAGCCGATTTCTCGGATAACTTCACGGACGAGCTCCTGGTAGTCGATTTGCGCTACGGTCGTGATTTCGCCGATGACAAGAACAAGCCCGGTAGATGCTGCGCATTCACAAGCTACGCGAGCCTTGGGGTCCTGAGTGAGGATAGCGTCTAGTACCGCATCGGATATCTGATCGCATACCTTGTCCGGATGCCCTTCAGTAACCGATTCCGATGTGAAAAGATAACGCGTAGACACTTTCTATACCTCTCAAGAGAAAAGATTAGAGCCAGATTTCATAATCGCGTGCGGCTCTCACCCCAGTTGATGATGGACGTTCTTCTCACAGGAAGAACATTCAGCCAGTTATGCTACCATCTTTTATTCCTTATGAATTAAACAGATACAAGGTTGCATGCGGTTTTTCGCAACAATCTGATCAAAACGGTACTGGCCAACCATGTGAACAAAAGACTGATTTTTTTTGATGACAACAATCAAATGCTATTCTTTAGAGAGGTGTAGGTAAGGACAAATCATGGCAACCGCATATTCACAGCAGAGCGACCGGGACCTCGTGTTAGCGTGCCAACGGCGAGAACCACAAGCATTTGAAGAGCTTGTAAAACGCCACCAGAAGACAGTGTTTGCGCTTCTGTATCAACTCGCGCCTGATTGGTCCGACACATCCGATTTGGCCCAGGAAGTGTTTATAAGGGTATGGCGCTCTATAAATAATCTCCGCAACCCTTCGTCATTTCGATCATGGCTGACCCAGATCGTCACCAACCTTTTTTATGATGAATTGCGCAAGCGACCGCGCCGGTTGCCAACAGTATCTATGGACGTAGCGCTTGCAGGCGATGATGAATCAGGCGATGGACAGACCCGAGATATCCCAGATGAGTCAGATCTTCCTCATGACAAGCTCATCAACAAAGAACTTTCTGAAGTTATTCGCGAAGCAATGTTGAAATTGCCGGAACAGTTTCGAACCGCCATCGTCTTGAGGGAGGTGGAAGGGTTAAGCTACGAAGAAATTGCAGATATAACTCAGACCGAAATGGGCACGGTTAAGTCCCGAATTGCCCGCGCGCGCCTGAAACTGCAGGAGATGCTTAAACCTTACCTCGAAAGCACCGAGACAAGCGAGGTCTCCA
>CAYQKX010000068.1:0-41379 GCA_964418155.1 uncultured Candidatus Obscuribacterales bacterium | reverse complement strand
CGGAGCAAAAGGTTCGCGCAAGACGCCTTGCCAGAACGCTTGAGAGCTTCAATCCAGAAAACCTGGCAAAGAAATTGGCGGAAGCAGTAGGTAAAGCGGCCGATAAAAGCGGCACCAAGAGCGCGGATCCATCTTCATCAAGCAGTCAGCTAGAACCAATCGCGAAGACTCTGCTTGAAAGCGAAATGCCGATAGACCGGGGCCAGTCATTGTCTCCAAAGCCGCACACGAAATCCTCACCAAAACACCCCTCGAAGAAGGCTTCAGAAAAATCAATAAAGAAGCCAATATCCAAGACACCAGAGCAAATATCCTCGAAGAAGACGACCGGCAAGTCGATCAAACGAGTCGCCAAAACAATGCTTGGTACTGGATCTGACGTAGCACCTCCCGCGAAGAAATCGTCGTCACCAATCAGAAATCCGGATAGTGGCAGCCTGGCCAAACAACGTCCATCTCAACAGTTCGTCGCAAAGACGCTGCTGGACAGGAACATGATTATCGAGGCAAGCGCACGTTTTAGCGCTAGAAAAATAGAACGATTAGAAAAGGTGGTTGCACAGCGGCTGTTGGAGCCAACCAAGCAGATTACCCCTGTCACTGCAAAGAAAAAAGTTGCCGGATGTCCTTTTAGTTGGGACGACGATGAGGGCACTGATCGCTTAAAGATATGCACCGCATGCCAATCAAATATCTACGATTTCGAAGATATCGACGAAGCAGATGCAAAGACAATCATTTTCAAACGAGAAAATCGCAAAACTTTCGTGTTTTACGAGCGTCAAGACGGAAAATTCATGACGTCAGCCTGCCCAGTGGCATCAAAACGCAGTAAACAGAAGGTTATGACTATCGCCGCGACAATCCTCGTGGTGGTAATGATTGGAACATGTTTTGCCTTGATGCCACCACAACAGCTAGGTTCGGATTCAGTCTACCAATCTTCGTCGACGGAACCAGATACGGTGCACAGCCCGGCCAAGTATACGGGTACGTTACGGCCAACAACGCCTTCATCTGCGAATTCTAAGAGCGGTCACGCCAAGTACAACACCGAGAAAATTGTGATTGGCAAAGACGCAGCGAAATCCAGCCCAAAGGAAGAGCCAGCTTTCACCGAAGCAGAAGAAAGGGGCGAGTTCTGGCGCTTCTAGATACGCTTCAATAAAATTCGCCTCTCGAAAAGACTCGACGAAAAAAGTAGAAAGACGGGGGCTCAACCATTCCACCCGTCTTATCTACCTCTATCATCGTCTGCAGGACTGGGCTTTAAACCCCAAAGGAAAGCCGAACAGCGATTTTGTTATTGCGATGACGAAGAGAGAATTCGAACCGGCACCCTCTGAGTTGCCTCTCCAATTTGTATAGAAAGGATGTGCGGTCTGTATTGCGATCGGCTTCCGGTTTCATTCATCGACGATCCGACGTCACCGCCTACTCGCTGGAAAGCCAGCCTGAGTCCACGGACCACCGCGACGGCGGCAGATGGTGGCAATACATAAGCTTGAGCAGAGAGAGCTTGGTAAAGGTGAGATTGCAACTGAACTGCAGCAGCTTCATAAGACTGCTTTCGAGGTGTTCGCTCCATGAATTGCTGTATCAAATTCAGACCAGGATTACTGATGGTTCCATCCTCATGAAGGAACCTTCCGACCGCGATCAGATTTGTCATTTGATTCAGCACGGCGGCACGCTCGGCTTTAGCAGCAACGTCCCGGTCAGATGGATGAAGATCTGATTGTCGTGAATTTAGTAACTCGAGAGGCGGTAACATCTCGCAAGCAGAGTGGCTTCGGAAATCAAAGTTTGCAACGGGGATCTGCTCACAACCGTATGTATCGTTAACCGCCGCTGCCAACACATTATCGGGATTCCCAAAAATGTGGGAGCTGTTATCGAATGATTCCACTGTTGATATCGACATATTGGCTCTCCTGTGATTGAGGCAACCATCACTTCCGATATTGCACACACTAATCGCCAGGTGTGACCAAATCGTCCAGAACACCTGACCGAATTCTGACCGCGCTGCAAATGATATGTATTCGGGCTAAAACAAGAAGGCGGTAATCGAAAAGTGACCGTTTGATCGCGACGAATGCGAGCAAACTGATCAGAGCGCGGCAGTTCGAACGGCAGAGCCAATAAGACCGCCGGACACTCGCCGACTTCGCGAATTACTTTTGTTTTCGCGTAAGCATGTAGCCGGCACCGAAGACATTTTCAATCGAGGCTTCTCCGCCGCTACGCTCGATCTTTGTTCTGACGCGACTAACCATTTTTCTTACTGAATCACGGGAGACTTCGTCGTCAAACGTCCACAACCTTTCCATGAGCACTTCCGTCGCGATTAACTGATCGGGAGCTCTAAAGAAAATCTCCAGCAACTTGAACTCTTTCGGAGACAAGCTCACAGAAGCACCATTCACCAGAAGCTGACGCTTTCGAGCATCGAGTTCGAGATTCTCGACTTTAGTTACTTCCGACTGAAGCTCTTTTGGTCTTCGCAACAAGGCTGCGATTCTGCAAATCAACTCTCGCATCTCGAAGGGCTTGGTTAGATAATCATCAGCACCAGTTGAAAAGCCCTTTTCCTTGTCGGCAATGCTGGTATTGCCAGTCAGCATCAATACGGGCACGGTAGAACGACGGGCTCGCAATTTGCTCAACACCTCGACTCCATCCATCGTTCCTGGAAGATTCCAGTCAAGAATTACAATGTCGTAGACGTATAGACCCAGTCTTTGTAGCCCATCCTGACCATCCGGCGCGAGATCCGCGACATGTCCTTCGGCCTCGAGCCACTCTTTAATCTCGTGACAGAGATCCACATTGTCTTCTATGACCAGAATGTTAGCCATTCGCTTTCCTAGCAAATAAGTCTAGTCGTTACCGGGAGACTGAATAGGTAGACGGAACCAAAATATACTACCACCTTCCGGATTAATCGTGACACCAATCTCGCCACCATGTGCTTCCACAATCGATTTACAGATCGGAAGTCCTAAGCCAGTTCCGCCACGCTCAGTTCTGTCTGACTCCCGAACCTGCCAGTAATTTTCGAATATATCTCGTTGAAATTCTTCGGGCACCCCTCGCCCTTCATCGCACACTTCAATCTTGACGAACTCTGCTAATCGTTCGCCTCTAACAATTATGACACCATTATCGGGTGAAAACTTGATTGCATTGCTCAGCAGGTTGGTAACCACCTGTACCAATCGGTTGAAATCGACTTCAATCGTCAAATCAGTGTTCTGGAAGACTATACGAAGGCCACGCTCCCTCTGCGATTCTCCAACATTTTCGCAGGCCCGCTCGAGAATAGTCTCGAAACTGACAGCTTTTAGTGCGAGCTCTAACCGTCCAGAATCGATAACCTCGGCATCCAGCAAGTCTCCGACCAAAGTCATCAAGCCTTTCAAATTACGCTCTGCCTTCTGCAACTTGTTGTTCGCCGAATCCGAGAACTCACCAAAACGCCCCGCCTGCAGAGATTGAATCACACTGAGCGCTGAGGTCATAGGCGATCGCAGATCATGACTCACCATCCGCACCAGATTTTTTCGAAACCGCTCGATCTCACGACTCCGAGTCACATCATGCACCACTGCATACATTGTCGCCTCTGGTGCGGACCACGAAACTGACCACAGCATCTCTTTCTGACTTCCGTCCGCACAGCGAACACTCATATCGAACTCGGCGCGTCCTCCCATTTTGATTGCTTCTTCAATAGCGCGGACGACGCTAGGTTGACTCGCCTCGATCACCAGCGCATCCAACTTGGTCCCAATCAACTCGTCGGGTTGATAGCCCCAGGTCTCGAGCGAGGCTGGACTGATCTGGAGGAACATCCTGTCACGATCGAACGAGCAAATAACTTCCATTGCATTCTCTATAATCGCAAGCTCCTTTCGTCTTGCGGTTTGCAAGTAATTCGCCATCTGGTGAAAAGTTCGATCGAGTTCTGCCAATTCATCAGCACCTTGAAGCGGTTCATTCAACGGACGATCTTGCGCCAGACGCTTTGTATTGTCATTTAGAATGCGCAACCTCGAGCTTGTCGACCGGTTGAAGAAGATGGCTAAACCAACCGCAAGGCAGACAGAGAGTACTACCGATACTAAGTTGCAAGCTTTGAGCAGTTGACGAGATTGATCGCTTCTATCCGGATTTAGCTGCTGAATTCTCTGCTCTTCAACAATTAGTTCGATAATCGATGATTCTATCTTTCGCAATAGTCGGTAAGCAGCGGCGAACCGGTCTACGGGTGGTATAGATTCGACACCACTCTGCTCAACGTTGCCTCTAGCCTCATCTACAATCACCAACGCATGTCGGATGAGCTTATCCAGCTTGACCACTTTGTCTAGTCGCTCTGGATACTGTGTTCTGCACAGCTGCCTCAGGCGCGGCATCTCATCGAAGTATTGCTTAATAGCCTTTTCGTACTCGGTAATAAACTTGCCGTTATCGTTGTAGCAATAGAACGACATTGAAGATATGGCAGTAGACATCATTACATTTACCTTGATAATAGACACAAGGTAATTTCGCGAACGCTGCCCTCTCAAACTTTCCAACTCCAGTTGATGTAAGAGCCAGGAAGAGACTGCAAGAATCACCAATTCAAATACCAGCGGCACAAGGATCAGAATGAAACCCTTCTGAGACAAACTGAAAGAGCGTGTGCTTCTTGGTCGCATAAAATCATCCGAAGTACCAGAACCACGATACCAGAAGTTGAGCGACACATCGAACTATTTTTTCTCTTCCAGTCGAACCTGCCAACGAATTTTTAATCTTCGATTCGCGTTCGGTCAACTTTTGGTTTGCTTCTCCATCTACACTTGCAGCTCGCCCGCGAGCAGAAAGCAACCATCTCGAGCCGGCAACACCACCACGAAAGAGGGCCACTAGGTATGCTTACATTTTTGAGCGAGCAAAATCCCCCCGAGCGATTAGACGTCACCTTCAGTGAAAGCAATCGCGCAGAACGTGCCGCCACTAGCTGCCTTTTCGATGACTACTTCAACTCAGTATCAAGAAGCACAAATAGAGAAGGAAGAATTCTCAATCAATTCACCAGCGAAATTTCTGATCGAAGCGATGAAACTATTCCGTCTCAAATTCGAAGTCAAGGAAGAGTTAACAGGGTCCCCACCATATCTGGTGACGCGCTCAATGCGCAGTATAGACCCACTATTGCTGAAGGGTCCTCACTTTCAGATTTTCAGAGAACCAACCTTGAGGGTCCGATATCGGCACCAGTAAATGAAGAGAATTTAGAAGAGCGCCAGCTTGCCGTGCTTAGCGCTCTCGACAGCGCGATGACTAACTCTCCTCATGAAGCTCAGTTCAATCGAGATCTGGCCGTGTTCCTCAATCGGACAGACATCACACAGGCACAACGGGTAGCCGCATTGGAAAACCTCGCGGCCATAGCCAGTAGAATGTACGATCGCACTAACAGTCATCGTTCTGGGATGAATGATTCAAATTTGCAAACCGCCATCGCCGGCGGTATTAATGACATCGCCCACCCAACAGGGCTCGATCAAGGGCAAAACCAAACCTGCAACTTCACTGTCTTACAAGAAGGACAGGCTACACTTGACCCAGTGCGCTACACGGCACAACTCAGAGAAGCCGCATTACACGGTACTTACACCGGCAACGACGGTTTTCGAGCCATAATTCCTCCAGCAATGCTGACACCACATGCAGAGGCTATCGGCTCACAAGACGCCGATGGTGCCAGAAATTTTTCCAGTCAGCTTCTGCAGGCGGGAGGGCTCAATCATTTGTGGCAACAGCGAGGTCAATACTACACAGACTGCGATGTACATAGCGAAATGCGTTACACATTCGATCCCACCCAGGCCAATCCATTCACCACACGAAATGGCACGGCGGGACCGGGAATGACAGTAAATTATGTTGGATTCATGGGTAGAAACTTCGGATTGCAAGGTCAATTCTTGGTTGTCAGGCCTGAATGGGTCGCAGGACAACAGCAACAGTTAGACAGCGCTATCATCGTCGTCCGCACACAAGCTGCTATGATGGACGCAATGCGCGAACGCAGATGGAGTGTATTACTAACACACTCAGGAGATCGATACTTCACCGGAGAGGATGGTGTGGGGTTCGAAGACGGCTGTCACGTGATAAGCGCAACGATTGCAAAGAACGGAACCTCCATATTAACTTCCAATCAATGGGGCAGCCAGCACGACAGAACAGGACGTGCAGAAGAAGTCTGGCAAGCCATGGCGATGGATCATATGTCACGCTGGCGAGGATCCGGAACGGCCGCCAATAACCGTCGCTTCGAATCACCGGCAGAGTTCGGCCATCGCACTCCACCAGCTCGAATTCAGGGACTGGTAAGACAAACGCAATGAGCGCCCAGCGCTAGCAATTTCGTCAATCGCTCATCACACGAAATAGTAATCCTCATTCAATTGGGAGCGCTGGCCTATATGTCTTGCCCTAGAAACTTTTTTGTATCGGATTCAAACTAGTCGTACGAATATCCGGCAAAGAATATTCGTAAGCCAGTCTCGAAACATTCAGCGCACCACCGCATATGCCATCAAGTTTTAGATCTACCGACGATATACGCGCTAATTCAAAATGCCGCGCAGTTTAGCCCAGAGATTTGATCAATGCATCGACCTCACTTTCGATCTTAGCCAAAGCAATATCTGGCGAGACGAACTCAATATCGGCCACTTCCCAATATGTGATTTGTTGCATCCAGTCGGGGTGTCGCTCGGTGACCATTGGATGGTGCTCGCTTTGGCTCATCGCAATTATCATGAATGCAGATTCGAAATCACTTATTGCTACTGGCTTTGGAAACCTTACAACATCCCCGAGCTCTATGCCTCTCAATCGCAAAGCTTGCATCGCGAAGCGCGAGATGGGACCAATATTTTCAGTACCACGCTCAAGGGCAAGCGCGGCCGAATCGGAGAAATATGGAATGCTCAGCGCAGAAGCCTTGCGATTGAAAATCTCTTCGGCAAATCTGCTGCGGTAGTAGTTACCGGTGCAAAGGAATAGAATTTTCTTGTTCATAGGCTCAAAGTAGTTACGACATAAGCATTATATATGCTTCGCTTTCTGGACCAGAAGTTTTATCGTCCAAGGAAGCTTGATCTGCCAGAGCCGCCTACAAAACAAGGTAACTAAAATGAGAAAGGCACGAACAAGCGTGCGCTCGCACGCAACTGCTATTAGCCGCCGTGAAATTCCACCAGGTGCTCATCGGAATCGCAGATGGTACCATGGTGCCTGTACTGCGTATCAATGAAACCGATTCCCGGCACAAACTTCCGTATCTGATGATCGGGGCAGGTTCTGAAGGCAACCGTATATTCAGTTGTGCCCTGAGGAATATGTACACCAGCAATCTCAGTCGACGCAGACAGCGCGCGCGTCGATTCAACGTACCAACAGTACATGTTGTCTGTTCGACCCGGCGTGCTCTCTTCGTCCCATTTTGTTCCGACCTTGCCCGGAAGGACCATCTGTAGACTGCTCTCTTCGGGTGTTTCGGGACGTTTTCCCGCGGCTACGAGGTTCTTCAGTTTGGACCAGGTATCCACTCGCTCTTCATCAGATAAGTCGTATTCATAATACCGATTGTTATCGAAAACGAGCCGAACGTTATAGCTCACAGGCTCGCGCCCTGACAGATCTCTTCGCTCAATGAGCGCGGTATCAATACCGGGTCTTCGTATGGCATCTATCACAGTAAGTTTTAACTTCGTTGTCACCGTCTGTGGAGCCTTCTCGTCCACCTGCTCGCGCGTGACGCTGTCGTATATCCAGTAGCTACCAATGCGACAAGGGACAATCTCGCCAGGCGCGGTAGGCGCAGGGACGAAGGGATGGAACCACAAAAAGCCCATGACGCCCACAGCGGCCGCCACCAGCAATCGGCTAGGAAAGCGAAACGAGATCTTACTTATGGCTGTGGACATGGTTGTCTTCTAAATCTTCGGGAATCGAGCGGCTATATATTCCAATATACTTGAATGCTCGACCAAATTAGGCGGGAGCAGCATGTTTTTACCGCTGTTTTACCAGATACATCATGACCCTGACCCGCTGCTAACAGAATGCTCGTTTCTAGACCCACGAGCGACTTGCTTTCCGTTCCGAAAACTCCATGCAATGGTTCTAGAGATAAAACCAGGCGCCAGTTTTGAGTGCCGCCCCTCTCTGAACTGCCTGAGGAGTTCCGCACCTCCACCAACCTTTCGAAAGCACTTTGAACGAACTTCGCTCTTCGCCGTGTTGGAACCCAGATCATTCCTAGAATGCTTCGTGCAATCTGTTGCACAACGACCATCTTCTTCATTAACCATAAAAACAATAACGGTTAGAGACTCGACGTCTGCGGTTTCGTGTCTCGGAGCCATCGAGTTAGCAACTTCGTCAAGTCAAGATACGAGACCGTATATAATACCTCCTGCCAAATTACGGAAGAATACAATGTTCTCAAGCAGCCGATTGCAAAATGTCGCCAGATTTAAATGCGCCGCCATCTACATGTGGACGGCAGTAGTAATGTTGTTCGTATCGCCCGCCATCGCCGGCGATACCATCTCGGATCGAGAAGCCATTCCACAGGCAATTGTCAATCTAGACCTGTGCACACTTGCGTATCAGTTTTACCATCAATCTATCTGCTTGCCGCTGGATCCCTGGTACGACATCATGTCCCGCGTTGGCAGCGACCGACGCGACAACATCTGTCGTTTTACACATGAGTACGCCAATAGACTCGGCAGCATCGCGACGCACGACGAGACGCAGGCACAGGGATTTTACAGCGGACCAAACGCCGCCCGTCACTGGGGAAATAGTAATCTCAATCTCGATCCTATATTGACTAACTACAGACGCATCGATGCACGAACACCGACCTTCAATCGGGACGGAGAGAGGCTCCTCGCAGTACTCGCTCCTGCTTATATCACCAACAACATAAAGTTGATCGAGGGCGTTCGCTATAGATCGAAGCCGACAAGCTTCCCATATAGCGACGTCGAGCGCTTTCGAATTCACCAGTATCCTAGCGGTGAGGATCATCTGATCGTATTCGAAGGCGGGACGGGAATCGCTAGCAACTCTGACCCGTCATGGAGCCTTATGGGTTTCGTCCTGATGCAAAAAACATCTGATGGTTACGATGCCCACATTGTTTTCCGCGGCAGTCGCAGCGGCTCAGCTCTCAGCAAGACAGTCTGGCGAGCGCAAGATTTAATCGGAGATCCTAAAGGCAATCCTGACTGGATCACTGACCTTCGTAGCTCGAAGCAGGTCGCGCAACCATTGATCAGCAAGGTCGGTAAAGTGACCGAGGGTTTTTCAGAGTCCTTGCCAACAATGCTCGGACCCATCACTGCTTGCTGCAAATACCTCGAGCAGAGTTATCCTGCGCCAAAACACATCTACGTGACCGGTCATAGCCTGGGAGCAGGGCTGGCAAGCCAGTTCGTAAGCGCATTGAAGCAGGGAAGTTATGGAGACCAATTGCGTCAGGAAGTCAGAAGTTGGTCGTGGGACGATACATCGCTAATGGCCTATGCTCAGCCGATTCCCGGTGATCCTAATTGGGCAGCCAGTTTTGATAAACTCGCACCGAACTCCGAACACTATTGGGTATCCGGGGATAGCGTAGTTGAAGCATCGTCCAACCGCATCGTTGGTCTTTTGATTGACAAAGGAGAACACGTCGGCGCGCAGAAGAAGTTGAACGAAGTCGCTGAATGTTCAGACAACGTCCACGAGGTGTTCGTCATTCGAGCCGCCCTGCTCCGAGACTTGTCGGCACGCAATGCCGCCTTATCGCAACTTCTCGGTCGAGAAAGTTCCTGGGCATACTATAAGAATTTTTCGAAGATGCTCGCGGGTCAACCGGAGAGCTACTTGTATCCAGGCGCTGCAACTCCCAGCATCGTGACCGAAGACAATCTGCGAACGATTCTACAAAACTGCAATTTCGGCTCAGAGTTCGATCTTTGGCTGGAGCAAGTTTATGCAAAAATGATTGCTGACAAAAGCAGCTACATTGGTTTCAAACTTCAGAGCACACTCGATGAGCGGCAAAAGCTCGTTCTCGACATCGTAGCGTCGATGAGAAAACCACCGATGAATGATGCATCCCAGGAGCTCGACAGCCTGGGTAACGAGCTCAAGCTAATAGACGGCAACCTCGGTCTGACCGATGAAGAGCAGTGGATCTCCTGCGGCATGATCCTCTCCCGCATCCAAAAGACAAAGCTGACGCTCAACGAACTCCTGTCGAGAACAGAGATTAAGGAGTGCCTTGATTCGATCTAGGGACTTCTACAGTAACATTGCCGAAAGGCAGTACGAAAGCGTATCAAACGCCTCGCCTGCTACTCCGAAATACCAGGTAACCTCGTATAACCGACTCCTTACCTAGGCTCTTCATGCTTAAAGATTTCACTACTTTCCTGTTCAAAACAAATGCACTCGCTCTTGCAATTGGTGTCATTATTGGTGCCGCAACAAGCAAGGTAGTAACCGCTGTTGTCGACGATATCCTGATGCCACCAATTGCACTTGTGATGCCGCCAGGAGACTGGCGACAAGCACAGATCGAGTTATCCAAAGCGACAGGTGCAGACGGAAAGGTTACGGTCAACGCAATCAAATACGGACATTTCGTTGGCGCCGTAGTGGACTTCGTAATTATCTCATTCGTAGTCTATGCGATTACGAATAAGCTGCTCCCGAAGGAAGCACCCCCTTCCACTAAAGCGTGCGATAAATGTCTTGAGTCTGTGCCGACGGGAGCGACAAAGTGCAAGTTCTGCACATCTGATCTCGACGCATGAATCTGTCGGAACGTACGCAATAGACGACGCTCTGGACCACCACTGGCGCCACTGTAATTGGTGCTAGCAGATTCGGTCTAGCATCTTTGTGCACTAGACAGACGCTCATGGTAACGATAGACTTTGTCGAGAAATTTCTACACGCCAGGCACTACAACTGTTGTCAGGCGAAGCTACGAAGTTTTCTACCTCTAGTCAAGGAGATGTTGACATGAAGATAGTGGTACTTGGCGGCCGGGGGCTGATCGGAGCAAAAACAGTCGAAATCCTTCGCACAAAGGGTCACGAAGTCTTAGCGGCTTCTACAAAAAGTGGAGTCAACAGCGTCACTGGCGAGGGACTCGCGGACGCGCTCAAAGGTGCGGATGTGGTCGTCGACGTGACGAACTCACCGTCCTGGGAGGACGACGCAGTAATGAACTTCTTCGACAGTTCTACTCGCAACATTCTATCCGCCTCACTCGAATCGGGAATCAAGCACCTTGTCGTACTCTCGGTTGTAGGCACACCGCGTTTACAAGAGAGCGGTTACTTCCGCGCGAAGGAAAAGCAAGAGCAGTACATCAAAGCCGGCAAACTGCCTTACACCATTGTTCAAGCCACACAGTTTTTCGAATTCATCGGGGGCATTGCTGACTCAGGTGCACGCGACGGCAAGGTCCATTTGTCTTCAAGACAATTTCAGCCTATTTCGGCGGCTGATGTCTCAGAAATTATGGCCGAGGTTGCATTGTCAGAGCCGCTCAACTCGACATTGGAAATCGCTGGTTTCGATCGCGCTCCGTTGAGCGAAATTGTCTCGCAATACATGCTGGCTGTCGGCGACAAGCGTGAAGTCGTGGCATCGCCAGACGCAAGTTATTTTGGTATGAGCCTCCAGGAGCGCTCACTCGTCCCCGAGGACAATGCTCGGATAGCCCCTACAAAGTTAAAAGACTGGTTGAAAACTATAAAAGAGACAGTTTCTATCTAGACAGGTAAATCAAAGTGAAAAGATTTGATATCAGATGTGGTGCT
Organism: uncultured Candidatus Obscuribacterales bacterium; assembly: GCA_964418155.1. Lineage (GTDB taxonomy): Bacteria > Cyanobacteriota > Vampirovibrionia > Obscuribacterales > Obscuribacteraceae > JADYXR01. The sequence continues at coordinate 29,476 of CAYQKX010000068.1, read as the reverse complement.
GTAGCACTGTTGCTCGCAGCTACCGTGGTGCCTGCGACACAAGCAAAGGATAGCCCCAAGACAAAGAAAGCCCCAATCAGCAAAAGCACGTCCGCAACCCTTAGCAGCGATGATACAAAAGTCTCGATCGTGTTCGATCATGCTTTACCGAACGTACCCGGCAAGACTATGAAAGGTGTTCTGGTGGAGTACGGACCGGGCGGTTTCACGCCCTGTCATACGCATCCCAAGTCGGCTTTTATCTATGCGACAGTCCTCGAGGGCGCCATCACTAGCCAAGTAAATGATGGTCCAGTAACCACATATCAGAAAGGGCAAAACTTCTCGGAGATGCCCGGCGATAAGCATGGAGTCAGCAAAAATGCGAGCAAAACGAAGCCGGCAAAGTTGCTCGCGGTGTTTGTGCTCGACAGCAATGAAAAAGAACTGACGACCTTGTGCAAAGACTGACACACGTTCAGAAGCAGGTCTAAAGCGTTTCATCAGTTTAAGCGTCTGGTCTATTCTTCAACATGCAACGTATCTGTATTGCCTTGAGTCAATTCCGATTCGAACAGCTTTAATTGCGTTTCGAAAATCGACGATGTGATCATTACATCTCCAGAAAATGGATCGTCATACGCAGACAGAAGAAAAATATTCAAACAGATGACAATGCTTACGATGCTGACCATAGCGATCTGCATCTCTACGCGCTTTGTGGTGAAAAAATACGTAAAAACAATTGTGGATATGCCACCAATGAACAAGATAACCCAAAGAACAATCGGCATACCGTTATGCAAAGCATCTGCTCTTATTCTTCGACAGTCTCCGACAGAACTCATAGCAGCAAGCATGGCAGCTTGAGCATTTGTCTGCTTAGCTGAGACCGGCTCATAATCGGAGCAACACTTCCACAACTTAGTGTATACCCGCCATGCCTTGTCGCTGGTCTTTTTCACTTTCAGCTTCGGCCACTCATCGTCCACAACTACTTTGCAATAATCTAGACACAGCGATCGAACACTCTTTCTATAATCCTCGGGAAGACCTTCTGCAGTGCGAAAGACATTGGCAACACCGGATGCCTCGAGCTGCACCGTCTGACGAGCAGCACCAAAGCGGCTCATCGCATCGGCAACCATGAATCCGAGAAGCACAGCAAACAACATGCCGACGAACTGAGAGTAAGGATCGGTTACTTCATGCTGTTCCTTCAGCTCCTCAGCTTCCAGCTTTTTTCTAAAAACGAGAAGTCCAGCGATCGAAATGAGCACCGTCAACAGTGTCATTATTAGACTCATCACTAAATTCAATTGCATGACCTCGCCATCCCCGTTGAAGTACTACTTTCTCAGATATTCGGCTCGTAGTCTCCTGCTGTTTGAGGATTCTAAGGCCTGTCGCGCTCGAATCGTGCCTCGAAAGCACTTTAGGTGCTTGCTTTTAGTACACGAGCTCAAAATAATTGAAGGATAAAATTATCTCCAGAAAATGTCTGCGGAGCACAATCAAAAAGCCAAATATGAATTGAGGTTAGTAACTCCGCACAACTGCACACCATTTCCTCACAGTTAACAGATGTTAGCGTAGCTCGCTTCTTCAGAGCTTTCAATAGCCAGAACGCATAAATGCATTGCATCGTCGATCCCGCATCCAGCCTGTATTTCGGTTAAACAAGATGGATTGAAAACGATGCGAAGCATCGCTTGACAATGACAGCTATGCAGCGTTTTTAAGTTGTGAGCACAAAGAACCATTTGAACCGAGGGCTTTCCCACCAAACAATAGTTACTGATTTTACGACTCGGGCGATAAACCTATCGAGACTGCTCGTGCAACCTCTCCCCAACTTCAGATTTACGCACAATGAAGCGATCGAAGATTAGCTCGCGCGGCAACCCGATTCGATCCAAAAATTCTCGCCTGTTTTTGTCGAACATTAGTGCGCTCGCTATTGAAAACGAACAAGAGCCGGGATAACCCGGCTCTTGTTGTTATCTATTACTCTGAATGTTTGTCAACTGAAGAAGTTGGCGTCGCGGAGCGAGCTTATCAACCAGGACAATGTGCACGTCACAGTTAAGGCGATCATCAGAGCAGAAGCTCCGGCAATCGTGTTCTTCGATTTAGACAAAGCATTTCCGGTAAAGCTCTTACCCAAGAAGATAGCTGCAACACCGAGGAAGAACCACGTCAGACAAAGACCCATCTGGTTGACGAGCCACTCGGCATTGGCAAGATTGTTTACTCGCACTGTGCCGGCGGTATTGACTCCCATGATCGATGTAGCGTCGACACCCTGTGGTCCAATTGTACCGTTGGTAGCCCCCTGAAGCGCTGGTGCGGCGCCAGCGGCGAATTGTTGAGTCTGGCTTCCCGTATGGTTCTGAGCGGTATTAGCCGACACGACTCTATAGAAATTGCGATCGAGTCCATTGTGGACGTAGTCGCTTTGGCTTTCGAGGACGGTTGCTCCGGTCGCGGCGGTGACGATTCTGTAGGCAGCACCGAGCTGTCCGGCAGTAACGGTGTCTCCATTGTCCACGCACTTCTGTGCTTCTTGCATCGCCCAGAGCGTCGAAACACGGCTCGCTGTAGGGAAATCATATGCTACTTGCACTGTTGGCAAAGTCTGGGTCTTCTCTGTTGTCAGTTCGAGATTACCAGAATTGGTCTCAATGAGCCGCTCTACGATAAAACTCCTTTCTGCTGAGTGAGTTGCGCGGGTAGCGAATAGCTCGAACGGACTGGCTCGATGAATCGCGAATTTTGCGTTCTCTTGATCAGAAGACTTCAGATCCATTGTGAGAATTGACTTAGCGCGCCGGTCTCTGACCTTTTCACCGTCGAGATTCGAGTCTATCTTGGCATTGCTTTCCAATTTTACAGCACTGACAAGATCTTTGTGCTCGAAATTAGACGACACTATGTGCGGTGCCATGAGCTCGAAGTCAGTTCGAGATTGCGCTTGTAATGGAGCCGTAATGCCTATGCGAAGCTGCATCGTACCGTGCGCAGGAACAGGATAGGCTTGAACGAAGACTTCGCCTTCTTCGGTTTGAGTTATGAGAAGCGGATCGCGACCCCTCTGTACAATCCATTGGTACGCGCTTTGCACTTTCGACGTCGCGTCGAATGCCGCTTCTTGTGCGACTCCGTTAACCCACAAGGTAGCGCGCGAGACGGTGGCACCCTCGGGCAACACGAGGCGTGCTCGTGCTTCCTGGGGGCTACCATTCGTGTTGTTGAAGGTTATGTTCCAGTACAGAGCCGAGGTAAGGGAGTTGGCGTCGACGTGGCCAGTGATCAAGGATTTTTCCAAAGATAACCCGGAGAGTTTAGGTCCGACTTCGGTGGTGCCCAAGTGGGCATCTGGAGCGAATGCATCGCTGCTGGTATGAGAGAAAGAAAGGTTGGGAAGAGAATTAGAGAGCTGAGGAGTTGAGTTCTTAAGCTTTTCAATCTCCTGCGGAGCAATTGCAGCGACATAACCGACACCAAATATTGCGAGCGTTCCTAGGATTTTGAAACTGTTGCCTTCAGGCAACCAGGCTTTCAACCCAGACTTTCCACCAATTCGCAGCTCCTTTCGTTTTACCACCGTGTACAACACGCCCAGTGTCATCAGAAGCGCGGCACAGACGAGCAAGTTGTATCCTTGCGAGTAGAAAACCGTGAATACCGCAAATCCAATTGCTGTCAGAGACAACATTCGAATGTACAAAAGCGAGTTGTCTTTTCCAGAGACATTGTCCTCTTCCGCCGCTTGCGATGCCGGTCCATCCAACATGCGTTCAAGCCGCTCGAGTTGTTCTTTATGAAGTGTGTTCATGATCAAAACCTCAATCCGCAGCTCCAGCCGGCAGTAATCACCACATCGCCGAAGCAATGCGAAGACGCAAGCAGATTACCCTTCAGGTTTTCCGTTCGGAGCGGTATTAGAAATGTAGTAAGTTCGGGTCTAAGCCGGACAAAAGGTCCGACTCTGTTACTTTAGTCCGGACGGCCGACCATTTCAAGGAGGGTTTTTCCTAGTTGTTGACGGCTGCTACAACCAGTTTGGCTTATGATATGGGCGTTCGGCGGGTTAGGTGCTGCTCAACCTCTGCGGCTTCCTTGTTACACCCGAGCAGGCTTAGGTATTGTGAATAGCTATTGACCAGAGTCTTCATGTTTTCATCACTGACCTGCAGCTCCAAGTCTAGTGCCTTTTGAAATGCTCCTCAGGGCTCTTCATGTCACCCCATAACTGAGCGAAAATCGCCCATAAGTAGTGGGCGCGCACCAGATTTTGCTCAGGTTCCTTCTCGTTTGGTTCGAGGCTGATTGACGTAATACGAGGGGACAGGCAAACGTACGCTCCTTTAATCACGGTGTCAAGCGCTTCTTCCCGACTGGCCGGATATTGCCAACGCCCTTTGTTTTCTGTAGTATGCGTTTTCCTCCAATTGGCAAACAACTTATTACCGCATTCCACGGCACCACCAACGGTGCTTCTCGCGAAACTGATGGTGCATAGATCTACACACCTGAACTACCAAGTCACGTCAAAGAGAGAATCAGAAAGTTATCTAAGGATACCGATTAACGTCTCGGCTATCATAAGATCTACAGATCCGTATATTGGAGTTGAGCAGTGGTCGAGACAACAAAGACGTTCCATGAGTTTGAGCATGAAGGGTGGCAGCAGGTTGCTGAAGGGTACCACGATTATTTTGGTGCTCTAACAACTCAGTCGATCAAGCCTCTAATTGACGCGCTCCATTTAAAGTCAGGAATGTCCGTCCTCGACATCGCCTCGGGTCCAGGTTATGTAGCGCGCGAATTGGCAAATCGATCGATGAAGGTGACCGCCATCGATTTTTCATCGGTCATGGTCGAGACTGCACGCCAACTTTATCCCAGCGTACGGTTCGAAGAAGGCGACGCTCACAAATTACAATTCTCCGCCGACACATTTGATGCAGCTTGCATGAATTTCGGAATACTCCACCTAGACTCTCCAGAGGACGCTATTAAGGAAGCACACAGGGTCATCAAAAAAGATGCGACAGCCCGGTTCGCTTTCAGCGCATGGACAGACCCTGTCGAATCTGCAGCTTTTGGATTGGTCTTAGACGCGATAAGGGACAACGGCGACGTGAATGTGCCAATTCCTCCCGGTCCGCCCTTTTTTCGATTCGGAAACCCGGACGAATGTAATCGCGTATTGAGAGCCGCTGGGTTTCACAGTATCGAAACACAAAAAGTACATATGATGTGGAGACTCGACTCGGTCGATGATCTCTTCACCGCATTTTACGGTGGCGCCCCTAGAACCGGTGGTCTACTTCGCGCGCAGAAGCCTGAACACTTCCAAGCGGTGAAGGCTGCCATCACAAAAGCGGCCGCAGAATACCTGGTCGATAGCCATTTGGAAATTCCGATGGCGTGCATGGTGGCATCCGGAGCCACAGCTACATAGACGAATATCAGGAATCAAAGTCGCCCTCTTGGGCACGGTACTGGCGGTGACGCAACAGGTGTTAAAGCCTTCGGACCAGCTCAATTAATGTCATTAACACCAAGCACTGCTGCCGTCTGCGAGCGAATCGTTCGACACAGCTGAGGATCATCGGCAAGGGATTTTCCAAATGACGGAATGATTTCGGTGATCCGGTTCGACCAGCCGTTGTTCATTTCCTTTTTGAAGCAGCGCTCAAGAACATCCAGCATAATCCATGCAGCCGTGGATGCACCAGGCGAAGCTCCGAGTAACGACGCAAGCGAACCATCGGAAGCGTTAACTACTTCGGTACCGAATTGCAATATGCCACCATGAACTGGATCCTGTTTTACAATCTGCACTCGTTGACCAGCAACGGCAAGCCGCCAGTCCCTGGGGCGCGCATTCGGGAAGTAATCACGAAGAGCCATAAATCTCTCTTCATCGGATTCCAACACCTGTCCAATTAGATACTCAGTCAGCGCGACATTATCTCGTCCCACCGCCAGTAGTGGCAATAAGTTATCTGGATCAATAGAAGTGAAAAGGTCGAGATAAGATCCATGCTTGAGGAACTTGGTAGAAAAACCAGCATAAGGACCGAATAAGAGCGAGACGTCACCATCGATATAGCGCGTGTCCAGGTGAGGCACCGACATTGGTGGCGACCCTATTGCAGCTCTACCATACACCTTCGCATGATGGCGTGACGTATGGGCGGGATTGTCGCATCGTAACCAGAGACCTCCAACAGGAAAACCGGCATAGCCTCGGGCTTCCGGAATCGAGGACTTGTGCAACAGATGAAGAGATCCACCGCCCGCACCTATGAAGACAAACTTGGCGATTACATCCTGTCGTTCACCCGTCTCTTCGTGCCTGAGCTTCACGCGCCACTCACCGCCTTCACGATCCAAATCATTGACTCGCTGAGAATAGTGGATCGCAAAACCCTCCTTTTCTATAAGCGAAGAAAGCAGAAGTCTCGTAAGCGATCCGTAATCAACGTCAGTTCCCGTTTCCATCCGAGTCGCAGCTACTACGTCGTTGGGGTTACGGCCTTCCATGACAAGCGGAATCCATTCCTCAATTTCTTTACTGTCGTTGCTGAATTTCATCCCTCGATAGCAATGATGCGAGGATAGTGCGTCAAACCTTCTCTTAAGGAACCTGACATCGTCGCCACGCACGAAGCTTACATGTGGAACTGGATGAATGAAGGATTTAGGATCCTTGATAGCACCGCTCGCGACTAAGTAAGCCCAGAACTGGCGAGAGACGTCGAATTCAGTATTTACTTCAAGAGCCTTGCCGATCTGGATGACACCATCCTTCTCCGGAGTGTAATTCAACTCACAAAGCGCAGCATGACCGGTGCCGGCGTTATTCCACGCGTTAGAGCTTTCTTCAGCAGCCAATTCCAACTTCTCGACTACTTCTATCTTCATGTCAGGCTGCAATTCTTTGAGAAATACAGCCAGTGTCGCGCTCATGATTCCTGCGCCAATAAGTATTGCGTCAACGTGTCTCGCTGGTCGATCGGCGTGTAACTTCATTGCTTGCTCCTGGCACGAACCGGACGGCTCTCGACAACCGCGCTCAACGAGATTCGAACTGGCGAAAACACCACTGAATACAGAGCGTCCGGAAGTGTTCAGATCTTACTAGTTCATGACCCGACATTCGTATTTTTCTTCCATTTCGGTACGATGCCGTAACACAACGAAGTCGAGAAACATAGATGCTAACCAGCTTTCCCGACTGCTCCAGCTGCTGAAGTCGTCGCAAAGCTCCAGAGAAAAAGAAATCCTGCTACCACCAAAAAACAAAACACCGCACCAGACGAATCGCTATCATCGTCTCGAAAGAATCGCTATTATCGCGAGGTTCCACTAAACCGACTTTGCCGACACGCACCATCTCGCACTAGTCAGTGCTTCTGATCACCTTCCGGTATTCATATTCGTCACGCCTGTCTAGCCTTGTTCGAATCGGTATCAATTGTGGTGCCGGGCGCAGAACAATCAAAGTCCTGATTAGGAGCAGTATGCTCACAAAAGCGAGTACGAAATCTATATTGCTCATTGCAATTCCTCTGAACTTTTCGACCTGTCGTGACTTCGTAACAGCCTGCTTGCCTGAGATGCCTAGTTCGCACTAGCGTCTTGAACGCGTCGAGGATCATCTGTTTCAATCAACCGGATGGTGAGAGGATAACGAAATGGTTTGTCTGGGTTTATACAAACAGAAACTATTGCGACAAGCGGAAATATGGTGTTCGCCACTCCAAAGAAAACCAGACCAATCACCGCGGCCGGGATGCCAATAATTGTAAAAATCAGGGCGATGCTGACGGTGGCAAGCAAAAACATTGTTATGGTGAAATTCAACGCCTCCTTGGCACTGTCGCGTACCAGAGGGTCTTCACTAAGCAAGACAACCGCAAGTGGCACACCCAGAATCACTAAAGTCCAGTTGCACAGCGCAGCGGAATGACATGCGACTCTGAGAAGTTTTTGCTTTGAATTTGCGTTCATTTGGGTTAAATCCTGTGATGAGGACATTTCAAATCATATAGATTTTTCCAAAAGGCAAGTTTCAGATCACAAAGCCGAAAAGGCAAATCCAGCAGCCACTGGGGCATTCCTCCGCCTCAAATTGTTCTACTTGAATTCTTAACAATCACCCGGCAAGGCGTTATCGCCGTCACTATCTAGCATCCAGCAGTTCGAAACAGTGAAGATGGCGGCGATTTAAAGACTGAAGTATTCGACACTTTGCCCGCCCAGAGGGAGTCATCGCCGCCAAAGATTAATAGCTTTTCCGGCAATAGCAGCAATAACCGCTTAGAATGTGCTTCCGTTTGGAAACAGGCACAAACTTGAGTAGCAAAGTGATGATCAAAAAACTAATTGTCTCGCTTGTGGCACTATCCACAATCACTGGCGCAAATGCAGCAACTAAGCAGGCGGTAAAAAAGAAAGAGCCACCACCGCCGGACTACTACCCTTTGCGAATCAAAGATGCAGAAGGCAAACCGATTGAGTGGTGGTGGAAGTACACATTCACCACATACAATCTCAATGGAAAACCGATGGACAAAAAACCTGACGATTTCAAAATTCAGGTCATCAGCGCTGAAAAGCAGCCAGATGAGTCCATCCACTGGAAGCTTGATACCACTGGGCCAGCCATGAAGACAATTCACGAATGGTACATCAAGCAAAAAGGAAAAGTAGTCTGGCACCGAGAACAATATGGTGACGATGAAAACATGAAGGTGCAATTCACCCCGGAGCGTGTGTTGCTCACAAATCCGCCAAAGAAAGATGAGACCTGGCCATGGAAAGGCAAGGGCAACATGGGCGTCGACATAGACAACGTATCTACAGTTTCTGGACCCGAGGAAGTCGTAACTCCAGCAGGAAAGTTTCAAGCAATGAAGGTTCAAGTTACCGGGACGCAGGGTGGACAGCCAATTAACATGACCTACTGGTATGCCAATTATATTGGTCTGGTCAAAACCGCAGCAAAAGCCGCGACCATGGAGTCAGAATCCTCTCTTCTGGACTACAGCTTCAAGAAGCCGCCAACAAAATAACCGCACATATCGACGATCAGCACGCGCGGTTACTGGAGTCTGATTGTCACGGATCGTTCCTAGCTACTATCAGGAGTTTAGAAATTCATGACTTTCCGAGTGGCATTTCTGTTTTTCATCATCATCACATTGACCTGCGCAAATCCAGCCAATGCGCAGCGCGACATAGCTATCACAGCAGGCTCACGCGGACTTCAGGAATATAACAACGGCAACTACCGGATGGCACTCCGCTTCTACCGACAAGCAAATGAAGCTGCCGACAAAGAAGGGAAGTTTTCCCACGACGAACGAGCCGTCGGATATCTCGGACTGGCTGAGTGCTTGCGCTGCCTCGGACAGTTCGATGAAGCCGAAAAAACGTACAATCTCGCTCTCTCGCATAGCGAGAAGCTAAAACGAGACTTCATAACGCCCACAATCCTCAATGACATGGGGACTCTCTATATGGACCGCGGTGACTATTCTAAAGCGCAAACTTATTGGCAAAAGGCTGACGCTCTAGGCGGGTCGACGCCCTATTTACCGGTGAATAATCTCTGTCGGCTTTATTTGGAATGGGGAAAACTTGATGAAGCTCAACCCTATCTTCAAAGAGCCATCGCAATGTCTAAGAACAAGGGTTACAGCAAGACTCTAGCAATTCCATACTGTCGTTTTAATACCGGATTCAATGCCTTATTGAAAGGACAATACGCGGATTCGGAGAACTACTACAAGCAATCAGTCGATACTTGCGCTCGAATATTCGGCAAAAATCATGCGTATTACGCTTTTACACTCATAGCGCTCTCAGACGCTTACTGTAAGCAATCGAAGTATGTCGAAGCCGAAAGAATACTAAGAGAAGCGCTCGAGGTAATGACTCTCACATTTACCGAGGAGCATCCAGAAGTCGCGAAACTGCAAATTAAACTAGCGAGTGTTCTTTGTGACGAAGGGAAGTATAAAGACGCGGAAGAGCTCGCAGCCAAGGCTATTAAGACCGAAGAGGTTCTGTACAACGGACAAGACAACGTCTTCGTAGCGAGGGCCAAAGCTGCTTTAGGAAACATCAAACGGCAAGACGGTCAATACAAAGAAGCGGCTGATCTACTCGAGAAAGCGTTGGCGACCGCCAGTACCACATTAGGTGCCAATAACCTTGAAGTGGCAGATATAATGCGAAATCTATCCCGAGTCAAACTGGAACAAGGCGACTACAATGAATCAGAATCACGGCTAAAAACTTCGCTCGAGGTGGTTAATAGCTTGACTGGTCCCGACCATCCCGATCGGTCGGTTATCGCGCGTGACCTTGGTTACTTGTACATGCGCGAAGGTAGACTCGATGAGGCAGAACCTCAATTCAAGACAGCCCTGCAACTCGCAGAGCGTGTACTCGGTCAGGATCATGCAGTCACCGCCGACAGTGCCCGAGATTTGGGCGACATCTACCTGAAACAGAAGAAATTCGATTTAGCGAAGGAATATCTCAACAAAGCGCTGTCGATTGACGAAAAATTATACGGAGACAGCGCACCACAAGTAGCAGCAGACCTGTTCTCACTGGCGAATGTACTGGACTCTCAAGGTCAAAGCGCTCAGGCGACCCCGCTGACTGAGCGAGCCAATAACATACGAGCAAAGCTTCCCGGCAGCTCTGTAGCACAGCAACAGACCGTGCAAATCCCAGTCAGTTTCGATGGCAGCGCGGACCGCCCTATCAAAGACAAATGGGCCCTCGCGATCGGTGTGAGCAACTTCAAAGACCCTTCTATCAATCTCAAATATGCCGCGAAAGACGCGACCGATTTCAGCAATTTCTTGGTTTCTAACCAGCGGTTTAAATCCGATCACGTCAAGCTATTGACCAACGAGCAGGCGACCAGAGAAGACATAATCGGGATGCTCGGAGATAAGTGGCTGGGCAAGGTCGCGAAAAAAGATGATCTGGTGCTGGTCTACATATCGAGCCACGGAAGCAGTTCTATGGATGCCGCCGGCGGCGTCAATTTCCTGGTCGCGCATGATACCAACAAAAATAGCCTCCTCGGAACGGGAATTCCAATGCAGTGGTTGACCAAGATGATTAAGGAGCAAGTCAAATCCGACAGGGTAATACTCGTACTGGACGTCTGTCATTCTGGCGCCGCAGCTCAAGGCGGAAAAGCGCTTTTCCGAATTGCCGGAATGGCTCCAGAGCAATTGAGCATCGGCAGCGGGCAGATGGTTTTGTGTTCCTCGCTTGCCGAGCAAGTTTCGTGGGAGTCGAAGACCTATGAAAACAGCGTGTTCACCCGCAGACTGATCGAAGCGCTGCAAGTCAATAAAGACAAAACCACAATTCTCGAAGCCTATCGACAGCTCAAATTTCTCGTCGAATCAGAGGTCCTGAGAGATCGAGCTAACTTGCAAACGCCTGTATTGTGGAACAAAGATTGGGTCGGGAAGGATCCGATTCTGGCAATCGAGCCTGCGCCATCCGAGCTATAGGCCAGTTGCTTCCACTTTCGGAGAATTCTTAGCGCATCGTGTACCATGGTAATCATACAAAACGATTCAATTGTTGGTAGGAGGCGAGCGCCATGAACAGAGGCATCACCATGATGGCCATAGCGGGCGCATTTTGGGCGAACGCTGCATTTGCAGAGCCTATGGAACGCGCGTCATTGGACGAAGCCGCACGTTCCCCACATGTGGTGCTTGCTTCGTACCAGGACTTTCAACCTGCTACCGGTCGATCGGATGAGGACATTTACTTCTCTGGTATCAAAGCAACTTACAAGATTGAATCGATACTGAAGCAACCTCAAAAGGGCAGCAGGGATACCGCAATCCCCATTGAGGCGGGAAAGAAAGCAGATGTAAAATACATCATGCACGATTTGTCTCCGTGTTTGGTTGATGAGACTTTCCACTTCTCTGAGCGTCTGATGCCGAAAAAAGGATCGAAGTGGATTCTGTTTTTGCAAATGAAAGATACCAACAACGACTGGCACACATACCGCGGTGAGGTTGGGCGGATGGAAGCTACAGAAGCAAACATCAAGCGAGTTAAAGCGTTGATCAACTAGCTTCCGCAGATAAGCCTTTGACGACATATTTTCGGGCTATTTTCATACATTCAAAAGCTTATGCTCTTAGAGGAGTTTGAGGCGGTTTTCTATGCCTTTAAAAGTATAATCGAAAGAAGATGGGCGCCGGATCGTCTAACTTAATGTCTTCCAGCCAGCCCGTAAGTGCTTGCATGACAGGAAAGTAGATACTTGTTTGAAAACTGGTGACGGACCAAAGCGCGTCCATACAAACCCAATTCTCCATGCGAACAGAGCAGTTCCTGCTCCGTGTTCCGAGCAATGACGCTCGCACATCTTTTTCGATTTGAATCGAACATCTTTGTCAAACTTTCCCCAGTTATGCCTGTTTAGTTACTCGATTTACTTGACTCGCGTCTGAACTCCGATGTCGCATTCCATTGCGGCATTTCCTCTCCATTGGCAACATCAAATCCAGCTTGAAATAGGAGCTGCGCGTCTTCCACCGTACCTGACAGGTCCCAATCCGACTTTACTTCGTCGGTCACTTTGTGATAATCGTCTCGAACATATGCCGACCGCTTCTTCGTGCCGTAGTCGGCTGGTTTGCCTATATACGAAGCTCCCGGATGGAGGAAAAACATTGCAGGTACACCTCGGCGGATGAACTCAAGGTGATCTGAGCGATAGAAATAACCCTTATCAGGCTCTGGGTCTGATATCACCGATCTTTCCTGCAGCGCCGCGTATTTGAGAAGAACATTATCGAGAGTCGAATGCCCCTTCGCAATACTCACGACCTCCTTGGTTCTTCCCCACAGATTCATGACGTCGACATTGATGACAGCCAACGTCTTTTCGAGCGGGACGGGTGGCGACTCTACATAATGAAGACTCCCCAGCAGTCCGCGCTCCTCTAGCGTGGTGAAGAGAAAAACAACGGAACGCTTCGGACGATGCTCAAGCTTGCTGTAGGCGCGCGCAATCTCTAGTATCGTAGCAACACCGGAGCCATTATCTAGGGCACCGCGGAAGATACCAACGGATCCGTCTTTGTTCTGCTTGGTTCCAAAATGATCCCAATGTGCGCTGTATACGATACACTCCTTCTTTAGCTCTGAATCGCTGCCAGGAAGCATTGCAACAACGTTGCTGGTTTCAAACTTTCGAACAGTAGATTTTACGTTCGCAGTCATTTTTACACCAAAGGAAACCGGTGAAAAATCATGCACCTGAGCTTTCTTCTTAACCTCGTCAAAGGAAACACCACCTGCGGTAAACAGCTTACGAGCCGATTGAGACGACAACCAGCCTTCCATTTTTACGCGCTCGGCGTTTGTTCCGAGATCAAAGTTTTCCTGTCCCCAACTTGCGGTAACGACATCATAGCCATAACCAGCCGGTTCCGTCTCGTGCACGATCAATACGGCTGCGGCGCCAAGCTTTGATGCGATCTCGTATTTATAGGTCCAGCGTCCATAATAAGTAAGCGCCTTTCCGCGGAAGAAGCTCTCATCCATTTTGGATGGATCTTTCGGATCGGGTCGCGATGGATCGCCAATCAACATGACTAGCGTCTTGCCGCGCACATCGAGACCTTTATAGTCGTCCCAGCCATACTCGGGAGCGATTATGCCATGTCCAACAAAGACGACGTCCGAGTTGGCAATGGCAGTGCTGCCCTTCAAATTGCGCGACATAGCCACGAAATCATCCGGGAACGAAAGCTTAAGCTCTTTGTCACCACCATAAAACGCCAGTTCCGGCCTTGCTTTCAAACCATAGACTGGAACCTTCTGGAAAAAACCACCCCGACCGTTGCCAGGCGATAGACCGAATGATTCACATTGTTTTTTCAAATAATCTACGGTTCGTTCTTCTCCCACAGAACCAGGGAGACGCCCTTCGAACTCGTCCGATGCGAGCACTTTTATGTGATTCAACAATGAGTCACCTTCGATGCTGCGCGAAGCAGCTTCCACGACTGGTTCCATCGACAACACCTCGGTGGGATAAGCGAGCAACAGCAGGGCGATGAACAGAACAAGACAATGGGAATATGGGAAACGAATTTGCATGTGTATGGCTAACTGAAATCAAGTTTGGTTTTACACATTAGAGTTTAGTACATCAGCACCGGATGCTGTGAAACATTGACAAAGTGATTCACGACACGCCGTTGTGATTGCGGTCTGTACCACGGCGATTCACGACATGCCATACGGAACGCACCAGACGCCGCGTCGATTCACAAAGCGATTCACGACACGCCGTTGTGATCGCGGTATGTACCACGGTGATTCAAGACATGCCTTACTGAACGCACCAGAGGCCACGGCACGACAAGGTTGTAGAGACTTCTCTCCGATGTTGTCAATCGCTGCGCGACCGAATGGATCCCCGTTTCAGCTGCGAACTCAATTGAGCTGAGTTCCGCAAAAACTGCGAAATCAAGCATGCGAAGAACGCAACTTAGTGCCACCATTAGCAGTGCTTCGCTCGAGACACTAATGTAGGTGCTTCTCTCGAACGAAAAGCGTCATGGAAATACCGGAGATTAGCATAAGCCCAACGATCAACCCACACTGCCAAGCCGCCTCCGGCTGGTCGACTCCTTGATTCAGACAACAGGTGGACGGATCGGCAGTGTCGAAATACACATCAACCTTGTCTCCGTCGGAATACGCGATTGAGCAATTCATCCGATCTGGAAATGTCTCGCGTTCACTTTCGTACGATTTTCCGTTTACCGCATACTTGTATACAACACGTCGATTCATGTAGGCGCCTCTCTTCGAGTTGCGCCAAATATGGTCAACTTTTCCTTCGATTTTGGAAAACGAAAGACTCTTCTGCTCTTCGTTATACTCAGAAGCAAGCTTGATAGATTGGTGGCACAAGACACCAGACATTACCAATGCAAAAATTAGTGCCTTCGGATTCATTTTAGTACCGTTAACCAGGGACTGATGTTCAGTCTGCAACGGTACTCAAGAAGAGAATAGGAGGGATGTGGGATTAGAATCGCCCGAGGAATCGCCCGAACCGCATTCCACCGCCACAGCCACCGCCACCAAAGAGACCTCTCAGCAGTCCGCCACGGCCGAATCTTGACAGCAGTCCACGCAAGAATCCACCGGGTCCGCAACCACCACCTGGGTCACAGCCACCACCGTCGTCATCAGGATAATAGTCATCGCCGCCATCGCCATCACCTGGGTCATAGCCGTCGCCAATGTCATCATCGCCATCGCTATACGCATACTGATTTCTACTTGCGAAGAATTGACTCCGGTTCCATCCGGTCGCTACATACTCCGAGCATCCGCAACTACTGCAGCCTTGACTTCGGAACATACCATCAGGCGAGCCGATGCTACCATCGGTGATATCATAAACTCCATTACGCGCGTCCGGCGCGGTCGCTATAACTCTTCCTCCAGCGTCTGTAATTTCAAAAGGCTGGGTTTGGCTTGGATCGTACAACCCAACGTTGTTCAGATCGGCTGTTGTTGTCCGATTTTCTGGAATCAACTGGAACTCTTTAAGAGCGCTCGGAGCGGCACTTTCCAACGCATTGAACGGAGAGGTTCTGCCCTCGGGGGCAACTTCGAGTAGATTATCTGTGCTCATTGTCTGACTTCTTACTAGAGAGGTATCGCCGTATAACACAAACCTGCAGTAGCGCACGTATCGTAGTTGAAACTGCAGCAGAATTGGTAACTTTCACAGTACATTCTGGTTGTGAACATTTTGGTTCTAAAAAACTATAGATATTGAATTTCGTGCGGTTTTCCGCACTGAAGTCTCGTGATTGTCACCAACACGGTTTCATATTATGGATCCGGCGAACACTTGGAAACACACCGACTGGAGATCATCATCGTCCGGTTTCCGTCACAAATCTGACTCAGACTACCTGGTATGAGTTTGATTGATGGAGTGTTTCAGCGTAATCAGATTCAGATCATTTCGCTTTAGTTCTAATGCGAATGGGTACCTAATTGATCAATTGGCCTAAGACATGGAAAGGAGAGACAGAATGGCGCTAGTGATGGAACAGCTTTACCAACTAAATACGGAGGTCGGAGCATTTTTCTTTTTCGACGGCGCGCAGCTAAAAGACAGAGAAAGCGATTCTGGACTTTGGAGCATGACCGATTTTCATAAAGAGTTTGAAGCCGGTACTCTGTTTGCGTTTCAAACTGCCACTAAAGGAAACTTCACGCTCAAATTCGTACAGCGACCGTTGAGTGACGCGGAGAAAAAGGCCCTGGTGGCACAGCATACCTTCTTTTACAAAGTGCACCACGGGCGGTTATATTGGGACAATGGTGAGCACGTACCATGCGCCGAAGGATGGGACGAAGCCGATGACGATCCTGAAGGATGGCTGACAATTCCGAATGGCGAGTATAAGGTGACCGTCTCCTCGCAAGACTGGTTCACAATGCCAGAAGGCGAGCGCGAAGCGGCTGGAGACATCTCGCATTTTGTCGTTCAGTTCGAACAATTCAAAGGTAAATCAGCCCCCGAAGTCCCACAGTTTTTACCATGGCTACCGCCAAGCACAAGCTGGTACGAATATCGAAAAAACGAGAGCCCTCAACTAATCAGTCTGTTCAATCAACACATCTGCATGAGTTTTGACAAGCAGATGCGCCTTGCAGAATGGCTCGAAGTCTCTGCAAAGAAGGGTGGTGGTGGAAAGAAAGGACTACTTGGTGGCAAAAAGGGAAGTAAAGCAGATAGCTGGAACTACACAATTTCAACAGCAACTCTGGAGCTAGGCTCGGCAAAATTCACAGCTCTTTCGCTTGGAACTTTTGCATTCCCCGATACCACCTGGTTTTGGACATGGCATAATCCTAGTAGCCAAAAATTGACCCCAGAGAATTTGCAGCTCAGAAAATCGATTGAATCAATCGGAACAAAGCATGGTATCAGCGCTTTCTCCCTACCGGCTTACTTCAAGGTTGATCCATTTCTTGGATTTGCAATCAATGAAGCAGCCGCAGATATCTTTGCTGCCATCACAGTAGGCGAGCTAGGCTTCGATGCGTATTACAAACTTCCGTTTGAGCATGGCGTTGGCATCGCTGTAATTCGTGATGAAAGACTAGCTTTTACTGAAAAAAATCCAGTTCGACGCATGCTCGAAATTATCCCGAAGACATTCATGGCAATCACGGTACCCAACCACAAAGAAGCGTGCATCAGCTATGCACGTGCCTATGGTCTGAAATGCCAGGAGGAAGGCGACACCATCAAGGTGAGCGCCAATGGCGAAGAGCTGGCAGCGACATTCGATCAACTAAATCGATTGATCGATCTCAAGGCGAGCATCGGAACACCCGCCTAGATAGCTAAAGCTACACAAAGCGAATGCGGACTCCAAACAATCCTCGCCGGAGTGTTGGGGTCCGTGAAACGGAGCGCAGGTGTTTCGCATGCAATGAATGTCGAGCTATACACGCAATTGGTGAACGTCTAGCAACTGCTAAAGCAACTCTTGCGGTGGCGGCCAATTACAATTTCGAAACATTGCCACCATAGTCATCATTTTCGGACGCTACTTTTGCTGAGGAGTGCCGGGTGTTGCAGACAATGCCGAGATTGAACTGACAAGATTGTTGGTAAATTCTGGTGGATAGTAGAGCGAATCACCTTCGCGCTAATGCTAATATTTCATGGTACCTAACTCGTGTGAGATGGCTGTGAATTGCGCTGTGAGCACATCGACCGCAGCGAAGTGCATTTGGCATTCCGATGTGTTTCACGATAATATAGCTTCCCACCTACCGGTTGCCGAGTTGTATGGAAGACAAGATAAATAGCGATCGCACAGAGATTTGTGGCGGAGTCATCCGTGGTGAGACGCTCGAATTGGGCACTCACTATACGCCGAATATCATTCACAATCGCGCCTTTTTTCAAAATTGTGTTCTAAACATATGGAGCACAAACTTTAGTATCATCGATGCTAACTTCTTGAACTGTCGAATCAACGCACAGAAAGAAGTTTCAAACATGCGGTTTCTCGAAGCTGTGTTCGAGCGTTGTGTATTCGAGGGCTGCTATGTCGGTTGTAGCTTCGGGCATGTCCGCGCTGAGTCTCAGACACCCAACGCCTATTACCGCAACTGCGATTTCTCGAAGGCTGCGCTCGATCTGTGCGAATTTTTCGAAGGAGACCTAGATTCGGTAGTTTGGCCTGCGTGGCCGAACTTCGTCGTTATCAATCCCAGACAAAACAAACAGGATTGGCTGAGTATCCAATTTCCAGAGCAATTGAAACACATGCAGTCTGTTATCGCCGGTCAATCGCCCGCGATTGGAGGGAGTGTTTCGCAGATGGCACCGAAAGCGGTGGCAGTCAATCTGGCCAATTACGAAGCAGTAGATACGCATTCGATCCGGTCTCTCCTCGATACGAAGCCTTACGTGAAAGCGACGACATGACCGAGCAACAGAACAATATTCGAATGGACGAGTTGATATCAGCCATGCTACTTTCGAAAGCCTGCTTTCGAAAGTAGCTCGAACATGCTCCAAACTGGTCCCACTTGATTAGATCGGATACCCAGATAGCGAACCGAGGCGCAGCTGGCTATTTGCAGGTTCTTAGGAGTCGTTCGCGGCTCCAGATCTGATATGGTTCCAGTCCAATGGACAGACGGCCCAGCAAATTCGTCCATTCTGAGACTAATTATGGGAATCGTCGGGAATACATATGTAATGTCCAACGACTCAGCCTCCCAAAGCCAAGAACAACAGCTACCTCCGGCAGTGATAGTCGAAGGACTGGTCAAATCGTATTACTTTGGGCGAATAAAGGCTCTGGACGGCGTCGATCTCAGGGTAGAGGACGGCGACGTCTTCGCACTTATCGGACCTAATGGTGCAGGAAAAACCACGTTGATGGGATGCATGCTTGCACTCTTGAGAACCAATCGCGGTCGCATCAGAATTTTCGGCAAGGCGCCGGACCATATTGAGGTTCGAAAAGTAACCGGTTTTCTACCGGAGAGACCAAGTTTCGAATCGTGGATGAATGCGACGCAGTTTCTCAAATTTCATCAGATGTTGGCAGGCAGATCGAATGATCCTACGGCGGAAGCGGACATCAAGCACGCGCTCGAGTCAGTCGAACTCGAAAATGTCACCAAAAGACAAATCTCTAAGTACTCTCGCGGTATGTTGCAAAGACTGGGTCTTGCGCAAGTGATAATCGGCAAACCAAGGATTTGTTTTCTCGACGAACCAACATCAGGAATGGATCCGCCTGGCATGGATATGGTGCGAAATGTTCTGACGCAATTTCGAAAACAGAAGGTAACAGTAATAGTTAACTCTCACCACCTCGACGAAATTGAACGCGTCTGCACTCGATTCGCCTTCATTCGCAAAGGCAAGATGGAGACGCAAGAAAGTATAAGCAACATCCACAGCAAAATGATGATTGCCCGTTGGGCAAACGGACTTACACCTGCTGCAGATGTTCTCAAAACTGCAATGGAAGAGTGCGGGGTCACTCTTGCCGATGTTACCGACGAACACTGCAAGATTGTGCTGAATGGTCGACAGGATGCGTCTAGCGTAATTCAAAGCCTGGTCAGGAACAACGTTTCAATCGAAGAAATTTTCTTCGACCGTCGAGGATTGTCCGACCTTTTCAAGGTAGCGAAAACCAATGACGCTCGCAGAGTAGAAGACACAACGGATGATGAGAAGAGATGAATAAAGCCATATTTCTCTTCACAATGAAACGCTATCTCCACTGGGTAAATTTGCTGGTGGGTGGTGTTGCACTAACCATCTTCGTTTTGTTATGGGGCCTTATGCTGTGCGTCGATTCGGCAGTGACTAAAGAGCTTGTTCGCTCCTGCCTTTTCGGTCCTATGGTAGCGATTGTAGTATCGTATACGGTGATAAGTCCACAAGTTGCCAACTCGCAACGGCGCAAGGATGGAGAGTATCTATCCTTGATTTTCTCGCGCCCCATATCTCGTTGGTCCTATGTGGTCACGAAATGGTTGACCGGATCAGTGTTCGTATTAGCGATTATGGCGCTGCAAACAACGCTCTCCATAGCCGCCTCCTATATTCTTTCGGTAATGTGGCGTGGTCACCCGCAAAACATTTTGGATGGGTACGCTATCACCGACGCAATTCTCAACGCGTTCGGATTTACCGCCCTTGTCGTCTTCATTGCCTCAATGCCCCAGAGAATCGCGGTCTTTGTCTTTATCCTCTATATGTACGCGGTCTTCTTTTTGACCCTCCTGGTCGGTACTGCATCGTTCGTCTCACTGTCACTCGACCATGTCTCGAAAACGGTAACAGCCTTCGGACAAATGCTCTTCAGCATTTTTATCGTCGGCATGGATTCCTATCACGCCATCAATGCATCGGATTTTCCTTTCGCAAGCGCAGTTATTTACCTATCAAACATAGCTTTATATCTAACTCTAGCCACGATCATAATGTCATACAGAGAATTTTTCTATGCTAACGATTGAACGAGGCCGTACCAATGTCGTCCCACCTGTGCTGCTCACTGCGTGCGTCGTCCTCTTATTCATGCGTGGAGTTTCCATCTTTTACGCGACGTTTTATCACAAAGCTCCAGAGAAGATAGTGGCATGGCAACAACCGAAGGCACTGGACAAATCGCGTAGAGACTTGCTCTCACGCCCCAGTCTCTACTTTTTTTGTGATAACAGCAATCAGTTCAACTCGATAATGACTCAACTCTACGATAATATGCTGTTTCAAAATCGCGAAATTGTCTCGATGATCAACGAATCAGTTATTCCAATCAGGGTGGTGCTCAACGGAGAGAAGAGTGATGCGTTATCAAAGTCGCTGAAGAACTCACTGCGTATTTCCAATACCCCATCGGTCTGCTTAGCGCTTCCCAATGGTGCTTATGTAGAAGGCACAGCCTGGCAATCTGACAGAATGTTCGTCGCCTTTCTACATGATGCGATGGAGCACTCCGTACGAACGGCCGGATTCGAAGCCATGCGAAATACTGATTGGGACACTGCCTGCAGAGCATTCCAACTTGATTTCGAAAATAAGCCATCGGATGAACTTGTGGATTACTACGGAACAATTTACTGGTCGATTGCTTTACGGCACAACCATAACGATGCCAGAGCGCGAGAGGTACTTCAAGACGCACTCAAGAGAAATAAGAAGGCTCTTTATTTCGACAAAGATGACCGTTGGCCCGAGCCTTGCGTCCATTTCTTACTTGGAGAAATCAATTGGGATGAGCTTAAGAAAAGGGCAGCTGAGTACAAGAACAAGCACAAATACCAGGCGGAAACAGCACAGTATGTTTATGCAGTCAATCTATTTCTGGAGGGTAAGACCGAACAAGCAAAAAAAGAATTGCGAGAAGTAGCGGAGAATAAGGATACTCGCTATTACTATTCAGGAAAGTTCGCGCGGGCAGAACTCAGAGCACTCGGCGAGACCTATCCCAAGGAAGAAGAAGACAACGACACTGAATCATACGACTAGTAGCTTTGGCGCTAACAATATTCAAACTTCTATCTACGAATAGCCTAAGAGTCAGCATCCGTCAGCAATTTGACACGGAAGGGTTTGTAGACGATTCGGTCCGTGTGCAAAAATCATTGAGTTTCGGCGAATCCTGCAACCGCTGGTACAATAATAAATACGAAGGCATAGAGCATTATTGATGAACGCAGCATTCAATTTCATTTTGATACTAGTCGCTGGATACCTGGTGTTGACCATGCTTTATAGAGACACGTCCATAGCAAAGTTGCCTGAGCAGGGCGGACTGCAAAAAGCTACACTCGCGGCCGGCTGATTCTGGGGTGTTGAGGCGGCGCTTCAACGAGTTGAAGGTGTCAAGCACGCGACTTCCGGCTACACCGGTGGGACGACCAAGGACCCAACTTATGGAGATGTCTGCGGAGGACGAACAGGGCACGCAGAAGCAGTCCAGGTGCTGTTTGACCCACAGAAGCTCGCCTACAAAGATCTGATCCGCAAATATCTGAAAGACTTCCGACCCCGGCGATACCCAGGAGACAATACCTCCCAGTACAGGTCGGCCATTTTCTACGAAGGTGATCAGCAGAAGCGCGACGCGGCCGAGGTGCTCAAAGAGTTGGGCTTCGATAAAGCATCGAGTGAAGGATTACTCGAGCCAGCATCCACCTTTTTCGCCGCTGAAGTGTACCATCAAAATTATTACGAGAAGATGTCGGTTGGGGTACTGAAGAAGAAGTAGCAGAGATTCAACCTTTGCTTTTATTCATCTAGCCGGCGAATTTTCGACACGCGACCGTAACAACTTGCATGCTACAACTGCGTGTGGAACCGCGTCTCCACCGATGAACATATACAAAGAATTCGTCAAATCACCCATTCTGGTAATACTTCTGGGCAGCCTTTGCGTGCCGGTCTCGCTCTGTCCCGCTCTGGCTGTCAATGAGGCGAACGATAGCATACGCGTGACACCGCCTTCGACTTCGGGCGGCTATGCAGACTCATTGCATCCCAATCCATCTGATCGACCCAACCGTGCAGCCGATCGTTTTGCGGTCAATCTTTCTACCGCATTTGAGCAAGCCAATGTAAAACACCCCAACATCATCGTCGCGCTCAAGAATCTCGAGATAGCAAAGGCCGAGATTACGATTGCCGGAGCTAGACCGAACCCACAGTTCGCCGGTCAATTCGGATGGGGCAACGCCTATTCCAAAATTATCTCGGGGAACACCCAGAGTGTAGGAATCAACCAACTCGTAGAAGTCGGAGGAAAACGAGGCGCCAGGCTCAAGTACGCACGCGAGAATTACGAACTCGCAATGCGACAACTTGAAGACTTGCGTTTCGATGTTCGATACGAAGTGCGAAGGACCTATGCAGAAGCTGCTGCTGCCGAGTCAAACGTGGACCTGATTGAAGAGCAACGCGGTGTTCTCCAAAAATTCGTGGAGCTTTCGCACGTCCGCGCCCGCAACAATCAAGCTGCTCCCGGCGAAGAATTACAAGCCCAGCTAGCACTCGATCAATACCATACAATAACAACATCTGCTTACAATCGACTGCGTCAAGCTTTTATAAAACTGGACTACATGATGGGACTGCCACTGGAGCGTGACTTGAATGTCGATGATAATGGACTGTTCAAATTGGTCGCAGAAAAAACATCATTAGCGCCAGCTCCAAACGCTCCAATTCCGACACTTGAAGAACTCGTCCAGCACGCCTATGAAATGCGTCCTGATCTGAAAGTAGCCTTGCAGAAAAAGATAGTTGATGGAAAAGCACTCGGTCTCGAGAAGCGCAAAGCTATTCCGGATGTGCTTTTGGGCTCCGGCTTCGCATACAGCGCCTATACCCACACAGATATTCCGGTCAATCAGCAGTACGGTGCGTACTTGAACGTCAACGTCGACATTCCAGTGTTCTATCGTCGACAAGGAGAGATTGCTCAAGCAAAATCAGCACTAGCCCAGTCTACTGATGCAATCGATAGAACGAAGATGTTGGTGAAGAGAGATGTCTTCCTCGCCTACGAAAATCTGGTCACAGCAAGACTCAACATCAATCAATTTCAAACTCATCTTCTTCCTGATGCCAAGCTCGTATCGCAATTCGCTCAGCAGCGTTACGAGAGTGGTCAATCTGATATCGGCGACGCTATCGTTGGCCAGCAGGCGTACATCAACACAATGAAATCATACTTCGATACGGTCGTCGATTATCAAAATGCCTGGGCAGATCTGGAAACAGCAATAGGCGCACCACTCTCGTTTTGACTCCAGTGTTCAGTTCACCAACGCGATTTTTTTCAATAACGCGGATTTGATAAACCGGTCCATCCATGCGGCGGTTAGATGTTCTCCTAACCAGTGGTGATATCAGATCTATACTGCGGGATGAGCGTTTTGGCAGATTGCGAATCCGACAAGACTAATGATGGAGTATCTCTGCACGTGCGGAAAAGCTTTTGCTAAATTCATGCCATTATCCAAGATGGTCGCTCCGCAATTGTTTTCAACTGTGCAATTCAACACTAGGCAAACATTAGAAAGCTCGGTTTCAGCCAAAATTTAAGGATCGAATCTAAGCGATGTCACGATCGATCAACAATCCGATCCTACTGTGGGGTGACGCTAGGAGTATCAATTTTATGACAAGCAGACCATATCCGACAGAGTCAGAATTACTTGGTAGTAGCTTCATCGGGAAGGAGGAACAGAAATCAGAGCCGCTGTGCCTGCTGTCATTCAGCGACAAAGGCCCGATGAAGGAAAGCGCAGGGCGTCAAGAAGACCATTCCGAGCAACAAGAAGAGAGTCAGCCGTACTGGGGACCGGACTTCTTCAAGTACCTGGCAACAAATCCCGCCGACAAGTCTGGGCTGTTACCCGCGGATAAAACAGGGCGAGCAGATGACAAACCTGCACCGGTCAAACCGGGCGCACCCACCGATAGGGCTGTCGATCCGAAGGAAGCCGAGTTGCTACTTGCCGACAGTATAAAAGATCTGCATTTAACCAAAGATGGTAGCTTGCCGAGATTGGCTAGGTTTGAACCCAAAGTCGCGCTTAAAGAAGCGACTACGGTGAAAAAACTCGCGGAAGAAAAACTTGGTCCCAAGGCAAGTGACGCACAAATCGAGCTCTTTGTCAGAGAATTTGGAAAGGAAAATCCAGACCTGGACATCGAGTCTGGAGACGACGAGGTGGAAGCAGGGGCTGAAGTGACCATCCCTGGTCAAGACCGCACAGGTGGAATTTACGTTGAAGAGAATGGTCGCAGATCCACGAACTGGGCTAATGGTTCTTCAAGAGAAGAAACAGCCGATGGAATCCTCATTAACGCTAAAAGCGCAGGACGAGAAATTCGCTTCTTCCTTAGCGAGGACGGAAATCCGCCTTCATGTAAAACTGTCATCAAAGGAAAGATGGTGCACCAGATTCGCCAAGATGGAACCCAGATTGTAAGCAGACTAGGCGATGACGATACTGCTAAAGTAGAGCTGATCACAAGACCTGATAAAAGCCATTTTGCCTTTTCGTACAACAAAGACGACACGGATCCCCACACCGTAACTCAAAGAAAACGGGGCTCTGCACCTATCATCTATAAGAAAAACGACCAGGGCGAGTTCGTTTCGAAAGATGGTAAGAAAGGCTTAGCTATCGGAGAAGGCTCTGCATCCGTCCTTCCGTACGACCGCGAGGTGAAAGATGGTTCAGTCACTCGCACTTTCGAAGACAAGGAGCAGGTCAAATTCGATAAAGAGGGAAAGGTTACCTACACTCTTTCAAGACCGGGTGATGGACTGAAAGTTGAACATCACTTCAAACCGCCCGCGGAAGAACCTGATCGTGTAGTGATCCAACATGATGAACTCAACAAGCTGCTTGGACGAAAGGGGCCACTCGAGCTCACCAAAACAGATGCCGGACGATTCATCGCGACAGTGAAAGGTCCAGATGGTCGCACAAAGCAAGGAACCGTCGAACTTTCCAAAGACATGACAGTCTCTTATCGCAGAACAAAACCGCTCGCCGACATAGAGTGGACCAACCCATCTGCGCCACCCGAGATCAGGAAAACCGTCACAACAACGGAAACAGGTGATCATGACGTTCGCACTGATATCGAGTACGGAGATGGTGCCAGGGTCAGTCGCTTGAACGACCGCTTTGGTATCAAAAAGTCGGAGACTTATACCGATCGGTCGGGAGCAAAATGGAGTCGCGATTTCAATTCGCAAGGCAAACCGGATTCGCTAAAGATAGTCGATGGCGTGCAAACCGTCGAATTGAAATACGACAGATCGATGCAAATGTTGAAAGGCACCGTGAAAGAAGGAGGGACAACACGAGAAGCCACGCTATGCCGCGACACGCTTTTCATCCGAGGTAAAGATGGGAAATTGGAGGCTCGCTCTCTGGATTGGGACAGCGATTCACGTCCAAAATTCCAGTCGGGCAAGTTCGACATAGACAAAGGCACGTTTACTGGAGAGACAACAGTAAATGGACGAAAGATTCAAATCCGCGAGTCCATTATTCCAGGCATAGCTGACAAACTTCGAGGAGGCACCATAGACGGCATCATGAGCAATGGTGTCAAAGCAAGTACTAACTTTATGGGCGAAGCCCTCGTAGAACGGCCTGAAGGTAACGCGGTAAAGCTAGGACCTGACAATCTCGTCGATGTCTGGGACGAGACTGGCGCCGACTCTGTCCGCGGCGAGTCGCTCTCCCGTCAAGCGATTGATTTTCTGAAGAAGTACCCTGAGACGGATCGCCGCTTGATTGCCGAAATTCACCGACGCTTCCGATCCGATGAAGACAGCCGAGCCAAGAGCGATAACATGTTCAAGAAGCTGACCGAAGTCGACGGAATAAAAGGATTGAGCACAGAGCAAAAACAAGCGTTACGGCATAGCGTTCTCAATCATGTAGCCTTTCCAGAAGCGATAACGCAGGGCGATCCAACTTTCGTATGCGGTGGGGCCACTATGCAACGACAACTCGCTATCAACCATCCAGAAAAGTATGCATCGACGCTGGTCGCAGGGCTATCTGGTTCACCGTTGAAAAACATCGGAGGAAAAGACGTTAAATTCGATCAGGCAAACCTGCTAATGCATGACACCACCGGTAGAGACATCGCATCGAGAGTGTTTCAATCTATGGCTATGAGCCTGGCTCATAGTAAGCTCAAATTCGAGAACACAAGTACCGGAGTAGGAAGTCTCAGTGACGGTGAAGGCAACCGCCGGAGCTTCAATGGACTCGGATTAGATAGAATGGCGATGGTGCTTTCAAATCTAACAGACTCACCCAAAGCGGTGGTAATGGTTAACTCCGAGAGCGATCTGATCAAGCTGTTTTCAGATAACAAAGAGAAGTCCATGCCCCTCAGGTGCCAGCCTCAAGGAAGCGCTTTAGCGCACGTGTATAATCTTGTCGGGATTGAGCAGGGACCTCCTCTCAAACTGCGCATACAGGATCACGGTGGTTTGACCGGCGACATGTCGGATGCCAAAACTGCTCTTAAGGATCTCTCAGAAGTCTTTGGCGACAAAGGTGAAGCAACGGTAGTATTCGGTGGCAAAGAACCGCTCGATCCAAAGAAAATCTACAAAATGGAAGACGGCCGCATAGCTGTTGATGAACAGGGCACCAAAGAATTTCGGGAGCGAAGAGAGCGCGAAGAAGATTGAGTGCAATCTAAAACGAGCTGCATGCTGACCAGAATTAGATAGTTCGCGCGTTGGTGAGCAGGAGTAATCCAGCTCACCAACGCCTGATACTGGCTGGATTCTTTATATCATTAGGCTTAGCGATCGGTGAAACAAAAGGCGCATGATTCTTCTTATGATCCAGTTTGTACCACCGCGCGGTAGTGACTCGCCCGTCATTAGCGCGCTGCATTCTGAGCAGCCACGTATCGAAAGAGTCGACATCGACTGCGCAAATTTTTTCCTTATTGGTTACAAGCAAAACTTTCCGAACACCTGAAGCGAGGTCGGGAAGAATTACATCGAAAAGGTAAGAACGACCATTTACGCTAGCCCTGAAAGTAGGATGACCAGACCCATTCATAGAAAAGGCGGCAGACTTTCCTTGTACCATAAGGGGGAACCAACGATCTTCTGCATTGGTCACATTAGAGCCTATCTCGGCGGTCTCGAGGCACGACATTTCAGAGAAACACTCTTTGACAATTTTTGGAAGCACTGTTCTGTCATTGACTTCAAGCAAAGCACCACGATTGTTATCGTTGACGACAAGCAGCGCATCGGGATCGATTGCAAACCTCCCTCGTTGAGACACGAGAGGGACATGCCTTTTTTGGATGCCCGCCAACAACTTGGTTTGATCGATGCCCGCCTGCAGCCTGACTTGCTGAACACCCTCTTGCGCCTTCAGCTTCTTCAATTCCGAGTACTGGTGCCAAGCTTTGTTTTTTAACGGGTTCTGAGCGTCAAATTTTTCGAAGAGCTCAAATGCCTTTCGATACATATCGACCGCCGCGTTCATCCTGTTCAACATCTGATGGCAGCCTGCTTCGAGATATGTACACTCCGCGAGATACGGCTCATAGCCTTCATCCGCTAACTGAGCATTCAAGTCTTTCAGGTAATAGACCGCACGTCCATAGTCTTCTTCATTAATGGACTTTAGCGCCTGTTTGTACAACGGCACTTCATCAAGGACTATCTCAGTAACCTCTGTCCCCCCCTGTAAAGGCGGTGTCGACGATCCGCTCAAGTCCGACTGGTCAATCGGCGTTACAACCGACCCTGCATCTGGCGACTCCGGCGGCGTATCCGACGGCTTCGCTGCCTTGCCTGAGGGCGGAACCGAACGGTCCGACGGTTCCGCCGACTTGCCTACCGAACGAAGGAAAGATGGCACTGCTGAAGACTGCTCTTCTGGCGGCTCCGGTGAGGGCTCCGACGATTTCTTCGGTACACGCTTCTTCGAAGATCGCTTTGACGAGCGTTCACCTGGCTGTGTCGACGACCCCTCTTCGGATCGTTCCGATGAACGTTCATCCGTAGACCGCTCTGACCGTTCCGATGACCGCTCTTTAGACCGTGCTGAAGGACCTTCTCCAGACGGCTCCTCCGACGGTGGTCCTGAAGACCGCTCGGGCGATTTAGCAGGCGCTCGTTTCTCAGCCGGCTCCGCCGCACCGTCGTACAAATCGTCGGACTTTTTTCTCGATTTCTTAGTCGGTTTCTTTGGTATGTACTCTTCTTCCAATGATGGAGGAGGTTCCTTGATGCGCCTCTTCTTGCTAGATTCGCGTTCATCAAAATCGAAGTCCAGTTCTGACCTCTGCGCCAGCAGCAATTCCGGCGTCGCCCTGGTCGATGAACTCCCGAAGCGGACGTCCGAGCGCTGCCAATCGGCCGCCAAAGCGTTTTGAACACCTGAAACCATCATGCACAGCGTGACAGTAAGCATTCTGCGAAGTTTAATTTTCGAATCGCGCATAAACATCCAGAAGATTGAGCCGCTTTGCCGCTACAACGCCCATACGTATCTGATTGAACCACCGAAGCTCATACAAATCAACAGTTACCAATTACTTGCCATTCTAATGAAGCAATAAAACTGCTTAGCATCATCTCTTGCGGTTTCGCGAACCTGACAATAAGTGCTGAAATAAATGGACTGATAGCGTTATCGAAGAGAGCTAGGGACCGCTCTCAACGCCCTGCCCATGACGCAAGCGCTCTCACGAGGCTTCTCCACGACAACAACAACAACAACAACAACAACAACAACAACAACAACAACAAAAACAACAACAACAACAACAACAACAACAACAACAACAACAACAACAACAACA
>CAYQKX010000067.1:0-41855 GCA_964418155.1 uncultured Candidatus Obscuribacterales bacterium | reverse complement strand
ATCAGGAAACGGCACCAGAGCTTACCATGTCGCTCGATGTCGTAGGAAAGCTCGCCGAGGACGTGTTCGAAACGCCGGCTGAGTTCGAAGCGTTTAAAAAGGACATGGACGGATTTGAAAAACGTGCAGAACTAGATGGATTGTCAAAAGCCGATAAAGAGGAGTTTTACGGACAAGTCGGCCGCGTTCTTGAAGAAAGCAAGAATGGTAACAACATCTATTCTCAAAATGATTTGCGAACGATAGCATCAGATATGATGCGACAAGCGCATAATCCAGGTTTGATTAACCAAGGTGTCGAGTCGACATGTACGACGGCTGCGCTCGAGACTGTTCTCTACATACAAGAACCCGCCACAATTGCGCGATTGGTGGCTGATGTCGCGACCACAGGTCGATATGTCACCACTGATGGTACTGTACTGCCGGTGCCGGAGCATAACCTTCATCCAGACAAGTACAAAGTCGATACTCCGGATGAGAAGAAGCGGAGTCTTGCCAGCCATATCGCTCAGCCGGCGATGATTAACATTCACTGGGCCAGACAAGATGAATACCTTGGTCAAACTGGCCTCCGGGGAAAGATATCGTACGAGGAGGGATATCCTACCGATTACGTGGATGATAGCCACAGCAGAATGATGAATTATTCAAAGACGCCACCAGAACCATTCACGACGACGGTACCCAAAATTGATCCTACGTCCAGTCAACGGTTCGCGAATCAATATGAAG
Organism: uncultured Candidatus Obscuribacterales bacterium; assembly: GCA_964418155.1. GTDB lineage: Bacteria > Cyanobacteriota > Vampirovibrionia > Obscuribacterales > Obscuribacteraceae > JADYXR01. The sequence goes on along the minus strand of CAYQKX010000067.1, from coordinate 41,120 downwards.
GCCAGCGCCCGGTGGGCGGTCCTTCGATGTCTATGCAATACTTGCCCGACGTCTACAAGCAACTTCGAGGAAATAAGGGCGATTTGACAGTCGTCAACGACAAAGAGGGCGACGGCGTAATAAAACCAACGTCTGAGGCGCACTTTAGTAAAATAGTCGAGGATGCTCAAGCGCGGAAGAAGCCTATTCTAATGGGCGTATACGCCAACCGTGATCCATTCCTGTCAGATCTCAGCGAGTCATATTCGAATAAAAAGATGACGGACGAGGAGAAGGATGCTGTGCGCAGTATGCACGCGCATCACGCCCTTGTCGGGTACAGGTATGACGCTAAGTCCGGTGACATGGAAGTTGAGAATCAATGGGGAAATAGAGTCGATCACACGGGCAAGGCTGGTCAAAAGAACAAGCTGTCCGTTGCCGCTGTCTACGATACCATTTTGGAAAAAGCGTTGCCTCCAGGGACGCCCGGTAAGTCACGCAGCGAGCCGACTCCTGATGAGTATATCAATCAGCAGCGTAAATTCGTCGAAACTCTCGAAAAAGACGAAGACGTAAATCCGCGTCGCACATTCGAAGAGCGCCTGACATTGCACAAGTATCTCGATCACTGGGGACGCAAGGAGGAGGCTCATAAGCATGCCGAGCTTCTCTCGAAGTTTATGCTAGGCAGAATCGAAACTGAAAAACCCCCTGCAAAAACTGATGGAGAGAGTAATCTTTCTGAGAGAGGTCGCTTGCTGGCTGATACAAAATCTTTCCTGAGTGCGATGAAACAAGGCGGTGAGAATCAGATCTGCAAGGACGTCCTGAGCGCCACAGATGCGCGTTTCTCGAAGAGAGCTCCAAGCACTGACAGAGATTATATGAGCGAGTTCGAAGCAATCCTTGCCATTCATAAGCAGCAAGGTGACGCTGGAGGCGCAAATAAACTGGCCGAGAAAGTCGTATCAAACGTAATTGCCACGGCATTGAAAGAGCCTGAAGATTTAGCCTCGAAGGACAAACGAGAAGTCATCGATAATCTTCAATCGGTTTTACAAAATAATGACGCAACCGGTCAAAGAGATCGATTGATTACCTCATTGATTACCAACTTGAGGGACTATGAAAAGGTACATGGCAGTACCACTGTGGCTGGTGCAGATGCCCGCTCCATTGTTATTTTTGGAGGCTCTCGGGTGAATTCGGATACAGAATTGCAATCGAAAATGCGTAAGGAGATGCAAGAGAACTATGACTCCCTGAAGGCGAAAGGTGATATATCAAGTCCAGAATCGCTGCTCATGCGTCGTCTGCTTTCGGTTCAATATGAAAATCAGCAGGTTAAAGATCCAGAAACACTTAATGAACTAGCGCAAGACAGTATCAAATATCTGCTGACGAATCCAGATAGAGACGGAGGGTTACGAGATCCCGACGGCGATTCAATGATCTCACCCTACGAGAATATTGCCGAGCGATTGGTGAAAGGCGGTGGCGACAAATACGCGATGCCGCTTTTGGATAAGGCTCTAAAGATCGCTGCCGCTAAGAAGCCTGAGAAAATAGAAGACATTGCCTATAAGCTCGTGGAGCTGCTGGACAAATTCGATCGTAGGGACGAAGCTGACAAAATCCTCGCTGACTACAAGCTAGCGCCGCCATACAGGAGCGGGCGAAGTCGATAGTGGAAACAGCGCGCCTTCGACAATCAATGCGATCAATAAGATGGTCTCGTTTAGCCCACTTCCGGAAATCTCATAACTTTGAATGGCGGTGTGACCTTCACGGCAGACTCACCGATTCAATTCGTCGAAGCTCGCGTCGACCTGAGATAGTCGGTTCGCACGCGACTTGGCTTGAATCGTTTTGCCGACTTCGATGATGAGACACGCACAGGGTCCTATTTTATTGCGTCGATCTCAATTTGCTGTTTCGTCCCCTGGGCGTTGTATAGCGAAAGCGATTTGATGCGGCCGTTGTCGTGATATGTCCACTCACCATTCAGGCGGGATTTTTTGTCATACGCAAATGAGCGCGCCGGCTTGGAGTCCTCATATTCTGTTCGGACTGAATTACCGTCTTTGTCGTTGGAGACGTGCAGGCTCTTCCTCCCGTCCGAGTGGTAATACGCTTCGTCTTTCATCAGACCGTTTTCGTAAAACGTTATCTCCGTCCCTATAGTTCCGTTCTCATGGTAGCCAACCACCTTGGATTTTCTACCATTTGAGTCGTATTCGACTCGCCCCCATGTTTTGTCGGACGAATAACTAACTTCTGCTTTCAGTTTTCCAGATGCCCAGTAGTCAACTTGTTCTAGTGGCTCCCCGTCTTTGACAGAGTACCAAATTCGTGATTTTGTTGTTTTGCCATCAAGTTGCATTATTTTTGACTGCATTTTGTCTCCAGCAGTGTTAAACAAGGAATACTTGCTGGGCGTTTTTCCGTCTGTTGCGAATTCGGTTTGCAGCCACAACTTTTGTTGTGGCATGAAATCGAACCTGGATGTGGGTGTTCTTCCGTCGGCAGAAAACTCCGTTCTCGCGATAAGCTTCCCCTCAGGATCGTAACCCATCGTGTTCTTGCGAGTCTTTCCGTCTGCAGCGAATTCATCGCGGGTCTGTTGCGGTTCTATATGTGGCTCTTTGAGATCGAAGTTTTTGTCTTCATACTCCAAGGCCCTGACTATCGTGCCGGCCAAGATATTGCAATTTGGTGCCGGATACGAAAATGTTGATTTGCCGAACTCGGAGAGTTTGCCTTGAGGCGTCACGGTGGCGGGAATAATTGGTTCTCCCGGAATCGGCTTCACTGGCATAAGTGGGTGTGGTCGAACGAGTTGGGCAGTTAATAGCGCCTCGGTCATAGCCCGCAAAATCTCTTCGGTCTTTTCGCCAGTGCGTGAAACATTCGGTAGCCAGTCTAGCTTGTTTTTTCTAGGTGCTGGTTTGTCATCATCGAAACGGTCGGTAGATATTCCCGTCGTGTTTTTTTCAGGTGCTGGTTTGTCGTCGTCGAAACAGTCGCTGAATGCCAGACCCCTAGGGTCTGGCTGTTCTGAGCTCTGACAATAGAGTTCGTGACTTGTTGATTCAAAACTATTCATGGCCTACCCCTCCAATACGATGCGTAGTGTGAAAGTTTTTTTCGACCAAAATGTGACCAATGATAGCAGCGCGGATCATCACTTCGGCAATACCGGAAGGGCAGAGCCATTAGGACCGCCGGCGTCTCGCCTCCACCGAGCATGTTCGACTGCATTCCTGTCCCTAGATCAGGAGACGACATCGACTATGGTAGGAACGAGTATTCGAATAACTCTATTCATTTGCACCACCGCATTTGAGATGACTTTACCATCCTGCATCTACGCGGATGTGCTCGGCGTGTTGCCGACCAGTCCGGCATTGGGCGCATTCAAACAGGTTTGGCGTTCAATAAAGTTTGATCTTCACCCTGTCATGACCAGTAGTTAGGCCTGACCCAATCCATAGAAGTTTTGAGATCGTCTAAATCGGCAAGCGAATCCAGTTCGACAGTTCAAGAAGAGCAAGAAGAGCAATATCACAGGCACTGGCCTCGTATTGGATACCGAGCGGCTGCGTCGTAATGTATAGCACTAAGGTGGATTCTCATCACGTCGATTCGACGGACTAGGGAAAACCATATCACCTTTCCGGGTAGTAAGAACGACCGGGTGAGACTGAAGAGCCTTGTGCTTGTTTGGAGTACGCAATCACCATGGCTGATCTCCTCGACGCCTCCGCCGGGTGATGGCTGGTGCGGTAAGTCCTGATAGGTTTTTATTAGGCGCACTTTCGCGAGGATTGCATCAATGAGCAGCAGCATGAATCAGCAAAGCAATCAAAACCCTTTGATGGAATCGAATCCTCAGCGGCGTACGGAAGATGAAAGCATCATACAGCTGCAGAGAAAACTCAAGGAGATGAGCGCCGCAATCAAAGAGCAAAAAGCTCAAGCAAAAACAAATGACAATGTTGTTGCCTTCCGAAATTCGAGCCCTAGGGTACACGCCTCTCATGAGAGCACAGGCATAGTCGACAACAGAACAGTCTTGATAGCCACCGTAGGCACCTTCATAATTACCGCTGCCGCCATCGCCGCGATGATTATCCAAACATCAGAAAAGACAGCCAAGTTGCAAGACGTTGCAAGTGGTCGCTTCCAAACTGGTGACAGTTCCATCCATTTTGATATTGCCAGCGGTATCGGCGAGATTGCGGGGAGAGGCATATCGCCAAAGTCACTGGTCGTCAAAAACTGGCATGGTCAGTGGTCGGAGGAGTTCGATTTCCTTAACGGGAAGTATGACAGTACTACCTGGGTGAGGATCATTCCCCAAGGTTTTGAGACCGAGACAGGTGTCGTCGTTTATGAAAACACCGCACCAGAGATGTCGGTGATCACTCTCATGAACAGGATAAGGGACGAAAGCAGCCGAGTGTACAAGCGGACCAATGCGTACCCTCAGAGTATCAACGACCTTGGTGCGCGTTGCATGATAGGTGACCAGCTCACTGGTAAGCAGGCTCCTGTTACAGTCTCTCGGTTCGTTGGTGCCGGGTTGACCGCAGCCGTAGGAAAGACGCAATTCGAATCAGATCTCGAACTCGATAGGAACATCGGTGCAGTCGAGCAAAAGGTGCCGTTTCAAGTCAAATGCATCAATGTAAGTTCAGAGCCCAAAATATCTGCTGACCTGAATAGCTACGGGTGGCTGACAGAAGCCTTCTTCATCCAGGGGCTTGACCGCGACGGACAGCTTATTCGCAGTTCGAAGACGCAAGCTCTCACACTCGTCTTGAAGAACGGTCATGAAGAAAATCGTCCAACGTCCATCAACACATTGTTCGGTCCGGATAGCAATAAACTGAGTTCAATCACATTCTACAGCGGTGACAAACCCAGCAAAACCACAGTCGCAATGCATTACGCGTCGGTAATTGCAATCGGTTTTCTCTTCGTCTTTTTAAAACTAGCAAGAGACTTTCATCGTAGGGTAGTGGATTCGACAGATCAACGCACCACTAGAAAAGTGGAGCCGGCCCTTCTAATCAAACATGCCATCAACAATGAGCAGCGCACGCGCGCTCTCACTCCTAGCCAAGAATTCAATCGACCAATAGATACGACACAAAGGTCAAGTTGACAAGCACGAAGTGGAAACCAACGCAATTTACTCTCTCTCCAAGGAGACCACAAATGATCTGCATTAACAACCTCCTGCATGGTCCTGAATACATGCGCCTTCAACGCATGAAGGAGCTTAAGCCTCAATATGTTTTTTCGCAAAAACTCTACGACAATTCGCTCAGAAGTCAGATTCAGCGGCTCATTTGCCTGCGACGCTTAAAGCATGCGTCATTGATTGGACAATTTTACTGGATTCGCGGCAGGTACCAATCCGTGGGGTTTGACTTCCAGTTGCATGATGTAGGGCAGGGAAAACAATTGGCAACCTACGACTCAGAGGGAGACGGCGCGCAATACTTTCATCGGATGAGAAACAACCTGGACATCTCCGATGTCGGCACCGGTCTCGGTCTTGATTTGGAGTGCTTTTCCTCTTTCCTCGCGGCTTCTGTGAAGAACGACACGAAGCGTCAGTATGTCTTGAGGGCACGCAAAAAGAGCAACGGGAACCGCCTTAAGAAGAGCGATTTGAGTAAACTCACCGAGCTGGATGAACTCAACTCTGAGATTGCTGACATGCGCAGCGATCTCCTCCAGGAAATCGAGCGGCAGGTGATGCGTGAGGAGCAAGCAACGCCGACCGAAGCGAACAGAGAACTGGAATTGTACGGAGTAATGGATCAATCAACTGATCTATATGCCTACCTGGAACAGATCAGCGGTGTGTATGAAACAGTTGCAGATATCGAATCCACAGCTGAGGAGCCCGTGCTGGTTGATATCGCAAATTTGTATGAGATTCACGATATGAGCCCCACGCAAGAACCGGAAGCAATACTAGACATGAGCGTCTCCAGCGAGCCAGTCGAAGCGCCAGACGAAACTGAGCAAATCTCGCTAACTTACCTCCATTCGGTTCTCGAAATGCATCTGGTCAAGGAACTTCAGATGGTGGAGGAATTGAAGACTCTGCAGGATCTTCATTTGATGAATGAGCTCCAAATGATGCAACAGCAAACACCGGAGCAACTCGAAGCGATGGAAGTATTTTTCGAACGCCAAATCGCTGAGTTAGACCCGGCATTCGCAGAAGAACTTGCTCGCACGAAAAGAGAGTCAGCGCAACGCCTCGTAGTGGTGAAGAGGCGGGCCGAAGAGATATCGCCACCGCCGGCAAAGCGACGCAGCAGACGAGCGGTTCGATTTTCGAGAGCAACTGCATAACTAAATGACGAGTTGGAGCGTAAAGATGTTATCGCGATATCAGCCGAATAATGGACGTAGACGGAACGTCGGATTGGTTCTTGCCGAAGCCACTGCCGGAACAGTGATTTTCATTTTGCTCGTCATTGTGCTTTTGTTCGTCATGATCCAATCTTGTATCTGTATCCATATCCTCAACGGTCTGACTCAAGGCGCGCGTGATGGAGCCAGGAAAATGGCGCTCTTGTACGCCAAGAGCGGCGGCGGCGCGTCACCAACCTCGTCGGCGGTCAATTCTGCGCTTCAGCGCATTCAGGTTGCCGGTATTGTCAATCAATCAAGTCAATTCAACGTGGCCTGGCCTGCCAGCTATGGAAAAAATAGCCATCCGCAGCCGACCGTCACGGTGACCTGTTACGCTGCGCCTGGTCAGAGCGGCGGTGCCAGTGGTGTCGACAATATCACTCTACCTGTTAATGTGCTCTCGTTGTTCGGACAAAACTTTTCCCTCCAACAGCTGTCTTTGAGAGCGTCGGCAACTTATCCGCTTCGTCCATAGTCAGGTGCAACAATGAAAAGCAAAAGGGTTAATCGAACAAGCGGGTCGGCACTAATAGAGGTTGCTGCTGCATGCGCGGTCTTGATTCCGCTAGTGTTTCTGCTACTCTACGCGGTATGTGAGGCGTCCCTCTACTTTTACGTCAAATCATCCTTGACTGAATGTGCGAGGTCGGCAGCGCGAGGCTGTGCCATCGCATATGGTAGCGCGCCCGGTGGTGCACTCGCTACGCCAAATTCACGCGGACCAAACGTCGCTCCGGTACAGCCGGGTGCCGTGTTCTCAGTACCCGCGACAATCGTGATTCAGGGTAGCGACTCCGATATGACCACGCCATCAGCAACTCCTAATCAGGTGTTTACTCGCATTCGCATGGGTGACATAGTGACATCCAACTCGCAGTTCACTGCTTTATATACTGCTCCAGCTCCGAACAATCAGGATCCGGCCTATGCAATCGGCAGGGTTACAGTTGTCGTGACGTACAACGGTTCGTTTCCCAATCCGGATCCCCTAGGTCTTAACGCCAGGTTGCTGCAAGTCCAACCTTCGGCTACTGCCAGCTACGCTCTCGAGAATTAGGTAGGTGAAGCCATGAATCGAAGTCGAAGAATTAGGGCGGCTAAGCGTCGGGGCTCAGACGGATCGGTAACTACCGCCGCACTCGTCGTGTTCGTGCTCGCGATACTTGCGATTTTCAGCTTCGCATATGACGTCGGGCACCATATTCTTTTGCGTAATCAGATGCAAACCGCGGCGGATGCCGCTGCCCTGGCAGGAGCGTACGACCTTTGCTTCAGTGGTGGTAGCGGCGACTGCACTGCAAGTCCGTCAACTGCACTCACTTACTCCGCCTTAGCGAATCAGGATGCCCTGGCCGTAGCAACAGGAAATTACGCCGACGGATCTCTTTTGACGGCCGGCAATGTATCGCTTTATCCATGCCAGTATTCCAATCCCGCTGAAACACCGGTGGGCGGATACAGCGGCAACTATTACATGACGGTTTCGATTACCAAACAAATTTTCAATCCGTTTGCAACATTATTCAACCATGCATCTGATACGATTTCAGTAACCTCAGTAGCGGGTCCTCTCGGTAGCGCAAGTAGCCCTCAGAGTGCGACTGTGCCATTTCCTCTGGCGATCTACTCTCCGAATGGTGCAGTAGGCAACCATACCTGGTCGCAACAAGCAGGCACGCACACTTTGAACATTGGTTTGTTGCCTTTACTCACCAACGGCAGCACGTGCCAGTTCATCTCGGGACCTACAGGTCTTCTCGGTGGAACGCTCGCCACCGTCGGCGCTGGGGCTGTTGGAAGACCGACACTAGAAATGATGAAACATTTTGATCCGATTCAGACGGTTGCAACAACACCACCATCGCTAACCGTCGGACAGACTATCATGTTAATGAACCCTGGCGTAACAGGTCTGAATCTCTCCTTGTTTGAAGCCGGTCCACTCACGGTGGAGCACTATTTTCAGTCAGGCGATCCGTCATCTCCTGGTTTTCTTGGACTGACCGCAGCGGCACCAACTACGGTGCCAACGCTGGCACCGTTTCTGCAAAACAAAACCTTCATAGTCCCGGTCGTTACGAATCCGAACGTCTCAATCTTGAGCATGCCGCTTGCATCCACGTTGAAAGGCGGCATCGCCGCTCAGGTCACGGGGTTCGTTCCTGTGCGTTTTACCGCTGGTCGAGCCAAGTCAGGCACGGGTCTCGTGGTCTTGGGAATCGTGGTACTTCCACCTGAATTTCTCGTTGACGCAGGCGTGCAAAGTGGTGCCGTACCGATGAACGTCGGTCTCGTAAAGTAGCGTATTGTTGCCAAGTTTTATGTTTCAAACAAACATAGAGACTGTTGGCGCTTACTGCTGTAGTATCTAGGAAGTTCAAGCCACATTGTGGGTTGTCTATCTGTCGAAGGCCGCGCCACATTTAGCTTTCAATTATGACTTCAGAATTTGACAAGATTGCGGATATTGAAGAGATCGTAAAGGGTCAGGCCGGATTTAAGAAACGCTATTCGGACATCGAAGTAATCGGCGAAGGCGGCATGGGAAAGGTGTTTCGCGCGCGCGACAACAAGCTTGCGAAACTGGTAGCGATAAAGTTTTTGCATAGCAATGCCGATAATATGACCATTCTGCGATTTCAGCAGGAAGCGCGGGCGCTGAGTCGGCTAAATCATCAATTCATAGTACAGGTTCTCGATTTCCAACATTCGGAGGAAGGCGAGTTATTTCTCGTTCTCGAATACGTCAACGGCAAAAGTCTCGAATCAATTCTAGAGGAGAAAGGCGCGTTATCGTTCTCCGACGCTATTAGGTACGGGATTCAGCTTTGCGATGCGCTAGACCACGCCCATGTTCGTGAAATCGTGCATAGAGATTTGAAACCGAGCAATATCTTGATAGACGCCGACAACAATGTTCGTATTCTAGACTTTGGAATTGCGAAGCTGCTCAGCGACAATCTCTTTGGCACGCTGACACGACCTGGGCAAATGATGGGCACTCCGCTCTATATGAGCCCCGAGCAGGTTCGTGGTGAAGACACGGATTCACGAACAGATATCTATGGTCTGGGCGTCATCTTGTATGCGATGTTGGCTGGCCGAACGCCCTGGGACGGTGACCAGCTCGTGGTCATGTTCCGTGATAAGGCGTCGGGTGAGCCTCCGTCTCTTGGAGACTGCATCGGTGAAACCGCGGCGGCGAATGCACTCGACCGAATTGTATCGACCGCACTGCGCAACGATCCCGACAATCGTTTTCAGACGATGAAAGAGTTTCGCGAAGCTCTTTGTGAGGTAGTTGTAGATCCACTCGAATTGAAGCAGATTATTGCGCTGCCAACAACTGTCCGCAAAGCAAAAAAGGTAACCCCGCTTACGGTATCGATTGCCGCTCTGGCTCTATGCCTCCTATCGGGAGTGAGTTATTCTCTTCTTACCGTTTACTCCAAAGTCAAAGCGCCAATCAATGCAGATCTCAAAAAGGTCGCTGCACCAAACACCAGTCTTAGCACATATGATGTTGTTCAATTGGCGAGAGCAGACTCGGACCCGAAGGCTGCCACGGGACATTCGTCTTACACGACTCATCCGTCGAAAAAGAAAGATCCGGATGGATTTTTTCAACAAACCGAACGTCGAGATCAGCGCGATTTTTGGTTTGCGCATCCGTCCGTCAACGATGAGACGCTCGCCAAACTCAGCCCTCGAATCCAGGAGTTAAGCTTGCTGGGAAATAAAAACATCACTGACACGGGTCTGCGAGCCATCCCCGCTGGGCAACTAAAAAAAATTGATCTAACTGAAACCAACATTACCGGCGAAAGCCTGAAAATTATTGCAAGAATGAAAAATTTGCGATGGATTAGATTAGACAGAACTGCTGTTACGGATGTTGACCTGAAGCATCTGGAGCCGCTCAGCAAGGGGCTTCTCCAGCTCGATCTGGACGAGTGTAAAGGTTTTACCGATTCCGGTCTCAACTTTGTGTTGAATCATTTTCCGAATCTCTATGGACTTCACATAGGAGATACCAAAGTAAGCGAAGATGGTATCAGATCGCTTTCCAAACATCCCAACTTACGCGACCTCTGGCTTTCCTCGTTGCCGGTCACGGACGACGATCTTCGAGCCCTCCAATCGTTAAACCTGAGGCTATTGGACTTATCTGATTGTATTCAAATTACAGACGATATCTTCACCATTTTCGCGAACCATCGCGAGTTAATTTACTTGGAATTGATTAGCTGTCCGAAAATCACCGCAGATGGTGTCGCACTTTGGAAGAAAAGTCATCCGCATTGTACTCTTCATTGGCAAAATACCGGCGAGGCAAAAACTCTTACCGACAGTGGTCTGTTCGAGGCGCCAGAGCCAATCGAATGATAGTGGATTCTCTACGTCTGCAAGCGAGTGCGATTTGGTTGATCCGAAAAGCCTGCGCTATGGAGCGCACGAGTCAGCGACTCTGTTTTCTGGTCCGGGTTGCTCCAGGTGTTGTGAAGAATGAATGTGTTGGTTATTTTCGAATCGAATCGACCGCCCTCGTGCAGCGCTATTGATGCCGGTTGTCGAACATGCGCAAGCGCCGTGTCGCCGATCGGTGTTTCGCAACCGCCGCGAGCATCTGATTGATTGCGGTGCCTACCGCAGAAATCCCATTCAATTGCGCTCCTGCGGGCAAGCCGCAAACTACCCAACAGATGTTGGTGTGATAAACTGTTGGTCTTATCCGCCCCCTTTATCCACGACGAATTTTTCAGTGAAGTGGCTGTGGTGAGCAAGCATGGAGTCCCAATCACCTCTGGTTTGTTCTGCGTTATGAAAGAACTGCTTTCTTTTTTTGCTGGCAAAACGCGATCACTTGTTGGGCAGAGATTTCCTGGGCTCGAGAATCCTTGCAACACAAGTTTTGTCGGACATGAGCGTCTCGCCTTTCTGGCTGAGGCAGTCAACTCGGTCGAATACAACACTGATCTTCCTCGGTTTGTAGCCAATCTTGATGGCTTGAAATTGACCGATCGTATTGTCGCCTATGAGGGTGCCTTTAGTGCGGCTATTCGTCTGGATGTCTCGCATCCGCGTGAATATTCTCGCGCCGCTGAATTGGTCGAGCTGGCGCCCGACCACATCAGTGGGCTTGGTCTGGGTGTCGGTCATGCGCTTTCAAGTTTGCAAGTCGAGGTCGATATCGCTCCAGCATTAGCTGAGCACTTTCTTGGATTTATGGCGATGGATGCATATGGAATGCATGAAGGGTATTTTCGCTGGTACGATAGCATTCACAATATGAAGATACCCTCAAATCTGCCACCAGTGGCAAGAGCGGCATACGATCAGGGTCTTGGTCGAGCGCTCTGGTTCATCAGTGCTGGTAAACCAGCGACGATGCAGCAACTCTTAGACAGATTTCCGCCGCAACGAAGATCCGATATGTGGCGTGGCGTCGGTCTGATGACGAGCTTCTGGGGCGGGATGGACGATTCGCAGTTAAAGCAACTTCTGAAGTGCTCACAACAATTCAGACCGTTTCTCCAGCAAGGAGCGGCTCAGGGAATATCTTTGCGAACCGACATGGGCGAAGTTGTTGCGGAAACGGATGTTGCTGCCAAAGTAATTTGTGAGGCTACGTCAGAGCAGATTGCGGAAGTTGCTGAGACGTCCTTGATTGCAAGCACGACTGGCGTTTTTGACGCTCGAGCCTACCTCTTCTGGCAGCGGTCATTGACTGAGTTTTTCATCGGATCAGGTTCAAAAGTCCTATGAAAGAGCTGTTATCTCTTCTTGCAGTCAAAACACAGTCTCTTGTCGGAAAGAGATTTCCTCGACTTCAGAGTCCACGCACCACAAGCGATGTTGGAAGAGAGCCTCTCGCCATGCTGGCTGAATCACACAATTCGCTAGAACCCAATACTGACCTCCCAAGGTTTGTCGCTGATCTTGCTGGCTTGAAATTAACCGAGCGTGTTGTCGTCTTCGAAGGCGCCTTCAGCGCGGCTATCAGTCTGGATGTCTCGCATCCGCGCGAATACGCTCGCGCCGCTGAATTGGTTGACCTGGCTCCCGAGCACATCAGTGGACTTGGATTGGGTGTCGGTCACGCACTTTCGAACTTGCAAGTCGAGGCTAATATCACTGCATCATTTGCGGACCACTTTCTCGGATTCATGGCAATGGATTCATACGGAATGCATGAAGGCTATTTTCGCTGGTATGAGAGTGTTCAAAACATGAAGGCACCAAATCTGCCACCAGTTGCTATGGCGGGTTACGATCAGGGGCTTGGTAGAGCGCTCTGGTTCATGACAGCCGGCGAGCCAAAAGCGTTGCAGCTACTCCTGGACAGATTCCGACCGGAGCGCAGGGCCAACTTGTGGCGTGGCGTGGGCTTGATGGCGAGCTTCTGGGGCGGGCTGGACGATTTGCAATTGAAGCAGTATCTGAAATTCTCAAAACAATTCAGACCCTGTCTACAGCAAGGAGCCGCTCAAGGAATATCCATGCGAACCGATATGGGAGAGGTCATCTCGGAGACGAATTGTGCTGCCGCGGTGCTTTGTGAAGCGACGTCCGCAGCAATCGCCGAAGTTGCTGAAGCGTGCTTGATTGAAAGTACTACTGGTCCTTTTGACTCCCGAGCCTATCTTGCCTGGCAGCATGCGCTCACAGAGTTTTTCGTCGATGACGGGACTTAATCTATGAAAGAGCTGTTATCTCTTCTTGCAGTCAAAACACAGTCTCTTGTCGGAAAGAGATCTCCTCGACTTCATTTTTGAGAGGCTAAGCACCGGCTCGCACTCCTGCGTTGTCGCCTTGAGTATGTTCAAGGCGCATAGGGGGCTTTTGCATCGAGATCTGCGAGCTGTCTGAACCGTGCCCGCGCAGTTGGTATGAAAACTTTTGATGTCGAAATGATTTCTATGTCTGGTTGTTAAAACGAAGTATTCATAGCTACCGATGCAGATAGAATACAAAAAAAGCAAAACCAAGTAGCAGTACTATTATCGTTGGCAGGACAGCGGCAGGCATTTTTCTGGTTACAAGCCTGGGGTGGAAAAGCGGCTTTTCCTGGACTTTCTTCGGCATTTAACTCCTCTGACTCCTTCGCGAGTCATACTACAGTTGTACCCTAAACTTCGAGATCCCGCACAAGATCAACCATTGGGGCCATAAATCGATACTTACTCCGTTGTCGATCCTGTTCGTCGCCGTTTCAGCTTTCGTCGTTCTGTCGCAAAGAGAGCCGGTCGAGACAAGCAGATCTTCTTCAGTCGACTACAGTGTTGATGTGTCAAATCTGTCGTGACGGTCTCTGATGCGGCATAGGCATTAGGTGTGAGCGCTTATGGCTTTATAGTTGTGCTTGTGGCATAATTGAGGTATCCGCCAGATGTGGATTTCTGCCGGAATCCCTTTTTCAGTGCATGGTTAGGATCTGCCTGCCTAGTTTAATCCCGGTCCCGCTCGTCATCATTGTTTTGGTAGGCAGAAAGTTTGCGGTTCTATTCAAACTATATGTTGGCCCACCGCCTGCGATTGATGAGGTGCTGTCCCTAGAGGAAGCACAGTGAATGTTCTTGTAGTTGAAGATACATTCTTGGCGCAGAAATCCTGCGTGTTATCCGATCCTGGAATAAAGACGACTTTTGTTCAGACGATTGAGGAGATGTCGAGGCAATTAAGTGCATCGATAATCGACGTTATTCTACTGGATATCTCGCAATTGGACTCGACGGGAATGGGTTTGTTCTCTGCGATCCGTACACAGACCGGTGAAGTTCCGATTTTAATTCTGTCTATTCATGATGATCGAGCATTAGCTCTCGAATTCGTCAAATCGGGTGCGCAAGAGTATCTCGTCAAAGGGATAATCAATGAAGATTCCTTGACTCGGTCGCTGGAGTTCGCAATTGAACGCAATCGCCTCGCAATCGAACTTCGCCATAGAATGGAGCGCATGAAGGTTCTCGAGCATTCCTTTGATGGGTACATGACCGTAGACTCTCAATTGCGCATAACAGAATGGAACTTACTTGCCGAACGCACTTTCGGTTGGCAAAGAGATGCAATTCTTGGACAGAGCCTGGCACGAATTATCCCAGGTTATCTGAGAAGACGTTTTTTGAAAACATTCAAGGGCTATTTTTCAGCGCATGATAGAGGTCCTATCAAGACAATAACGGATATTACTCTAGAAACTCGCTCCGGGAAAAGGTTCCCCGCTGAGTTAGGTATATTTCGGATGGGCGCCGAAGGAAAATCTTCTTACTGCGTATACGTGCGCGACATTACTATAACAAAACAATCGAATGAGGAGCTCGAAAAGCTCATACACGAGCGAACTGAGATTCTCAAGCAAAGCAATGAGCAACTGCAGCAATTCGCGAAGATCGCATCGCATGACTTGCAAGAGCCACTTCGTGCGGTTCAAGGATTTGCCACGCTACTTGCCGCTGGTACTGAAGGAAAACTGGACAAGGACTGCACGGAGTTTATTGAATTTATCGTAGACGGTACCAACAGGATGCGGCAACTGATCAATTCTATTTTGTTGCACTCGCAGATCAACGCTGCCGACTCACTCAATCAAGTCACGGATTGCAACTCCGTGATCGACGAGGTGCTGGCTAATCTGCAAGATTCCATTGAGGCTGCGAAAGCGAACCTGGACATTGACTCCATGCCACACGTGGCGGTGGACCGATCGCAAGTGGTGCAGCTTTTCCAGAATTTGATCGGTAATGCAATCAAATACAAAGGAGCCAGTCCTCCATGGATTACCATATCGGCAAGGCAGGTTACGCATCAGTGGCTCTTCTCGATCCGTGACAATGGCATGGGCATAGAGCAAAAATACGCCGACAGGATTTTCGACATGTTTTCTCGCTTGAATTCGAAGACACAATACCCAGGAACCGGAATCGGGTTAGCGATTTGCAAGAGGATAGTCACTTCCCATGGTGGCAGTATTTGGGTTGAATCACACCCAGGTCAAGGATCCATATTCATGTTTACCTTGCCTGCGGCTAAAGAAGAAAGGACTACAACTATGAAAGAAACAATTGACATACTGCTAGTAGAAGATACGCCATCCGATGTCCGATTGACTGAGGAAGCATTGAAGCGCTCTAATCTGATGTATGAGTTGTCCATTGCCGTTGACGGTGCGGAAGCCCTCGAATACCTGCGCAGAGCGAAGCAGTCCAATGAAAGGAAACTGCCTGATATCATCTTGCTTGATCTAAATCTTCCCAAAATGAATGGTCATGAAGTTCTTCATGAGATCAAGAATGATCCTTCCCTGATTTCGATACCGGTGGTACTGCTCACCGTTTCGGATAGAGAGGAAGATGTTCAGGAAGCACTCCGGTCGAAGATGAACTATTACGTGGCCAAGCCGGTCACGACAGAGAAGCTATCGACACTGATTCGAGCGATTTGTGATCTAAATAATGAGGAGTCGTGTGGATTTCCGCGTGGCGATGAGGAGATGCACATGCGACTCGTGCTGGCCGGAAATCCGCATACGTCATTAATTGCATTGAGCAAGCTGGCTGCTGATCCGCATCATCGCGTGCGCGCTAGAGTAGCAGAAAATATTCGTCTGTCTAAGGACATACAAACGCAGCTGGCACAAGATCCTGAAGCAGAAGTTCGTATCAGCCTTTGTGAAAATCGTAACCTGTCACCGTCAGTCCTCGAGCTGCTCGTAAAAGATGAGAGTGCTGACGTCCGCTTCGCTGTATCAGCGAGCCTCAACATTACCGTTGCACTATTGAAGTTGCTTTCCGAAGACGATAATGCATATGTTTCAGCTAGCGCTCTTAAGTCGCTATCCGCGATCGAACGCTGACGCTGAATTAGGCACTACAAGTCGTGCTAGTTGGCGCTAAGGCGTCACTGCTCGTTGTTGCTGCCGTTAGAGGCTTTCTACAACTAGAAACAAGTTACATCAATCACGGGAATCTCCACTTTTCTGGAGTTTCTCTTTGCTTTTGGCGAGCCGTTCTGCAGCCTCACGCAAATTCTCTTGTTTGAGTTCGTTGATCCTTTCGCTTATCTCAGTAAGGCGATCTCCAACGTTGGACAAATCCTCAGTGCCTTTCTTCCCTTCGTGATTGTCTCGAATTTTCTGTTTTTTTACTGCAACCTTGCTCAGATCCTTACGAAGATTCTTTGCTTGTCTGACCGTTAATGCCTGAGTCTTCTGGGCTTCGTTGATGCGCTTCATCAGATTGACCTGCCGCTGGTAGGTAGACATGGGAGCATCGACCGCCAGGGCCGCTGTACCATTGAATGCGCAAATAACTATGACGACTGTATAAAGGCTAAGTCTTTTCATTGTTTTATAACTCCTATTAATACACTCACTGGGTGGCTACGCCTTCGCGCAGGATTGCTTTAGCTGCCTTCTCGCGAAGCCAACCTTTGAGAATCCATTCAATTTCCGGAGTCATCTGTCCTTCTTCTAGCATGAGATGCTCACTGTCGCCATCTCCAATCATCAGCTTTTGCGGTGATGTCATTTCATTGAAAAGCTCAACGGATCCGGCTGGAGTGACCAATCTGTCCTTGTATGCTACGAGCACTATAGTTGGTGTGCGTTCGACCAGCGGAGCGGCGTCATGCGTTTGTTTCATGAATTTTTCAAATTGAGACAATTCCTTTTTGCTCAGGTCCATTCGATTTAGCGGCTCTGCGTTAATCTTTCTTCTGAGAGCTAGATCTTCCGTAGCTCCATCCACGATAACCGGAGCCATATCGATTTCGCCAACAGGATGTTTTGTAGCCTTAAATGCAACAATCATTGTCGACTTCATTGCGCCTCGCTCGCTACTTGATGGCACGGCTGATACTAGTCCGTTGACCTGGTCCGGGTAGCGTGAGGCCGCTTGAATTGCAATCGCTCCACCCATCGATTCACCCACGAGGAACACAGGGATCTTGGGATAGGCTTTGTGTAAGGTCTTGAGCCCCTGTTCCACATCAGTTAGACACGCTTCAAAGTCCATACTGGCTTCTTCAGGTTGTTTTGCCCATTCGCCAAACCCTCTGACATCGAGAGCATAGGTTGGTATTCCAGATGCCGCCATTCGGCGCCCAAAATTGTCATAGCTCTTGCTGCTGAAACCGAGCGCGTGTATGCACAAGAGAACCACTTTCGGATGCTGTTTCTTCGGCAACCAGGACCGATAAGGTACTTTTACCGAAGGCATTGCTGGTATGACTGCATTTGTGTTGTTGGCTTTTGCTGACAGTACCCTGGAGCTCTTGCTCGAGTGGTGATTAGCGGCCCATGCCGGCGCTGACAAAACCATCGAAAAGAGTGCCAGACCAAAGGAGAGCGCGTACTTTTTGTATTGGACGGTGTTCATTCTTACCTCTTTGCTTGGATCACAAATTCAACTCGTTGCCTCAATGAGGTGTAGTGGCAACAATCAAAGTCCGCCGACTACCGTGTTATTCTAAGTATTTCGAATGCGGGTAAAAACTGAGTGAAAATGTCCGGACTTGTCAGCTCCGGGAGTTGTCTCGACACCGAAAATGGTGGCTAACTACGATTTTGGTGTTTTAACCAGACATTCACATTGTCCATGATATGTACATATAAGTTGTAGAAACGATTCTGATTCGGCGAATAGGAAAGGATTCGTCGATGAACAATACAGTAGCGGCTGCTTGTCGCGAAATTACTTGTAAGATCGCTATGGCACGTCACCGCCTTTGGTGCCCGGGTATCAAGTTGACTGCTGATGATGTGACGTTCGATGGTGTTGTACCGACGGTAGCGAGGATAGTGTCACAGTACTGTTCCCAGAATCGCACTGACAGAGCCGAACACAACCCTGGTTTTAACCCAGTTTTGACTGCTACGACTAGATAATGAAAGTATCACCCCATACTCACCCACTCACACGACGCGAAGGAAGTGACCAATGACTCGTTATCTGATTCGGTTGGTGCTTACGGCCAGCGCATTCTATTTTGTATTTCCAACAATCCCGGGAGTTCAGTTTCACGGCACCTTTCTGCACGCTCTGGGTGTCGGCATACTGTTTGCATTCCTTGGCTGGGTTCTCGAGGCAATTGCAATTGCTCTGACTGCCATACTGACATTAGGAACATTCGGAATGGCGCTGTTCGTACTCATACCGATCTGGTTGCTGGGATTTTGGCTAATCCCAGCACTCGTTTTAAGATACGTGGCAGATATGATGCCGGCTACTCTATCCTTCACTGGGTGGGGACCGGCGATTCTGGGCGGAATTTTAATGCTCGTGATCGGTATTGCGACCAGTGGCGCCGCCAAGCGCAAGAAGGTTGAATAGAACCAGGTCCATATCTCCCTGGCTTATGATTGATGACACCGCTTTTGGTGACAGTTTGCAGCGCTCCGAATCGGACAGTGGCTAATGTGTGTATTTGAACGCATGAAAGGCTTTACGTGGATTTATGAAAGACTGGTTGCCCGAAAAAGTCTTCATCGAGCTATACGAGGTCACCAAACATTAACAATGCTGCGACCCGGTCCGAGGCGGGCTATGCCGTCACGTTCTATATGCTCCATAAATAAACATGGCGTACGCATACTGAAAAGCCATATAATTAAAATAACGACAGGCGATTTCACACCTAAGTACTTTAAGTGAATAAAGAGTGCCATCATTTGTCTGTAACCCTGACATGGTGAGCATAATGTGCTGCAACTCCAGATTTAGTAAGGCGCCAACAACGGTTTCTTCTCGGCCCGTATCATGACCAGAATGCTGATAGGCGTGACGCAGGAAGACCTAGTTACTGCAATGGACAAGTTTTTCTCGGTGGACTATACGATCTATCTGGAAAGCAATGGTTTGCGCCTTTTGGAGCTTTTGCGCCAGAATCAATATGAGCTGATTATTCTGGAAATAGCACTTCCTGGTCTGGATGGAATCAGTGTTGTTAAGGGATATCGTGCTACTGGCGGCAGCACCCCCATTCTTTTAATTTCTGGAAAGCATTGCTCGGATGAGCTCCAGGGTGGTCTAGATGCGGGAGCCGATGCTTATTTAGTAAAACCTTTTCGCTTGCACGATCTGGCTGCACAATTGAGGGCGCTGCTGCGAAGACCATCGCTACGAAGTGAGCGAGTGCTTTCTTCCGGCCGTATAGAAATGGATACTCGCGCAGGAACAGTAACTAAGAGTGACATACTCGTTCATTTGCATCCAATGGAGTTTAAGCTTCTGCAATTCCTTCTGAGGCATCCCAACCAAGTATTTAGCGCACACGCGCTTTTCGAACGAGTCTGGCAGAAGGAGTTCGGGTCAATGGAAGACACCGTCCGTACGCACGTAAGAACCTTGCGCAAAAAAATCGATTCAGAAGACTGCTCCTCGATAATTACTACTGTTCGAGGGCTTGGCTACAAAACAGAGAATAGGTAAGCAAGACAGTCTCATTATGGCAGTTGAATTTCATAGTTAACAAACCCATAGCGGAATTTTCAAGGAACCTGAAAGATCAACCTGTATCCATGTCTAAGATTCGACAAGGTGCTCATGCTCAAGTGGCCCTGATGCAATCGAGCCAGAGCATCAACTGCCGCCAGATTTATTCCTAAGCCATTGGCGGGAGCTAGACGCAGTTCTCCAAGTCTCCATGGCGCGAAGAGGCTTTCGTCGGCTTCCACGCCACTGTTAATTGACAGGCATAATCGATCGTTTTTTTCCCTCGCAGTGACCCATATCGTCTCGGACTCGGGGCACTCTCCTAGTGCAGCCATAACTGCACCCGTGATCATGATCTTGAGAGCAGCAGCGCTGCCAACCAGAGTAGTGCCTGCTACGATATTGCAAGAGAGATTTGCTTTCTTGAGGATGAACTCAGGTTGTGTTTCCTGAGCTATTTCTTTCATCAACGTCGATAATGACTGTATTTGTCTCGACCGAGGTGTGACCACTAGTTCTGAGATGTCTGCCAGAGATACCATGTCGGTAGTAATTCGAGCGATCGCTCTGTTCAAGACGATGAAGCCGGATACCGGAAGGTTATGACGCTCCTGTTCGTCATGCAAGATATCGACGTGAGCCTGAAGCGCTGTGATCGCTGACAATATATCGAACTCTGCGTCTCGCACGAATGCAGTCAGCGTATCGATCCCATCGGCATCTTGTTGACGCGTAATATGCTTCCAGAAATTTGAGAGTTTAGCCAGCATCGAATTCATGAGCTTAACCTCGGGTGTCAAGTCGCAAGTCGTAAGCCGTTAACATCACCTTGAGCAGACTGCGAAGTGAATATCTAATACACACAATTCAAGTCACGACGAGCATCGGCGACTCTGCCGACTTTCGCCTAATTGCGTGAGCGTTGCACCGCCCACGCTACAAGAGACATGGTGCGACCAGTTTTTGACAGTCGCGACTCAATCAGCATTCTTAATAGCCTGGCATCGACAAGAGGTTGGAACTAAGTTCAACGTCGGCCTGATGCAACCTATCAAATCGATTTCAAAAATTCGTCAATATGCTTTTCGGCCTCTTCTTTGGTGTGACCGTAATGCTTTTGCAGGCGACCCATCAATTCTTCCCGCTTGCCGTCGATCTGCGTCATATCGTCATCGGTTAGCTTGCCCCATTTGGATTTGGCTTTACCTGCGAATGCTTTCCAATCACCTTTGATCTCATCCCAATTCATGAAAGTTCCTCATTGATTCAACACACTCTCATTGTTCGGCGAATGCGTTAAAACTGGGTGAAGACTCTTCACACATAGTCTGTGCTTCGGGCAAGAGCTAGTCTCTGACCGCTAGACAAGTATGTATCGGAAAGGTAGCGAAAGTATGTTCACCCAGTTTTAACACCCTCCAGTCGATACTGAGACTGTGAAGATTGTGCCCAATTGGCAGTCGAAGGTTATATACGCACAGAGATGAACGCAACCATATAATGATTAAGACACGAAAACTCATCGTTTTTGTCGGTATCACGATCATAGTGATTATGGGCATTTTCCCGCCATGGGTATATGTTGACGAAAGCAAGGTCGAACATCCCATGGGTTATGGACCTATATGGAAGCCGCCTGTCGAGCGTCACCACGAATCGGCAGAACTGTTCGGTATCAAATTACAGGTGAACCTTCAGTCACAATCGGCAAACAGTATAGACATGTTGAAGTTGCTTATGCAAATCGCGATTGTGTGTGCCGTCACAGGTGGTGCGCTCTATCTGCTGAAGCGAACAACAGTTTCATAGCATCTCGTGTTCGGCTGGGTTCCAACGCCTGCTTCCAACGCCTGCTTCGGCTCTGCGGTAGGAGGAGAGGATCGGGATCAAGGAATGAACTTAACTCAGTTTTCACATGGTTGCTCCATACTGAGAGTATGTGATGGTTCCTCGCAGAGCAGTTCAAGGCTGCCGTGGCAGGCGCGGAGTGTTTCATACACAAAACGACTACTACTAGAGGACATTTATATGAATTTCAATGATGTATTTGGAAATTACCGACGGGCCCAAGGAGACGTGATGAAGACGTCGCCGAACAGATTGAGCAACGGTGATCGGAGAAAATCGGTATTAAGGCTGCTCGTTGGTGGGACCATTCTGGTTGCACTTTCGTTTCAGGGCATCGCTGCCAGTGGCAAAGGCGACAACGAAAACAAACAAGAGAGGCAAGCCGACAATCGTGCTGAAAGAGCCCAGTCAAAGGCTAACAAGCAGTCTGCAAGAGAGTCCAGGGTTGATAACCGTGCCGCCACGAAGGACGCTCGCATAACAAATCGTCAGGAAAGGCGTAACACTCCCGTGCCTGAGCGACGACCGCTCGATAACAGAGCAGCGAAGCGCTCAGACGATATCCGCACAATGCAACGAGCGAACGTGCGATCGGACAACAGGGCTGACAGAGCATTTGACAAAGCCGTCCGGGATGACAGGGCTGACAATCGTGCCGAAGCCCGTGCCGACAACCGCAGGGACAACCGGGCTGAACAGGCGGCTCGCGACAACCGGGCTGACAACCGCAGGGACAATCGGGCTGAACAAGCGGCTCGCGACAACCGTGCCGACAACCGCGCTGAACAAGCAGCGGCTCGCAACAACCAGAGACGCTGGGACTATCGCATGGACAATCGCAGTCGCTACCAGACTTACAGAAAATATCGCAACAACTGGAACGAGCAGAGAGTATACCTCAGAGCAAATCTCCGCAGGTTTAATCAAATTGCCGGTCTCAATCAACTGCAGCAACAACAGATAGACAGCCAAATGCGTGCAGCTTATCTTGCATATCACGACAATCGATACAATGGTCAGTACAATTGGGATAACTATTCAGATCCTAGATTCCTTGATTATTTGCAAACTAACAAACCTTCAGTGCTTCAGACAATTCTGTCGGCTCTTGGGTTAGGTAACAATGACGACTATCTCTATTCTTCCAACTGGGACAATGAGCGCTCGCAGCTTGCGCAAAATATGGCCAACATTCACCAGCTCGCTGTCGAAGGACGCATTACATCTTCACAAGAACAGTCCCTGCTGGATCAAATGAGACCTGAGTTTATGGCCTATCACAACAACGACTGGAATGGTTCAGCTACTTGGACGCAGTATTCAGACCCTGGTTTCGTGGACTATCTCAACCGGCAGAAACCGTCGATCTTAACGACAGTTCGTGACTTTTTGATCAGATAAGATTTGACTGTCGCCGATGTACCTGGATCCGCACAAGCTCGTCCAGGCTGAAATCGATGCCAGAACAGGTACATATGACTGTTCGCCGGGAGACGCACAAATTGTCAATCGCGTTTCCACCGGCATGTTCCGGACCTCAACATTCGTTGAGTCTTAATATGGAAGTTGAAGTCGGCGAACCAACGCCGAAAGTTTGTTTTCAATAGGTCTTGTATAGAAAAACCGAGGAGGGTTTATGGGAATACTTGCATTCATTTGTTATCTAATTGTCGCGGCCGTATGCGCATACATCGCTGAACGTCTGGTACCAGGAGTGATACCAGGAGGATTCCTGACGTCTGCAATAGTTGGAATTATTGGTGCTTGGATCGGAGGTAACTTAATTGGTCATATTGGCCCGGATTTGGCTGGCGTATCTCTTCTGCCATGTATTCTTGGATCGGCGGTGCTGGTCTTTGTACTTTCGCTTTGCAGCAGAGGATTCAGACGCGGTGGCGGACCGAAGTGATGGAATTCTCTTCGCGCGCGCACAATTCGTTCCTTCACTCAGTTTTAACCTAATCTGAATACGATAAAAGAAGAGAGCAATCACAAGAGTCCACTTCGGATTGATATTTGTTATTCCGACGACACATCCGTTCTTTCCTTCTTATCTGGGAGTTCAGTGAGCGATTGGCCGAACCAGAAGGAATATCCGAGTTGATTTACGAAACAGATGCCAGCTTTTCAGGAAAAAATCGCCGAGCAGCTTATCTTCGAACTTCACAAGCTGTCGCCTGATACTAAGAATGTGGTGGTTGGTTGTCATGCCTGAAAGTCACCGGAGCGAAACCAGAACATGTTGTACATTCATTACCGCCGAACTCCGCTGATTCTTTGTATGCTGAGTTGTTTTCCAGGCTGCATGCTCGCTTATCTGACCGGCTCGGCCGCAGAGGCTAACGAAATCGCGCTTGCGAAGCAGCAGCAAAAAAACTACAGCTCGCCTTCCAAAGCAATCGCCTCGAAGACTCGGAACAGCACCAAAATGTCCAGTGCCGCGAAGACCAAAGTATCGACTGAACATTTAGCGAAGACACGAGTAACAGCATCACGCTCCTCACCTAAGTTGCACGCGACTAAAATCGCGGTACCTAAAGTCTTAGTGAGCAAGCCACTTCCATCGCGAACGATGACAGTGCGCGAGTGGTTCGACAAGTACGATGAGATCAGAAGGGACGCTGAAATGACAATGGCAGACAAGTGGCAGTCAATGCTATTGCAGGCGAGGAAACCGGAACCTAAAAATGCAGCGCTGGCAAAGCGCATGTCATCGAAATATAGTCGTGCACTTTCTGCAATGAAAAGACTGGGTTCTCCGCCAGAAACCAAGGCATTGCAAGTGGGATACATTGAATATTTTTCGACGGCGCGTCAGCTGTTCGAGGACTACCTGGTTGCTCAGAATGCAGTTCCGTTCACGAATCAATCTCTGGTTCCTACAAAGAAAAAATTGGAAGTACTCGACAAGCGAAACAAACAGATCGATGATGTCTTGCGCCGAGAATACTTTATCAAAAAACACAGACACAGTTGACGGAGCACTGTATGTGCTCGGATCTCGTGACTGGAGTTGTACATGCTTGATCATCCGGACAATCGGAATGCGAACAGAAAGGGCAAACCGATGAACGAGTAAACATTCTAAATCTACCAATGCAAGAGCAAGACATCCGAAGGAAAGCAGTAATGATGAACAAAATACTTTTAGCCGTGGCATCTGCACTTATTCTCGCTGCCGCCGGCGAGTTGATCAAATGGGTGGAGAAAAGGCTTAATGACGACGAGGGCAAAGATAAGCGCAATCAAAACGACGGCTCTTGAATCGTGCTGGTCAACCTGGTACTAAATAAGATGGCATAGTAGAGTGTGCACTGATGACGGTCTCTCCGAGCGTCAACCCTCTGACTTATCGTAGAATCCGACAATAGAGTGTATTAACTACTTTCGTGATACCTATAGGTTTCAGGTTGCCCTCGATTCCTATCGTCAATGAGCGGTAGATATGCAAGAAAGGCTCAGGATAGAAGTTCTTGAAGTTTTACCATAAAGTTGGCTCGGTTGCTGCGGAAAAAGGCATAGGGTTCTTCACCAAGCTTCTGCTCTAGACAAGCGAGTTGTGAGTGATTGAGCGCCCACAGCTCGAAGAATTCTCGCCCCTCTTCTAGATTTAAGTCTGCCAGAATATTAGCCACCATCCGTGGTGGTTGAAAGTGATGATAGTCGATTGGCGTGGTCCAGGAACCGCCCCATACATTGAATCCGTTGTCAGCAAACAGCTGGACTATTGACTCGACCATACCAGGCTTTTGATTGCGACGGTTGAGGTATTGCCAACCATCCAGCGGGGAAATTCGTGCTGTGCCTTCCTTTTCGTCGAATCGAACGAATGGATTTTGTAGTGGGTTGATGTCAATGGCCAGTCCATACCCATGCATAGAGACGGTCGAGCTGCCTGCAATCGGCCGAAAGTTGAAGCAGGAACTGTTGTTGTCTGCCATGGATAGGTCGTCGTCGCCCTGATAGTGATGCAATGAGCGAGCTCGATGTATCGGGAAGCGCATTTCAAAGAGTGCTTGGAATATGCGTGAGACTCTCTCTGCCACTGCGTCGAATACGATTATTTCACCATCGCGGTGAACGACACTTTCAAAATCAATGAATTCGACGGGGACTCGGGCGAGGCGATCGATATGGACAGGGCATTCCGGTCGCCAGATTTGAGTCGATCGCATTTGAATGCCAAGCTGCTCGGGAATTCGGAAAATGCTTGAAATCATAAAACAATGGTCCGTCTCTAGTATATCTGTTTGACAATGTATAGCGGTCTTCCTCTGCTCTCATCGACGATGAGATAAAGGTATTCACCCATTATTCCAGTGCAGAATAACTGTGAGCCCCCGACAATTAACACTGTCATCACCAGTGGTGCCCAGTCTTTAACCGCGTCCGGATTGAGGATCAATAGAAGTCCGCAGGCGAAGCCTAGTAAAACAAAAAAAGTTCCAAGATAAAGGCCGAGTCTCACAGGAAAAATGGCAAAACCGATAATGCCTGCAAGAGCCAGCTGAAACGAGGCCTTGAAAGTGAAGCTCCGCGTCCCCGCGAAGCGCGGCTCACGCTCGTAATCGACAATCGTCTGTCTAAAGCCTACCCATGTTGCCAGCCCTCTCACGTATCTTCGATGCTCTTTGAGCTTCCTCAGCTCGTTGACCACGATTCTATCCATCAAGCGAAAATCGCCGACATCAACTGGTATGTTGATCGTGGATATCTGGCTCATCAGGCGGTAGTAGATGGCGGCTTGAAGTTTTGTGCGTGCAGTCTCGCCGTGTCGAGCGATTCTTCTGGCGTGGACCATGTCCGCGCCCTCCTGCCATTTTTCGATCAACTTTGGAAAAACTTCCGGTGGATCTTGCAAATCACCGTCGATTATGATGACTGCGTCGCCGGTAGAATGGTCGATACCGGCGGTGATGGCAGTCTGATGTCCGAAATTGCGGCTGAAATCGATAATCTTTATGTTGTCGTCTTTAGCCTTTTCCTCTTTCAATAGCTGAAGCGTGTTGTCTACGCTTCCGTCATTGACGAAAATCAATTCGTAGCGGCACTGCAATTTAGTTTTGATAACTTCGCGAACACGCCGAACACATTCTGCCGCACCATGCTCTTCATTGAACATCGGAATAACAACGCTCAGTTTGTAATTCGTGCGGTCGCTTTGTTCGATCATAGAAAGGTATTGGTCGTGGTCGCCGAAAATTGCACACTTAGTTTACACGAGTATCGGTCTTGGCGACCTGGCTGGCCGAAGCAGCAGGAGCTTGTTCGCGCGGTCAGAAATTCAGAGCGACGGCTGTCGCATATTACACCCGGCCAAACGAGAGTCAGTTGAGACCTAACACTCTACTGTCGAAGTGAACTAGCGCCAGCTCTGCCTCTACGCCAGGGGACAAGGCTTCTCTGTCGGCTCCGATTCGCAATCGGCTGAATTCAGACATCCGTACGTAACATGGAATCGTGCGGGCGGTCGTAATTTTGCTGAGACCTGAGGGTCTTTTAGTCGAACTCCGCCAGTGTGTTCGCGGGGAGGCAGACCCAGAAAGTGCTTCCGGTGGCGCCCTGGCTGTCTACACCAATGGTGCCGCCGTGCGCTTCGACAATCGATTTACTGATTGCAAGACCGAGACCGACGCCGCCTTTTTCGCTCCAGTCGCCTTCGCTGACTTGTTGGAAGCGCTCGAAGATTGCCTTCTGATACTTGGTAGGAATGCCGCGTCCCGAGTCTTTCACCTTTAGAATGACGCTGTCTCCGTTGAACTCGGCGGATAAAACCACCGTGGCCCCTCTCGGCGAGTACTTGATGGCATTGGCTACGATATTGACGAGAACTCGAACAAGACGATCTTTGTCGGCGTAGAGTTGCAGGTTCGATTTGATTACCGAGAGCTGGACACGCTGTTGTAGAGCCAATCCACTCAATGAGCCCACTGCAGCATCGAACAGATCCTGCACGTCGATGAGCTGTCTTCTCATGACCAGCTTCCCGCTTACAAGCATTTCGGCATCAAGCAGCTCGTTGATCAGTCGCGTCAGTCTGGTTAGATCGGATTCGACGCTGGTGATTCTTTCGCGCGCCTTGTCTGGAATATCGCCGAATGCGCCGGCCGATAGCAAGGTCAGCAATCCTTGGACTGAAGTAAGCGGACTGCGCAAATCGTGGCTGACGACGCTCAGGAGATCGAGCACTGTTCTGTTGTTCTTTCCGGAGCTTCCGTCGTCTTCGGACATCAGTGCCCGGATCAATGCGTGGGCTCCCTTATGGTGCGAGCTGCAGGCCATGTCTACCGAAGTAGTGCCGTCCGGATACTCGCGTCGGCAGCGACCGGAGTCATCGACCTGGACATGAAACACGCCGCTGTCGGAGAGGCTGATTTCGCCTGGCAATCGCGATGTGATGCCATCCAACAGCATGTGCCATGCGCCGGAACTGAGCTCCTTTGCATAGACGACCCGTGTCTTCTCTTTGTCTTCGTCGCCGAGAACTGTCTCGACCTTGACCAATTGATTGCTGAAGTAGGTGAAGTATCTGCGCTTTGCGCCCCTCGGGTAGCGAATCGATACGATAGGCGACTCAGCTCCGATGCCGCGAATGATGCAGGGCACGGTGTTGACGATCCAGTCACCGACTATATACGGATGATTCTCAATCTCGTCTTGAATCTGTCTGGCTGTGTGCGTTTCACCAATCAGCGGCGCGTCCGAATACTGGCTTGGCTGCTTCTGATTGTTGTAAAACGAGTAGTGCTCAAATCCAGTCAGCATTGGAACCGGCTCAGGCAGGTCGACAGAAGACGTATCCTCAAGGAACATATCATACGGCGAAAATCGCTTCGAATCGAGATTTTCAGGCGGATTTGGGTTAGGTTTCGCAATGGAGTCTGAATGCTTGGTCCGCGCGAGGCGTGCGAGTTTCGTCACGTATCTGGATGCGACTGGCAGGATGGTGACGTTCGTTTTCTGCTCGCGCGAATCCGATTCGGATTGTCCGAGGTCGGTGTCTTCGAAATCTCTTGAAAGTGGCGACCCCATTGAGTTTCTTTTCTCTTGTTTGACGCCGATAGGCGCCTGGATTCGACTGTCTGCGAGCTGCGTACTGGTAATTATATTGGGGGTTGTCAAATACTTTAGTATGAATTTGTGACTATTTGGTGTCATGACACCTGTGCAACTTAACAGTCTTTCTCACATTAAATTGAGATATCAGAGTGTGTTTAAGTTACTTAGCACTCAGATCCGTTGCCTCAGAGGTCGCCAGAATCTAAATCTTCAGGCCCATAGCCCAGTCCAGTTAAGTAGCTTTGATATGGCGGGTGAATTTTCGTGTTTCTCCTGCTTAACAATTGGTCGTACTGAAAGGACGATTTGGGCTAACCGTCCACTTGCCAGGACGAAGACCTGTGATACAAGCTAGGTCGGGCTTTTGAGCAGTCGGTTCATTTCAGGTTTAAATCGATATCGGTTTAGATTCCCGTTCTCAGGAGTCTGCCGAACCAGGCTTCCTGAGCCATGTTCAATCCGAATGCCGGCTGAAAGCAAAGGGACATGGCCAGGGTCGCGTAGGCGGAAATAAATGTGCACATGTTTATGTGGTCGACGGTCACTCAGGCGTGTACCATAACCTGTGATAGTGGCGTCACCCAGCTGGTAACTATGTCGGACAAAAAAGCGATTATCGTCGGAGCAGGTCCTGCGGGACTGACCGCAGCCTTTGAACTTTTGGAGCGCACGGAAGTAAAGCCGACCGTGCTTGAAAAAACTGATGTGATAGGTGGCATCTCGCGCACCATGGAGTACAAGGGCAATCGATTCGACATCGGTCCCCATAGATTTTTTTCGAAGTCCGATCGTGTGATGGACTGGTGGGCCAACATGATTCCAATCGAGCAGTTGCCCGATGGTTTTCATGAGATTACTTACCAGAATAAGAAGCGCACCATCAAAGGCGATTCGTCAGGAGCTACAGCGGAATCGACTGATAACATCATGATTCTCCTGCAACGCAAAACCAGAATTTATTACCTGCGAAAATTTTTCGACTATCCCATCAGCCTGAAGGTTCAGACATTTTCGAATCTTGGTCTGGTTAAGACTTTCAAGATTGGCTGTAGCTATTTGAAAGCAGCGGCTTTTCCGATTAAACCCGAGAACAATCTAGAGGAGTTCATTACCAATCGATTTGGCAAGGAGCTCTACCGAACGTTTTTCAAAGACTACACCGAAAAGGTGTGGGGAATTGAGTGTCACAAGATAAGCGCAGCCTGGGGCGCGCAGCGGATCAAGGGCTTGAATATTTTCAAGGCCTTATATCATGCTGCTCGCAAAATCGTCCAGGGCGCGGGCGATCTGCGGCAGAAGAATACCGAGACGTCGCTGGTAGAACAATTCCTCTATCCCAAGCTGGGCACCGGCAGCATGTGGATTGAGACCGCCAGGCGTGTGAAAGAGAGCGGCGGCGAGATCTTGATGAATCTCGAGGTCGAAAAGCTCAAGGTCGAAAACAATAAAGTGGTATCGGCTTTGGTGCGTAACAGCCAGACCGGTGAAACGCAGGAGCTCAAGGGAGATTACTTCTTCTCTACAATGCCAATCAAAGAGCTGATTGCCAAGCTGGACTGCGACGTTCCTGCCAATGTTAGAGAAGTTGCTGAGGGTTTGGTCTATCGAGACTTCATCGAAGTATGTCTGCTCGTCAAGAAAATGAAGGTCAAAGACAAAGAGGCTGGTGGACGAAGCCTCATTCTCGACAACTGGATCTACATTCAAGAGAGCGACGTTCTTGTTGGACGGATGCAGATATATAACAACTGGGGTCCGGCCATGGTTGCCGATCCGAACAATGTCTGGCTCGGGATGGAATACTTCTGCAACGAGACAGACGATATCTGGACCTGGCCCGATGATAAGCTGATTGAGTTAGGAGGCGATGAACTTCAAAAGATCGGTATTGTCGACAAAGTTGATGTCATGGACGGTACCGTCGTTCGAATGCCCAAGACTTATCCTGGCTATTTCGGAACATACGATCGATTTGATGAGCTGCGGGCTTTTGTCGATAAGATTGAAAATCTCTTCCTGGTCGGACGCAATGGGATGCACAAATACAACAATCAGGATCATTCCATGCTGGCATCGATGACCGCTGTCGACAATATCGTCGCTGGCATTACCACCAAGGAAAATGTTTGGGATGTGAACACCGAGATGGAATATCACGAGGAGAAGTCTACCTGACGCTCACGCGCAAGTTAGTTTGGTTGCTTGTTATATTAGCCGCCATCGGACTCTTTGCGGTATATGGTGCGACCTGGTTCACTGCATTTCTTTCTCCCTTGAGTTTGGACACCAATGAGGGCTCCTGTCTCTGGGCTGCAATCGAGCTGGCTGCTAAACATAATATCTATGATGCCCGTCGTCTTGTTGAGCCACCGTGGGTAGTGATAGTACACCCGCCCGTGTACTATGCCTTGGGTGCACCTTTTCAACTTTTCGGTTCATATAGTTACGGGGCTCTGAGAGCGATCAGCGTGCTTGCATTCGTCGGATGCATGTTTTATTTCTTCAGGTTGTTGCGAGTCTGGAAGGCCACGCCGTTGAGCGCTGCAATCGGTTTGCTCACGCTGGCAAGTTATGTGTTTGTCTGGGCCTGGTCTTTCAAGGCTCGCGTAGACATGCTTGGACTCTGCTTTACGGTGATGAGCCTCTACTACTTTGCTGTTGCGGATAAAAGAGAGAGAATCTCCGGACTCAGCACGTTCAAAAATGCCCTCGAAAGCGCCGTGAAGTCATTGCCGTCGATATTTTGCCTGACGGCCGCGGTGTTCACTAAACAGTCATCGATAGTGATACTACCAGCGGTGATGATTTATCTGATTTGGAAAAAACGTTACGTGGATCTGCTGACGTATGCGATCGGGAGTAGCATCGTGCTGCTGTTGGTTTTCCTGTCCTTCAGCGGAGTATCAGGCGGCGGTTTTTTGCAGCACATGATTTTTGGTTCGAGAATGAATTTTTCTCCCGAGGATTTGCAAAAACATCTTTTCTGGCTCGGCGTCGATTGGCCGAAATTGTGGGCTGTCCCGCTCTTGGGCATGATCTTTGTAGCTCGTGGCAAGGATCGAGATCGGGTTGTTCTGCCTTTGTCGGTTGCCATCATTAGCGGTGGCTTCACCGGCTATTTGTTGGGCGGAACTTATGCAAACTGGAATAACGGCTTCATACTTTACCTCGCCTTGAGCTGGCTGACTGTGCTATTCCTCGAATCATTCGCGTTGTCGCTCGGCGTGGCTATGATCGCACTGTCAGGCCTGAGTTGCTACATAATCAGTACGCAGATTCCACAAATGTCTGTGATAAGCACTCGAATGGAGCGGACGAAGTCTGACTTCAAACCTTTGAACCTCAAGGGGCAAACCATCTTCGTCGAAGATCCTGCTCTAGCTATAGAGTGCGGCGCCACGCCACTGTTTGTCGACGTGGCTGCACTCATGCAGACATGGCGTGCCGATAATCACTCGCTGGATGATATTCAGAAGGCAGTAGAGGAAAGGCGTTATCCCGCCATTGTCATCAATCAAAACGACAGCTTGCACGATAAGCCCAGTTACTTCTGGTCGGAATCTTTACTTGAAGCAATTGAGCGCAATTACCAGAAGATCGAGTATGTAGCTGGCAATGGCGAATTGCAACAACTGTATTTGCCGAAATCTTCGGTTAATTAAAACTGTTGGAGTGCCAGGTACCGGCAATTCGAAATGATTGAGCGACAGCGAGAAAATGGTAAGGACATACGGATTTCTTTGGTCGTGCCACCATTGATTAAATCAAACACAATCAGAAGACCAGGGTGCTCTGGCGAAGCCGGATTCGTTACCTGACGGTTGGCTAGTTGCGGATCTGTTGCGTGGTCATTTTGCAGTGACTATTTATTGATCCGACGACTATTTGTTGATTCCTTGTTCCGCCTCGACCGGCTTTGAATCGTCTGTCGGAGTGGCGATCTTTTCCTCATCGACTACCTTTTCGCCACTTGCAGGAGGCGAGATTCCGGTTGAATCTGCGCTGTCTTTTACTTTTGCAGCGTCTTCTTGACTATTGGATTTCTCGGAAGAATCCGTCTGATGAGGCTTTTCGCTTTTGGTTGATTTCGCTGCAGCCGGCGCCGATGGCGAATTGAATGCTGCCAGCCTTGCAGCATATTTCTCCTGCTCGGACTTCAGGTGACGCGACCATAACTCATAAGCAAGCACAATTATTAGAGCACCGGCATTCATAATCATGAAGTCCATACTCCGTAGCTCCAGCCTGTCTCCAGGACGCAGTAAGGTGTGATGGTGCACCAGGTTGCTGAGAGTACCGAGTCCGGTTGCGATTGCAATAACGAGAAAGCTGAGCTTGATTTTCTCTATTCTAGGTTTGCTTCTGAAGAAATAGAAGGTGCCGCCCACGTTGAACAGAAGTTGCGTTCCGATGAAGTAGATGATGTTGACCGCGAAACTGTCAGAGACAATTAGTGATGTCCAATCGCACATCAGCCAGATGGTGAGAACCGCTATTGCCGCCGAAAGCGCTATTGGGCGGACCTTGAGCACCCAGGGCTCTGTCGGAGCAACGGCGAGTGACTCGGCATCTACTTTGATCGCCTTCAGCTTGTAGCTTGAGAGGGTGACCGCTATAGCGCCTGCGTTGAGCATGCCGATTATGAAGCCATCCGTAGAGAGAGTTCTGGAAGACAAGAGAAAAGTTGACTGATAAAAAAGATTGGAGGCGAAACCAAGGAGCGAGAAAATGGCGAGAAATAGAAAAAAGATTTTGACCAGGCTCACGAGTTCTAAACCGTGATAGAAAAACCAGACAATTCCTGCTGCAAGAACGAGCTCGAGCGGCAGAGCCATCAGCGCGCTCAAGAACACGGGAATCTGGAACCAGTAAGGAACGTAAATCAGCGCCGCCAGCGACGCGACGAACACTATCACGCTCACTGGAGAGGGATTCCAGTTCAATTGGAATACAGTTTTCCTTTCGCCCATTCCTTAAAACCAATCAGTTAGAGGCACTATACCCGTATGGAGACCCTTAGAAGCGACCGATATTCTTATTTGATCCCGTGTTGGAGGCATGAAGCTGAAATGGTTTGTAACTTGTGGGATTGGTCGCGCTGCTGGGAATGTTACATTACGGACTAAGAATTTTGCCTGCGATCTCGGGCCGAAACGATACGGTTGTCTATGAACGACGCTTCCGAAAAATTAAGCGAATGGAATGAGCACATACAAGCAGCCGAGCGGGCTCAACGTGGCGGTAAGTATGACTTTGCCGAAGCTACGTGGCTTTTGGCTGTCGAAGAAGCGGAATCGTTTGGCAGCACCGATCACCGTTTGGCTTACAGCCTCGAGAAATTGACTGAATGCCTCTGGTTCCAAGGGCGGCTGCAGGAGTCGTTGCACCACGGCTGTCGTGCGCTCTCGATTTACGAGGCAGCTCTGGGACCGCACCACAACGACGTAGGCTCGATGGCTTACAACGTCGCGATGGTTTATCACATGCTCAATTATTATGCCGAGGCCGAAACGCTCTACAAGCGCGCATTGGCGATCAAGACTGGGGCACTCGGTGCGAAACATCCTGATGTCAGCAAAGTGCTTGGAAGCTTTGCCGACCTGTTGATGAGGCTTGGTCGTCAGGATGAGGCTATGCAGTTGCGAGCTACGGACAAGATGGTCACTGCGACGAATTGGAGCCAGACCCTGTCGGCTCGCAATGTCGGCGGAGCAGCGCTCGGATTTCCGCCTTCCGAGGCGAGCGTCTCTGGTACTTATCCGTCGTTCGATAAGCGCCAGTCAGTCTCCGGTCAATTACAACCTGTGAGCGAAGCCAGTGCCGCCAAGCCAGCTCATGCGTCGATCATCAAGCAGATCCGCAAGGCTAGCGCTGAGAACACATACCAGAAGGCGAAAGCCCCTCCCGACGTGGCCAATCTCAGTCCCGAAGAGGTCGACTCTCGTCTGGCTCGCCATCTGGGTCCTGGCGTTGCTAAGCGGACGGATGTCGCGACTGCCCGTCTCGGCGAAGAAGATCAAATCGGTTCGAAACCGGCACAAACGGCTGCTACAGCGGCGGAGATCAGCCACAAGTTGATTCTTCCGATAAGCGGCAAATATGGCTCGACCTGGGACGAACTCAAGAATGCAGCAGAGAGCGGTATGCGCGAAGGCAACCTGACGAAGTCCGAAGGTGCCTTGAGAGAGGCGCTCACAATAGCGAAAGGCGACAACCCCGAGAACCCGTCGTATTGTTTTGTACTGGAAACTCTCGGTGAGATTTATCTGCGGCAGCAGAATTACGAGCGTTCGGAAGCCTGTCTCGTGACGTCATACGATATCAAGAAAAAGGTCTTAGGTGAAAAACACATTGCAATTGCAGGCGCTGCCAGCAATCTTGCTCGCCTCTATTACTTGATTTACAAGTTCGACCACGCCGAAAGATTCGGCGAAGAATGCATCAAGATTCAGGATGAGATTTGCGGTCCGCAGAGCCTGGAGTCGGCTACGGCGATGCACAATCTCGCGACTGTCTTTCACGTTCAGAAAAAATATGATCGAGCAGAGCCTTACTACGAGCGTGCCATGAAAATCAAACAACTGCAGCTCGGCGGCGATCATCCAGATACAGTGAGAATTTTGAAGAGTTATGCCAATCTATTGAGAGCGACTCACCGAGACGAGCAGGCCGATCATCTTGATTCCTGCGTGACCGGGATGATAAGCGGACGCTGGCGCGCATTGAATGTGAAGGATATGCCCCAGGAAGGCTGGTGGAAGCAGGAAGTATTCGGCAACGATTAGCGTACGCAGCTTGCAAGCGAAGTTTGTATGCGTGGAACCGTGGGTCTGGAAGCAGATGCGTGGCGTCGCTCTTCTAGCAGTCGCTCTCGCTGTTATTTGCCTTTTTTTCGATTACGCAGTGCCGATACCGCAATTGATACTATAACTACACCTAAAATGATGACCGAGGCTGTCCAAATTAGCCCAACAAAGCTATTGATACCTGCTGTCTGCGCATCACCCAGATGGGCTTTTGATGCCGCTTCTGGATAGACCACGAATGAATTGAAAAATCGATTGACGTTGGGCTTATCGTCACCAGCATTGGTGAGCAAGGTGTAAACCACATCGTCTCTGTTGGAATAGGCAACGACAGTCGTGGCGATTGCTATGCCGTTCATTTTGAACAGTACTTTCTTGCCGTGCCAGCCGTTGCCGTTGACATCCGCAACAATCTTTTCGATATTGTTGGCGCCCGCTAACTTGAACTGCGCCGTCAAGAAATCTATCAGATTGAGGAAAAACGCTTCGTGCGATTTTTCCTTGTTTTTCGGATCGACGTGTGCGCCGTCTTCGATGTCGAATCTGATGCCGGATGAATCGGATTGGTAATAGATGACGTCGAGAGTCTTGCCGTGTTCTTCTATTCTCTTGCGGACGTTGGCGGGCATCTCGATGGAAAACTCTCTGGATGGCAGCGAGAACACCGCCCATTCAGGCTCTTGCGTTTGCGCGTGCGCAGCAAAGCAAAGCCCCAAAAGCAACGAAAGGACGACAGGCGCCACCATTGTGACAGTTGTGTTCAACCGAGCGATCATCGCAAAGTGCCTTGTCAAGCCAGCCTCAGTTCGTAGGGGTCAGTCTAGCACCATTTATTAAGTCATATCTTATACATGTACATCGCAAGATCAAGACGATAAGCAAAGTAATAGAATATGGACTTCGGGTCAGACCTGGAGCGCGAGCTGGAGGCTTGTATGGGGCGTTTGTCAACGATTAACTTCAAGGGCTGGATTGAAGAGAACCGGCATCTTTTGAAGCCGCCTGTGGGCAACAAGATGGTTTGGGAAGATCGGGAATTCATCGTCATGGTTGTCGGCGGCCCTAACGCTCGGACTGATTATCATGTCAATCAGGGTGAAGAGTTTTTCTACCAGGTCGAGGGCGATATTGTCCTCAAGGTCATCGACGATGGGCAACCGGTCGATATCAGTATCAAAGAGGGCGAGATTTTCCTGCTGCCGGGCGGCGTCCCGCACTCTCCGCAGCGACCGGCCAATACCGTCGGGCTTGTGATTGAGCGCAAGCGTGATGGGAAGGAGCTCGACGGATTTCTCTGGATTTGCGATAAATGCGGAAGCAAGCTGTACGAAGAGTATTTTGAATTGACCAACATTGTCACTCAGTTTCCCCCAATATTCGAGCGCTTCTACAGCAATGAAGAAAACTGCACTTGCAAAAAGTGCGGTGCTCGATTGGAAAAGCCTAGGAAGTAGTGAGGTTTTCATGTTAACCAGCGCAGTCAAGTTCGAGAACTCCGAGATTTTTGCCCGAACGCTGGATGAAACGGACGAGCTCAAGGATCTGCGCGAGCAGTTCTATATTCCGACTAGGCAGTCGCTTAGCGACACGAGCAACAAGCGCCGGCTGGAACAGCCTGATGGCGACCAGTGCATTTATCTCGCGGGTAACTCGCTGGGATTGCAGCCCAAACGCGTGAAAGACTATATCTGCGAGGAGCTTGAAGACTGGGCTTACCTGGGCGTTGAAGGACATTTCAATGGCAGACATCCGTGGTTGCCATATCATGAGAATGTCGCCGATATGAGCGCCAGGCTTGTTGGGGCAAAACCGATTGAAGTGGTCGTGATGAATACACTTACGACCAATCTGCATTTAATGATGGTTTCGTTCTATCAACCCAAAAAGGAGCGCTACAAAATCCTCGTTGAATCGAATGCCTTCCCCTCCGACCAGTACGCGGTTGCGTCGCAAGCGAAGTTTCACGGATACAACCCGGCGGATGCGATTATCGAACTCAGACCGCGCGAAGGCGAAGAGACCATGCGGACAGAGGATATTCTTGATGTCATCGAAAAGCATGGCAGTGAGATTGCGTTGATACTACTGGGTAATGTGAATTACTTGACCGGGCAGGCGTTCCAAGTGGTTCCTCTAGCACAGAAAGCCCACGAGAAGGGCTGCTACATGGGGCTAAATCTGGCACATGGCGCGGGTAACCTTCATTTGCAGCTTCATGATTGGGGCGTCGATTTTGCTGTCTGGTGTAGCTACAAGTATTTGAACTCCGGTCCGGGAGGACTGGCTGGGTGTTTTGTACACGAACGCCATAAGGATGATTTCGGATTGCCTCGATTTGCCGGATGGTGGGGACACAACAAAGCCACGCGCTTCAAGATGGGACCGGAGTTCGAGCCATTGCCGGGTGCAGAAGGATGGCAGCTCAGCAACCCGCCTATCTTTCCGCTTGCCGCGTTGCGAGCGTCTCTCGAACTGTTCGATCGAGTAGGCATGAAAAAGCTTAGAGAGAAGGGCGACCTCTTGACCGGTTATCTGGAGTATCTTCTCAGTTGCGTGCCGCAAGGTACGCTCTCGATAATCACTCCGTCGGCGCCTGAGCAGCGCGGATCTCAGCTATCTATAAGATTCACGCGCGACCCGAAGGCGATGTTGAATGCGTTCAAGGAAGAAGGCGTTATTTGTGATTTCCGAGAACCGGATATCATTCGTGCGACGCCTGCACCGATGTATAACACATTCCTCGACGTCTATCGATTTGCAGGAATCGTAAGTTCCTTTGCCCGAAGTGGAGGTTGAAGCCAGAATGACAACATCAGAACAGCAGGTCGACATATTGATTATTGGCGCCGGACTTGTAGGTTCCCTGGCGGCAATCTTTCTGGCAAAGCGCGGCTTTGCGGTCGATGTCTATGAGCGTCGACCCGATATGCGAACAGTGGAGATGAGCGCTGGGCGTTCCATCAACCTCAATATCTCATGCCGTGGTATTGAGGCGTTGAAACGTGTTGGTATCGCAGATGATGCCCTGGCCGAAGTAATCCCGATGAAGGGAAGGATGATGCATGCTCGTGATGGAGCGCTCACGTATCAGCCCTACGGTAAGGACGACACTGAATTCGGTAATTCGATTTCTCGCGCTGGACTTAACAAAGTCCTCATGAACATTGCTGAAGAGACTGGACAGGTGCGTTTCCACTTCGACATGAAAGCTGAAGAGGCAGATTTTGGAAGTAACGCTTTTGTATTCTCGTCGCCTGCCGGTGATAAGGTCGAGGTTCGGGCCGCTGTGGCGATCGGTACAGATGGCGCGGCTTCTACGGTTCGTACTGAGATGATGAAGCTGCCGGGATATGAATCGACGATAAATCCTCTGGACTATGGATACAAGGAGCTGTACATTCCTCCAGCTGATGACGGCGGTTTTCGCATTGAGCGAAATGCGCTCCACATTTGGCCGCGCGGTACTTACATGGTCATCGCATTGCCTAACTTTGATGGCAGCTTTACCGTGACGCTCTTTTTGCCGTATGAAGGTCCGAAGAGCTTTGCTCGTTTGAAAACAGAGGAAGAGGTTCGCAAATTCTTCGAAGAGGACTTCCCTGATGCCGTGCAGCTCATGCCGGATCTCGTTAGGACCTTCATGAGCAATCCGACCGGTCACATGGAGACCGTCAAGTGTTACCCCTGGAATGTCGAAGGACACGCTGTTCTAATGGGTGATGCGGCTCATGGTGTCGTTCCGTTCTTCGGACAAGGTATGAATTGTGGTTTCGAAGATCTCACTGTGCTGGACGAGTGCATTGAGGATCACCTCGGTCAGGGCGGAGCGCTGTTCATCGAGCGCAGAACCAAGCGCGATCAAGAAAGGCGCAACTACGGCAAACTTCAAACCGAAGGTGGTAGTCACTGGGAGCAAGTCTTCGTCGACTTCCTGAAGCGCCGCAAAGAAAACTGCGATGCCATCGCCGATATGGCGGTTGAGAACTTCATTGAAATGCGCGACAAAGTTGGTGATCCTAAGTTCTTGCTGGCAAAGGCTGTTGAGAAGATTTTGGAAAAGAAATTTCCTGGTCGCTACGTTTCACGCTACTCGCTGGTCACTTTCAGCAACGTTCCTTACACACTCGCGCAGAAAGCCGGCGCGATATGCGATGAAATTCTTGCCGAACTCGTCACTGGAATCGAGAAGGCCGACGACGTAGATCTAGCCCGTGCGCAAGTCCTAGTTGACGAGCGCCTGGCGCCACTTCTGGTTGGGCGACCAGAGTTGGCGATGAAGAGCTAAGCGTTTCCAAATTTGACAAAATTCGTACTCTATTATGGCGTCGTGGGTTCTATTTGCTCACTTCAGTTGTTGATTCGTTTTTTCAAAATATCAATGAGTTTATCCCCGCCACCGAATTCCACAGTGGAAATGGCAAATATTCACAGTAAGTCCTGTAACAACCCACAATTTCTGGTTTGAACAGACAAAAACATAGGTTAAGTTCAGATAAATCCAGTTTCCAACTCTTCGCGGTATTGAGAGCACAAACAGTCTTAGCACTCACGCAATCAAGCATCAACGCGCGGTCAACTGACTGGCGAATTGAAACGAACGATTGCAGAAGCGAACCTGGAACCTGGAACCTGGATTGACTGCTCTGTGATCAGGATGCTGTGGAGTTTTGGGACGGCAGTTGCGTCGTCTGCAACCCGTGTCAGCATCAGGCCCGTGACTGAAAGGAGATCAAAATCCTCCCAGTGACTGATCGACGGTAGACGCAATCCCGGGCTTGCCGAGCGGCTTGCCTGGAACTGAAGGAAGTACGGATTCCGCCATTGTGTCGGGTCCGTGATTCGTAACCACAGAATAAAGGACAGAATCGATGAACTTCACGATTTCGCTCGATCCCCTCCACCTCATCGGGATCATCGTCTGCGCATACTTCGCCAGCCTCCTCGGCAGCTTGATCGGCACGATCATCGTCGCCGTCTTTACCCCCGGGCTGGACGGGCAGCGCCTTTGGAAGTCCATTGGCCTGCTGACCATGGCCGGCCAGTTGACCCCCATCAAGCTCATCATCGCCACCGTGGTCGGTCTGGTGAGCATTTGCACGTGTAGCACGACCGGGGGCGCTTTCCTCGTGACCACACTCACGTCGGCGACGGTGGCGCTGCTCTTCACCCTCTTCGCGGGGTTCTCGAAGAGCTGACCGGACCGCATCACGGCGGTGGCTCTGCGCTGTTCGCTGACACCTCGTAGAGCCGACCACATCCACATCAACCAAAGCGGTAGCTCTTCTGTTCACCCTCATGGCGGGTGTCGAAGAGCGTCCAATTCGCTCCGGATCACTGTTTCGACCAAGTGGGGAGTGCCCAGCCATGGGGCGCTCCCTGCTTTTGGTTCAAAACATAGAAGAAGGTCTTCGTGGATTTCGTCGCCCGGTTCCCTCTACTCTCCGCGGAATCCTGTGCTTCCCGTATTAAGACTTCTAATTTAAGTTCTCCTGTCGTCTGGTAAGCCTACGATGTAGCCGAGTAGAGACGTGAGCGGCTCGACGCATGCAGGACA
>CAYQKX010000066.1:0-42181 GCA_964418155.1 uncultured Candidatus Obscuribacterales bacterium | reverse complement strand
CGATATGAGGCTCATACTCTTCTCGCTCTTCGATAGTGCATTGAGCAGCGTCAAGATCGGAGAAATCCGAAAATCGCTGACAGACTTGCTTTGATAGATCGCCGTATGGCATCGGATGGCGAACGACCGCGACTTTCTTGCCGAGCTCTTTCAACACTTGGCAAACGCGGCGTGTCGTCTGACTTTTTCCGCAACCGGTTCGTACTGCGCACACTGCAATTACTGGTTTCGTAGAATCCAGCATAGTGTGCCGCCAGCCCATGATTCTGAAGTCTGCCCCGGCCGCGTTGACTGTCGCGGCTTTGTGCATTACGTCCTTGTGACTCAAATCCGAATAGGCTAGCACAACCTCGCTTACGTCATGCTGCCGGATAAGCTCGCTAATCTTATCCTCCGGTTCTATTGGAATACCAGAAGGGTAGTCGGAACCAGCCAGAACTGGCGGATACATACGACCGTGTATGTCCGGGATCTGGGCAGCCGTGAAAGCCACGACCTGGTAGTCAGACTCTCCTTTCCAGAAGACATTAAAGTCATGAAAGTCGCGCCCTGCGGCGCCCATAATGATGAGTTTTTTTCTTGATTGCATGTTCAGGAAGACTCCAGTCTCCTGCATACTATACAGCTACCTTATTGCAATCATCAGAGGCTTACATGCGTCTTAAACAGCAGATTGCTTACATCCGTCGGAACAATCCGACCACGACACCTTGAATCTGCAAGTCCTGGCTACGCGGGACAAATATAGGCTCCATCTGAGAATTGCCTGGTTGCAAACGATACCCGCCATTCTCCTTGAAAAGGCGCTTGAGTGTGGCCGATCCATCTTCAAGGAGAGCCACGACAATTTCACCATTGTGAGGAGAAGGACTGGGCTTGACTATGACATAGTCACCACTGAAGATACCATCCTCAATCATGGAATCGCCCTTCACTTCCAGTGCAAAACATCCAGAATCCGCATACTCACTTTCGATACGCAAGTACTCTGGTGTCTCCATCGCATCTATCGGGGCACCTGCCGCGATTCGTCCGGCAAGAGGGACGCCCGCTTGAGGGAGCTCCGGCTCTGCTGATTCTGCGGCGCTCAAATAATGCTCGCCTGCATACTTACTGTCAGTACTTATATATCTAAGACCCTCGCCAACAACACGCATCGAGCGATTGAGTTTGGACTCCCAGTGGACCATGCCCTTCTTCTTCAAGGCGACGACGTGTTGGTGCACGGTCATTCGATTTTTCAGCCCCAGGGCCGTGGCCAGCTCCTGTAGAGTGGGCGGATAACCATGCTTGTCCGTCAACTCGACAATGGCATTTAGAACGTCCTGTTGCCGCGGAGGCAATGTATTGGCTGTCAACTTTCCAATCCTCAACAGAAAAAAACTATACTTTTCAACCTCACCCATACGTAAGTATAGTATCGGTTTCGTTTGCTGTCTACCCCAAATTCGATTTGTCCCGAAATTTATTTTCTAGGGCACCAATTCCGGTGCCCACTCTACAGTCAAGAGTGTTCTCGAGAAATGAACGATCGGATCACCTTCGCATGTCAACCCGAGTGGATCCAACATAGTGTTGACAGTTATGTCGGCATAGGCTGTTTGCAAGGGCCAGGGAAGGTGATGTACGTGCGCACGCAGAACCGAGTTGTCACCAGATATAGTGTATAGGCAATACCGCTCCGTCAGGAAATGCTCGATCGAATCTGGCGTTGCCGGCATAACTTCTTTTGGCCGCCAGGACACTTTCAAGCCGGCGGCTGCGCCGCGTCGGTCAATCCTCCTACTCTCGTAGAAGTACATCCCATCTCTTTCCGCGCTGCGCATTTCAGCATAATAGTAAGGCAGTTGGAACCAGGTTCGAGCCCCTTCTACAGCAAGGAGGCTGGAAGCATCAAGCGAGAAAAAATAGACGCCGGGAATGTTGTTGACAGTCACATATGTTCGGACGTTGAGCTCGAGAAAATTCGAAACGCCATAGAATGAAGGCATAAGGCGCATCCGCACCTTGCGCATCTTGAAGGGGACGATCCCAATATAAGCGCGACCGTCGAAAGTATCGAGCGTGAGTTGCTCTGGTATCAAGTGGCGTATCGCTGCCGGGTCAAAAGACCAGTGCGCGAAAAGAAGATCGTCCCAACACTGCGTCATAACCCAGGGTAGGGAGGCTGGATAAGGGTGAGAGCGATGAGCGCAATTGGCCAAAAGACTCTTCATCGATTTTGAAGAAGCACCACTTAGAGGATGCGCTGTCCGAGGCTGGCCAGGATGAGCTCCACAGCGAGCTTGGCTGTTTTGTTCTGCATGTCGAACGCCGGATTTAGCTCGACGATATCGATAGCTCGTATGAGCTGAGACTCTGCCAATAGCGTTAGGGCAAGATGACTTTCACGATAGTTGAGTCCGCCTCGGCTTGGTGTACTGACACCAGGTGCGATATCAGGGTCAATTACGTCGATATCAAAAGAGACGTGCAGTCCAGCCACATCAGATCCACATGCGCCGAGCGCCAGGTCAGTAACTCTGCCGATTCCGAGATGATCGATATCGCGCATGGTGTATGGCGTGATACCAGATTGATCGATGAACTCACGTTCAGGCGGATCAACATCTCGAATTCCAATTAGAACGGAGCGATTAGGCTGCACCTTCGGAGAAAACCCTTGCAGCTCGGTGAGTCTTCGATCACCGTTACCCAGCGAAACGGCGAGGGGCATGCCATGAACGTTGCCGCTTTCGGACGATTCAGGAGTATTGATATCGCCGTGCGCGTCGAACCAAATCAATCCCCAGTTCTGCTTCAGCTTGCGATAGTAGCTGGAGACACCGGCGATGCTGCCAATCGCGAGCGAGTGATCGCCACCAATCGTTATCGGAATCGTGCCTTTGGTGAGCGCGGCTTCCACAGCCTCTGCGACATCCTGACTGACCTGTCCTATTTCCGGAACGCACTTCGCCGGTGACTGCTTATCCCACCAGCAGACCGAGTAAGGCAC
Source organism: uncultured Candidatus Obscuribacterales bacterium (assembly GCA_964418155.1). Classification (GTDB taxonomy): domain Bacteria; phylum Cyanobacteriota; class Vampirovibrionia; order Obscuribacterales; family Obscuribacteraceae; genus JADYXR01. The sequence goes on along the minus strand of CAYQKX010000066.1, from coordinate 39,186 downwards.
CTGAATATCAACTTCTTCGGCGATTTTGAAACCGAGTCTCTCGATTGACTCAGGCAACTCCGCCACACGCATGGCGGCAGGACCCATACTGACCCCTCTGTGCGAACCGCCCAGGTGGAGCGGCACATAGATGAGCGTAACAGAGTCAATCTTCTTACGGCCCGGAGTAGCGGATGCTTCCGTCTCGTGAGACTTTTCGCCATCCCTTTTGCTGTCCGCAGTTTTGATTTCTGGTGCCACCATAGCGCTTCCCTTGTGTGTAGAAATTCCTTCCTCAACGTGAACGATTCAGGCATGCCTCACGGAATACAAGCGGTCTGTCTAATTTCCGTTACAGAGCGCAAGTTGGAAGGCATACATTGGGCAAATCATTCCTACCCTAGTGTATAATCTTCCGATAGTTTTGTCTTTCATTGCGGCGACAAAATGCCGGTTTGGTCGGGCGACAGCCACAGAGATTAACGTGCTATTAATGCCTCGTTGATCTAAATCAGAAAGTTGGCAACGCATACAGGCTAAGCTTATCTGAACCGAATGGAGGTTTGAGTTGTGATTCGGCCCGTAGTAAAACTTTTCTTCCTGGCGAAAGCAGCAGTCGAAGTTGGGCGAGAGCGCCTCGAAGATTGCCTGGACGCAGTAACAGCAAGAGCAAGCGAATACAAATCGAATAGCTCGGAAAAACTTTCCGAGACGCAAGATCGTATGAAGCAAGTCGCCAACGAACTTTCTCAGCACATATGGCAGCGATCTGAAATTCTCGAAAGTCAAGTGCGCGAGAAGATTCGAAGACAAGTAGCTGACTTCTCACTGGGCGCCCTTGGCGACTCGACTGAGATTAACGAGCTCCGCGCCGAGATAGCCACGCTGCGCGCCGAAATTTCCGAGCTCAAGCAGATGAAAGCTTCCGTCTAATCATTCTCATATATTCAGCCTGCGTCAAAGAATTCGCGTCAACGGTCGATTGCAAAAGAACTCCTGCTTGACTGCGTGTAAGCTCATCTCATAAGAGTCATGCCAACACCAGACAGACAAGATCACTTGCCGAAACAGGACGGAAACAAAAGCGATTCCGAGAAGCTTGACGAATTGAACACAATTGAAAAAGAGACGAAGACGTCTTCGAAAAACAACAAAGAAGGATCCTCGGGCGATGTAAGACAGCCGAAGGAAGTTCCGTCCTCAGCACCGCTGCAAAGGCTGGGCTACGATCCGCTCAAAGCCGATCGCTCGGTAACCCCTTCTGAACTGGTCAAAGAAAAGCGCTTCTGGCAAGTCGCGCGCACGTTGACTTCTTTTGTCGCGAGTTCGATCTCGGAGAAGTATGGCGAGAAGTACGGCAAGGATACGGCGCTCACGACGAGCGAAAAAAAGAGAAAACGAGGAAGCCGGGTTACACAAGCGCTGATCGAACTCGGCCCGACTTTTATAAAGTTGGGGCAGTTCCTTTCCGTGCGTAAAGATATTCTGTCTGACGAAATGTCGAGCGAGTTGGCGCTCCTTCAAGACAAAGTTCCGCCCTTCGACATCTCGACTGTTCGTCAGATCATCGAACTCGACTTGGGTGCGGCGCCAGAAAAAATATTTATCAAGTTCGACGAAACACCGATCGCTTCCGCAAGCATCGGTCAAGTGCATCGGGCCTGGCTCCAGGACGGCACACCTGTGGCGGTCAAAGTGCAGCGCCCCAACCTTGCCACACGCTTTTATCAAGACCTTGGCTACATGCGCCTGGCCACAAGACTGGGTGCTAAGGTGAAACCGAGCACGGTATGGGACGACTGGCTGACATTATCAGACGAATTTGGACGTACCTTATTCCAGGAGATTGACTACCTGCAAGAAGGCAAAAATGCCGACCGACTTCGTCAGATACTGAAAGGACATCCGGATATTCGCGTGCCGAAGGTATTCTGGAAGCACACAGGCAAGCGTGTACTGACTCTGGAATACATGCCGGGTATCAAGGTCAACGACACGAAGGCGCTTGAAGAATCAGGGCTGGACCTGATCTCCATCGGCAACAAACTGGTGAGCTGTTATCTGGACCAGGTTTTGCTGCACGGCTTCTTCCACGCCGATCCGCATGCAGGCAATCTGGCGATCGACGATTGGGGCAACGTGGTACTTTACGACTTCGGCATGATCGGCGAGATCACAGACGTACAACGCGATGCGATTACAGGTTGTATCGCATCAGTTATAAGACGCGATGTCGAAGAATTGATAGGACACCTAAAAATTCTTGGAATAGTCAAGCAGGATGCGAAGACAGAACCGGTAAGACGGACAATAGAGCCGTTCATCGATTATTACGCTGGTAAAGGCATCCGAGAGCTAGATTTTTCCAACCTTGAAAACGATATCGACCAGATTGCCTTCGACCGATCGATAAGCATACCGCCGACTCTCGCCTATCTACTCCGCACCGGCACCTCTCTCGAAGGCGTTGCACGCACGCTTCATCCTAATTTCAGTTTCGTCGAAGCAGCCAAGCCGTCGCTCAGGAAGTGGATTCTGAACAAACCAGATCAAGCGGCCAACGTGCTAAAGCTGATGGGAAGCGAATACGCCTCGGTGATAAAGACTGCCTGGATGAAACTGATCAACGCAAAAACTCTCGACAACTCTCTCTCTTTCTTGACACCGACAACCGGGCAAAAAGTGCAGAGCAACGAGAAAAAAACAATCGGTTTTGACAGGGAAGATGTAAAGACTGCCTACGAGACATCCGATATTGACCGCGAGATGGCTGATTTGATTGCTCAACTCGATCAAGTGAAAAGTCGCGTTAAGACTTTGGAAAACGAGATCGGAGAGTTCGCAAAAAATAGAGTAAATTTGTTAGTGCAGTCCATGTGGCTCCTCGCTTTTTCCATTTTGTATTTGGGAACCTGCTTGATAACTGAACTGCAACCGTATTCCAATTATTTTTTGATTGGAAATGGTGTAATGGTGGCAAGAATAATTGGACACCTGGTCAGATCAAGTAAACTAAAAGACCGATCTGGTAAGACCGAGCTTTCTAGGAGGCAACGGAGATAAGGTATGCTTAAATGGCGTGCGGCTGCACGAACTGATGCCGGTTGCCAGCGTCAGAGAAACGAAGACAATTTTTGGATGAGCCCGGATCAACGGGTTTTCACGGTCGCTGATGGAATGGGTGGCGCTGTCGGCGGCTCCCGAGCCAGTAAACTCGCCGTCGAAGCAATCGAAAAGCAATGGCGCGATTCGCCCCCTTCGCTTGACGACAAAGACAAAATTCAAAAGTGGTTAGACGAAACGGTCAATATGGCCAACCATAAGGTCTGGCATGAGGCTGAAGAAGACGCTTCTGTTCGAGGTATGGGAACGACGGTGGTCGTCGCGGTTCAGTCTGATAACAACATGCTTCAGATTGCACACGTAGGAGACTCGAGAGCGTACTTGGTGAGAGACGGAAAACACACTCTCCTCACGAATGACCACTCAGTAGTGCAAGAGATGGTGCGTGCCGGAAGACTCACTGAAGAGCAAGCGCGCATCAATCCTTACAAAAATTTAATCACGCGTTGCCTCGGTCACGAAGAGCGCGTGGAAATTGATCACACTCCGGTCGAGCTCAAAGACCGTGATTGGGTTGTACTTTGTTCAGACGGACTGCCGACAGTTCTGCGTGATGAGCAAATCTCGGATGTGGTCGACGACCAGAAGGACCCAGATGATGTTTGCGAAGAGCTCGTCAAACAAACGTTGGACGGCGGTGCGCCTGATAATGTAACCGTAGTTGTAATCAAGTATCTGGATGAATCCAGCAACGGCAATAGCTGATAAATTCTAATGACAAGCGGTTTATGCGCAAGATGTGGCGGGGTGGTCGACGGTAGCGGACGATGTACCGTCTGCGGCAATCCTGCGGGCGCTCCACAACAAATTCAACCGGGTCAACAACAGGGCAAGCCTATGGCGCCGTCTCGCCCGGCTTTTCTGTATAACAAGCTCACCAACGAGCGCTTCCCTCTCACCCAGTCGGTGAGTAAGATTGGTCGCGATCAGACCAACAATATCTCCATTACCAACGACCATTACATCTCTCGCCACCATTCCTGGGTTCTGCAGATGCAGGGCGGCTACTGGATCGAGGATCTGGGATCCACCAACGGCACCCTGGTCAACGGCGAGCTGCTCGGCGAACGACGTCAGATCAATCCTGGCGACCGGCTAACCATCGGTAAGACCGAGCTTATCTTCGTAATGGAATAGCCCATGTCTAGCCCGTTTGAAAACTACAAAATCCTGGCCGAGATAGGTCGGGGCGGGATGGGAATCGTCTATAAAGCCAACGACCTGAGAACAGATCGAATTGTCGCGATCAAGCAACTCATTTTAGAAAACATCGATCCTGCCAAGCACAAGGAGTTTCGAGACAGATTTCGACGCGAAGCGCAGACAGCTTTGCGTTTGATGCACCAAAATATCGTTACTGTGTTCGAGATCTCGCAAGATCCCGACAGCTACCACTACGTGATGGAATATCTCGAAGGTCACAGTCTTCGCAAGGAGATTGCCAAGCATGGTGGCAAATGTACGCTCTCTGTATTTCAACCGATTCTGGAGCAGGTAGCGGAAGGCTTGTCATATGCCCACAGCATGAACGTCATCCATCGCGACGTAAAGCCGGACAACATCTTTATTCTCGAGGACGGCACTGTCAAGGTAACGGACTTCGGTATTGCTCGTGTCGCCGATCTCGAGGAGACCAATCTAACGAAGACGGGCGTAATGCTCGGCACTCTCGCCTATGTATCGCCAGAGCAGCTTCAGAACGCAAAAACCGTCGATCATAGAGCCGATATTTTTTCTCTTGGCGTGGTGACCTACGAAGCGCTGAGCGGTTATCTTCCCTTCACCGGGGATGGTATCGCTGCAACTATCGTCAAAATCATGTCGCAAGAAGAGCTCCCTCTTACGTCGCTCAATCCAGGCATCTCCCCCGAGGTATCAGGTACAGTATCACGAGCGCTCAGAAAACGACCGCGCGATCGATATCGCAGCGTGAATGAATTTATTCGCGATTTTCGCACCGCTTCAGGGCTGGCGGCAGGAGACGATCTGGCGTTCCAGGATATAGATCCCTTCTCAACAGCTGCCGATGTTCGCATTCCATCGAGTGTCCAGTTGATGACAAGTACAGATTTCGTCCAACCGACGATGGAAGCGATAACCGACCCTGATCTCAATATCCAGATGGCGCTGCAGGCAGGTCCACAATCAGATTTGGAAACAGAGCCAGAGGCGGACGCAGTCCGCCACCCGCTGAGCGCTGAAGAGAGCGGTCTTTCGACTGAAACTTTCACCTCGCACAGCATGCAGGATTTCGGAGTAAAAATCACGCTGGACAAGGATGGCGTGCTTGATGAAAGGCAGAAAGGTAAATTCTCTAGTTCCGGGAAGTACAAACCTCTCTCGCAAGACAAGCTCACACCGGAAAAACCCGATGACAAACCCGCCGCAAGTTCGCGCCATAACCCCACCCCGCCATCGAGCTCGATAGCCGCGCGGATGGCAAAAGCGGTTGACGCACCTTTTGTGCAACCAACGTACAATCCAATAAAGCTCACTTTATCTATTACGCAGCATGGTGCGAAAAGCAAACCGTTCGTAGAGCCGGCAGCGACGAGCTACCGTTCGGGAAGACTCCTGGTTGCAGACAGTGCCACGCGTACTATTCATATGTTTTCACGAGACGGTCGCTGGCTTTGCGATCTATCTGTGCGCCCTGAATTGCCGTCCAAGACAGGCGGCGGTCTGTGCACCAAACCCAGTGGCATCGCAATTGACGAGCGCGGTCGGATCTATGTATGCGACTCGAGCGATCACTACATTCGCATCTTTGATGGACAGGGAATGTTCATCAAAGAATTCAAGAACATCCAGGGAGCCGATGGTGGACTGGCAGGCATCACAATTGACACCACCGGCCTTCTCTATGTATCCGACTCGACCAACGGTTGTTTGCAAGTCTTTCAATCAGACGTTGGAGTCTGGGTACGGAGCATCGGCAGCAAGGGCGCGGAACCGGGGCAGCTGCAACTGCCATCCGGTCTCGCCGTCGATAAAACGAATCGGATTTACGTAGTTGACTATGGCAATTGTCGAGTTTCCGTTTTCAATAAATCGGGCGCACTCGTTCGTTCTTTCGGGCAGAAAGGCAACCAGAAAGGAATGTTCAATATCCCTCGTGCGGTCGCAATAGACAAGCACGATAGAATTTTTGTGCTAGACTCCCTTAATCATAGAATCCAGGTGTTCGGACCGGCTGGAGACTGGCTGTACACGTTTGGAAGTCTCGGTTCGGGAGACTCGGAATTCTTAGGACCATCCGGACTGTCGATTGACAATGAAAACAATTTGCTTTTCGTAGCCGATAAAGGCAACAAGAGGATTCAAGTTTTGGAGCTCGGTTTCAAATAATGCCCGACAGAATGATTCAAGAGCAAGGTATCAAGGTAGTTCTCGCCTCTTCATCGCCAAGACGAGTCGAGCTCCTCACTAATCTCGGATTCGAATTCGAAGTTATTCCAAGTGACGTGGACGAAACCGTCGAGCCCGGAAAGACTGCGGCTGGAACGGTGATTCAGTTGGCTAAGCTGAAAGCCGACACTGTTTACGAAAGAGTTATTGAAGAAGGAAAGTGGCAAGAGGGCAACAAAGATAGATTGTTGGTCCTCGGCGCCGATACGACTGTAGTCCTCGATAACAAGCTCCTGGGCAAACCAGAGAGCGAAGAAGAAGCGCGCGCCATGCTGAGAGAGCTATCCGGTCGCTGCCACGATGTCTTCACCGGCGTCGTAATAATTTCGAAGGAAGCGAAGAGCGATCAACCGGAGGAAATATCCAGCTTCGAGATGTCGCATGTTTTCTTCCGCAATCTTACTGAAGAAGAAATTGCCGCCTACGTTCGCACAGGTGAGCCAATGGACAAAGCGGGCTCGTACGCATTACAGGGCATCGGCTCGGCTTTCGTACAGGCAATCGAAGGATGTTTTACTAATGTGATCGGACTCCCGATACCGCTCGTAGTATCAATGCTAAGACGGGCGGGCATCACCATATTAGGTACCACGGGACGACGAGGCACATACACTGGTCCTGTAAAGAGTTAAGTCGTATGGCTGACTTGCCCGCGTTAAGCTTCGAAAAGTCTGACTTATTCAAACGGGCTTCGACTTTCTTTCCAGTCATGGAGAGGACAGGAGAGTTGCTCAGAAAGCGGGGCAGTCTTCGTGGCGTTCGGCTGGGTTGGCACTGCCACCTGACCGGACTGACAGCGTTAGCAGCAAAAGCCCTGGTTGAAGCAGGCTGTCAGGTCACGGTTTCCGAATGCAATCCGCTGACGTCCGATCAACAGGCAATTGACTACATGAAAGGGCTTGGTGTGTCCACCTTCTCCGGCCACGATAACGTGCTCGATGAAGTTGCAAGATTGCAACTGGATGTGGTTTCCGACACCGGGTTTGCGTTAATGGAACGACAGATTTTATTGGGAGGCACCAGCAATTTAGCCGGCGCCTGCGAGATCACCACCAGTGGTATCACGCGACTACGCGATTTCGGGTCCATCGAGATTCCGGTGATCAACATTAATGCAGGCGCGCTAAAAGCCGGCATTGAGAACTTTCATGGCGTAGGCGACGGCGTCGTCGAGGCAATTCGAATGTTGACTGGATGCTCTTGTCAGGGGCAGGTAGCGGCTGTCGTGGGCTATGGACGTGTCGGCGCCGGAGCAGCTCACTACCTTGCCCGAGCAGGTGCTCAGGTGACCGTCGTCGAGGTCGATCCTGTGCGACAGTTGATCGCTCATTTCGATGGCTTCAAATCGACTACTCTTCGAGAGGCCCTTCAGAACAGTTCGATTCTGGTAAGCGCGACTGGAAAAGCCAATTTGCTATCGGTCGAGGACTGGCGCTACGCACGAGACGCGCTAATGGTCATCAACATCGGACACTGGAAAGAAGAACTTGGCCTCGACGGCTTGCGTGCTGCCGCGAAACACGTGACACCAATCACTAAGGACTTGGAGCGATATGTGATGGATACCGCTGATGGTGGCGAGCGTTGCTTGTATATCGCAACCCAAGGAAATCCCGCCAATGTGGCACTGCTTGCGGGTTCGATCGAACCGACATTGATTCACTTAGCCACAGAACTTCTGTGCCTGGATTATCTCATCACCAATCGCGGCAATCTTGTCAGTGGCGAACAACCAGTTCCGCCCGAGGTGGAGCATTTGGCGGCAGCGCTTGCGATTGAAACCCTTTCACAAGTTGGCAGGTAGGCGACGCTTCTATAACAGGCAATCGTCCGAACTTTTGCTGAGAATATAGATAGTTCAACCGTTCTTCACTGGACAAATTGGAGACGATACGACAAAGCAGACAAAAAAGTAGAGCCAAGCTCAATGCTCGGCCCTACTTTCGTTGCGTTTTACACAACAGCTATCGATGAGAATTATTCATGTCTAGCTACTCGAAGTGTTAGCGGACACCTCGGCAGTAGACGAAGAACCGCTCCACATCGTCGCGTACTCAATTCCTCCGAGCCTTCTTCCAATTCGGATTATCAACGTCGGCGTGCGGCTTATTCATGAAATCCGGGTTGACTATGTGGTTGGCGATTGTGCCACCAGCAGCTTCCGGGGTGAGCTCGACTCTTTTACCGAAGGGTCCACCATGATAGTTAGCTGATGCCTGTGGTGCGTCATTATCAGTTGTTCTGATAATGACGTTGGTCCATGGACTCGACTTAGCCCAGGTGTGCGATACGCCGATGTTAAACTCACCGGTGCGACCACCAAGATTGTTGATCGTCGAGCTGTAACGCAAAAACATTCTGGGAATCTCAGCCTCTTGAAGAGCCGCATTCATGGCATTAACGACTCGAATCATGGACTCCGGATTTTTGTGAAGTTCGCCTGCCACTCTCTGCATGCCAGCCATATCGCCAGTGTTGAGATACTTGGCCATAGCGCGAAGCTGCCTGGACTCCTCGTTGGTCAGTTTGTCATCGACCTTATCGAGAGCTTGCTTCAATCGGTCGGGACCTTCCAATCGATCCTTGAAGGTAACGTTGTCGTTGCCTCGATGAATCTCTACAAGTCCGTTCTTCGTATAGGATACGCGATCACCATTCGCGAAATCTAAAGTGGTGATTCCTGATTTTTCGTCAACCGATTTCTTGAACTCCGACTTACCCGGCTCGAAAACTGCCTCGCCGGTGGATGGTGAGATGTACAATCGGCCTCGGTCCGGCATCACGAGAATTTGAGAGCCCTGCCTGGTGATGTCGAGAGTGTCTCCGCTTATTAGATTTCTCGATGTACCTGGTGTAAGTTGATTGTTATAAACAGTCTCGAAAGGAATTTTCTTCATCTCTTCCGGTTTTAATTGTGGTTTAAACTGCTCCAGCGGCTCACCGAGAAGGGCGTTACCAATGCCTTCAAGAGGATCGCCTTGCGGGGCCGGCTTTATTTTGTGTTTTGCAATTTGCTCGTCACACATATCATTTAGTTGATCGTGAAACGGATCGGCAACCGGCGGTGAAGCACCACCCTTAACGGCTTCAGCGATTTGAGGTAGTTCTGGATTTGCCATGAAAATTTCTCCTTATAAAAGAACGTGAGGTCGCAAGTCCTATGAGGGTGGTAGGATGGTCATCTGTCGACTAGTCGACGAACATGTGCGAATACAGCCAGATTAGCCAAGTTATGCGATTCTAGTCATACGTAAAAACGTCTGCATCAGTGTGACAACTCACAGTTTTTTCGGCTAAATTTTGTCAATATTTTTACAAAACTGATTTCGTTGATGAAGACTCAACATTTCGCATCGTTGCTTTCCATACGGCTTTGTGCACGTCCTCATCTCATTCAAGGCTTTGTTATTTTTCTAGTGATTACAAATTCATTTTGTTCGAATATTGTTATTGATTACGAAAATGTTTTTGACGCATCCACACACTTAACGCTACACCAACAGGCTTTCAAGAAAATCAGGTACAAAACGCAGTATTGGCAGCGATACCATACTTTGGTACCACTGCCAATACTAAGATGCGGTGTGCGATTTTTGACCGACTGGAAGATAGCAAAACGCGTCTAACGGAATGGAGAGAAGAAAAGTTTGACGCGCTTCATGCTTTCTTCTAGTTGACCCTAGTTATACAGAACGGATCTGACCAACTCCTGACTGAATGCTCGAAGCCGTATCAGTGTGTGCCGGAGCGCTCGGCTCGAATAATCAGCGGAGGATTATCATTTTTCCAGGAGAAATCGATACTTTGCTCAATTTTGGAAGGTCGAAATCAAACAAGCGATATCGCTCTTCCGCGTCGAGCCCCACCGAGAGGCGGTCAACTGTTTCCCTCCAACTTTGTTACTTTCGCATAAACAGCTAAAAGGTCGTGATGGATCGCGATATGATATATAGCTGTCTCTATTCGAAATAATGTGGTGAACTGTGAAAGATTTTTCACGAGAGCGCTCCAATTTTGCGGCGAAAATAGGTTCGCTGATGCTCGCCCTGGCCAGCACTCTTTCTATCGTCGCAGCGCAGGAGCAAGATGGCTCCATGCAAGAGATGTGGCAGGAACAGCAAGATTCGATGTCAGCGACAGACGCCGGCAAAAATCAGAAGAAATCGAAGTCTAAGAGTTCCAAGAAAACAAAGGCGAAAAAGCCGGCGGAATCAGACACTCAACAGGAGGCGGATCTGGCGAAGTCGACAGACCCGGTCAAAACACCGGCAGCAACCCAGGAATCTTCTGGATGGAACAGTTCCGAAACAACGCCCCCGGCTGCGACATCGGCGCCGACACCCGAAACTGCTAAGACCTCGACCGAGACAACCCCGGAATCAAAAGCTCAAGAACCTATCTCAAACACTCAACCTCCATCTGGCGGGGCGACATCCGCGGTCAGCGACAGGTCTCCGGTTGAGACGACTGCCCCATCCTCGACCGGTTCCACAGCATCGGCATCGTCTCGAGCAAGTTCTCCCGCATCCGCAACGAGCGCCCCGGCATCGTCAGTAACAAGTTCTCCGGCAACAAACCCGGCATCGTCGATTGATTCCTCCGCGTCCGCGTCTGCCAAACCAGAAAATACAGACAGCGTCGCTGGAGGCAGTACCGCCACTGGCGACTCGCAAGCGCTCTGTTCATTCAACACGCTAACCAACAGTGATCTGGTCAAATCGGGTGGCTGGCCCGGCGTTGGACCATTCTCGCAAGACAAAGACAAAGGCGATGTCCTGGTCGATGAATCGAAAAATCAGATCAAAGTCAGCCTCTCCGGAGAAGAAGTGACTCATGCTGAGCTCCTTCTCGTCAATCAAGCAGCAAAACCAAGCCAGATATTAGCCCTGCAAATGACTACCGACTTTCTGCTCGAAGCCGTTGGAGCGCCTCCCGGCAAGATCGCAGACTTCAACTCAGCTCTGTTGAAAGAGCAAGAAAAACTGGTCAGTGGCTCTGAAGAGCACCTCAATCTCAAGGCTGGCACATACAAGGTTCGAATCCAGAAAAAGCCGGCTCAGGACTCTACAGTGCCGGGAAACGTCAGCTACTTGATTGGCTTGGACAATCAAAAGCCACTGATCGCTGCAGTTCCTACCGTCCCGACCAACCCGACGAAGGCAGACACGTCCTTCAGCGTCTGGTCCCCGCCAGAACAGCCGAAGACGGCGCTCTCGACACCCCCAACGACCAAACCGCCCGCCACCACGACTGCCACCACCAAAACAACGCCTGCGGTTTCTTCGAAACCAAACGACATCTTGCACAGGCAGTTCGCGAATTTAGTCATTTCCTGGCAGAAGGTGAAACGCTCAGCCGTAAAGAATCGACAGTCGTCCAGCCTCACCAATATTTTGGGCGGCAAGGCGCTGGCGATGCAGAATCGAGCAATCACTTGGCTTATGGATACCAAGCAGTATTACGAGATGACGCCTATCCAGCTCCAGGTTCAAGCCTACAAAGAGGTCACTCCCGGTAATAAGTATGAGGTCGAAACCTTTATCAAAGAGCGCCAACAGCTAATGAGCGCTGACACGATGAAGCCGGTGAAAGACAAAGTTATGGCATACAACGTCGTCTACACCATCGAAAAGATTCGAGGTGCCTGGCTGATAACCGATACTCGCATGGTGACACCACAGCAATAAGCCCAGCGCATGATACTAAATGCGACATCACTGGAATGGCTGGATTTGCGGTCAAAACAGCACTTGACATGTCGCGTCACGCCAGTTGCGTTCGATAAAATTGCATGTGGGCTAGTGACGCCAAAGGCACATTAAAGTAGAATCAAACCAACTTTTGCGACGCTTGCATAGCAAGGAGCGGCTTTACATGAAGTCAAGATCTAAAAAACCGCAAATCACCGTAGAGAAAGGATTAGCAAAAGGATTAGCAAAAGGCTTCGCCCTTGCAACAGCACTGACCATCTTGCTTTCGCCGCTGGCATCGCCCTCGGCTGCATGGACGCCTAAATTCAGAAATAACAAACAACAACAGTTGATTGCGGAAGATTCTAAATCGGAAGACGCCGCAAAGAAAAATGCGGATAAGCCGGAGAAGAAGAAAGAAGAAGAAAAAACGGCTACCGGCAAGAAGGACAGCCCGCAAAAGAAAGAACCTGTAAGTAAGCAAGACAAAGGAACAGCTGCCGGAGAAAAAGCCGAGCGGGAAAAAGCAAAGAAAGAAGCCGACAAGACCAAAAAAGCTGAGGAAAAGGCGAGAAAAGAAGCGGAGAAAAAGTCCGCTGCCGAGAGCAAAGCAAAGGCCGACAAAGAAGCAGCCACCGATAACCAAAACAAAGCGAACGCCGAGAAAGAGGCAGCAGTCGAGATCAAGAATAAAGCCAAGGCCGAGAAAGAGGCAGCGGCCGAGATCAAGAATAAAGCGAAGGCCGACATAGAGGCAAAGAAGAAGGCAGAAAAACAGAGGGCTCAGGACGAAAAAAAAGTCGCGAAAGAAAAGAAGAGAAAAGGACTATTCAGCAAAGAGAGCGATGAAGAAGAGGCTGAGGTTCCAAAAGGGAATGCACAACCGACCGGCAAGTCGCCGGCCCAAAGCACCGCCATAGACCAGCCACCACCCGCGGGGTCGAAGGTGACATACCAGAACTCCGGAGCACCCGTGCTTTTGCCTGACACTGCACTGGTCAGCGTACTTCAGGATATATCGAAGACATTGATCGAAGCCGACGATGATAAAGGTGTGGAAACAGACGATGATAAGTTAATCGTAGGCCTTGCCAAAGGTATTCTGGACAAGGCACTTGGCGCGGGCGGACTGAGAGTAAATCGCATTCTGGAGAAAGGCAAACAAAACGACGAGAAAAGCTCCATGACTACAGAGGCATGGGCGTCGGGCGATGTCCGAGTCTCCGATAACCTCAGAGGCTCCGTAGCGACAGTCTGGGCGAAGCGCATCAATGGGCTGGTCAACGTCACCATCGCTGGAGAATGCAAGGACAAGACCCTCTCTAACGGAAAGACAGTGGGCGAGTTTATCGTCGTAGTGAAAGGACGTTCTCCAGTTAAGAGTGGATTCGACATTCAAAGTCAATCTGATGTGACCTACTGGATCGGATCTGTGGCTGCGATTAGTGTAGATGCAGCTGGCTCTAGTCATAAAGAGAATGACGACGATGACGAATCGCATGACAAATCATCCGCGGGTGAGCAACAAACCGACAAAAACAGCGATGTTAAAAAAAAATCCGCAGTAATTCTTGAATCGGTAATAACTAGACGCGGGCTCGAGTATATCGCTGCACTCGCCGTCTATCAGGCTCAACAAGAGCGAGAGATGCTGGCCAAGTATCGGGCCGAGGCCGCGCTTAATGGCTTGAAGCAGAGCACCGCCAACGACACCAGCTCAGAATCAGACAAAAGCCGGATCGCAGTTCAGCCGGGTGGCGGCGCAGAGGTCCAACGCGGCAGTCGCCAGGGCGTGGCAGGCGACGAAGTCGGGGCGCGTGAGGTGGATGGAGAGCGTGATATCGAGGACGGCGATGACGGGGAGCACGAGACCCGCAGAGAGCCGCCTGCCCAGGGCGACGAAGCCACGGCGCTGAGAGATGCGTTGGGACCGGAGGAGACCTCGCCTGCCGAAGTCTCACGGGACTCGTCTGCGAACGAGACCGCCGCGACTTCCGGTACTGACAAAACCACTCAGCCCTACACCGTTTTCGAGGAACGACTCAAGACAGCAGAGTCCGCTAAAGTGCACGATCCGACGACCGTAGCGTCCGTGAAAACAAACGAACTGAATTCAACACAATCAGGCGATTCCCACAATCCGACGACGATAGCGTCCGTCACAGCTAACGATCCGAAATCGACAGCATCCGCAAATGACCACAATCAGACGAAGGCAGCGTCAGTCAGAACTAACGAACCTCAATCGACATCGTCAGCAAATGACAACAATCAGACGAAGGCAGCGTCAGGCAGAACTAACGAACCTCAATCGACATCGTCAGCAAATGACCACAATCAGACGACAGTAGCGTCAGGCAGAACTAACGAACCTCAATCGACAGAATTAGCAAGTGACTTAAATCAGACGACAGTAGCGTCAGCCAGAACTAACGAACCTCAATCGACAGAAGCTACCAAAGGTCACGAGTCGACAGCAACAGAATCTGCACGGTCTTCTGAGCCGCCAACCAAAGCTGACCGTGCCACAGACGCAGCCGGAATCAGACCGGAAATGTTCACGAGTGCCACTTCGAGCAGAAAACAGGCAATAGAAGTCGTTTCCAAAGGAACTCCTAGCGGGAGAATCGAAGAAACCGACGACAAATGGCTAGCGAATGACCCGAAGAACGCAGAGGACTTCAGTCTGAGAAATAAGTTCAAAGAGGCAATTGAAAAACGCGCAAAAAAACTGAGCGGCAATCAGACGAAACCGGATAACAAGCAAGTAGAAAAAGCGTACAGCACGGAAGGCTCGCGCATTTCGATCGCAGACGAGGCGGATGAACCGCAATACGATGACAGCGGCAGCGTACGCACCACAGTCGCCACCGAGCCTCAACCGAGCGCCCCGTCCTGGCGCGATGACTGGTCGCGAGACGGCGGCACCTCTGGTTCCACCCAGACGGATAGACCGCAAGATAGCACAGGGGCACACCTGGTCACCAACGCGACGTCTCCAGCCGCGATCGATAGTAGTCCGAGTACCACTCCGCCTGCCAGCCCGCGGGAGCTCTTCACGCCTGCTCAGCCGGCTAGGGCGAAAACGCTGGATTCTGACAGAATCGCAATGTCCCAGCCTGGTACAACGTTATCACCTGCACCAGCGTCTGCCAGCTCACGGACGTGGGAGAGTCCGGCTATCAACTCGGCGCCACGCTCACCCAGCCTGAGTGCCAATGTGCTTGTACCCGATAGGGCAATCGCAGGAAAGTATCTCACTGTGAGCGTCCTCGCCAACGACAAGCAGCCGGAACACTCGGTAGAGCTCAGCATCAATGGAGCGACTGTAAGTACCGACACTGGTGGGCAAGCCCTATATCTGATCCCAGATGATATGAATCCGGGACGCACTCTTCACATCTCACTTACTGAGAGGCCAGAACTCAGTCCCGTAGTGGTGGACATCCTCCAGCCGCTCGATGACACGACCGGTCAGAAGCCGCCAAGAATAGACAAAATGTCACCGCTGATAGCCAATGGAGGGATTCTCGTTATTGATGGTCACGACTTCGATGGTCTCGCTGAAAAAAATCGCATACTCATAGACGGCGAGTTAGAATCCAAGGTACTCGCCGCGTCACCCGTGCAGCTGCGCGTGCTCATGCCACCAAAATTGGTACCAGGAACCCATTCAGTTACCATCAACAGCAATTCGCTAAAGAGCAATTCGGTTAATTTCGATTTCGTAAAAGCAGAGGTCGTCCAGCCGGACCTGAAGAAGACTAAAGGCGCGCTCACACGCATAGTAGTTAAAGTACAGGGCACCAAACAGCCGGTCGCAATCAGAATAGTCAACCGAACACCTGACATAATCAAAATGACCAAAGGTGACAATACAATCGCCACGACAAATGGTGGCGCTGACAATTACTATGCTATCCCGGTTAAACAGCTGAAGAAAGGCGATATCAGGATAGATGCTTCGGTGGAGCCTTAAACAGTCATAAAAAACATGAACACACTTACAACGCACAACCTGAAAACTCCAAAATCGCAGAACCTTTCTCGAGAGATCGAGCAACTGATTCCTGGGGGCGTCAATAGCCCGTTTCGCTCCTACCATGAGGTCGGCGGACACGCGATTTTTATCGATCGCGGAAGCGGCAGTAAAGTTTTTGATGCCGACCAAAATCAATACATCGACTACGTAGGTGCATGGGGTCCGGCGATACTCGGTCACAGCTATGCCCCCGTAGTGGAAGCCATAAAGCGCGTAATCAGCGACGGTCCGATGTTCGGCGCGCCGCACAAGCTGGAGCTGGACCTCGCACGAAAATTGGTGGCGGCCATTCCATCAATCGAAATGGTGCGCTTCGTAAATTCGGGCACCGAAGCAGTAATGAGCGCACTCCGCCTGGCGAGAGGATATACAGGCAGAGACATGATAGTCATGTTCGAAGGCGGTTATCACGGACACAGCGATTCGGTATTAGCCTCGAGTACTCATAAACACAGCTCTGGTATTCCAGACCAGTTTTGCCAAAACACAGTCTTAACCCCATTCAACGACCTCCCTGCACTGGAGAAGTGTCTCTCCGATAACAAAGGGAAGATCGCAGCCGTCATCATCGAGCCGATCGCTGGATCGATGGGAGTAATAGCGGAGGATCCGGGCTTCCTTAGCGGAGTCCGAGAACTGACACAGAAGCATCAAGTATTGCTGATTTTTGACGAGGTTCTGACCGGATTTCGCGTCGCCTTTGGTGGCGCGCAAAGTCTTTTTGGCATCGACCCGGATATAACTTGCTTCGGAAAAGCTCTCGGCGGCGGCATGCCTATAGGTGCATATGGCGGCAAGAAAACCATCATGCAAAAACTCATGCCACTAGGCGACGTGTATCAGGCAGGAACCTTCAGCGGGAACCCTGTCACCATGGCCGGTGCTAACGCGATTCTAGATTCACTGTCCCAACCCAGGGTTTACGAAACTCTCGAAACGCGCGGTGCCATGCTCTTCGAAGGTTTAGAAAAATCAATCGATAAGATTAATCAGAAAAACGGGAAGTCAATTCCAGTTCAACTTCAACGCGTAGGCTCCATGTTCGCAATCATCTTCGCGCCGCATCCAATCAGGAACTTTGAAGACAGCAAGTCAATCGACAACGAACTCTTCGCGAGTTTCTTCCACAAAATTCTGGCTAGCGGCATAATGCTCCCGCCAAGCGCCGTCGACGCAGCATGCCTCTCTCTGGCACATACCGAAGAAGACATCGAGAAAACTGTCGAAGTGTGCTCAAGCGCATTCGCAAGCTTGTTTGGATAGATAACAAGAAATCTCGACAGCACAATCGTCTAAAATTGGCGACGGAGTTGTCGGCTATGCTAAAAATCGCGCAGTGACGAACCGCTGCGTTAAACCGGCGTGATAGGACAGTCTCAAAGCGACTCAATTTTGACGGACGCCGGAACGTCACACATATGTTACGGGGCAAATTGTAACCTGATCTTTTGCTCGCCTGCAGTGGCATGAATAGCGTCCGAACTTCTAGCCTGAGCAGGCAAACACGGAGGAATCTAATGAGTTTCGAATTTCTACCAAAAGTTGAAAAAACATACGAGATGATCGAGGAGAACAATAGTGTAGATTGGTCCAGTACATACCTAAGTGGCCGGGAGTTACAACTCGGTGACAAGATTTTGCCGTCTATTTTTTCCTCAGCGAGAGCTCTTCCGATCGATGATGGCTGCTATGAGAGCTCAGTGTGCGGAAGACGGGAAGCGGCTAGCACTGATGCGGTCGAACAGCCACTGGACCAGAAGAAAGAGATTGCAACGCTGATTGAGGAGCTGAAACACAAGGATTACAGAAAAAGAACTGACGCAGAACATAAGTTGGTGTTGATCGGTGCCGCGGCCCTGCCTCAGTTGCTTGACGCGAGTATTAGTTCCAATCCAGAGCAGAGTCGAAGAGCACAAATGACCGCAGGCAAAATAATTTCGGCTCTTCCGCCAGATCAAATTGCCAGTCTTCGTGATCCAATTCAGCGAGAACGCCTTATTGATACAGGAGCTGCAAACAACCTGGACGCTGATCATAAGAAGCAGTTGAACGATGACATCCTAAACTTGGCCAACCGCGCGCTCGCCCTAAAATTAGGCTGGCCAAGCTGGATGACAGACCTTGCTGCCGACGGAAATTTATTTTTTGAGAAGGCTTCTGAGAGGACAGTCGCCGAATGGGATCGCATGGAGACTCCCGAAGGAAAGAACAAGGTAAAGCAGCACATCGAGATGTTAAACAGGACAATACTTTCCGGCACTTTGACAAAGTCCGAGATTCAGGCGATTGAAAGTCAGCTAGTCGATTTGGCGAGCATGCAAAATCCCGAAGGGATTCGATCTCACCGCTTCAGCTCTCGCTTAGCACTCGCCGGAAACCTTGATATCAAGACAGATCGCGAAAGAGTACGAGAACTGCTTCTTCAAGCGCATGCACTTCGTCCTCGCGAAAAAAACTCCGATTTCCAGCACAAAATTTTAGCGATAGGAATGGACTCGGACAACGAATTTATGCTGAAACTCGAGAAGATGGCTGGTGCCGAGATGGTCGACGAGATTCGATACCTGCGAAAAAGGTATTACTGAGCACTCGGAGCAGCGGTTTGAATTTTTTAGAGTCAAGCAGGCCCGCTTCTCTATCATCGCGACGAACTGCCTGCTACAACCCTTGTAGCCGACCACTGTTGGCATTAACCATAACCTTGACAAACAAATGAATTCATCGGACGAGGCATCGGAACGGGATCGGGTATCTTGTTCCGATTCACGACCGGTCCCGGCTTCGGGTCAGGTTGATTATTCGATTAAACACTGAACACAATCTCCTTCAATCGATGTCATCGAACGAAAACTCAAAGTCTCACAACCGGGTCGTCCGGCGGGACGACGCCCATATCGCATAATCTCTCAAGTGTGCGACAAAACAAATCAAAGAGAAGACGCAACCTGCGCTGATCATTGATTAGTCCAAGAACCGCGAAATGTAGCGCAGTCACGTTCTTTGGAAACGGTGCGCCTAAAAATCCTTCATTGTCTTTTACTGTCAATACGATTTGCGCCTGGGCCTCTAGGTGGTCCCGAACAGCTTTTGATGCGAGTAACTCTTTCACAAGCGGCTCACTGTTCGTCTCGATTGTGTATTTGCGATCGAAGTAGTCGATACCGATTTTGACATCCTGCATCATGCCGATCTTCACTAAAAGGGTTCTCCATAAGTCAGAATTCGCGATCGTAAATCGAAAGTTTCTACGATTGACAAATGGTGCGCGCATGCGGGTGAATTCCATCAAGTTTTGACCATTATTAACAACGTAAGTGTCCAGCGTGATCACCCACGGACCATGATGGACCTCAACTTTTTTTCCTAAGACCCAATCGCTAGTATAGGTTCCTTTGACTTCATCGCTTAATAAGCGCCAAACCTCCTCTTGCGACGGTCCATAGAGCTTTCGCCAGAGGCTCTCAGTCGGCTTAGGAGAATTGACTTGCTCGTCCATTTGAATTGCCTTTACCTGATTCATTCAGAGATAAAGCGTTCACGATTCCAGAGCGCCTTAACCATATATGGATATAGACCAGACAATTAAAACGTGCCGTCAGGATTTGACTGGTTCTCACAGCTAGACTAATTAGTCTCCCTCTCGAAATATCCTTACTAATACGAATCGAAAAAAGCCCGAAATGCTCCAAAATGGGC
Source organism: uncultured Candidatus Obscuribacterales bacterium (assembly GCA_964418155.1). Taxonomy (GTDB): domain Bacteria; phylum Cyanobacteriota; class Vampirovibrionia; order Obscuribacterales; family Obscuribacteraceae; genus JADYXR01. The sequence continues at coordinate 19,248 of CAYQKX010000066.1, read as the reverse complement.
ATAAAATTTCCGCTTGACATTTTTAGACTAAGCAGTATGATTATTAGCGTGAGGTTGCTGCAAGATACGAGGTTATCTAAATTGCAAATGAGTCATTCATCGAAAACAACTAATCGAGAATGCGCTGGCAACGGTTGTAAAAATTACCAAGTCATGGCTTTCATAATTCCATTCCTGGCCATGACACTTGCCGGAGCCTTTTGCAAAGATAGTTGTGTCGCGACAGCACCCACCATCGGTCTCTTGGCTGGCGCCACGGGATTCGGACTGTATCGTTCGATCAAATTCATCTTGCGGTCAGTTCGATTAGCATTGGCATTTAATTATGAACAAGGACAAATAGCAGAGACATGGCAGTGACAACCAATACTCTGAAGTCCTTTGGTTCTCCAAACGGCAAACCCAACCGCGACTGTCGTTTCGACAGCACGCAATCAATGACAGATTCAGAAGCAAAGCTAGGTCGCCTGTTAGTCAGCACCGGTCTGGTATCCGAAAGGAAATTAGCAGCTAATCTGACATATGCAAAATCTGTAAAACTGCCCTTAGGAGTAGTTTTGTTATTATCCGGAACGGTCAACTCAAAGGCGATAGAAAAGGCTATCGCAGTACAACAGCTAATTCGAAACGGACTGCCACCAAGCGTGGGGCGCATGGTTCTTCGTTACGCGATTTCAACAAACGTGTCCACTCACGAGGCGATGGAAGCCTTCGCGATGGTCGATGAGACAAGCGCACTCGATTGTTGGCTAACCGAGATTCTATCAACGGCAGAGGTCTTGCACGAGTTTCAAATCAACGAATTAAAGGAGAAAGCGAGCAATACGAAAGCATCTTGGATTCAAGTAGCGGTAGAGCACAACGTCATCACCCTCGACTTATTGGCCGCTGCAATGCACGCACTAGTTCTACTCGACCAGGGTTACGTGACCTTCTCGGAAGTTATCGAACTGATGCGAGCAGTCAATCGAAAACCAGGTCACTTACTAGTGTTCTTAAGTGACCGAATCCGGAAGCATCAATTCGATGCCAGAACAGTGAATTTACCAGCTCGACTCTATGCCTCGTACACAATTACAGAGCGCAACGCCCTCGATCTGATTTCACTGGCTTATCAGAAGAAAGTGGACCCAGTCTCGTGGAAAGAAAACGTACTGGTGTCTCAAACGACAGAAAAAGCAATTGACTTCAACGAGCTCCTGTCCAACAGTCTGAGCCGTGGATGGGCAAGCGCGAAAATAAAGGTGGCAGACAAGCTGTCCAGCGTCAATGACTCTCGACATTTAGCTGCGTTTGCCGGCACTTTGCCTGGTGCCACGTTGCAGGCAACTCCACTAGGGAGCTTCTAACTTAAGGTTTACCTGCTGACACACTGCGATCGGAAAAGGTGGGATGATGGTCTTACGGAGAGACCATCATTCTGCTTTTTGGACTTTTATTTAACTGGCAATAACCACATTCAGGTTTTCATCACGAGCCTGGCTGCTAACTTTGACCGTTGCGTTCGAAAAACCAGTTCCATTTCGAGACTGGCTTTCACCTTCGTCCGTTGCTTTCAGTAAAGCATTTTCAGACAGGCAAACAGTCGGCTAACTGTTTGTGAGGATAAAGATTGAGGGCCGCCGATCATAGAGAATCGAAGAGGCATCGATCACCGATAGGAGAGATCATGGTTCCTACGTCACAAAAAACTCATTCGGAAAAGAGACCGACCAAAGTTAGAAAGTTGATTAATCTATCGGTATTCTTCCTTGTCAGTTTGTACATCGCATTGTCGCCGCCGGTAGTCGCCGCTCGATTGGAGTTCTTCCCGGAGAAATACAATCCGGCGACCTACTCAGAAAAGTCCAAAATCAAGCACGAAGATGTCTTCGTCCCAGTTTCAAAAAATCGAAAACTGCACGCCTGGCTGTTCCAGGCGAAGAACGCGCAAGTCACGGTTTTGATGCACCATGGGCAGGGCCAGAATGTGGCGTTTTTCAGATCCAGTGCCGAAGTTCTCGCTCAATGCGGAGCGTCGGTTTTGCTATACGACTACGAAGGATTTGGCTTGAGCGATGGAAATCCATCGAATGAAGCGCTGGTTCGCGATGCTGATGCCTGCTATTGGTATCTGAGGAAAAATCTGGGAGTCCTTCCTGAGCGAATCGTCCATTGCGGCATTTCTCTGGGTACAGGCGCCGCTGGTGAAATCGCAGCGAGTCAGCCATGCGCTGGTGTGATTTTAATCAGCCCATATCTAAAAATAAGTCAGGTAGCAAAAGACTTTTTGCCTTATCTGAAACTATATCCAGACATCACTTTCCCAAAGCCTGACATTGGGTGCGAAAGACTTGTCGAATGCAAATCGGTCCCGCTTCTCGTCGTTCACGGAGACAATGATCCAATCATCGCGGTGTCTAATTCAGACGAAATAGTAAGGCGTTGGCGTGGACCAAAAACCTACTACAAGATTCACAATGGCTTTCATATTGGCGCAATTGGTGAGGGAACGGAATCGATTTGGAAAGATTGGTTTCAAGGCTTGATTAAATTGCATGCCTGAGGCTCAACACCGTTGAATTGAGCGTTTCCGAAATCTAGACTATGCAGTATGATTGTATTACCATGCAATCAATTACGTCAGAGCAACGACAAAGCAAGCAGCGCGAAAAAATCCTCGCAGGCGCCATGAGAGCATTTCTGACTTATGGCTACGCCGCCAATATGGACACGATCGCGCAGGAAGGCGGCGTCGCGAAGCAAACCGTGTACACCTACTTCAAAGACAAAGAGAGCCTTTTTTCCGCCCTGATCGATCGATTAATGGATCGTTTTGTCAGTGCAGGAATGGGGGCAGAGCTGATGGCGCAGGAGCCACCTGTCTTCTTTCGCATCCTGACCCAAATTGCACTGCAACGAATGGACGACCCCGAATATGTCGGTCTGATCAGAGTGATTATTGCAGAATCAGCCAGATTTCCGGAATTGTCGGAGACGTATCTCAGCCGCCTGGTTCGACCTGGCGTAGACAGCCTTGCATACTACATCAGGGAAAATCCAAACCTTCGCTTTTCGGATCCGGAAGCACTGGCGCGAATCATACATGGTGCGCTGGTCAATTTTATGATCTCCCAGGAGATTCTGAATGGGAAATTCATGATGCCGATGTCTCGCGAACGTATTACTGCAAGCCTACTTGAGCTCATTCTATTCGCTGCAGAACACGCCAAGCAAGCACGCTAGTTTTCGAACCCACAATTTGTTCAAACGCTTGCGTTCGCATCTGCATTCTGGCGGTGGCAGAAAAGGCGATTAGTGAACGCGTTTTGGAGTTCCCTTAGTCTCGGACATTAGTCGAACTTGCTCGACGCCGGCGGTCCCAGTCTGTGGTTCTGAGTTCTTCGAAACAACAATTCGTTCCTGCCTATTGATTAATCAAATCATCGACATGCGCGTGCAGAGCAATATCATCTCCGGTATGCAGAAAGAGTACACTTTCCGATTGCGATAAGCGTCCCGTTCTAACATAGTCGATCAGTGCACCAAGAGCTCGACCGGTATACACTGGGCCAACCAGGATGCCTTCCGTGGAGGCAAGCAGTCGAATAGCCTCGCGCTCGAGGTCTCCGACGACCATAACCATCGCCTAGATAGTTGTAATCGATAGCGATGTCGGAAGCTGAAATCGATGCTGTCAATCCAAGCATTTTGCCTGCGGCTTGAGCAATATCAACGACAAAGGCAACATACTTTTCATCGGTTTGATCGTCAGGAACTTGATCGATACTGATGCCAGTTATAGAACCGGAAAACGGACTAATCTTGTTACCGACTGCCAATCCGGCCTGCGTTCCGCCGGAGCTAGTCGCGAAAATGAGATGGTCTATAGACAGTTTCATCTCCTCCAACTGCATTTTCATCTCAGAAAAAGCCTGCACATAGCCTAACGCACCCACATGATTGGAACCGCCTACCGGTATTATATATGGTGCCTTACCCGCCGCTCGGAGTTCCTCTGCAACAGACTCCATCTTCTGATTGCGGAGGCTTCTTTCTGTCCAGTGAAATTTCGCTCCGAGCAAGTGGTCGACAAAAAAGTTTGCCACTGGCGCTTCTGGAATCGAAGCAGCACCAAATACTAAATGACATTCGAGCCCATACTTAGCAGAAGCAGCAGCGGTCTGTCGGCAATGATTGGATTGAATCGCACCTGCAGTGACTATACAATCGGCGCCTTTGGCGAGCGCATCACCAATCAAGAACTCGAGCTTTCTCGTTTTGTTTCCGCCACCGGCCAATCCTGTCATCGTCGCGCTTGATAAAAATACGCGGTCCAGCGAGAGCTTCCGAGAATCGCTTCAGCTCTTGTATCGGGGTCGTATCTAGGCTAACTAACTCAACGCGAGGAAATTGATTCAGAAGATCGTGAATCACACTAATTTTTACCCAGACTGAGCTTTTGGGGCTCCGATGCGGGAGTACCTTTCGCATTTGCTTGCCAGTAATGATCGCGATGCTTATCGTAGAACTCAATCGTCTTTCCGACACCTTCTTCTAAGGTTGTTGTGGGACGCCATCCTACGATGCGCTCAATCTTCGAGATATCGGAATAGAAATCTCCTGGTTCCTGAGCCTTACGCTCCGGTGAAAATTCTGCAAACTTCCAAGAGCCACGTTTTGCAACCGAGATAATGGTCTCGACCAATTCAAGGAAGCTCACCGGTATATCGGAACCAACGTTAAAAATCTCGCCGTAGGCTTCATCCGTAACAGCACTTTTTAGAATGGCTTCGACCGTATCATCCACGTAGCAGAAGTCGCGCAGGATGCTTCCGTCTCCGAATACTTGAATCATGTCGTTATCCATAGCCAGTCGGATGAACCAGTTGCAGACGCCAAAGCGCGAATGTTTCATCTGAGAGCGTGGACCATAAATATTGCTCAAGCGCAAAAGTACCGAGCGAATCTGGTGAACATCGTTATAGACCTTAATGATTTTCTCTGCGGTCAGGTTAGATATCTCATAGATACCTTTCGGATTGGTCGGAGCTTCTTCATTCACGGGGAATGACACTGCAGATCCATACTGTCCGCGAGTACCTGTGTATACGACGATCGCTTCTGGATTGTACTTTCGGAGCGCTTCCATGACGATAGCGGTCCCGGTGATGTTGATCGCAATATCAGGAAAGGGATTGGTCAAGCTCATCAGATGGCAGACCTGACCAGCCAGGTGGAAAACATAGTCCTGGTCGCGTACCAGATAATTGACTGCATTCTCATCTCGAATGTCGCAATAGTTGATACGAATCTGATCTTCGACCGGACTGACATTGAATTCATTACCGCCGTAATCGGTGATCATCGAGTCGAGTACCGTCACCCTCGCTCCGGCGCGAGCCAGGCGAATGGCAAGATTAGAGCCGATAAAGCCCATCCCGCCGGTCACGAGTGCGGACTTGCCCTTGAAGCAGGAATCTAGATTCTTAGTCATGTTTAAATGTGGTTAACCAAAATGCGGTCGAATTGCGGTTTTCTTGTCGTGTGGCGCAGTGTCGGGGCGCCAGTAAAATGAAGCATGATTCTACCATGCGCTATTTCAGGCGATTAACGCAGCTTCAATATGTTGCAGTCCCGGCGGCCCTAACAGGGTTGAGGAAAGAGGCATTTTGGAGGGTTGTCCTGAGTAGTCATTAATTACCCGGCAACCCTTTTCTTCTATAGTTTTGTTTTCATGAGCGGCAGGCAGGCGGAGTAACAGAATGAAAGTACCGTTTGGAAATTTAAAAGCCCACTACCATGAGTACAAGAAAGAGATCGACACGGCCGTGCAGCGGGTGCTCGACAGCGGCTATTTCATCCTCGGTCCTGAGCTCACGAAGTTCGAAAAAGAGTTTGAAGAATACCTGGGCAACGGTTATGTCTCGGGGTGCGCTAACGGTACCGACGCCATCTACCTGGCTCTAATGGCCTGTGATGTTGGTCTGGGCGATGAGGTTCTGGTCGTCGCACATACGGCTGTACCGACTATCTGCGCCATACGCATGACTGGAGCACAACCGGTTTTCGTCGACATCGACGTCAATAATTACACAATGGATGCAGTCGATCTCGAGTCGAAAATCTCGGAAAAGACAAAGGCAGTGATTCCAGTCCATTTATATGGTCAGATGGCTGACATGGACGCAATCATGGCAGTCGCTCAAAAACACAATTTGAAAGTTATTGAAGACTGCGCTCAATCAACCGGCGCCCTCTACAAAGGCAGAATGGCCGGCACCATCGGTGATTTCGGCACATTCAGCTATTATCCGAGCAAAAATATCGGAGCTTTTGGAGATGGTGGCGCTGTCTCTACCAACTCGCGCGAAAACTATGACCGGCTCAATATGCTGCGCAACTACGGGCAGTCGAAGCGCTACTATCATGATACCGAGGGCATCAACAGTCGGCTGGACGAAATTCAGGCAGCCATCCTCTCGGCTCAGCTCCCCTATGTTCACGAATGGAATACGAGACGCCGCGAAATAGCAGAGCGCTACACCAGAGGTCTCAAGGATGTCGTCGTAACTCCCCAAGAGTTGGAGTCCTCCTACCACGTTTATCACCTCTATGTTGTTCAAACCAATCAGAGAGACGAGCTCATTGAGTTCTTGATGGACCGCGGGGTTCAGGCTCTGATTCACTACCCGATACCTGCGCATCTTCAGAAGGCTTATGCTTATCTGGACTACAAGCCAGGATCCTTGCCCGCCACGGAATATGTATGCAAACGAATTGTCAGTCTTCCGATGTTCCCGGAATTGACTGATGAGCAGGTCGACTATGTAATCGAGTCAGTAAAAGACTTCTTCAGCAGTCGCACATTTGCCCAACCAAAGATGGAGTCTAACCCCCATGCCGGTACACAACCCTATGAAGTCGCAATCAACTCATAAACAGTCTCGCACCACACACGGCATGAATCAGCTCAGCTCAGTGACGCTAATCATTCCGGCATACAACGACGAAGAAACGATCGGGCGACTGATCGATGACTCGGGGAGCTTGCTGTCGGAAGTTTGCGAAGACTATGAGATTGTTGTCTGCAACGACGGTAGCCGCGATGGCACGCTCGAGGTGATTCGAGCCCGAGCCAAGCAGAATCCGAAGGTCAGAGTACTCAACCACGAGGTCAACAAAGGCTTCGGCGCGACAATTCGAGAACTCTATCTCTCCGGCTCGAAGGACTTCGTCTTCTCGCTGCCTGGAGATTATCAGTACGCGCCGAAAGAGCTTCTGGCTATGGCACAAGGTCTGAAGACCCACGACTTCGTTATCGGCTGGCGCGTCAATCGCAACGACCCGCCTCGCCGCAAGATGCAATCCTTGGTTTACAACTTCATGCTCCGTGTCCTCTATGGTCACAAACATAAGGATGTAAACTCGATAAAACTTTTCCGTCGTGCCATTCTCGACAAAATCAATTTGCGTTCGCAAACACCTTTCGTCGATGCCGAGCTTTGCATTCGCTCCGAGCGCGCCGGTTTCAAGGTCGTCGAAATTCCAATCGACCACCTGCCCCGACTCACACAGGGGGCCTCTGGCGGCAAGTTCTCTGTAATCTGGGAGACCTTCTCAGATCTATTCAAAATGCGCAGTACCTTTTAGGGTGCGAACACATTTAAGCTGAAATCAGGTCATTGACCGCACTGACTTGGTTCTCATTGGGAATAAAATGACCACGACGTGCTAGAACGGTTTTAGTCGTCGTTGCAGCGTGGTTGATTTCCGTGAGATTGCTATTTTTCGTAACTGATCTTACCGTCGAGAAGGCCAATTACACGACCTATCGTCTCGCCGTGAGTGCGCTCAGCCGAGGACACACGATCTATCATATGAGCGCGTCCGACATTACGATTTTGAGCGACGACAGGGTAGTCGTCACAGCGACGCGAGTGCCGAAGAGCACATACAAGGACTCGATCTCATATTTTGAAGATCTACTCAATGATGGCATTACCGAACAACTGGAACTGCCCGACATAGACGCACTGATGCTGAGGAGCGATCCTTCACTGGCGCAGGGCAATCTTTCCTGGGCTCAGACAATGGGAATCCAACTTGGCCGAATAGCTCGTAAGGAGGGCGTGATTGTACTCAACGATCCGGAAGGGTTAAACAAAGCAATCAACAAAATGTATTTGCAGCTCTTCCCAGAGTCGATTAGGCCAAAGACGATTATCACGCAAAATGTGGATGACATCAAAGAGTTTGCCAGCCATTTAAAAGGCGACATGATCCTCAAACCGATTCAAGGCTCCGCGGGAAAAGGCGTCTTTCTCGTTCCCAAGAATGATTTTGCCAACCTGAATCAGATAGTTAAGTCACTATCCAAAGAGGGTTACATAATTGCTCAGGACTATATTCCTGAAGCCGCTATGGGCGATACCAGGTTGTTTCTGATGAATGGCGAACCGTTTAAATACAAAGGCAAATATGCTGCTTTCAGGCGACTTCGTCAGAGTGACGATGTACGCAGCAATGTTCACGTGGGCGGGACCATTGCAAAGGCCGAAATTACAGAACAAATGCTGGCGGTGGCCGATACACTTCGTCCTCGTCTCGTTATGGACGGAATGTTCCTCGTCGGCCTCGACCTTATAGGCAACAAAGTGATTGAGATTAACGTGTTCTGCCCCGGCGGACTTCGCAACGCACAGAAGCTGGAAGGGGTAGACTTCTCGAAGGGAGTCATCGAGGCGTTGGAGCGCAAAGTCAGATCGACTTCCTATTACAAGAATCCCTGGTATAAAATTCAACCAGCTACGCTGTGAGAACTCGATATTGTTGAACGCGGACGCACTCGATCTGATGGTCGTCATGCCGGTATATAACGAAGCCGAATCTATTGGCGCGGTACTCGCCGAGTGGATAAAAGAGTTGCGGTCTTACGAGATAAAATTCAAAATTTTGGTCCTCGATGATGGATCCAACGACAGTACGGGAGCGGTCGTTAGTTCGCTCATCGGAGATAATCCGGAAATCAATTTGGAGTCTAAACCCAATTCGGGACATGGAGCAACTTGTCTTTTCGGTTATCGGAAGGCGATTGTGACTGATGCTCCGTGGGTCTTTCAAATCGATTCGGATGGACAGTGCGACCCGGTTTATTTCAAGGAGTTCTGGCGCAGGCGGCGCAGCAACTGTTGTATTCAGGGAGTAAGGACTACTCGTGAAGACGGGGCGCTACGTGTGCTTGGCTCTCGCCTGCTTCGAGTACTGATGTTGGTCAAAACCGGTCTGTATATCGAAGATGCCAACTGCCCCTATCGGCTCATGGATAATAAGTCATTGAGCAAGGTATCACAGATGGTGCCGACCAATCTTTCTCTCTCCAATGTTTTTCTGTCATACTTTTACCAGAGGGATTACGAAATCGATTGGATACCGATCAACTTTCGCAGACGCTCGGGCGGACAAGGCAGCCAATCACTGAGTAAAAGCATAGAACTGGCGATCGAACTGATAAGCTCACTGAGTATTTAGAACGACAACTTCACTCTGCCAATAACCGCTCCGCCAAAAGAAGAGCGCGAGCAATTGCCTGATCCATATCAAGATAGCGATACTCACCAAGCCGACCACAAACAACGAATCGATCAAGGCTTGCGGCTCTTTCACTATAAGTCGAGTAAAGCTGCGCGTTTTTGCCGTCTGGCATTGGATACTCGTAGTGCTCGGGGTCGAGGGGAAAGTATGGAATCTCTCTAGACAGGAGCGTGATGTCATCGACTTTGTTCTGAGTGCTCAGATGTTTCCACTCGATGGTTCTCACATGCTCCACAGACTTCGATGGATCATTGAGTTGAACCGCAGGTTGATGAAAACCGGCAACCGCAATAGCTGAATGTTCTCGACGCTGTCCACGATACTGGAGCTTTCCCAGGTCAAAATCGAAGAGCTCATCGATCGGTCCACTGTACACCGTGCAAATCTTAGGGTGGCATTCTTGGCGGCGCTTCAAATAATCAAAGTCGAGAAGCACGGGAATTCCGTCCAATAGTTTTGCAATGAACGCGCCGTAACCATCCGATGGAAGAACGGAATGTCTGAACATCTGTCCGAAACTCTTGCCGTCTTCGAGGATGACCAGACGTTGAGCGAGCTTTGTAGAAAGCTGCTCGGCAGGGACTCCCCACTGTTTTTCCGTGTATCCTCTTACAAACTTTTCGAAAACAACCCGGGGCATCTTCGCCAGACACGCTTCCTCAAAATTGTGAGGCCGGCCATGGAAAGCTGGTGTCCATGAGGCGCCTGCAAAACGGATCAGTTGCTCTCGGTGCAAAGGCCATTCTTCGATTCTGCCATCGACGAGAGTCTTGATCGTCGGGTAGAAATCAGTGAATGAACTGAATCTCCTAACGAAATCCCAGACCTTAGCCGAGTTGGTGCGGAAGTAGTGCGGACCATAAACATGATAAGTGAGTCCAGACTCGTGCTTACGATCGACAACATTGCCACCAGCTTGAGCCCGCCTGTCAACAACAGCGACACGCTTTCCTCTGTCGCGCAAAACTCTCGCAACAGTTGCACCAGTAAGACCGGAGCCGACCACCAAGTATTCCAGATCCGAGTCTAACATTCCTTATGTGCTGATAGCGAAGATGCTTCTATGGTCGATTCGTGGAGCACAATCATACTCTATCGCTATTTCTGTACATCGGGCAATTCCGCTTCCTTTCCAAACAACCGGTAAAACAACACTTGCTCCGTAACCTTTCCGGTGTACTGCCTGTTGACTTCATCGATGTCGCAGCGGAACACTGGTGGAACCCTCTGAATTTTAGGCATTTGGATGCGAAATTGCAGAATCGATCGTGCCACCTCCACCAGTGGCGTAATGCAACTAATCAAAACCACAATCGACAAACAAACGTAGTTGCAGCGATCGATCGTCGTTGTCGGCGTCGTTATCAGTCGCCGAGCCACCATAACCCAGAGGATAAAAATATATGGAAGCGTGCAGCGCATGGAAAGGTCATTGTAATGACCGACTTTGAAAAATAAGATGAAGAAAAGAACCACGGCACTCATGCCCATCAAGACTCGATCAGGTGAGGTGGCATCGTCATTGCGTAACCACAAGAAGTGCCAGAGAATCAAGAGATAGAGTCCCACTTCCAGCGTGAAGAAGAGGAACATTTTCGGAACCAGAGAGAATGCATATACAGCCTTCGGAATCGAGTACTGGGCAGTCATATAGAAACTGACAAAAATTACAAGCAATAGCATTGCCAGTGCAGCGGAACACGCCTGTTCCTTTAGATCGGGCGGACGCAGCCGAATCAAATTGTGCACTACAAGCGGTGCCAACCCTATAACCATAAAGGGACTCCAGACTAGGGCTGCCACCAGTGGTAGAACCAGTGGCAATCTGCGCCTCTTGAATAAAAACTGACTGAGCACCAGGGAAGTACACAGCCAACCGCTGAGGGCGTGTTGAGGCGCCCAGAACAGTTGTGTCGTGTTACATGGATAGCTCCAGGATCCCGCCCATCTTTCCAGGTGGGAGATGACGTCCTTCGGCATATGATTTTGAGACGCACATCCTACGATATCGAGTCCGCTGGCAAGTATAAAGAAGCCGGATATAAAACAGAATGTACGGGCCGATCGCGCCTGGACCAGTCTGCCGAACCATAACAAAACAAGCCAACTGCCAACGATGTTGGTCAGTAGTAGCGAAATGTTCGCAGCCATCCAGCCGGCAAATTTACCGATTGAAGCAGGAATTAGATAGTAGCCCAGGTAATAAACCAGACGATAGTCGCCGACTTCACTTTCCTGGTCTATTCGAGGCCAACCAACCGGCCACGGATGAGTGACCAATTCCTTCAGTACAGCATTGTGTTTGCGCCAGTCGCCATTCTGATGTCCAATACCTGCAGCCCCGGAAAGAAGAGACCAGACAATCGCAACAACCAAAGCAATTATCACGTATTTCGGCCGAAGCGGCAGGTATCCGCCCGACAGGTCTTCGTCGCCTTTTCTGAAGGCTCGAATGGTCATCAATAAAATCAGGCTCAGCGCAACGGTAGCAATAACTGCCCAAACCGTATTCAACCAGCCCCAGAAAAAAAGATAGTGCGGCGCAAGGAGGAAGCCGATGGTAGCGGTCTCGAGTGGATAGGGGAACACTCGCTTCTCTTTGCTCATAGTTTTTCCGGAAGCGCTCATCGAATTGGAAGCTTCCTCATACTACTTGGTCTCATCGGCATTAGTCATTGAAGTTTGACACCATACTCGATGCCCCTGGTTCTACCGATCCGAAGATCGAACGTACAAATCATAATCGATCACTTTGACATGATTTGAATCCAGAATGCTGCAAGAAGACTTAAATTCAAATCCTCCGAGAATTGAACGTTCAAGCCCCAGGTCCTTCAGTTTGTCGGACAATCTGTGGTCCAAAAGAATGAGCTGTGGCTTTCGGGTGTGAACATCTTCGTCGACGGTCTTTAGAATATCCCGCCACTTTTGATCGATTACGGCTCGTCGGTTCGAGGTATCCGGCTTGCCTTCTTCCCTCAACAGAAATTTAATTGGATAACCCCAACTGTAACGCCAGCCAGCCTTGAGATCATGGGATAGCAACAAATTTTCCAATCGTCTCCCATCCGGGCTGATGACAGCGATTGTATCGCCAGGATGGGTGTATGTTGCCAACCAGTTATCGACCGGAATCAGATCCTTCTCGATAGTTGCAGCGGTCCTACTCTCAAGCAGATGGCGCCCGCCGATCGAACACGCTACCGAGATACAGGCAATCATAACCAGCTGAACGAATCCGTAGGTTTTCCCAAGTAGCTCGGCCGGCTCGACAATCGCTTTGCCTCCAGCAAACAACCTTGAAATGTTTTCGGAAGCGCAACATCTTTGCAGACCAAGGTAGATCATCAAACCCCACATCATCGCCACGCCGCACATCAACGGCAAAAGATGGTAGCGCCAGCCTTTTGCTTGAAGCAGATACATAAAGTATGTTGCAACGATCCACACGATGAGGGGGGCGACAAGGCGGTGGTGCCTCAGGAATAGCACCGCTATCGCAGTAGTCACGATTGTCGCGACGAAGGCATTTTTCACAGATCTGATAGTCAGCAGATCCAGCAATGAAACAGGAGAAGTGTAAGAATAGACCAGAAGGTCAAAAATCTGCCTTTCTAGATCGTTCGGCTTTGCCGAGCTAATCGAGATAAGCAACATAACCATGAGAAGCACTGCAGTAGTGCAAAATGCGATCGCCTCTGGTCGCTTGATCATCGAATCGCTTTTGAACGCCCTGGCGAACTGAAAATAAAATGCAAATTCTATTGCAACAACCGGCAACAGAAAATGAGGCTTCAGAAGCGTCCCAACACCGGCTAGAATTCCGGCACCAATAGCGGGTAGAGGCTCGACACCGACAGAGTGGATCCGAAAAGCCCGGGTGAAAAAATAGGGGAGATATAGAAATACGAACAACTCTTCTCTTTGTCCCAACTCAGCGCCGAACCAATAGGTTATTACAAGGATCAAACCCGCCAACATCGGTCCAAGCCAGTACCAGTTCTCTTGCGACTTCCACGTCAAAATCGCGCATAAACAGATGGATGTCGATGCCACCGCAATCACTGAAACAACAAGGCTCTTACAGAGGGCAAGGTGGGTAGAGCTGCTGAGGAATAGAGGAAAGATGGAGAGATAAGAGATCAACGGACTATTAATTTCGAAGATCTCTATATACATACGGTGACCTGCCAGAAGCTGCCTGGCGCAGCCGATAAATACGCTGACATCCACTCCCAGGCGCTTGTAGTGCGCGATTTCCACGATCGACCAAAGCACCAGGAGCAGGCACAGGATGAAGTACCAGAGGTAGCTTATCTTACGGGTGAGCTGCATTTAGCAATGAAGACGGTGTGGCGGCGTATGTATGGGAACATCTTCGTTCGAAGTCGAGAGAGGGAGTTGGTCTCCTATAACAAATTTTGACAGATTCTTCGGGATTTGAGCATAGCGCAAGAACAGATGATCATTCAATCGATTCAGCCCGATATTCGAACTTTGCGCAGAGGGAGATAAGCACCATCATAAGGCGTGTCGTCGGCCATCAAGCGTTGCTGCTTCCATCGCACACCAATAGTTAGCGGCGTAGAGTTGAGAACAATGTATAGAATCATGCTTTGAAAATGCCCAGCCGATTTGCACATGACACAAGCCGTTTCACCACTTGTTCATCAGCCTTTGCTTCGGCGGCCGGGACGGAGAGCATAAACTGCCGACAGTCCCTAATTCGGTTTTTGAAGGCTCGATTGGAGTATTCAAGGTAACTCATGTAACTACCTTCTGGTATCAATCGTGATGCCGCATCCAAAAGCTCTTTTGCCTCGCGATAGTCGCCTCTCGACGCGAGCGCAATGCCCTGATAGTAATCGTGACAAAAATCGGGAATCGAATCTTTTCTAAAGGCTCGAATCAACTCTTCTGTTTTATTCAACTCATCAAGCGCTCCGACTCTTGCGAAACACGCCATGAATGCCATTTGCAGTATAGCCAGACCCGTCCTGGTTTTTGGAACTGCAAGCGGCTCGAGCACTTCGATACCCTCTGTAAATTGTCGTCGGCGGAAATAAACATGCGCGATCTGAATTCTGTAGTAATCACACTGTCGTGGCATTTTCTTGATCGCTTCCTGACAAACTTGGACGATGTGATCATCATCGTCCAGCAAGAGGCCGGCAAACACTGCCGTTGCATAATACATCGGTGTAACGTACAAGCGTTTTTCCCATGGCTCAATCAGGCGGAAAGCCTCTGCCGCGTTGCCTTCGTATGCACGAGTGATCGCTCTGGAAAAATCATCGAAAAGATCGCGCTTAAGTCCGATGCTGATGCTCGACAAAAACTTTGCGGTCTTAACGTAACCATCGGCGCTCAGACCTTGCATATGAGAATGCAAGAATATCTCTTGAAGGAAACCGATGAAACCATATACGGTGAGGATAGAGAGCAGTCCTCCAGTCACCCACAACGCCCGATCGTCCTGCAAGAACTCAAGTTTGGGGAAAGTTCTGGTGATGTCGGCAGCCCGAAGGAGAAATTGAGACGTCATGAGTGTCACAAGCATGATTGACATGCTCAGGATGGGCGACTGCCAGAATACTCTAATTGTGCTTCGTGGGCCAGTCAGAGCTGTATCTGAGTAAACAGCATCGATTCGCTCCTTGCTAAGAACTACAGAACGGGAAGTCCACTTATCGACCAACGTCTGAGAGTTGTTGCGAAACCACGGCACCACAAACAAGACGGCGAACAGACCTTGAGACAACACGATCGCAAGTAAAACTGGGGTTATGTCGATAGGTTGAGAACTGGTGGCATCGCCTAT
The DNA here is from genome assembly GCA_964418155.1 of uncultured Candidatus Obscuribacterales bacterium. Classification (GTDB taxonomy): domain Bacteria; phylum Cyanobacteriota; class Vampirovibrionia; order Obscuribacterales; family Obscuribacteraceae; genus JADYXR01. Next base: position 3,854 of record CAYQKX010000066.1, on the reverse strand, counting down.
CCCGTTAGCTTTTCGAAAAGATTCTCCACTGACGAGAACGAATGAACCGGTGGTGAATATGGCATAAAAAACCTCTTGAAGGATCGTTTTTACAAATGACTGCCAATACTTTGGTCGTTCGCCTTCTAGATCGGTGACCTTCAGTCCGGCCATCCGCTTGCCTGGCGTACTTTGCCAGCTAGAGCTTTCGAAACCGGCGTAATAGGCCGCCGGTAAAGCTATCATCCCGACAATGGTCACTCCGAGCACCGCGAACATGATTGCAGGATGGACGATTGCGGTGGCGGTATAAACCATGAAACCGACGAAAGAAAGCGGTCCGAGTACGACTCCAAGGACCAGACTCAATATCCAGGTATCAAGAATTCCAGCAAGGATTCGACGGAAGAAACCTTCTACTAGAGTCATGCGTCGTCCTCGAATTCAGTTGTTTCTCTGATACACCAAACTGCTTGTTCCGTCCCGGTGCAAATCAATTCGGCACAAACCTTTTTCATCATAGGCAGCAGCGTACTCCATGACGATCACACTGGGCTTGGCGAGAACTGTGTCATCAAGGACGTTGGCAACATCCAATCCAAGCTCTCGACGCCGAGCTCGGAGCCTATCCAGGTCTGATTGCAACCGTTTTGCTTTAGCGTCTTCAGCATCTGGATTGTAGAAATTTCTCTCCCTAGTTATCCGATTGACGCGTCCTAATTGATCGTACTCGTACTCCTCCGAATCAACCTCGAAATCGTTGACAGCTAGATAATATGACATTCTGCCGTCTTCCCTTTCGCATTCAGATACGGACATATAGGAATCATTATTGGAATCGTAAGAGAAGAAGTGCAAACCTTCGATCAAATCGCTTTTGTACTGGTACAAACGCAAGTCCGAACTGTAGTCGCTGTCCTGCCTGGCCACGACTACTCGCTCCATCTCATCCAGACCGTAGTTCCATTTGCAGGCTTTGTCCAGCGGCGGCAGAGTGAGGACAGCAGCGGTTTCGGGAGCGCTACTTTCTCGATGTATCCAAAGCGGCCTTACATCGAGAACTTGATCGTTAGCCCAGATCCAACGTTTGACATGCACGCTGTAGTCAGGTAAAAGCGCCTTTTGAAAAAACTCATCCAATCGAAGATCGCCCTGCATTTGGACGAGATCTTGTAGACGTTTTTGAAGATGCTGAACGCTAGTCAACTTGCAATTCACTCACTAAAAGGTGGTATCATCGGCGGTGAACATTCCGTTACGATTGGCACGGAACGTCTCACAAAAGTTGCGGACGTTCTCGACGATCGCATCAATGTTGTCTTTCTTCATCGAGCACTCGCGATTTGGGTCAGTAACCTGTCCGTATCCGGCCTGGCGCAGCAAGGCTTGCACGCACCAGGTGCCATATTCTTCGACGGAATCAGCAAACTTGCGCTCGTCGTCGGTCATGCCGACCGCCAAAAGAATGGTGAAAAGTCCGGAGGGCAACTCATAAAGTGTATCCGGCGCTTCATCCGGATACCAGACGAAAGCATTACGCAACTTTGAGTCGGTGGCTGGATTGATTGGCGCATTAAGAGCCAGTCTAACCCCCTGCTGGATCGTTCCGGCATGATTAAAAATGTAGAAGGCCAACGTCCGCAAAAATTGTGCAGCCCACGGCGCATCGACCGGGCTCTTGACCATGAGCTCTACGCCAAAGCCCGACACCTGTAGCGGCTCGTACTGCACCCACGGACTGGCTAGACCAGCGGTTACATACTTCCAACACGGCGACAGCGGGTCGGGTCCGTAGGCCAGCACTGCTAGATGCTGCTCTTCAAGCGTTGGATCTCCAGGATCACTGGTATCCATTGATTCCGAATCTTTTTTACCAAAGTTCTCAGGCACTTCCACTGACGGAGGTCTGTAGTTAGGAGGTGTGACGTAAGCGGGCTTGCCAAACAACTTCTGATATATGAGATCGCGGGCTCGCCATGCAGAATTCAACAGACGCCGCCGGTCAGCCTCCATCTCAACATCGCTTGCAAGTTCCTCCATAATCTCCGAAACGCTTTTGCGTTTCGACGGACTGTCAGTTGTTGGCGGATCTTGAGAAGCAGGTTCGTCTTGACTAGCGGAGGATTGGTTCGACTCGTCATCGATTTCTTTAAGGTCTTGCTGAGCGCTCTCATCGATAGCTCCGTCGGACGAACCGGGTGGTGCCGAGTCGTCCTTTTCCAGGTAACTGTAATTCACAGGCACAACTATTCCCGGCGGCGGTTGCGGTGTGCCCGCGCCGGAGTTTTTCTTGTCATCGTGCCTCTTGAATTGTCGCTTCTTACCCATACTGGGACCGCAAACCTCGGCGCTGTTTTCTACCCAAATATTACACGAGATCATGCCGAGCTTCCGTTATGATTAATAGCTTGAGACACTTCAGGTATTCGCATGTCTCGCATCATCTCCTGGATCTTTGCTAGCCTCGCAGCTCTGTTAATTATTGGCTTTGCTGCCCTCGACATCAACAATCTGCGCGAACTGAACCCTGACGCACCAAGGGAACAAGCAGACTCAAGCGAAATCGACAGCGCTCGACGAACGCTCGTTATTGAACTGAGCAAGAAACTGTCGCGCCCGGTCTCGATCGGCAGCATGGTCGGACAGGAAGAGGCTCAACTCAGGGTCGCCGGGGACTCAAAAGAAACAGAAAAACAACTGGAATCATGTGTCGACGACCTGAGATTAACTCTTCAGATTCTGAACATCACATCGGTTGAAGTCGTCGACAACGATAAGAAGGTCAAGAACCTGGTGGTAGAGCCGGACATGCTGGGCTTTCCACTTAACCAGGATCTGGCAATATACGAAGTCCTCGATAAGAGCATACCTTTGCTGGCGCAACCTCTAATTGCCAGTTGCGCGAGACATCTCGAGCGCTGCCTGCAAGCTCATCCGAACGACCCTGCCCTTCTCGGCTACGAAAGCGTATTTCAAAAAGAGATGGGTCAGAGCGATACTGCAACAAGAGAACGGCTCGAGAAATTGGCGAAGCTCTCTGAGCAAAGCGACGAGAAGAGAGAACTTGCCGATAGATTGGAGCAGGCTCTGTCCTGCACCACTAATAATACCACACCGAAACAGGCAGAAGGGCTGGCTGACTACCTAAGCAACCATTTGCATGATGATCTGCTTCGAGTATATATCCTTCGCAATCTCTACGAGGACGCTGGTCTTGCCGACAAAGCCGCTGCTGTTTTTCAAACAAGCGTCAAGGAGCGCACCGAGGTTGGTAGCGTCCTCATCGCGGCAACCCTCTTGACGATCGCGAGTATTGCCGCGGCCCTTCACTTCGTTTTTTCCAAAAACAAATTCTTTAATTTACCGTCCATTCAGACGGTCGCCTGCCCTGAGCCATATGGTTGGATCAAACCATGGTTGATTCTATTCGCTGCGCTGGCCTTCAATGTCATGGGCTATATCGCACTGACATTTTTCGGCGATTTCAACACGCAAGAAGCGCCGTCCATGATGTTCTCCTACTTCCACCCGGTGGAGGCTTCCGGATTAATCACGCTCGAAGAGTGCATTCTCACGCTGCCATTCGTGTTGGCGACCTTTCTTCTCGTTGGTCTTAAAATACCATTTACCAAATTCGTAAAACTCAGAATTTCGACGGAGAAGTACAGCACAAGAGAACTAATCGGGATCGGCTTGCAAGCGTTCAGCATAAGTTGGATACCAGCCATGGTATCAATTATTTTGTCGCTGGTTCTTCACTACCCGACGGAGAAAGTCAGCTCCGTGTCGACCGAGCTGCTTACATCGGCGGCTACGCTACCCTCGATTCTTCTGCTCTGGTTCGGCATCGGGCTGGTTGCGCCTGTCACGGAAGA
>CAYQKX010000065.1:0-42244 GCA_964418155.1 uncultured Candidatus Obscuribacterales bacterium | reverse complement strand
CGTGCTTGCAGTCAGGACCGTGAACGTGTTCCTTATGCTCGTGATCGTGCTTGCAGTCAGGATCGTGAACATGCTCATCCTGTTCGTGATCATGCTTGCAATCGGTACCGTGCACATGGTCGTTAGACATTTCGTACCCTCTTCCTGCGAGCTGTCATGATGACCGCTGCCTAGTGTTTGTGCCCGTGCCCTCCGGAGCTGCTTGCCGATGGTGGTGGCTGTGGATGATCGTCGTCGTCGTCGTCATCGTGATGGTCTTCTTCGGGAATAGGCTGCGTGAACTTTTGTCCTGCAATCTCGAGCGTAAAACTGGTGCACCCCGGTGGCACCTTGAACTCGAGTACTGCAGGTAACCTCGTCTCGTAACGCTTGAGCACATTGCCTTTGTCATCATATATGGTGCCGCCTGAGGCAACAGTCATAGTTTCGTCAACCAGAACCGCCACAAGTTCGGCCATCTCTTCCATTCTGTCGGCTACCCGGTGACACCACAAGTGACCAACGCCAGGATATTCTTCGTGGCAGATTTGCTCCATCTGATTCTCATCGATCGAGTCACCAACTCCAACAAGCACGAAGTTGAGTCTCGGCAGGCGTCCGCTCTGAATCTCTTTGGCGACCTGTTGCGAGTATGCTTTCACGTCGCCGGGGTCGTATATTTGGCTGTCCGTGATGATAACAGCCAAGCCTCGCTTTGCACCTTTCTCCGCCTGAGTCCTTATGTGGGAGACGTAGTCTCTTAGAACCGGCAGCATCACAGTGCCTTTCCCATAGAACTGCGGACCGGGAAACTTATAATTCTTGGCTTCGGTGCCGGTTAGATCTCCGACAACTTCGAGTTGGGAGCCGTCGCCTGTTGCCCAATACGCAACTCGTAAAACGCCGTCCTTGTCTTTGGTCGCCAAATACTCGAGCATCCATTGCATTTGCGGTTCGACTTGATTGCGCACGCCGCCGATCTTTGCAAGGATACCGCGAGGACCATACTCGTCCTCCATGCTGGCAGAGCCATCCATGTATAGAGCAACGTCCAATCCTTCGACGGTTGGATCGTGCAACAGTGTCGCGAGGATTGTGCCCTCTTTATTATGTACGTCGGAGAATGGTTTTACGATTGTTTCGTGCTTGTGTGACATTGCGCTTCACTCCTTAGGTAGTTCAAATTGGCACATAGTCACGTCTTTAGTGATGATCATCGTCATCATCATCGTCATGATCTTCCGGAAGCGGTTGGGTATAACGCTGTCCATTGATCTCGAGAGTGAAACTCTTGCACCCTTCAGGAACTTTGAACTCCAAGATGGCCGGGAGGCGAGACTCATACTTCGCGACTACCTTGCCTTTGTCATCATATACGGTACCGCCCGAAGCAACTGTCATCGACTCATCGACTAGGACCGCTACAAGCTCAGCGACTTGACCGATCTCTTCAGCGACGCGGTGGCACCACAAGTGACCAAATCCTGGATACTCTTCGTGGCAAATATCTTCCATCTGCTCTTCGTCGACACCATCCCCCACTCCGACGAGGATGAAATTGAGGCGCGGAAGCTTTCCTTTTGTGATGTCGCGAACGATAACATCACAGTAAGCCTTCACATGATCAGCGTCGTGAATCACGCCATCCGTCAAGAAAACCGCACAGCCCTGACGCGCACCTTTGTCCGCCTGGTCTCGCATGTAAGCGACGAAGTCTCGAATGGCCGGCTCTAAATTCGTGGATGAACCGAAAGTCCCGGGTCCCGGAAACTTGTAGGATTCGACATCTTTACCTTTAAGTTCGCCTATCACCTCGATTTGCGAGCGGTTACCCGTAGCCCAGTAAGCGACGCGGAGAAGCCCATTGCGATCTTTTGTGGCGAGATATTCAAGGATCCATCTGACCTGTGGTTCTACCACGTTGGGTAAAAACTCAGGAGTTGCTCCGAGGAACCAGTTAAGCAGGCCTTTCCACTTCTTCTTATACTCGTATTCATCGCTCATGCTGCCGGAACCATCGAGGTAGATCGCCATGTCCAGCCCCTCGACTGTTGGATCGTGAAGCAAGGTCGCGCGAACTTCACCATGTTCACAGTGAATGTCGGAAAAGGGCTCTACCGGTCTTTCATGAACTTTAGTCATATTTGAACCACCTCAAAAGATACGAACACAATGCAGAACGGAATGGATACTTGTTAATCAAAATCTTTCATCCAGTCAGGCTTAGCTTCAGATGGCTTTGCTTTCTGGGACTTTTGTTGTTGCTCCTCCTTGTTATTCGATTTGTCTTGTCCAAAATCATTCATCCAATTAGGTTGCGATTTGCCGGCAGGTCGCTGTATCGATGCTTTATGAGCTGATTCCGCCGCATTCGAAAGATTTGTCAATCGCGTCTCGGAGTTGGTCGATGCCGGAGCCCTATGTGACGAAATAAAGTCTTCCATCCATTCCGACCGACGTGCCTTTCTGCTCGGTTGTGTCTCATTGATCGTATTGTCCGGAATATTGATTGGACGTGGCGGAGGGGCGGTCTTCCTGGAGGCGTTGCCGCGAGCTTCGACAGAAGCGTTGCGAACCCTGCTTTGAAGTGCCTTCGCCCGTGGTGGCGGATACCCCGGCAGTTTTTCTAGTGCCCTTCGAGCCAGGCTGATGAATTCATCCACTGTCGCCTCAGGCGGCAGTGTGAACTTGTCTTTAATTATCTTTCCAATCGCATTTGTCACCGCGCTCGGTAGCGGCTTTGATAGCACGTCAGGAAGGATGTTGGGCAGACCGCCGGCTGCGCCAGGTTGGCGCATAGCGACCTCGCCTTTGATGACATAACCTCGCGCTTCCAGATCCTTTTCGAACGAAAATCTGTTGACTACAGGAAGAACCATGTCCTTAAGCGGATGGTTTACCTTTTCTTTCTCTATGTCATCTTTTAGCGCTGATAGCATGTCGAAAATTAAGTTGGAAACAAGATATTCATTCCAGGGATCGCCAAGACCAATATCTCCTGGCATAAGCGGGTAAGCCATCACCAGCCCTTTGCCTCGCATTATTTCTTCTTCGCGATCCCCTGGTAGGAGAAAGTTGAAGCAGCGTTGTGTGACGCCACCAGCTTCTGTTTGGTAGTGGAACGAGTACTGACTGGAATTGACTATACCGGCCAAAAGATCGATGCGATTAACCGTTAGCTGACCCTGCACACCTTTGAGACTTTCGTCTGATGCAGCTGGAAATGGACCGTATAGAGTTCCATAAAGATAGACCGGGTCGTTGAGACCTGGTGTCTCGGGCGGCTGCTCTAGCGCTTCCAGGTTGAAGAGATAGATCTCCGAGCCATCAATGGAGCGACTCGCGGCAGAACCTATAACCTCATTGAAAGCAAGGTCTTGTTGAACTATTTCTGGCAGATCGGATAACTCATCACCAGCGAGAGCCCGTAGGAAGCCGGCTGCATCAATAGTTACGAGCCATTCTCGCTCAACCACATGCCTGCCGCCCAGAAAAAAGCTGTCAATAGCGTGATATGGCTCAAGAGTGCTGACCATATTTGCGTCGGACCACTCGTCGTTAGACCGAGTAACAAAGTATCTTGGCAATGGACGTGAAGCCATCTATTTGTTCGAGCCCGTAAGAACCTACTGCAATCCTAAATCAGCAGAAGCGAAGTATACGAGATCTAAATCTTCTTCTTATTAACGCGGCGCGGCAACTTTGAAACTGGAATGAACGTTCCTTTTAACTTATCGGTATGAGGTGTTCTGCTAAGCGGACGATTTCCGAATCGAGCGGGTGCTAGGTCCGGTGATGCTCACTATTGGAAAGTGCTGACGACTTAGCTTGTGCTACGGCGAGGGCACGTCTTCTTTTCCTGCGTCTTGTCGCACTCGCCGAGATGGTAACTGGCTCGCGAGCCGGCGCTGCGCTGAACGCAATGAGTACGCACGCATAGATAAAGGTCATTAGTACGGAAAACCATAGAAAAAACGATAAATCATTCATATTCGAACTCCTCAATCGAGAGACCTACATTCTCTAGAACGATATTTTGAATCAAAAAGTTCAATTCTGATTCGGAATCTCAATCGCTGAAAAGGCTCTCTAGGTAAGGGGTCTAGCGCCCTTGCCTGCTTCAGTCTATTGACACTTTATCAATTTTTCGCACCAGCTTAGTTGCACGAAAGACTGCTAATCAGTCAATTCCATCTTTGCTCACGGACATTAATCACGCGTTGTCACGTAAGAGGAATCTGCTGTTTTGCAAAAGTATTCGTTTCGCGCCAGCATTTCTTCGTGTCGGTATTTGCTTCGCGTCAGTAATACATCATGCCTTTGATGAATTTATAGCACCGCGGAAACACTTGAGCCAGCTCGCCGTCACCGCGATCGATACCAGCAGCGGTGCCATGACAAATAGCGAACAACTCCGCGAAAAGCTCGCAAGGTCCCCTCTCCCCTTCCTGGCAGTAGTAGTGCCATTCCGTACGCTGTGAATTGGTCAAATGTGCTGCATCTTCGTCGTAGAGCTTCTTGAACTCACCGCCGGAGATGTCGTGCTTTACATGATCGTATGCATGCCCGAGTTCATGCAATGTGGTGAAACCAGCCTGTGTGTTCAGTCTTGGTGGACTGTTGTTCCACGAGGCACGCTCTGCGATGTAGAGAGTCTTTGTTGATGGAACGAACATGCCGGGGCAATTGTCGTAGCCGCCGCCGTGAATGTATCCGCTTGGTTTGTCTGTTGCCAGTTCTGGGCAGGCGTCTACTATGGTTCTTGCGATGAGAATTTTGCATCCACCTTCGCGAAGAGTGCTTTTCACTTTCAGTGGTACGGCTGCCAGTGCGTTTAGCACAATCGCGTAGACCTTGTCTGTGTCAGCGGTGCGCTTGTGAACATTCAAAAGAGTTTTGTCGGTCGGATCTGCGAAGGCTCCGCCCCTGGTCTTATTTGTTGTCGACGATTCCGCTTCCGAGTCTTCAGCTTTAGCAGAGCTGGCTGGAGGTGTCTGTCCCAAAGCCTTATAGCAATAAGTGGCGATGGACGGATGAGGATTGAGGTTGAGCGTAGTCTTGTATTGTGCTCGAGCCTCGCTCGTCTTACCGGTCTGCCAGAGGCAGATTGCAAGATAGTAGTGGGCAAGCGCGTTATTTTTTGCCAAACCATTGACGGCTCGATTGAAGCATTCAGCCGCTTCGGCGTACTTCTTCTGGGAAAAAAGTGCAAGGCCACTCTTCAAATCGGAGTTCTGATTTTGTCCTAATGCGAGCGATGGTGACAGAACAAGAACTAGTGCAAATCCAAAACCTGTTAGCTTTTGCCGTATCGAATTTCTGTTCTTCATGTGCAGCTGTTTATATCAAACCCATTCAACGATTGAGTTTATCTTACACGCAAACTCGCTTTATATTGAGGGCAAGCAATGATTCCGTCCATTTCGGCACCGTTAGCCTATTTGTTTCCAAAAGAAATGTGACGCCGAATTGCAATCTGTCTTTGCCTCGGACCAGCAGGTGCTCGAACGCTCTGTGCCGGCGAGACGCGCCGGTCCCAGTGGCTGCGCGTTTCGACCGTATCCAAGATGCAGTTCGCGCTGAAGAGCACCTGGCTGTATCCAAGATGTAACATCCGCAAAACAGCGAACGATTTCAAACCGCCGATTGCTTGCCGCCCGAGAGTGTCCGTTTGAGGACATAGGCGCCTATGCGCACGTATGCCAATAGCATGAGCCCGGTGTATGCGAATCCGTCCATGTACCAGCGATTGCCCCTGTAGTGCTTTCTCCAGAATCTGTACAAACCACGATGTGAGGAAAGAATCATTCTGACCTTCACCTGTTTGATTGACTGCCCGTAATGGTGAACCACTTTTGCTTCCGGATCGAACCAGATTTGCCAGCCCTTCTGCTTTACGCGAAAGCACCAGTCCACCTCTTCGAATAGCATGAAGTAACCTTCGTCGAGAAGTCCCACTTCATCGAGCACCTGACGTCTGATCATCAGGCATGCTCCTTCGGGTTGATCGACTTCTCGGAGATCGTCGTGGTTCCAGTCGAGCATTTTATATTCGCGGAATCGGCTTCCTTTCTCAGAACCCGCCGGATAGAGCCGACTGAGTCCGAGCAGTTCATAGAGCATGCCGACAAAAGTGGGAAACGCTCGGCAGGATCTTTGCACGCTGCCGTCGGTGTTGAGCAGTTGAGGCGCCACCACTCCGCATCTCGAATTCTCTTCGAGGAACCGAATAAGCTCTCCTAATGCGCCTTTTCTGATTTCGGTGTCAGGGTTGAGAAGTAGCACGAAGTCGCTTTGTGTTTGGCGGAGGGCTTGATTGTTCGCTTTAGCAAAGCCTAAATTCTCTTTATTTCGAATCAGATTTGCCCATGTGTGTTTTGAGGCGACCAGATCCGCGGAGCCATCGGCCGAATCGTTGTCGATCACAAAGACTTCTATTTGAAGGTTGTTGGTCGCATCCATCTCCTCTTTGAGCGTGAGCAGGCAGCGGTCCAAGAGTTCGCGGGTGTTCCAACTTACAATAATTATCGAAAGACGCATTGTCACATTGTAACCGCCCTGGCGTGAGGGCGAGTGCCGCGCTGTCCAGTCGCTGACTAAATAAGTCCAATATTATCGAGAATGACAATCGAAGATGACTTGCCGTTTGTACAATTCTTAGTGTCTATGCCACTTAAGCGAATCACCGACATTTTTCTCTCCGCAGCGGCCCTCATGGGTTTTGCGCCGCTCCTGCTTTTCGTTGCACTGGCTATTAAGACCGACTCGAGTGGACCTGTGATATTTAGGCAGAAACGCGTGGGTCGCAATGGTGAATTGTTTGAAATTTATAAATTCAGGACGATGCGCCAGGGCACTCCAGACCTGGCTACAAACGAGATGCAGAAGCTCGCGAGCCCGATAACCAGGGTCGGTAACATTCTGCGAAAAACCAGTATAGATGAGCTTCCACAGCTTCTTAACGTATTGAAAGGCGAAATGAGTTTAGTGGGACCGCGCCCAGCTCTGTATAATCAGACGGAGCTGACAGCGCTCCGTTCTGACGCCGGCGTCCTCGAGTTTTTGCCGGGGATAACTGGTTGGGCGCAGATCAACGGACGGGACGAGTTGCCCGATCCCGTAAAAGTCAATCTGGATAAATGGTATTGCGATCATTGGAGCTATTTTCTTGACTGGCGCATCATGTATATGACCGTTGCGACGGTCGTTAGTAGGCGCGGAGCAATGTAGGCGACTTGAAAAACACACTCAGACAAAACGCAGGTTAGAGCAATGAAGGGACTAATTTTAAGTGGTGGCAAAGGAACGAGAATGCGGCCGATTACGCACACGGCAGCAAAGCAGCTCCTTCCGGTTGCCAACAAGCCCATCCTCTATTACGGGGTCGAGGCTCTAATTGACGCCGGCATCAAGGAAATTGGCATTATCATCAGCCCGGAGACCGGTGATGATGTGAAAAACAGCGTCGGGAATGGCGAGAAGTGGGGCATTCGCATCGAGTACATTTTGCAAGATGCGCCGCTCGGATTGGCTCATGCTGTAAAAACCGCTCAGGGCTTCCTTGGCGACGATCCGTTCGTTATGTACCTGGGCGATAACCTGATCAAAGATGGCGTCGGTCCGCTCGTGCGGCGATTTGAGCAGGGCACCTCCGATGCTTTCATTCTTCTCAAAGAAGTCGAAAACCCCTCCTCATTTGGCGTCGCAGTGTTGAATGGCAATGGCACGATTGTCAATTTGGAAGAAAAACCGGCGAAACCTCAGTCCAACCTGGCTCTTGTAGGTGTTTACCTATTCAACAAAGAAATCCACAAAGCAATTGGTCTAATCAACCCCAGTCGCCGCGGCGAATTGGAGATCACTGATGCGATACAGAAGCTAATCGACATAGGTCACAAGGTCGATAGCCACATCCTGAGAAGCTGGTGGCTGGACACTGGAAAGAAAGACGACATGCTTGAAGCCAATCGAGTCGTGTTGGACGAGATGACGGAAGTCAACATCGAAGGCGCAATCGATCCTGGATCGAGAGTTTCCGGACGGGTGGCGATCGGTAAGGGCACCCAGCTGAAAAACTGCACTGTCCGCGGTCCTGCTGTGATTGGCGAAGATTGCATTCTCGAAAATAGCTATGTCGGACCGTTCACCTCCATCGGGGATCGCGCCCGAGTCTCGTTTGCTGAGATCGAGCACTGCATTTTGAGAGAGGATTGCAAGATTCTCGATTTCCATGGACGTATCGCAGACAGCCTGATAGGCGTCAATGTCGAACTCACCCGCGGCGAACATCGCCCCGTGGCATTTCGTTTGATGCTGGGAGATGACAGTAAGGTCGAGGTTGTTTAAAACCTAAGCGAAACAGGTAGACAAGTTATCGCGGAAAATCGAGCGGGAAGCACCGCTTACGGATTCGCGTAAACTTTGCATCGATTCTCTAGGGCGAAAAAAACGCCTAGCGGTCTCGTGTCGGCGCCTTCGACCTATTAGTGAAAGTTCAATTTGGCGATCGGGCGCGGCGCGAAAAGGGGCATTAGCGACGCTTCTGAAAAAGTCGAAAAGTTCCGGAATTTGATGAACCACGCTACTTTATGATGTCAATGAGTAGCGATTCTTCTCGATTCGACTCACTTCTCGCGAAATTCCAGTAGCCACGCTAATCAGGGCTTTTCACGCTCCGTCAAATTCTTAGTTCAAAGGTTCGAAGCCTTTTGGACATGACTTATGAACGTCGTTCTATTGTGGGTAATCTCTACGTTTTAACGTAATCATGAGTCGGTTTTAAGGTTTGGCAACTTGGCGTACTGCTTTAGATCTATCGGCTACCTCTCGACAACGTTAAACAATATTCATACCGAACCCTGGTTAGATTATCCGGGTCAGGTTGATCTTCTCGACAATCTCCGACGACAATCAGGTCAGTTAAATCGAGACGTATTCAAACGTTTTACTCTCCGTTTTTTGGCGACATTTAGAGGAATAACCTATGCGACTCTTGGTAACAGGCGGACTGGGCTTCATCGGCAGCAATCTCGTGCGTCATTTGCTCAAAGCCTACCCGAGCTATGAAGTCATCAATTTAGATGCTCAAACTTATGCTGGACACCTTGAAAACCTGGAAGACATTACCTCCAATCCACGCTACAGATTCGTCAAAGGACGCATTGAGGATGCAACGCTGGTTAACAGCATCGTATCTGGCGACTATGCCGGTCCGATTGACGGGATTCTCAATCTTGCGGCAGAAAGCCATGTCGATCGTTCCATCGAAGATCCAATGGTATTCGTTAATTCCAACGTTGTAGGCACGCAGGTCCTTCTTGAAGCAGCCTTCAAGCATGGTCTCGTCCACGGTACCAGACCTGGAGTAGATGCCCGATTCACCATTCGCTACGTCCAAATTTCGACGGACGAAGTCTATGGATCGCTTGGCGCTACGGGCTTCTTTACGGAGTCGACACCGCTTGCTCCCAACAGTCCATATTCGGCGAGCAAGGCTGGATCGGACATGTTGTGCCGAGCTTACTTCCACACATTCGCGATGCCCGTCATGATCACTCGTTGTTCCAACAACTATGGTCCTTATCAGCACCCCGAGAAGCTCATTCCATTGTTTATCAATAACTTGATGAACAACAAGCAAGTACCTGTCTATGGTGATGGCAAGAACGTTCGCGACTGGTTGCATGTCGAAGATCATTGTCGAGCAATCGATGCCGTTTTCCACAAAGGCATGCCTGGAGAGGTTTACAACATTGGTGGCAACAACGAGCGCACCAACATGCAAATTACGAAGCTTCTGCTGAGCGAGCTCGGCAAGGGCGAGCAGCTTATCCGTTACGTAGAAGACAGACTCGGGCACGACAGACGTTATGCTATCGACTCAACCAAGATCCAGACGGAGCTTGGCTGGGAGCCGAAACATACGTTCGAGACCGGTATCAGAGAGACGATCAACTGGTATAAGAACAACCAGGTCTGGTTGGCAAAGGTTACAGGCAAGCATGCCGAAGCTGTGGCGCTCGAGCAACAAGCCGCTGCTGCCGCAGCAGCTCAAGCTGCCGCTCAAGCAGTAGCGCCGCCGACGACGATCATCTAGAATTGGTCTGTTGCGGCAGAGCTAAAGCTGTGCCGGCTTATAACGTAATAAATAACGGGAGTACCAAATGACCGACAAACGGCTCCTCGTCACCGGTGCTGGTGGCATGTTGGGACAAGCGCTTGTCGCCTGTCTCGAAGCTCGCGGCTATCAAGTCGTGGCGCAGCCCAGAGAAAAGCTGGATGTCACCAATTACGAGCAGGTCCGAAATCAGCTCAATCTTCATACTCCCGATATGGTTCTTCATTGCGCAGCCTATACGAAGGTTGACCAGGCAGAATCGGAGCCGGATCTAGCGTTTTTTATCAACGGATACGGTACTGAGAATCTCGCGATCGCCTGCAATCATCTCAATATTCCCTTGCTGTACATCAGCTCTGATTATGTTTTCGACGGCGAGAAGAACCGCCCCTATACAACGTGGGACGATACCAGGCCGTTGTCTATCTATGGAAAAACCAAGCTTGCCGGTGAAAGAGCGGTCATGCGCCATTTGAGGCGCTTCTATATCATCAGAACAAGCTGGTTGTACGGTCCTAACGGCAAGAATTTCGTAGAGACGATTCTTCAGATGGCCAATGATGGCAAGCCTCTTCGGGTGGTAGCCGATCAGTTCGGCTCGCCGACCTGTACCCTCAGCCTGTCCGAGAGCATTGCCGACTTGATTGAGACAGAACGATGGGGCATCTATCACGCTTCCGACGATGGCGTGACCAATTGGTATGAGTTTGCCAAAGAGATTGTCTGGGATCTGAAAGCTCAAGTCACGCCAATATCAACGGCGGACATGCCAAGACCTGCTACCAGACCTAAATATTCCGTTATGGACAAGACCACTTTGATCAACACAATCGGGCGAGAGCTGCCAAGCTGGCAGGATTCCCTCCATATGTATTTGCAGTTGCGAAAGGCAAAGACCCACGCTTAGACCGCCAGGATTGCGCCGAAATCTGTTATTCTATGCAGTTGTTAGGTGGATAGATATCGGTTCGAGGCGAAAGATCGGCTAGCTATGAGCGTTAAAGCACTTACAAAGGAAGAAATCGGTCAGGATTTTGCGGAAGGTTTGTCTGTTCAAGATTATTCGCGAAAGCCCACAATCGAAGGCGTGCAGCTTATCGACTTGAAGTTGTTCATGGACGATGGCGGCTGTTTCACTGAGCTCCTACGCTTCGACGATGCCGGCAATATTCCAGGACTGCCTGAGTTCAAGGTCAAACAATCCAATTATTCGCAGATGCTTCCGGGCGTGATCAAAGCCTTCCATCTTCACTTCAACCAGGAAGATGTCTGGTTCATCCAACCATACGACCGATTGCTGATTGGTTTGTTCGATGCCAGAAAAGATTCGAAAACGTACAACAACTCCATGCGTTTCGTCATGGGCGGTGGACGTTCGCAGATTCTCTACATCCCAAGGGGTGTTGCGCATGGTCTCGCCAATGTCTGGAACACACCGGCCAATATGATCTATTTCGTCAACCAATGCTTCGACCCTCAGGAGCCGGACGAACACCGACTCGCCTGGGATATCCTCGGCGAGGATTTCTGGCAGATCAAGAAGGGCTAGAGCCATCCTTTATTTCTTAGCGTCGGTCGGAACTTTCACTTTTTTGAGTGCTTCCACTATCTCTGCTTGGGTATTGACGCCTGGCTTGAGACCGAGCTGTTTGACGAATTCGCGATTTAGATCGCGGTTGTATTCTGTCGTGTAGTCGACACCGGATTTCCCGAGTGTAGTCATCATCCGCTTTTCCAACTCTTTGTGGAAATCGTCCATGGAAGCATCGGCCGGGAGACCAACGGCTTTGTTCCTCTCGTCCTGTCTGGTGAGTTTGGCTAAACCCGCATCTTCGACGACCTTCTTGAGCGCCGGCTGGAACTTGTCAGTCATCACAGTGGCCTTGGCGGTCGACTTGATGTGGTCGTATGATTTGCGCAGATCTTCCGGGACCTGGTCCCGTTGAGGCACATTCTTCGCTTCTAGTTGAGTGGCTCCGACATTGTATACTTCGGTGTCATATACGGTGCGTGATGGTCGATCCTGGACAAGCGATTTTTCGCCTTTATCCACAAGCGATATCGAGATCTGGTCTTTGCCGGGGCTCTTATTTTCGGTGAAGTAAAGTCCGCTTTTGTCTGCGAGTAGTTTTTCGTTGGCCGCGTTGATGTAGCTTCTCAGCTGTGCGGCGCGTTCTTCTGGACGATACTTCGCTGTTTGGTCAAGCTGCTTGTTGAACTCTGTATGAACTGAGTCTCGGTCTGAATCCCGGAGTTTGCCGTCTTTCACGACGCGCTCGCTGAACCCGGTCACGACGCTGGCGACTGTCTTTGCTTCTTCTGCAGTTTTTTGCTCAGCAGGTTTTGGCTTCTCGCCTTCCTGTTTGTTCTTTTCCATAGCCAGCCACAGCCCGATACCCGGGCCACCCGCTGCGACTTGGATCGTCGTGTCCGAGGGCTTACTACTCTTCGGTGTGGAGTCCGACGGAGACTTGCTGCCTGTGCCCGCAATAGTATCAGCCAGTAACAACTTCGACACCTCGTCCGATTTACCAACTACGACGGAGTTGTCGGTTTCAAGTCTTGCAGACATCACGCACCTCTCACCATTGACGCATGACCAAATGATGCTATGGAATCGTGAATTTTTTGTAGTCTTCTCATACGTAGGTCTCCCATCGTGTGCTGTAAGCACCACCCCATGGGCGCTCCGTACGTTACGTAAAGTTCATAATTGCTTTTCAAGATCGCTAGTGAGCAAACTAGAATGAGGCAAAAAGCGGTTAACTGATACACTGAGCCAAGATCCGATGGAGGTAGAGTTGTGGTGTCACGCGCCGGAAGATTGCCTTTGTTGCTGTTGGTTACTGCGGCGTCTTTGCCGACGACAGCTGTCTATGCCGGTCCCGAAGAGTTGACTGATGCACAGAAATTAGAGCTGCAAAAACAGATGTCGATTGCCGAAAGAGACGTCTACAGTCGGCACTATCTGCGGGGCGAGCTCGGCCTGATGGCGAGTCGCATGGAACAATGTTACAACCTCGCCGAAAGCAATATGCAGGAGCGTCGGGTCGACAAGGCGGTCGAAGCCTTGAATGCTGCCATTGCGGCATACAGTACCAAGGAAGAGCAGCGTTTTTTCAAAACTGCGGAGATGCTCAATTACAAGCAGTCTCGTAACTTCGTATCGAGAGCGAGTTGTTACATGATGGCCAAAAGCTATCAGAAAGTTGTCGATGATTGTACAACTGCCATCAAGTTTTGCCCTGATTACTCAGGTCCTTACATGCTTCGGGCAAAAGCATATGACGAAATGAACAATCCTCGTGCTGCAAGACAAGATATGATTGAAGCCGCGAAATACAAGCCGATCCCGGGATTCTTGTACGTCGATTTCGCGAAGCACAAGGCGATCAAATCGGCTGACAAAATCCTCGCGACGACTAGTGATTATTCGCGAAGTACTGTCGAGAAAAAATCGAAGTGGAAGATCTGGCAGCGTGATTGATTTCACGCTGGCTTTACGCCGACCTCCTTTCCGACACAGATCAATTTTGATTACCACACGTGCGTTAGTTTCGCGATCCTTCAGTCCGAGCACCGGCGTCCTCGCCGGCACGGCGCAAGCTCGAATACAAATTCATTGATTCGCAAGTATTCTCTATTGATTCGTTGCTAGCGACACAGCTTTGGCTACATGCTCGTGAACGGAGCGATCGAGAATGCTCGGGACAAGATCGTCGAGCCTGGTCTGTCCTGCGATTGCCTGGGCAGCTGCGATTTTCATTTTTGAGGTAAAGCTCTTTGCCTCAGCCATCAAAGCTCCACGGAACAATCCAGGAAAGGCCAGTGCATTGTTGATAGTTCGTCCATCGGCTGCGAATTTCGCACCGTTGGCGATGGCGAGTTCTGGATCGATTTCCGGATCAGGATTTGAGATCGCCAGAATAACTTGCCCCTCGCGCACCATCTCCGGCCTGATCAAACCAGGAACTCCGGTTGTTGCAATAACTATGTCAGCTCTCCGCATCACGCCGTCGAGATCGGCGGGCGTGCCGCCCTGCTGCTTGAGTCTGTCCATGGCATCTTCGCGCAGGTCTGCTCCCAGAATCTCTTTCACTCCGAAGGATTGCAAGAGTTGGGCAATACCAGCTCCCGCTGCTCCGAGACCGAGAATTCCAACACGGCAGTTTGGCAATTGAAAACCACTCCGTTGACTGACAGTAATAAGAGCTCCGAGCACGACGGCGGCAGTGGCGTGTTGGTCGTCATGCAAAACTGGGATGGTAAGCTCATCTTCCAGCCTCTTTTCGATCTCGAAACATTCGGGTGCTGCGATATCTTCGAGGTGAATGGCACCGAAGGTAGGGGCAATTCCTTTTACGGTGTTAACTACTTCGTCAACGCTTCGTGAGTCGATCAATATTGGAATGGCGCTAATCCCGACGAGTTGCTCGTATAATACGGACTTGCCTTCCATGACCGGCATTCCAGCGACCGGTCCGATGTTACCCAGTCCCAATATTGCTGTACCGTTGGTGACCACGGCTACAGTGTTGCCGATACAAGTGAAGGTGCGGCTCTGCGATGCGTCCTTGTGGATGAGCTTGCAAATTTGCGCCACGCCAGGAGTATAAATTTTTCGCATCTCCGTGATGCTATGAAGTGGTGCATGGCTTTTCATGCCTATCTTACCGCCGCGGTGCGCTTGCTCGACAGGATCAATCACTGTCTCGACTGTTACGCCGTCTAGAGAGGAAAGCCCTTCAATCAGCCCCTGCAAATGAACTTCATCTTTCAGTTGCAAACTAATCTCTCTAATAAGGTAGTCCGGACCCTGTCCGACAATCGAGACATCGCCGATGTTGCCTTCGAGATCTCCGATTCTGGTTGCAATCTTGCCGAGAAAGCCCGGCTTGTCTACAACCCGAATTCGAAGGATTCTCAGTATTTTTTGTTCTCGTCTAACTACTGTGACCATGTTTCATTCCTGAGAAAATGGTGCTGTCAAATGGCATGTTGCGAAGATAAAGTCTACCGCAGGGATGGCGACCTATACATATCGCGTGTCGGACTATAACGCTCAAGCGAAATTGTGGACACGATGCTCGAATTGCAGCCCGGTACTGCATTTCGAAAACAAGGACGCGAAAAGGCGAGACGAAAGTTTACAACGCTCAGCTACGTTGGCTCGTTAATTCAGGGATTTCCCTATGTCGTTATCGCAAGCCCCGGTTGACGATAGGATGAGTGATTTCGATGTAAATCTTTGCCGATTTATCATTCGTTTGTCTGTATGGAAATGCAAACTGGGAATGATTCGATCAATCGCAATTGATAAGCCTACGAATTCCCTGTCCCGGCCCAACAAATATTCAGGTGCAATATGACTGATCCTATTAATTCAGGTAAGGACGATCAGCCATCAACCGACACTAAGAAGAAGTCGAATGGTTTGCGAAGTCGGCTGTGGATCAAGTTTGGAAAACCTCTCAAGCTAATCTTTCGCATCTATGTCGTCGCATTCGTTTCTGCGCTGTTGCTGAGCTTTCCGGCCATACGTGCTCTCGGGCATCCCATGGTCGGTATTCTGCTCTCATCTACAGTCGAGGTTCAAGATTACAATCGAGTTTACACAACTGACGAAAAACCTAGTTTCTATTTCATCGCCCAAAAATTTTCAGCTTATGAATGCAATTTCTACAAAGCAGAGGACATTTATAAATTAGCAGACGCACAGCACAAGGGTTATCCCTGTCGAAATTTTCAGTTTCCGTACATTTTTGATCACAATCAGCAGTTGTCTGGAATTCGACCTGTTGTTTCTATCTCAGGCTCGACGCGGGCTGATGACATCAACTGGGCTGGCGCCCTAGTGCAGCTCAAGGAGCCGCTTCCGCCTGGTGAGTATATCGGTGCCTTCGGACCAAAAGGATTTCAGGCAAAGGGAGACGACGTTGGATTTTCACATTTTTTTGTCACCAATATTGGTGCCGTGATCAAGCACGATGCTAACAAGGTGATCGTCGCTGCACTCGACCTCCGCACGCGACGTCCGTGGGTGGGTGCGGATTTGACTGTACTGGTCGATGAAAGCTCTCCTCATCCCGTCGGCGCTGCGGTGAAAACAGATGCGTCCGGTATTGCTATCGTGCATCGACCAAAAATGGTAGCTCAGAAGAGCTGGGACAATGCCGTAATCGATGCGAGGTCCGGTCCTCATGTGGCTTATTTCGGCAATTTCGAGTCTTACTCGTATGGTGTGCAGACCTCGGAATTTGCTGATTTCAATACGAAGTTCGAAAACCATGGCTATTACCAAGATAAGTTCCGCACTAATTTCGTCACTGACAGACCGGTTTATCGCCTCGGGCAGGCTGTAAATTTCAAAGGTAATGTGCGGACGACTGGTGAGAAAGGAATCGAGAATCCGGGTGCCGGAACACAACTGAAATTCGAGATTTTCGATCCGAAAAACGGTCTTATCGAGACAAAGGAGCTAAGAACCGATCCGTTCGGCTCCTTCGTCGGCTCGCTGCCACCGTCTAAGTGTCCAGAAACTGGGGAATACCGTGTCCAGCTCACATATCCGGATGGGCGCACGGAAGATTTCGGCTTCTCATTCGAGCAGTATCGCAAACCCGATTTCAAAGTCGATGTTGTTGCTGAGCGCACAAGGTACGCCCAAGGCGAAAAGGTGCGATTCAAGATTAAGGCCAATTACCTGTTCGGTGCTCCAGTGAAAAATGCCAAGGTGAGCTACAATGTGAGCTCCGAAGCCGATCTCGAATCGAAAACACGGATGAAGGCAAGCACCGAATGTGGTGAATTCTTCAAGTCGTGGGAGCAAAATGAAGACTATTACCGTTATCGGTATGGGGCCGGAACACCATTCGGCGAAGGCGGCGAGGTGATTACGGATAGTCTGGGTCAAGCTCTCGTGGAGTTTGATGTTCCTGTCTCGGTGCCTAGCAGTGACGGTCCCTGGTCTTATTCCTATCTGGATGATAACCTTAATCTTTCTGTTGAAACCACCGATCTGAGTCGCAAGACGTATTCGTCTTATGGATTCGTACCTGTGAGCAGAGGAGCGTATACGCTTCTTGTTGATACCAAAAGTGGTGCGGAACGTATCGGTCAACCATTGAGCGTCGAAGTCAAAACACTCACCTACGACCAAAAGCCTGCGCCTGGAAGAAATGTCACTTTGCGGTTGTCTCGCTGGGAACCGATCGAAAAGTCGCCCGGTTCTTACAAAGAAGTTCGAATCTCGACGCATACAGCCGTCACTGACGATAAAGGTTGTGCTGTCGTCAGTATTCCTACAGATAGCAAACTTCCTTCAGACAGTTATGTTATTTCTGCCGAGTCTATAGACGACAAGAAGCGAGTTGTCGGCGATGTAACATCAGTCTGGCTTTTCGGCGAAAGAAATAGTTATTATTTCCGCGACAACGAGGAGCAGGAGCGCTTTCAAATAGAGTTCGACAAAGTCGCATACAAGCCGGGCGATACAGTAAAAGCGATTGTTAAAGCACCTTTTGTAAAGGCCGGCGACGAAGTGTATCTGCTCGCCACTGTCGAAGGCAGCGCGGTGCGAGCGGTCAAGCAACAGACGATGGACGGACCAGTAGCCCTCGTCGAGTTCCCTGTAGACGCTAGCCATGCGCCGAATGCCTATGTCGCGGCGACAATAGTGGATAAAATGCGCAAGACCTATTTTGCGCAAGGGCTGCTAAAAGTAGCTCCAGAAGCTAACTTTGCCGATGTGTCTATCTCATCTGACAAGGTTTCGTACCATCCGGGTGAGACTGCAAAATACAAGATTACCGCGAAAAAACATGGTGGCAGCCCGATCTCGGGCATGCAGTTCAATGCGTCCGTTGTAGATGAGGGTATTTATTTGCTCTGGCAGGCGATGAGGGAAGGATTCAACCCTCCGCGCTTCAACGATATATTTCATGCAATTTTTCGCCGAATCGACAACGAGGTCTTGACCAGAACATCTTTCACTGAGCATGCCGACACGAAAGAAAGACCGGTGCTTCCTGTGTTCGATGCAATGGGGCTGTATGTCCTGCATTTGCCTGTGCTTCTCTGCTTTCCTGGTATGAATGGTTCGATGATGTGCTGTCAGGAGTTGGAGTCGCGAAAGCAGGACCTGGAGGCCAAGTGCGCGGCGGCGCCCATCGCCAATTGTGCGGTCAAGCCCGAAGAGCAGGCTCAGAGCGCGCAACCGTCGAACGGATCGGCTGCACCAGCACCCCGCGTGCGAAGCAATTTTCTGGATGCGGCGGCCTGGTATCCATCGCTTGTCACAGGACCAGATGGTACGGTGTCGTTCAACGTCAAGTTGCCGGATGATCTGACAAGCTGGCGTGCCACTGTTAGCGGTATCACGCAGGGCAACATCGTCGGGTCGAGTCAAACAACTGTTGTTGCCACTCAGGACTTCATTGCCAGGTTGGCGCTTCCTCGAACGTACACGGAGTTTGATGAAACGGTGATTTCCGGCATCGTCCATAATCTGTCAACCAGAGATCAGTCTGTTGCAATGACCCTTTCGGTATCGCCGAACATTACGCTTCTCGATTCTGCTTCGGTAAATCTCAATGTTCCGAAAGATGGCGTAAAGCGTCAGTCCTGGCGAGTCAAAGTCACGGTGCCTGGTGAAGCGAACATCGTACTGAAGGCGATCGGAAACACCCTCTCCGACGCCGAAAAGCGCACTGTCCCGATTCGCACGTTCGGCTATCGTGTGTTTCTATCCAAGAATGGAATGATAAAGGACATCCGCGAGGAGAAGAAATTTCCAGTCGTACTTCCGCCTGACGCAAAGTTAGATTCGGGCAGTTTTCAGCTCTCGACCTCTGCGTCTTCTATAGGACCTGTTCTCGGTAATTTCGAAAAGCTCATAGACTATCCTTATGGCTGCACTGAGCAAACGCTCAGTCGCATGATACCAACCGTTATCGCCATGCGTTTAAGCAAGAATCTTGCTGTTCCACTGGATGAAGCGACCCGGCTCAAATTAGACAAAGCCAATCGCATGGCGATTCCGAAGTTGCTTCAGTATCAGCACGGTGATGGTGGCTGGGGCTGGTGGGCTGATGATTCAAGCGACTCATACATGACCGCTCATGTTTTAGAAGGACTGTATTTGCTCGATCAGGCTGGTGTGAAAATCGAACCGTCCGTCGTTGAACAGGGAATCAGTTACCTTTCTTCTACGATAACGACCTTGTCGGCGAGTCCATGGGACCGTTACCATGGTGAGGACCATGCCAAAGCGGTCTATGTGATGAGTCTTTTCAAGCGCGAGCTTGATCCTCTCACTCGGACATGGCAGCTCGTCAATGTCAAAAAGATGTCGCCCGAGTCCCTTGCTTACCTGACGATGGCGTTCAAGAACGTTAAGGACGAGCAGGCCGCGGAGACGACCTACGCTAGACTCAAGCAGCTCCAGAATCAATCGCTGGAGTACACCAACTGGGATCACACAAGAGAGTTGCTCGACAAGCTTGGCGTGGAGAAGGACGGGCTTGATTATTCCTATCGGTTTACCGGTATCGAAACCACCGCTCTTGCCTTACGCGCGACGGTCAAAGCGGAGCCCAACAACAAAGAGCTACTCGATCAAATATCGCGTTGGTTGATCATGCAGCGCGACCAAAATGGCTGGAGCAATACTAAGACAACGAGCTGTGTCTTCCTGGCGCTTCTCGAGAAAGAGCTTGCCGATCATGCAAATCGCGCTACCGATTTTAAAGCGCGTGTAGAAGTTTTTGATAAACTTTTTCAGGAACTCTCGTTCAACAAAACATTCGAACGCGGGGAGAAGGTCGTGACTGTGCCCTTGCGTCCTACTCCTTCGTCCGTGATTGTGAAGAAAGACGGACCTGGTCGGTTCTATTACACCAGCATGCTTTCCTACGATCGACCGCTTAAAGTCGGGGAGCAGCCAATCATCAAATCTATGCCGTCTGATTTGCATGTGAAACGAGAGCTGTATCACGTGGTCGAAAAGAAGCAGTCAGCGAAAGGGGCTGAGAAGATATTCGAGCTCAAGCCGCTAGCTGCCGATTCGATCGTTAAGACCGGCGATCTGATTATGATGAGAGTAAACGTAGAGGCACCATTCTCTATTCCTTACGTTTTGGTCGAGGCGGCTCTTCCCAGCGGAGGAGAAGTCGTGGATGATCCACCAGTGTTGGAGTCAAGTGATGCGCTCACCAATTCGTCGAGCGATCACTGGTATTGGTGGACGCATCAAGATATTCTCGACGATCGAATCGCATTTTTCACAACATCTCTGCCTTCCGGTAAGTCTGAATTCCGAGCTTTCGTCAGGATGGAGATGCCGGGTACTTTCAACATCAATCCGGTAGCGATGGAAGCAATGTATACGAATAAAGTGCACTCGCGATCGATGGCACACTCGGTGAAAGTTGTTGCTCGCGATTAAGTTTCGACGGCTGGATTGTACTCGCCGGGAGGCATTCCGAAGGTCCAGGCCACTGCTTCTCTGGCCGTCTGCATCTCTTCGGGTACTCGTAAGAAGTAGTGGCGCCTCGTGCCGTCTGGTTCTTCCGTCGAGTTGATGACGCGCACCATAGTAAATACTTCGCCTGTCATATCCTTCTTGTACAGAACTCCACAGTCGTCCTCATGTACGATGTCCGCCCCCGATTCTTTGATAAAGCGCTCTTCGCCGAACCGCTCTATCAAGACGCGGCGCAATTCTGTATTACGCTCCGCCTCGATCATCGAAAGAGTGATTGATTCTTTGTCGATGATGATCCACTCCGGGACGGTCACACCGTGCCAGGAGTGCAATTGAAATCCGTCTGCATATTTGATTGCGCATGAATTTTCCGAATGCAGTCGACCACTTTCGTCGGTTCTCTGAACCTGAGGCCTTTCAATAAGAACACAACAGGTTTCGAATAGCATGAATGGTACTTTGTACCGAATTAGCTTTCGCCATCCTTCAGGAATCGAAGAGAGTTTCTCCCCGTAGAAATTCGGATCGAGAAATTCGACTGGAAAGGCGTATAAAGGCAACCACAATTGCTGTGGAGCAGACCAGGTAAGCGCGCTTATTGCCCCGCGGAAGTAGACGCTAAGAGACAGGCGAAGTGTCGAAAAACATTCGTCCGCGGTCATATCAATTCGTCTCGAAAAGTTGCGCTTGTTGTAAAGCTCGAATGCCATCGACTCCGACAATTGGCTAAGAAAGTCCTCCTCGATGGAGACGTCATCGGTTTCAGCTCCCACCTCTGAAAAGCTATCGGTGTTGGGCGGCTCGGTTCCTCCTCTCGAGAATGACGAGAGCATTTGTAGATACTGCGTTATCTGCACGTCAGGTGTTGATGGTGGTAAACCTCTGCGAACTCTCGTAAGCGCTGCATTTTGTTGTGGGATGGGACCGGCGTATAAGATGGTCCGCAGGTCCGTGTACTGCTTGGAGCTGATAGTGTCTCGCAGTCGATCATCCAGCCTTGTTATCAAATCTCGAAACA
Source organism: uncultured Candidatus Obscuribacterales bacterium (assembly GCA_964418155.1). GTDB lineage: Bacteria > Cyanobacteriota > Vampirovibrionia > Obscuribacterales > Obscuribacteraceae > JADYXR01. The sequence continues at coordinate 20,647 of CAYQKX010000065.1, read as the reverse complement.
ACATGTTTCGATCACCGCCTCTGAATACCCAGGGCTTGCCCCAGAGATCGGGCGAAATCCTTCGAGTATGGCTATTCAGATGATCGATCACATTTGTGGCGCAGCGCTGCCACAATGGTTTGTTCAAATTTTGCTGGATTCTTTTACGCCAATCGCCATCGCCTTGAGCAAAAATCGTGGTGAGACCTGCGGCTGCCACTCCTTGCCATGGGCTCTGGCACCAGATTAGCAAAGGCACGCCTCGGTTGTTGACCCGATAGATGTCGCTGATTGCCTTTTCGACAGCTACTTTGTCGACCTCTTCCGTGACCGGGGCTTCAGCTAGATATGAATCGCGAAACGGGATCAGAATCTCATTTGCTTTCTCAATCAATTCGTCGACTTTATCGTTGTATTTCATCCTGATTCAACTCGGCCGTGATTCCATCAAAAAAGCATTTTCAAAGCGCTGAGAAGGCTCACTTCTATTTTCCCTCAGATTCAAGCCAAATATAGAAGCAAGGCTTCTCGTTGACATCCCAAAGTAGCCTGGCTTATTTTTTTCGACAATTTTTTAGGATTTTCAGTAGCCACACTTCTACGCGCTCAGAAAACGCTACAAAAGTCCCATTTTGTCACGTCTGATCGCAGATAAAAAGGAAGGTGCACGATAAAGTGCACCTTCCTCCCCTTGCTGCGCTCTGTGGAATGCCTGTTTTAGCCTCTGAAATTGACGATGCTTAGATGAATAAATGCAAGTAGTGCTGCCGTCAAGTACAACGCGACTGTTTGTATGATCGTGCCGAAATCAAGCGGTTGGTTCAACTGTGCCCCGATTAGTAGCCGTCTAGCTTTTGCTAGCGCAAGAAATGTGATAAGCACAATCAACAACGCTCTGTATGGTGCGGCCACGAACGCCCAGGGCAGAAGTAAGAGCGCGATTGGATTGAGCGCTTCCGATGGTGCCGGAGATCTTGATACGCGTCCCTGGTGGTCAGGCGTGGACGCGTACGATGCCGCGCAGCTCAGGCAGTTGAGTTGGTTGGTGACGCTCGAGAAGATTGGATTGAGTGCCGAGTTCACTACTCGTTGGTTGGCATCTGAAGAGGTTATGCCAATGTTGTAGCCGACGTTACCGAAATTTGATTGTGATATTGTCGGTGATACCGCACCACTGGCGTTCGTATTTGGCTTGATGGATAGACCTTCCGGTGTCGCCACGGGAATATCGATCGTTGCGAGGGTTTCAATACTAGTTCTGCGCGATCGATCGACTGCGACGAACGAGGTGAATTGACTGACGAGGTGGTGTTGCAATGCCGTCGATTTTATTTGGTCCTTGATTGAATCGACCATCACACCGCTTTGAACGCCTTCCCAGTCCTGCGACATGAGATCATCTATTCGGGCTCTCGCCCAGGTCTGACCGAGTTGTGCAGCGCAGGAAGTTGAATTTTCTAAGATGATTGGTATTGATTGATGGTATGGTCTGCCTTGATAGAAGCCGTCGATGTTCACCTTCCCGTGTCCTGGCGTGGTATATCTGGCGTTGAAAAACAGAGGCTTATTAGACCAGACATCGCTCACATTGCGTGGATAGATGTCCAGCAGTTCGACGCCCTCGGTGGAAATACGGACGTCAGTCAAGATTGGGGAAGCTATATGTTCATAGAATTTCTTGCCGACCGTCTCGGCCGAGTCGTCCAACAGCACGAACTCGCTTTCGCCGCCGCCTTCCCTTGCTATGTTCTCTATCAAGGTGCGGTTGACGCTGTCGCCTACTCCGAACGGGAACCAGCGGGAGTTCCCTCTTAGAGATTTGACCAGTCCGATTACTCTGTAATCGTCGGAGACATATCCGTCTGTCATGAACGACACGATTCTTAGCCGGTTGTCTTCTGCGTGCGATTCGCAGGCTGCTTCTACAGCCGGCTCCATAATGGTTCCGCCGAGTGCCTTCAAGTCGTTGACGAAGGCTTTTGCTTGAATCCGACGAGACAGGGTAAGCTTCTCCGGTCTGCCGAACAGATTTTTGATTCCGTCGTTGAAGGTAATGATTTGAAAAGTATCTTTGTCGTTAACATGGTCGATTACATAGTTGAGCGTGTCACGAGTCTTTTGAATGGGGCGTCCAGCCTGCGAGCCTGAACAATCTACGACGAAAATCAGTTCTCTGGGAGCTATATCTGTAGGCACGACCTTTTGCGGTGGTATCACCATCAGTGATAGAAAGCCTTCTGCTCCGGTTTTACTTGTGACATAGCCGGTTTGCAATTTGTCCCCGGCGACGCCGATATCCAGGACGAAGTCGCGATTGGGGATGGTCGTGAGGTTTTGCAACGAGACCAAAGCCGTCTGCCTGTTTTCTTGTTGGACATTGATCTTATGAAGGTGCGAAGTCAACCTTTGGATTGGCAGGCCGGAATTGACAGCGACATTAATCTCGAGATCATGTCCGGGTCGTCGAGTCTGGGTAGCCACGTTGACAGCGGGCGGTTGGGAGAAACTAGCGAGTTTCAACAATTTGTAATCGCTATTGTTATTAGCGAGCTCTTCTGGCACATCGCCAAAGGGCTGGTAACGAGGTCCCACTACCGTAGGAAAAACAAATTGGAAATTACCATTTCGAAATGCGAGAGTCTCTGTGTAGTTAATCGAAATTTCGATCTCTTTTCCTGGCTCCAGGTTGGCTATTGACTGAGTGAATATGTTGGTTCTTTCCTGGTTCAGAATCGCTGCTGTGAAGCCTTGTTGTTTGGCTGTTTCGTATATGTTGTTTGCAAATTCTCGAAGCGTAATGTCTCCCTTTATAACTCGGTCGCCGACTTTCATGACCATACTGTCGACGGCGCTATTTTCGGATAGAGGAAAGCGGTACTTCGCTTCTAACTTTTCTCTGGAGTTGTTTCTAAAAACTTGCTTTACCATCACGCGAGCGTTTGAACCGAAAATGGTGGCATTGACCTTCGTATGCTTTAACGGGCAGTGGGTCGCGAACCTACCGCTGCTGGTGTAAAGGTCCAGGGCTCCTGAGTCGTCGGTGGCCTTCGGCGCGGTGAGTTGAGGAATCGTCGAGGTTTGCGAAATGTTGTTGGAATCGTTGACTTGGGTCGGCGAAATCGGAGATTGAATGGTCGCGCTAAAGCCCTGGAATGCACTAAATATGGTGGCAATAGACGTGAGCATGCTTACCACCGCAATAAAGATAGATGTTTTGTTGTTTTCGTAGCGGATAGTGGATGTGTGCACCTCCTGACGTTCGAACGCTCTGTTGCCTATCGAGTCGAAGTTGAATCTGTGGGGTCTGTCAGCATCATTGCTGTCTCTGGATAATGCCGTGCGATCCGATTCTCGTCGATCCGACCTGATGCTATTCGTCGTTTTGCCAGCCGTCATTTTTGCGCGAGCAGAAGCGTACGGCTCGTTGGCTCGGGAGGCCGAGTCTTGGTTCGAGTAGTGTGACATTGGTAAAATCCTCAACTGGCGCGGGGAACTCCGCAATATCCAGGTTATCGTCAGGAGGTTGCCAGTCCTAGTGACTGTGGTCATGTTGGAGCTTGACCACAGTCAGGGAAAATGGGATTCGAAGTTGATATAAGAAGGGTGCAGTCATGCGACTGCACCCTTTGTGTTTTGTTTGTTGGTGCAAATTGAACCTTCGCACTATGCCGTTGTTAGCTTCGCTCTGAACTAGCGAGCTTTGCTGGCCTCGACTGTATGTACGTCTTCAGCTTTGCACTCTTTCATTACCTCTTCTGCGCGTCTGCGCAATTCGGCATCTTCAGTGTGGGCTGCTATGAGGATGTTACCTTTGCTCAAGCGACCTTCATAGATCTTGGCTTCGTATTCCGGAATACCGAGACCGATGAGTCCGCCTGTAACGCCGCCGATGGCGGTACCAGTTGCGGCGCCGCTCAAGGCTGCCATGATCGGACCGGCTGCGATGAAAGGTCCAAGACCCGGGATCGCTAGTGCACCGATACCGGCCAACCAGCCCAGAATACCGCCTACCAGAAAACCGGAACCTGCACCGACAGCGGTGCCTTCTGGTGCCTTCGATTCGTTTTCATGCGCGAACTCCGTTGAGGACGTTACATCAGGCATCAGTATGGAGACCTGGTCGCTGAAAAAGCCAGAGAGCTTCAGTCTGTCGACGATCTGCTCGGCTTGCGTTAGTGTTGTTGCTATTCCAATGACTGCTTTTGCCATCTTAAATTCTCCTTTACTTTCCTATCTGTAAGCGTACTTTTACTGAACCACGGTCAATTTAGTCGCGACGGTGCAACTGGTTGCGGATTTTGCGCAGTTGATCAATGCTTCTTTTTCGGTTTCCGATTTGACGTTGCCGTCCAAAACCAAGTTGCCATCTTCAAAGCTCAACTTCACGTTTTGCGCGTCTGTTGAGAAGCCTTTGTGGCCCATTATTGCCTTGCGAACTGCAGCGAGGGCCTTGGCGTCTTTCGTGGCACCAGGATTAGATGCTCGTGAAACCTTTTCATCGAGTGCCTTAATGCGATTGCAGTATTTGACGCTGTCGCCATCGGACAGTGCGCCTTTGTTTTTCGTCTTACTGTCACTTATTTGGTTGGACAGTTTTGTCGCCTCTGTCTTTAGTCCGGCGGCTTGCTTGGCGCTGAGCTTGCCGTTCTTGCGTTCTACGTCAATCTGTTGCGTGACGTGATTCAGCTTCACATCAGCCGAACATTCCTCGGCTTGAACCGCTGGGGCTAAGGTACCCAGCAACATGACGCTTGCTGCAACTACGATGCTGTTTCTCATTGTCGTCCTCCTCCTGAACTGGCCCTGGGATCAAACAACGATCCCCAGCGACTAAATCAATCTGTGAACTCTCACTTGATTGGTGTAGCGCTGTGTGTTGAACTCGATCGCTTACTAGGTTCTTTCAAGCGTTGTAGAACTGATCGGTTCGTCCACCATTCAACCTGTAGCACCGCTCTTTGTTCACGATGCCTCAGATTTCTTTCATGTTCGAAAAGGTCGATGGACTCTAGCTTCGGAGCGTTAGATCCGCTCGGCTTCGTGCTTGACATAGCTCAATCTTTTGTCCAGCTGTCGCAATGTCTCATGGCGAAGAATTCGCTCTTTGAATGGAACGTTCATCGAGCTGTCAACGCTCGTAGTGAGCTTCACTTGTGTGCAGCCCGGTTTGCCTTCAGTGAGCATCCAGCTGCCTTGAAACTTGGTGAGCTTGTTGGCATCAATTAAATGAAAGTCGATTTGATTTTCCGACTTGATGTTCTCTTCATACACGACTGTATCGTTCGCGATGGCGATGCTGCCGATTAGCTGTTCTCGGATCACGACACCGGATTTTGAGGTCGAGACAATTGAGCGCTTATGCGGCTCTGCAGTGCGGTGCTTAACGATAGCATTGACGACCTGATCGGGCGTCGCATTTATTGTCATCGATTTTTCAACTGTTTCTACCGCTTGGCCGGGCTGACCAAAGGCGGCAGAAAGAATGATACCGCCTGCAATTGCTTGGTTTAGTTGTGTGTTTGTAAGTATTAACCGAAGTGAGATTGATTGACGTCCCTTGCGGGTGTGGACAGAACGTCCGGTTCTCTGCATCTCGTCCCCTCCAACAATTAAAAGTAAATCGGTGGATGCCACGCATCTCTCATAAAAGTTTGACTGCGCGGTCTACTATCGTGCTCACTTTTTCATAGCGCATGTTCAGCTCTGCTATGACGTTGCTAAGTGTGAAATTTGAATCAGGTTGACGACATCGCGTTGCAATGTGAGATTCGAAGTCATTGCACGAAACGTTTGCGAAAGCTCATGGCCTCATTAGTTGGACTCTACCGTGCTACAGGTCAGGGTAGAAGTCTTGACGAAAGAGTGAGGCATCTGAGACTTATGCCCATGCACGCTGGGCGGTTCGCACAGCCGTGAAGGCGCCAAAAGGAGGAAGAGATGGCAACATCAAAATTTTTGACAGACGTGAAAACACTTAGAGAGCGAGCCAGGAAGAACGTAGAGAATGGGCCGATCACTGAAGGCTACAAAGGTAATCGAGAAATGATTATCAAACTTCTCAACGATGCCCTGGCCACCGAGCTGTTGTGTGTGCTGCGGTACAGACAGCACCACTTCACGGCGAAGGGTATGAACTCCGAAGAGGTAGCGCAGGAGTTCCTCGTGCATTCGAAAGAAGAGCAAGGTCATGCAGACAAGCTCGCCGCTCGCATCGCACAGCTTGACGGCAACCCTGAGATGGATCCTTCATCTCTGGCCTCGCGCAGTCACGCTGAATATGTCGAATGCGAGTCTCTAAAGGATATGATTCGCGAAAATCTCGTGGCTGAGAGAATCGCGATCGATTCTTATCTGGAGATGATTCAATATATTGGTGATTCGGATCCGACCACGCGAAGAATGCTTGAAGAGATACTTGCGGTTGAAGAAGAGCATGCCGACGATCTCGTCAATCTGCTCAAGTAATTAATCACGCAATAGAGCACGCAAATAAGCAAGCAAAAAGTATCCACCATGCAAACAAAAGGAGACAAGCGTCTAAGTGGCGCTTGTCTCTCTCATCCGGGGGATCAGTCATCACTGACTGGGTCAAATTTGTATCTTATCTAACCTGATAGTTTTCTTGCAGTCGTTGTTGCTCGAGTGGTGAGAGCGCTGGTGGTGTGACAGGTTGGGGCTGTGGTTCTATTATCTCTAGCCGCTCTTCGGCATCAGCCTGGCGCTGAGCAACACTCACTCTCGGGACGCCCACCTCGATTTGGACATTATCGTTGGCATTCTTGCGGACATCGAGCAGTGTTCTATCACCGCTCTCTACTTTCAGAAAACTTTGATCCGGTGCGGCTGCACATCCACTCATGAGAGCACCCACTGTTACGACCGCAAGCGCGACTGCCAATCCGTGATATGTGATACCAGGTCTAACTCCTGACTCTGGATACTGGCTTCTAGTCATCATTTGCTCCTTTATAGTGCTTGACTTCAACTGGTTGCTTTACCCTTCTTCCCATCTTCAGTTGTAGCCCATGTGTCTGAGAATGGTGCCTTAGGCGCGTTTTGCATCGATCGAAAATTTACGTGCTAGGAAGTGTTCAGTGAACACGGATTTCTTGGAGGAAAACATGAGTATTCTTGGATTCATACTTTACTGTCTGGTAGCCGCTGTGTGTGCTGGGATCGCTGAGTACTTGGTTCCTGGCAGAATACCAGGTGGTCTTCTCACATCAGTTATATTTGGTATCATCGGCGCTTGGATTGGTGCATCGTTGATGGGTTCGCTAGGTCCTGCCCTGGCTGGTGTAGCCATTCTGCCGGCGATCATCGGATCGGCAGTGCTGATTTTCGGATTTGCCCTTTTGAGTAGTGCCGCCCACGGTGCTAGGTAGGCGTCTCACGTCTACTGAAAAGGGAAGAGAGCGGTTTTGCCGCTCTCTTTTCATTTGGCGGTTTAGTCGAACTTCAGTTTTACACTTAATTATTGCCTTCAGATCGCCATCGACAAGACCTTCATGCGTTTTGCCGGTTAGGATGTAACTTGAACAATCGTGTCTTCATGTGAACAACTAGCATCTTTCTCCAGGCTGGCTGGACCGGCTACTTCACGCTTACTATGATCTTTCGGCTTTTCAATTGGGTCGGCTATTGCCGACTGTTGCCCCTATTGGAGTAAAATATATCCACATTAGACACTAGCTCTGTAGCTGAAGGGAGTTTATCCGTGAATTCTTCTGCACCTGCGCCCGCGCCGACGAAGACGGGCGATTTTATACGTGACATTATCGATGGCGACCTGGAAGCCAATCGACAGAAGAAGGTGATTACGCGCTTTCCTCCAGAGCCCAACGGCTTTTTGCATATCGGCCATGCCAAGTCTATTTGTCTAAATTTCGGACTTGCTCTCGAGTATCGCGAGAAGCTTCCTGACAGCGGAACTCGCTGTCACCTTCGTTTTGACGATACTGATCCGACAAAAGAAGATACGTTGTATGAAGACGGCATTCAAGAAGACGTCCGTTGGCTTGGATTCAATTGGGACGATCTCTATCATGCCAGCGACTACTTCGAAAAAATGTATGAGTATGGCGAGCATCTGATTACGCAAGGCAAAGCTTATGTCTGCAGCTTGACCGACGCAGAAATTAAAGAATATCGAGGGAGCGTTACTGCAGCTGGTAAAAACAGCCCACATCGTGAGCGCAGCGTCGAGGAAAACCTTGATTTATTGCGTCGCATGAGAAAAGGCGAATTCAAAGATGGCGAGCACGTATTGCGTGCCAAAATCGATATGTCCAACGCCAACATGAAAATGCGAGATCCTCTTCTCTATCGCATCAGGCATACGGCGCACCACATGACCGGCGACACCTGGTGTATATATCCGATGTACGATTACGCGCATCCGATCTCGGATGCGATTGAAGGTATTACGCACAGCATCTGCACCCTGGAGTTCGAAAACAATCGCGAGCTCTATGATTGGGTAATCGACAACCTTATCGAGTATGCCAAGTTTCCTAGCCGACCCAGGCAATACGAGTTCGCTCGTTTGAATCTGAACTACACCGTCATGAGTAAGCGACGTCTGTTAGAGCTGGTCGAAGGAAAGCATGTGAGCGGGTGGGACGATCCGCGTTTGCCGACGATCGCAGGTATGCGTCGCCGCGGATATACACCGGAAGCGATAAGGGCCTTCTGTGCGAGCGTTGGTGTCGCCAAGGCGAACAGCACGGTCGACATGGCTCAACTCGAATTTCATATCCGAGATGATCTCAATCACAAAGCACCTCGTGTTCTTTCTGTACTCAAGCCGATCAAGGTAGTGATCGACAACTATCCGGATGCCCAGGTCGAAGAGCTCGATGCCTCTTATTGGCCACACGATATCCCGAAAGAAGGATCACGAAAGGTGCCTTTCTGCAAGGAGATCTACATTGAGCAAGATGATTTCATGCTTGAACCGCCCAAAGACTACTATCGTCTTTCCCCCGGAAAAGAGGTCCGGCTGCGCTACGCCTACTGTATCACTTGCACGGACGTCATCAAAGATAACGATGGCAATATCGTAGAGATTCATTGCACCTACGATCCAGAGACAAAAGGTGCCAATCCGGTTGGGCGCAAAGTCAAAGGTACGATTCACTGGGTTAGTGCAAAACACGCTATTGATGCCGAGATTCGTCTATACGACCGACTGTTGTCGGAAGAATCGCCACCCACAGGTAAAGAGAGCGAATTTCTCAATGCCATCAACCCGGAAGCGCTGCAAGTACTTACCGGATGCAAGCTCGAACCTAGTCTGGCTGCGGCGAAGCCGGGTGAAAGCTTCCAGTTTGAGCGACAAGGATATTTTGTCGCCGACATTAAAGACAGTAAGCCCGGTAATCTTGTGTTCAATCGAATCGTTACGCTGAAAGACAGCTGGGCTCGCTCACAGAAAAAGTAGGCAGCCGAAAAGTAGGCAGTCGAAGACGAGGTAGGCTACCCGAAGGAGTGGTCACCAGATATGGTGCCAGGTCTGGCTCGGTCCGGTTAATGCAATACTTGGAAAATGCCGACTCCTTTTCGTCCTGTCGGTAGAATGAAGACACCGACGAGTCGTTTGTCCGTGGTCGCGCCCGTGTTATCGACGAGCGCCAGCCAGCCTGCGGCCAGGACGGACATTCCGTTGTCTTTTGCGAATTTGTTGAGCACTAGCTGGGAGTGAGGACTGGTCGCCGGAGTCGATTCGAATCGGTAATTCAGTTCTGCGCATACGGTACCGTTGAGCGTGCATGCGAGCTGGAAAACAAACGCTTCGTCTTCTTGTCGGAAGCTCTTTAGCACGAGGCTGCCCAACACATGAAGTCCGGCTTCGCCTTTCGTAAGCGATTTGCATTCTACAGCAGTTCGAAGTTGCCTTACTCCTTCATGGAAGCGTGGGTCAGAGAGATTTGCTTCGCTCAATCGCGGTCGTTCGGCAAATGTGGGGGTGCCGGCCGATTTGTACCCGTCTCTGTCCATCCCTGCCTTTACTCCAGTTTGATTTCTTATCAGATTAGTGTGATGTCCTGACCAAGACCTGACCACTATTGGGTGACAGCACGACATCGTCGCCGATTGGTTCTGCGAGCGCTTACTCGTTAGAATCAATGGCGGGTCAAATCACCGGATGTGTTGCTATAGGCTGATAGTATGAAAAGTCTGCTCCGACTTCAATGGTGAAATTACTCAGAGCAGTTTTAATGTTATGTTTTGGTGACGGTTAAAGGCTTTCTGTGTGCACTTCTTCACTAAAAAGTATTCTTTCTGAAATTTCAACCTTATCGAAGCTTGCACTCGGTAAATAGGATGATCGGCTGTGCATACGCACACAAAAAGTAGTCCCCGAGCTAAATGGCTCGGGGACTACTTCTCGGTTACATCTGCTGCCAACTTCGATGAGCCCGAGAAGACCTAGAAGATGAGTGACGATGACTGAGGTTCCCTTTCGGAATCCTCGGAAGAGACAACGCTTCTTTAGGGAATGAAAAATTCCGTCTAAATCTTGAAGAACGGTGTCTCTATGACCTTATCCAGCCACAAGACCTGAATTTGATATTCACCGGGTCCGACGCTAATCTGTGGAGCTACCACTGCGCCGTCCAGGTTGGTTGTTCGTGTGAATACAACACCTCGTTCGCTTTCCAGAATGCGAACTTCTACATCAGGCATGCCATTATCGGCGGTATCTTTTGCGTTGAGCAACAAACGCAGTTGATCCTTATCGACTAGCCAGCCCAGATTGACCTGAATCTTGGTATCAGCAGTCTCTTTCTCGAAACTGCCCAGCGAAACAAGCTGGCTTCCAAGGCCGCGCGTTGCACCGGCTGGTACCATTGGGCGCCACTGCATGCCGAGCAGCAAGTCTTGCCATGTGGCAATTGCTGCGTCGCGAGTAGTGCCGACCAGGTCTTTAACTTTCAATACTGCCTTTGATGTTGCAGTGGCAGTGTCACCAATCATTCTTTCGGTGACCCGCGCTACGATTGCTTCATCGCGGGATGAGAGCTTCATTAACTTGGACGCATTCCACATTGCGCGATCAAATTGTGTGTTCTCTCCCGGCAACGGCAGGTAATCGAAGTTCTCGCGACAAAATCGCTCGAAAGCGAGAGAGCACTCTCGCTCGTCCTCGATCATCATCACTTTGTCCAATATATCGTTGAGAGTAGTCATCGCCGTCTCCTAGATCCTTGCTTCGTCCTTGTCAAGCTTGGCTTTAAATGCCTTGAGTGTTCGGACGATCTTCTTGTCGATGGTATCTATACTCTTGGGTTCCATTTTTAGACACTCAATCAAATCTTCTCGTTTATATCCTTCGACATACTTCAAAATGAAGCAGGTGCGATGGATTCCGGGTGGCAACTCTTGCAAAACCAGCTCAATTAAATCATTAATTAATGCTTTGCTGTCGGGACTGCTATCACCGGCAGTAGAAGTCAGGCTGTACTCCCATCCGAACAAGTCTTCGGGGCAGCGTCCGTCATCCTCGTCAAACATCGAATCGAGCGATGTGGTCCGATACTGGCTAGTCGTTGATGGGCGTTCGTCGAAGGACTTGCCGGGAGTAATGCTTGTAACAGTCATGACCTCGCCGTCGATGACCTTCTGGGTAGAGGACGCTACGCGTACCTCGACCACCTCGCTTTGAACTTCCTTTTTCTTTTCTTCGCGCTTCTTCAGTTTGACCTTGTGATAACGCTCCAAATTCTGTGCGATTGCCTTGTTACAGGCTCCCAGACAGTAGAGGGAAAGGTTGGCATCAGGGTGAGTAGGGTCGAAGTGCTGCGTGACCATTAAAAGCGCATTTTGCAAGATGTCTTCAATGTCCTCGTCAGTCGCCAGGCGAGCGCGAGACCGAATGTAGCGCATCATTCGCTGAGGGGTGAAGTCCATCTCCCCTCTTAGGAATGTTTTGCTCTGTCGCTCGTTCATTCGGTTATTCGACTGCTTTCACGCCACCGCTGACATAAGACTATATATGATTCTTTTGATTCCTTGCCAACGACGTGGAAAAAGCAAACTCCTCAATGTTAGCAAATTGTAAGCGAACGCCTGGTTCTGCTCGTTTAATTTGCCAGAGTCGCGTTTTCCACACATATAAATGTGAATTTCAAACTATTTCAAACCCTTGTAAGTGTGCCGCTGTCAGGTATTCTGTTGACGATGGAAACCTTACTACTCGGAATGATTAATCTAGTACTTGGGCTTTCTGCCGCTCAGACTGCGGTATTGCTCAACGGTCCGGAGGTCTCGCCTGGTAGCCAAGCGTCCGATAGTTGCAGAGCGGTTGCCGCTTCTCAAGAGGCTGCTGCCTACAAAGTGGCAATGGGCGATCCAAGTAGCCCGCCTGATCCCGAAGGTGAATATCGGGATTCGGAGGCGCGCCCTCGGTCTGGGTCGCTTCAACTGACGCGCGGTCCACAGGGTGAGGCGTTTGTTACTGAAAGCCAACCCAGCAATTTTCGGGTGCCATCCATTGACCTCAATAATAGTCCGGAAAAAATCGACGCCGTTCGTATTTCGCAGCAGTCGCCCACGGACGATCCCCCGAGTCTGGGCGAACCTGGCAGCTTGCCTGCTTCTTCTGCGCCGACGCTTCGTCCGGCGATTCGCTCGTCCGGAAAATTGGATGGCGATAAGAAGGCGCCGCTATCAGGAAGCGACAAGCCGGCCAACATTGAGACCGGCGAAGGAATATACAAGAACACACCGATTTCGGATCCCGAGTTCGGCAAGTCGCAATCCGTTAAGTCTGATTCGGCGCAATCTCCTGGTGGTGCATCGAGCGGCTCTAAACCCTCTGTACATGACCATGGAGAAGAGTTCCCGGCTGACATAGACAATATCAGTCCGGCTGCGACGACTGCAGATCAATCTCCGGAAACGCCTGATGTGTCTGCCACTATACGCTTCGACGATCGTGGCAAAGAAGATGTACTGGTTAAAGGGACTGTTTCAATCTTCGATGCACTCGATCAGGCTCTTGTGAAAAGCCCCCGTGCGGCAGCATTGCGATCGCTTTTACCGGTAACTCAATCGGAGCTGGCAAGGGCGACAGAACAAGAAGGTCCTGACTATACCTACGATCTTGGTGTGAGGGCGGAGCAGACGCGCAGGACTGGAGTGAACTTTCACTGGGAGCCGCCATGGAAGCTTGTTTTTCGCTTGTTGGCAGCGAAACGGTTGGTTGAGCAGGCAAAACAGGACCTTTTATCCCAGCTTTGGTCGTTGCGTGCCGAAGTTCGGCTTGCCTACACCGAAGTCGTGGTTGCTCAAGAGACGTTGGAAACGCTCAACAGTCTCTATGATCTGGCACACCGGTTGATGGTGGTCTCTGAAAAGCGCTTTCAGGCCGGTGACGTGCCGGAGCTCGATATGCTCAAGGCCAGGCTCGCCGAATCGCAATATGACGTGGAGCGGCGAGTGGGCTTGAGGCGCGTCATTCGCGCCAAGCAACAGCTCAATGTAATCATGGGTCGTAAGCCTGAAGCAGCGATTAGTGTGCCCCGATTGCCTGCTTTTCTCAAGACATCTGAGATGGCGACGGCTGCTGAAGCATCTAATCTGTTATTACCTAATTTTGATAAACCGTTGGCGACACTCCCGTTTTATCTAGAGACGGCGATGAAGCATCGATATGAGCTAAAGAGCCTTGACCGCCAGGTGGCAGTCAACAAGGCTCAGCTTCGAAACGCATACGGCAACATCGCGCCAAGCCCGCAGTTCTGGATGGGAAGTTCTGTGACCGGTAACCCGCCGACCGGTCCAAAGCTCAGCGCATATTACTTTGGTGTCAATGTGCCGAGCAATATCACTGACTTCCAGCAGGGTGACATCGCAAAATTCAAAGCCGTAGCGCGCCAATTGAAGTATCAGACCGAAGCGTTGAAAAACGTTATTACGTCTGAAGTCTCCTCTGCCTACAACAACGTCCTCGCCGCCCGTCAGAAACTAAGGATCTATCAAGAGCACGTCCTGGCTGACTCATATGAAGTCGCTCGTCTGGCCAGGAGAAGCTACGAAGTCGGTCAATCAGACATCACCTCGACTATCCAGGCTCAGCAAAACAACGTTCAGATACGTACTCAGTACCTGGAAGCGATACAGTTGTACCAACAAGCGTTCACCGAACTGGAGCGCTCATGCGGCATGCCACTGTTATACGCAGACGAGTAGCCTACCTTATTGGTTTACTCCCTCTGCCTGTCTCTCGCAAGGCTACGAGGTGAAATAGTAGATGTTGGCGATGACGATGACGAAATGAATAGAGAAGGCTCCGCTGGCGGTGGCGCTCCCGCTGTTTTTGGCAGTCGGAAGCATGACATGTGTGCAATGTCGACATTGCCTGGCTTCTTGTTCACATATCCCACGCAATCACTTCAGTCACTTCGTCTAACATTACCAGCGGAGGTCATCCAGGAAGACCGCCGCCTTGGCCCACTGGCCTTTGGCGCACATGTCGAAGGCCTCCGCCATCTCAGCCGCTTTCTTCAGGTAGGCCGGGTCGTTGGTTGAGTCGAAGCGAACCATCAGCTGTATGAAGTGCAATCCGGGCGACGCGAAATTTGCGAATCTCGTGGCCCGACCCTCGTCTACTGAGGCGAGCGTGGCTGCCCGCTGGGTGAAGTAGATGCAGAGAGCGAGAAGCTTTCTGAACGGTTCGGGCAGCGTCGCTTCGATAGCCGTGAGTGGGACAGTGCGCCCTTGAAGCGACTCGATGGTCTTCGCATCCACCCGTGTGTACCTCGGAGCGCCCTTGTATGGCCGCCCCTTGATCGCCCTGAAGAGAAGCCAGAACGCGAAGAACATCACAGCGAAGCGGACAAACAATTCGAGCGGGGACATCTTGCACCTTGATTCTGGTTTTGAGACTGGTTAGAAACCACACCGACAACGGTCAGCAAACGGTCGCCTGCCCGTCCGCAGGCGACCGTTTGCTCTCCCGGACCGGCCGTCGTTACTCGCCCGTGCGAGTGACTCCGCAGGTGATGGTCACGCCTTCCAGCACTGCTGCCCTTGGGAGTAGGACAAGAAGCGCTTCTTCTTCGGCGGCTTCCTGATGCCGCCCGCTGCTCGCGAACGCCCACACGTTGCCCATGACCGCCAACCGTTTGGCGTCGATGTGCGCGTGTTCGTCCAACCAGACCTTCTGGAATTCTTCCATGGCCGGGTCGAACTTGTACGTCTTCAGCAGCTCCAGACCGACGACTAATGTGTTGGTCGTGGTCATGCGCGGTACGTCGGCCTTGAACCCGGTGTCCTCGAGGACGGTTTTGGCCCAGGTGAGGCACATCACCGCCAGGTTGGCATGAATCCGGGCGCGGAACTGATGGTGACAGCTCAGAGCCTGGTCGGACCGGGTGGTGAAGAATTCGGCTGAGTCGATCACCTTCA
Source organism: uncultured Candidatus Obscuribacterales bacterium (assembly GCA_964418155.1). GTDB lineage: Bacteria > Cyanobacteriota > Vampirovibrionia > Obscuribacterales > Obscuribacteraceae > JADYXR01. The sequence continues at coordinate 5,254 of CAYQKX010000065.1, read as the reverse complement.
GGATGAGGGGCGACTTCTTCGCCTCTTCTTTCAGCGTGCCCGCTCGGGCACGAAGCGAGCTGAGGGTGTCTTCATTGATCAGGTCGCGCTTGTTGCGGTTGCTCAGGTAGCGCAACCCGAGTCCCAATGCCACCGGAAGCAATATCAGCGCGCCAGCACCGATAAGAATCGCCACTGGATCCATAGTGGTCCCCTTTCGTCAGTTGGGATTGTGATATGGCGTACATCGCTGTTCGCCATATCGTCAGGTGATGTGTGGAAATGACGCCTAGCCTAGAGTGTTCATCCGAAGAATCGACTGTGGGGCACCACAGTCAGTACCAGCCCACATTTTGTTATTCGACTTGGCGTCTATGGTCGAATTTTCAAAATGCCCTGCTGCTCTATCTTTGTGTTGTACTGTTTCTTCTGTGAAAACTGACTCTTTAGCTACCTTAAGATAGCACCATGGACAAATATGCTCCAATCGAAACCCCGAATGTTTTAGCAAATGGAGATGCGTTTGATAGCGGTAGCGATATCACTGATTCTTCAATCCAATTCATTATCGCAGTTCACTTTGGCAGGTGAGTGGTATCTAAGGTGATGTCAATGCAAAAGATCATCGGCAATCGTCGCTAACGTGTATAGCAATATCGGTGGAACCGCAGCGATTATCAGATACGCGGCTAGAGACTGAAACGTGGCCGTAAAGGCGTTGAATCGAGCCTCGTCGCCCAGCCTCAAACGGAGATGTTGCAGTCTGCATTTTCGTACCGTCATGCTATTTCTGGGAATAGCATGCTGTCGTCCTTCGACAAATTCAATTTTTTCGGTTCGTTTTGCCGACAACTCGCTTTCCTTTTTCGAGAGCATCATTGTGACAATTACTCTCAGATCTTCGTTAATGCCGTCATCTGTTGCGTCGCGGAGGCATGAACCCGACAGTTGGGGTTCGTTGCTTGCGGTCATCTCGTTTGATTTATATACGCATGGCTGATTTGTTGCGTCACTCGAAGGTGAGACAAACTCAACGTCCCTTTTTTCGATGAATGGTGCAGGAAAATGAAACTGCCATGTTCTGGTATTTGGCGAATCTTCTGAGTCTCTCTCTAGGTCGGGCTCCTCAGCAAAAGGCGATGGAAAGTTGTATTGCCATGTTCTCGAGTAGAGCGAAGCATCCGGATCTAACTCCCAGTCACCGAACCCGCCCGAGACCGCCATCGAACTATTTTCAGATTGCTCCTCTCGTAGTTCGTTTAGCTGGTTTTTTTCGACTTGGCGTGATATTGATGCGTCTGCAAGTTCTGGAATTGAATGATTATCTGGTTGAGTGTTTAGTAACACATCATTCATACCGCTGGTATCACATTCGACTTCCTGCGCCGGCTGTGCGAGTTCGTACATGTGATTTCGCCCAGGCGCATTTGGCTTAGCATAGTCGAAATCGAGCTTGTCGATTTTTTCGAGAGAAGTCTTGTCTGCGCCATTTCCGAATCTCGCTGGCGGTTGTTGCCATGTATTTGCACCCAACCCGGATAGCCGTATGAGCGCTTCGAAACTGACTATCGGCCAGCTCCCGACGGCTTGCCCGAATGTATGCATCCGAAAGGAATTGTCGATAGCGAGTTGCGTTCGACTTAGGACGCTTTTGTTGGTGCGAACCATCTCACGTTGCCTGTACAGCATCGCATCCGTGTTGAGACGGAGCCGGTCGCTCGTCTCTGCCTGGCTCGCATTCCTGATTGCGTCGAGTGTCTCCATAAGTTCTCCTCCTTGTTGGAAGACCCGCGGCTGAACCAAGTTTTTAAATTTAGTAAGGTGTCCATGGTTGAAACTCCATAGACGTCTAAAGCAAGTTGGTAGATCCTCCGAGGTTCGCTGATTTAGTCGTTTTTCTATTGATTATTCGCACTTTTACTTTGCTGAATCCACTCAAAGTGGACCGCGGGGAGCATCGTTGAGGCGCATGCTGCACTTGTCGGATAGATGATTCGTAACAAGGGCATAGTCCTCGAAGTACTCATAGCTGACGTCGCGAACCATCGTCGTGCCATTGGTTCTGTTGTGGCTTCTGATTCTCCCCATGAAGTCGAATTCGGTTCGTTCTGTAACTCCATTTATGTAATCAATCCAGAGCTCGAATGACAGAACTCCATTTTGAAACTCACGTGAGTACCCGTCTGTACTGGAGAAAAAGTCTTCTCGCTGTATCTCGTTGGACCTGATGAGAATTTTGTATTGTCCGGTTGAGTTGACTATGTTGACGATTTCCAATCCGTCATTGTGCTCACTTGTCTTTCTCGTACTTGAGTTGATAAGGGATTCGATTCTTTCAATGTGTTTGCGGGATTTTTCATTTTGTGGACTAATTGGTAAGGATAGTTTCGGCGAAGCGTACATCTGCAATCCTCTCGAAGTGTTACGCAAGTCAATAATGCGGGCGAATAGTAATGAAAAAGTGAAGTCTCTTATCCCGCTGGGCGTTCTCTCGAGAGGTATGGGTCTCGCCACCTGATCGATTCCAGGCACGTATGGAAGCGTGGCAAGAAATGCTCGAATCCCTGTCTTGTCTCGGACTGAAAGTAGACCTCCTCCACCGGACAGTACTCGGAGCCTGGTGCGCCATCAAAAAATATTCCTTTGTACTGATTGCGAAACTCCATACTGGGGCTGTGATACCATCCCGTAACTCCAAGGACGAATCGACCACTAACGGTGAATGTTTTAGCCTCTTCGATGTGAAATCTAGGTCCGAACAAACCGACTTCACGATTGAGAATCTGATTGTTGGCCGCATTTCCGAGACTTTCTCTGAGAGAGACCAAGGTGCTCGCACCTGTTCGATTGACCAGGTGATTAGAATCATCGGTAAAAAATGTATGTGGTGGTTTTTCAAACAAAAACCTGAAAGAGGTTGCATCAAGATCAGCCAGTGGTCTGCCCCGATACAGCAAGGTTATCTCTACCGATCGGTCACCGTCTGGATGAAACGAACGTCTCCAGTTGTTGCACATTCCGCCGATTAACGCTTCGCCCTGCACGAAGTCGTTCGGCAGTGTCATTCTTCTTATAGCGCCGCTTGTTACTCTCAGTCCCATGTCAGTCCCTCCAGATGTTGTTTAAACTTTTGAAAATGTAGCCAGGATGGGTTTCGGCAAGTTTGATTTCTCGCCTCCCTTTGCGTTCCAAAGTGACAATGCTTCCAAGTATTGGCCCCAGGCCATTTGCTCTTTCTGGTACTTACCGCCTCCATCTTCTTCCTTGGCTGTTTGATCAGATTTTCGCTGACGCTTTTCGTCGTCCCGTTGAATTTTGTCTTTGTCCTCGAAATTCTGTTTGTTGAATTTTTCGTTGTTGTACGGATAGGTACCGCCTCCTTCTCCAGGACCCAGGACTGTCTTGTATCCTGGTGCCGGTCCAAGTGCACCACGCTTAACCACCCATTTGCTAGGGTCCGTAGCTTTTGCTAGTGCTTCATCGCTCAATGATGAAAAATTGTGTTTGGTGCCCCACGAGTTTTTCGCGATGAATGAGCCATCTTTGTTGACTCCAAAGAGCATCGCGTGTGCTCCGTGCCCATTCTCTCCGCCGCCTGGCAAGAAGGGAGCGTTGACGCCGACCTGACCCATTTTGCCTGTGTCTTTTTGAAACTGTTCGAGCTGCTGTTTGAGGTCTTTTTCGTTTTTGAATATATGAACGTTCAAGTCTTTTGGTGGGTCCCATCCTTTAGCTACGTCCGCATGCAGGAAGAGCCCTCCCTGGTTGCCTGATTGTTTGTTCAAAATTGCCAGTTCACGGAAGCTGACACCTGGACTGTCTTTGATGAAGTCGTATTTGTTGCTTCCGTCGGCGTTCTTGCTCTTCAGAAACAGACCTTCGCCGGTGTGACCATGATCGTTGGGACCGCCCAGTTGGTCGGCATTACCTGCAAGATAGATGTATCGCTGGTCTGAATTCTTTCCAAACTCCTCCATCGTTTTGTTATCTGCGACCATCTGTCCAAGCAGGGCGTCACCAATATGACCTCCCATTCCGCGTTTGCCTTTGGTCCCGTGAAAGTCGGTGTCGAAGTTTTGTCGGGATTCGTCGTCTGGAATCAAACTGCGCGCATCGACTTCGACCTTGCGAGTCGCGTCTCCTTCTTTCATATTGGCGTAACCGAGATTGGCCACTGACGATATGTGCTCGACCAAACGCGCCGGATCGCCGGCCTGAAGCATTTGGGTTTGCAGCGACTGGAGCGCACAAGTATTGTGACGACCCTGATTTCCGTATTTGCCCGGATCGGCGACGCGGTGTGCGAGGTCTTTTACAGCGTTCGCTCTATCGGTCTCTGAAAGCGGTCCCGATTTGCCTTTGAGCATCTCGTCGAAGGCTCTATTCATACGAGCCATCTGCTGCTCTGGCGAACCATCCAGATGTTTTGGATCAAGACTGCTCAGCCGTTTGTAGGTATCTTCCGTGAGCTTATCAGCATCTGTTTTGCTCATCCCTGACTTCTGCAAAGTGTCGGAATAGTCCTTCTTTACTTTGTCTGGCGACAAATCCTTTTCAGAGATCTTCTTTCCTTCGAGAACTTCCTTTTGAGTTTCGCTCGGCTGATCGAACTTCATCTTATGGTCGGGAAGCTTGACTGTAGGATTCTGAGTTTGCGTTGGTTGCAGTGTGCTTGTGTTTTTGACTTCGAGCTGGTTGTTACCTTGTTCTGTAGGCATAGAAACTTCGCTCTTCACCTCCGAACCGGATTTCTGAAGCAGCGCGACTTTATATGGATTTGATTTATATACGTCGGAAAATTCGAGGCTTCCCGTTTTTTCTATCAATGCATTGACATTTTGAGGGGATGCCTTCGCCCACTCCTCCCGGATCTTTTGCAACTGTGCACGAGGATCGTCCTTCGAACCTTCCTCTTCGCCTTGATCGCCAATCGGGTCCGTTTGGTTTTCCGTGTTATCTAAATTGTTATTCGTCCTTTCGTCATTGGTACAGTTCGTGTTCTGGCTTTTGTCATTTTGTGTTTTCAGAGAAGATTGGAAGTCCTCTTGCAGCCGAAAGCGAGCATTATTTTGATTTTGTGTTGACGAACTCTGTGTGTTTTCCGGTGCTGGAGTGGGAGTAACTTCTTCTGTTCGCATGTTGAATCCGCCATCACGATTGAACTGCAGTCGCCGTTCCGCACATTTGCTGGTCTGTCGTGTGCGGTGACTCTAAATTGCCACTCGAAAGTGATACAAAAGTGATATTTCTGCGGAAGGATACAACCAGGGGTGGT
>CAYQKX010000064.1:0-42960 GCA_964418155.1 uncultured Candidatus Obscuribacterales bacterium | reverse complement strand
ACTCGAAAGTGATACAAAAGTGATATTTCTGCGGAAGGATACAACCAGGGGTGGTGCCGTCGCGATGGAGCACCTTTAGTGAAATGATATTGCCGCGATGTGATTTGTTCTGATCGTGTATTTATCGAGAAATAAACAGCATGAATCACTTTCTTGTCATTTTTCGAGTGCAGACTTGATGCATGAAGAACAATATTCAACCTCTATCTCAGGACGAGCAAGTAAGGCTATTGGCTTCGCTCGAACACCGGAAATCGCATAGAGATAAAACACTTATCGCTATGCTCCTTCACGCCGGCATCTCGCTCAGGGACTGCGTAGATCTGGATATCGACGATGTCGTGCTATACCCTGATCGAAAAATATTGCTGAGGATAGCGACTGGAGCTAGCGGATCGGGTAAGAGTCATGTGATTTCAGCGCCGCCCATATTGAGAGAGCTGATTATGCTGTGGCTTGCGGAGCGCTGTTTTGTCTCCTCTGCGCAAGGAGAACGCGCATTATTCCTAACCACGAAAGGTGCCCGTCTCACCGCCAGCGGTGTCGATCATATCGTCAGGCAGGGTGGAAAGTTCTGTGGACTTGCGCTGACAACACGACGCTTGCGAAGTACATACCGCGAGAATCTTATCACGGGGTTTTCGGCTGTCTGCGTGGGGCAATTTTGAATCGATCACTTGTTTTGGGGACCTTTCTTCGGTAAGGTGAACCAGAAAGTGGAGCCGACGCCCTCTTCACTGTCTACACCAATCTGACCGCCATGTTGCTCAACGACTGATTTGCAGACGAATAGTCCGAGTCCATAGCCTCCCTGAACTCGCTTGGCGCTTCCTGTAGCTTGTTGAAAGCGATCGAAGATTTTGTTGATGTCTTCTTGCGATATCCCCTCGCCCTGGTCGGCTATGCTTACCAACACAGAGTCGACCTGGTTGGCCGCCGTCACAGTTATCGTCGTGTTTTTTGGTGAAAACTTGATAGCATTGGCCATCAAGTTGATTACTGTTTGCACTAGCCAATTTTCGTCTGCCACGACTTCGAGTTCTTCGTCAGCGATTAGTTTGGCCGTTACCTGGCGCTGAAGCAAAAGCCCTTCCAGCGAGGCAATAGCTCTGTCGGCCATGTCGTGCAGATTGGTTGATGCAAACTCCATCTCGAGGGTCCCCGATCGCAATTTCTCATAGTCGAGCATACTGGTCAGCATTCGAACTGCTTCGTCGCATGCTCTATCCGCACGATTGACCTGGCCCACCGCCTTCGGCGTCAGTTCACCCCAAACGCCGGTGGTGAGGAGTGCAAGGGTCGCGCGGATAGAAGAGATTGGGCTGCGCAAATCATGACTGTACATCGCTACGAATGTTCGTCTCAATTCGTCGAGCTCTGCCAGTTTTTCCGCCATCTGGTGAAACTGCCCATCGAGTTTTGCGATTTCGTCGCGGCCTCCGATAGGTGTGTTGAGCTCCTGATGGTTCGCCAATCTGTCTGTGTTGTCCAGAATGATCGAAAGCCGTTTTGTAATTCCGCGAGTGAAGATAACGATTATCAGAATCGCCAAACCAACGTTCATAACAATCCCGAAGCCCATGACCTGTCTCAAGGCTGCGCGAAGGTGGCTGTGGCTCGACTCCCGAAGAATTTTGTCCTGATCGTCTATCAACCTTTCGAAATGAGTGAGAAGTTTCAAACATTTTCTGTTCAAAATATCGGCTGCTGCTACGTCCCCAGTGAATTCATACGACGCCTCTATATCCTCATAGAGTAGCCCGCGAAGATCATCGAGGAATCTAGTTGAATCCACGATTGCCTGGTTGATTTCGCGGCGAGTTCCATCGGAAGACTCAACGCTCGCGACAAGCAGCTTGAGCGACCTTAATCGTTCTCCACAGGATACACAGCCACGCTCGAAAACTTCTCGATAACTCTCGTCACCGACTCGTTTGTACAGGTAGGCTATAGATAATGTCTGATAGAGTGTTCTAGTGATGACATTCGTCTCGGCTACGATTGTTCTAGCGACCATCTCTCTCGATAGCTCTTCCTCCGCTTGTTGTTGTAAGGACATGAGTATCGTGAAGAATGCGATTTCGATTGCAAGCAGAAAACCAACAATCGCAAGACTTCTTGAAAGCAGCGAGCGTGAATCAAGCAATGACTTGACCCTACTGGCGGTGTCGGATTGTGGTTGTGACTGCATCGCCAACTCCCTGGGATAAGGCAACTCAATCGCCGAGTTTCGCTTCCAATTCCTTGCGAATTGACAGCATGTGATTCTTCATTGCGGGATCGTCATAATACTTGTATGCAACGTTCAACATCCGAATTCCTTCACGGAAATCCTTCCCCTCGATGAATAGCGAAGCTGCGGAATTAGCCGTACGGGCTAGTGTGTCGGCGCTCTCGAATCCAAGTGAAAGGGCGATAAATCGACTGAGATCTTCGGCCGCCAATCTCCTCATCTTGCGTTCTGCCCGGCTGTGTCCTCGAACATTGTAAAGTCCTGCGAGTTCGTGACGAATGTCCTTCGAAATATTTGGGCCGACTAAATTAATCGCGCGTCGGGCGACCGTTTCGACGGTCGCGTAAGCGCCGGTTTGATGGTAGTAAGCGCAGATTCTGTTGGCTAAAGAGCAAAGTGCCATGATTTGCTTCTTGCTCAAAACCCCTTTCGTCGATGTGAGGTAGTCGAAGCGCTCCTCGAGAAGATGGACGTGAGCAGGTTTATCTGCTTTATCCGTGATGTCTTCCATGAGTTCCCACATTTTCGTTTTGAACAGTGCGGTCTTGGACAACAGCGGCTGCAGGATTATTCGCTCCTCCTGGAGGAGCGAGAGTGCGAGTCTGCTTTGTCCCAATGCTTGGTGGCATTGTGCCGCTCGGTGCAGCAAGAAGGCGCGTTCTGTAGTCAGCGGATAATCAAGGTTGAGACGTCGCTCCTCGTCGATTAGCTCCAGAGCCGCTTGGCAATTACCTAGGTGGAACATGCATTCCGCGATGCCCCTCTTGCACAGAAAGACGCGCGGATCTGTCGATAAGCGCTCTGGTAAATGATCGAGCGCTTCAGTAAGTAAGCGATTCGCTTCTTCGAACTGGTCCGTCGCGAGTTGCCGCATGCCTTTGTGATAAAGCACTCCCCATTGCGATTTTGTCTCCGCCCTGCAGTATTCGAGCATCTCGATTCCGTATGGCTGCTCGGGGCGTAGCGACAGTGCGTATGTTTCGGCTATGTGCATGTAGAGCTTTGGCGCGATTGCCAGCCTACTGGCTAGCCGAACGCACTCGTGGAGAAGCTGTCGCGATTGTTCTGGCTTAGCTTGCGCAATCGACATCGCTTGCTCGAACTTCAATTGACATTCGAAAAGGTTGCCGCCAGGTTCGATGTGTCTTTTGGTAGTCATGTTCTGCGCATCGCTAAGAATGCGTGCCGCTTGTTGTGGCTTGTTTTGACTGCGATAGAGATGCGCGGCCAAAGCATGCGCTCGCAGCTGCTCGTTGAGATAGACTGGCTGGTCACTTACAGGCAATGACTTCAAGTCGCGTATTGCCTCTTCTGCGCTAGCGATTGCCAGTTCGGGGAGATTCGCCTCGGCCTGCATCCTGGCAAGATCAAGAAGAATGGAGACGCGATAGAGATCTTTTTTATCGCTGCTCTGAAGTGCTCGCTGGCAGAGCTCGGCTGCCTTCTGCCATTCACCTTTGTCCTCCAAGGATTCAAACTGGGTTCTCGTGTCGCAAACTCTTCTTGTCGAGTTGAAGGCGTCACCGTTGTCCGGAATAGACGCGAACGCCAGGAGCGTTGTTACAACGGCTATTGCTGCTAAGACAACTTGATTCATCGCATGGACTCTATACCTCTCAGGCGAGAAGGCCAATCTCGTCAGCTTCTGTAGCCTGCCTCGAAGAGCGCTGTGCTCGCGGGGGCTAAGGCAAAGCTACATCCGGCTGATACATAGGTGGCTCGACTCTCTCCGGGGTGGCATTTACTGAGATGCTACCGAGCTAAGATACGGGGGGATTTCTTAACCAAATCGATGTGAGTTGTGGCTGTGAGCTTGAGGGAAGCTATCTGATGGGATTACTTGCCGAAGTACTTTCTGAACATTGCATCGGCCGTGACCAGGTGTGGAGAGGCCAATGCTTCGACGAAAGCGGTTTTGGGATTCTCTTTCCGGTGTTCGCGACGCGTCTCCGTGATATCCGGCCCACCCAGTTTTTTGATGGCGGCCTCGGCGGCGAGCGGATAGACAATCGCTTCGGCCGCTTTAGGAATGGAATCCGGCGGAATGCTCTTCACGGCCGCTTTAACTCCGTGATAGGTGGATTTTGCCGCCGGACCTATGAGATAGTCGAGGAACGGGGAATGGCTTGTATCCTTGCTGTCTGACTTCGGACTTTCCGGCGCTTGTGAATCAATTTCGTTAACCATCGTAACCTCCTGATGGAAAAAGCTGGGTACGGAGCACCATCCATGGGACTCTCGCATGTCAGCATCTGGCGATTATGTTGAACAAAAGTAATAGAAAAGTGATAAAAAACCATTCACTGTCGACTGCTGAAAGTGCTGTACTATTGGGTCTGCGACCTCACTGAAAAAACATATGAGCACCCTGGAAAAATTGTCTATTTCGCTTAGCGGGTACGAAAATCTTGGTATTGATTCGCAAGGGTTAATGCCGCTGTCTGACGACGGCAAAGCCTGGTGGACTAAGTTGACGACCGCCAACGGTTCTATTGAAGGTAAGCTCCATCTGCCTAGGGCGAAGACTACCCGTCTGGTCATTTTCGAACCAGGCTTTCCAGGGGGCAGTTCCACCGACTTCGAGACCCATCGATTGCCGGCTTTTCTAGCGGAAGGCTACGCAGTCTTCACGGTCAGGCATAATGGATCGCTACTCGCGGGCGCACACTCCGACTACTACATATGCTGTGTGCCCCGGCAGGAGAAGGCAAAAGAAGATGGTCAGGAAGCGCTTGGCGATCTCGACTCCTATACGATAAAAGACTGGCTCGTAGAGCCGTTGATTGCTATCGAGGCGCTCGGACCGGCGTTCGGCGAAGTGATCCTGATGGGACACTCATTTGGAAGTCTGGCTATCGTTTTTTCCATGAAAGAGCTTTGTCAGCAGCGTTCGCCCCTGGTCGACAAGGTGAAGCGCATTGTATCTTTGGCTGGTGCAACCGGGCGGTTGCGGAGTGACAAGGATGCCATACTCGCGCAGTGGGGTGAGTATCTCGAAACTGACTGGGCTCGCGAAAGAGTCAGTTTGGGTGAGCCTTCCATAAATCTCTTCCACCTTCGTACCGCTTACGGATCGATTCATAAGTGGAAGGATTGTCAGCTTCCTTCCGCCGATTTCATTTTTGTTCATCCCTGGGGTGATACCGAAGATAGTACCGATGAGTACATCTCTACTCAGGAGCCGATTGATCTGATTATCTCTCTCGGCAAAGGTACTCTGGTGATCGATAAAACGCAGCAAAGCGATACGGAGACCGGCGCGCTTGCTCATGACATGGCCGCTTTGACAACCGACACCTATCTGAAGCTAGCCGACCTGGGATGGACTCCAGAGAAGCAAATTCTGACGCTCGATCGAAACGGGATTAAATAGCTCGCGAGCCATCGAGTTAAGCCTGCAGCTTCGGTATGCGAAACCAGAACGTGCTGCCCTCGCCTTCGGTGCTATTGACGCCGATGGTTCCTCCGTGCGCCTCAACGAGGAGCCTGCATATTGCCAGTCCGAGCCCGCTCCCTTTTTTGTCGCGTTCGTCGGAGCGATCCACCTGTTGGAATCGATCGAAAATAGACTGCAGCATATGCTCAGGTATGCCTCGTCCTTCGTCACGGACCCTGATTTCTATACAGTCGTCTATCTCATGGGCGCTCAAACTAACCGTGCCGCGTGGCGGAGAAAACTTCACCGCATTTGATACCAAATTGACGACGACTTGAACTATGCGCTCGCTATCTATAGAGGCGCGCAGGCTTGTACTCTCGATTTCGAGATTGACCTCGTGCTTCTCGGCGAAGCCTAAAAGAGAACTTTTGCATTTTTCAAAAACCGCTTCTACTGATGATTCTTGCTTGTCGATTTCCATCATTCCAGACTCGAGCTTTTGAACATCGAGCAATTGATTGATCAGGTTGAGCAATCGATCGGCACTATTGAGCGCACGAGAAAGCCGCTCGTTGCCTTTGTCGGAGAGCGCTCCCCAGACCCCTTGTTGTGCCATGGAGAGCGTAAATTGCATGGTGTTGAGCGGCGTTCGCAAGTCGTGGCTGATCATCGCCACAAATTCCTCTTTCAATCGCTCGATCTCTTTTCTCTCCGATATATCGTGCACAACGCAGAAAAGAGCATTGTCTTCACCTCGCCGTACAGACCAGAGAGCGAAGGCAATCGAACCGTCCTTCCTTCGAATTCGATTTTCAAATGGTTTTACATCCTCGCCATCCAACAATAACTGGAGATTCGCATTGGTGTCCGCTGTGTCATCGCTTTCGATGATAGAAACTAAGCGTCTGCCGACAAGCTCATCTTCAAGATATCCCCAGGACCTCAAGGCGGATGGGTTGGCGCTGCGAAACTTACCTTCATTGTCCAATGTACAGATTACGTCCATGGCATTCGATACGACCGCTTTCTCTCTGTCGACTGCCTGCGTCAACGCTTGAGCCATGCTGCGAAAGCGCTTGTCCAGTGACGCGATTTCATCGGTTCCTGAAAGGCTCGGAGCAAGAGGCGCGTTGGCCGCAAGTCTGACTGAATTGTCTGCCACCACTTTTATCCTGTGTGTGATGCTGTAAACAAGCATGCACGCAAGCATCGTCGAGAGCCCAACGCTAGAGGCGAATGCTGTGGCGAACATGATCAGGTTGAAACGCTTTTCATTTTCCCAGTCGCTAGGGCTAGTTACCTCTCTTTTCTGTTCCGTGTTTTCAATCAGACCGATTTCTTTGTCGAACTGCTTGAGGTGCGTACGAAGTGTCAACTCGTCACCCTTTTCGGCGAGGATGGACTCGGTTGCGTCGCAGACTCTCTTAAGCTCTTCTTCTGTCTTTGCCAGGTTTTTATGTTGTACTCCATTCTCGTCCGATTGGCTCTGTCTGTCCGCGAGGATGCTCTTGAGTTGCACCCAGCTCACATTCGCTTCTTCGATGAGTACGTTGCAATAGTGCTTCGTGCGCTTGTCGCCGTTGAGTTGGTACAGTTTGACAGCCGTTGACAGTGAGGTTGGAAAATGTCGAAGTGCTATGACCTGTTGAGTTATGCGCCGAGCGTGGATTTCGGAAAGTGTCTTGGCTTGTCCGTCGTGGACGGTCTTGTACGCGAATAGCCCAATCATTATCTGAAACAATACGGAAATTGCAACGAGTAGCGTTCCCTTTTGACCAACCGTGAGATTATCCATTTTCAGCCTCAGAAGCCAGAATCCGCATACTGATGAGAATGACAATGAGTGATTTGCAGTAGTGTAGAGCGCTCATTTTTGCGGTTGGTCAGGCTGCAGGTAAAATTGGTCTGTTCCCGAGAGAGATTTTGGTATCGGCGTCGAGGCGACGGATTTGGCTTCCTGAATTTTACCCTGTGAGTTGAGGACTTCAGTTAGCTGATACCATGCTTCATCAAGTCTTGGCTGTGCAAGTGTTCGACTTTGCAGAATCTTGCGATAACAAGCTTCTGCTTGCGAATAATTCCCGAGTGCTTGTTGGCATTGCCCATATCGACGCACCGATTCCCAGTATTCGACGCGATCATAGTGATTTAACTCCATAATGCGCATCGCATCGGCAAAGTATTTCGCTCCCATCTTGTAACGTTCGATCGGCTTCCTTCGTTCATTTGCCAGTCGTTGACAGAGCTTGCCGAGGTAAAAGGTTAAGAGTCCTGCTTGTCTGCTGTTGGCACCGTTTTTCTTCTCCACTCGCTTTAAAGCGTTTTCGAAAATCGATTTCCCCCATTCGAAATTGGCGTGGCTTTGAGCGAAATGTGCGATTCGCTCATATGCGTCATCTGTGACCGATTGTTCGAGGTAGAGTTGTTTGTTCTCCAGTTGATGACTTAGAAAGAACCAAAACAACTCTTTGGTACGTTCTCCTTCTTCCGTCGTCGCTTTCATCTCGCAGTAGACTTGAGCCAGTAAGCTGCGCGAGTGAAAGACGTCGGGCATATCTTCTTTCCTGCCCGAGATCGATTCGTAGTGAATAGCAAGGCGGAGTTGGTCGGCGGCCGTCTTCAAATCGCCACGATTGAGCGATATGGCAGCCAGGTTCTGGTAGGCCGGACCCAGAATTTGCTCTGGATCAGGGTCATACAGGCTGGGATTTTTCTTGTAGTCTTCCAGGGTTTCTTGAAAAAGGGTTTGAGCTTTATCCAGTTGACCGCTTGTGATGTGCAGTTGAGCCAATTGGTTTCTCAATAATGATTTCTGGTACGCGTTTATGTTCTGATACTTTAAGACCCGCGAAAGGTGTGTCTCTGCGGAGCGAAACATACCCATCAGTACAATCTCGTTTTCCGCCAGCTCCCACAAGACCTCCCAGATCTGAGGTGAGCCGCTCTTTTCACAGATGGCTAACTGTCTGGTCAAGATATCGTACGATTCGCGTTGGCGCTCGAGCAGAAGACAGTGTGCCAAATCCCTGTACGTGAGAATTAGTTGTTCATCGTCTTCATCCAGATAAGCTCTCTGAATTTCAAGAGCCTGGCGCATCAGCACTTCTCCCTTCTTCTGATAACCCTTAGCAAGGTATGTGCAGCCCAGCAATTTGAGCGGTTCGGCTATGTACAGGTCGTCCTTACCGTATTTGTCGGTAATCGTTTCTATTGAATTGTTCAGCAGGTCTTCCGCCTGATCGTACTCGCCAAGCTGAATTAGCATCTGGGTGAGCGCCGCCTGACTTTCGTTGGTCTGTGAGTTCCTTGGACCGTATAGCTTGGTTGTCAGAGCCAACCACTTGCGGCAAACCTCTACTCCATCCTGGTACCGCTTTTTCTTCTTGTAAATCTGCGCTTGAAGGCGCAGCGTTTCAATCAGCTTCATACCCTTCGAGGCGCATTGCTTCGTTTCTTCATGAGCAAGCTTGATAAGCTTGTCTGCTTCATCCCATTTCCCTTGAGCAAACTTCGCCTTGCTTCTATCGACATAAGCCTCCCAGAGCGCCTCTGGCGATGATTTCTGGCAACCAGAAAGAGCTATCGATACAACAAGAGTCAGCGTCAATGCCGATTTGTTTATACTGAATACCAAATTTCCTGACTGTATGACATGGTCGAGATTGCCAAGTCTGGCGTGTAGACGGTCTCGGCAGTCCAGTCTTTTCGGCACGCCCGCGCGTTCTGTCACCCTGTTGGCGTTGTCTTTTCGTGGCATCAATTGTCGGACCAAGCGTTCTTCAGGTATACTTACCCACGCTTTGACGGGGTCTGTCGGAATTGGTTGTGCCGTGGCTAAGATTCTCGTAGTCGACGACGATGAAGAATTCGCATTGCTCATTCAAGAGAGTCTGGGCTTGGAGAATCACGCCGTCGAGCTGTGCCATCACGGTACGGAGGCTTCTGACTTGCTCAGTCGCTATTCATACGATCTGGTGATTCTCGATTGGCAGCTGCCTGGTGAGTCCGGCATCGAGGTGCTGCGCAAGTTTCGCAATCGCAAGACACAGACGCCCGTTCTCATGCTGACTGGCATGACCTCTGTGCCTGATAAAACGTTCGGTCTCGACTCCGGAGCCGACGATTATCTTGCCAAGCCTACCCATCCTCAGGAATTGGCCGCCCGGGTACGTGCTTTGCTCCGACGGGCTGCCGGCCATGTCTCCAACACGATCACCTATCGCGACATCGAGGTGGATTTGGAGAAGCACGCGGTCGTCAAAGGCGGCAAGAAAGTAGATTTACTGCCTCGCGAGTTTGCCTTGTTGCAGTTTTTTGTAAGAAACACAAACCGGGTTTTCAGCAATGACGAAATAATGAATTCTGTCTGGCCATCGGATTCTGAAGCGTCGCCGGAGACGGTCAAAAGTTGCGTCAAGCGAGTCCGTCAGAAGTTGGATACGGATGGGACCCCCAGCATAATAAGAAATATCTATGGCGTGGGCTATGTGATGGATGCTTGAAATGCACCGTTTGTGATACCACAATATCGCCAGTCCTGGTCGGTTAAGTTTTGTGAGTCGTGTTGACGCTGAAAAACGCCGAAAATTCTCCCCTTGGTAATTGTGTAAATTGGCTAATTGGACAGGCGTTATCGCCTCATGATAACCTGGCGACTTCTATATATTAGGATTCATCAATTATGCCAACGTGAATCTGCGGGAAGATGCGAGTCTTCCTGCGGGCGGCGCTTGTTGCGACTCCCGATTGGAATCTTTTTTGTACGCAGCTTCAGGGGGAAAAAGATGTTGAGATTCGATAGTGCCACTACGCGTATTGCGATTACGTCGGTGACTGTGGCGGGCAGTTTGTTTATCGGCTCTCAGAGTGCGGCGCATGCAGGCGGCGCGATGAAGGATTTCAAAGAGTTCCGTCAGAGCAATCCGGGCGTGGATAGAGGTGCTCTTCGTCAGCTCTTCAAGCAAAACACAACCAATCCCACCGGGAATCAGGGAAATCCATCAGTGCCTGCTCCGATCACCATTTTGCCTGTATTTCCGGATCGGGCTCCCGTCACAGGACCTCGCAACAACAATCAGCTCATGGGCTTGAGGCTCAGCTCCGCCAACGTCGCGAGTCAGGATAAGACTAAGAATAAGACTTTCCAACTTGGCGAAGGCGGAATAAAAATCGTCGGGGCGGATGGTATCGACATCGACCTGACTTCGGACCGAAAGAATATCTCTGTAGGTGGAAAACTGTTTGGCGACACGACGGTCCAGGTCAATGTCGGTGGACAGACCAAAACGGTGGGAGCCGGCTCTGAAGTGACGGCCGCAGAGTATGTTGCTGCAAAGCAATTGTTGCTCACCGGCTCACAGACCCTCGAGCTGAATGAAAGCGGTGCTGCGGTCGGAGGACGGCTTAACCTCTCGGACGTTGCTTCGAAAAACGATAAGATTCGCATCGATGATTTGAGTATCCCTGGAAGAGTCTCTGCTTATGGTGATTTCAGCAGAGGTACGACGTTCGCGATCCAGGGCGATCTCAACAACGCGGGATCGATATTTACCCTGGTTACATCAAACAACTTCAAGAATGCTTCCTTCGAAGCTGACAGTATCGTGAACGCCACCGGCGCGACGATTTCGTCAAGAGTACCTATCATCGGGGTCGAAGGGGCTGCCGACGGCGCCAGTCGCTACGAAGTCAACCTCAACCTGCGCGCCAATGATTCGATTGAAAACCAAGGCACAATCCAGAGTTCCGGAGATCTCACCCTTTCGGCCGGCAACTCGATCAGTAACACCAACAAGCTCACGGCGCACAGGCAGCTGCAACTCGAAGCTCCAAACATCACTAACGGCGGACACGTCGAATCGTACACGCGAAGCGTATCGTTGGAAACGCCGGTGCCTGCGGCATTGACAGTCAATAACACCGGTGGAACTCTGCAAGCGCTCAACGGTGCGATAAATGTTAGAGGAGAAAACTACACCGGTACATTCAATACGATAGTAACTGGCGGCGATCTGCTCAGTAAAGAGGTAAATGTCAATGCCGGTCGTGGTGAAGCTAATCTCAACGTCGAGCAGCTTACCGGTGTGCTCAATGAAAAAGGTAATGCATCACATGTGGTGGCTAATACCGCGGTACTGGCGCTTGGAAATATATGTCTGACGGGAGACCCGACTTATAGCAATATCGGAGGCGACATCACGCTAAACGGAGACATAACCGTCGGCGAAGCGCTTACGATTATTGCTGCCAGCACCATTATTAGCAATACTGAGCTGACTATAACTGCCGGCGATCAGACTTCTGGGTATCCCGTGACATTGATAGCGGGAGCTGACATAACGTCCGGTGGCACGATCGGCTCGCTTCCGGCCACCCCGCCGACGGGAATTCAGACGACGATCAGCGGTTCTGCCTCTGGCGCGGGCGGCGATATCATCTTCACTAAAGACGCCCCAGTCACGATCATTACGCGACCGACCGCTAAATCTGGCGATCTTAATGGTGGAGATGTTTTTCTAGCAGCTTATGATGTCAGTGGTGACGGAGGTGTCATAAGGTTCAACGGTGGAATAAGAACTGGTGGCCTAGGAAATGGAAATAATGGCAGTGTCACCATTATTTCTGGGACCACTTCTGTCGAGGCTAACGAAGTGCCCTCTATTGATACTACAGGTGGTGCGTCTGGCTTTGACCAGGTGAGGCTGATCGGAGCGCAGCCGACTTCTAGCGGAGGGTCCATTACTTTTCTGGCCAATGGCACATTGCAGGCTGGCAGTCCGACCTTGATACCTAGCGTCACGAGCTCGGCCGCGTCCTTTGAACTCACTGGAAATATTCTTACGAACGACTCTGTGACGATACAAACTCCTAATGGAAAGATCGCGTGGACTTCGGCTGCATCCAAGGCCACGATCACGACTCTGAGGCAGGGCTCATCCGTCACTCTGGTCGCGGACCGCATTGATGTAGGCAATAGCAATTTCGTTTCCACCGAGACGTTGAATGTCGTGTTGCAGACCGGCAGTGTTGGCGAAGCCGGTGTAACAGCGCTGCAAACGGATGCTAATAACGTCAGCGCGATCGGAAGCCCGACTACATCACATATAGTGATTGCTGATTCCAACCCTGGTCTGACATATTTCTCCGGAAATGCATTCGAACTAAACCTGGGCTCCACCGGAACATTCGTGACGCCGCCCGGCGGGGGCTTGACCGGTACTGATGTCCTTATCGGCTCGTTCAAGAATTCTGTAGGATTCAGCGGGCTTCACCCAGTAGACGTCGCCGCGCAGAATCTCTTTGTCACGGCAGGCAAGTCTGGAAGTGTTTTCCTGCACAACAGTTTTGCGGGCACATCAACACTGCAGGACATTCAACCGATGTCCGCGGGCAAAGAGTTTGCGTTGCGGTTTGATGGAGATGTGGACGCTGCGCCGGGTTCCGTTATCAATGCACCGAATGTTCGGATATCTACTGGCGGATCTTTCTCGACTTTCGAAGGCACCATCAATGGTAGCTCGAGCGTAGCCCTGAGCTCCAGCCCGGACATCAATGCCAACGACATAATCGGGCAGATCAATACGCCCAGCCTGACGGTTCGTTCTGCAATAGGCTCCGTCGGCACTTTAGCTGTGAATGATGCTTTCAAGGTACCGGATGGCGTAAAGGCTCTGACGACGATGGCTCCCTCGGGCAATATCATCGTCAACGGCCCCACGGTCTCCAAAGGATTCACGCTCGATGGTGCCGCTACGAGTGGGACGTTCCAGTACACTGGTATCGGAAGTACTGCTTTGACCGGCAGCATTCTAGCTCAAACCGACATCGTAATTGTCACGGCTGATGGCACACTGAGCAGCAAAAACGCGTCGGTCGTTTCCAACACGCAGATCACGCTTCAGGTCACCAACGCCACTAGCAAAAACAAGATATCTCTGTCGGATTCGACCTTTCAGACAAATGCAAGTCCAGGAGCAGGCGACATAACCATTGCCCTTGGCCCAATCACCACAGTGACTGGTACGCCTCCAGTCAAAGGCGTGGACTCCTCCGAGATCGGCTCGGGGACAATCTCCTGGGGACAAGCCGGGATAAGTGGCAAGGGTCTCAACAATGTCATTGCCAAGAATGCCGATGTTGTTTTCAGCAACACTTTAGCTGCGAAGAACATCAATCTGGGTGGCAACCTAACTATTTTTGCCGATCCTCCTCCTCTTGGCTCCTCCCCGGTCGATCCCACGCCAGTGACGCTTTCATTTGGATCGTTGATTACTGCAACTGCAGTGCCAGATCAAACGGGACAACGCTCCCTGAATCCATCCCTCTTGGGCGCGCAAGCGCCTACGATGACCCTGGATTCACGAGTAGACTCCCCATCAAATGGGACGCTCGGTTCAGCCGTATTGAATCCGTCAATCAACACACTGCAATCGACAGTCAATTTATTGACTGCACAAAACATTGTCTGCTCGGCTTCAGAAAGCCTGGAAAATTTGATAGACATGGATGAAGAAGAGTCATACTCGATCGGCTACGACGGAACTGAGTATGGTGGTTCGATATGTGCCGACTCCGAGCTCTACAAATCTGTCACTGCTGGCGGTACCGCTAACCTGCCCCACATTTTATTGTCCGACCGCGTCAATGGTTTGCGCGGCAGATCACTTTTGCTGCCCAACCAGGACACTTTGATCGGTACCGAGTTTGGTGACATGAAAATCAAGGCTGGCGCCATCGTGCTGTTCTCGGCAAGGGAGGATGGCATCGCAATTTACAACATTCACGACAATGGCAAAAATTCCGTATCGATTGACGTAGCCGGGAAGCAGCTCTCCCTGGCTCCGGGACGACACATCAGCATCACAAGAGACAAAGCCGCCGACTTCGCAGCAATAAATCATGTCGAGTCTATCTCTCACCGTGGACTTCAGTCGGTAAGTTTGAATGATGAATACATTGCCTACCTGTCCGATTTCTCGCTTCTCTCCGCCATGGCGAATGTTTATTCGGTCAAGACCGTTATGAAGAGTCAGCACCCGGAGTCGCGGAAGTTGGCAAGCAAGTTGATCAAAACCAGCGCGGTACTCATGCACCTATCCGGCGCAGGCAACTTCAAGTTTTTCCCGAAACCGCGAATGACCGCTTCGCTGCTCACGGAGCAGCTATAGGTTCTATCTCGATGTATCAGTTGAGCAAAGCTCTAATTGACGAAAGGCACATTTTTTCCGCAGAGTCTAATTCGACCGAACCAGGCTCCAATAGCTCTACTTGATGCGGAGAGGTGCGAACAGCTGATAGGGGATTTTGAAGCAGTCAACTTGTGATCGAGTTCTTGCGTATCTGTTTGCGCAGATATGCGATTATCACTGACGGACGGACATCCGAGACGATTAGAGGGGATAGCCAATTCGAACGGCGTCTGCGCGCAGCGCGTCAAACTCTGCGTCTTCGTTCAGTTCTGAGACCAGTTCGGCTGAAAGCGGTTCGTGCTCATAGATACGAAAGACTGCGTCGATGGAGACGTCCTTCTCGTAATTTGATTCGGCCCAGAGCTGGTAGGTGTCCGGCTCGCCATCGAAGATGAATAGTAGCTGTTCTGACCCATCTGGATCAAGCTCGTCAGGAAAATCTATCTTTCCGACTTGCCAACAATCGTCTTGATTGTGGCGCCAAGTGAAAAATGTAATGCCCGCGGGGTCGAACAACAAATCATCAAGACACTGTGTAAATGCAGGTGGAACAGAATCGAGAACCCCCGGATAGACTTGCAACTCTCGCTTGTAGGGCGTCATTTCTGCTTCGTGGCAGAAGCCTTTGATTGCGGCTCCGGTCTCACCGAACCAGACGTACATCTCGTCGCCGGAGCCATTGTCCATTTTCGCCAGAGTTCGACCGGGTTTCCAATCACTTTCGTATAGAAATGTGCGAAAGTCGAACTCACGTTCATCGGGCGGAATCATGATGGCTTCAAGCATTGCTAGTGATTGGCAAAGCTTCTTCAATGTCGAAATGTCTGGAAGTGCAGTGAGAGCTCTTGTGGTGATGGTGCCTCTGATGCCCTGCCAGATGTTTGGTTGTTGTTGACCTTTCGACATTTTGCGGTGCTTGTTCGTTGGTGAAACACAAGTCAATCAAGGCATTCGTGCGGGCAATGCTTAGTTGGTCGGTACCGCAGAACCATTAACCTGATCGCGCAGAGCCTGGGCATCCGACTGTCGCAGTCGGTTCTCCGCCGATTGTGCGCCCAGAGGCGCAACTATTGGTGCCACTACAAATGGTGCAAGGGTATTGACTGCGTCAAGCATAATCATGCCGGTGAGCTGCCCCTTAGTCACTCCGCCTTCTGCTCCTGCAAGAACCGATTTGGGTTCTTGCGGTTCCTTTACCTTCTGGGCAACTAATTTTTTGCCTTTCTCGATATCCGTGACCTTGAATGTAATGCTGTCTGCCTCACCTTGCAGAGTACCAGCGTCGGGATCGAGCTTCACGCCTGTGGCTGGAATGGTGAACGAAAATGCTCTGGGCGAATTCAAGGCGCTGATTTCAGCATTCTTGATCCTGCGGGTCTGCCCTGTTGTTACTTGGAAGTCGACTCCGTCAGGGTTTACCGCCCTGATTCGTCCGACGAGGAAAGAGCCGTCGTTGAGCTGTACATTATCGGGGGTTTTAAACTTAGGAAATGAACTGATCCAATCACCATCATTGAAGTAGACGAGCCCCTGAACGGATGTGGTCCCTTGCGCCGTGGAGATGCTGTGCTTGATCAGTTGTCCTTTCAGGACGACGTGCCGGTCGAAGAGCCACTCGGGGACGGCACCAACCAGCACAGTCTTGCCGCTGAATTTCACCGATCCGTTAGGGACCTTCAGAAATCCGAGTGTTTCAGTCTTGACTCGTGCTTCAATGCCGCTGTCTGTACCCTTTTCGACTTGAATTGGCGCGGCTTGAACAGCCCCGGTGGATGCGGCTATCAGCAGCATTGCCATTGTTTTCTTGAGAAAATCCGCTTTCATTGGACTTGTCCTAAACATGTGGTCGCCTAATCGTAGACTGTTCACCCCAATTCGTGATTAGACGTTGCAAATATATCCAAGCCGGAAGCTATGATTAGCCTGGCTACTACTTTTTCCCCAGAATTGAGTCAAATTGAGAAGCCTCGCTACTCATTGACATCATTGTTTATCATAATTGTTTGCGATTAAACCGCAACGTCGAGAAGTGCGGCCACGTACCAGAACATCAATAGGACTGTCGTAAGAATGAAGAGCGCGAGGCTGAACGGACCGGCGACCTTTTTCACCACGCGATGCCGCCAGTTGAAAAACGCCATGAGCACTAGAGCGAAGAGACCCGCAGGTACGATACTCGTGATCGTGGAGAACATCGACTCTGCTTCGGCTGATGGAGTGAACACATACCGGATCTTTCTCTGAATCTTCGTAGCTTCAGTCGTCTCTGCTGGAGGCGCATTCTGGACTTCCTTGATTTTGTCCTTGGAAACATCGAATCCGTCGGCGCACTCGATAAAGAAGCACTTGCCGGGCTCCGCGCTAGAAAGCAGTTTGCCGTCACGATCGTAGCCTCGGACAAAGAACAATCGACCATTGTAAGTGTTGCAAACGATTCTTCCAGGCGCGCCTGACGGCTGCTTTTCCCAGCCTTCGCCCCGGGCAATTACATCTCTGACCGGCGTATCCGTGGACTCTCCGGTGGTACTACATATAATGGCATTATCGGTTTGGTTGGTGAAAGGATTTGTGTACGAGGTAGCCTCTTTCGAGATTGCCAGATCTTCTATCTTCTCGGGGTAAAAATTCTTCTCGACCCGATATCCCTGCGCGAGGGCACCATACTTCCACATCCTGCTGACCAGCTGGTGCTCGGGTGCGTAATTGGCGTAGAGTGTCGTGCCATCCTTGTCTGTAATCGTGTCCTTATTCGCCTTCACGAATACAAAGTCGTGTCGCAGGTGGCCGGGAATCATCGCAAGTAATTCTTGAATGTTCCCTCGCACCAGCTTGTAGGCGCCTTCACGGGACTTCCCGTCGGTTGTTAGTGTCGCTCTGTTCCCATTGGCCAGGCGAATGGCCTTCCGATCATCGCTGCTCGTGTAAGTGACGACGCCGGTGTTTGCAGCCTCGCTGCCGGCATCTGTCGCCGGTGGCGCAGCAATGTTGACACCACTTTGTGGGACGAAAATAGCGTATGCGAATAGAAACGAAACGGCGATCGCAATAGATGCGATTGTCCATTTCTTCTTTGAAGAGATAGGTGGTGGCTTTTCTTCTTCTTCCGCTTTCTTGGCGGATTTCCAGATGTCTGAACTTCCGACCTCTGCCTCGGTCGTCTTTTTCTTCCGATAGATCAGTGCGACATCCGTCTCTTGCTTTGCCATGTCACGAATTTTGTCGACCTCGGTCGTACTGAAGCGCGACAATAGAGTGCTTCGATTGCGTGCCAACTGCAGGCAGGCTTCGTTGAGCCGCTCGATAAGCGGATCGTTTTCCTCGAGAGTGGCCGCAGCCACTTCGACTGCTTTGCGGTATGCCACTTCTGCAGGGTCGAAGTGGTTGCGCCGCTCACAATCGGAGCCAAGCTTCATCAGCGCGGCTATATATTTCGTCGATGGGATCTTTGTCGTGAAGCGCATTTCTTTTGTGCGCTCATAGAGGTCTACAGCCAGTTCCGGCTTGTCTAGGAAGAGGTAAATGTCGCCTAGATTTTGAAGTATGACGAACTCTTCGTCCGTACTGGGTGTCTCCAGGGTTCCAACAATCTCGAGAGCTCTCATGTACTCAGGCTCTGCATCAGCAAAGCGGCTTTCGGCAAAAAGCTCATTGCCGTTATTGAAATACCATTCGAACGCGTCTCGATTGGCCGTCTCATCCTTAGTTTCTATCCCGTCCTGTCGCTTCGCGAGCCGCGACACCCTGGAGAAGTAATCCAGGTTTGAAACGTCCTCATCTAGTGGCTCGAATTCCTGCCGTGCTTCTTCAGGCGATCTGTCCCCTGGTGGGCAATCCTCGGAAGTAGGCTCATCGACATCATTCTTAGAAGTTCCCCCGGATGACTGCAAATCATCGATTGAGACGGCCCCGTCAATGGCGGCAACCGGTTCATTCGATGCCGCACTCTCAACCGCCGCTTCTCCATCTGTCCGACCGGCCGAGTCACCGTCTGTTATCGGTCGAGCGAGTTGTTCGGTCTCACTTGACGCATCGACTGCCTCGGAAGAAGTTTGCTTCTCGCCTGCGGTCGGGCTCTCGTCCCAGTCTTCTGGTGGCTTCGGCTCTGCGAGCCAGGCTGCGGTCTGAGGGAAATCGCCCGTTTCGTTCTGCGGATCGGATGTGGGATGCGATCCTTCTTCTTCGTCTTTGACCCATCTCGCCTTCCTCGACAACCAGTCGGCAGCGTGAGGAAAGTCACCGGTGTCGTTCTGCGTGTCGAGAGGACCGCCGATTCCACTGGAATAGCCGGACGAATCACCCGACTCAACAGGCTCATCAGGCCCAGCGGACGCGTCCGCTTCAGAGTGTTGTGATCGAAGCAGTTGCCGTAGCTTGCTTGTAGACTTTACCGAGGCACTCTCGGTGGTGCCACGGGTAGTGCTTTCGCCGAATCGCTTTGCAAGCGGATTTTGTTTCTCTTTCTCCGCCAAATCTTTCCAGGAGCGCTTTTCTCTCGAACCGCTCGCGCTGTCCTTGTTGCCGGTAAAGATCGACGATTGTGCTTCTTCCTGTGGCGGAGACACGCGCAACCCTTTGCTCGGGGCAGATTCTGAAGTTACTAAAGGTTCGGTCTTTCCCAATCTGACATCGTCTGGATCCGGTGCTGTCTGATCGCTGTCCTGGCGCCGTGCAACTTCGCTTGTACGACGGAGCGCATTCATGCTCTGCTGGCTGTCTCTCACAGACGAAGACACGGCGTGGAGTGGATTGAGAAAACTCTTGGCGTCCTCGGAGCGCCAACCAAGGATTTGTAAAAGTTCTCCCTGGCTGAGTTCCAAATAGGGATCGCCAACTAACCTCGAGAAATATTGCTCCAGCTGTTTGACCCAGAAGAACGGTTGATGTTCGTCCTCATCCTCGTCATGTTCCGGCATGGTGAATGAGCATGTGAAGCGGCAGTGTTCCACAAAATTTACAAATGCTGATTCGTCTAGCGCGGTCGCTCCCTGGATACAACTCCAAACGGGAGACCATTCATCCGATAGCAAAACCTGCTTCCATTCAGTGGCAAGGAATTTCGCCAGGTGACCATTGTTGCTATTGCTGAGCGATAATTTCTTGGTGGAAGGTTGATCGTTGGTGACGAGATGAACGGTCACCGGTGCTTCGTGCAGTGATTTGAGATGCAGCCATCCATCTGCTAAATGCCGGATCAAGCAAGCATCGTCAGTGGTATCATCTGTGAGGTCGTTAAGCGTAAGCGAATCAGACCATTCACTCCATCGAATTCGATACGCATCTACTCGTGAGTTTGTCGATACCTGAAAGGCGCTTACGGATTCGTTATCGGCTATTCGAACCCACGTTATATCCTGCTTACGCAGTCGCTCTATCAAAATTGCTGATATGATGTGAAACCGTGATGCGATGTCGCTCCCCGAATCGTTGACGGTTTTGTTGGATGATTTTCTCTGATCGCTTTTGTTGGTCATAAGGTACGCGAATCGACGCAAGATTCGGTGGGTGGTATTTGTATATACCCTTCTTCCACACAAAGTACATTATTTCGCAATGATAATGCTGTCATCGATCGCCACGACTTTGCAGTGCCATTGCGGTAGGATCCGTGAGTTAGGCTGAAGGAAGCTCATTATGGCTATTTACAATCACGCAATGCTCAGAGGTCTCGGCGGCGATATGGTCGAGATCGGAGATGGGTATGCAAAAGGCGTACTCCCACTAACTGACAAGGTCACGCAACCGACGCGTGTTTATCATGCAGGAGCAATCGTCACACTTGCTGATGAAGTTGCATCTGCTGCGATCCATGGCGATAATGTCGATCCTGAAACGATGGAAGGGAGGCGCTTTCCATACTCAATACAGCTTAGCGTCAATCTTCTGACCAACGATCCAGTCGGACCTATCACTGCCGAGTCAAATGTCGTCAAACGGGGCCGAGTGACAGTTGTCGAGACTGTGGTGAGGACATGCACAGGCGAAACTGCTGCTTTGATGCGAAGCACGCATTTGATGGTTGATCCGTCTAAGACCGGTCCGCACAAGAAAAGATAATATTCTCAGGGTCTCGGGTGGGCTTAACTTTTCGCGCGATGCCAGGGAAACCCTGAGATTCTGTCAGTCATTCAGTGCTCAAATTGTTGTCATCGATTGGTTAGCCTGGTAGACCGTGAGACCGCTCTGGCTGTGGTATCAGGTGTGATGTCGTCGACAGACAGTTCGTTGAGCAGAAGCTGGCGCATAACCGCACCCAGATTGAAATTTTCGAGAATATCCTTGGTCTCTACGATCTGATAGTTGGAACTTAACTCATCTACTTCAACGGTATACTTGCTTGTTCTATTCGTGTTGAAAACTTCTACAGACTTCTCGAATACGGCTCTCTCTCCTAAATATCTGAGCTGATGCACGACTCGGCTTTTGTCTGGCAGCGTAGTAACAGTCTCCAAACCTGTCGTGATACCGTCGACAACTCTGGGACGCGTGCGGCATAGGCTGCCGTCTCCGGATCGCGTGTAGAGCACTCGCTCGTACCTTCCACTCGTGACATAGCTGTGAAAGCCGCGTTCGTCAACGGTCATGATACCGAGCCATTTTGGCGCATCGGCGCCGATATAGTGTGTCGGAAGCCCATCACGACTGTTTATCCAGCACGCTACACCTGCAGGGTCGGTGGAACCTACGCGCTGAAACATTGAATCCCATGGGGTTTCACATGAAATCATGTGCCCGTGTTCGTCATGGCGTATATCGTCGTATAGCAGACCTTCAGGAAACTCTTGCGTGGATGCGGTCTTGAAGCTCCTGATCATTCCTGCTGCATCCGCGACCATAGTGGAGCCGTCGTCATTCCGGTGAAGACCCGGGAGTCTTCGTCGATTCGTCTGTTCGTTCACCGTCGAATACAGCTCGATGTTGTGCAAGGTCAGGCGCATGCCCTGTCGACCCTGTGCGATCGCAAGACTTTCCGATTCATTGACTTTGGAAGAACGTCGTACCAGCTTTTTTGCCTTGACACTTGACGGAAGAATGCGCAACTTTCCTGTGGAATCTGCGTTTACTTGTTGATTTGTAATTGTTTGCATTGTGATAGGACTGTTCACTACATCTCTCCTGATTCAAGTCGTGCATACGAATCCGAACAACCCCTATGGCGACGCATTTTGTGCGTCGCCCGAGAGGCATTTCGCTCGTTCGAATCAAACCGTCGTATTGATTACTAATTGTTCGAAGTTCGAGCCCTCATGATGTCCCCCTCACTTGGGTCGAATTCGAACGTGCAAACATAATCGCAGCAGACAGTGACAATTTGGTACCAGCGCTTGAATCGTTGTAGAGCTGCCTGGCGCCCGAAACCAAACATTTCGTAGCCTTCTTGATTATGCACTGGCAAATGCCGTTGACTCCTGATAGACTTCCTCGACACGTCGCGTAGAGGCATAGTAACGACATGACCAACCACTTACTGGTTACCGCCGTGGGTGAAGATCGCCCTGGTATCGTCGCAAAATTGACTCAAGTATTGGTCAGCCATGGCGCCAATCTCGAGGAAAGCCGTATGGCCATCCTTGGTGGTGAATTCGCCGCCGTTATGTTGGTGACCGGCGAGATGGACGCGAACAAGCTGCAGCATGACCTCTCAGCTCTTGAAAAGGACGGTATCACTGTCACCACCAGGGCTACCAAGCCGATCAGTGTCGACAAGTATCGAGATTACACAGCCTGCGAGATATTTTTGAGAGGTGCTGACCACGAGGGGATTGTTCACTCAGTTTCATCGCAGCTCAGAGATAAGGACATCAATATTCAGTCTGTGCACACGGAAGTCATCAGCGCTCCGGTGTCTGGTTCGCCGCTTTTCTGCATGAATGCGACCATTCTCGTGCCGCCGAGCTTGCCGGTCGAGACGCTCAAGAGCGATCTCGCTTCGATCGGTGACGCGCAGTCAGTTGACATCGAGCTCAAGGTGCGGAGAGCATCGGAAGCGAAGTCCGACGCCAAGCGCTAGTTCAAGCTCAAGCTGGAGCGAAAATTATGTTGAAGGAAAACAGGTGCGTTTCGATCGAATCGACCATGACTATCCGTGCTGCGATTTTCGAACTCTTTCCTTCGAGCATGAATTGACCGATGTATCCAAGTTCATTTTTTGAAATGCTGTTGTCGAATATGTCGGCGTAGTCACCGATTATGGTGCTAATTGGTTTTCCCTTCAAATCGTTGTTTGAATAGTTGAGTAGGGCTTCGCTGTATTCATCGATAAACTCGATTTCTCCGCGTCGATTTACTTTCATCAAACCAACAGGCATCATCTCTAAGGTCGAACGCAGATGATGAACGCTGGCGACCAGCAATAGATCGGTTGTAGTGCGGTCGAGCATAGCATTGGTCCACCGACTGTTCTGGTCGAGATTGGGTAATCGGCTCGAAGAGTCGAGTGAAAAAGGACGGGTAACGCTGACCACTGGTGTTGAGGCGCCAGGTCAAAGTTAACTAGCCCGGCTAGAAGAGTCCGGTCAATGAATTGCGCCGGGAGCGACTTTCCGAGCCCAGACTTGCTTCATCAGGGCGTAGGCCGGAGCCTGACGCCTCGACCTTGCGCCGCGCTTCGCCTTTACCGAAGGCGAGGCTAAGCGATGCGAGCGTGTAAGCGCGACTTGTTGGGCCAAGAGGAGCTCTCAACTCGCGAGGCAAAGCCGCCGCTAATCGGTTCGGGTCGCAGAGCACCACCTAGGAGAGGTGGTTTTCAATCGAAGTCAATCGAAAAGATTTGAACCTTTCCGTGAAGACCATGAGCAGATGTGGTTTACGGGTGGGTGACACAACGTCACCACTTCCAATCTTCACAGACCTTCGTGGAATTTTTGTGACACCGTCCTTGACGCCACCATTAACGACTACGCGTGGAGCGGCTCCGCGCTTATACCGTTGATCTTAATGCTAAAATTAACCAGTGCCTGGCATAGCGTGAGCTTGCGCTCTTGCACTAATTGGTGAAAGACCAGAGCTGAGTCTACCAGCGGTCTGTCTTCCGGGTGAGTCTCATTGAAAATAGCTCGCAGCGTTGCTGCATCGCGAAGTGCCAGTTCGGTCGCTTCTTCAACTGGGCTGCTCTCTGCTTTGTTAGCATTTTTCGCATGGCTCATGACGTACGCAAGCAGTCTGGGATCTTCTTTGATCCGCTCCACCGAGGCGCGAATCTTTTCGCGGGTCAGGTAGCCTGTAATTCTTAGAAAATCGTACAGCGAGATCTTTCGTGCTTCTTTGTCGAGCAGACCGTCAACGTCCGTAGCCAGAGCATCCGGAGCTGCCTCCAGTCTGTGCGCTTCGCGCAAAACGGCGGCGGCCTTGGGAATACTGATGAAGTTGGACCATATCAGCGATTGCAGTCTCAAAGCAGCAGTGAGCAAATCTGATGAGATTCGTTGCTTCTCGACGAGAATTTGACCTAACATCTTGTGATTGTCTCGATTGGCGCTCATCGCATCGTCTACGTCGGCATTGCTTATCACTTCGGCTTCGGCGAGAAGCTCGCCTAGCTTGATTTTGATAGCCGGAGTGACGGTCAGTGCCGGCAGACTGGTGGCGGTTTCGTCAGCACCGTCAGCGGTGCGCAATCTTTTAACAGCGTCATTGCGCTCCAGATTTGATGCGCGCAGTTCGCGCTGAAGCGCGAGAGTCAATCTGACCTTGTCCTCAGTCACCTTGTTCAACAGAATGAGAACTTGACCGAGTGGAAGTCCTGAGTAATCTGCAATAGCCAGACCCATCTCCAACTGTTGCGCGTCGATCTTTCCAGCGTCGCGAAGCAGCTCTCCGAGCCGAGTACCTTTGGTCGTGCCTGCATCGACGCCGAGAGATACGAGAGCATCTGAAAATGTCCAGCGCTTCCGTTTCACGATCCCAACGGCTTGTTTCGCCTGACCTAGCTCTAGAAGCCGATCTCTGAGCATCGACTGAGCTTCGACAACGGATCGTATTACATAGTCTGGGACGCAGTCCAGCATGACCAGGGTCTTTCCGAGCGGAAGCGAGGTATGTGCTGCCACCTTCAATCCCTTCGTGATCTCGCTAGCCGAAGTCACTCCCAGGTCAACAAGGAGTTCACCTAGCCTGTAGTCAACGTTTTGTGCATTCTGTTTCACTGTAATGTTCCTGACTTGGATTTAGCGCGTTGCCAAAATTGGGATGCCAGTGGGATCTTGTCTACGGTCTGGCGCTGGTTGTCGAGCGCTGAAAAGTCAGAACGCTCTTGAATTGTGGCGTTTCTAGACACCAGCAGACTGTTGATTATGACTATTTCTGGATATTGTTTCAGGTTTTTAGCCTTCACGAAACCATCGTCGATATTATTCCGACAATTTTATCCGCCGTAGTTTTGACTACTATCAATATCCTAATTTCTACTTGATTTGTAGGGACCTGGCTAAACCTAATGCAGCAATTGGTTTTTCAGCTTTTGCTTTAGCTATTCGGCAATTTGCAAATTTGTTCGTGCGGATGGCTCAGTGACAGGGACTTTGATGCCAGTTGCCTGGTCGACAAGAGGAACTGTGTTTTCTCGAAATATCTGAACTTATTCTTACTTCATGCAAGTAGTCAAAATTACATGCAAGTACGGCTAACTCCCGTCACTTGCCGCAATTCTGCACTCCTGGTTGTTCGGTCAATCATCTAATCACTTTCTGAACGAGCATAGTGAGAAAGCGGTGAACATCGCGGTTGGCACGTGTTTCCAGACTCGGTGAGTTGGTTTGAACCTGCTCTATATGTATTCATTCAGCATCAAGGCACGGCCGGTTTCTGTTTCGCTTGAACCAATGGATAGCCAGTCTGTGTCCAGGTATAGCTCTTAGTACGGCGGGACTGCAAGCGATGCAAAGGCGACGAAATTTAATTTTTTCGACTGCAACATTTTTGCGAGTACTTAGTCTGGAGAACGTACTCTCAATAGGAATTTGAACGTGGTAAGCAGCATAGACCAGACAGAGACTCTGGAAGATAAGAGCACCGTCGAAAAACCGCTCGTTCTGATCGTCGATGACAATCCTGATTATGCGAGGCTCTTTGACCTCCTATCGGATCAGCTCGGCATTACTACTCGTATCGTTAATTCCTGTGAGGAAGCGTTAAGAGCGATGGAGAAAGACCATTTTGATCTGGTTATCATGGATTGGTTAATGCCCGAAGTCGATGGTCCAGCCTGCGCCAGGAAGATTCGATCCAAGGAAGCGAGGACTGGGACTCACGTGACCATCGTGGGTGTGAGCGGCTACGACGGAGCTTCTCGAGATGTCTGTCTCCAGTCTGGCATGGATGATTTTCTGGGCATTCCGTTCACCCTCGAAGTGTTGAGAGAGAAGCTTAACTACTGGATTCAGCGTCAGTCCAAGTCCGTTGACTCGTAGGTAGCTTTACACGGTCCTAACTTTCGTCGACATTGTTTTAAACAAATGCGGCGTATAAGTCATTGTGGGCGATGAGCGATCTGGTCGATCCAGATTGGTATTATTCATAGTTGTGGAACATCCAGCGTCAGGGGCGTTTGAAATATGAAACATGTTGGGACCAGGCTATTTCTTTCTCTCGCGTTGTCTCTTGGGCTGTCCGGTGGCGGTAGCTGCGCGACTGATAGCGCGGAAGCGGGACACTCGAAGCCCAGCTTCCTGGTTTGGCACAAGTGGGATGATTCGCTTTTTGAACAAGCCAAACGCGAAAAGAAGTTTATTCTCCTCGACCTCGAGGCGGTTTGGTGTCACTGGTGCCATGTCATGGACGAGCAGACATACAGCAATTCGGACGTGAAGAAGCTCTTGAACTCCAGATATATTCTCGTAAAAGTAGATCAGGATTCGCGTCCTGATTTGAGCCATAAATACGAGGATTTTGGATGGCCGGCGACGATTATCTTCAACGGTGATGGAAAGGAGATCGTGAAGCGCCAGGGATATATTCCACCTGAGCGCATGACCCGCCTGTTGAAAGCCATAATTGCAGACCCGACTCCTGAGGACGGATCGGCGCAACAGGCGACCTATCAAACCGAGAGTTTCCTCAGCAAGGAGCTTAGAGACGAGCTCAACAACAAACATATTCAAGGCTATGATACTAAAAATGGTGCCTGGGGAACCTTTCACAAATTCCTCGATTGGGACAGCGTCGAATATGCTATGCAGCTTGGCCTGGGCGGCGACAAGGAAGCGGAGAAGCGGGCCACCACCACGCTTGATGCGCAATTGAATCTTCTCGACCCTGTTTGGGGTGGGGTATATCAATACTCGACCGATGGCGATTGGGAGCACAAGCATTTTGAAAAGATCATGCAGATGCAAGGTGAAAACCTCAGAATCTATTCTCTGGGAAGCATGTTGTACAAGAAGGAGTCTTATCTCAATGCCGCGAAAAGCATCGCCTCCTATCTTGAAAATTTTTTGACCTCACCGGACGGCGCCTTCTATACCAGTCAGGATGCTGATCTCATTCCTGGTCAACATAGCGAAGACTATTTCACGCTTAGCGACGCCGACAGGCGAAAGCGGGGCATTCCGCGTGTAGATAAGCATATTTACTCACGGGAGAACGGCTGGGCTATCAATGGATTTGTCGAGCTTTATATGGCGACAGGCGACAAGAAGTATCTGGACATCGCCTCGAAAGCCGCTAAGTGGATCATCGACAATCGCTCAGTTGAAGGTGGCGGCTTCAGCCATGACGCCAAGGATACCGCCGGTCCATTTCTCGGTGATTCGCTGGCGATGGGGCGTGCGTTTTTGAGCCTTTACGAGGCAACTGCCGATAAGCAGTGGCTTGCACGTGCGCAGGGCGCAGCTGATTTTATTGGAAGCCACTTCGACAATCTATCCGCTGATGGAAAATCTGCTGGTTATGTCACTGCAGACCCTGCGAAAAGCGGAGTGGCGAAGCCTGTGCCGCTATTAGATGAAAACGTAATGCTGGCTCGCTTCAGCAATGGTTTGTTCCACGTCACCGGCAAAGCGTCATACAAGAAGATGACGGAACAAACAATGCGCTACCTGTCTACTCCGAGCGTGGCGCGCCAGCGTAAGATCCTCGTTGCTGGGGTTCTACTAGCCGATCGTCAGGCTGGAGCACCGCCTTTCCACGTCACCATTGTTGGTGGCAAAGGTGATCCGCAGGCGCGCACCCTTTATATGGCTGCATTGAAAACACCTTCGGTCTACCGACGTATCGAATGGTACGATCGCAACGAAGGTAATTTGCCTAACATGGATGTCGAGTACCCCGAGCTTCCCAAAGCCGCTGCTTTCTCCTGCGGAGACGGGGTCTGCAGCACGCCTGCGTATGATCTTGAATCGCTGACTCAGCTCCTCGACCGTCGTGCTCGAATGTGATCGGCGGCGCCTATGCCACTACTTCTGATCTTCCGAGTCTAAGATGTATCCTACGGAATGGACGGTTCTGATTATTGACGTGTCCTTCTCCATATCAAGCTTCTTTCGCAGTCTTCGAATGCATGTGTAGATCGCGTCAAGTGAGATATCCGCTTCGTCTGACCAACAGCGTCGCAATAGAGCCTCGGAGCTGAACAGGCGGTCTGGATGCCGCAGGAAGAATTCGAGCAACTTGTACTCCATCGGTTGGAGTGCAACCTCTTTGTCGGCTTTAGTGACTTTTCTGGTGTGGGTGTTGACGACCAGATCGCCTTTCTTTAGCACCTCGTCTTGCACCATCGCCGGTCGACGGAGCAATGCACGAACGCGCGCTGCAAGCTCGCTTGGATGAAATGGCTTGGTCATATAATCGTCGGCGCCGGTATCGAGACCGGTCAGTCTGGCGTCCAGATCTGTCTTTCCGGTGAGCATGATGATGAGCATAGAGCTGCCGCCGGCACGAGTAGCCTTGCAAACGTCGATGCCGTTGAGTCGAGGCAAATTCCAGTCGAGCACCATTGCGTCGTAGTGGAAGACATCCAGGCGCTCCAGCGCATCTTGACCGTCATGAACGACGTCAACGGTGTGCTGCTCAGCCTTGAGGAACTCCTCGATTGATTGCGCAACCGAGTGATCGTCTTCTACAACCAGAATCTTTGCCATACCCTTCTCTCGTATGAGCCCGTAGAGCTATATGCCTCATTGGGTTCTTGATTACACCTGCCGATAATATAAGCATCTAGCCTGTGACCATTGTATCTGCTTTGAAAGTGCAGATAATCATTCGAAAGTTTATTCCGGTTGCGGAATGCGCAGCCAGAATGTGCTTCCCTCGCCTTCGACACTCTCAACACCAATCGCGCCACCATGGGCTTCGACTATTGCCTTGCATATAGTGAGTCCAAGTCCCTTTCCGCCCTTCTCCGAATGGTCTTTCGCTTCGACCTGCTGGAAGCGCTCGAATACGCTATTCAGTTTTGCCGCTGGAATCCCACGTCCCTGGTCTTTAATGCGGATCTCCGCGTACGAATCGAAATCTTTGCAGAAGATAGATACAGTGCTGTTTTTCGGAGAAAACTTCGCGGCATTGGAAAGCAGGTTAATGACCACTTGCACCAATTTTGATGAGTCGGCGAACACCTCGACCGGGTTTTCTGCGATCTCGACTTTGATGTTTTTCTGTTCGAACAGGTAGGAAACTGAGCTGACCGAGCGTTCGATCACAGTGAGAAGATCCACTGTATTTTTCTCCAGGATCATCTTGCCTGCCTGAATCTTTTCCAGGTCAAGCAGTCCGTCGATGAGCTGAATGAGCCGTGCGAGGTCACGATCTGCTCGCTTGACCATGGTAATGCCCTTGTCGTTGAGTTCGCCGAACCGGGTGGTCTCCAATAGAGAGAGCGTGCCCTGCAACGACGTCAGTGGAGATCTTAGATCGTGGCTCACCATGGCTACAAACTCGCGCTTCATGCGCTCGATTTCTTGTCTTTCGGTAATGTCGTGAATGACACAGAAATATGTTTTTTCTTCTGGAGACCAGTGCAGTGACCAAAACGCCTGTACGATTTCACCATTCGCTTTGACGATTCTGTTCTCCATTCCGAAAAGTTGTTTGCCGTCTGCCAGCTCTTTCAGCGTGTTGATCGTCGCATCGACATCTTCTTTCGCTATGATCTCGACAATTCGTTTTCCCATCAAATCCGATGCTTCATATCCCCACGCCTCTCTGGAAGCCGAATTTACTTCGGTAAAACGATTGCTCGAATCAATAGAGCAGATCACGTCCAGGGCATTATCAACCAGTGCACGTTCTCGCAAAGTAGCTTCGTGCAACGATTTCGCCATTCGATGGAACATTTTGTCGAGTTGTGCCACCTCATCCTGGCCGGTGGACTGGGAGTGAAGTGGGGCTCCAGCTGCCAGAAGCATGGCGTTGTCTCTAACAAGATTGAGTCTGCGTGTGATGTTGCGGTTGAAGTAAACGGATAGGAGAATCGCTAGCAAATTGATCAGCAGGGCTATTGTAATCAGGATCGGAGCAAGTTGTTTTCTCCAGGCTTCCCCTTCATTCGAGCTGACAGTGGTGTCTCTGAAGCTGGCGATCTCCTCTGTGAACTGCCTCGCCAACGCCTGGCTGTGAGACTTAACGCCTCTGATCTTTAGAAAATCGGCGGGTGTTTCTCCTTCCCTCGCGAGGTTCATCATAGTTCCGAAGCCTCTGACCAGATCCCGTTCGAGCAGTTGCATACGATGAAGCTTTTTGAGTCTGTCCGGTTGATCCTCGAGCAGCTTCTCTAGTCGCGAAAAGATCTGTTCTGACTCCTTCATCGTCTTCTCGTAGTTTTCGAAGTAGATTTCTTGTTTTGTCAGAGCGTAGGTGGTGGCGGAGCCAACTGAGTCGAGTGAGCACTGGTATATGTTGTTAGCGAGTGCGAACTCTTCTTTCTTGTTCGATTCCTCTTTGATCTGCGCCTCAGATTGATAGAGCAGGATAAAAAGGCTAATCAAAGAAACGAGCCCGACTGCCATGGGAGCGGCTACGACGATCGTGCCCTTCGTGCCGATACTCAGGTTGTTGATTCGTGACAGCGCTGAATCTGTGGAACGGGCTTCTGAGGTCATTTCGCTTGACTGAACAGGAAGCCTGGATAATAACAATTTAGGGCTCAGGATTAAAGCCATGGGTTTATGTCAATAAATCTGTAAGCGAAGTCGGTGTCTTGGGACCACCATGCGGCAAAAATTATTCCTACCTTTGGCGATGGTGATGCTCATGCAATGCTGGGTTCAACCCGCTAGCACATTGAGT
Organism: uncultured Candidatus Obscuribacterales bacterium; assembly: GCA_964418155.1. GTDB lineage: Bacteria > Cyanobacteriota > Vampirovibrionia > Obscuribacterales > Obscuribacteraceae > JADYXR01. The sequence continues at coordinate 11,942 of CAYQKX010000064.1, read as the reverse complement.
AAGTCGGCCAGGCAGGATGCGGATTTGGGTCGCCTTGCCATTGCGGCGTTTCATACCAAAGAGTATGAAGCGTGTGTGGGGCGATGGAAACAACTCATGCGAGCTGCTGAACAGAAAGATCCAGGTGGCATGTGGCATGCCGTAGCATTGCGGAATCTCGCGGAGCTCTACTTCAACCATGAAGAGTTTGAGAAGGCAAAAGGATGTCTTTTGTCAGAACGGGATATCCTGGTCAAAATTGATCCGGAGTTCGCTGATCTCGCTTATGACTACCTGTATCTCGGGCGCATAGCCTATGCCCGTCAGGAGTTCAAACTCGCCGATAAGTATCTGAATGACGGCCTTGCGATCGTGCGATTACGCCCGTGCGATCGCAGTCTGATACCAGATCTACTCACGTACTGTGCAGCAACTGCGCAAATACAAAATGATCATGCACGTGCTGAAAAGTATCTTGCTGAGTTAAAAGTCGTCTTGATGGACAAAGCTGCTTCGAATGGCTTCTTGCAATGCGCGTATCAGCTCGAGCGCTCATCCGGAGGATTCGCTGGCGCTGCCGGAAAAGCGGTCAATGTAGTTGAGGACGGATTGCTAAAGGTGAGTGTGGAGTTAAGCGGACTGTCCGGATTTCAACGAGAGGCCTTTGCCTTATACAACAGATTGAACGTTTATGGTACGTCTGGTCGTCGAAACAAAGAGGCATACCAACTGGGGCTCGATTTGGCGGCAATGCTGGAGAGAAACGCTCCACATTCTGCATATCAAATCGCTACGGCATATACCAGGGCGGCTTCCATGGCTAACAGTATCGGATTGAAGAAAGAGGCTAACGATGCGTGGCTCAAGGCACTTGCTTACCACAAAAAGTTGAAGGATCACAAGGATGAGATGGCGGAAGTCGTTGCGATGCTAGGCATTAGTGCTACGCTACCCGGCAATTATAAGAAGGTGGAAGAGTACGGATTGAAGGCACTTTCGCTGAATGTCTCTCAGGCGACCCGGATAGAGTTGTTGCGTTGTTTGACTTGTGCTTACGAAAATTTGAACAACGAAGTTGCGCGCGTTCGCTATCTATCGATGCTCGAACAGTCCTATTCTGGAGGTTCTCAATGGCGGACTAATTTGCTGTTCGATGCCAGTCAGTTAACCGGATATGGTGCCCCTCGGTCAGCGTCCGATCTGGTGGACTTAGTCGAGAAGCGGTCTGTGGCTAGTACAGGCAAGAGTGCAATTGATGATGTCAGGATTAAGATCGCTCAAAGATTTTTCGCGATGGGTGATCAGGAGAGCTGTTTTAGAGCTATGAAGGGCGTTGTTAATCCTACGAATAAGGCGCACTATTGTGACATGCAAGGCATACTGGGTATGCGATGTCTCTCACAAGGGCGACCCAAGGAAGCGCAGAAGCACTTTGAAGAGCAGCTTGCTAAGCTGCCAGCCGATAAAGAGCAGCAAAGGAAGCAGGCATTCATTTACTTTCGTTTGGGTCTGGCATTTGAAACAGACCGCCAGTTCCACAAAGCGGAAGAGCAGTTAAACAAGCTTGTGGCTATGGCGGAGAAAGGTCCGTTACCTGTCGGTGTTCAGAAGTTCCACGTATACCGGATGCTGAGCGATTGTGCTTACTATCAGGGTGACGAGAAGCGCGCACTTCAACTTGCGCGACAAGTGCTCGAGGCTGCCGAAGCAGACAGCCCAACCTCAGTCTGGATATCGGAGGTTTACTACTCGTACCTGATGCTGCGCCTGAAGCGGTATGCAGAGGCCGAGCAAATGTTGCTCAAAGCCCAGCAGCACATCGCAAAACATCCCGATCCGGCGGGAATCTGGCCTACCTTGGTTAAGACTTATCTTGCCATCAGCCTGATGGAACAAGGTCAGCTTGGCAAAGCGTTGGTCCTGCTGCAAAGCCCTTTACCGAAAGGTACGAAAACAAATCCCTGGGTGAACTTTCGGGATGCAGTGAAAGGTAGAATTCTGTCGCTTTCCGGGAAGCATTCGGAAGCTCAAAAGATCTTCAGTACTTATGTCAAGACGAGCTTGTCTGCCGAGCAAATGTTCTTTACTAGTATAGGCACAGCCCTTTACTGGCAAGGTCTGGACTGGCTAGAACAGAAGCAAAGTGTTAAAGCCGAGCGTTGTTTTTCAAGCGCCTTGAAAGCCTATGACCCGTATCTGCAGTATATCTACGAATTTCGGGACGATTGTGCAACCGCGCTCGAAGCCGTGAGAAAATAGCCCGGGAGTTTAGACCGATAGACCAACATACAATCGGTATAGATAGAGGCATAAACCTGTCCTGGCGGCCGGTTTTGGCGATGTTGACGGGCTTCTCCCAGCTCTGGGGGCGTGCCCATTGTGCTAAAACAGCTTCAGGTGACAAGATCTCTTCTCTAGCCAGTTCGGCGATGCCAAGCATCGAAAGTTGTCCGAAGGGTCTGGATTCAATGGATTTCCACCCTACATCTCCGGAGGAAAGTGATGAAAACACTGTCTGCATATAACCAGGTTGACGTCCCGTGCTTCATGTACGGCACGGCCTGGAAAAAAGAGGAGACAACTCGGCTGGTCGAATTGGCTGTCAAAGCAGGTTTTACAGCTATCGACACGGCTAACCAGCTCATTCATTATGATGAGGCGTTGGTCGGAGATGCTCTGCAGTCACTTGCCAAAAAGGGCATCGGCAGAAATCAACTTTTCTTGCAGACGAAATTCACGTCAGTCAATGGACAAGATCATCGAACACCTTACGATGCTTCGGCTGACTTAACAACTCAGGTCCGGCAGTCCATAGACAGCTCCCTTCTTCACTTGCACACTGATCAACTCGATTCGTATGTTTTGCACGGACCATATCATCGGACAGGGCTCGGTCCAGCGGATTGGGAGGTCTGGAGCGCAATCGAAGATCTGTACGACGCAGGCAAGGCTCGCATAATCGGTGTGAGCAATGTTAGTGCGGACCAGCTCAACGAGCTGTGCATCAAGGCTCGTATAAAGCCAATGATCGTGCAAAACAGATGTTATGCCTCACGTGGTTGGGACAAAGAAGTGCGCGGAATCTGTCGTGCCAATAAGATTATCTATCAAGGTTTTTCACTTCTGACAGCCAATGGCGGAGTGATGGCTGCTCCAGCCGTAAAGGCTATAGCCAAGACTTTGAACGCGACCGTGGCTCAGACGATTTTCGCCTTCTCATTGCAAATCGGCATGCTGCCGTTGACTGGCACAACCAACGAACAACACATGAAGGAAGATCTGGGGGCGATACCACTTACGCTCTCGCCGGAAGACCTGTGGAAAATTGAGACTATAGCCACGACGGCTGATTCGACCGCCTGACGAATTGATTATCTGCGTTTTTCCGCAACGTATTATGGAAAGAGAGTCAGGATTTGGTCAGAGTAGCTCTTTAATATTCCAATATCGGAAGCGGAGAGGGCTACGGGACCATGAATTCGAATGCAGGCGCTAATTCCAGGTATGACGGAATCCCAACATTCAAGGTCGGATTGCCCGTTATTCTGAGCAATTCCGCAGCGCAGCGAGTCAAGTGGCAAGCTACTCTACAAGGCACTCAGACCGCGGTCTCGCAGCCGTCTAAGCATATTAAGCAGGCGCCTCAATCGCCGCCTGCTGTCCAGGTTAGCGCTTCTCAGTCAGAGGCGACCTTGGAAAAAAACGAAATGCAGTCCAGGCAGGCGACCAAGTCTTCCTCAATCGAAAGAACGCCGAAAAGCTTTGGAGCCGACCGTTGTCGTTATACTTCCAACGGTTTCGACGAGCAAACTTTGCACGACGAACATGCTGGTGACTTAATGCAGGATGACTCGAAAGATCCTTACGACGTGCCGATGAACTATGCCTATTATTCCGAAACGTTGTTCGACGCCTATCCAGACCGCAGCGGCGCGCTCGTCAACGGATACGATGCTAAAGGCCGCTATAAGAACGAGGATGGCTACAGTGTCAAAGGTTATGGCTCAACTGGTGGATACATGACCGACGACGGCTACGGTCTTAACGGTAGCGCTGACAGAGGATATGGTCACAGTGGTTACAGGCAAAACAGTTATGGTACCAATGGGACCGCAAAAAATGGCTTTGGTTTTACAAGCTCTCAGAGAGGCTACGAATCTAACCCCGACCTTGGCTATTCCAGCGGCTACTCAGAGAAGAACGATGCCTCATATGACTATGGGACTCACGATGCGTCTGGTTCAAGCGGCTACGGAGCTAACGCTGCAAGCTTTGGAGTCAACGATTACGATGATGACGGTTACAGCTCCGGTGGTTTTAGCTACAGCAATGACTACAGCTATGCAAGTGGTTCCACGTCTAACGGCTATCGCGGTACCAATGATGGCAAGCACGGTCACATAGTGCCGCCGGGGTACGAAACCGATTCGTACATGCGCTATTCCGGACCGTCGGCAACCGACACCAGGAAACCGTCCAGTAGCCATTTTGCTCCAGCGGTCTACGAAGCTTCTTATCCCGGTTCGTCCCAAATCAGCATGCCATTGCATTCTGATTTGAAGAGTGGCGATTTGCAGCCTTCCACTAGAGGAAAAAGTAAAGCAAAGCCGAAGCGCCGTACAAAGAAGAAAGTTGGTGCCAGTAAAGCTGGAGCGTCCACTCAGCCTACATGGCTTCCTGATGTGGCTATATACGATTCTGGCAATGGCGATGCGCTGGACTACTTCAGTCCGATTAGCTGCGAGATTAACGAGCGGGCGATGAGTCGATCTTGTTCTTACACACGCAGTGATAAAGGCGACGGCACCACTCACGGTGCATTTGCGCTCCAAGAGGCTTGAACGAGTTAGCGAAGTTTTGATAGCTCACGCGGATAATGACTATTCCCACAACTGTTATTGTGATGACCCTGTCCGGCTTTACATTCTGGATCCAGGCGCTTTTGTTGTGGTCACGCTAAGCTATCAGCAAGATTGCGCTTAAGCCCACCGTCCACTAAAGAAAAAAACCGGGTGAAATCAGTGCCATGCGGATGCGCGATTGAGTTCATGGTTGCGATTCGCAAGAATGCGGCACTCCGCGGGAGCGGTGACTGCGAAGATTTCGGTATGCTGTTGACGGTTGACGAGGCTGCGCGATGTAAGGTTTAACCTTGCCTTGCGTAGAATTTGCTTGGATCGGGAATATATTCCATCGTATTCGTTGATTGTGCATCTGAATGAAACATCGCGGCCATCAATCTTTCCTATTTATATTGATTTTTGTCGCTACGCAGTTCATCTCGATGTTCTGCACACTTTCAATTCTCGCAAGTCCGCCCGAGCATCACGAGGATATGAGCCCCGAGCATGTGGTTCCTCTCGATCCTTTTCTTGCCGGAGGCGCAGCTTCCATTTTTCGTTCGAGCGGCATCAGCGAACCTATGCCTCTCAAATTCGTCGCGATACTTCCTTACTTTCTGATTCAAATGGCTTCGCTGTTTTACGTTGCCCTAGCGCTGCTGCGCTATCCTGCACGATTGCAGCTCTGTCGTTATTCTACGAATTTATGGTTGTTGAATAGAGTCTTATTGATCTGAACCGTTTTTCCACTTTTCATCAGAAAGAGCTGATCGTATAGGTCAATCTGCTGTGTTGTAGCAGTCCTGCCAAGACGTCGTCTGATGAGCTTTGTTGTGAATTAGGGCAACAAGATGGTGCGGTAATGCGTGATTTCTGCGCATCCAACAGGAACTGTCCCTTCAGTTCTCTCCGCTGTTGCTAACGGAGATTTCTATGACCAAGAAAAACAATAAGTATGCCGATGACTTCCTTGCCTCGCTCGTGGTTTTCTTCGTAGCACTTCCGCTAGCTATGGGGATTTCCATAGCTTCTGGATTGCCACCCGCGGCGGGGTTGATTACCTGCATCATTGGCGGACTTATTGTTTCGCCAATTTCTGGTAGTCCGTTTCAAGTTTCCGGACCAGCCGCGGGGCTGAGCGTGATTGTCTATGAGATTGTGACTCAGCACGGAATGGAGAAGCTCGGCGTCGTCATTCTTATCGCGGGCGCAGTCCAGATTCTCGCAGGGTATTTCAAACTTGGGCAATGGTTTCGCGCCGTGTCACCTGCTGTGGTCAACGGAATGTTGGCGGGGATCGGAGTTCTGATTCTTGCCAGTCAGTTCCACGTCATGCTTGATGATGGCCCAAAGCCGAGCGGAATTGCAAATTTAACCGGGATTCCGTTATCCCTGTTCGACCGTCTCACGGAAACTAGCGTGACACCGGCACATATCGCCGGGTGCGTAGGTGTGCTTACGATCGTCACCATCCTTCTCTGGGAAGCGATTCCCGTCAAGAAAATAAAAATGATTCCGTCTGCACTTGTGGCTGTGTTTGTCGCCACGGCTCTTACTACCTACTTTCAGTTGCCGATCAAACACGTGGATCTTCCGGACAATCTTTTTGGGGTGGTACATTATCCGGCTGACTGGAAACAGTTCACGGACTTTAATCTCATTCTCGAGGGGCTTGGTCTGGCGCTGGTTGCTAGCGCTGAGACTCTATTGAGCGCCGGTGCCGTCGATCGAATGCAAACAATGGCACGGACGAAATACGACAAGGAGTTGTTGGCGCAGGGTATCGGCAATAGCGTCTGCGGATTTCTCGGAGTCTTGCCGATGACCGGCGTCATAGTCAGGAGCTCCGTCAACATCCAGGCCGGGGCGAAATCTCGTCTGTCAGCGATTTTTCATGGACTATGGATTTTGTTGCTTGTGTTGACCTTCCCGTCTCTCCTGCGAATGATTCCGACGGCAGCGCTTGCAGCGCTTCTCGTTTATACAGGTTATAAACTCACTAACAATTTCAAGGTCGTGAAGGAGCTTATGCGCTCAGATCGGCTGGAAGTCGGAATTTACTTTGCCACCTTGATCACTATAGTTTCGACCGATTTGCTCACCGGAGTATTGACTGGCGTGGCACTTTCCATTGCAAAACTGCTTTACTTGTTTTCGCACCTGGAGATAAGAACGGTCACCGGTCCCAAGGATTTGACTGAGATTTATCTGCGAGGTGCTGCCACTTTCCTGAACCTTCCGAGATTGGCTGAGGCACTCGAGTCCGTGCCTCCCAACACAGAGCTTCATGTGCATCTCGAGGGTTTGGACTACGTCGATCATGCCTCGCTTGAATTGATTATGTCCTGGGAGCAACAGCACAAAGCGACCGGCGGTTCGCTGGTCATCGATTGGGGCACTCTGGGCTCCATGTTCCGTGACCGTCGTCGGACGCGTCGGGAGCTCGAAACGGTTCAGTCCGCAGTAGTCCGTGAGGACGTGATTGCCGCAACTCACGGAGAGGCTTATCCCGTTGGCTCTTCGGAGCATAACACCTCGTTCGATGCTTCACCTCCGGCCGCTGACGACTTGCCGCCAACTGAGGACCCGGAGTTGGTTCCAAAATCCCAGTAGATCGACTGGTCTGACTGTGTTAGCATAGCGCTATCAGTAGCAGAGTTTTCAACCTTGCGACATTTGGCTGGGTGGATGGTATCGAGTTTAGTGGCAGTTTCGGGCTGCTCGATACTTGTCGGTCAGCAAGTCGCCGATGCCGCCAATGAGAATTCGGGCGGGAGTAGCGCTATTGGGAAGCCGGTTCATATTGGTGTGGCCCAGCCGGGACTTAAGGCCGGAGGTAAGCCCACGACGGTGAAGGTCACTACCAAGAATTCGTCAGCCGCTATCGATGCCGATCGGCATAAGGATAGTTGGTCCGACCAGAAGGACTTTGGGCCGATCACCAATCCGGAGCTCGATAAGGTCCATGCTCTGTTTTCGACCGAGTTGAGTAAGTACGTATCCGACGGTACAGTCAATTATCGCGAGTGGCAGAAGAACCAGAAGGGCTTGTCTTCCTACCTTCAAAGGCTGTCGTCGATTTCTACGGCAGACTACGAAAAGCTCTCCCGCAGAGAAAAGTTGGCGCTCTGGATCAATGCGTACAACGCCTTCACCATTCAGGTGGTAATGAAAAACTATCCTATCAAGGGTACAAAGACATACTATCCGGTCGACAGCATCAGGCAAGTTGATGGATTCTGGGAAAACAACTTTACGACGATTGCCGGACGGAAGATCAGTCTGGAGAGCATGGAGCATGACATTCTCCGCCGAGATTTTTTCGATGCTCGCACTCACTTTGTCGTTGTGTGCGCCGCCAGGGGATGTGCGAAGCTCAACAATACAGCTTATACAGCCAGGGCTCTGGACGCAGAGCTTAACAAGGCTATGACGGATTTTCTATCCGACGAACATAATGTTCGTTTCGATGTACCAACCAAAACAGTTCATGTCTCCGCGTTGTTCAAGTGGTTCCCTCTAGACTTTGCTCCTGAAGTGGGCTTAGAAAAGCGGTTTCCACCACCTACTGACGATGAGATCGTTCTGCGCTATCTGCTTGCGAAGTCACCACTGGCGGTGCGCTCCAGTATCAAAGATCTAACCGACTTCAAGGTGGTATACGACAACTATGATTGGTCTCTCAATGACGTTCACTAGGCGTTTGGGAATGGCGGTTTCGCTCTGTGTCTCCCTGAGTGGAAGCGTAATGGCGGAGACGTATACAGCGGCACCTGCTATTTACGGAGGCGCCAACCATACGCGCATTTATCTTCACGATGGACCCAGCGCTTTTGCTGACGAGGTTCTCGACTACAAGCCCGGAAAGAAGAAGTCTCCTGAGCTCTGGCGAAAGCCCGATGCGGCTATTGGCGCACCTGATTTTCGAGATTTCGAAGTTGACCGCTTGGCTCGCAAACCGAGTTTTCTCGGTCTCGGCGAAAATGGCTCCGTTACCTTGCGATTCACCGATAATGCGCTAATCGACGGACCCGGACCAGATCTATACATTTTCGAGCCGCTCAACAATATTACATCGGTATCTGTCGAGATCTCCAGAGATGGAATCAACTGGATCGGTCTCGGACCGGCTCTGACCACGGCGTCTGAAATCGACATTGCCGGAAAGGGTGGCGATGCCGGCAATATATTTCACTTTGTTCGAATTAAAGACGCGAGTATCCCCGACTTTGCGGATCAGTGGCCGGGGGCTGATATAGACGCAGTAGGCGCAATCAACTCCGCCGCTAATATTGTCGTTCCGGCTAAGACCCTGTGGGGACCCGGTAGCAAGCAAGCAGCAGCCAAACTGCCTGATCTAAACAAGGAAGAGTTGCAGCGGGTGTCAGACTACTTCGCCGCTCTAGCACCGCGTTCCGTCCAGATAGATATGTTTCAAGTAAACGACGACGGTTCTTCCGCAGAGCGTCTCGAACAGATTCGTACCAACCTGTGTGCGGACAAAAAAATCTTGCCGGGACAGGTGACCGTTAAGTCGCTGATCGGGACAATGTCAATTGCCAGGCGCCAGGTAGAGAAAGAACTCGAACGTGATCGACGAGTCGAATTCGTTTTCTTTCCATATGATCGTGAGACCGTATGTGGTGGCGATCAGGAATTAAAGAACGAACAGGGCTGGCTTCTGATGGATGGAAAATGGAAGTCCGAGCGTGGCGATGTGATTTTGATGGCACGACCGAGTCACTCGAATAAGGTTGATGTGTCCGGTGAGTGGCAAGAGGCGCCGGGTCGGAAAAATGTGATTCAAAGTGGAGTCTTCGACACAACCAACGGGATGCTCAACTTCACCTGGTATAACTCGTGGAACAATACCCGAGGCAACTCGCAGTTTCAATTGAGCATCGATTCCAACAAGCTTCGCGGCAGGTGGAAAGATGAGGGCGAAGGAGCCGGCGATTGGGTGCTGATTCGCTAAGCCTCCGTTCATTTTCGTGAACAATTTCCATGCATAGTGGCTTTCATGCACATAAAAAATCGAAGTTAGTGAACCGACATTTTGCGAGATGAGAAATTCACCTTTGTTGTCGACCATCGATTCCAACAAACTCTCGCCTAGCGAAAACAAAAAACATTGTTGGATTTACCATGTTTCTTCTTGTAGAGAGAGAAAATGGTCGACTGTCATCGCGCCCATATCCGGCACCCGTTGACATTTGCCGGGAATCGCCGTCTGAGCGACCCGGTTCGTCGCCTCAATAGTTTAGGTGTATACAATGAGCACATTAGCTGGAAAAACACTTGTCATCACGGGAGCGTCTCGCGGCATTGGCCTCGCCATTGCATTGAGAGCCGCGGAAGACGGAGCCAACATCGCAATCCTGGCGAAAACTGTCGAGGCCAATCCGAAACTTCCGGGCACAATCCACACGGCTGCCAAGGAAATCGAGGAGCGAGGCGGTAAAGCGCTTGCCGTCAAATGCGATGTCAGAAATGAAGAAGAGGTCGCCGCAGCCATGAAGGCAGCTGCTGAGCGTTTCGGCGGCATCGACGTCCTGGTCAATAACGCCAGCGCCATCAACCTCAGCCCAACGCTGGACATCGATATGAAGCGTTACGACCTCATGAGTCAGGTTAATGGGCGCGCCACTTTTATGTGCGCGAAGTATGCAGTTCCCTATCTTAAAGGGGCGAGCAATCCGCATATCCTCAATCTCTCTCCGCCGCTTAACCTGAATCCTCGCTGGTTTGCCAACAATCTGGCATACACGATGGCGAAGTACGGTATGAGTATGTGCACGCTTGGCATGTCTGCGGAATTCAAAAATGACGGCATCGCTGTTAATTCGTTGTGGCCTGAGACCGGCATCGCAACAGCGGCGGTAATGAATTTGCTTGGTGGCGAGACCGCCATTCAGAAGTGCCGGAAGCCTGAAATTGTTGCTGATGCCGCTCATTGGATTCTCACGCAGAAGTCAACCGAAGTCACGGGTAAATTCTTCATCGATAGCGAAGTACTGAACAATGCCGGAATGCATGACCTTGCGCACTATTCCTGCCAGCCTGGTAGTGATTTGATGCGGGATTTCTTTCTCGACCCTGTTAAGCAAGAAGCTCTGAAGTAAGTTTGGCGATCTTGTGGGTCGCAGATTTCGGTCGACACGAGGTGATGTTAATCCCGATGAACCGAACTGAAGTTGGAGCCTGCACGAAGATTCGATGACCGTTGTCTCGCCGACGCGAATAGATAAAGAATAGAGGACTGAGAAATGACAAGTTGTTTTGACCTGACAGTTGAAGATAAGGTTGCGCGCATTACATTCAATCGCGCTGAGAAGCGCAACTCGATGCTCCCAGAGTTTTGGTCGGATTTTCCAAAAGCAATCAAACAACTTTCCGATCTTGGAGAAGTTAGATGCATCGTGATCGATGCGCAAGGCACGCATTTCTCGGCAGGCATGGATCTTTCTGTGTTTGCCGCCGCGGATAAATTCGTCACCAATTCGTCGACTAATCGAGAGCATCTTCGCAATCTGATTTTGTCTCTTCAGGATGCGCTTTCGGTTCTCGAAAAGTGCAGAATTCCAGTTATAGCCGCTGTTCAAGGTGGTTGTCTGGGAGCCGGTCTCGACCTTGCCAGCGCGTGCGACATCAGGTTTGCCACTGAAGATGCCTATTTCTGCATCCAGGAGATCAACATCGGAATCATGGCCGATTTGGGCACCTTGCAGCGCCTGCCTCGAAAATTGCCTGACGGCATCGTTAGAGAGCTGGCTTTTACTGGTGGTAAACTCACAGCGACACGCGCGCACAATGTTGGGTTCGTCAACGACGTGTTCGCGAGCGTAGAAAAGATGAACGAGCATGTTCTCGCTGTTGCCCGCGCAATTGCGAGTAAGCCACCACTGGTAGTGTCGTCATCGAAAGAATGCATTAACTACTCTCTGGATAATCGCGTATCGGACAGTCTCATTTACGCAGCGAACGTTCAGTCTTTCATCTTCGATGCAGAAGAGGTCGCCGCCCAAATCAGAAAGAACGGAAAATCCGAGCACTCCAGCTTGAAGCCGGTATCACTGACTCTATAAAACCAAACGCAGCGGTGGACGGAATTGTTAGTTCCGC
>CAYQKX010000063.1:0-47684 GCA_964418155.1 uncultured Candidatus Obscuribacterales bacterium | reverse complement strand
AGCCCCAATGGGTCTGAACTTTCGGATGTCAACTATATGGACGAATAGAATGGGCTTTGATACAGATTTGCATTGCTGCCACCACGGACAGCGGCAAATCTGTACCGCGTCTCCCACGCGACACCTGCACAGCACCGGGGCGTTCCTCCTGTCAGGTGCTTTTCTTGACAGGATAGTGACGAGCGGTCGCGGATTCCGTCATCATACCGGCCCTGTTGTAGAAGACCATACCATTGCGCCGACACAGCCGCATGCAGATTGCTCTCGCGCTGGTAGATCGCTCGTAAATCTGCCGCATCTGCTCGATGCAATTGCTGAGCTTTTTCGCCATCGGCTGACTGGGATTATCACGCAACCGCGACACTTCTGCTCGCAGAGCGAACAGTTCAGTCTCGTTGCGTACCACCGGTTCGAGCATGTCTTGAAACAAAACGGATTCGGCGGCGACCTGTCGGCGCAACGGACTGACCGACGATACAAGGCTGGAGAAGCCTAGCAGCAGCCGACTGAGTATCACCTTTCGGATGTGGAACGGCTGTCGCGGGAGCTTCTCCTCATCTCGCAATTCGCCGAGAGAAATCTCCAGGGCCTTTACGGTCTCGATCTGCCGAACGATGCGGTCTTCCGTCTTCAACCGCATTTCTCCTCGGTATACACCCGCGACCGCTTGGAGAGCTCGCTCGAGAAACTGCCGCGCCTGATGCAGATCTCGCACGGCCCAGATCAGGGGGAACTGGAACGGGAAGAGGCTCACCGACTCCATCTCCTGATCGCTGAGCTCGACATCATGCCTGGCGGCAGAGTCTAGGGGCTTGAGCTCGACGTGCACGGCTTGGCACCTAGCGAGCAGCTGCTCAGCACCACTAGTGATATCACGAATACCAATCCACACGCGTCGTAATGCAGTGTCGATTGGCGTGGAATGAAACTGGATGCCATGCCTGTACGAGGGACCTTTTTTGGTGTCCATGGTCTGTCTCTGAATGTTCGTGCTGTTCGACGGTCGACACCACATGGAGTCCACCGTTGAGCTCGTTGCCATCGCGCCGCACGTTTCGCACGGATGACAGAATTCAATACCGTTATTCACCTGTTTTCTTTCTGGTTTTCCTATCAATTCGAAGGTCAAAAGGCTCACCCAATCTTCGAAAGCGCTGACCCTCCAAATCAATCGCGCGCAGCGGCAGGGGAAATTGCATTTTCATATCAAAAACAAAATCAGTATCACTCGTTTGAATCCAGGAAAGACAAAGGCTCGAATCGGTCAGCTCATCTCGATATCACAGCACCTGAAAAGCAACATTTTGATCGCCTAAAAACAATATAAGCGCGAAAACTGCATTGAATCCAGATACTGACGCCGTCTATGCTCTGCGTATCGACTGATTGTGTTGTAGTTTCTATTAGAGGAACACCCCTCGCCCCTGCGCCCGTCAGAACAATCGAAACGAACTCTCTGGTACCACCTGCGGCACCATTGCTCTCACGAGCAGCAGGGCAGGCGCACAATCGGGAGATTGGGTCAAGTCTGCACGACCGGCACGTTGCCGCTCGATGACGGAACCTTGGCGCAAATAGACCAGTGTGAGGTTCGTCCTCAGCTAAAAGGACTATTTGCATGAAACCCAACGTGATTTCCACGCGGGTTTGTCGACGCAATACAAAGTCTGACCTAGCTTCGCGACGAACACCACCTCGCGCCAAACGCCAAGGGTGTTCTCATGAAAAAGCAGACCGACTGCACAGTCGACAAAACCCGCTCCGCTTCCGACAGCTTCTCCGTGTACTTCGCCGGCGACCTCTGGACGCACAAGGATCTGATCGGCAACGCGCTTCTCGGACAACACATCGAACGGGTATCCAAAGGGCGCTACCGCTGCGTCCTTCCACAAGATCTGGAGGAGCCGATCAACCGCACGGTCGACATTCGAAACGTCGATCTCAAGCACGTCATGACGTCCGACATGGCGATCTTCAACTTCGACGGAGCCAACCTCGACTCGGGAACAGTGGTCGAGTTCATCTACGCCAAGATGCTCGATGTACCCTGCCTCTTGCTGCGGACCGACTTCCGATCGGCTGGCGAAGGCAACGCAGAACAAGAGCCCTGGAATCTGATGGCCACACACTGGCCAAGGAGTCTGGTGCTCAAACTGCACGGCATGTCCGAGTATCAGAAGGCGAAGGATACGCGGCTGTCATCGACAATCGATCGGCTCTATCGAAAAATGGCGAAGCAGGTGATCGAGGGACTTGACGCCGTTCGGAAGATTCCGCCGATCGTCTCGCCGGAACTGATCGACGTCCTGTACAACTGGGCGATTGACTGCCCAGGCGAAGGCTACCGAGAGTTGTTCAAGCTCGGGGAGGTCGAAGAGCTGCTCGCAACAAAGGCCGCAAAGGCACTTGTTGTGCGCTGATTACATGGTCGTCGTTTCAAATGTCTTTATGCACTAAACAAACGACGGTCTATGCGAATCCTCAGGATCTGCTCGAGTTCGGTGAGCTGCGGGGCGAGGCATGGAGCCTCGCCCTTCGGTTCGGCAGTGCAACATCGTCTTCACCACATGCGCTTTACTCAGCGCCAAACACAGAAGGGAAACCCATACCAATGCCACAAGATGACCAACCCCTGCTAATCGCAGAAATCACGAGGCTCGGACTCGGTCCGCCGCCTGCCGCGACGTATCAGCCGCCCGCCGACTTGATCAATCGCCTGACGCACTGGCAGCCGGCTTTCAAAAGCTCACACGTCTGCGGTCCAGACTGCAAGGACGGCGGACATGTGATCGAGTTCGCCCTACCAGCGGGTGTGACCGCCTTGATGGACCCACATCCGCCATCCGAGGACGTCTGCCGGATTCGCCTGCTGATCACGAAGCTGGCGTGGGAGGCGGCAAGCCCGGAGGAGACAGCAGAACTCATGCGGCTCCTCAGCAAGAACCAACCGCCGGCGTAGCAGTTGGCGAGACTAGCGAGAAGCAGAAACAACAGATCTTGTCAGACACCGGACCCGGCTTGCAGAAGTACGGCTCGACTTGCGGAATCGACGTACGTTCCGGCAGCGCGGACTCTGTGCAGAACGACGTTCTGGCAGACACAGACCAAGCCTGGGGGATCTCTCCCAGGCCGGTCTGGCTGTACTCCTTCGAATTCTCACTGAGAAATAGTTTGCCGAAATGGGGTCGGAACGGGTCCGATAGTGATGGCGCTTTCCAGACCAAGCTTGGGAGACTCGAATATCTCGAAAAGCTGGTCTGGAGAGAGCCCTTTTTGGCTACTAGCATCACGAACCCAGACGGACATGCCGGTACTAATCCACGCGACTGCGGGCGGTATGGGGCTCTTGCTCGTCCAGTGGCTAAACATTTTCGCGCAATAGCATCGGCGTCTACGCGGTAGAAGATATTTTTTGCCAAACCACTCTTGTTGTTTGGCAAAACCACTTACGCTCAACTAGCGCTAGCCGAGGGAGAGTGCGCTAGCAATCGCATCTGTCTGCAAATCGCTTCAAAAAGTCGCCCGATTTGCGATTGGGGAAGATCGGGGCAATCAGCGGCGATGAGCGAAGCGACGAGCTCAGCGACGAGCTCAGCTATCTACCAGATGACGGTCGCAACTTTACCTTCTCGAAACACGTCTACTACTTCATTTCGTGGCCTTAACTTCAAAAGAGTCAGTCTCCCAGAGCGGTGGCTCGGGGCTAACTCTTCTGGCGTTGCTTACTCCAAGCGTGTTTCACTCGGAGGCAATGGGACGAACGCCGGTCCACGTCACTTCGTGTCAGTCCCGAAACCGAGCTCGCTCGCGTCCTGTGGGCTCGACTTGTAGCGCTCCCCCCTGATCTTCTCGGCCCAAGCGCGCAGTTGGTCGAAGCCAGTCAGTAGCCGAAGGCGCGCTCGCTCGAGACGGTTATCTTTAGTCAGAACCGGGAGCGGTTGAGGTTGCTCCATCCGGACGTAGCCGCGCCGTTCCAGCCACTGCTCGAAAGGCTCGAGCGCTATTCGGATGCGGAGGAGGAGGCGTAATTGCCAGCTCATGAGTGTGCTCCTTGTTTTTCGATGCCATTGTTGAGAAGCAGAGCAGAGCTCTGCACGGAGTCGACGAGGGGCGGCTCCGCGCCCCTCGTCGGATGTTCGACCGGTCGCTTCCGTTCGAACATTTCGTCAGCGGTGCCGGTCAGGTCGCTTAGACCGGCTTAAACTCCGGGTCCTGTTTCGGCGCGTCGGCGTCCGAGCCGAGTCCGAGCAACCTGGAGGCCGCCCCGTTCGCGTGATCAGCGCGACCCGCCAGAACGAGAATGGCCAGCTCCTTGCCGAGGACGGCGGACTGTTCGGCGGGTGGCGTGTACGCCTTCTCCAAGCCGACGGCTACGAGAGCCTCGTCGTAGAGCTTCGCACCGGTCAGCATCACCACCTTGAGACCGTAGATGAGCGCGCTGACCTTGCCGGAGAAGCGCTCCTTGAACTTCGCGACCAGGTCGAAGAAGCGCTTCTCCTGATCGCGCTTTTTGAAGAACTCCCAGATGGAGACAACCACCCTCTCGACGTGATCGACGGTGTTGACGACTCTGCCGACCAGCTCGACTGTGCGAGGCTTGTCCAGAACCAGCTCCAGTCGCTGCTGCTGGTAGCCGTCGGCGTCTCGGCCGATACCCCACATGCACCAGGACAGCAACTGCCGAACACGGTCTCGCATCGGGTCGAACTCGTCGCCCCCGCGGCCGGGTCTCTCCGTCCAGGTCAGCATCCAGACCAGGATCTCGAGCGCCTCGTCGTAGGCTTGCCGTTCGACCAGGATGGTGGACAGAAGTAACGGTCCCTTGAAGTAGCCGATGCCGGACAGACTGAAGGCGTTCGCCGGTTCGTCGAAGATCTCCTGCGCGAGGTCCGCGCGTTCGAGTTCGTAGTTAACCCGGAGGGCGGCCAACGCCTCATCACCTCGGCCGGCTTCGCGAAGCGCCAGCCCGTAGTCGAAGTAGATCCCGTGGCTCTTCTTGTTGCGGTCATCCGTCAGAAGCAGCTCCCAGAGCGGGATGGACTCCTGGTAGCGCTGGAGCCGGTTGAGGATGCCGGCCTGATTGAGGATTAGGAGCTGAACCTCCATGGTCATACCCTCGACGGGCCGCAGCAACTCGACGGCTCGAGCGTAGTACGGGATGGCTCGCGCGAGCTTGACCTTATCCAAGCCGCGAAGGATGCTGTCGCCCTCGCGGCGGAAGCACTCTGCGATGAGCGCGCAGCACCGACCTTCGCTCACCGACACATCCTTGAGACCGCGGCAGCGTCGCAAGAGCGAACCGGCCAGCTTCCGGCTCTGCTCCCACCCCCCGTTCTTGGTCAACGTTTTGGCCGCGATCAGTTCGCGGTCGAACCGCCGTTGCGCCCACATCTTCCCAATTGCCTTGAACATTGAAGACCCTCTCAGGAGGTGGTTTACATGCTGGTTATCCAGCCAGTGCCACCAAGTTTCAAACACAAGAACCGGTTACCAATCGCCGCGGTTAGTGCGATTGATATAGCTCGCGATAGCAGCTTCGCATCGAGAAACTTCCTATGAGCACCGCCTCCTTCGATGCTCCTCCCGAAGCATCTTTCAGAGTGCCTGTTCCTCAAGGGACCCCGGGTCAACCGCGGGTGACAATACCCAATCGGGGCCAACTGCCTGTTCTCTGTCTCCATCGCTGACGAACTAATGGGCGGCGACACTCAGCACAGTTCGGCCTTAGACACAACAGCGCGCTCACCACCCATGGTGGCAGACAAGAACGAGCTTTCCGGGCATCTAAAACCGCAATTGATACCGTACAGATGAGACGAAGAACGAGACGTGCACGCAATGTTTCACAAAACGCAGATACCAAGCCACATTTACTGCCGACTGTTACTGCGCGGATAGACCATTTACTGCTTAAATTTGAACCGAATGAGTTAAGTCTAACTAGTTGTGCTGTCGAACTGGATATTGCCCTGCAAAGCAAAAAAGTAGATTAGTGCACGTCGAGAAGCTGATATTGACAACCGCGCCGAACACCCAGCGTAAATGACACCAGAGTTTTCTCTCACCAGCGGACGATCGACATGAGAATCGCTAGCCAGGCACCACATTTAGCACTATCGATATTGCCGGACAGTGCGTCACCGTTTTGTTCTGCATAGTAAATAAAATGTGAATGCGAGTGATTGTGCCTGTAACTGCATTAAAGCAGAATCAGTGTGAAACTAAACAACCAACTCATCGCAAAAGGAAAGGACCCATACATCAACATCCAGCGCGAATTCGGATAAACCCATTGCTGGCCTATGGCTGGCGAAGCGATTCACTCAAACTTTCCGTTAGTTGACCAAGGCGAGTTTCTCCTGCCGAGCGTAGGGCGAATCGGGTGTGTTTACCCGGATTCCGCTCTTCGAGAGGCTGGAGACTTCTCGCCGGTCCCTTGCGAAGGAACCCTATCATGAACCAGACAACGCCGAAAACGACCCAGGCGAACCGCGACAAGGTCTGGAAGTTCTACCAGGCCCTGACGGCACAGACCTTGGGGTACGACAGCCAGATCAGGATCGTCCTGAACTGCATGCTCACTGGCGGTCACACGTCCGCGCTCGGTCCTCCGGGCAGCGGCAAGACGCGTCTCATCAAGACCGTGGCGCACGGGCTGGGCAACGGGGTGTACTCCCGTATCCAGTTCGTACCCGACCTCCTGCCGTCAGACGTCACCGGCAGCGAAGTGCTGAACCAGGTGACCGGCGAGTGGTCCTACAAGTTCGGACCGCTCAATCCGGAAGTCAACATCCTGCTCGCCGACGAGATCAACCGTACTCCGCCTCGGGTCCAGGCAGCGCTGCTCGAGCCGATGGAGGAAGGACAGATCACGACGCTGACGAAGAAGAAGACGCTGCCGCTCAACGTCTACCACTTCATCTACGCCACCCAGAATCCGATCGACGTCGGCATGGGCACCTGGCCCTTGCCGGCGGCCGAGTTGGACCGGTTCACCGCCCAGATCGAAACCAACGACACGTTGGGCGAGGAGCTGGAACTGCAGGCGACGATGATGTCGGTGTTCGAGACCGGCGGGCTGGACCCGAGGTACAAGAACGTGATCGACCTGGCCGACCTGATCGCGATGCGAGACGAGGTTCGGACGATCCACGTGTCGGAAGACATCGCACGGTACGCGGTGGCGCTGCGCCAGGCTACCCGCCCCGCCGACGCGCCCGCCAACCTGAAGCAGTTCTTCACGGACGGTGTCTCGATCCGCGCCTCGCGCTCGGTCATCCGGCTGGCGATGGCGCACGCGTGGATGGAAGGCAATGATGCCGTCTCCCCGGACGACATCAAGGCCGTCGCGCCCTCCGTCTACTGCCACCGGTTCTACGTCAACGAGCAGCAAGCGCTGCGCGCCAACATGACGCGAGCGATGCTGATGGACGAGCTGCTGAAGCACGTCAAGATCATGAAGAAGTCCTGAGCCGGGGGTCCTACTCCTGACTCAGGCGGAGAACGGGCACAGGGTCCGTTCTCCTATGTCGAGTGCGTCTGTCGGTAAGACGCGCTCATCCCGAGTCAGGCACAAGATGTGGGGGACCACCCATGCTCACATACAACGACCGACTGCGTAGATTGACGCAGTTAAGCATCGCGACGCCGATCGAGATCGACTGGCTCACACGCAACCACCGAGAAGGTGAACGCTTCAGCCCGTACGTCGGTGCCACCGGCACCCAGGTGATCGAGTATCGCGACTACGAGGAGGGCGACCGGCCCAACCGGGTCAACTGGACGTTGACCGCCCGCCAGACCAACGGACGCATCCTGGTCAACCTCATGGAAGAGCAGCGCGACGTCAACGTATGCATCCTGGTTGACCTGTCCTCCGAGATGGACATGGCCAGCACCGGACTGTCCAAGCGCGAGTTGGCGTGCGTGACCACGGCGTCTATCATCCGGTCGGCCGGGTCCCTCAACGACCCGACCATGTTCGCCGGATACGATGCGGGCGGCATGCGGCGGTACTTCGGCTCCTGCCACCCGGGCATGATGCTACTGCGGGCACCGTCTGCGGTGCTCGACGGAAGCCCGGACGACTACATCGAAACCGGTAGCGGGCTAGCTTGCGCGCTCAGCCGCCTGCCGAAGAAGCGCTCGCT
Organism: uncultured Candidatus Obscuribacterales bacterium; assembly: GCA_964418155.1. GTDB lineage: Bacteria > Cyanobacteriota > Vampirovibrionia > Obscuribacterales > Obscuribacteraceae > JADYXR01. The sequence goes on along the minus strand of CAYQKX010000063.1, from coordinate 39,534 downwards.
CGTCTTCATCCTGAGCGACCTGCTCAACTTCGGGGCAGAGGACGAGAAGGCGCTGGACTTCTTCGGCTGGAAACACGAAGTCATCGTCCTCCACATCTCGGACGAGAGAGAGCGGGTGCTGCCGGCCACCCGGATGGTACCGTTCCTCGGCATCCCGGGCTTCTTCCCAGTAGCCGACGGTCAGGGGCGAGTGAGCTCGGTGTGGACGACCAAGGCCAATCGCGAAGCGCACGCTCGACGCTTCCAGGCTCACGAAGACGCCCTCTTCACGAGACTGGACAGACTGGGCTGCAAGTACGCCTCACTTCACACAGAGGCCAACGACATCGACCGGAGGGAGACAATCGTCCGAATCCTCTCGGGCTCGCGCAAACACTCCAACAACCTCAACCCCGTAAAAGGAGAACAGTCGTGAGTTTCACAAACCTCCACTGGCTGGCGGCTGCGCTCCTTGCGGCGCCGGTCGCATGGCTCGTGACCTACACATGGCGCATGCGCGTCTCGAGCGCCAAGTTCTACAAGTCCACCCTGTCCGCCCGGGTGGTAGCGAACATCCCTGCGGTCTTCCATTTCTCCGCCGTGTTCCTGGCAGCCGTGACGCTGTGCGGTCCGGGCATCCCGGTCACCGAGAAGAGCACAACCACCGTCCAGGGCCGCGACATCATCATGGCGATGGACTGGTCTGCCTCCATGTCCGCGGAGTACAAGGGCGAGCGTACCGTCCGCAAGGTCGAGACGTGGTACGTCGACCCCGAGGCCAACCGCAAGCCGGCGTTCCAGGACGAAGGCGAGAAGGACACCAAGGTGCGGCGCATCGATGCAGCACAGGACGCCATCCTGCGCTTCGCCGACCTGAGACGACAAGCCGATAGCGGAGACCACATCGGCTTGATCGTGTTCGATTACAAGCCGCTGCTGCGCTGGCCCCTGGACCGGGACCTGAAGCAGATTTCGCGGCACGGCAGCTTCTTGCCGAAAGGCAAGGGTCCGCAGGAGCTTGGTGTCGGTACCAACTTCGGCAATACCGTTCCCGGTCCCATAGACATGGCGGCCGAGCACTTCGAACAGAAGGGCAAGTCCACGGTTCGCGTTCTCATCCTCCTCACCGACGGCGAGGACGAGATCACCGACAAGACCATGAAGCGCCTGTCGGACGTAGTGAAGAAAGCCGGAATCCGGCTCTACGTTATCGGCATCGGCGAGAAGATCGGCAAGGGTGAGCTTACCCTGGAAAAGCTCTGTCGCTCCGTGGGCGGCAAGGTGTTCCGAGCCGAGACCAACGGCGAACTTGAGTCGTGCTTCTCTCAGATTAGCTCACTCGAATCGTCTCCCATCCCGGTCGTCACCGACAAATCGTTCGAACCGGTCTTCTACTGGTTCCTCACCGTGGCACTGCTCCTGTACGTCGCAGGACTGGTAGCCGAGGCAATGATCCTGGGACGGTAACCAGGATTCCACAAACCGGCGGCATCGGGCCGCCGGTGCGCTCTGGACCTGTTTACCACCAATCCGAAAAGGACCCTCTGTCATGAAGAAAACCAACGACAAGCCGAAGCCCAAGGCGTCGCTGAGCCGCAAGGTGAAGGACGCATTCGTCAAAGTCCTCAGCGCCATCTTCGTGCGCTTCCCGCTGTACATGTGGAAACACGATCGCGCCTTCGCCCTGATGGCGGTGAGCGCCCTGCTCCTCACCGTAGGGTTCGTCCGCCTCTACGACTACTCCACCCCGATGCTGCGCGGCGACTGGGCGGAGGCCGGGCAGTACAAGTACCACCTGGACTTCGACGAGCCGGATCCGAACGAACCCAAGTCGGAGTTGACCGTCGATGACAGCCTGTTCTTCCAGTCGGTGAAGCTGTCGATCGATTCGGGTCACCGGTTCTGCGACTTTGTCGTCGGCGACCGGGTGCCCGCGCGCTACAACAACGGGCTGACGCTGTACCGTGAGAGCAACTACACGGAAGCGATCGTCAAGCTCAACAACGCGTACCGCTCGCTCGGCGACGGCAACGGCGGCATCAAGCCCGCCTACCGCCAACGCGCGGCCGAGGTGCAATTCCTGATCGGCAACGCCTACGCCAACCTGCAGAAGACGGACGAAGCGGTGCAGGCGTATACGCTCAGCCTGCAATTCAATCCCAACGACCAGATCACCATCTACAACCTCGAGCGGTTGCTGAGCAACGGTGGTGGGAAGGGCGGCGACAAGGGCGACAAGCCGAAGTCGTCGAATCCGAACAAGACCAAGTTGTAAGGAGCCTCCAATGACGTTTCTCCAGGAGTCAGCCTGGCTGCTAATGCCGCTGACGCTCCTGGGCGCTGTCATCGCCTGGCTCGCTTACAGCGGGCAAAGGTCGATGATCAACGCCTGGGGCAACGCGGTGAACGCCATCATGTACGGTGCGCCGCTGTCGAAGCAGCGCTTCGTGATCAAGGGCGTGATCGTTACTCTGGCCCTCGCGACCGGCATAGTCGCACTGACTCGCCCTGCCATACAGAGCAAACATGTCGAGTTCCAAGCCGGCACGGTCGACGTGGTCGTGCTACTCGACGTGAGCCGAAGCATGGCAGCGCGGGACTGCCAGGGCAAGAGTCGGATGAAAACGGCGCGAGACATCCTCAAGGACGAGATCTCGCCGTCAATGCAACACAACCAGATCGGCGTCATCTCATACGCTGGTCGGGCCACTCCGGTCGTCTTCCTCACGGATCAGCTCGAGACGGTCAACTGGCTGGCCGACAACGAGTTGAAGATCTCCAGCGCGCCCGGTCAAGGTAGCGCCATGGGAGAGGCATTCGAACTGGCCTTCAAGTACTTCGACCACGACAGCGGCCCAGGTCGCCGCAAGATGATCATCTTGCTCTCCGACGGTGGTACAGACGAGAATTCCAATCTCGCGAAAATCACCGAAGGCTGCCAGAAGCGAGATGTGATGCTTATCATCGCCGGGCTCGGCACGCCCGCTCCGGCGATGATTCCCGTGGCCGAACTGGCGCCCGAAGAGCGCCGGCTGTACCAGGAAGAGTACCTGAAGATCGACAACAAGACCGCCTGGACGTCGCTCGAGGAGGCCACGCTGTACCAGCTGGCCAAGTCGGTTGACAAGGCGACGTACGTGCCGGTTACGGCACCCTCGGACTTCAAGTTCAAGCCCCTGACCTCGAGCTTGAATCCGACGGAGCGGGCTGGGCAGAAGGAAGTTTACTTCTACCCGTGCCTGGTGTGTTTTCTCCTAATCTGTCTGACACCGCTCGCGACGCGACGTGGACGCCCCCGCACCCACGTTGGCAGTGGTAGCACAGGCGGTGTCAACCAAACCGAAGGGACTACCCAGTCATGAAGAGACGCAAACTTCTGGTCGGCTGCTTGCTGACCGCCCTCGTCCTCGTCGCCGGCACGGCCTTCGTGCTAACCCGGCCGGCCAAGACGGAGTGGCCCGACTTCCTCGTGGACCGGGACAATCCGCAGTACAACACCTCCGTGGCCGAACGCGACTTCGGCTTCAGAACCGGCAACCTGGTGCCGGTCTCGCTCTACTTCAAACTGCAGAAGGGCATGGAAATCCTCACCGATCAGCTGGTGCTGAACGGTGACTTCCAGCTCGTCTCCAAGACGGAGTACCGAGAGAAGCACGGCGACGTGACCCTGGTCCGGGTGGACCTCGTTCTGCAGAGCTTCGTGTACAAGCCGAAGCTCGAACTGAAGCCGACGGTCTCCTACCGCAACGGCACGAACGAGACCAAGAAGTACGACCTCCTCCCGGTCGAGGTGTACACCTCTGCCACGTACGACGGACGCAAGTCCGAACACCCGAAGGAGAACGACCAACTCGCCACGTTCTCCGGCCGGCACCTGCTGTACACGCTCGGCTTCGTCCTGGTGGGCGGCATCGGGCTGGTGTACTCCATCAGCATGCTGGTGCGCAGCGGCAAGCCGAAGGAGAAGAAGGAGCAGGCACCGGCTGTGGTGGCAGGACCGCTGCCTACCGGCTGGTCCGACGTGCAGGCGGCGTGGGCCACCGTGACCGGCGGCGACCGTTCATCGAGGGCGGTCGGCATCGCAGTTCAGGCGATGCGCGACTTCTTCAAGGTGGACACCCAGACGGTCGGCGAGATAGGCGGTGGTGAGTTGCCGCAAAAGACGACACTGGTCGCCTTCCTGCGAATCTGCGAACGGTCGATCTTCGGATCCAAGCCGCTCGCCGAGCAGGAAGTCGTTCGGGCGTCGGCGGAGTTCGCCACACTGGAGCAGAGCTTCACGGGCGAACCCGAGAAAGAGTGAGCGAAAGCTCGATAACCCGAACAGCCGAACGACGCAGCGGACCGAAACATCCCTGCGCCCGTTCGGCTGTCCCTACCTCAACTCAGTCGCTGGAGAACACACTTCCGCTAAACAGCTCAACAGAGACCGTGTCGACGCACGGTCCGTCTTCCTGTCTCAAGGCAAAGGTTGGTGCATGTCAAAACCCGCAAATCCAGAAGTCACTCAAGGCACTCAAGGCACTCCGTCACAGCCGGAGGCCAGTGCAATCCCGCTCTTCACCTTCGACTTCGGAGGTGGACTCGGCCCGTCACGCCCGCAAAACACCGGACAGCCCGCACGGGGACACGGTCCCAGCAACGAGACGACGCCGTCCGATCCGTTCCGGCAGAGACCGCCTAACTGCCCGTCTTTGTTCTAGCGTCACATCCAGGATGCGCCGTCAAGGCGCGAACCCACGGCAAGGGGGACAGAACATGAAACCCGACGATCCTCAGTACCTCCAGTACCTCCGGCTCACCTTCTGCATCGGCAACGACGTGCCGGACAGCGACGTGCAGAAGCTCGTCGACCAGGCCGAGCGCACCGTCGCATCGGTGCAAACCCGGCGGCGCTTGGGCCTGCGCGACCACGAAGACGCGACGAGCCTGTACGAAGTCGTGGTCAACCGGCTCGACCGGGCGCGCCACCTCAAGCGCAACACCCACCTCGCCAACTCGGCGTACGGCGACGGTTGGATTGAGGAGATGGAGGGCCGCTCGCGGTTTGCCCTGTTGTGCATCCAGATCGTCGCCGGCGGCACCCCGCTGGAGGTCGGTCTCACGGCGCACTTCGCCAAGCAGCCGAGCAGCGACCAGCTCGCGCAGGAGGTGGCGCGGCTGGCGATCGAGTCGCTCAAGCTCCACCAGGGTGCCGACCGTGACATCGGCATCACCGACCGCGAGCTGGTCGACCTCGCCTGCATCCAGCTCTACAAGCTCGTCACGGAGCGCCTGCCCCTGCTCGAAGCGGCGGCCGACCGCGGGTGACCCGGTTGCTGGCCTGAGAGATAGTCGCTACGGAAGTTGAGCTGCGCAACCCGCAACTCAACAAAACAGCCCGCGGGTCACCCCGCCGCGGGCTGTTTTGCCTAAATTCTTCTCTACTCTACTTTTTAGTATTAAAGGTTTACTGTATTTATTAGTAATCTCAAAATGGAAGCCGACCGAGGTGATCACCTCGGTCGGCGGGCGGTCGGGGCTAGACCGCCCGCGTGTCACTTCTCGGACTCGGCGGGCGTCGCCAGGCTCGTGTCGATGAAGGTCCTAAGCGCCTCCTTGCGAAGAAGCGTCTTCTTCGTTCGGTAAACCGACTCGCCCTTACGGCGGATGATGACGGTCGGCGCGTTGTGGACATCGTAGAAGGCGAGCTTGTTGGCGTCGACCTTTGAGATTTCCAGAACGACCACCTTGAGCCGGTCCTTGTATGCGATGGCGGCTGCGTGGATGAGCGGCGTCTGGATGTCGCAGACCTCGGAGGTCGGCGAGTAGAAGTAGAGCAGAACGGCCTCGTAGGTGCCGTCGATGCGCGGGTCGGGGTCATCGAAGAAGATGGGCGGAACGGCATTCTGAGCCGTCGCCGCTTCTCCGCGGCGGTCCTCGAGCAGCTTCTGCTCTTGTGCCACCCTTACTCTCTCCGACGCCTCGCGGACCCTCTGAACCGCGGGCAGAAGGAGAAAAATGAGAATCACGATGATGAGCAACGCCACCACCAACTCCAAGAAGGTGAAGGCTCGTCGGGTTCGCAGCATATTGTTTCCTGTCAGGTTGTGGGACATGCTGCCCGCCGGGCGCGGGCAGGCGATCTCAGCTTTGTGCGCGCCAAAAGAGGCCGCGTTGCCGCGGCAGATTGATTGGCACGCACTTCCAAGGGTTGCCGCACAGCGCGGACAACCCAGACAAGCTATGCCGATAGGCGACACGCTTAGAAGATCGCGTGCAGCACCTTGTACAGCACCGCCGCGAGCACCGCGGTGACGGGCAGCGTCAACACCCAGGCGTAAACGATCTTCTTCATCGTGCTCGGGTCGGTTTGACCGGGTCCGTGGAGACCGCGGGTACCACCGATGACGCTGGACGTCAGAACGTGCGTCGTGCTGACCGGAACAGACGCACAAGTGGCGGCCAGGACGGTGACAGCCGTCGTAGTCTCGGCGATGCAGCCGTGCAACGGGTCAATCTTCTTCATCGACAGGCGCTCGCCGACGGTCTTGATCACGCGCCAGCCACCGACTCTGGTGCCTAACCCGATCGCGAGTGCCGCGCCGACCACCACCAAGAACGGCACGTGGTCGAGCGTGAAGCCGTACTTCGAGAACTGCGTGGCCAGAATCAGGGTAATAATACCCATCGTCTTCTGGCCATCGTTGGCCCCGTGAGAGTAGCTGACGGCACCTGACGACGCGATCTGGATCCAGGGCAGCAGGCGCTTCGCCTTCGGACCGCGCTGCTCTTCGTCAGAGCCTAGCAAGCGCTTGAGAAGCAGCGCGAGAAGCAATGCCACCACGAAGCCGACCAGAGGCGACACGAGCAATGCGAATAGCGCCTCGTACAGCTTGTGCAGGTGGATGCCCTCGAGCCCGCCCGCGGCAAATCCGCCGCCGACGAGGCTGCCGATGAGGCAGTGCGAGCTACTTACAGGCAGACCGAGGTACCAGGTCGCCAGGTTCCAAATCACGCCGGCGAAGAGCACTGCGTAAATCAACTGCAGCGAGCAGTGCTCGATCGACACGATGTCCACGACGAACAGCGCGACCGTGGTACCGACGGTGACCGCTCCGATGAAGTTGAGGATCGCGCTCATCAGAATGGCGCGCTCCGCCTTCATGGCCTTCGAGTAGATCACGGTCGTCACGGCATTGGCCGTGTCGTGAAAACCGTTGATAAAGTCGAAAACCAACGCGATGAAGATCGCTACACCAGCAGCGAACAGAATGGGGTCCATACATGGATTCCTGTGAGAATCGGATTTGCTTCTCTATCGAGAGAAGCGACTGAGTTGCTCCTTCAACCACATCAACCAACGCCATCGACGAGACGGCGGAGTGGCAGGCGGCGCGTAAGGTTGACGCGTCGCCCTGTATTCTGTTTCTTCCGGATTGGGGGAAATCGTGAGGAGTTCCGCTTCTCGAGCGGTAGGCAGTCCCTTCCCGTGCAGGTCTTGCCACACTCTCTCAAGATCCCATTCCGCAGCCGGGTCTGCTCGAATTGCATTGCGGGCGAGACAGACCTCCAGCGGGGTGTCGACGAACACGATCAATACAGTTCCGTATCCGGCTTCCCGCGCCTGTTTGAGCAAATCCAAGCGCGTGTCCGGATTGACATTGAGATTGTCATCGACGATGTTGACTTGTTCTTTGAGCGCCTTGCGGTACTTGCTCTGGAACAAAGTTTCGAGCGTTGACCAGAACACCGCGAGAAGCGGGCGCTTCGCGACCATATCATCCATGCTCAACAAACGAAACCCCAGTTGTGCGAGGGCTTTCGCCAAGGTGGACTTGCCTGAGCCTGGCAGTCCGACCAGCATCACATACACTGGGCCTGCCATAGCGCAGATCTGAGCGACGAGGGTCTCTCGCTTCAGGTTCTCATGCATTGAGCTCCTTTCGTCCTGGGTGGTGAACGGATTACTAGCAATCGCTAGCGGGTGAAGACATGCCTAACAGCCCGAGCGGACCAGTTGCGACCAACCGCGCGGAGGCGATTCACATTTTCGTCAACAACTACTTGTTTCGCAGTTTTACAGTTACTACTCAGTCCGAAAAATAAGTCAGAGGGATAACAGAATTTACTGAACAGCTGTAACTCAATCCAAGTTCGAACTTCACGAAGAGTTTCAAATCGCTAGACGGAAATTGCCCGTGCAGACTCGGTTTCATCCGGTCACTTACAAAAGAGAACAACCTGAACCACCGCCAAGAACCAAAATGTTTCTCAAGTATTTTTCAATATCGCGAAAACCAGTTAGCGTGCGCGATCCCAAATCCAACGCCCTGCCGAAACACAAACCGCTGCAAGACTAGCCTCCATACAGCCATAACCGAAGCCTGCTTCGATGAACAGAACAGGTCCCATCACGCTCGGCGATTGAACCAACCCTGCCAAGCACCGCCCGCGACACCATTTAAAACATTGCCAGACTCAAACCACCACAAATCAGGCTCGAGCGCACGAAAAGAAAAAAAAAAAAAAAGAAAAAAAAACGACCAAAACCCGCACAGCCCGCCAACCCCAAAGGTCCCACACCGCACTTCGAGAGCCACCACCGGTCTCCCCCGCTCCGATCATAGCCCGAACACAATCCAGCCCTCGCCAACAACAAGTCTTCATGCGCTTCTACGATCACTGCGCGACTCCAGCAAACTCAAATCCTCGCAATCGCATAAGATGGACACACCACCCTCACACTCGATCTACGCACAAACCACTGACCACCACTACATCTACACAAACAAGAGCAACCGACAGCTTTACGCAAAACCGGTTCGCCTCATCGCCAACAAGTCACTACCACGCCACACACAAAGCCAAAACGACACTCACAGCGCCTCTCCAACACGCACTCGCAACCACACCCCAGAACATCACAAGCAAAAGGAAGACGTTTTCAAACACATCCAACCGAGCCGCCTATGCATACGCGCTCACCATCCCGCTTTACGCGCACAGCTCACTCAATACCGAGATCGACCAATCCCAATCTCTGAAGTGAGACAGCAGCAATTGTTTTCGACATATCGTTTTTCAAAAGGTCCTAAAAGCATTTTTTGAGATCGACAGCCAATTCGTTTTGACGCTTCCACTCGTAGTGTCGTTACATTCGAAAAGTCCCACGATCATCGGACTCGCTAAATTTGCGCGATTTGTTCCACCGCGGCATCGCAATGCAATTTCAAAAGCGCCTTTCAATAGCTGGCGAGTGCAAAATCAAGGAAGTTCGCTGGTGACACATTTTCACCGTCATCCACCGGTCGGTCAAATTGCTGATCGCGAAGGGGACTGAGGTAGCCCGAACTGTATTTGTGCCTTGCCGACTCGTGATCTTTTCAAGACTGTTGTCAACTTTTTCGAAAAAAAACTTTTGATCGAACATGCCCTCTTATTGCCTTTTAAACGCGCTAAATAAGACGCGGCTTATGAATGCAAGCGTCGTTCATCAAAAACGCCCCAAACAGGCGAGTACCCAAAACCCTTATCTATCCAGGGTTTTCGCCATCTCAATCGTCAAAAACAAGCACCAATCGCAACGCTCTTTCCAACGCCGAGCAAATAGCCGTGCTCACGCTATTGATATTGAATGATACACAGAGATTCGACCTTAATCACTATAATGGCAAAAATCACTATTCATGCGTCTTTTCAGCCACACCTACGAAAATGCGCTGTTTTTCCATGTAATCGAGAATCCCTTGCTTAACCGTTTCGCTTGCAAAATTTGTACAAGATCGCAAAAAACTTTCTCTACAAAACGAAAAGACCCGGTCTTGCGACTGGGTCTTCTCTACCACTCATCTACTGAATAAGCTTTTTCTGCGATCAGTGCTGTGTGTAACCTGGCACTCTAGTGAGGCTTTCCATCACTTCGGACGAAACTTGTGGTGCCGCCGCGTTATTGGTGTAACGCTTGGTGGTTTCCAAAGTCCGGTGTCCGCCGATGGCCGCAACCAGCATCAGATCGTTGCCGTTGCGAACCAGGTTGGTGAGACATGTATCTCTCAGCACCTGAGCCGACAGGTTGAGATGCGCGCGGTGACCGATTTTTCTTACGATGCAATCGACACCGACTGTTGAGATACGTCTACCCATAGGGTTCAGAAATACCGCTTTTTCTTCTGTTTCACCAAAACGGCGGCGCCGTTCGGTCATCCAGTCGTACAACGCTCTCCTCGTTGGAGCATTCAGCGGAATTACGCGACTGCCTTTCACCATGACGCGTCCGGTGTCGGCGGCCAGAAGTACATCGTCCATGTTGAGACCGACGCACTCTCCGATCTTCATTCCCGTGTACAACAACAAGAATGAGATGGCACGGTCTTTTGCGGACCGATGGCGATAAATGGCTTCCACAAAACGTCGCTCTTCTTCATCAGACAGTGGTCTGGGCGTGGATTTCGGCCATGATTCGCGAGCTACTCTCGGCATGTCTATTCCTAGGAATTCAACATACTTCTCGACGGCTGTAATTACATTGTTGACCGTGTTTTGGCTTGATTCCTCGACATTCTTCAAGAAATTGATATAACCAACAATTTGCTCATGCCATTGCGCACCGTCCATCTGTGCTGGATTAGCGCCTTGCTCACTTACATAAGAGAGAAACTTTCTTACGCGTGATACATATGCTCTTTGAGTGTGAGCCGCCATAGACTGGCTGCTCAAGTTCGATTTGAAACCTTCCAATGAGGACACAGATTCCTGATTTTGGGCAGGGTCGGGAGAATAAGTCATGTACACCTCTGGGGAGTGGCGAAGCTGTGTGAGGAAAAATATACGGGCGATTGTCAAGGTTAACAATTGGCTCGCCTGACAATTAATAATTTGCGATATAGAGGATACCAATTTCAAAAATTGGACCCTTCTAATCTTTCTCCCCGAAGAACCCCCACCCGTTGGGCTTTTCAATAGATGACCCCGGGTTTATTGGTATCCTGTCCCGGGAAGAATTAACGAAGAATTGTTGCAAGATTTAGTAGGCAAAAACCCAATATCTAAAGCTCTGTGGGCAATTCCAACATTTATAGGGAAATTGGAACCAATTCTTTAGCGGCAAATAGCCGAAAACCCGGTGCTGATCATGGAAACGGATATTTTCAATCTAAAGCTCGACGACGAGGGGCCGCTTCAGCTGCAGAAGCAGGTATACATGCAGCTACGAGAATTAATCCTAAAAGGCGAGTTATTGCCCGGAGTGCGCCTACCTCCGTCCCGCAAATTGGCTGACCTTCTTAGAATCTCGAGAAAAACAGTGGTCAGCGCTTACGATCAGCTTCTAGCCGAAGGATATGTCACAAGCCAGCTTGGATCCGGGACTTACGTATCGCCAAATCTTCCTGACCAGGACACGAATCAGAGCGCTCCCGAAGAAACAGCAATCGATGCGTCATCTCCAAAAGAGATATCCGAGGATACACACAATGAGCCTCGAGGAGATGGAACATCCCCGACTCGCATCAATGTATCGCGCGCCGAAGTGGCCTTTCCTAGCCCTCGACCAGAAAAGAAGCTCCCTCCGTCCCGGGCGGAGACTGTCGATATGGATCTTTCACCAGCGGAGTCGTATAAGCAAAGAGATCCGCGCGCACCCGAAGAAGATGATGATGATCAAGGACTTCGTGTCTTCTCAGACTACGGGCGGCGCTTGAACAACGTGGACTTGATGTCTTTCCATATGGAGCAGGCTCGATTTCCATTTTTCAACTGGCAGCCCGCTTTCGACGAACTGCCCGTAACCGAGTGGGCAAGAATCGTCTCGAAAACATTTCGCAGACAGGATGCCTACCTAGTCGACTATGCCACAGATCCGCTCGGGCACATGCCGCTTCGGAAAGCTATCGCCGAGCGACTTCGCAATACGCGCGGTCTAGACTGCCGCCCGGAGCAAGTCGTTATTACCTGCGGGCTGTCGCAAGCTCTGGACATGATCGCCAGACTGCATGCCCAAGATGGCACGGAGCTTCTGGTGGAAAACCCATCATATCGACCGGTGCGAGACGTTTTTCGAACATACGGGGCCCAGGTCAGAAGTATCGATGTGGACCAGGGCGGTCTGAAAACGGAAAAACTGGCTAAGTTACCGACTCACAGCGTTCGAATAGTGTATGTCACACCCTCACACCAGTTCCCCACCGGAGTTGTCCTGACCCTGGCTCGGCGCCTCGAGCTGCTCAAGTGGGCCACCGAATGCGGTGCCTTGCTCATCGAAGACGACTTCGACAGTGAATTTCGTTATCGCGGCAGTCCGATTCCAGCAATGAAAACACTGGATAAAGACGAGCAGGTCATCTACATCAGCTCATTCACGAAAGTATTCTATCCATCGCTCGCAATAGCCTATATGGTAGTGCCACCAAAATTGGTACCATATTACGCCAGAGCACGCTGGCTCGCCTCCGATCAAGTCTCTCTGCAACTGCAAGAAGCGCTGGCGGAGTTCATCTCTTCCGGACTACTGGAGCGCCATGTCAGGCGCATGCGGACTACCTACGCACTTCGCAGAAAGGCGCTTATGGAAGCAATCGAGGATCACCTGGAAGATTGCGCCACCACCCATGGTGACCACGCCGGACTGAGCACTCTAATTCGCCTCAAGTGCGATATGGATGACGATGAGATCCTCAGACGTGCTCGCGAACGAGGTATTGCGTTAAGCAGCACCCGTGCTTGCTATACGCGGAGTTCGGTAGTCGGCGAGTTCATTCTCGGCTATGGCAACCTCAAGGAAAATGAGATTAGACAGGGAATTATCGAGTTGAGAATGATTGTAAAAGGGAAGTAGACGCCTTTCAATTAGCATGCAAGAGATGTCCATCTCCTTTAAGAGCCAGTATTGGCCTATGTTTTAGACCGGCTTCATCTGTTCAATTACACCAATTTTCTGGGTGTTGACCCGAAACCGTCAACGCAATGCGGCAGCATCACGATGCCTTATACAGCTTTAAGGCTCCGCGCGCGCAAGGTGCGCGAGTGTTATCGAAGCAGAACCTGTTTGCAACCAGAGATGTCATCAGCATCCCCACAAAAACTCGAGAACCCAAACAATATCTTCGCTGTGAGATGATGTAAAGTGAAACTACAAACCAAGTCTCTTTACATCAGTTGTTGTTAAGGGTTTCCAGACTTACGGATCTGGGAGATCTCTTTTTGATATTTACTATGAGTACTTCCAACTCAGTCCTCAAACCGCCGTTTAGCCGAAAGCAGAGCCTACTCCACTAAACTCCTCATCAATTCATTCGCCGGATCCCTCCGGATGATGGAGTAAGGCTTATACAGAGCATCACCAGTCCCGGATGGATTGGCACTCTGTGGCTGGACCAGTGCATGACGTCGCTCACGTCGAGCCTCACGTCGCGCAGATACGCGGATTGCTTTCCTTGATTCCTTACCGCCCGCGCTGCGGGCGAAAAGAAACAACCTTCTAACAGGACACTGATATGAAGAAGCTCATCACGTTCCTGATGAACTTGTGGTCGAGCCGGCTCTTCCGCAAGACCGTCATCAACTTCGCCGCCTTCTTCGCGGCATTGGGTTTGTTTTACATCCTGATTACAAGCCACGCCGTTACCCGGACTCCGGAGCGCGTGGTGCCGCGGGAATACGCTTTCCTGGCGGCTCAGAACAAGACGATGGCTGCGGTCGACCTCGAACAGGCGCTGCGGTCCCAGAGCAAAGAGGTCGAGGGGCTGGTCTTCTTCGACGGACTGAAGAGCATTGTCGTGATGGGCAATGGCTTCGAGAAAGACCGCCTCGTCATCCACGCCGACACCGAAGAGATGCTGAAGTTGGCGAGGGCCAACAAGCTACTCATCGTCGAGAAGCCGTCGGCGGCCGAGGAAGGCACCCTTCTCCCTGGCTGGTTCATGTTCGCTGTGATCGGCTTCATCATCTGGTTCGGCGTGCTCATGTTCAAGCGACGTGAGAACGGCGAAGAGGATAGTCGCTTCAGCGTGCTGTGCGCCCAGGTGCCGATGGCGATCGAGGGAATCGTTGCGCACTACAAGATCAAGAAAACCAAGTTCTACATGATCGTGGTCGTGAGCTTGCTCTTGCTCAATGCCGCCCTCTTCTTCTCGCGCATCTTCCACGACGATCACATCAAGACGCTCCCGCCCGAAATCTCGAGTGTCCAGAAGATTCCAGGCTGGCAGGCGGCCCGCCACCTCGAGAAGCACCCGGACGAATTCCTCCGCGTCACCGTGGTGGAAGAGCTCAACACGGCTTACCTGGTGATCAACACGCTCAAGGCTCCGGACCCGGCTCCGGCAGCGGGTTCGCCCGCTACCGGTACTCCCGCTCCGACTCCGGTCGCGCCTCCGACCACGACACCGAATACGACACCAGCCAAGGCGACTGCGCCCGAGGCGCCGAAGGTCGTACCAGTCGAGCGCACGACGATCTTCAAGCAGGACGCTGATGGCAAGAAGGAGTTCAACGACTTCATGGCCTTGCTCAAAGGCAAGAAGATCGAGACCAAGTCGGTTCCGGCGATAGCCGACAAGAACTACTTGACCAGCATCTCCGTGACCGGTCAGTGGATCACGCTCGGATTGCTGCTCATCACCGTGATCATCGGCGGCGTGATGATGCACAACTGGCAAGAGTGGAGCGACGCCGAAGCGCCGAAGGGCCAGAACCGGGCCGTAGGCGCAGGTGGTGGCCGCGTTCACTACGCCGCTTCCGACGTGGAGGTGCGTGATGAAGATCGCAAGACCTTCCAGGACGTGGCCGGCTGCCAGGAAGCGATTGACGAGTTGCGTGTCGTCGAGAAGAAGATTCGTCGACCGCGGCTCTACAAGGTGTTCGGCGCTCCCGTCCCGAGCGGTGTCATCCTCTACGGTCCTCCGGGTACCGGAAAGACGCTGCTGGCTCGTGCACTCTCCGGCGAGATCGGCGGCTACTTCGAGGCGTTGTCCGGTTCGCAGTTCGTCGAGATGTACGTCGGCGTGGGCGCCAAGCGCGTCCGCGAAGCTTACACTCGCGCCCGCACGGCAGCACGGCGGAGCGGTCGCATCTCGATCGTCTTCATCGACGAAATCGACGCGATCGCGAAGCGGCGCGGCCAGGGCGAAAGCGGCGGCGACAAGGAATACGAACAGACGCTCAACGAGCTGCTCGTCCAGATGAACGGATTCGGCAACCACGGTCTGGTTCTGACCATGGCGGCAACCAACCGTCTGGACATCCTCGACGAAGCCATTCTGCGTCCGGGTCGTTTCGACATCAAGGTCAAGGTGCCGAAGCCCGACAAGAAGGGCCGCGCTCAGATCTACGGCATCTACCTGAAGAAGCTAAAGGTCGTCCTCGAAGGGGACACCCCCGAGAAGCTTCAGGAAGCACACGCCAAGCTCCTGGAAGACCTGGCGCGCCGGAGCCACGATTTCTCGGGCGCCGAGATCGAAGGTGCCATCAAGAATGGTGCCACCATCGCGGTCGAACGCCAGTTCGGCAACGTCACGGAAGACCTCACGGAGGACGAGGTCGAGGAGTACAAGAACAAAGCCATCATCACCATGAAGGACCTGCACGAAGGTGTGGACAAGATGGCGTACGGTACTCAGATCAAGTCGCGCGTGCGCACCGACAAGGAGCGCTGGGCGACTGCGGTTCACGAGATCGGCCACGCGGCTGTTCCGACCGTGCGCGGTGGTGACCCGGTCAACCGGATCACAATCGTCATGACGGACAAGTCGCTCGGTCTCATGGACAGCTCTCCGGAGGAGGGCGAGCGCTACGACTGGACGGACGTCCAGTTCGGCGTGCGTCTCGAGACCATGCTTGCCGGTCGCGCAGCGGAGAAGCTCTTGCTCGGCAAGATCTCGACCGGCGCGAGCAACGACTTCGAGCGCGCCAGCCAGCTGGCTCGCAGCATGGTCGGCATGTACGGCATGTCGAAGGCATTCGGCGTCAAGTCGTTGCCTCTCGATCAGCACGGCTTCCCGACCTCCAAGGTGGGCGAGATTCTGCTCGACAAGTTCAACAACGCGTGGGGCGAAATCATCGACACCACGGAGAAAGCGACGGACGAGCTGATCAAGACTCACCGCGCACAGGTCGAGGCTTGCGCCAAGGTCCTGTACGACGAGGAGACGCTGACCGGCGACGAGTTCCGCAAGCTCTGGAATGCCAACGCCCCGAAGCCCGAGGCGTCCGACAGCGATGCACCGAAGACGACCACCGCGAACGACGCGGCGGCGGATCCTGTCGTGCAGACCGAGGACGGGTCTGCCTCCCGCGGAAGCGAGGAAGGAGGCAAGTAACATGGCGAAGAAGATCCTGCAACTACAGCTTCCACAGCCTGGAGAGCCTCTATGCAGCGGCATGGAGATCATCATGGGACGGGAACAGCACATCTACTTGAGCCACTTTCACACGATAGTGACGGTCAAGAATGCGCGTCCCTGGACCATGCCGTTCGCCTCCCCAGGCTCGAGGCTGGCAATCGAGTGCACGGTGACCATCAACGGGAGCCGGTACGAGACCCAGACCTTCGAGCTCGCTGAAGAATCCCTTGGGAAAACGCTGTTCTGTGCCGGCTTCCCTTGCCTGACCATAACGGGTCTGAGCAAGGACATCGGCGATGTGACGGTGACAATCTCTGAAATCGTGCAACCGTGCGATCCGGAGAGTTGCCCCTGGGATAACTGATCTGAGCTCACATCGTACTGCCGGCCCGCGCACAAGGGCCGGCAGTACGATTCTTGGTTCTTCAGGAAGCCGACTTTCCGGCTTCCTGTTAACTTCTTGCAACGATGCAAGAAACCAACCGAGGCCAACCATGAGCACCACCAACGGTGGCGAATCCAAAGAAGAACTCCCCATCGGGTTCAAAGCAGCTTACGAACAACTCGAGAAGAAGGGCGGCCGGCGCAACTTCAGCTCCATGCGATTCCGCATGCTCAACGTCTACGGACTCTACGTGCAGGAGCGGTACCGCCCGGGGTTGATGCGCAACCCCAAGCGCAACCATTTCCTGCGATGGTTCACCGAGCCGGAATACGTCGAAACCTCGATCCGCGACTTGTCGGACCTGTACATCGACGGCGTCTCGTCCGGCCGCCTTCACGGCAACAGTGAAGGCTCTGCCCTCGCAATCCAACAGATGTTGGCCAAACCTGACTTTGGCCCAGTGAACCTGATTGTGTCAGGTCACTTCACCGAATCCGGCTGGTTCGTGGACTCGGTCGAGATCGAGCCGCGTAACAAGCCTGCGTAAACCTAGGAGGACTTATGTCTCTTGCAGCCCCGCCTCTGGCCAGGGTACCCCTTGACGACCGCATTCTACTCGTGACTCCTAACATGGCGATCGAGTGGGGCTACAGCCTCTACCTGGTCTCGGCACTGGAGCCGACTTCCGAAACGCGAGCATCGGCTCTCAAAGCTGTCCAGGAGCTAGAAGCGATGGCGGACACCTTCCCTGTAGGTGGACGCGAACGCTGGTACATGAACAACCTGCGCGTAGCGGCCAACAGCTTCGCACAGGGAGTGGAGCGACGAAAGAAGTCGCGACACGATTCTCTGGAAGCCGCGAGGGAGGAGAAGGATTCCGCGTTACGCCGCAACACTCGCGACACCCGTCGCGGTGGGCTGCTTCAGGCGGGGTTCAAGATTCTCCTCATCGGCGGTTTCATCTTCCTCATGGCGCGCATCATCTTCGGGCTGCCACAAGTGCAGGCCAAAACCGAAGGCGCCGACATGCACTACCTCTCGCTCGCCACCACCCTCAGTATCGCCTTGATCGGCGCATACGCGAAGGGTTGGTGGACGGATCGCAAGATGGTAGCGTTGTTCAAGACGTACGACTCGAAGGTCGAGAAGGCCAACGAAAAGTACGCCAACGACGTGGTCGCCGAATACCAGTTGGCGGCGGAGACCGCGGAAGGCGCATGGCGAGGATTGACCGACAGGCGAGCCCCTGTCACGAAGGCGTTCGAGCAACTGCTTCTCGGTGTCATCAAGGGTACCTGCCCCGGTCAAACCCTGTCGCCAACCGGCTCGGACGCCAAAGCCCAAATAAGAGCGACGGCCGCGGTCTGAGGTTAGCTGGCTGAATGCACTTGGGAAACCATGATTAATGCATCATGTCCTTTTCCAAGAGACGCAACGGTCCTGACCTCGAAATGCTTTCTGAGAAGTGGAGACGCCACCGAGCGCCTCCGCTTCTTTCTTTGCAACACCTCCTACCACCTCTTTTAGTATCTCGAGAACTCCGCGGCAGCCCGCTAGTGTTGGACATGGAGACCGCCATCTGGAGCCGTTTTGCAGAACATGTTGTGCCTGACAGCGACGTTTCGACACTGCGTTAGGCTTGCGTCGAACAACATATGAGCACTGGAGAAAAACCCATATTACGCTCGCGAAAAACTCATATGGCACTCACGAAATACCGGTTCGACGAAGATAGCACAGCATGAATGTTTTACTCATACCTCGGTCATAATGACTGACTTCCCGTTCAACGCTTCAGTTAGAGCAATTTGCCCAAGATTGCGCTGGGTTTCATCCATAGCACTCTTCAGATAGTATCGAATCAGATTTCAATTCCACCCAGCTCGGAGATCAAGCAACCACCAGCCCGATCGCGCAGCAGCGACACCAATAGCACACTAATCGGAGCTTCTCGTGAAGCCCGGGGTAGCCTCGTACAGATACAAGAGGCTGAAAAACAGACGATTTCGACAGTGTCTTTTCTAAGGAGCTTGTTATGCTTTGCATTACCGCAGGATTAGATCTCAGCGCCGGAATTTCACATTGGAACAGCGGACTCACGAAGGCTGCTGCCCAGTCGATGTTCAAAGTCGAGGACTTGCTGCTCAGCAAGAATGCGCCTCTCGCTATAATGCGGGCGAACGCATCCGGTCGCCCCTTGAGCATGGAACCAGAAAAAGATTCGTCCGCGGATAGAAGAGTACTGGTTTACCTCAACTTCGAAGCCGTAACGAACTCGCTGAAGAATTCGCGAGGGTTCCGCCTGCCAGCCAACCAGCTTATCATTCTTGAGCCATCGGACGTTATCCAAGTCGAAGGCGTCGTCTACGAACAATACGGTTGGGAGACAAAGTCACATCAATGCCTGACTGAAATCCGGCACAATGGCGACCATATCTGCCACCGCGGACTGAGAACCAATCAGCGGATAGATCTGAAAACGGTCGCCGGAAGAGTCGGGTTCGAGCTATCCGAACTCCCCTGACAATCACATTGCGCCGGGCACATTCGTCCGGCGCTTTACTTCAAACAGCCAACTCTCGAGGAGTAATTAATGCTTTTCTTTACCGCCGGACGCCTCATTGCACCAGGCATCCCGGTGAATCACCGCGCATTGGATCTGAGTCTCGTCCGCGGGGCCTTCAAACATGGTGTTTGGTGGACTTCCACTGCCAACGGCATGGCAGCCCGTATTATGCGCGGTGATGTCCGACTGAGTCCGCTTCATATTCGCCCCGAGGCTGACCCAACCAACAAAGACATCCTGCTCCACCTAAACCATGAGGTCGTCGAGATCGAGAATTCATCCGGCTCGGCGATATTTCTAACCAAGCACCTTCTTCTGCTCTGCAGCTCTGCTAGCATCAATCTGATCTGCAGCGAGATCGTCGGTCCGACTCCTGGGACCCGCAATTGGTACGACCCTCGGTTCCAAATCAATCACAGTGGAAACTCAGTCACGTATAGGACCAGGGGCGTTGACCAAAAGATCGAACTATTAACTGCAGCCGATGGCACGGTCAACTTCAAAATCACGGGCGGCACGATTTCAACTTGACGAGCGGAAAGAAGTCCAGTCCTACCGACTGGACTTCTTCACTTTTTTAGCTGATGTGCAACGTCCGTCACTATCCAATTTTCTTGCTTACCCTTCTACGACCCCACCTAGTATCTCGTCGGTCCGGACGTTAAAACCCAACAGGCGCAGCGCATCAGCTGTGCTTGTTGGGTTCTAACGAATCAGTCGAACGATGTTTTACCGTTCGACTGATTCGAAGCAAATCGGCTTGGCAAGCGCTATTCGGCGCCGCCGTCCAGGATCAGTGGCTCGCCGTTGAGACAGCGGAGCTTGCCGGACGCCACGAGCGCCACAGCCTCGGCCACCTCTTCCGGAGTGATGATGCGCTTCTGTGGACTCGTGTCCAACAGCCGCTGCCGAGCTTCCGCTTCGGTGATGCCGTTGTGCTTCTGGATATTGGCGACCATCCGCGCGACCATGTCGGTCTCGACAAATGACGGACAGATTGGCACAACGACGATGCCGTCCTTCGCGAGCTCCATGCCGAGACTACGCGCCATGCCCACTTGCGCATGCTTGGTCGCAGCGTACAGAGTGTCGTACTTGTAGCCACGCACGCCGAGAGTGCTGCTAATCACGCTGATGGTGCCGCTCTTCTGCTCGCGCATGTCCGGCACGCAAGCCTGAATGAAGTAGAACGTGCCGTGAACGTTGACGTCGAAGACACGCAACCACTTTTTGTGATCGAGCTTGGTGATGCCGCCCGCGCCGCCGATACCGGCGTTGCAGACGAGGTGTCGAACCGTCCACCCGAGCTCCTTGACCTTTGCCACAGCGCTGGTTGCGACCGCAGGATCACCCACGTCACCGACAAGGAACTCCGCCTCGCGACCGGCTTTACGGATCTCGTCACAAACCGATTGAAGGTGCGCCTCCGTCAACCCGACGAGGAACACCGGACCGGCTTCCTGCGACATGCGCAAGGCGCAAGCCTTGCCGATGCCGCGACCACCGCCGGTGATCACAGTACAAGATTTAGTGATGCTCATATTGTCCCCTTTCAGGTTCTGGTAAGTGCACGCCACCATCGCTGGTGACTGAGCAGGTTGAGCAAACGCCTGAGCGGCTTCACTTCACCTGGGAATCGATGCTTGATTGCCAAGTCGACGAGCGCTTCGACGGCAACGGATCTGTCGGTAGACTGCGTCAAGACAGTGCCTTCCGGTCCGACGATGATGTTGAGCCGAGTACCGGTATCGTTGACCAATACCAGATTGCATTTTGCGCCTTGCAGCAGGTAGAGCCCCCGCCTCTGCATGTCTTCGACCGTCGTGTTGCATGTCGTCTTGAACGCTACGAGGCAAATGTCGGGGCGCTTTTCGCGTACTTCCGGCAAGAACTTACGCACCCTGGTCAGCTGAACGGCAGGGTTCGGCTGCTCACGCGTCTTCAGCCGCGAGCCGTACTTGCCGTCCTCCCCGCCATCCGCGATGGAGCCATCGTAGTCGACCATGGCGACATTCATGAAGATGATTGCAGTAGCAGGATCTTGGACGAGTTCGTCAAACAGTTTTTCGACGTCGTCATTCGTCTCAAGCTTGCTTGCTCCGCCGCACGCCATCTTCGTCAGATGAAGCACCACTTCACTCGAATGACCGGAATGCCTCTTAAGAAGCGCTTCCAGCCGTCGAGCGGTTTCACCGTAGGCCGGCGCGGTCAGCGCCAGATGCGGACGAACATAGCTCACGGTGCCACCGCCAAGAATCTGAATCTTCGTTCTACTCATGGCAGTTTCCTGTCCTGTTGCTAGGATGGTGTTCCGGACGTGGTCGGCACTGGTTGTGCCGACCACGGGTACATGCACTGCTAGTCGCCGGTCTTCTCGGAGGAAGTCGCGTCACCGGTCACGACTCGAGTTGCGTCCTCCTGGACACCGACTACGGGCTGGGCGACGCTACCAACGCCGACGACCGGCTTCTCGCCGTCCTTGCCGGACGGTGCCGGGGCCGACATGAGCAGAGTGACCGCGCCTTTCAACGCGTCGTCGAACGAAGTGTCACCATCGGTGCCACCAGCGTCCTGCTCAGCGGCCGCCTCCGCGTCAGCCGCGGCCAAGTCTTCCGACTTGAACTCGGCGGGCAGGCAGGCGTATGCCACCTTCAGCATGCCGGCCACCTCGGTGTCCTCCATCCCGAGCTCGGCGAGCGATTCCAGAGCGATCTCGACATAGCCGGTAGCCTGACCGATATCGCCAGCCTGCATCGAGGCGAAGGCGAGATTGGACAGGATGACCCCCTTGGCGAGTTCGAGCTTGGCGAGCGCCGCCACCAGCACTTCGCTCCCGCCCGCGACATCACCACGCTCGATCTTGCGCCCGGCGAACTTCACCGCACCAGGCACGCCGCCGAGCGCATTGACCACTTCGGGAAAACCCTGCATCTTGAGGGTAAGCGTCTTCGAACCGTCATTCGGTTTCATTGACTGACTCCTGTGAAAGAGTTGGTTATGGGCACTCACACAGCTTCTGCGACGAGAACTGCCGTGGTGTCCGGGTAGGGAACGGCGACGCCGGGCTTGCCGCCGTCATCGGCGTGCAGCCAGGCATGGGCCTTGTAGCGATGCTCCAGAATCCATGGATTGAGGTAGCTGTTGCAGACCACCACCCGGTATCCATGATGGGCAAGCTCGTGTTTCCACTCTTCGGAAGTGAAAACTCCAAACTCCTCATTGACCTCCATCTCCCAGTTGGCCAGGTAGTCCTTCTTCGAAAGGAATTCGTTGGCTTCGTGAAGACCGAGGTAGAACCAGGTCACACCTTCAATGGTGTGTTCGGAAAACTCGACGCCCGGATTAGGCGACTTGTTCTTGAATTCGCGGGCGAATCGGCGAAACCTCGGTTCGGTCTCTTCGTCGAGACGCATCCAGACCTTGCCTGTGCCGCTCGGCTTGATGCCGTCACGGATGATGATCCGGCCACCGAGTTCGAGCTCCTTGCGTGTATTCGACAGCGTCCGCCGCACCTGATTGCGGTCGTACCCGTTGTACGAATACACCTCATGCATCACCGAGGATAGTATCACCGTCGACAAGCTGCCGGTCGGGAATCGCTGCTCGATGATGTTACCTCGAACCACGGCTACGTTGTGGTACGGATAGTGCTGACCTTCGGACGTCCGAAGCAACTCGCTGGACAGGTCCATCCCGATGATATCGGAATCAGAAAAGAGCGTCGAAAGGTGGATGAGCAACGTGCCTGTCCCACAGCCCTTATCAACAATCCTTCCGGACTTGACGTGCGGACAGATGTCTTCGATCTTGACGGCCAGACTGGCATCCATACCGGCGGAGTAAACCTTGAAGTCGCGTCCATGCGACAACTCGCCGTCGTCGTTGAGCAGCACATCGGAGAACAGCTCAGCGATAAGCTTCGGAAGATCATGCGCCTCGAAGACTTTGACCGTGGACGCGCTGGAGAGCGCCTTCCAATCGCCTCCAACCCTGATGGCGGCATGGAGATCAGTCGGCAATTTGCCTTTCGCTATCGGGGTGACGGTCCTGTAACCATGCTTCGAAAACAGGCTCAGACTGTCGGTGTTCGAGGTGACCAAAACGGTATCATCCTGATCGAGGGTGGTCACGCCACCGCTTTCCTGCTCGACCACGGATTTCAGGTGATTGACCCAGATCGTCGAATCGCTGATGTCCGGTACGGCATGGATTTCGGAAATTCGGCCCAGTCCCGCGGCCAGACCACCAACGATCTCTCTACGCTCAGCCAGGGTGAGCGGATGCCGCTTCGTGCGGGACTGTTCGCATGCGGTGATCACAAAGACGAGTCGACACAGTCGCTCAGGATCGACCTTGTCGAGCGCCGCTCTGAGCATCTCTTCCTGATCCCGCGTGACGCCATGCCAGCGACCGACGAGAAGCAGGTTTTTACAAACCCCGAGCGAATCGAAACCAGTGGCATCGTTCGCCGAGTCTAATATTTTGTGTGACATAACAGCTCCATCGGCGACGGTTAAGCACGCCTACGTCGTGGGGAAAGCTGGTGCGGAGACCCTCTCTGCACACAGTCAGGCGAGCGGAGTGCCGCCTAGCGAGAAATTGCTCCGCTCGACAATGGCCAGTAACAGCCGGGCAATGTTGAGGGAGTCGTCCTTACCGGAGTGCTGAACACCCTGGAATTCGAGCCCGAACAGCGCGAGCTTATCGGGCAGACTGAGGTTGCGCGTCTCGCCGGAAAGCAGCGAGAGAACGGCAGAGACGTTGATATAACCGCTATCGAACGGGCACTCGAGTCCGAACAACTCGCATTGAGCGCGAATGGTACCGAGCTCGTCGTCAGAGTCAGTGATCAGAGTGCGGTTTTTCGCTCCGTACTTTTCCGACAGTCGACGGAGCGCTTCGGAGAACGGCATGCCCTGCCGCTTGAGCTTCGCCTCCGTCCAACCCGTCAGCTCCGTACAGAACGAGCTTATCTTCGACTTGGACGGAATGATCGGCAGACTGAGCGACCGGAGGATCTTGCGCGATCTAATATCGACCGTCGTCAAGCCGATTTCGATTATCTCCTGCCGCTGCCCATCAGGGAAGATGGCGTCTGGATAGCACGACAGCTCCAGATCGACCACGTTGAGAATGTTTGATTTCATTGGTCGACCTCCAATCCGGCAAGGGCCGGTTGCATCCGCCTGCTATTCTTGCAGACAGACTGGAACAGGGGAAATGGCATGAGGCGTTTCAGCGGGTGCTGAGCTGAATCATGAACTCTGCTGGGGCTTTGTTTTTGAACTAGCTTCCGAAGAAGAATCTGGAGTAGAGACTGAATATGTATAGCCGTTCTGCGATGGCGGGCTCAACGTAAAGTAACGATAGCGGCGGTCTTGACGGTTCTATCAGGGAACCTGGTTTATCATCTTGATCGCTCACTCCTACAACGATTAAGAAGATCCAGACTGGGACGGTCGCGCTAATATGAGCGAAAACCAAAGTTGTCATCATATTAGCGCACTTAGCAGAAGCGTCCCGCCCGGTAATCAAGAGGAATTAACCCATGTCCACTTCAACCCCACTTCGAGCCAAGCCACCAAGAGGCATGCGCGATCTGCTGCCAGACGAGGTCGCACTGAGAGACTGGGCGACCTCGGTAATCATCACCACATACAAGAATTTTGGTTTTACCAGGATCGAAACCCCTGCGGTGGAAAGCATCGAGCTCCTCAAGCGCGGCGAAGGTGGAGAGAACCTGGCACTGATTTATGAGATTTTGAAGCGCGGTGAAAAGCTTGACAAAGCGATCGAAGAGGGCACCGCATCTGATGGCACCAGCTTCAAAGATTCGCTGAGTGATCTTGGTCTCCGATTCGATCTGACCGTACCTCTGGCGCGCTTTTACGCCAACAACAACGCCGCTATACCCAACCCATTCAAATCGATTCAAGTCGGATCCGTGTGGCGAGCCGAGAGCCCACAAGCAGGTAGATACAGACAGTTCACCCAGTGCGATATCGACATTATGGGCGTTAAGGGAATATTCGCCGAACTCGATCTTTTGGAAGCTACAGCTCAAGCCCTTTTGAATCTTGGCTTCGAACAGTTCCTCATCAGGGTGAATGACAGAAGAGTACTTACGGATCTTGCCACTCACTGCCAGTTCGAACCATCACGACTCGACAGCGTCTTCATCGCCGTGGACAAACTAGACAAGATCGGTCTCGAGGGTGTTGCCAAAGAGCTGGCTAATAGTGGACACGATCAGGCAGCAATCACAAGACTGACCGAACTCTACCGCCCAATTCAGCCAATCTTGAGTGATGCAACTGCAAGCGGTCTAACGCAGTTTCAAAAGATTGCGGACATGCTGCCTAACTTCGAGTCCAATCAGGTGATCGAGGACTTGAAGCAGTTGGTAAACGCAATAGACAGCCTGAGTCAGGGTAAATTCAAGGTTTGCTTCGATCCGACTCTAGTGCGCGGCATGGGCTATTACACGGGTCCGATCTTCGAAGTCGGCATGCCAGGACTGTCTTACTCTGTAGCCGGCGGCGGACGCTATGACAAGATGATCGAGAAGTTCATCGGCAGAGAGGTTCCGGCCTGCGGATTTTCAATTGGTTTCGAACGAGTGATTTCGGTCCTGCAAGAGAAAGGATTTCAGACGCCTGATTCGTGCGAAAGACTGGCGTTCATTTACGATCCTGCGCGCGATTCCGCACAAGATGTTCTGTCATGCTCAAAAGGACTGCGTTCCGAAAAAAGATCGGTTTCGCTTACTCCGAAGAAAAAAGAGTTGAAAAAACAGATCGATCAGCTTTCCGAGCAAGGCTTCACGAACTTCGTCGTTTTCAAAGGCGACCCCAATAACATCGAAATCAAACCGTTAACCTGATCGCTGAAAGTGACGGCGGCAGCGCAACAGTTTAGGTGCGTCGACTATGAGCAAACTCCACACGGTAGGCGCACCTAATAGCGATTTGAGTGCCCTCAAATCGCTATTGCCACCATTGGAAATCGCGCGTTTGAAAATAAATCAGAGTCGCCGAGATTGCGCCAAAACAGGCACCCATGACCGCTCCAATCCACCATTTGTCATCCATAATCTTGAGCAACAGCCCGCCGGCCAAGCCAAGAACGAGAGCGGAAGAGCCAATGACGAAACCGACGAGAACCTGACCGTGAAGTTCAAAGGCTCGCGCAAGCATCATCAGGGTCACAAAACCACCACCGACAAACATGAATAGCGAGAGTGTCGAGACTATTGCGCTTGTGCTGATGGTTTTGCCGATCGGCTTTGGCGCCTGTTCTGAAGCCTGAAAATCGTCGCGAGACGAAGCCTCGTCGACAGAATTAGCGTCATTGTCGTAACCGTTTTCTCCCGCCATATCTCAATATTCTCTGTAATATCTATGTCGAAATAAGAGCCAATCACCCAGCTCTGGAGCACGTGTCAGCTCCTGTTGATTATGACAGAAGCCGCAATATTCTATGCGCTAGCTGGTATTAGCTTTCGAAAGAAATTTAGGTAACAGTCTGCCCTAGCCGGCACCTCAGGAGTTGTACTGTTACCCGCAAAACATTAGGCTGAGTTAATTCATCGCCTCCTCAGCACCTCGAACTCATACCCAGGACCAACAGCCAGTCTCATCTCACACCAACTTTTCAGAACCTCGGCGAGGTGCTGGTTCAGCAGGTCGTGGAGTGATGCGCATAACGGTTGTGCGTGAGACGGTGCCGGAGACGATGTATCCGATTCGACATCAACCCTTCCACCCTAACGATGGAGCCATCACCATGGGAGTACTGGTCATCTATCGCTTGCCCGACAAGCGACTGCTCTGCAAGAACACCGACACTCTGTTCATACCACCCATCGGACACACGTACGTGTTCGACGCAAGCTACGAAGTCGCCGCCACGGTGCAGCCTCTCTCACCGCGAGGCGGCTTCGGCAAGATACTCGACCTGCTGCGCCTGGAGTACGACGACGCCGCGTCGGCCACGACAGCCATCGGGGGGATGATCAACCTGGACGCACCGAAGCTCGAGCTGGCCGGGAAGGTCACCATCGCCACCGAGCCGGATGACGTACTCCTGATCCGCCTGAAGAAGCCCGGCAGCAAGGCTGCGAGCAAACCGCCGACGATCTCGCTATTCGAACTCGACGTCAAGTCGCTGTTCGATAACGGCGCGGGAAGGCTCACCCTCGACGTTCCGCCCCTCGACGTGAACTCCCTGGCGGCACGGGCACAGCAAGGGCTGGGCAACGCGGCGGGTCGTCGTCGGACGACCGGCACCGGCGGCCGAAGCCGCCGCCCCAAGGCCGGTCAGTAGTTCGGGATAGCCGCGCCTCGCCGCATCGTTTGCGGCGGGGAAGCGCACAACAACGAAAACCGAATGCACGCTGAGCACCACCCGTGATGCTATCTGCTCGGCAGTAACTCGTTTCGGTGCTCGGGAGAGCGCCGAATGTGGCAGTCCCGGAAGATAGCCCGGCTGGGTTCGCCCAGCACTGCCACTGAAAGGGTGACTGCGGCTCAGGTATGCGCCGCTGCACTCTGGAAGTCCACCTCAGGAGAACGATGCATGCGAAGTGCCATCCGCCAGTCGATCGTGTTCCGCCACAACAAGGGTCTCTCCCGGCGCAGCCGTCGGGGAATCGACCTGCTCACCTGTCCGCTCTTCGAGCCCATGCGCCCGCGCATCGGCGACCGGTCCGAGGTCTCGGACCGCGACGAAATCATCCGGCGGTACCTGCGGAACCAGATCAACCGGCCCTTCGACGAAGTCTACGCGGAGGTCTGCTCGCACGACGGGCACGCCCAGCCGCCCCGCCGCATCGGGCAAGCGGTGACCGGCATGGTCCACCGCGACACGATCCTCGTGGACGGGGAGGTGCGCCGCACCAACGGCGAGAGCCTCTTCCGCGACTTCTACGTCCATCCCGAGACCGGCACGCTGCAGGCGAGCAGCGAGCCGACCCAGCCGAAGCCCCCTCGACGCCGCCGCACCACCTTCGTCCAGCTCGACGCGGGCGGCAACCAGAAGTACGTCCAGATCAACGGGGTGTGGTACCTCGTGACGTTCGGCGAGCTGAAGAGCGACGAGTTCCTCGCGGCCCGGACCCGCGCCGACAAGGCGAAACAGCCGCTGATCTACGACTGGGTATTCCGCACCGACCTCCCGCGCGACTACGACACCGCGCGGAACAAGCTGGTGCGGGAGTGGGGCGCGCCGGTGTACGCCATGGAGAAGCGTCAGATCGGCAGCCGTGAAGTGCGCCGGGTCACGCAGCACCTGGCGCTGCAGCAGTGACCCACGTCGGCGATGAGCTCGGGCTGCGGCTGCCCGAATCCTCGCCGAACTCCTCAGACCTCAAATCTCCGACCGATCATTGGAGAGGGCGAACCGGCTCCAAGCCGCTAGCGGTTCTCCTCCCAGACGGCGCGAGCGCACGGGGATCATCCCGTGCGCTCGGCTTGTTTCTCCAAAGGCTGTGGCCACATGGTGTGGACCGGATGATAGCCCGGCCGGGTTCGATTCCCGGACAGCCGCTATCGAAGCGCAGGAAGCGCAGCTGTTTTCTTCACGTCTCTCCGACATTCATGCCGGAGTGTTACTGCCACACGTGGTGGCAGACATCAAGTCTCACAGCAGGGTGTCCCAATGAAAAAACAATTCAACGGCGCTCACTTCGAAACCGAACAGGGCTTCAAGGTGAGCGAGACGGAGTTTGACGCGCTCAAGCTCCGGTTGCCGGAACTGGGCTTCACCTTCTTCAAGAAGTGCCGCATCACCGACTTCGTCGTCCCGACCAAGGGCGACATCACGCGTCGCATGCGAATCGAGAAGACCTGGGAGGGGAAGAAGAAGGTGACCCGCTGCATCCGCGGGTTCAAGAACCACCCCATCAAGGGAAAGAAGGGAAAGAACGTCCGCCTCGAGGACGAGAAGCTCGTTAAGCCTGCCGACGCGATAAGCTTCATCCTCAGCGCGATGGACCGCCTAAAGGAACCCATCCCGTTCTACACGAAGAAGCGCCTGCACTTCCAGGGCAAGCACGCGGGATTTGACTTCGTCATCACCCTCGATCGGGCGGAGGCGATCGGCAAGTTCTCGGGGTTCTACGTCGAGATCGAGACGCTGCTTCCACTCGGCAGCACCGAGGCCGATGTTACGGCGGCGCTCGCGGTCATCGAGGCACTGGCACTGGTGCTGTTCGGCGAGAAGCGCAAGCCCAAGATCAGCTACCGGAAGATGCTGATGAAGACCTGGAAGCGCAAGAAGAAGGAGCGGCGAGAGAAGATCGAGAAGCTCAGCAGGGTCAAGAAGGTCAAGAAAGGCAAGAAGGGCAAGAAGGGCAAGAAAGCAGCCAAGAAAGCCAAGAAGAAGGCCCGCAAGGAGCAAGCCCGCAAAGAGCTGAAGCGCGACCGGACCACGTACGCTCGTCTCATCCGCAAGGTCGCCCCCAAGAAGGCGACGGCAAAGCCCGAGAAGAAGAGCAAACCGGAAGAGTCGAAGGAATAAGTCCGGCTAGACCGGCTTAACATGAGAGGAAGCCCGCCGCGCCCTGAGCGTTCTTCCTCCCCTCCGTCTCTGCGAAGAGCCACCACCGGTCCCTCCCCGGACTATGGCTCTTCGTCCTGGATCTATCTTTACTAGTCTTTGTAGTATTGCGGTTAATGACTGATAGCCCGTGAGCGCTGGACGTGGAGACTCGTCAGCTGAAGCCGTTTTGCAGAACATGTTGTGCCGCTTGTTCTGCCGCTGCTCCTTAGCGAAAGCAGCCTCAGAACGTCCGCAAGTGAACGTTTACAATGACTGAAG
This sequence comes from uncultured Candidatus Obscuribacterales bacterium, assembly GCA_964418155.1. Classification (GTDB taxonomy): domain Bacteria; phylum Cyanobacteriota; class Vampirovibrionia; order Obscuribacterales; family Obscuribacteraceae; genus JADYXR01. Next base: position 9,467 of record CAYQKX010000063.1, on the reverse strand, counting down.
TGCGCCTCCGCTCCTGCAGCCCGTTTCGACAGCTTAATGCCATCGCGTTCCACTCACCGTGTTCGCAGAAACACGGCTGATGCCACACTTTCCGCCACCAACCTAATACAGTCGACGAGAGCTATCACACAGGTCGAAGAGAATGTAGAGGCAAGATCAAAAACCTCTAACTTGAAGCGATTATAATTCTCGGCTTGCCTTATCCCCGAACAGACTGTCCTATAGCGGGTTGGCGCCAGTCACACTACACCCCCCTCATCCTGTCACAACGTAAAAAATATTCAAAGTGCTAGTTAATGCCTCAGACAATTTGGCAGTGTGGAACACACAGCCATGTGATGTCCTCTGGGATTCGAATAACGGCAATAACTGTAATCACAAAAGCTTCAACCGAACGAGTTAGCTCCCATGAACTGGGGAAATTCGCTTCGGGCACGTCCTCAGAAACTAGCCTCCTACTGCTTTTCCGAAATTCGCACTAACCGTCAGGCGAAGACAACCATTCGACTCAGGTCGAAGCGCGCTTCTCTATGCGCGTTTCGACCTGTCAACTCGAAACCATCTGCCATCCGGGAGCATCGCTGATGAGAAGAATGAGCAAACCTCTTGCATTCGCTGCCAAGGCCCCTACCGTCGGTTACTACATTGGCAGCTTCGACCCGCCGACCCTGGCGCACCGCGCCGCTGTCATCGAAGCCATCCGTCACTTCGGACTGAAGAAGGTCTATATAACGGTCAACTACAACACCGACAAGGACTTCGCGGCGTCGATACTGGAGCGCATCACCATGTTGCGGCTTCTGTTCGCCGACATGGGAGACACCGTAGTCATCCTGCGCGAACCGCTCGAAGGCCGTCCCGCGTTCGCTCGATGGGTGCTGCAGCGCCATCCTGGCGAGCACGTCATCGGAATCTTCGGTGCCGATACGTTCGAGAAGAACTTCAAGATCTTCGCCGGCGCGCCGCGATTCGACTTCGTGCGAATCGCGCGTCCCATGAAGACCGAGGCGTGCTCGACAGAAGCGGTTTACGTTCCCGTCGTGTACGACATCATTCTCAAAGACGCTGACGGGGTTTCCTCAAGCGAAGCACGCAAGCGCATCGGTCTCGGTCTCGACACGAGCGACATCCTCTCGCTGGGAGTCAGCCGTTTCGTCGGCGACCTCCGTCTCTATCCGAACGTGCCCGAAAAACTTCTCGCCGGCATCGAGGGTCGGTTCCTGAAGCGCTGGAGCTCCTTCCATGGCAACCTGGAGGGCGTCATCGACGGACCAAGCCGTGCGTTACTGACGGCTCCGTCCTTCAAGCCTTCGCAATCGAAGGATGGGCAAAACGACAAGTTCGTCCGTCACGTCGTAGATACGCTCGATATGCAGCTCGCCGAGCAGTTCGTCCGGCGACCGGAAATGGAGCGCATTCTCAAGATCGGCTACCCAACGCACCCGATGTCGTGGCGCGCCGGGGTATTCATCGGCTCCTTCGATCCAGCCAACGCTCTCCAGGCGGACATCGCCCACGCAGCTTTGACCCTAGGTGGGCTCGACCACCTCACGGTCGGAGTCCTGAAGTCGTCGAGACCCGACCGCCCGCTGAAGCTGTCGCTGCCCGAGCGTTTGAGAGGCGCCAGGAGAGTGTTCAAACCCTTCGGCAACCGCGTCTCGGTAGTCGAGGCACCGCCCCTGGAGCAGTCGGCGGAGTTCATCCGAGCGCTACGCAACGAGCAGTTGGAGCCGCTCCTCGCGGTCTTCGGCGCGAAGGTCTTCACAGACAACTACGCCCGGCTGAGCGCCCTAGACAATATCCGCTACGCGGTCGTTCCGATGGACGACGTGCCCATGCCGGAACTTCCAGAGGGTACTTTAGTGCTCAATCTGAAGCGCTAATCGAGTTTAAGTTGCTGATTTTGTAGCACTTCCCCGCGAATAACGGTGCCGCACGGTCAGCGAGTCACGCTACTCAGATTGCGTGATTCCGCGATGCCAACCAGGGGCGGTCAACGCCACCGCCCCTGGTTGCTCGCGAAATCGATTACGTTCAGATGATCTGCGGACAAGGCATATACCATGAGTCGTACTGGTTTACTCGCAGAGGCTCAAACTCTTTCCCTCTGACCATTTAACGAACATTCCGCACTGAAGCGGGCTCGCACACAGTCTCAGGGAGCCATTGGACACGACCGCCACTGCCAAAATCCTATACGAATCTCGTTTTCCTATATGCTTTAGTATTTCGGATCAAATGTGGTAACCCGGCAGTACAGGATGTGGAGACTCGCCATCTGGAGCCGCTTTACAGAGCTCGTTGTGCCGCTTGTGCTGCCGCTGGTCCTCAGCGAAAGCAGCCTCAAAACGTCCGCAAGCGAACGTTTTCAGCATTTGTATAACGGGACTGGCGAACGTTTGCACACAAGCTTTCGACTGATCGCCCAACTCGCGTCGACATGTTCGCAAGTCTCAGGAGATAAAACTGCATATTCCACACCAGCGACAAGTGAGATTCGTGGAGAGGAGAGTCCTTGGTTTGGACTCTCCCCTCCACAGATCGTAAAGCGGTTAACTCTTATTTTTCACTGGAGCTTGCCCGGGAGTAGATTCCTCCGCAATCTCACAGCCCCGGCAACAACAGAACGAGCATGACCATCCATGCACCGAAGAACCCTAGCAATTGCCCCGCGACACCGGCGAGACAGTTCACATCAGGATCCTTAAGCGCCGATCCGTACGACTTGCGCTCCATCAGCGCTCCGAGGGTCCCGCACAATACCATAAAAGCACCGGTGGCCAGGCTGACCAGCAGATGGACAAGCGGGCTCCCGATCTGCCGACCACCATCAGTGAGCTGCGACACCAGACAGAGACTTAGGAATAGAGCCGACACGACGACTTTGAGCAAGGGAAGCATTTTCGACTCTCCGTCAAGGGGTTGGAGGGAAAGTGAAGCTGCGAGGGTCTGGAATTGACGATCGCAGAATTGCGGTTCCACGGAGTCCGTGGAACCAACTCAGCTTGATCTTGGCGGTCTCTAGCACTCCTTCGAATTTGCCTTCTTTCTATGAATGGGGATTTGGAAAAACCGAAATGCTTGTTGCCGGAGAACCTGTTAATCAGGGCGTGACTGGAAAGGTGTCACGCCACTAACGCCGGTATGCGCCCCGCCTCGCGCGCCAACACAGTCCGATATCCACGAGGCGAGCGACGAGCAAGAAGGCGAACAGTGCCGTCGCGCAGCCGCTCCAGTTCCAAAATTGCGTAAAGACTCCCTCAAGGAAGGGCATCGCCGCGATTCCGAACAACCATGCGGCTAATGGCAGGCCCAGGAAGAGAATGAGGTCGTCGATAAGCAACGGCACCGAGAAGCCCCTGGGCACAAGCTCTCGGTTTAACGTCTCGATCTTGACCCGGTCCCCATCGTAGCTGATGCGAAGGTGCACTTTGCTGCCCTTCAAGACCGGGAGCCCGAACATATCTTCCTCTGGCGACTGCACGGCGACCAGAAACGACCCACCCGGACCGAGCCTGATCAGACGCTTGATACAGGCATCCGACCGAGCGCCCGTAGTCGGGTGCATGACGTAATCCCATCCCGAAAGGAGAATCGAGCCTAGAAGCTCGCACTCGATGTCGCTGTCGGCATCAATCAAAATCAGCGCGTCGCTATCGGGTTGCTCCAATGGAGCGAACGAGAAGAGACCAGTTCTGGACTCGAGTTTGACGGCGCACTTCCAGACGACCAGACGCCCTTCTCCCCAGTTGCGCGAATTCGGGTTGCTGAATAATGCTCGGTCGATCGGCACTCTCGATCCGCAGAACGAGGCGAAGATTCCCTCGTTGGTGATTTGAAACCGATGCGTGATGCTGTTCTCGACGCGACATCCATTCCGCCTGAGGCTAGCCGTGAAACATCTCATTGATGTTTCCTCTCCAGTTAAAAAGCTCTTCGTAGATAAAGAACTGCTGCCGGGACTCCGTAGTTGCTCACGGAGCGAAGGTCGGGTTTGCGGATTCGCGAGAACCAGCGCAATGTGGCTCTCTGTCGCAGAGCGACAGGAGAAGAGCTGTGTTCGGCGCTTACGATCTTTTGGTGTTCCTGCCCAAAAGTGTTGTTTTCCGCAAGGAAAAATGTGGATAAATCCAGAATACTTTTTCATAGGACCCGAAACCTTTGGTTTACTGCAGTTTCATTGGTGCAACCACCATACCTGTTTTGAGTTTTTTTCAGGGAAGAAAAATTTGGTATCAAAGCCAATTACTTAGCGCGACCACGGCACAGGCACCATCCGCGGTGCAGCCTCAAAACAATATCAAACGAATAAACGATGCTTAACCTATCTGCCGAGAGCTGGTCCGCAAAACTCGGCTAGCCCCGCAGCAAAAGAGTCGTCACCTTGCGGACGTTTTTAGGCAGCTTTCGCAGAGGACAAGCGACAGAAGATGCCGGCAAAATCTGAAAACCCGGATCCAGATGGCGAGTCGCCACGTCCACTATTACGATTCGCACTGGCTGTAGATGGTTAGTCGCGGACGTGTCCAATGGCTCCCTGAGCCTGCCTGCGAACGTACTTCAGTGCGGGGTGTTTTGTTAAACCCTCAGATGGAAAGAGTTTGAGCGTCTGCTAGTAAACCAGTAACCACTGACTAAGCCTTCCTACGACACGGACCAGTATCTACACTTCGAGCGACAAAAGTTCAGCAGCAAGTTTCCACCCAGCGGTCAGTTGATAAAGAGGCAAGCCGGCTGACACGGAGTGTCAAACCAGCTTGCCTCACGGGTTTCAGGATAGACAATCCTGCTCCCGATCAAGCGACGGACCCTGCGTTACTTCTGCCGACTCTTCGGAGCGGTCGGGTCGTTGGCCGCATCGAACTCCTGAGCGCGCTTCTGCTCGAACGGCGTCGAGAGCTTGTCGCCCTGCTCCTTCTTTTCGAAGCTGCCATCCGGCTTGTAGAGATCGGCGTGCTGCACGTCCTTACCGAGGAAGTGCAGGGTCCGACTGCCGGTCGGCGTCTTCTCCGTGACGCTCTGGAGCACGTATCCCGCAATCCCGGGCAGCCAGGTCTGCTTGTACAGCTCCTTGCCGTTGGCGTCGAAGACGGTGACGATCATGTTGCCCGCCTTCTCGTAGACCCGACGGAGAATCAACTTGCCGTCCTTTCCGTAGTACTCCGACTGCCGACCAGTGCCGTTGCTAAGCGACTTGCTCAGCAAGGTCTTGCCGTCTTCGCGGAATTCCTGGACGTCAATCTGGCCCTTCGTGACCTCGGTGATCGTCTTCAGCCCGGTGCCCTTCTCGTTGAAGCTCGTGGTCTTGAGCCCGCTCTTGCTCCATTCGATCAGCCCGGCCTTGGTGCCGTCGACGCGGAACTCCTCGCACTTGATCGAATCGTCCTTGTACTCGATGGTCGAGCGTACCAGCGTGGTGCCGACGTACTCGTTGATCTTGTTGATCTCGTTTTTGCCGGCATCCGGCGTGACCTTCTCGATGCGATACTTGGGCGCGGCCGGCGGAGACTTGTCATCCGCCTGGGTCGTCATCCCAACCATGCCGAGAAGCATGAGCGCCGCAGCTGCGATGCGTGTCATCATTGCTCGCATTCCTTTCCTGTCGTCGGGTGTTATGAGTTGCTACTGAATACAGAGAGCGCGCCTACCGTGTGTCAAGACCGTCCATCACCCATTCAAACGCCTATCAAGATTCAATCGACATGGTCGATCGCAAGTGGCGTGTGTTCGCGGGTTGTTTGAGCTGGTAAGCGGGCGTTCTCTATATAGAAACAAGGGTCATGGACAATGAACTCTAGTGGTTTCTATGAACTGATAACCAGTTCTACTTCTTGAATTATTTCTGTCCGATCTCGATTTTGGTTGTTTCAATATCAAAACCCAAATTCGACGAGACGCCCGCAATAGCGAGACAAGATCCCCAGTACAAGCGCAATATCATATGAGCATGACGACTGACAATAATCGCATTAGCAGACTCACATTCTTGACGAGCCATCTAGGCACAAGATCGCTTCCCTAGTTAATGCTAGACCCAACATACGACAGCCAGACTGGCTTTGGGACACACTATCAAGCAAGGCTCATGTAAGCTGGTGCAGATGTTATCAGGGCACAAAAACACTGTATGCCACTAAATTTGGTGCACAATTATTTTACTTCGATCTCCGCCTGCACTCTGCCGATAGGCTGCCTGTGCGAAATAAAACAATTAAGGACGAGCATGATTCGCGACAGCCTCAATCATGCCGCAAACAGCGAGCACAAATGACGAGTCAACAACATGCTCAGATCTTCGCTGCAAGGCGTTTACCCCGGGCCACACGTCGATACTCAGTCGTGAATCCTTCGTCCTTCGCATAACCGAGAATCTTGTCGATATCGCGCTCAATCACTGCCCCTGCTAATTCGGTCACTTCGTCTTCCCATGGAATGTCGAAATCATTGGCGCCCCAGTTGAGAGCTTTGATTCCATTGGCATTCTGAGTCAAAACCGATGCTCTGATATGTTTTACGTTATCGAGAAATATGCGAGAGAGCGCGACGTGCCTCAAATACTCATGCTTGGAGATTTCGTACCCGCCAAGGGCATTGTTCCAGGGTTTATAAGTCCAACACAAGAAGCTGAACAGTCCTCCGTTGTTGTCATCTTGAAAGCTGCGGACGGATTCCAGATGATCTAGGCGCTCTTCCAGCGGCTCGTCAAAGCCGATAACCATGGTCGCAGTGGTGCTGAGACCAGCTTCGAGAATCGCTTTCTGGGTATCGAGATACTCCTTGACCGTGTATTTCAGTGGACTATGGCGCTTGCGAAATGGATCCGATAGTATCTCGGCACCACCGCCGGTGATCCATCGAACACCCGCATTCTTGAGAATTTCCAGTGTTTTCGGGACCGGCAGTTTGCAGAGTTTGGCGACGTAGAGAAGCTCCACCACTGTCATTGCGTAAAACTCAATCGAGTCGCCGTAGCGTTCGCGAATAGAGCTAAAAAGATCGATATAGTAGTCGATCTTGAGCTTTGGATTGAAGCCGCCGTTGAATGCAAACAGGTCACCGCCTACGTTGACCAGCTCATCAATCTTTTCGAACACCCACTCCTTGGAGCGCACATATCCGTCCTCCGCGTGAGGAAGACGATAAAAAGAGCAATAGTCACACAGCGCGACACAAATATTGGTGTAGTTGATTATCCGCATCAGCAGGTAGGTCGCCGTTTTCGGCTGATGAAAGCGATCTCGAACCAGGTTGGCGAGTCGTTGCAAGTCATCGTCCGACGCGTTGTGCCAGAGCCAAGCAGCATCGTCCCGACTTATCCTTTCGCCGCCTTCGATTTTGTTGTCGATTTCGCGCATCGTACTGTGCATTGCCGACTCCTCTGTCTGTTGCCGAGTAATTATATCCAGGAAACTCAGTCGGTGCCGGCAGGAATAGGCTACGCGTCTAGATTTTGCCGGGTCAGACCGACAAAGAACTTGTCAGAGACACCAGAGAGTTCGATCGGCGAAATGTATCAGTTAATGACAGCCTGGGTGAAAAGTCACCAAGGTTCGCGCGGCGGCGTCACCTTGGCAAGGTTCGCCGACATAGGATATAACTCAATCTCACTAACAGAACTGTACGTGAAAACTGGCTACAGGCTTAATAAAGTCCCTGAAGCTTAGTTGAATTACATAATATCCTCGTGATAGGTCGTTAGGACAAATGTTTTTTCAGGCCCGTAGTTTCGCCCCCGACTCCGTATCACCAATTGCGAACAGTTAGCTAATCCACTCTTCTTTTCGCAAGCGCGAAACAGGCCGTTGACGGTCGTTTCCCATCCAAGTCCTAACTCGAGAGGGCATCGCTATGTCAGACAAAGCGGCCAAAGTTTTCAACGGGATCACAGTCCCGGACGGCGAGAAAATCACGTTCAAGGACGGTCGACCAATCGTGCCGAACCACCCGATCATCCCGTTCATCGAAGGGGACGGCATCGGGCAGGACATCTGGCCCGCCACGAGGAAAGTCCTGGACTCAGCAGTGAAGAGCGCCTACGGCGACACCCGCTCGATCGCCTGGTTGGAAATCTACGCCGGCGACAAAGCTCGGAAGCACACCGGAGAACCGCTCCCGGCAGACTCCCTGGCAGCCATCACCGAATACGGTGTCGCGATCAAGGGTCCGCTGGGTACGCCGACCGGCGGCGGCATCCGCAGTCTCAACGTGACGCTACGCCAGAAGTTCGACCTCTACCAGTGCCAGCGCCCCGTGCGCTATTTCCCGGGCGTGCCGTCCGTGGTCATCGCGCCACAGAAGCTCAACGTCGTGATCTTCCGTGAGAACACCGAGGACGTCTACGCCGGCATCGAATACAAGGCGGGGACGGACGAAGCGCGCAAGATCATCTCACTGCTCAGCGGCTTCGGCGTCGACTCGATCCGCGACGACGCCGGCATCGGCATCAAGCCAATCTCCAAGACCGGCTCGACGCGACTCGTTCGGCGCGCCATCCAGTACGCCGTCGAACACAAGCGCAAGGTCGTCACCCTCGTCCATAAAGGTAACATCCAGAAGTTCACGGAAGGCGCCTTCCGTGACTGGGGTTACGAACTGGCGAAGGCCGAATTCCGCGACCAGATAGTCACAGAAGAGGAGCTCTGGAACACTCACGGCGGAAAGATGCCCGCGGGCAAAATCCTCATCAACGACCGCATCGCCGACGCGATGTTCTTCGAGGTGTTGACCAAACCCAGCGAGTTCTCCGTGATCGCTACGACCAACCTCAACGGCGACTACCTGTCGGACGCCTGCGCGGCTCAGGTCGGCGGTCTTGGTATCGCTCCCGGTGCCAACATCGGCGACAACTGCGCCATCTTCGAAGCCACTCACGGCACTGCGCCGCGCATGGCAGGGCAAAACTCGGCCAACCCGAGCTCGCTCCTGCTCTCCGGCGTGATGATGCTCGAATACATGGGCTGGCTGGAGGCGGCCACCGTGATCGTGACAGCGCTCGAAAAGGCGATTGCCAACGCCACAGTCACCACCGACCTGGCCAGGCTCATGCCGGGCTCGAAGCTGCTCAAGACCAGCGAGTTCGCGGATGCGCTCGTCGCACTCCTTCCACCCCCGCCGAAGAAGGAGGAAGCTCAGGCTCCCACGACGACCGTCGCACCGGTGCCGCAAGCGTCTATCCTGACGCCCAGCACTCCGACGATCGTCGCTACGACACCGACCGCTTCGACCGCGACCACGGAAACCCAGGCACCCGCGGGAACCAACGCCGCGCCGACAACCGCGAAGTCGACCACGGAGTGAGCGACTCCGTCCGGAAAAAGGTCGCGAAGTATCCATCCGGCCCTGCACGGTGATTCCGAGAAATCGGTGTCATCTTGCAGGGTTACGGTTAGCTTTCCGCACAGACCGGACCTGTGGGGCTTGTCAGTTATTTAGTTGAAAATGAAGGAGCCGCTGAAGGCATGGGCTAA
>CAYQKX010000062.1:0-47793 GCA_964418155.1 uncultured Candidatus Obscuribacterales bacterium | reverse complement strand
GGCCAATCGACCCAAGCTGAAGATCCTTTTGAATAGCCGCTTTCATCGGGGTCCACTCCGTGCACAGACCCTCCTGTCGCAAAAAGTGCTGAAGCGAGATCCGATCCCCAAGCAGAGTGTGCTTTGCGGCTAGTGCACCCTTGGACCAATGCATCACCCGCAGATAGTCTAGAACTTCAGAACCTGTTCGTGTTCCAAATCGGTGCTCGACGACTGCAGAACTTATCGCGCTGAAGGACAGACCAGCTCTCCAGACGCGGATAGAGATGTCTCTATCTTCACCGGAAGGATATGCGGTTCCGGGACCCAGATTCGTATCGAATGCTCCTACTTTTTCGAGAAATGCCGTTCTCCTGTATGAAATATTGGCACCCATCATTCCATGGACCGTCTTGTTCAAAACATAGTCGCTGCACCCATCTCCACCCTGCCAGCTAAAATCTCCACCAAAGTAAAAAGGACAGTGCGTGCGCCCATTGTTGCCGCTGTGCTCGGGTGGCGGATGCACCGGACCACCCACCATAGCGAGCGTCGGTTCCGTGTCGTATGCGGCAAGAAGTGCTGCCACCCAGTCTGGACGCGGAATGCAGTCATCATCGGTGCATGCTACGATTTGGCCTCGGGCCTGTGAAATTCCGATATTTAATGCCCTCGATTTTCCGATGCCATCATCAACGATGTGCCGAATTCTCGAGTCATTCAACTGTCCGATCGATACGCCGAGTTCTCCCGAGTGCGACTGATCAACGACAAGCAGCTCCCAGTTGTGCAGCGTCTGATTCCTGACGGCATCGACCGCGCTCAAGACCCGGCTTGGTCTAACCGTGCATATCAGGATGGAAATCCTACCGTCAAATTCACTGTATTCAGAATTCATCGCGGACCGTCAGCTCGATTATTAGTATCGCATACAGTATCAACTATTTTCCACTTAAAGTAACACCATGCTTGACCAACTCCGCCTCCACCAGCCCGGCCAACACCTTCGCAGTGTCCTTCGTAAAGTGAGCGCCATCTACCGTGTCCCAATTATTACCTTCAGGTTTGAACCAATAAAACTCCCTAGCCGACAATTCCGATTTCAATATCTTGTTGACTTCACTCACGTACTTGGTATTTTGAATCGCTTTATCTCGAGGGATCTCCAAAATTATTATGTCGACGTTTTGTTTTTTGCGTATTCTCTTCAGCCTTTTCCTTAACGCAATGGCTCCCTGCCGCACCCTCGCCTTATCTTCGATCGACAGTGGCTCTTTATTCCGCTTCCAAACAAGATAGTGCCTTCTTATCGATCTCACCTTATGAGTGGCCGGCAGCCAGCCAAAGTACCTCATGTTGAGCTGCTCAAATAGTACGGAACTCGGTTGATAATTGAGGTCGAATATCGGACTGAGCTTGATGAGCGCAATCGTGCAGGGGGAAAGAGCTTCTTCTACAGGGTGAAAATGCGGATGGGCATCGAGACGATCGCTCGCCTCGACCATAAGAACCTTCGGAAACTTGTTGGCAGCAAGCATTACGTTACAACCTTCCAGGGCAGATCCTCCACCCAAACAAAGGTCGAACCAATTGCGCGGAATGAAGCGGCTTGTAATTCCCTGCATCCATGAGCTTCCCGCAAATACAACGTCATATTTCTTTTGCGACAATGCATATTCTCGGATTCGAGCGATACGATCGTTGCCGAACTGCACGGGATGCCCCATGCGCACGAAATCACGGGTGACTAGAAAATGGTAAGTCAAAAGACTGCTCATCACCGTGACGAGCATGGCTATCACCACAACTCTGAAACTAGAATTGGAAATAGATGAATTCATACGGCGGCCCGGCGTTCAAAATAGCTAAGCTGATCATAATACCGTATGCGATACCTCGAAAAATCGGCGCATATTTCTTGCCTGTTATCGATGCCAACATATTGGCTATTGGTTGACATTTCATGAGGTGGTACAACAATACCGGAGTCCCGAAAAACAGGACATAGACCAATCTTTCAAGCTCGAATGGCTCTTTGATATTTCTGAAGACGGTCACGAAGAAGTAGGAAATCTGTGAAAAGTCCGACGTTTTGAAGAAGATCCACGCCAGGGTTACGAACGTAAAAGTCAAAATAATTCGCAGCGGAGACCAAACGGTCCATGTGCCGTAGGTATTCGGAATTCGAAAAAGATGCTCCAGACAGAGACCGATGCCATGGAACAGCCCCCAGAGCGCGAAGCCCCATGCCGCACCATGCCAAAGCCCCGCAAGCGTCATCACGACTATCAAATTCAGACAGACATGCCATAGCACCACCCGACTTCCGCCAAGTGGGATATACATGTAATCACGAATCCAGGTCGACAGCGTTATATGCCAGCGCTGCCAAAATTCACGCAGAGACTGCGAGATATAAGGTGTCTTGAAGTTGACTGGTAAGTCGTATCCAAGCATTGCACCGAGACCGACCGCGATAAACGAGTATCCGGCAAAGTCGGCGAATATGCGAACGCTAAATGCAACCAGACTGACAAAGATGCCGAGGGAGCTATTACCCTCGAACATGGGAAAGTCAATCCATCTCGAGGCCGTCGATAGGTTGTCGGCGACAAACATTTTCAAAAAATACCCAACGACGAGGAAGTGAACAGCTCGTTCCCACTGGATGTCCCTGAAAAGTTTGTCCTTAATCTGCGGATAAAACTCGGTAGCTCTGAGGATCGGACCGGCTATCAGATGCGGAAAGAAGGAGAGGAACAACGAAGTGAAGGCGGCGTGCTCGAAAAAGGTTTTGGAACGCGTTTTGCCTTTGTAGATATCGACGACTAGGCTTATCGATTCGAAAGTATAGAATGAAATTCCGATTGGCAGAGGCATATGGAGGAGAACAGCGATTACCTTATCGACCAAACTGCTGTGCGGTAGTTGGACGAAACCGACGAAAGTATCCGTCAAAAGCCCGGCGTATTTGAATGAAGCCAGAATCAGCGTATTTATCGACACACCGACTAATGCCAGAATAAAAGCCTTCTTTCGCGAGTCACTCCTGTCAACCCAGTAGCTTATTGCCGAGTTGAGAGCCATCGCGACAAGCAGAATAAGAGTGAGCCGAGCCGCTCCCCAGGCATAAAACACCAGGCTCGCCCCAATCAAAAGTAGAACCTGATGTTTTCGAAAGCCCGGCGCGTAATAGAGGACCCAAACAATCAGGAAGAAGAACAAAAACTCGTACGAATTGAATAGCAAGCTCCGGACCTTTCGGCAGTGATTCCGAGTCTTCAGATTACTCTGAAGCGTGACGCATAATTTGGTTTTGTCTCAGCGAAACAGGTTGTTTATCTAAACCGACGCAATTTTAGCGCGCCCTCTGAATTACTTTATTAGACGCGCAAAGCGCTTTGCGGCGTCGCGCTTGAACGAATTCCAGTACTGACGAGTTTCGCATTTGACTTCATCAAGGTCGAGTGGCCGGTTGCGCAGCCATGGCGCATATGATTCGAGAGCCACACGCTCAACCTCGAGCCTGGCGGCGTTCAACGCACGACTGCGGAAGAATTGTTGACGATGTGCCTCGGAGGAACACCAGCGCTGCCACTCTTCTACTGCCACTTCCGTCAGAACATACCGCCAACGTCTTGCCACGTCTTCGACTTGGAGCTCTCGCGCTCGCATTAAGCCATTATCGATCATGGCTTGCCGAAGAGCCGGATCTCGTTGTAGCCTGCGCAAAGCCTCAATCAGTGCGCCCTGCGAGCGCGCCTCCAGGTAGTCCAGATCGCTTCTTTTCAAAAGCGAATAAGCGGAGTCCGCACTCAGAATGGCTGGCACACCGGCTCGCCACGCATTGATCAGCTTCGAAAACGGCTTGTGATAAAACGGCTTGTCGCCGAACCGGCGGATGCCTATGACGACATCTACACCGCTGTAATCGTTCCACTCATTCGCATCTTGAATCGTCCACTTCATACCAAGCTTCTCGATCTCGGAAGCCCATTCCTGCGACAACAACTCCTTTGCAATCTCGCGCTTCGTGTGCCCGAAGAAAGCGGCATTTTCAAACCTGTCTCCGCGATCTGCCGCACGACCAATCAAACCTGTTTGCGGCCATAGAGGCACGAATTGCGGAGACCAGTGGATTCGCTCTCTTTGAAAAAGTGGATCCAGCGGATTCTGCACAATGTGGATTTGAGCGTAGGGATGCTCGATGGTGTCTGACTTGATCGAGACTATCAGCTGCTTTGCGCCGGGTTTGAACCCACGCGGCAAGGTCGGGCCAAAGCAAACGATAATCCCCTCCTCTGGAATTTTTTCGACAAGCCGGCAGTCCAGACCGCTATCTCTCAATCGCAGGTAGGTCATCAAAATCCAGCAATAGAGCCCGTGTTGAAAGCCATACCAATACTCGTCCGCTCTCTCAGGCCAGGGGCGCGGCAGTGGATAGTATTCTGTAGCAAGATAAAAGTAGACTGCCGGAAGCTTCATCTAGGAGCCTCCTGGACGCGGACCGAGACGAGTTCTGCGCTCGACAGCGCGCCTATAACTCTCCTCGATCAGAGGCATAATTCGGTTGCTGTCGTAAGTATCAACGATATGGCGGCGGGCACTCAGCCCCATCTCGACACGCCGATCTCTGTCATCCAGCAGTCCAGCAATCGCTCTTGCCAGCCTGCGAGGACGTTGGGGCGGCACCAAAACGCCGACCCGCGATGAATTGATGATTTCCTTTACACCGCCTACGCTGGTTGCGACCACCGCGCGAGCAGCGGCCATAGCCTCTCTGACTACATAGGGAAAGTTTTCCCAAAGACTAGGAAAAACGCACACGTCACTATCACGTAAGAGTCCCGGTATCGCCTCCAGTGGCACTCCGTCGACAAATTCGACAGCGTCACCGTACGGTGCGAGCCATTTTTGCAGATAAACCGACATATTCTCACCGCGCACAGGTGACTTCATACCGCGGCCAATCAGACGAAATCTAGCCTCTGGTCGACGCTTCAATACATGCGGGATGGCCTGGGCAAGAGATATAACGCCCTTGCGATACTCCAGTCGTCCGTAGTACGTGACCGTGCCGTTTCTCTCATCGGCTGGAATAGACAAGAGCGCGGGATCAACAAACAATGGCAAAGGAATCACGCTGATAAGTTTCCTTTCGACAAGCCACGATCGAGAGATCAAATCAGCCATGTCCAGACAAAGTGCCACTATTTCATCGGCTTCCTGAGCATGGAGACGCTCCGGGTCGGTAAGTATACTAGCTCTGGCACCAGCCTCATCCCACCTGAGCCAGTATGGATTGAAAAAGTGCCTGACCTGCTCTCGAAGGATCTCGCCGCGCTGAGCGCAGTCGAGTCCGGGGACTGTGAAATCGAGCAAAGTGTTGATTTCGCGCAACACCAGCCCTGGGGTGTGGAGCTTGAGCACGAATGGGATTTCCGGTGCCAATTTCAGTATCGGCGCACAATGTGCGAATCGATCTACGCCTTCGACAACATCGAACGGACGATCCTGATGCCGCTTTATGAAGACATTAGCAATTGAATCGCTAAACGACGGACGGTTAGGCACCACCACGCGATGGACCGGGATGCCATCATCGCTCTCGGTCAGAGCTCGATCGGGACTGCCGGAAAAAACTTCAACATCATGTCCTCTACGGGTAAGGAGACGGGAAATTTGGTGAACGTAGGTGGCGACACCACCATCGGCAGTATCAGGTGGATATTCATAACTAACCAGCGCTATCCGCATGAGCGATCCCGCAACTTCTCTATTCGTGCCGCTAGACAAAGACTGATTCGGTTAGACGATTCAAATGATGCGAGCTGCTATTATATATAATCGACGTAGCGGTTTAAACCATACTGAGTATTGCAACTACACTCGAGCTGTCAAGCCCTGAAGCGAGATTGAGACGAGATCAAATGCGCATAGCATTTTTCGGACATGGTAAGTTCTATCAGACACAGGTTCGGGCACTCGGCGCTCGCGTTCATATCGAGCAAATCTTGAAGCGTCTTTCAGACCGAGGACACGAACTCTGGTCATCAAATCCACCGCCGGACCTGGAATTCGTGGAGCGGCTACCGGCGGGACGAGTGGCTAGAATCAATCACTTGCGGAGCATGGACCTGCTTTATGCGCGAGTTGATTTCGAGTTGCCACTCGGCTGGTGGTGGGAAATTGATGCGGCCAGAGCTTTGTTTCCTAGAATGATCTGGGAGCTTAACTGCGTGCCTGAATTCGGGCAGTACGCCGGACGAAAGCCCGACGCAATCGAAAGCAACATCCAATATTTCAAACGACTGGCTAAAGTTTGCGATCTGGCTATCTGCGTCTCCGAGCCAATGGCCGCTTACGCGCGTAACAATCTCGGTCTCAAAAAAACCAAGGTTATTCCTAATGGTAGCGATCCGGTTCATTTTCAACCGGGCCGGAACAGCATTACTGTATTCGATAGGGACGCGCTAAATGTCGTGTTTTTATCGGGATCAAACCTGCACAATCAAAATATTTTCCTGTTGTGCGATGTAGCCAGAAGGCTTCTGGCTATTGAAAATAACAGCAACATCAAGCTCCACACCATCGGGCCGTTCGATCACAAACTTGTTTCCCTTCCCAACATCGAGATTCACGGCATCACAAGCTATGAGAACCTGCCCTACTGGCTCGACGGAATGGATGTCGGTCTATGTCTTTACCCGCCGGGTCCATGCGAGTATGCATCACCGCTCAAGTTCTACGACTACCTGGCAGCTGGGTTGGCGGTGATCTCAACGCCCCAATCCCAGGTCGGGGAGTTGATGCAGCGCTTCAACTGCCCGGATCTAATGGTCAACGCCGATGATCCAGACGCAATTCTGGAGCGGTTGCTCGCCCTGGAGGCTGACAGAGAGCGCGTGAAGCAACTGGGAGCGCTCGGCCGTCAAGCCGTCATTGATTACTACAACTGGAATCGGGTCGCAGAAGAGACAGTAGAAGCTATCGACTCAGTTTTGCCAGTTCGTTAATCTCCATTCTGGCGGTCCTCTGGAGTCGCGGCAAAGCTGAGTCAACCGAAATAACGACTGCGACTCGCCTGAGCCCGACTGCTGAAACGGCGCGCCTCCTTGATGCGCGCAACGTATCTCGGACGGTTTGCAACCATGACTGTCAGATACCCGCGCCAGAATTCCAGATCGGCAAGATCCGACTCAGAACCGGACATCAGCAATCGAAAACCGATCCGTCCGAGACGCAGTGCCCCCCAGGCCATTCCATGCTCCCAGGTGAGACCGAGTCGCTCCCACACTCGCGGCGAACTGGTGGCCGCAATCAGCGGTTCCAGGTTGGGATGCGCCATTCCCTGTGCGCGAGCTAGCCCTTTCACCGACGAAGCATTTACGCGAACGCCGGCAATATGGTGATCGAGAGAGAGTTTGTCCGAGTACAACAGTTTCCATCCGGCTAAAGTCATGAAGATGGTGAGTTCGACATCACTGCCAGGTTTTCTTCCGGCATAGCCTTCCGTCTTCGAGAACTCAAATCCAGAATCGAGAATATGTCTCACCGCATCTTTTCGAACAGTAAGCCCGGCGCTCCACATCCAGCCCTGACCGCGATAAATCTGCTCGCCGACGGCGTGTCTTTGCTTTTGTCGTTTGAACCAATCTGGAGGGTCACGATCAAAAACACCCCGAGAGGCGACGCCAAGGGCTCCAGCTTCAAGATTGGCTTGCATGGTTTGAAAAACTTCGTCGACCCAATTGGCTGGGACCCAGTTATCATCATCGATAAAGCTTATCAGAGAGAAATTCGCTTGATCGATAGCCTGCAATCGAGCCTGACGAATATCCGGTTGAGGCACGGATATGACCCGGATCGGCACCTTGTCCGCCAATTTCCAGGAGCTCAAGGCCACGTTGATGGTATCGTCGGAAGAGCCATTGTCCACAACAATGATCTCCCAGGGCACCAAGGCATCGACGTTCGCAGCGAGACGCTCGAGACATTTCTCGATCCGTGATGCGCCATTTAGCGTGCAGATCGCACAACTGACTCCGGCATTTGTCACGAGCGACCATCTCCTCGACACGACCACTTATCGGTCGCGGGTTGATTATACAGGTGGCACGCCCGTTTTTCCCTTCCCAATCGACAGGCTTCGAGTTTATGCGCCCGTGGTGGTGACGGGCGACGTGCCAGTTAGTACAATGAGCGACGCGCGGAAGGTCTGCTCGTCTCAGCCTGCTGTCTTTGCAACAATTCGATTGTTAACCACAAAAGCGTTGATATCCGGGAGGCAGCCGGGAATAAAGTAGTCGGTGATGGAGTACATGGCGAGAGAGCGTCGTCAATCGAAACCAGCTTATCGAATGGTCTTACCTCTTGTGAAGGATCGTAGTTTGGCGTTGATTTCAGCAGGAAAACCCTCAAGCAATCGACGAACGGTAATAGCGAACCACGGTAGTGGTGAACTCTAATGGCGACTGAATCAAAAAAGGGCGACCTTCACCTGCAAGAGATGAAAGACGTGCTCGAGTGCATGCGTCTTGCCAATGCCAACATGCCTCTGTTGTTCGTTGCCGCCGCGTCATCGGCCATCGTTGTTCTCGTCAATCTGGGCATCATTTCACTCTTGTTTCCCCTGGCGGAAGGGTTGATAAAACAAGACTTCACACAACTTTCAGGCGGTGTGGTCCAGACTCTGCGTAGCCACCTGCCTGCCTACCATCAGGACAGCACCTCTGTCTTCTGCGTGCTGCTCGTGTCGATCTTCGCATTCGTCGTTCTGAAAGCGCTTTTGTCTTACATCCTGCGCCTCGTGATCTCGACTCAGGCCGAGGCGGCTTCGGCCGGCATTCTGGTCAAACTTGTAGCACGCTATATGTCTTTCGGCAAGATGTATCACGACAACACAAGCAACGAAAGAGTCAACTCGGACATGAGCAGATGCAAGGCCTGGATCGTGCATCAGATGACCGGGTTCCACTCGCTTCTATCGAGCCTGCTGATGCTCTGTTTTTATCTTATTCTCATGGCAGCAATCTCGTGGCAGCTGACATTGTCGCTCGCTCTTTTTCTGCCGCCCATAGTGCTGACCATTAGATATTTCGTCGCCCGCCTGGAGCGGATAGCCAGAGACAGAACCAGGTCCAATGATGATCTGCGCATCAAAACCGGCGAATTGATCAAACGAGTCAACCTGGTTCAGCACTCAGGAAAGGCAGAGCGAGAACTCAGTGTAATCGAAGGTCTGGCTAATACGAAATTCAGCATTTCGAAAAGCTATCAAAGACTGAATAGCCTGATCGAACCGTTGCAAGAAGTCGGCACCACATCAGCACAACTCGCACTGGCCTGGATGCTAGCCCTCGTCACCTCCGCTTCGAGCTTGTCATCTGCGTTGCCACCAAGTCACGTATTCGTCTTCTTTTATCTCTCGTCGAAAGTAATTCCGTTGTTCAACCTTCTCAATCAGTTCCGCACAAGACTGGCTTCCGATGCCGGCGGCATGGAGATCCTTCACAGCTTCTTGTGCGACGACGGCAAACACATAATCGCCAGCGGAACCGAAACCTTTAGCGGTATCAATGATAGTATCATTTTCGAAGACCTGCGCTTCTCCTACAAGCCAGGAGTGCCGGTTTTCGACTCTCTCCATTTTCAAGTAAAGGCAGGTCTGATCACGGCCGTCGTCGGTGAGACCGGAGCCGGTAAGACCACCATCGCGCAGCTCCTGCTCCGGCTTTATGAATGCGATCCAGGTCACATACTTATGGACGGTGTCGACATTCAACAATTTTCAATTCAATCAGTCAGGAGTAAAATCGCCTTCGTCCCTCAAGATCCGATGATCTTCGACGATACTCTGAGAGCCAACCTCTGTTACGAGCTCGACAGCAAGCCAACTTCGAGTGAGCTTGCCCGAGTTCTCGAAATAACCCAGCTCGCCAACCTGGTACAGAGCTTACCCGACGGGATGGAAAGCCTCATAGGAGACAAAGGCGCACAGTTGTCTGCTGGACAAAGACAGCGAATCGCTATTGCACGTGCCCTTCTGAAGAACGCTCCCATTCTCATTCTGGACGAGGCCACAGCCGCCCTCGATCCACGCACGGAAGATCTAGTGATGAGAGCCTTGCTCGAAGAGATGAGAGGGAAAACGGTTCTCTTAACCAGCCACAGATTATCGACGGTCGGATATGCCGATTGCATCTACGTTCTTCAAGGTCATCAAATTGCACAGTTTGGGACGCTAGCCGAGCTTACCGCCGAAGACGGACCGTTCACCCGTTGCTTCAACATCCAGAAAGGAGCAATCATGATGTCCTGAGCGCTCAAGCGCCGTTTAATCCCATAATTGCCAGAAGCTTCTCGCGCTCCGCCTCCCAGGAAAATCGCTCCTTTACCCTCAGCCAACCGGCACTTCCGAATTGCACACGACTCTTTCCATCTTCAGCTAACGAGAGAATGCCGTCGGACATACCGCAGGTATCGTGTTCTGCCACCAATAGCCCTGTTACACCATGCACAACAGCTTCAGGTATGCCGGCGTGCACAGTCGACACGACTGGAAGCGTATGAGCCATAGCCTCTAGAACTGCCACCGGCAGCCCTTCCTGATCGTGGGTTTCGGCATCGGTAACGGAGTGCTGGATGAACATATCGGCCTCACGCATGCGTCGCATGACGAAGTCGTGACTCTTGACTCCATGCAGAGTAACAACATTGGTCAAGCCGTGGCTTCTGACAAAGTTGTCGGACTGTTCGAAGAGATAGCCACCACCAACAAAATCCAGTCTGAGACTCGGGTTTTTAGCACTAGCCTGACGGAAAGCCTCGAGCGTATCAAGCGGTCCTTTCTTGCGAACCATTCTTCCAACAGCCAGACAGCGAACAATTGCATTCTCTTCGGACCTTTCGATTTTTTCCTGAACGACGACGCCACACGGCACGACATGCAGCTTTTCCTTATTCAACCCCAATTCGACAAGATGGTTGCGACTGTGTTCGCTTACAAGAATCACACCGTCACTGTCCTCCAGTCGGCGGTACTTCTCGGGCCATCCTTTCTGGCGCAATCTAGTAAAAACGTCATAGCCATGCGCATGTGGAAAGATTCGCAGTCCCATTTTCTTGGCTATAGACATCCACTCCGTCGAGAGATCGAGATACTCGACCATTAAAGTCGTGATCTTGTGTTCCTCGAGGAAGCTTTGCGCCTTTTGCATCTTCAAAGCATGCTGGTTGCGCCGCTTCAATCCTAGTTTTGCCAAAAGACGCGTTCGAATAGACCGCTCGGCATGAGGCTCTAGCACCAGAGAAGGCGAACGAGCTTGCCAGGCGGGCTCAGTAAACTGACAGATAGCAACAGTTTTACCAGGGTAGAGATCGTCAATATGCTTGTGAATGAAGGTCTCGGACGGCACGCCGATGTGCCGGCAAATAACGGCCAGCTTAGGCTTATCGACACCAGGGTCAAGGCGATGATTCATGCATTCGGATTTCGCTAGCTGTAAGCTGGTATCACAATACCAGACAATCAGTTTATATTGTATATTCAATCAAAACAGCGACGCACCATTTCGATGACAGCTCCAACTCCTTCTACTTGCTTCTACATTCAGTGCTGTGGAGAGCGGACTGAGCTTCTTAGAGTCGTCGACGAGATCAGGAAGTGCTATCCGACGTCCCGTATCATAATCTGCTTCGATGGCGATCGAGACGATAAAAGCGCCATCAGCAGGCTAAGAAGCGAGTCGAATGTCGATATGATAGAGGGCGAGCAGCTCTATCGAGTCGAACATGGCGGCGCTGTCTGTCATCGAATGCTGCAACTGTTCCTGGAGAAGCCGTCCGATTTCTTGATCAAGGTCGATCCAGATACACGTGTCGTCAAGCCATTCTCCTTCTGGCCTACTGTTGATCGATATTTTGGCGGCACCATTGTCATGTCCGGCGAAAGTATATCAATCCAAGGTGGATGCATGATTTTCAGCCGACAGCTATGCCTGGAGCTGTATGAATCCGGCATACTTTTATCCGACGAGTTGAAGCCGCCGACTTCAGCCTGGGTAGGTAGCGCACCAACGAGATATCGGGCCCAGGTCCTCGGTCTGACCAGTCACGATTGGACGATCGCCTATGCCATTGCCAGGCTCCGGGTCGAGGTCTCCTGGCATCCACAGGTGCTTTCGAGATGGGAGAGTTTGCGCCTCAGAGATATTCCGTCCTACTATTCGGCAGCCGTCATTCACCCTTACACGGAGGGCGTTCT
The DNA here is from genome assembly GCA_964418155.1 of uncultured Candidatus Obscuribacterales bacterium. Classification (GTDB taxonomy): domain Bacteria; phylum Cyanobacteriota; class Vampirovibrionia; order Obscuribacterales; family Obscuribacteraceae; genus JADYXR01. The sequence continues at coordinate 35,549 of CAYQKX010000062.1, read as the reverse complement.
GGGAGTTTTATCATTGAAAAACCTACTGCGAAAGGTGCGTAACGAGAAGGTCAATGACTACGGTCCAGTCTCGATGGATAGACAGTTTTCATTCAAAGCATCCAGCCTCTCCGGACAAAGCTTGCTTGACGCGGTAATGCTCTGGCTCTTAAACACCGTAGACGCGACTGGCTCGGCAAGAGTCGTAGACAGTCCGCGGATAACGATGGATCTGTCCGATTATTTTCGCGAATGCCTTAGCTCGAGCACAACCGAAGACGATAGCCAAATCGGAGCAACCGATGTCGTGGTCTTCGGGGCGCGGAAGATTCGCTCCGCAGGCGGCGCAAGCAATTATGTACGACGAGCGATGCCGTACGCCAAGGGCAGCAAGGCAATCATCGTAGATATCGCCAACGAGCCTACCATGCTTTTTTTTGCACTTCTGATCATCATCTACCTCGGGAAGTTCAACTTCAAGTTTTTCTTTAGAAACAACCGCATGATGGTAACTTTCAAGGACGGTTGGCCGGATCGAAAAACACTCTTGCGCGGTTTTTTCTCTTTACCGGTCGCGGCAATCGATGTTTTTATAAATCTGGCAAAAGAAAGGCCGCGACTCAACCAACGACATTAGCGTTAGGCGTCATCATTTCTCTGGTCGAAGTATTCGGCGACGAAGCGGTGGAGCACCGGACGATTAGTACTCCACTCCCACAAGCCATCACTATTGATCTCGATATCTCGACAGGGATCCCAGCCAAAGCGCGCCAAGCGCTCGTTTCTATAAAAATGGTTCGGCCTTTCGCCGTGCCAGTAATGCAGAACGATCTCCGGCAAGCACTGCCAGCGCCCCTCAGTGAGCGAATAAAACTGCCTGGCCCAGCGCTCGAAATGAGAGCGCGATGCTTCGTCGGTGTGAAACGTCAGGTCGATGCAACCGGAGCTCCAGTCACCGATTGCGGCATGAGCGATCAAATGATCGCAACTGCCCAGAATATGACCATCATAAAGTCCGGCCGACAAAGCGTGAGCAGTGGCGGCCCAAGCGTATCCTGTATGACCATGTTCGGCATATATTCCGCCTCTGAGCAACCCCGGATTTTCCTTGTAAACAGCGACTACACTACGACAATTGACACCACTGCCGGTGTAGAATCGAGACCCGGATGGAAGCTTAATCGCGCGCTTGAACAGTTGAACTACAGGATACTGATCGAGCAGCGAGGACGCATCGCGAGCCCAATCTTTATTGGTAAAAAACAGATCGGCATCAATCCAGGCGAACTTGGAATACCTCCCACCGAGCCTCCCAAGGGCGACATTAAACATTCTCTCTTTCTGCCAGATTATCGAATTCGATCGAAGTTGCAATACACAGTCCGATGATTCAAGCTCGAAATCGGCTCCTTCGAACGCGCATTCGATCGTGAACAACTCTATCCCAGACCTCACCATTGAGTCACGAAACATGAGGTAGTTGTTGAGCAGAGCCTTGTACTTGCGCGGATTAAAGTATGCCGTCAGAACGCAAAGATCGGATGCCTGACTATAAACTGGTGCGGGGCAAATTGGCTGCATCTGATTGAATTTTTTGGAGCCTAGCGAATTTGTGCCATAATCAGTCTGTCGCATGAGGACCTGACCAACCTATGCCAATTGTCGCACGAAGAACAGATGTTCAGACTACAATTCTGCCGGACGGATACGTCGCTGTCTTCGAACGTAATCAGCAAAGGATTGGCACACTGCCGCCAGTGGCAGGGATGATCTGGGAACACTGCGACGGCACGACCTCGGTAAAGGAGATCGTAGCGATGGTGCGCTCTTATGCCGAAATTAGCGATGCAATTCCCGGAGAGAAAGAGATCGCCGATTTGATCGAGCAACTGGTGACAGAAGGTTTTCTCATCGTTTCCGAAGCGAAATAGCTCCAATATTAGGCGCCGCTCAATCCGCCAGGAAGCCTTTATCGGTCATCTGCAAGACTAATGCGACCAATCCCTCCAGCATTTGCGCATCGCAATCACCACCTGAATCTTCGATGGCTTCACGAACAATGCCCGAAAGCTCGATAAATGGAATGGTGCCGTCGCTCAGCTCCCAGAGCAATGCTCCGATTGGCGGCAGCGTGCAGACGGCGCCGGAATCGCAATCGTAGAGCTCGGCATAACCTTCCTCCGTCAGGGTGGTAACTACAGCCGCATTACGTCTGGGCAACCATATCCGTGAAAGACGGAGATCTTTGTCGCAATCATCATTTCGGGAAAGAATCCGGCACAATCGACGACCCGCTCTCGTGTATTGATCGTCGAAGACCCTTTCGAATGGCAGAAAAAAATGTTTGTCTGAATAACGCTCCAATTGCCTCATCGAGTTAAATCCACAGGCGGTGATGATTTGGCGCGCAGAGTCAAATAAGGCATCGGCAGGATAAATACTGACGCTAACAACACCAGAGACCGAAATTTTCTTGTCACTAACCACCACAATCGTCGACTGGTCCGCCATCTTTTTTTGCAATCTGTGCGCATAGTCGACGAGCCGTCGCAACTCGGCATCGGAGCCGAGATGTACGACCAACCAGAATTCCGGATGCCGTTGAAGCAGCTCTAAAGCCTGAGGAGGAGTTACGTCTGATGGGTCATGCAAAACACCAAAATCATGCACTTCCAAGCTAAGCGCATCAACATACAGGCGATGCTCCGGAGTCAACTCTTCGAGTATGAGCGTCCGGTTCAGTTTTATCGGTCTCTCCGGAATGACTGTCTTATAGCGATCGAATCTCAACAATCGGGCCAGATGTGTTATCGGCAAATTGCTCAGACTTTCGCACCAGAAGTCTGCATCAAGCTCGCCAAGCAAACCGCAAGGAAAAGCGTCCAGATAAAACTCGGATGGCGCAAGTTCCCCTATCTGACCACGCAACCAAGCAGCCGCCTGCGCTCGGTCGTCGGACAACTCGACTGGCATTCTCACGACGTTGGCTGACCCTATTTCGTGCCGAGAATCAGTGAGAATGGTCACTTCCGGTCCCAAGGATAGCGAATTGATCACGGCCCGCGCTCGGGTAAGATGACCAAGTCCACTGCCCAGGGCATAATAAAGAATCATCGTGATGAACCCTTTGCACCACTGTTGCAACAGGTGCCAGACAATAGTAGCATCGCTTTCGAATTTAATTGAGGCGGCATCGTGCATTTTTCGGAGAAAACCAAACAGTGGTCAGGCTGGCTGATCTGCCTTTTCTCCGCAATAATTCTTTTGACGTCATCCTGGGATGACTCGCCCTGCTACGACGAAGTAGAGCACATTACGGCGGGATACTATTACGTCCGCGCGCAAAACTACTGGATGAATGTCTATCACCCGCCTCTCGTCAAAGACATCGCTGGTCTGGCTGTATTAGCATTTGTCAACCCCAATCCTTTTTTTGATTCACCCCAATGGCAGTACCGACAGAAAGAAAAGCTTTTCTTGAAATTTTTCTGGGGAAGCAAGAATCCGCAGAACATGCTGCGTGTGGCGCGAATTCCTCTGCAGATCTGCGCAATATTGTTCTTGTTTTACTACTTCCGTCGTTTGAGACTCGAATTCGGTTACTGCGCTGCAATAATTGGAATCCTCATGATGGCAGCCTCTCCGACATTCCTCGCCCACGCGAGATTCGTCACGACAGACGCTCCTGCCACCATAAGTTTCTTCATTTCAATCGTCATGTTCTTCGACTACCTGCGCGATCAAAGTCGCAGAAAGCTAGTCCGACTCTCGATTGTCACAGGACTAGCTTTGTTGGTAAAGCACTCTCTGATAGTTCTCATACCCTATTACGTACTCATAGTGTTGCTCTGGATTGTTGCCGGCCTGATCCAGCGAGGTCACTTCCTGCCCGGTGTTCTTCGCAAGGTCATTAGACATGGCTGCCTGTTCACCGGTATCGCGCTTGTGATGCTCTGGTCCTTTTATTTCGTCAACATGCTCAACGTCGTTCCTTGGGCACAGAAGCTCTACAATGAAATTCAGTTCTACATGATTGACGATGACCCGCGCGTATGGGTGATCAAGCGCACACAAAAAGTGCCTATTTTGAGGCAGTTCTCCTGGTACTTCACCGGATTGGTCGGTCAAACGATGCACATCGAGACTGGTCACGCTGGAGCCGGCTACTTAAGAGGCAAACTTTATCGCGGCGGCAACCCATGGTTCTACCCAACTCTCCTGGTTACTAAAGAACCGCTGGGCTTCTTACTCCTGACGCTGTTCGCGGCGGCGCTCTTGCTGAACTCGCTTTTGCAGTTCCTAAGACTTCACATACTTAGAAAGCCAGAGACTGAGCCATTTGCGGTAGCTCTTGGCTCTGCAATACGCAAGAATATAGTCACTCTCGGATCAATCATCTTTGTGATTTTATATCTCTGGATCGCTGTTTCAGCCAAGCTGAATCTAGGTATCCGCCATATTCTTCCTATCATGCCGTTCCTTTATCTGATTACGGCAGCGGCCGTTTCGCAGCTATTCACCACGTCAATGCAGTTGGCCAGGCTGTTCGTAATCAGTTGCCTGACCTACGGCTGCGCCTCTTCTTTGATGGCATATCCAGGATATCTCGCCTACTTCAACGAGATAGCCGGCGGCAAACGCCGGGGTTACTATGTCGCGATAGACTCTAATTTCGATTGGGGAATAGATCTCTATCGGCTCAAACTGTACGCGAAGAAGCACAAAATCAACAAGATTTATCTACTTTATTTCGGCACCGGCAACGCTCAATATTACCTTCGAGATCGATTCGAACCCTGGTCGCGAAAGCCGCTCAAAGGGGGCGAATTTCTTGCGGTATCCGCTCATTTCAGGGCGCAAGCTCAAGCACTTGTATCTCAGAGGGAAGAGTTCGCACACACTAACGTCAGCATCCTGCAGCAGATACCGCCCAAGAGTTTGAGATGGCTATTGGGGCTGAAACCTACTGCGATTGTCGGAGACTCTATCTTGATCTACAAAATTCCAAAGTCCGATCCTGACGACACGCTTCAGCCTTGATTTCATCGCAGTTTTTACACACAAGAAATCGAGGCGCAGACAAACACTGACGAATCGCGTTGCAGACGATAAGGATTCGAATTCAGATCTTCACGATTCCAAAATAGAATTTTTCGAGATGCCACCGAGCTCCACCGTTTGGCTCACCCTAACTAGTAATACCGCACAGGGAATAAAGGTCAGGCCAATTTCAAAAAAGACCGGACCAACTGCATAATTCGGAAATCAAATCACGGCAATCCACAGAAACCCCGTCTGCCTTGATTTAATCAGGGTTTTCAAACATGAAATCCGCGTAATAATATCAGTATTTTCAATCGCGCCAGGCCTTCTGATAGATATTTATTTAGCACTTTTCGACCGCTAGTTCTTGCCGTCCATTTCAGGCGTCGCCAAAAGGCTCATCAAAACCAGGTCTAAGCCTGTACACGATCTGTCACCAAAGAATTGCATTTCATATTCCGCAAACCTACGGTGATATAAACCGTCCAACTTTCAAGAAACACCGGAGACCCCCCTCCCCAACCCATCGAGTTTGCCTTGAGCCAGATCTGGATAGCAGTATGCATCCGGGATGTCGGTCGGCCTCATAACGGGCCAGACGAATGAAGTGTGAGCATCGTCGCTCCTTAACCATCCTCCTACACAAGGAACATCGTATGACTATCGCGGCCGGTATGGTGAGTCTCGTCACCGCCTGTAGTGCCCTCCTCAGCGGACTGGCACTCATGGAGGTCTCGCGGCGCGGACCTCGAACGTACCTCACGGTGGGCTTCCTCCTCACTCTCGTCACCGCCGGCATCGGCGCGGGCGCATCACAAGCGTTCACCGACCCAGAAGGTGAACGAGTCACCGTGCTACAAGCGATGTCCATCGGAGTAGGGTTCGGTCTGGTACCAGTGTGCATCGGCTGGGTCGTAATTCCCCGCAGAAAAGCCTACCTGACCGACATCGCCCCTCAGATCAAACGCTTCGCGCTGCGCCGGTTCAAAGACCTGGACCGCGACGGAGACGGCGTCATCACTCGCAACGACCTCGCGCTGTTGAAAGACGTGAAGTTCAACCCGACAGAGCGAAGGCTCCTGCAGGAGCTGGAATGGTTGCTCGGCGACATCGGACACGTCATCGATGTCATCCCGACCTCCACCTACAGCTACAATCAGTTCCAAAGCTCTTGCTCCGGATTCCCGGTCTGGAGCGCCGGCACGGTCGACGTCAACATCTATGGCGTCAGCCAGGCGGACCTCGAGAAGTACCCGACAGTGATTAAGAACCGATACATCAACTGGTGACGGCTTCGCTTCGGCGAATGAGAGCCGCGCAGTCGCAGGCTTTCGCAGCACAACCATGAGGGCGATGCTGACCCACCGCCCCGACACGTCCAAGTGCGGCATCGAGACCGGTGCCATCGGCCGACGCGCAGGGCGTCGACCGACAATACGTTTGTCCATGAGGAAAACTCCCATGCGTGCGATTTCCAGAATCCTGCTGTGCGTCGGTCTGCTCACCTTGGGCACCATCGCGGTCCTTCTCATCGGACTCCCGGCCGGGACGAAGGTCGAGGAGCCGGTCAAGATCATCTGCGACAACCCGGAGGACATCACCGACGCTACGCTGGAGCAGATGCCCCGCATCAAGCGGGTGCAACAACTCGACCTTACCGGGGCCAAGGTGACGGACGAAGGGCTGAAACACCTCGCCGGCATGAACGAACTCGAGTGGCTCGCACTCGGGGCGACCAAGGTCACCGACAAGGGGCTGCAGTCGCTGACCGGACTGGACAACCTGCTGGTCATCAACTTGAGCTGCACGAAGGTCAGCGATGACGGGCTGAAGTCGCTAGTGGCCTTGCCCAAGCTCCGGACGATCACCTTGTTCTGCTGCACCTCGATAACGAACGCCAGCATCGACTCGTTGGCCGGCAGCAACATCACGGCCCTCGAGGTGAACAATACGAAGGTGAACGACCAGGGTCTGCCGAAGCTCAAGCTGCTGCCCAATCTCCAGCGTCTCGACCTGTCGACCAACAACATCACGGACGCCGGCATCAAGACGCTGACCGAACTGCAGGAGCTGCGCCAGTTGAATTTAGACCGAATCGACACCATCACCGACAAGGCCGTGGATGACCTCGCCAACATCCCCAAGCTAGAGAAGGTGTCGATCTGGCGAACGAAGATCACGGACATCGGCAAGACCCGGCTCCAGCAGCTCCGGCCGGGTCTGCGGATCGATCACTGATCTTCGGTGGCTCGAAGGCGAGCGCCCGAGGCTCCGCCAAAGCACCCCACGGTGTCCAGAGACACCACCACCGGTACCAGCACCGGATCACAGACTCCGGTCGCCCGCGCGGGTGGCCGGCTTCCCATCCTGTAGGTCGGCTCTACACAGCCGATCGAACACCGAAAGCGAGTTCTCTCATGGGTCCCTCCAACGATCAGAAGACGGCAATGGCATTCGCGACGCTCGGCACCGCGCTCGCGCTGGTCCTCGGCATCGTCAGCCTGCTGTTCAGCGGCACCTTCGCCACGATCATCGTGGTGGTGGCGGCCCTCGTCACCCTGGTCAACATGTACATCCTGTCCACGCTCAGCCCGAGCTACAACGGCGGCGGCAAGTTCGTCCTCGGCTTCATCAGCCTGCCGGTGAGCTGGCTGGCGGTCGGGTTCTTCATGACCGGCTACGGCTTCGCGCTGTACGCGGTCATCTCGATCGGCTACTACGGGGTCGTCTGTCTGCTGACTAGCCGGCGCTGATGCACTGACGGCCGGATAGGGTAGACACGCAACAACCCAACGCGGCGGCCGCCTGTCGCGGTCACTCAATCACATTCCTCTCAGCAACAGGGCATCATGAAAACGTTCGGCAAAGCACTCTTCTTGTCGGCATGGGGACTCTCTGTCGTCGCGACGCTGTACTTCTTCGGGGGTCCCCCCAAGCCGAAGCCTGTGGTCATCCAATCGTACTTCGATAAGAACGTCACAGATGACAGCCTCCGACAACTGGCTGACATCAGCAACCTCGATACGTTCAACGCTCCCGGCTCCAGCATCACCGACGCCGGATTGAAGCACCTGAAGACGCACACCGAACTGCGAGAGGTGGACCTCGGCTCCACCACGGTGACAGATGCGGGCTTGGAAGAACTCTCCCAATTCCCCAACCTGGAGTCCGTCGGACTCTCCGCGGCTCGACGAATCACCGACGACGGCATCGCGAAGTTGGCAAATGGGCTGCCCAAGCTCAAGGAGTTGAGACTCAACTACACCAACGTCACAGACCGGTGCATCGAAGCACTCGCGAAGTCGAACATCGAGGTGCTGACGCTGACCTACACAGAACTGACTGACGAGGTTTTCGTCAAGGCAGGCGCTCAGAAGGGCTTTCAACGCCTAATCAAACTCGACCTGCGATACTGCCTCAAGGTCACCGACCGCGGTATCAGATCGCTGAAGGAGCTGCCGAGCCTGACGAAGCTGGAGCTGGCCGGACCAATCACCGATGGCGCGATCCAAGACCTGGCCGCCATCCCGAATTTGAGCCTCCTCCATCTCGGGAAGACTCAGATAACGGCCATCGGCATGACGCGACTGCGCAAGGCGCGCCCGTCCGTGTTCATCGAAACAACGCGCAACTAAGACCAGCTGACCCGCGGTGGTCGGATGCACTCGCGTGAAGCGCATGCCGGCCCGCACAACCTGAGGAGAAACATGAAACCAGTGATTGGCCTCAACGTAGATGTCAACGTGCAGAACCCACTGGACGTGAAGGTGGGGCGACGCTACATCGAGGCCATTACGAAGGCCGGTGGCGTCCCTCTGCTACTGCCCCCGGTGACTGACGACGATGATCTCGACCGACTCCTGTCGCTCGTCAATGGGGTCGTCTTGATCGGCGGCCTCGACTACTCCCCGCTGCTCTACGGGGAAGCACAAGACCCGACTGTCAAAACACTGCACCCAGACCGTGAAAAGTTTGACCTGCGGCTGATCGACAAGTTGCTGCAGGGCAAAGGCAAGCGCAAGAAAAAGAAGAAGCCGCTGCTGCCGATCTGCGGTGGATTGCAGCTTCTGAACATCGCGCTGGGCGGAACGCTCTTCCAGGACCTGGAAACCAAGCAAGCCGGCTTGGGTGACACCCACCGCCCGAAAGCGAAGGATGCCACCACGCCCTCGACAGCCGCCAGGGATTACCCACACCACCCTGTCAACCTTGTGGATGGCACTCGATTGTCCAAAATCTTCGGTACCCCCACTCTCAAGCCTGTTCTCAGCTCCCACCACCAGGCCGTGAATCGGCTCGGCGAAGGGCTTGTTGTCAACGCGCGCGCGGACGACGGGGTGGTCGAGGGAATCGAGCTGACGAATCACCCATTCGCGGTGGCAGTCCAGTGGCACCCGGAAGCCCATCCGGAAGACAGCATGCCCTTGTTCCAGGCGCTGATTCGAGCCTCGGCAGCCTGACAGACCGACCGAAACCAACCAAGACGAACGGACAGGGCGCAGACTCTGTCCGTTCACTGCCTCACGACGCATGTGGCTCAGCGTGAGCCTCTCGCACCAACCTCGTCTCTCGGAGTAGAACATGACTCAGTTCGTCGCTTCCACGCGCCTCCGGCGCGGTCTCCTCCTCGCGGTCATCGCGGTGGCCGGCATCGCCGCTGTCACCGTGCCGTATGTTCAGCGCCTGCAGGAGAATCGGCGGCTGGACGCGTTCGTCGCGAACCGCATCGTCAGCCAACCGGAGAAGTCGCCAATAGCCATCGCCGACGACGCCACGCTCCTCCAGGGCGGGCAGCCCATCTACTGTTCGTGGATGACAAGCAAGGTCGTCCAACAGGGCGAAACGCAGGTCACCTTGCCGTGGTCCGGCTCGCTCATCTTCGTCTGCCCGGACAACTGCAAGGTCACGTTCTGCGATCGCTTCGGCCTGCCGTGCCGGTCGCTCGAAGTCACCGGTGCCGGTCGCGGCATCGTCTTCGCCGACGGTACGCTCTTCCTCGAAGGGCAGGCCAAGTACAACGCCAAGAACTGCGGCCGAATCGTCGCCGAATCGGGAGTCCACGTTGATGCACGAGACAGCGGCACGATTCTCGCCCGAGCCGGCGCGACCTTCCGCGAGTTCAACACCAAGGCCGAGTACGCCGCTTACTCGAAGAAGGTCGAGCAGGTCGAGAAGCTGGTTCTGGACAACCAGTCCGACATCACGCCCATCCAGGTGACGGACGGCAGCATCCGCTTCAACGGAGAGGCGCTCGACGAGCGCTGGCTCGGCGTGGTTCGCCCGTCCACGACCGACCAGGAGACCACCATCTACCTCGGCGAGCCGACGGTGTTCTCGACACAGGACGGAGCGGATGTGACCCTCGTCATCAGCGGCGGCAACAACTCCAAGGTGAAGATCGCCGGCCGCAGCAAGGGGGTCGTTCTGCGCGACGGAACCGTCTGGCTCATCGAGGGCACCGGCGTATCCAGCGAAAATCTCGACCGGGTGGTCCTCAATCCGGGCGTCAACATGAAGGTCCGAAGCTTCGTCGTGCCGGACAACGAGAACGGCACCACGAAGAAAACCAAGCCCGCGCCCGCATCGACGACCCGCATCGTCTCGCGCTGGACGCGCTGATGAGCGCGAACTGAAGTAACCTCAACCGGCATGACCGGACCCCGAGCGTGCGAAGCAAGTCTTCGCCGCTTGGGCTTCATTCCCACTTTACTATATTTTATAATTATTATTTCTCCGTATCCCAAACGGTTCTAGGTTCAGCGATGGCCGCTTTGAAATCAGCGAAAGGCTTGTTGCCAAGCCGACTTGCCACGCTGCGTGCCTACACCAACTGCTGCGTGTTTACCAAGCGGCTGCTGGCCGTCCGAAAAACATCGGAGGACAGCCTGCACAAAAAATTCAGTTGAAATGGCAAAATTTATTGGAGACTGCCAAGATTTGGTCAAATCTTCCGCCTTAGGATATTACCCTCGCTTATTCGAGGTTTCTTTTCCAATGGCCAGTCCCACCCCGAACAATTACGTATTGCCGGATTTAGCGATATCGGATTTCCTGGGCGATGGTCCAGTCCGACCAGAAGTCGATAACACCGAATTCTTACTCGCTCAAGAACTTCTTTCAGACTTGAAGAATTACCCGAGGCGCTCTAGCAGACGCCACCAATTGCATCCGCTCAGCGTTTCACCAATCGCCAATTCAAGCAGCTAGTTTTATTAACACCTCCAACCGGCAGATCGTCACAGTCTCGCAGGTGCGGCAATGCTTGCCCAAAGCGGGTCCAGGTAGTTTGCGTGACGAATGACAACCTGGAGCTGGTCTTCGGATCATGGTCTGTAAATGGTCCTCACCAAACCGACTCCGCAATGTTAGCCTTAACTCGCCGGTAGCTTTCATTCCTCGAGGAGCCGGACGGAAGCCGCGGTCCCAGTTTAACGCCAAAAACTGGATTATTAGCCCGCCGCCAAAGTCACTCCGAAGACTGCCGTTCCCGGAGTTACCGTCGCGGAGGCTGCGCCAAAAACGTCCTCAAGTGAACATTCACAAAAGCGTCGAAAAACTACTATATATACGACTAGATCTTCGATAAAAAACAACGCAAGAGCTCGCCGCTCTTGCAATCGTTTTCGAGCATCGCAGTCGGACTTCACCGCCAACGCTCGGATTAGTCGTCCTCTTCCGCCGGCTGAGGCTCGGAGTCCTTGCTTTCAAAGTACTCGACGCAGCCGCCGCCAATCCGGAACGGCCGGCTACAACCCAATCGATCTAGCGATTGAGGTGTAACCGACCGAACCGAAGGGCGGTGCGACTGCGCTCAGGTGGACGCCATCGCAAGCGCCACCGTGGACGGTGCCAGTCCGGATGCAACCGGACTGCTGGAGAGGCTGGCTTTGAATGCGGCGAGGCACTCACTGGCAGCCTGAATCGTCTGCGGGTATTTGGCGTAGCAGAACCTGATGTTGTTGCTCTCGACGCCGGGACGGTGGAAGCAGTAACCGGCCACGGTGGCGAGTTTGAACCGGGTGACCAGATGGTGCCACAGCGCCCGGTCGTTGGCGAAGCCGAGCCGGGTCACGTCGGTGAACAGGTAGTAGGTCCCCTGCGGCGCGCGGAATTGAAACCCGGCCTCACGCGCCACCACCATCAGTGCATCCCGTTGCGCTTTGTACTTGGCGCACATCTCCGCGTAGAAGCTGTCCGGCATCTTCAGAGCGGTGATGGCCGCCACCTGCAGAGGTGACGGTGCGGCAAGCGTTATGTAGTCATGCAGCTTCCGCAGCGCGGTGCTCAGAGTCGGTGGCGCGACTGCGTAACCGAGTCGCCAGCCGGTGATCCCGAAGGTCTTGGACAGACCAGAGATCGTGATTGTCCGGTCGCGCATGCCAGGCAGGGTGGCGATACTGATGTGACGATTTCCGTCGTACACCATGTACTCGTAGATTTCGTCAGTAATCGCCACCACATCCCACTTCTGGCACAGGTCGGCGACGACCGTCAACTCTTCCCGACTGAACACACGCCCCGTGGGATTGTGAGGTGTGTTGATCAGGATAGCTCGTGTGCGCTCGTTGAACGCGGCCCGCAGTTCATCAGGGTCGAACGTGTAATCGGGTGCGTGAAGCCGGACGTAACGAGGAACACCACCGGCGATCACTACGTTCGGGTGGTAGTTCTCGTAGAAGGGCTCAAACACGATCACCTCGTCGCCTCGGTTAATAAGCGACAGCAGGGAGACATTGAGCGCCTCGCTGGCACCGCACGTGACAGTGATCTCCCGTTCGGGGTTGGCGTCCAGACCGTTGTAGCGCCGCATCTTGTCGGCGATGGCTTGACGAAGCTGCGGTAGCCCCCATGTGTTCGTGTACTGATTGTGATCGGCGAAGAGAGCTGCGGCCGCGGCTTCCTTTAGACATTGCGGGGCGGGGTACTCAGGCAATCCTTGGCCGAGATTGACCACGCCGGGGGTTTCTTGAACGAGTCGGGCAGCATCACGAATGTTGGAAGGGCGAATCTCGCTTGCCCGAAGAGAGATTTTGCCGGCTAAACCCGCTGTGTTGGGCAGCATGTTTTTTCCTTTTGTCAGCACCAGGCTGAGCAGTTGAGGACCTCCGTCCAGAGGAAGGGATGCAGAAACACAGAGCTTCCACGCAGATCTCCAAGATCCGAGCAGAACTCCATTTGCGAACTTTGCGAAAGCTTCTTCTAGACGTACTCTGTGTTTAGGGAAACAAGAACGAGCTGACGTTATGATCTTTCGGCACCTATTGGCAACACCAATAGTACCATCCATATCACTAATGTGGTAGGTTGTCATTAGCAAAACCCAGCCGCAGTGCCGGTTTTCAAGAAGCACTATTGAGCATCTCAATTCGATCTTCGAGTTATTGGCGTTTTGATAAAGATAGCGCGGCTCACATCGCTCGATTTCCAGCTCTCCCAGACCAGTTGGCAAAATTGCGCTCAACTGTATAACCCTCAAGCGATATTGTTTAAAAAATAGAAAGCTTAGTTACTTAGTAAAATCATGAGCTTTTTCGAGCTGTGTAATAGCTTCGCTACGCTGTTTCTCTCTTGTGATCTCGCTTCTGAGCGATTACTAACCGAACTCGATGGCATTGGCGGTAGTTCACTTACTAACCTGAATCGTCATATCACTATTACAGTCGCTTAGCTATCAAACCGAGCTCGCAAAGCAGCTTTTTCAAATTCAATCAGACAGCTTCAATCGCCTCCAGCGACTCGTGGCTGTGTCCTTTTCGAAGCTAAAGTCCTGCCGCACGCATGACTCGGGCTCAGGAGTTCACGATGAAACACCCCGACAAGCCTTCGCTAGTGCAGCGGGTCGCGAAGGAGATGCAACAAACGTTTCGCTCTCTCAATAACCGCGACTTCCGCGTTTATTCCTGGGGACAAGTCATCTCGCTTAGTGGTACCTGGATGCAGTCGGTCGCGCTGAGCTGGCTTGTATACAAGCTTACCGGTTCGGCCGCGGCACTGGGGATGGTGACTTTCGCAGGAAGTCTGCCTCTCCTGTTACTCACATATCCGGGCGGCATCATTGCCGATCGCTTCGATCGCAAAAAAATCCTGGTGATTAGCCAGATTCTGGCGATGATTGAAGCTACGGTGCTGACAGTGCTGACTTTCACCGGTCTGATCAACGTCACCTGGTTGGTAATCCTGGCACTCATCCGCGGCTCGATCACCGCAATCGAGCTGCCGGCCAGACAATCATTCGTACCTGACATGGTCGAAAAAGGCGAATTGACCAATGCCATCGGAATCAACTCGGCTATCTGGAATACTTCGAGAACAATCGGTCCCGCCCTGGCCGGTCTGTTCATCGGGGTATTCGGAGAGACTGTCTGCTTCGCGCTAAATGCGCTGAGCTACGTCGCTGCGCTGATCTCACTCGGCATGATTACCGTCAAGCCTCGTGAGCACAACGCCAAAACCGAAGAGCAGGAGAGCGCCGGAGCCGGCAATCGCAGCGTGTGGTCGATTCTGATGGATCCAAAAGTCCGAACCGTTCTCTTCCTGTCCGCCGCAACGAGCCTCTTCGGCTTCCAGTACGGCGTCCTCCTTCCGGTGGTCGTCGACCAGGTGCTCGGTGGTACCGCCTCGACGCTAGGCTTCATCTCGGCCGCCGCCGGCATCGGTGCACTCGTTGGCAGCCTGGCGTTGGCCAATCGCGGCAACAGCAGAGTTCTCCGTCCCGGCATCGGGATTGCATGCCTCTCGCTGTCGGTCGCAATTGCGTTAATCGCCTTCTCCAAGCTGCTCATTATCTCCGTGGTGGCGGTCGCGCTCGCCGGCGCGTCAGTCAGCGTTCAGCTCAGCGGAGGAAATTCTCTAGTGCAATCCTCGGTCAGCGAACGCTATCGAGGTCGCGTCATGGGCTTGTACTCCACATTCATGCTGGGCTTCGCACCACTGGCTGCAATGCTCGCCGGGTGGCTGGCTGAGTACATGGGGGTGAGCTATACGCTCTATTTGAGCAGCTTCTGCGTGTTCGTTGCCGCTTCACTGTATCTCGTCTTCAGCCGCAAGCTGAAAGAAAAAGATGACGGGACGAAGTGAGCAGTTGTAATGAGCGGCGGTGGTGTCGAATGTGACACCACCGCCGCCGTTGCGGCAAATCCGAAATACAAGGACAACAGAGCCTGGACAGGATCTGCTCTGGACGACCCAGACGAACACTTGCACGAAGCCTTCACTTACTTTTTGAGCCATTTTTCGGCATTCAATCTTGCTTCTAACCTTCAGCCATCTTGGTTTGCGCAGTTGCACGAAGAGAATTAGCGCAAGTGATATTTATTGCAGAAGCTCGCAACACCGGCAGGCTCAACTCTTTCGCCGATCTATCCGGCAATCTTACATCTTTTTTTGCATTTCAGCTTCCGTAACATCTGGTGACTTCAGGGGTCGGTCTGATCCAAGTTGTTTGCCTATCCAGGAACTCACCAAAACCTCACGATTCAACCCAGGAAACTCATTACTAACGCAAAACCCTCTGATTTCCGCGCTGCAAAGCGCAGGAGACTAATTCGAACTCGCAATCATGGAGGTCCCGATCGCCGGCTGATGCGCGTCTGAAGGCGATTTCAGGTCAGCGAGAGTAAAAACATCGACGGGCTGTCCACGTACAGCACCGCTTATCAGCAGTTCCTGCTCAACGAACAGGAGCGCGTCTTCGCATTCGCAATGTTCTAACAAGATCTCAAACGGAGAACGTATGGGTGAGAAAAACCACTTCGTTGGGCGCACCCCCAACGTCGCCAAGGACTTCCTTGCATCCTCGGTGGCGTTCATCGTCGCGCTGCCATTCTGCCTGGGTATCGCCAACGCCTGCGGGGTTCCTCCGGCGATGGGCTTGATCTCAGGCATCGTCGGAGGCCTGATCATCGCCCCGCTCACGGGCGTACCGCTAATGCTCAGCGGTCCTACAGCGAGCATCACAGTTCTGGTGGTCGCCTTCACCGCCAAGCACGGATTACCGGCGCTCGGTGTAGCAATCGTGCTCTGCGGGGTCATCCAGATCGCGGCAGGAGCCTTGCGCATGGGTCGCTGGTTCAAAGCCATGCCACCGGCATTGATCCAGGGACTCCTGTCAGGCATCGGTCTGTTGATCGTCCTCAGTCAGATCAACTCGCTCCTGGACCTCAAGCCCAAGAACGGCGGTTTGCCGAACCTCCTGAGCATCCCCGAATCGGTGACGGCACTCTGGGAGCTTCCGCTCAACCAGCACTTCTGGGCGCTGACGGTGAGCGCGCTCACGCTGTCCGTCCTGGTCATGTGGAAGTACTTCAAGCTCGACAAGGTGCTGCACATCCCGCCGGCAGTGCCCGCTATCGGGGGCGCGGTGCTGACAGCATGGTACTTCGGACTGCCGATAAGCCACGTCGACGTACCGGAGAACATCGCAGGCTCGACGACCTTCCTGTCGCTGGATGCGTTCTTGAAACTGGCGGACTACGAAGTCATCGTCACGGCCCTGACGATCGCCTTCTTGAACAGCACGGAGACGTTGCTCACCGCCAACGCGGTTGACCAGATGCACCATGGTCCCAGAGCCCGTCACAACAAGGAGCTGGTCGCGCAGGGCATCGGGCACATCATCTGCGGTTTTCTGGGCGGACTTCCGATCGCCGGCGTACTCGCCCGCAGTTCGGTGAATCTCGAAGCCGGCGCGACAACCAGGTTCTCCGCAATCTTCTCGGGATTGTGGATTCTGCTCATCGTGCTCCTGGCACCAGCAGCGCTGGACATCATTCCGACAGCAAGCCTGGCAGCGCTACTGGTGTTCGCCGGCTTCAAGCTCATCGACTTGAAGGAGGTGCGCAAATTGCGGGTCTCGGGGCCGCGACAGGTGGCAATCTACCTCGTCACCGCGGGGTTGATCGTCTGTACGGACCTGCTCACCGGGTTCATCGTCGGTACCATTCTCGCGTTGCTCAGCTTGCTCTTCACCATGTCGAAGTTCAAGACTGCGCTCCGAACCGAGAGCGATACCAAACACATGCTTTCCCTGACCGGGTCCGCGACATTCCTGTGTCTTCCGAGTCTGGCGGAAGCGTTGGAAGAAATTCCGGAAACCACGGCGCTGACAGTAGACTTCAGCGGGCTGGTGTTCATCGATGACGCCTGCTGGAACAGCCTACAAACCTTCAAGGATAAGCACACCGCTCGCGGTGGCACCGTGCAAATCGACTGGACAGCGCTCGCCATCCTGAAGTGCCCAGCCAGAAGCACTTCCGAATGACGGCGACTTGGAGGTAAAGTCGGACACATTGGTACGCGATGCCCGGCGAATCCCAATCGCCGCGGCTAGCGCACCGGTGCTGAAGATGCAGAGAGACACTCCTCTCTCTGCGTTTTCGCAAATTCCGTTTTTACTACTGTCTATAATATTAATTCAAGAAAGTAGTATTGGGTTAGTGCCGGACGTTACGAATTGCACTGGGAGCTGGTTTTGGAAACTTGTTTCGACGCATGTTCCGTCAATCGTCCTCACCGAGATGACCTCAAAACGTCCGCCAGTGAACGTCTACAGAAAGTAAAGGATAGTCAGTTATGGACGTGACGAATGGCATTTGAAGCCCGCCTTCGCGAAAATTGACTATCAATGGTCCTCACCAAGCGGACTCTACAGTAGCCATTACTTGCTGGAAGCTTTAGTCTAGGAGCCGGCTGGAAGCCGGCGGTCCCGGCTTAACGCCATAACCTGGCTTATTAGTCTTGCAAAAAACGTCCTCAAGTGAACGTTCTCAGCGGCGAGAGAGCTAAAAGTTGAGGATGTAAAATTCAACACCCCATGAAAGCACTGAAACCCATTGCTTGTGGACATAAAAGTCGTTGGAACGAACGAATGTTAGATACAAAGACTGCGGCGAACGGCGGCTGAAGCCGCTCGCCACATCCTTTTCGAAAAGACAAGAGCGCTCCATTACAGGAGCGCCGCTGCTATTTCTTCCCATCCAAGCGTCTTGTCACAGAAATGGAAAAGGAGATTCGATCCGCATGCCGGTTCGCCGCAAACGGCTTTCGTGCATCAATTCTACCGATTCCAAAGCCGAGGTAAAACATCAGTGTCAAGTAAAATAGCCGCCCGAAGACCGTATTGGGGATCTCGAGCAAATGAACTCCAATGCCGGCTGCAGCGACGAGCACCAAAAGCGTCAAGCCAAGTAGCTTCAGCGTGAGAAAACTAGATTTGACCAATCCGTTTCTGAATCCAACATAACAGCCGCAAGAGATGACCGCACCATCGCCGAAGAACGACCACACCGGCGTGTAAATTCCAAGCCAGTACAAAACACCACCGAAGACCACGAATTTGAGCGCAAGTTCTAACGACGCAGAAATGCTGGGAAGGGAACGCATGTGAGACTCCTTGATTGAGGATCAGGTAAAGCTCGAACAACAAAGCGAATTACACCGAAAGCTCGTCGAGCCGTCGGAAGGGGTTGATAATCAGTCAACGTTTATTTGAGCCGTCGTCTTGTCTCCTGGAGTTGAATCAATTGGTTTAACCCAGCCTAATGCTAATGCGTGGGCGGATCAAAATCTGCATAGACACAGAGAAGTAGTCTCAGAGGCATTTTTCAAATCATGATTTCAACATGTCCGGATTCTTTTCATGTCGCCGCGATGATGTCTAGCTTTCCAATCTCAGGGAAAAAAAGCATTACGACTCCGAGCAAGAGACTGCAACTGTGGACGAAGATTTTGAAGTGCCGGTTTATCCGGGTGGAATAATTCTGACCGAGGACGAGCAGCGCCAAAGGGGCATCCAACCCACCTACAACAAGATCGTCGTGGAAATGCCTTGTTCGCACATCAGTCGCTTCATTGAGATTTATTCGTTCTATCAGAGCCAGTACAGCCAGGAAGGCTGGACATTGAGGGAGCAAAAGCCGGCCAACGAGAACAGCACAATAGCCGGTTTGAAGGCGAGCAATGCAAGCGATCTATTCACAGTGGTACTTACGAAAACACCGCGGGCGGCAACGGCCGCTATAAGCCGAAGACCGCTGCCATTTATGGAAAGATTGGTCCATAAGCTGTGGCCTGACAAACCGACAAGTAAAAGTGATTCCTGAAGGTCGCGCTCAGTCTCATAAAAATAGTCGCGCCATTTCCGAATACAACTTAGGCAAGCAAAAATAGGTTTTGAATGTCTATTGAACTGGCATAAAATATTGCCAACCACTCGTCACAAGGTTGAACCATGGCTCAAAAAACCGCCACTGAGAAGCTTGAGCTGTTGACCGGTGCTTTTGTTCTGTTTAAGAAAGAAACCGACAAACTCTCAAAAAAAGAAGCCGTTGAAACGCTCAAGTCAAGGGTACCGGGATTCACAGACCGGCAATACGCTTCGGCGTGGAATCGGGCGAAAGCGTTGTTCGACAATGCCTGCCGACTTGTGTTTCGATGGTCCAACGACAATCCGTCCGGTTCGACTTTCGAATTGCCGGATAAGGACCGCATTTTCCTTGATGAGTTGAACGGACTCTGCAAAGGTTTTACCGACGAGCAGTATCAAGAAGCGCTAGAATACGGCTTTCAGAAAAGCATCTTCTAGTTGCAAACCGATATCAGTCGGCAGATCGGCACTACCAATGGTGCCCACTAGCTGTTGGCACCAAACTTACGCTCCGGGTACACTGACAGCTCGAGCACCTCACAAGCAGTGGTCAGCTCTTCGAAGAGATATGAGTCGGTTGATTCTGCGATCGGAAGGTAAACAGAGCGGGTCTCTTCCAGATACTCCTTCTGGCGTTCCACATCAAGCCATTCAGGCGCTTCTCGCACAGAATCGAGTCGATCGCACAGCTTGACCAACTTCGAAACAACGCTAGCCTGCTCGATGCGGCGATAGTAAATATTCAGTCTCTGATTCCTCTCTTCAATCGAGATATCCGCTGGTATAGGTGGCTTGGTTAGTATGGAAACCAGCATGGCAATCGGTCTTCCGAACATGCGCTCCATATCGGCGATCGTGATCTTGTCGCGCTTAAGCTCGATAAGACCATGGAGCAGGGACGCTACTATCGCTCCCGTGTCCTTGAGTTCCAGCTCCTCAATCAGTATCAGAGCGATGCGCATCGGATGAACGATAAGCGGCACGCCCCTATCAGGGAAGCTCTTTGTCTTTTCACGAAAGCCCTCGTATTGCTCCTCAGCGTATACAAGGGCCTTTTGAATGACAAGCCGGTCTTTCAGCCTCAGATTATCAATAGCGAGCACTAATCGGTGCCTGATTGTACCGGCAACCTTTCGAGCAGACTGTTGGGATGAATTCATCTCGTCGATTCCAGATAAACGCCTGCACCGATTATACACAGAGCAAATCATCCGACGTTGTATAGTAGCTGGTTTTTGAGACAAATCAAGCCGGCGGAGTCCGTTCGGACCGGCTGATTTGTATTCCTCCGATGATCTAGCCGGTGGGTGACGTGGGCGCCTTTGCCCATGTCACCCACCAACAGACCACCACTAACCGCACCCACCTCCGCAGCCACCTCGACGATGGACAACTTTGCCCTCGCCCTTCGGCCGCGCACTGGAATCAGCGCTATCCGTCGACGGTGCCTCCGCAAGCTTTCGCCGCAACTGGCGCCCGTGACGAGTCAGTCCGGAATCGATAGGGAGCGGGTTGTCGTCGTTGTCGACAGCGACATAGACCACCGTGCCCACAGTGACCGGGATGTACTTGCCATCCCGTTCTACATCGACCTGGATGTGCGCAGTCAAGGAGGTGGTGCCGATTCGAGTGATCTCCACCCAGCATGTCAGAACATCGCCGACATGCACCGGCTTCTTGAACACCACTTTCTTGAAGTTGACGGTAACGAAGCGGTGCGAGCAGATCTTTCGCGCGGCAGTGACCCCGGCCACGTCGATATGGCTGAGAATCACACCACCGAAGATGCGGTTGGAAGGATTGGTATCCTTCGGAAACATGACAATGCGAACCGCCGGGCAGCCTCGCCTCTTGCTGCGAATCACGTCGTCTTTGGTCGGCTCGAGGGTGGTGGCACCAGTCGATCCGGCGGCGGCCGCCTCGGCCACAAGCCGGCTACGCAACTGGCGCCCGTACCGGGTGATGCCCGACTCGATTGCTATCGGGTTGTCCTCGTCGTCAACCGCGACATACACAACCGTTCCCTCGGTCACCGGAATGTAGCTGCCGTTACGCTCGACATCGACGCGAATCTGCGTCGTGATCGACGTTTTGCCGACGCGAGTTACCTCCGACCAACAGGTCAGCACATCGCCGACATGGACCGGCTTCTTGAAATCGACCTCCTCGAAACTTACAGTCACGAATCGGTGCGAACAGATCTTTCGGACGGCGGTGACACCAGCAATGTCGATGTTGCTGAGAATCGTGCCGCCGAAGATCCGAAGTGAAGGGTTGGTGTCCTTCGGAAACATGACCACCCGAACGCTCGGGCAGCCTCGTCTCTTGCGTCTCATTTCTTCGTCCTCGTGAACATCGGCATTACCGAGAGCTCAGGTTCTTGACCAGGCGAGCCAGGTTAGCAAGACTGATCGCGTCAGTACGTCGGGTTTCTCCGTACTCGGGAATAGCGCACAGGAGGCACTGTTCTTCGTACAGAGACTTCAGAAGCAAAACTGCGTTGTCGTGAATGCGCTGGGAAATCCGCACGAAATCGGGCTTGTCGGACGACTGCTCGCAAGCGAGCACCGCCGCTGCTACCACGTGCCGCGCTTCGAGCACGTCGGTGAAGTTGAAGCCTCGGGGCAGAATTCTGGCGATTCTAGCCGTTGTGGTCTCATCCTTGTTGCCCCAGGTCATGAGCTCCGTCATCGAGCGATCGCCGAGGCACTTGAGCTTGGTCGTGCTTAACGTATCCGCCAGAACCGCCAGGATCTGAGCAATGTCGCTGAGTTTGACCTCTGCGTACACCGTCTGCGAGTCGTCCATGAACACGACATTCTCATGCAGAGAACCACCACAAGCTTCCGTGAGCCTGTTCCGAAGCGCTTGTCCGTATTCCTTGCGCTGGTCGATCGGCAGCCGCTCCACCATCTCGATGGCGAAGAGAGCGCGAAGGACGTCGGCCGGGTGCTCGTCTGCTCCGATGCCAGGCGCGAACAGAGCACGGTTGGCAGGTCGCGGATCGTGAGCTGCCAGGACGAACATGCCCCCGTTGGCGTACATCGGTCCCATGTTGAGGACACCCGAGGCATCGGCGCAAAGCTCAGGCACCCACTTGGAGAAGACCTGGAGCATGAAGCCCTCCAGCTGCACATTTCTCCACCGTGCAAGAAATGAGCCGCTGCTGCGCATCTTCACAGTCGTCGTACTGGGACTGATGGTCCGCATGCGAAACGCCTTCTTAATCGCTCCTTGCATGGCAGCGCCAATCTCCGCCTCGAAACCGACAACCGCCTCGTGGATGACGTGACCGCCGACTTCATGCCCGTCGATCAACCACAGAGGGACGAAATTGGCATGCGAAGCCGGCTTCGCGATTAACGAGACCTGCAGCTCCGGCGAAGCCGACAACGTGAAGGCATCAGTTTTGCCGATCGCAAAGAAGGCGAGCGGGTCAATCTCAGGCCAGCGCAGGGTCTTGCGTGCCCCGCCTCGAACCTTCGGGTCGTCCATGAACCGTCGGTAGAGGTTGCTGACCAGCGCCTGGAAAGCCATCAACTGGTCAGACTGCTGGTTGCTAGCGAGTTGCACGATCGGTTGCGCGAGTGTGGAAAAGACCGACTCGAGCTGGTTGATTACGCGAATGCGAGATGCTACGCCGCCTCTGCGCGCAGTCCGCTCAGCCTGGACGATCGCAGAACTGAGGACGTCGACGTAGATCGAGTGGTAACGCGAAGGAAGAAGGCGGCGTCCGTCTTCAACCGTTCGCCTGAATCTGGCAAAGTCGGTTTCGTTCTGAAACGGTTCCCTCAGGTCGACGTCCGAAGACAGAGCCTGACGAACTCGCGATAAAACGTTGGCGTAAACGCCCAAATGTTTCCTGGCCATAGTTCGCCTCCAGAAAGATGACAGCTTGCAACAACAGCTGTAAGCTGCCATGGCTCCTGTCTTGGTGAGAGGTTGTATGAAGGGTTTTTACTTAAACGACGACCAAAAACGAGTTGTGATACTTAAGCAATCACCAAAACTACGAAGACTAAGACTGTATGTTCAATGCTTTTGGAGACAGAAAGCTTGATTTACCCTAATGTTGATATATAGGCGAAGCAGGCAACCTCTTGAAAACACAGCGTTAGCGCGGCTCGTCTTTGACACCACAGCTATCGCAGAGACACTTGACTAGCAGCTTATCAAGCGGCATTAGCATTTGCCTTTATGACTAGCGAAGCTTGGTTGAAAGCTCATCGATGACAGATTCGAGATCGAAAAAGAGTTTTTTGTTTACGTCGCTTGTTTGAGGTAGGTGCACTGCCATAAATTCAGGTGCATAACCCAAACTTCATTCCACAACTGGTTTTTCGGCTCCGACACATCAACTGGCCTCCACACAAGAATTAACGCGGCACCATGCACGGTACCACGTCAATTCTGGCAGTCGTTGCACCCGCCGATAGACCCGCTCGCTCATCCTTGCCGCTCTACAAAGTCGCCGAAAACCAGCAACAGGGAGGACGCCGAATGGACGAACCCCAATACCTCGCGCTCATTCGGCATGGCAAAACCTTAGCCAATGTCGAAATCGAAAAGGCCACAAGCGCACTGTACTACGCCATAACCGGTTCTGACAAAACCGTCGGACTTACAAGCCAGGGCGAGCTCGACTGCCTCCGCGCCGGTCGAATCTTGGCCAAAGTGTTCCCTCCGACCTTCCAGCTCAAGCGCATCTGGCAGAGCGAATTCCTTCGTGTCTGGCAGTCGACTGACACTATCTGCGGTTGCTTCCCCTACCCGATCGAACGGCTCGTAGACAAACGGTTCAACAAGCGCAGCTACGGCGTCTTCTGGAACCTGTCCTACGAAGGCGTGCGCGTGCTGCATCCGGGCGAAGATGAGATTTTCCGACGCCTCGGCGTTCTGAAATATCGGCCGCCAGGCGGAGAGAACTACTTCGATCTCTTCGAGCGCGTTGACGAGGTGGCCGAGACGGAGATCAACAACTTCGAAGGCAACCAGGCCGTCGTCGGACATTCAGCTGTCATCCTCGCCATGAGACGAAGGCTGGAGGGTCTGAGCGATCTCGAAGTGGTGCGGCAATACGAGATGCTTTCCATCCCTAACGGCTACGTTATTCTCTACCGCAGAGAGTCGCGGTCTTCTCCTTGGAAGCGAGTGCATATCGCTGACCTAATTTTCGGAGACGAGCTCAGGGTGTAATTCCGTCAGGCAGAGTCGCGGTCGATGCCGCCCGCGACTCTGCCTGACCAAACACCAGTAACGCTCCAATTCCATTTGTCTTATCCACAGTCGTCCGGACGTTTAGACACAATTGCCGCTGAGAGCAAGCAACGGAAACGGTCAGGGACCTCTGTTCGAGCACCAACGCGTTCAAGTTTCCAAAACCAGCTCCCAGTGCAATTCGTAACGTCCGGCACTAACCCAATACTTGAATTTGTTGTTTCGACGCATGTTCCGTCAATCGTCCTCACCGAGATGACCTCAGAACGTCCGCCAGTGAACGTCTACAAATTCAAGCCAACTCTACTCTGTATCGTAGTAACCCAATATCAAAACCGATACCTCGCAAAGAACCGCTAGCTGGACATCGTGGGGATTTTACGCAGTTTCAATACATCAAAAAACTGACCTGGCTTGTTATTAGGGCAAATTAAAGTCTAGTTTATGAAACACACTTCATCTCCGCAATTCTTCGGTAGAACGACTCAGCATAACCAGCACAACCAAACGACTCCTCAGATCCCAGCGATCTGCAGGCTTACGCGTGTGCTTAGAGTTAGTGCCGATCTCGTCTACCTGGTCGCGAGAAGCAGTGTGTGCTTACTACAACCAGTTCTCGTACACGTGAGGGCTACTCCCATGAAGCAGCGGATCATCGCGTTGGCCTTGTTGGTGGCGTTCGGCATCTGCGTCGCCGTCGCCCTGAAGGACATGTTCAAGGGCGGGGTCGGCAACCCGCTCGACAAGGCGCTCAACGGTCAGCAGCAGCAGAAGCAGAAGAAGTGACGCAGAGAACGGCCTAAGCCGTAACTCGACCAACGCCGCCGGCATCGCGCCGGCGGCGCGTTTCGTTCTCACTCAATCCCGACGGAAAGTCCCATGCAGCCCCAACCCACGCAGCCGCAGTCCCCCAAGTTCCGAATTCCGCAGAGCGCCTTCCTCATCTGCGGAGGCGTCCTCCTGCTCGCCATCCTGTGCGCAGCCGCGGTGCCGCTCTCCCGCGAACTGAACGTCCCGCTCTGGCCGAAGCAAACCGCCGACCAGCCGACCGAACTGCTCACCTGCTGGGCGGTGGAAGACCTGACCACGCGGTCCGCCGAAATCAAGGACAAGAAGGCAAACCGGCAACTGCAGGACGACGTAGAAGACATCGCGCGGGAGTTCAAGACCGCCGAGGTCATGTCGTCCGGGCCGCACAAGGAGCAGGCACTCCGCAACGTGTTCACGAAGTCCAAGTCCACGCTGACCAAGGTCGCTCAGGTCATCGATACGGAGAGAAAGGAGGCGTTCGCCGCGGCGAAGAACGCGGTGCTGTTCGTCGTCGATGTGTCCGGCTCGATGATGAGTCGGCTGGACAGTGACAAGTCCAACGACTTCCCAATCGACCCGAAGAACATCCGCGCGCACGCGGCAAGAAAGTTGGTCGAACGACGTCTGGCCGAGTTGAAGGCAGGTCGTCCGGACCTCGTCGCCGGACTCTTCCTGTTCGACACGGAACTGCATGTGGTGGTTCCGGTCACCTCCGTGCTGGAAGACGTGAACAAGAAGTTGGACCAGATCGAGATCACTGGCAAGTTCCGCGGTGGCACCGATCTCTACTTCCCCGCCGGACCGGAAGCTGACCCGCTGATGATCAAGGCGGCAAAGATGTTCGCGTCCACGTCGTCGCCGCTGAAGAACCGCCTGATAGTCGTCGTCTCGGACGTCGACCTCAGCGCGCCGCCGCCGTCCGAGGAGGGTCAGATCGCTAAGGCGCTGGCCGACAGACACATCGAAGTCGAGGTCCACAAGCTCAAGTAGGCGGGCTACCGCCTTCTCATCAGGGAGACCGTGGAGACACGCCTCCGTTTGGGCAGGCCAGAGCTTACGGCTCTGGCTCTGCCCTTTTTTAAATATCTCTACTATGTGCATTCGTATTATTACGACTAATACCTAAAACGAAATCCTGGAGGTCATTCGTCCTCACCCAAAAACATCGCGGGTGAACGTTCTCCACGAGATAACCAATGGCTGCCGACGTGCGGTTCGCCTTCAGCCACAACGCAGGCTCGAAGAGCTGACTGAACTAGCGTGAAGCATGAAGAACTTTAGAGTTGTCACATGTAGATATTGCCTGAGTTCTCTTTCTAACTACCAACAGAAGCTTCCGAAGTTACTTCTGCTTGTAAATAAGAGTTTATATATTGCTCAGACGTGCTGTTGATCTCTTTATCACTCAGAGTCTGTACTGGTAAGCAAAAGTACTTCCTCACTCCGCTCCAATCAAGAAAGGCAAAGCCACACAGCGGAACCAACTCTCGAATCGTGGTCGTAACTCACTTTCGCTCGCAAGAAGAGTGAGAGTGTTGACCGTTCCGAAAGAGACAAAGCCATTACTGACCGAGATTAGCCTTTCTTCGGTCGAGCACACGACGCGGCGTTATCAAAGCCGGTCGCGCTTTTGCCTCTGTCACCACATCACTTTAATCCAAGTCTCATGCAGACATAGTGGAGGTTTAGATGAAAGACCAACACCTGAATAAATTCGACTGGGCGCTCGTGAAGCGGGTTTTCGCCATGACGAAGCCTTATTGGCAATCGTCCGGGCCGAACCAGAAATGGCTTCTAGCCGGCTACCTGGTATTCCTCCTCACCGCCGCCTGGGGGCTGTACGTGGCGTTCAGCGTCGCAGTCGGCGGGGCTCTCGATGAAATCTGGCCCGCGTCCATCATCCAACAGCTGCCATCGGCCTGGGTCACCACCCACCGATTGGCGTTCGCGGCCTGGACAACAGTGGGCGCCCTGGCATTGCCAACAGCCTACCTCTGGCTCACCCGAAAGTGGATGGACAGAGGATGGCGGCTGCTCGGCATCCTGATCGCGCTTCTCCTCTCCGTCAACGGTCTCAACGTGCTGCTCACGTTCTTGAACCGCGACATGATCAATGCGCTCCAGGTCAAGCAAGTGCCTGAGTTCTGGCAGGCCATCACGATCCTCGCCTCGGTGTTCATCGTCGGCATTCCGATCGTGGTGCTCTACCGCTACGTCCGCGACCTTCTCGGAATCGCCTGGCGAGACTGGTTCTCCAACGAGATCATGACTCGCTACTTCAAAGACCGGAAGTTCTACAAGATCTCGCAGCTCGGTTCGGTGGAAAACCCAGATCAACGTATCTCGGAAGACGTGAAGCTCTTCACACAGGGTGCGTTGAAATTCTTGCTCATCGTCCTCGACTCGTTGATCACGGTGCTGTCCTTCGCGACCGTGCTGTGGAGCATTTCGCACCTCCTCTCGATGACCGTGATTATCTACTCGGTCGTCGGTACGGTCGTGACGATACTCTTCGGACGCAGGCTGATCGGGCTCAACTACAAGCAAGAAGAGTTCGAAGCCAACTTCCGCTACCAGGCTGTCCACGTGCGCAATAACGCGGAAGCGATCGCCTTCTACAAGGGCGAGGAGATGGAGGCGAAGAGCCTGAGCGAACGTTTTGCCGAAGTGGTGAAGAACTACAACTTCCTCATCCGCTGGCAGCGTAACCTGGGATTCTTCACGCAGGGCTACGACTACCTCGTCGTGGTGTTGCCGATCTTCATCCTGGCACCCCTGTACTTCACCGACGGTAGTGGCATTTCGTTCGGGCACATCATGCAAGCCAACTCTGCCTTCGCGCAAATTTTGGCGGCATTGAGCCTGTTCGTCGCCGAATTCGCGACCTTCTCTCTGTTCGCCGCCAACGTCAATCGTTTGGGCGACTTCATGGATGTGCTCGATCAGAAAGACCCGCCCAGCACGCCGGAACATCCGCGCATGACGCATCACGAGAGCAAGAACGTGAAGCTCCAATTCGTGACAATGATGACGCCCAATTACGAGCGGACGCTGGTGACGGACGTCAGCGTCGATGTCACTCCTGGCGATAGCCTGCTCTTCGTCGGGCCCTCGGGTGCTGGAAAGAGCTCACTGCTGCGAGTGATAGGCGGCTTGTGGGATGCCGGCAAGGGCGAAGTCTACACGCCCAGTTCCGACGAGATGTTCTTCCTGCCCCAGATTCCGTACCTGCCACTGGGCTCGTTGCGATGGCAGCTGACCTACCCCAACGCCAACAGCACGGTCAGCGACGATGAGCTTCGGCAGGTGTTGAAGACCGTCAACCTCGATGGACTGATCGAGAAGTTCGCCAAAGACGGTGGGCTCGACGCGGTTAAGGTCTGGTCTGATGTCCTCTCGCCTGGAGAACGTCAGCGCCTGGCATTTGCGCGTCTCGTGCTCAACAAGCCGAAGTACGCCATCCTCGACGAAGCATCTAGCGCGCTGGACCCCGCCAACGAAGCGCTCCTCTACACCACGCTGCAGCAAAGCGGCACGACCTTCCTCTCGGTCGGTCACCGCGAAAGCCTGCGTCAGTACCACAGCCGAGTGCTGGAACTGGACGGCAAGGGCGGCTGGCGGATCGTCAAAGGCGGCTGAGCTTGAGCCCGAACGACGCACCGTCCGAGTCGCCCATCAGTTTCGAAGGCTCCTGACCGGACGGGAAGACTGACTTCCCGTCCGGTTTTGATTGGCGATTTTGGACCGGCGAACTGTCGGTCTGGTGAAAAAAACACGCTGGTAAGGAGATGAACATGCCTCGCGGTGGAGACGACTTTGGCATCGGCATTATCATGTCGGTCATTTGCGTAGCGTTGCTGGTGCTCTTCCTCAGCTTGATCAAGTCGATGATCGAACAGCCACTGGTGCTCGCCTGCGTGCTTCTCGCCGGCGCGATCTTCTATCTGGCAAGACGGACAGAACGGCACGAACGCGGGGACGACGATCGGCCCAAGAAGTGAGCCATCAGAGAACGACGGACTGCTCGAGATTTAGTGTTTAATCCATGGCGACGCCGACCGGCTCACAAAGAGTGCATCAGCCGTGGCGACAAGAACCGGACAAAGAAGCAGTTCCGGAGCGGTCCTAAGGAACCGTGACGAAAACGTGCTTCAGCCGATCGCAGGTGGAGAACGGCTGTATCAGCCGACATTTTCTCCGCCTGCCGTTTGTTTTATTTTTACTACTCGTTTTAGTATTTGAAAACACAAGGGCAAACGACCGAGACCACAGGTGTGGTTCGGTCGTTTGCGAGCCTTCCAGTTGCTAGCTAGTCGGCTTCACCTCGCGGTGACCTGGACTGCGTTCACGCCGTCGCGGCGGCCTGCTTGCCGGTCGTGGTCGCGGTCTTGGTGGCTTCTCCCGCCGTCATCATGGCGTTGGTGAACGCCTGCTCGACGTCGTTGATGCCGGCTGGGTGCGTGTTGGTGAAGACCACCTTGGTATTGCCGCCCTTCGCCAGATCCCGCTGCATGTCCATCCACTGGATCATCGTGACCATGCGGCTCGCCTCGTGGGCATCGATGCCGGCCTCCTTGAGCGTCTCGACGGACTGCTTCGCGCCCTTGGCGAGTTCGATGCGCTGCGCCGCGACGCCCTTACCGTGCAGCTCCATCTCCTTGGCGTCGGCTTCGGCGGCGCGGACCTTCTTCGTGTACTCGGCTTCCGCCTCGTTCGTCGCCGTCTCCTTGCGCTGCACCGAGGCGACCTTGGCGTTCATGGCGTCCAGCACGGACTTGTCCGGCAGCGCCGACGGGACCAGGGCGTCGTCGATCTGCCAGCCGTAGGTGTCCATCGTGTGCTGCAGTTCGGCCCGGACGTACGTCTTGATGTCGTCGCGCTTCGCGAGGATCTCGCTGAAGTCCATCGTGCGGCACTTGGCGCGGAGGGCGTTGGCCACGTGCGACTTGATCTGCTGCCGGGGGTTGCTCAGCGTGAAGTAGGCGTTCTTCAACTGTTCATCCGTGGTGCCGGGCTTAAACAGCACCGAGCACGTGATGTGGACGGGGACGTCGTTCTTGTCGAGGACGGTCTCCGAGATGTCCTCCTGGGCGACCTGCAGGCTGAACGGCTCGCTGACGGAGTCGATGAAGATCATCTTCCGTCCGAGGCCGGCGCGGGCGATCTTCTTGAGGTCGCCGAAGCGCTTGACGAAGCGGACGGTCTGCTGCTCCGTCTGGAAGAAGAAGCCATACCAAACGACGAGCGCCCCGACGAGGAGGAGTCCGCCGACCACGACGCCGCCGATGACGAGTTCCAACATGTGTTCGATCCTTTTCGAGTAGGTGGTTGTGCGGGAACGGATGTGCCCGCAGACAGACGCGCACAGAGCAGTGATGCTGAACGCGTACCGCCAATTCGCTCCTCCGATCGACTAATCAGCAAACAAAGCAGCCAACCCGAAACGCACAGTGCGCAGTTAAGGGTTTGGTGAGTTTGTAACTCTGGCTGGCTTAAGGGTTGCTGGTTTGTGCTGATTTGCCGAGGGAAGGGTTGAAGGGGTACCAACACCTTAACCGCCACTTATTCAAATAGACAACACGCTAGCTAGCGCAGCACATAGCAAACTCATTCCACCTTTTAACTGAACACCAAAAGCCACGTACCGGCTGCCAAGAGGCGTGGCGACAACCTAAATATGGGGTAGTTATTGGGCAAAACGCAGAACAGCTCCAATCCAGAATTAAGCTAGATTTGCGCCAACAGCACCCTAGCGGCTTTGTCGTATGCGATATAGAAAATTGTATAAAGCCAGATGCAGATATTGAGCCATAGATCAAAACGCTATGCTGGCTGGACATATAAATGGTTACTAATGAGTTTGCTCTAAATCGAGAACAGCGGGTGCCGCCTCAGGGATTTCCACCGTTGTGGCAGCTCGACCGCAGAGCGCAGAAAGCTCCTTGACGGACCGCCGACCTCCATAGCCAGAGACAAGCAGGTTCCCTTTACTACGCCAGTTTTCGCACGTCATTGTTGCAGCGCAGCAGTTACCTCAAAAAAATCGACTGTAGCCAATTGCTGGGAGGACTGACCGGCATACGAGTGAACTTGCTGTACAACGAGATGATTTTCACGCTAGGGTGATTCAAGGCAGAAGTTCACAATAAGCCATTCAGAGCGCCCAGGAGACATGGTAGGCAAGCTGCTAGCATGACGTTCACCCCGTGAACAAAGTTACAGGGATGTGCACTCTGCTCCCAGGTCCACATACTTGGTCGCCTCAGGGTGACGCACTAAACGCAGCGGGAGCAACACCGTTGGATCGTTACGTCCAACAGTGTTTACTCGCAGTCGCTCAAGCTCTCTCCGTTTGAGCGGTTAACTAAACTGAACTCCCTACACCGAAGTTCGCAAATCAGCCTTAAGGAGCCATTGGACACGTCCGCCTCCAACCAATTACCAAAGAGATCCGTCTGCCGGTCGGTTTGGTCGGTTGTTGGCATACTACCTTCTATCATAGTTCAAGGAAGAAGAACAAGAAGAAAAAAAACGCAGGACGCGGCGTGACCGAAATCCCCTTGGGAGAGGGAATTTGGTACGCCGCGGCCCGCTATGTCAGCACGCAACCTCCACCACCAGGATGTGGATTCGGCATACAGCGTGGTTGTTGGTTCAGGACGCGGCGTGACCGAAATCCCCTTTTAGGAGAGGGAATTTGGTACGCCGCGGCCCGATATGTCAGCACGCGACCGCCTCCACTTGGATGTGGATTTGGTATGCCGCGTGGTTATTGGCTTGGTCCGAGTTTTACCGTCGGTTGGTCGAAGGCTGATTGCTCACCTTCTAGCGGCCACCTCTCTCGAAGCGTTTGAATAAGGCGTACGTATGAGTGCTTGGTCCGAGTTTTACCGTCGGTTGGTCGAAGGCTGATTTCTCACCTTCTAGCGGCCGCTCTTTCGGAGCGTTTAGTGGATGCAGCAGGATTCGAACCTGCGTCGGCTATAAGCCACCAGTTTTACAGACTGGCCCCTTGAGCCTCTCGGGCATGCATCCGTATACCAGGATTCGAAGGTGGAATCCTGGTGGGCGTGTGTTGCTGAAAGGTAGGCTTTCAGCGGCTGACGTCTAAGCTGTTACCTTCGCTCAGATGCCAGCAATGTCGTCACGACGCGGCGTCGCTGGTCTTCTTCTTGCCGGCGGGCGCGTCGGGCGTCTCCTCGTGGGTCGTCGCGATGGTCACGGTGACGGCCGCGTTGTCCTTGGTCGTCTTGCCGTCGCCGGCGTTCGTCACGCTCAGGCTCGCCTGGACCGTGGTCGTGCGCTGGGGCGAGTTGCCGTGTTCCTCGGTGGCGGTGGTGCCAGCGGCCGTCTTGAGGCTCTCGATGCGGCCCTGACGGACCAAGGTGGGGTCGGTCGGGGTGGTCGGTTTGGACATGGTGTTCTCCAGTCTGGTTGTCGGTTTCGGTTTGGACAAAACCCCGTTCCCCACCCTGTCAGGAATCTCTCACGACACAGTGCAGCCCGATGCCAGTTCACAAGTCTCAGTTAAGGACTTGTGCTTCAGTGGCGGTGCTCACAAAGAGTCGGCTGTGTGTCTGAGAGAGATTCCGTGACAGGATGAGGAAAAGAAAGTTCAATTCCCACCGTATATGTTCGCGCGACTGATCTCAACTAATCATAAACAGCCGCCTGTTCTGCTCTGAACGCCATAAAACCAGTACTAAAAGGCTTTTAAGCATTTGTGAGTTTTTCGGTCTGAGTTATGTTCTGATATAGCGCCGGTAGCGCAACTATCAATATCTTTAAACTCAAATGCTCTCTCCACCCACCTGTTTCCAAGCTGTTCTTGGCAGATCGTCGATGTGTGGAGCTACGAAAATCGCCTACGCGAAAGATGAGATCTTGAGCAGAACATAAGCTTCGGATGTTTGCTGATAAACACCTGGAAACTATAGATTAAACACAATACCGCTAGTACACGATTTCAGGAAAACAAAGTCAGCCAACACTCCATCTCCCGTACCAGTACCTCGATTCATCCAGATATCTGCGCGATGTCCAGACGTCTGAACATCCGTTAAATCACATCCCGCCCAATCCAGGCTCCGCCCAAGGACTCGCACATGAGCAAGACACCCTCCGGGCGCAGGCGGACACCACGTCGCGCGTCCAGATATGCTTTCGAGTTGGTGAAGCGCACGCTGAAAATGCCAGATGGCACTAGGCTCGCAACCACCATCTTCATGCCGATCGCCAGACGGAACAACGAGAAATTCCCCGTGCTTCTCGAGCTTCTTCCTTACAGGAAAGATGACACATTCGTCCTTCTGGACTACTCGACTTATGCCTACTTCGCGAAGAAAGGCTACATCACGGTCAAGGTAGACATCAGGGGGACCGGCGGATCTTCAGGACCTACCCCTCCCCGCGAATACTCCGATGCCGAAATCGACGACGCCGAAGAGATTATCCGCCAGCTCGCAGAGCTACCGGAATCCAATGGTAACGTCGCCATGTGGGGCATTTCCTGGAGCGGATTCAATTCCATCCAAGTCGCGATGCGCAAGCCACCGCAACTGAAGGCGATAATCCCGATGCATTCGTCTGACGACCTCTATCACGACGACTTGCACTACGTCGACGGAGTGCTCCACTTCGACCCGTACCACATCTTCATCAACCATGAGCTCGCTCTGCCACGAACACCTCGGTACGAGATTGACGAACGCTACTTCCGCGATCGTTTCAATCAAACACCGTGGCTGTTTACCTATCTCGCCAACCAGCGGGACGGCAAATTCTGGCGCGAGAAATCGCTGATGTTTCAGGGCTACGACAAAATCGACATCCCTGTCTACCTGCTCGGCGGACTCCTGGACGGTTACCGAGACACTGTCGTGCGGCTGCTGGAGAAACTCCCAGGTCCCGTCAAAGCAGACATCGGACCTGGAGCCCACTCCTCGCCGGATGACGCTGTGCCAGGTCCCAACTTCGAATGGCAGGATGAAGTTGTCGACTGGCTCCATCCAATCATGTGCGAAAACAGCCAGGCGCGTCGCCCGTCCCGGAGCAAGCGCAAACTCACTGTCTTCGTCCGTGATGGACACGAGCCGAATATCGACCAGGAGACGAGTCCTGGGGAATGGCGCGTAGTCGATTGGCCGGTGAGGGGCGCTCGGAAGAAGTGCTTCTACCCGTCCAAAGGTGGCAAGCTCACCAGCCGACCAGGGAAGCGTGGTCTTGATCGGATGACGAGCACCGCCGGCAGCGGCACGGCAATCGGCTGGTGGTGGGGGGACAACACGGACGACACCAGAACCGACGATTCACATGGATTGTGCTACGACAGTGCAGTTCTCGAGCAACCACTCCAGATCATCGGCATGCCGAAGGCACAGCTCAAGGTCACGTGCGACTCGAAGCTAGCGCACTGGGCAGTCCGACTCGAGGACGTCGCGCCGAACGGGAAAGTGTCTTTGGTGACCGGGGCGCTCATCAATGGGTGTCACATCGAGAGTCGTCTACCAGGTCGACCGCTCGTACCTGGAGAGAGTTACGACATCGACATACCACTGCACTTCACGACATGGACGTTCCAACCGGGACATCGCATTCGCCTGGCCGTAGCCAATGCTCAGTTTCCCATGGCATGGCCGTCACCAGGGGTGGTGTCGAGCACGCTGGTTACCGATTGCCGGAGTACGGTTCTAGCCCTGCCGACAGTGCCTGTTGGAGCCGGTCGCAAGCCGATACTTCCAAAGCCAGCACGAAAACCCGTCTGCCCCTTTGCGAACGATCTCGCGCTGGAAGAAGGTCAACAGCCGTATGAGCGATTCGTCACTCACACGGGCGGCAACACCATCTTTCAGCACACATCTCGCTCTGCCTACAGGGTGCGTCGCAGGAATTTCCTCGTAACCACAGACAATGTTTGGACCACGAACGATCGTGACCCAAGCACGTCAAGTTACGAGGGAAATGCCCAGACGGAAATCGTGTCGGCAAAGCGCAACGTTATGCTCAAGACCCAAATCCTGGTCGAGTCATCGACGACAGAGTTCGTCGTGACATTCACCAGAGAGCTGCGCGTCAACGGCAAACGGATGCGTCAAAAAGTGTGGCAGCAGTCGTTCAAGCGCATCCTGCATTAAAACGCAGAGCGACAGCCCACTTCCAGCGAGCACTACCTGTAGTGCCTCGTTGGTTTTTCCTCAAACCCTACGACCTAGCGTAGTACTCGAGGTCGAACGGGAACCGACGACCTTCCTGGAGTACAAGTCGATGAAGACAGCTTTCTATTAACGACCTCTCCGCGGCGTTCTAGAGCTTTCTCCATCCGCCGAATGCCATATGTCCGACGTGACTCTTCAAAGAG
>CAYQKX010000061.1:0-49711 GCA_964418155.1 uncultured Candidatus Obscuribacterales bacterium | reverse complement strand
GGTCGATGGGCAAAGACTCCACAGTTCTGCTACATCTAGTACGCAAAGCTTTTCTTGGCCAGGTGCCGTTGCAACTGGTCCATATTGATACAAGTTACAAAATTCCTGAAATGATCCGTTGGCGCGACGAGTTCGCTGCGCGCAACGGATTGAAGCTTATAGTCGGACAGAACAAGCAAGCTCTGGACGAGGGCATGGGTCCTGAGAAGGGACGCCTGGTCTGTTGTGGCGCTCTGAAGACGCAGGCGCTGCTCGACACCGTCAAAGAGCACAAGTTGGGCGGACTTCTTCTCGGTATTCGACGAGACGAAGAAGGCTCCCGGGGCAAAGAGCGGGTGGTTTCACCTCGCTCCATCAACTCGTAGTGTACCTATAAGAATCAACCAGCCGAATTGTGGCACTACTACAATTTGCATACACCCGATGATGTCCATTTGCGAATCCATCCGATTCTTCACTGGACCGAGACGGACATCTGGGAATACATTCGACGCGAAAATCTAGAAATCATGCCGCTCTATTTCGGCAATGATGAAGGCAAGCGATACCGCAGTCTCGGCTGCTGGCCTTGCACCGGTACGATTAACTCGTGTGCATCTAATCTCGATGAAATCATCGAGGAGCTGCGCACCACGGAAACGACGGAAAGAGCAGGACGAGCTCAAGACAAGGAAGACACCTACGCAATGCAGAAGTTGCGTAAAGACGGATACATGTAAGGTGATATGGTAGAACTCTATAGCGAACCCGATGTCAAAAAAATCGTTGTCGTAGGTCACGTCGATCACGGCAAATCTACGCTCCTGGGGCGAATCTTGCTCGATACCGGCAAAATTCCTGCCGACAAAGTCGAAGCTGTGAAGAAGACCTGCGAAGAGAAGCATGTGCCATTCGAACCGGCATTTTTCTTCGATGCGCTGCAAGAAGAGCAAGAGCAGGGTATCAGCATCGATACCACGAGAGTCAATTTCGAATTCGACGGCCATCGCTTTCTCCTGATTGATGCACCTGGTCACATTGAATTTTTGAAAAACATGACGAGTGGCGCTTCGGAAGCGGAGCAAGGCATCGTCGTGGTCGACTGCGTTGAAGGTATTCGCAGCCAGACTGGACGGCACCTCAAAGTGCTTTCGATCCTGGGAATCCGTGAAGTCATCATCGTAGTTAACAAACTCGACAAGATTGGCTACAACGAATCGACGTTCACCAAGCTCGCTGCCGATCTCGCGGACTTGGCGGATGCCGAAGGCTTACGTTGCTTGAAGGTGATTCCGATTTCCGCGCTCCATGGTGAGAACATCACGGCGACAAGCGAAAATTTCTCCTGGTATAACGGACTACCGCTCTTGCCGTTCATCCTGAAGCTCAAAGAAGATACTCTCGACTTCACCACCGGCAGTGAGCCACTGCGTATGGTGTTGCAAGACGTCTATAAGTTCAACGATATGAGATACTTTGCCGGGCGCGTAATGTCAGGCGAGATCGCTCCAGGTATGGAAATCTTCTTCTCCCCGTCGGGAAAAGTCTCAACGGTCGCCTCGATTGAAACCTTCCCGGCAGGCGGGAAACAAAAAGCATTCAAGGGCGAATCGATTTCTATTTGTTTGACTGAGCAGATTTTTGTCGAGCGTGGAGAGGTCATCTCTTCAACAAGAGAAGTGCCGGAGGTAGAAACCGAGTTTGGCTCTCGTATCGTCTGGTTGTCTTCCGAGCCTTTCCAGCATGACAACACCTATCTGTTGAAGATCGGAACCAACGAAGTCAATTGCGAAGTTACGGTAGTGACACCCACGGGCGGTAGCCGCCACGCGAGCGCTGTCCTCAACAACGGCGATATTGCCGACGTCAAAATTAAGACCGAAAGACCGATTGCATTCGACCGATCCCTGAGCACTGCAAACTTGAACAAGCTGGTGCTC
The DNA here is from genome assembly GCA_964418155.1 of uncultured Candidatus Obscuribacterales bacterium. GTDB lineage: Bacteria > Cyanobacteriota > Vampirovibrionia > Obscuribacterales > Obscuribacteraceae > JADYXR01. Next base: position 47,792 of record CAYQKX010000061.1, on the reverse strand, counting down.
TGCAGCAAGTACGATACTGTCGCTGCTGGTGTGGTCAATCTCAAAGGCGAGAGAAAGCATGATGCTCCTGTTGCCGATCCGAACGTCGTCTTCGAAGAAGGTTACGTACAACGCGGCATGCGAGAAGAGCAGAACGGCCACCCAGGCACCGTTCTATGGCTCACCGGGCTGTCCGGCGCCGGTAAGAGCACGCTCGCCAAAGCGCTTGAACGCTTCTTGTTCAACAGCGGTTACAAGGTCGTGGTTCTCGACGGGGACAATCTAAGGACCGGTCTGTGCGCCGATCTCGGCTTCTCGCCCGAAGATCGGTCGGAGAACATCAGGCGAATTTCCAACCTTGCGAAGATTTTTCTCGACACCGGCTTCATTACGGTTGTTGCTTGCATATCGCCTTATGAGCAGGACAGAGAGCAAGCGCGCAAGCTTATTGGCGATGCCGACTTCAACGAGATCTTTATGTTCTGCCCACTCGAAGTGTGCAAGAGCAGAGATCCGAAGGGACTCTACAAGAAGGTCGTGACCGGGCAGGTATCGAATCTGACAGGTCTGAGTTCGCCCTACCAACCTCCTGCAAATCCGCATCTACGCCTGGACTCCAGTCGTATGACGACGAGAGACGAGGTGACTGCCGTCATTGACCTGCTGGATCAGAAAGGCGTTGTCCACAAGGATCGCCTGTCTGCGCCTGCTGTCACGCCGGTACCAGAGGCGACACCGCAAGCCAAGCTCTAAATGTCGAAAATCTCAGTTTGTCTGCCTGTTTTCAATGGTCGCCGGTATTTGGGCGCAGCGATTGAAACGGTACTTGCTCAGACGCATCAAGACTTCGAGCTGTTGATAGCTGATGATTGTTCCACCGATGATTCTCTAGAGATTGCTAGAGAGTATGCTGCTCGTGACGATCGGCTGTTAGTCTGGCGTAACAGCAATCGGCTGGGATTGTTTCCAAACTACAATGCCACCATCGAGCGCGCGACCGGTGAAATCATCAAGCTCTTTGCTCAGGATGATCTCTTGGTACCAACCTGCCTGGAGAGGCATGCCGAGCTGTTGACGAATAACTCGGCTGTCAGCCTGGTGACTGGCAGCCGGACCATCATCGGCGATCACGGCGAAGTGAAGGGCGTGGTCAGTCAGTATGACGAGGATCGATTGCTCTCTGGCGATGAAGTGATCGAAGCGAACATAACTAATTACTGCAATTGGATTGGAGAACCCAGCTGTGTCTCGTTCTTGGCGGAAAGGCGGAGCACCGGATTTGATACTGCTCTGTTTCACTATGGCGATGTCGAGTACTGGTTTCGTATCATAGATGGTGGCATGTTGTACTATTCTTCGGAGCCGTTCTGCTCATTTCGTCGGCACGAAGGAAGTGCCACCAGAAGAAATATGCGTTCCATGAACTTTATCGCCGATCTGGCGTACATCGGAGATAAATACGAATCTTATTTGCTCTCTAAAAGTATATCTAGACAGATGTATTGGGAGAAAATGATCGACACGATCAGTTATTGGGTTTATAGCATGGTTGATGATGAGGGTCTGATAGAGCCGGATTCGACCGATCTCGTTGATCCAGATAACTATGACCCTGCTACCATGGCTAGAATCTTGAGGGCGATAAGGTACGCGTCGATGCTGGCTCTTCATAAAGTTACCGTCGAAAAACTTCGCAACGAATCTTTAGTAAAAGACATGGAGAGCGAGCTTTTTAATACAGAAGAAAAACTCTCTAATATATTAAACAGTCCTGTAACCAGGGCAAGCAGCGCTGTCCGCAATGTCTTGACGCGACTCGGGTCCAAGAATATCTAATCCCATTTCCAGTGCTGTAGCGGATTGGCCAGTTAAATACTCTTAAGTAACGCTTCGCATTCACCTTGCAGTAACAGCTCGTGGTGCGCTAAGATGCTGGATCGGTTACACAAAATGGAGAGTACACATGATATCCGGCAAAACTGTACGAAAGACCAGCCCGATATTGTACGTGGCACTGGCAGCAGTATGCTTCTTCCAGCAAGGTTGCGGAAGTGGTAATTACGGGCAAGATGGCGCCAGCAAGAACGGTACAATCAATGTCGAAGGTCTCAAAGTCGGCGTGCCCGAAACCGTCATTAAAGATGCCGTTTTGACCTTTGTCCTGGACGAACAGCAAGCGGCAAAGTCAGGCGGAAGAAATCAGTATCTCAGTCGCACGAAAGACAGCAAGGGCGGTCAGTTCTCTGCTCAATGCAAGGACGGCTCGTGCTTCAGACTCGAGGCAATCTATGCCGACAATCCAATTACGAAAGAACAAGCGTTGGAGACTCTGGCCAAGATGCTCCCCACAAGCGCTACCGCACCTGTCGTCCGAGAAGGCAGCAAGGCAAAGGATCCGACCAGTCCTACAGAAAAGTATGACTGTGGTGATGTTTACGTTGGTGAGCTCATTTATCTCGAACCGACCTCTGACAAAGTCAGACTCGTAGCCGCGATCGATCGCTCCAAGCTCAAGAAAGACAACAAGGAAGAAGACGGAGCGAAGTCCGAAGCGGGTGCAGATGCAACCAAGGCCGAAGCGCCTAAAGAAGATACGAAGACCGAGTAGCACATCGCTAGTCTAAGTCTGGAGCGCCTGGCACTGCTGGGCGCTTTTCTGTTTTCAATCGGTGTGAAACAGGTCGCCGACTCTCCGATATCGAAGCCGTCGAACAAGGCCGCACATTGGCTCCCCAAGCTGTTTAGGATTCGTCTGCTGGGCAACTCCATTGCAAAACAGGACGTGAAGCAGGCCTTGCTCCCGCGCTTCCTGAGCCGGTAATCATAATCAGAGGGTATGAGTGATGATACGATCGACCGATGATTGGATCATGATGAACCGGCGGTCTAGACCACTATGGCGACTAATTCAACAACAAAATCCTTAACTCCGATACTGGTGACCGGTATGGGTCGCTCCGGATCGACGCTTGCCATGCAGCTTTTGGGCACCGATCCTGATTGCGTATTCGACCAGGTCTATCCCTTGGAGAGTCGCTACCTTAGCCTTATCACGCATTTTGCTGCTCAGTGGCAGGGGTGGACGTTCTCTGATTACGGACAGACAGCTTCGGCATACCAGAGTATTCTCGGGACGAATCCGATTGTTCTTCGCGCTGGGCAGGATCAGAGTAAGCTCCTCAAGATTCCGATGAGCAGTGATGTCTTGTCGGCTCTCTGGAAGCAATTTTCCGATACTGTGCGCGTTGAAAAACCGTCCAGCAGATTCTACGCTGAAAAGGTCGTAGAGTGGATGCCGTCTTTCCTGTCCAACTGCATGGACTCATACGCTTTGTATTTGTTTCGCGATCCTCGCGATCTGTTTTTGTCAGCCAATTCATTCAATGCAAAACGTGGTTACCTTGCATTCGGCAGGCAGCAAGCGGATACGGACAGAGATCACGCATTGACGCTGGCGTATCGATATCTGCACAGGTTTGAAAACTATAAAGCATTCAAAGCGGCTGGTGGCAAAGCAAGTCTCGTTCGGTACGAAGATCTGGCACTGAATCCGATACCAACTTTGAAGGACCTGATCGATGCTATCGGTATCAACATCAGACCTTTGCAAGATGATAAATCATATTCACAGCATAGAACGAGCGGTTCGATACAAGAATCGATTGCACGCTGGAAGCGAGAACCTGTCAATCAAGCGGTGCTCGATGTATTTGACGAAGTACTGCAGGATGTTCTGCGGGAGTTGGACTATGAGGTGAGCGGAACGAAAACTGCTCCCCTCGTCTTTGATTTCTGCGGTAAGTCTGGAGGAAAACTCGTCGGCAGCGTTGTTGGGTCGGAAAATGCGCGGCTCGCAGGTACTAGCGATGCTGGCTTGTTGGTTGAAGTTACAGACGCTGTCACCGCCGGCGGTGATGCTCAGTCGATCAACTTGGATTTGCAATGCAGCGATATCTCGATGAATGACGTCTCTGAGTGCTGGGTTTGCGTTTCTGGGGACTTTGGCGGTCGCGCCGGACTTTCCTGGTCCAGCGGCGCAGGTATATTCGAAACCTCGAAGAGTTCCGACTTTCTTAAGTCATATGATCCGGGCACTCATTGCACCACGTTGCGTTTCAACCTATCTTCCGAAGAAAGTTGGTGTGGACAGCTATCCAGTCTGCGTCTTCACATCAGCAACACGGTCCATAACCGCTCCCACCCTTCGATGAATATTCGACTGGTGAAGCTACTTAGCGCTGACAAGAAAACCGCAGGTGACGTTGCTAAGGTCGAGGACAAATCGGCTGCGAGCGGGTCGCGAAAAGGCGTCGGTAGCTTCTTTGGTAATTTGCTCGGTAGCTCGAAAGATCCAAGTGCCTGAAGAATTTCCGAAGTCGCATCTCGGAGCAAACGCTTCACAGTAACAAGTCGCCCCGCCGCAGGTTTTCAGGTCGATAGGTCAAACGGAATCTTTGGGTTCTTCCGGTGGCGACAGTTTCATCCGTCAGTTATGATGAGATAGAGGCGGCATTGAATCAGGAGCGGACCCGTGACGCCACATTCGATGATGTTTTTGCTGACCATAATACTGCCTGTGGTATTGGTAGTAGTCGTCGACGTATGTATAATCGTCGAGATAATGAAGAAGGTGTGCTCGCGCGTAGCCTGGCAGCGCTGGCTCATCTTGATGTCAGTTTGTGCGGTCTCGGGTTGGCTCTGGGATGTGCTGGGCTCGCATGAGCTTTTCGTTTTTCTCGTTCCTATCGTGTTGTTGTTTTTCTTGCCGCAAATTCGGTTTGGATTGTATGCACTAAATCTTTGCAGACCCGAGAATCCATGGCATCTTTCCAATGGGCATGTTCTGGTGCTCTTTCTCCTTTCTCCAATCGGCATTGGCGTGTGGTTCGGAGTTATGGTCTCCATCTGCAATTCATTGGCTCCGCTGCGTTATTAAGCCGACAATGTCAGACTGATCGGCGTTGTCGACGACGATGTAAGGTAATGTGCCTGACGGCTCGAAGATCGAGGATTAATCGACCGTGCTTGAGGAGTAGCAACATGCTCGAATGAACGCAGCAGCGATAGAAGTTGCAATCGAAGGCGCATTGTCGACCAAAGATGTAGGGAGTGCGGTGCTATCCAGGCACCCGAATTCCGACGACAGGATGACGAGACCAGCGGCTCTATGGTGTTCTGCGATTTGATGAAGGGAATGAGTACGTGCGATTGGCTTCTGCTCGTCGAACCGATGCTTTCTCATCTACCTCGATGACAGGCGGCTTGGCGACGGCAGCAGTCTGAGCCGGTTTCGCAGTTGCCTGACCAGTGCCTTGCGTGCCCCAGCGCACAGTATTGGCTGCCCTGCGCTTCTCGGCGTCAATTTTTTCCTGTTGGGCCTTTTTCCAAGCGGCTACTTCTTCTGGCGTGTACTTTCTTCCAGCTGACTCTGGTGCGCTTCTCGGCGACGTGACCGCCTTTGCGAGCGTACGTAAGAGGCCCATCTTGTTCACTTCCCAGAATGGAAAAACTGTGACTATGTCTGAACTTGCGCCCTGCTTCGTAAGATCGTTATCGAGCTCTCTCAGATAAGGGAAGTACGAGCCGATTTCGACAAACGTGATGGTGAGAAGCTCCGGTTTGACAACGTCTTTTGTGGCGTTGATGACCAGCTTCTTCACCTGGTCCGCATCGCTTGGACGTCCGTCCGTGATTATCGCGATTACGGCGGGTTGCCCGTAACTGAGCTTGCCGCGCACGGAGCTGAGAGCATCGGTGATGGCCGGTGCCATGAAGCTTTCGCCAGTCGGTGTATTTTGACGAAACACGTCGGCGACCCGGCCAAGCGTACATTGTTGATACGAGCGGTAGTTCGAATTGAATATGACGATACTGAGCTTGTCTCCGACAGCGCGTTCTGCCTCTTTGTACATATTGCTCGTCTGTCCCTGGCACCACTCCCAGCGGCTCAGATTGCCGCAGTCGCGTGTACCCATCGATGCGGAGTTGTCGACAAGGAGAACGATATTGTGATTGGCAAGAATTTCCGCAGCAGGTTTCGAAAGGCCAGCGTCGCCGTCCTTGTTCGAAGCGACTGCATTGGCGGATTGTGGTGAATTGTCTTTTTGCTGAGTCTTCGCCGTTTCCCAATCAGCCATATCGAGAATACATACGTATTTCTTTCCGTCGCGTTCAATCACCATGATCGCCTTATGGTCGGTCATGTCGTTAACCAGAATGCGGTCTCCGACCTGAAGGCCTTTCTTGTAAGCCGGCGAACCCAGGCGCAGTCCGGTGACGCCGGTAGGCGGGCCACTTTTGTCGCGATAGTAGCCGAATTTGCTGTATACGCCGGATTCCTGTCCGAGCTGAGGGACATTCACATTCTGGTCGATCGACCCGTGCAGCACTTTTGGTGGCGGCAGTTTATCCAGTTTTGGAATCAAAGCTTTGAGCTCGATGATTGGCATATCATCTGCCGGCGCCTTTTTCTTAGCCGCATCGGCAGGTGCTTGAAGCGAAGCTGCCAGGCAGACCAGGGCTAGGATTGAGACTGTTTTTCTATCGTGAAACATAAGGACGCCATCCTGGGTGCGATTTTGCCAATTCTTGCTGACGTAGAGTTATGTACCCATCCTTCAGGCAAATTGCTCCCAATGGTGCGCATATTGTAATAGATCTAGGGTTTCTCCGGTGATAGCTCATCTGCCCACGTCCGACAGCTCAGGGCAAGATGTCGGTTAGCGCTCTGAACATGTTCAAACGGATAAGCACGTGCTCACGGGCAAAACTCGCATCGAACTGCATCCAACTGCGGATCGCGAAAAGGGGCAAGAGATGAAAACGGTGACTGGATCTCAAATCCATTTAGCTAAAATCTCGATGCAATTGTTCTTCGGCTTCGAGACAAATTCTGTACCGCCTACAACGATGCCGACTTAGTCACGACTGACCATTAACCAAGTTCGTCCAGCGATTTGTTTAAACGAAAGTCGCTGATTTAAACGAGCGATGGTACTTCGAATGAACGCTTGGCTCCGAAGCCTTCTTCGCTTTCCATGATCTCTTCGTACATCGGCACGATGTCCAAGACCGGACCGTCGGCTACCAGCTCACCGTTGCTGAGTAGTACCGCCGAATCGCAGAAATACTTCACCATGCCCATGTTGTGCGAGACGAACAGGATAGTTTTTCCGCGTTCTCGCAGATGCTCCATCCGGCGCCGACACTTCTTCTCGAAGCGAATGTCTCCGACGGCCAGTGCTTCATCGACGAGCAAAATGTCTGGATCAACATTGGTGGCACAGGCAAAGGCGAGACGGACAACCATTCCGCTGGAGTAGGTCGCGAGCGGCTGATCGAAAAATTCACCGATTTCAGCAAAATCCGCGATCTGGTCGAGGCGATTGAGCATCTCTTTCTTTTCGATTCCAAGCAACATGCCGTTGAGCAAAGCATTTTCTCGTCCCGAGTACTCGGGCTGGAAGCCTGCTCCCAACTCGAGAATCGCTGTAACTCGACCGCGGCAAGTCACTCTTCCAGCGGTCGGCTGGAGAACATTGGCAATGATTCGCAGCAACGTAGACTTACCGCTGCCGTTAGGACCGAGAAGAACCGTCGTCTCCTGTTTGAACTTATAACTGAAATCTTTCAGCGCCCAAAATTCTCGATGGTAGCATTTGTTGCGCATCAAGATCTCTTTGAGCCTGTCGATAGGCTTGTCGTAGATGTTGTATCTCTTCGAGACACCGCTGAGTTCAATTGGGAAATCGATCATTACACTATGTCCGCAAAGCTGTGTTTGGTTTTATAGAAGAAGTGGAAGCCCAAGAGGAACACCACCAGCGATACCAAGCTGTACTCGGCATACCAGGCAAAGTTAGGCAACTGTCCTTCGATAATCACGTGACGGTAGTCAGTGATAATTCCTGCCATCGGATTGAGCCACAGCAAGAATTGCAAGTGCGCAGGCATCCTTTCTGGCGGATAAAGAATGGGAGTCATGTACATCCATGCGGAGAGTGCAAGCGCAATGAAGTGTCTGCAGTCTCTTACGAAAACACCAAGGCTACCGAAGAACCATGACAGTCCCGCGGTGAACAAGAAGTGCGGAATGAATATCAGGGGAACAAACAAGATAGTGCTGTGCAAGCCATGTTGCCTGAAAGCTGCAAACAGAATCAACAAAACGATCGAGATAGATCCGCTCAGGAAGCTAGAAATCGATACGATGAGAGGTAGAGTCTCGAGAGGGAAAACTACTCTCTTTACCAGGTTAGGCAACTCGAGAACTTTGGTCGTCGATGATGCGATCGATTCTGCCATCGCGGACCAGGGGAGAAAGCCGCACATCAAATAAAGAGCGAAGTCACCGGTACCCGCATTTTTTCCAAAGCGGACCTGGAGGATGACATTGAACAGGAATGTATAGAGGAACATGTGCCCGAGCGGGTTGAGCAGCGGCCACAACGCGCCGAGGAGCGAACCTTTATAGCGGCCCGTGAAATCGCGATGCACCATTAGCGATATCAGGTTACGGAGATTCCATAAGTTGAGAAGACCAGCAAGGCTGCTGCCTCGCTCCGCTACGCGCTCATCCACCTTGATAGTCTGCGTCGGCGCGACTGATGGACTAGTGACTGTTTTTTCTTCTGATACCAGATCAAGCATGTTGATAGACAGGGTTTTCGGGATTCCAAGATGCTAACACGTTGAGCGCCATGGCGCATGAAAATAGTACTAACTCAGCGGACACTAACGACCTTATTGGGCACAGGGAGCAGTGCGTAGCGTTCTTGTTGAGAAACAATTACTACTTTCAGGCCCGTACAATCGCCCTTTACCAGGACTGCATCTATATCAATGTTAAATCCTGTGTTAAGCGCGCTCTTATCGACCGATTGAGCAACGTCCGGGCGGCTTACGAAGGTTCTTTCGGCCGTCAGCAGGCGTCCGTTTTCAAAGACGAGGACATTCACCGGTCTGGACGGGATCTCCAGATCGCAGGCCCAGCCAGCGAGTGATATTTTGCTATCTTGCCGGGATATCTGATCTACCGATCCGGAAATTTTCTTAGAAGCAACTAACTTACTCCCGTTGCCGTTCGTTAGTTCTGTTTTATCTAGTGAGTAAACCGCGTTATAGATTCCTGAGATAGATCTGGTCTTTCCGCGTTGAGCATCGAGCGTGGCTTGCAGGTAAGCGTGCCCGTTTTTCAAATCAGGCTCGAGATATGCCGACTCGCCCCATTCGTTCCATGCATTGATGAATATCAATCGCTCGTCGCCCGTGTGATGGGTTTTCGTCCAGGAAATGCTCTCCTGGAGCCAGCTTTGATAGGCTTCCGGTGTAGATCCATGAAATATGGTGGCATCATTGGCGGGGCGTCTTGCCGTATTGTCCCATGATGGAATCAGACCGCGGAAAAGCTTAAATTGAGGCTCTTCGCGATTGACTGCATAGAAGGCCGTTTGACCATAGTCGTAGACGTTGCCGGAGAATCCATTAGTTGAATCGAGCGGTTTGAATTGCACTGTGGCAGAGCGTACGCCGCTTGGAGGAAATTCAATGGCTGCGTCGAAACCAACCGACTGCGGGTCGACTACGACGCCCTTCTCCATTCGACAGAGATAGAGATCTTGAAAACCTGCGTCCTTAGCGGCACTTCGCCAGATTTGTGTGTACTTGATCGGATCCGGCAGCGCTTGCGAATCATAGACGACGAATAGTGGTTTGCTGTCGACCTTGATATAGCGGTCGTCTCGGAACATCGGTATGAGTTCGTCAATTAATGCCTTTGCGTCCTTTTCGGAGTACGTTTGCATTGCGATCGCTTCTTTCGATCCGACCCAATTAGCCCGCCAATGATGATTGGCCCACGAAACACAGAATGGAAAATCCGGTTTGCCGCTTTTGAACATCTGTTCAATCGGGCGCTCTAATAATTTACGACCACCGCCAAGATTGAAGTAGTAATAACAAAATCCGGCAATGCCATATTGTTTTGCCAGCTCGGCTTGCGCGACTTGAGATTCTGGCAGGCGCAAATCATAAAAGCCAAGATCCGACGAAATCCTGGGCTGGTAGTGCTCCTGAAAGAGCGGCTTGGCCTGAACCACTCGTCGCCATTCCGTGTAACCTTTGCCCCAGGCTGCATCATTTTCTGGAATTGGGTGAAACTGCGGTAGATAGAAGCAGATCAGTCGCGGGTCGTCGCTTGTCATTTGAGTTCTCATGTAATATTCGGAGCTTTTCACACCGTGTTTTGATGTCGTCGCACTACTTCAAAAGCAGCTCTCTGATGGCATTCAGTTTGCCGCGGATTTTCCAGATCTTGCTTCTCTCTATCCATTCGATTCGCTGATTGGATTGATCTAGATCGGATTGAGCCGCACCCAGAGCCTTTTCTAATTTTGACAAAGAGGACTGAGTCTTTCGAAGCTCCATCCAATCGGTAAAGACTTGCTTGCCGAAATCGGGAGCAGATCCGTTGGAAGCATTATGATTAGCAGGTTTGAGCTCTGTCGTATTCTCCAGATCTTCCCACAGTTGGAAAATGTCCGGGAAGCATTCGCGGACAAGGGCGGGACGATGAGAGCCTTTTGGTTCTTTCTTGAACATCGATTTGTCGAACGTAGTTGTTGCGGGCATCGACAAAGGTAGTGATAGCCGATTGCGCAATGCGTCTACCAGAGGGGCAGGGTCGGTTGCAACGGCATCAACATGAGCGAGCAGCGATCGGTCTTTGTGACGATTATAGAAATCCATCGACAGCCGATTGTAGTGTTCCCAGACTTTGAGCGCCAACACCGGATCTTCCTGAAAAGCCTTGTCTCCACGCCTGAAGAGCGAGTCGACAACCTCCCATGGAGATCTGTAGACGAACAAAAATTTTGCATCCGGGAGTAGCTCCATCCAGAAATCCAGAAATAGAGTGGTTCTCGGATCTTTCCATCCCCAGGGACCAGGCTGTGAATTGTCGCTCACAGTTCTGATTGCTTCCTCGCGCAGCTCGGGAGAGACACTTTTCACAGTGTCGAGGCTCCAGGCGTTAAGACCGGCGTTCTTCAAAATCTTGGCATGCAGTTTGACGAAGTCCGTATTTTCGAAGAAGCCCTTTGTATTACCGGCTTCCCCTGGCGACAATCGCTCACCGACGTGCAGCCCGGCTTCTTTCAAGATCGACGAGACGAATGATGTCCCGGACCGATGCATCCCGGCGATAATCAATACTTGACCAGATTTAGCTTTGTCCATCGTTCAATCAGTTATTTTTGAAAAACCATTACATCCTGGAAGTAAACACCAGGAATCTCTTTCCAATTGCCAGGGTAGTAGGCGATCCGCTTCAAACCAGCGTGTTGTTGAAGCTTCTCAATGCCTTCTTTGGAAATTCCAATCGCTTTTTCCGGAGTCTTGCCGACGCAGAAGAAATACTTTGAGTCGTATGCGGAATTGGCGAATACCCATCTGGTCTGAGGAGTCATGTGGTAGCGACCCTTCATGTCGGGTTGTCTGAGCGACAGGCTCTTTTCGTAAAGTTCGTCGAGATGGAAAAATGTGATGATCGCCTTGCCACCTGGCTTCAGCACACGCGACACTTCTTTGAAGTAGAAGAATGCGGTTTCCTCGTCCATGTGAGTCCAGACGGACAGCGCTGTTACTAGATCAAATGTATTGTCGCGCAGATCCCATGGCAGATTCTTGCTAGCCTGATCGGGCGTGTAAACAGTGTTGTGGACGTCCAGGTGTTGAAAGGAAAATTTGTCTGCCGGGTAGTGTTCGCGGCAAAACTCGATGTCCTCTTTCAAAACATCGATACCTACAAATTGCCCACGCTCTCCGAGAAACGGCTCCGCCGCGATGCCCAGGAGCCCGGTTCCGCAGCCAACATCGAGGACAAGGTTGTCCTGCTTCTGATCGAGATGCATGTACATCAGCGTCTGAAAAATGCCTGTGACATGCGCCCATTCGCCGTAGGCGTACTTCCCACCGCGTCGAGCTGGTTCTAACGGCAATAGCCGCAGATTGCGCGTTCTTTTGATATAGCTCTGATCGCGAGGTACGAACTGGCTATCGAGCTGCTCGTAGACCTTCCTTTGCTCTTCATTTAAAGCTGCCTGTTGCGCCTTTGAGGCTTCAGGGTCATTCTTCGGGAGGAGCTTGTCCAGTAGGTTGTTTGATTTGGATGGCATTGTCTTTATGAGTAACGCTTTAGGAAGTGGAAACCGTCTAACAATGAGGGTCCGTTATTGTATCTGATGTCAACTGCGATTTCCCGTGAATTTTGTAATCGTAGGTTGATCGCGCAGCCTGGCGAGCTCAGCCCCGGCAGCGGAGCTCAACCAGAGGCGTTGGAGCGCCGGGTGCGACTGATTAAGACCGAGAGGTAACGAAGTACTAACTGCTCGTATAACGCAGGTTTTGATTAAAACCAGGATTTGTCTATAGAAGAGACGAGTTTCTTATCCAATCGAGTAGCACCGCTTCCGTTGAGGTGCGCCGAATCCAAGAATGATGCTTTGTCGAATTCGCGGGTGGTGAGCAGGTCGACGAGCGTGACACCGGGTTTGGTGGCAATTTGGTTGAGCGTCGATTCGTAGGCTTTGAAAAGTTTGTCCGGGATCAGGTTGCGATTGTCTTCGGATATCGGCATGCTGACCACGAGAAAGTGCGAGTTGTTGTTCTTCAAAATCTCAGCGCATTTGAAGAGCTGATCGGATTGGCTTTCTAGCTTCTTGAAGTTGGGCGGATTGTAGCGCACCTGATAGTTATTGAGATCGCGCTGAAAGCTGGCGGGATCAACCTGAAAGGCTGTTCGTCTGCCGCTGCGCCGCTTGCGCTCGAGCTTCACTGGTTGAGGCGCCGCTAAGGTAGTGAGCGCGATTTGTTGTTGCTCGTCCTTTCTTCCGAGCGCTTTGAGAGTTATAGCGTCGAAGTTGCTCTTGATCTTGGCCCGGTCGTGATAGTAATTCCAAACCACTCCGGTGAAAAAGTCTCGAAGCTTCTCTTTGCCTGGTGTGTCTCCGAGCTGACCATATTCGCGAATTTTGTTGGCTACAGGGTCGAAATTGCTTACAGTTCTCAGGAATTTGTCGCAGGCGCCCGCGATGCCACTAGCCGCGGTACCGGTCGGCTGTACGTTCAACACCAAACGGCCTCCGATGGCGCCGGCTGTGGGCACGAGATTGTCGACCATCGCGCGAGGCGAAATTCCGTATAGAACCAGCTTGGGCAGCTTGCCTCTGGCTTCCAACTCGCTAATCAAAAGATGGGCGTCTGTAGGATTCGCCCCAGGCATGCTGAGATTCAAAATATCGATATCGTCGCCGAACTCCTTCTTCAGAAGTTGCTTCAGGAATTTCGCTTCTAGATACGTGAAGTGCTGCTTCCTGTCTTTTACCAAGCCCTGCGCGTCATCAGCGAAAAAGAGGGCGGAATAGATGAGCGAGTCGCCGAGCACGACGATGTCGGGTCTTCTATCGCTTTCGATGGCTTGCCGAATTGCTACCAATCTTGGATTCTGCTGAAACTGATTGGCTTTGTCTTGCGATTGACTAAAGATGACAATTGCATCTACCGCGATCAGCATGACAATCAGGAGCAAGAACGGGCTTGCCAGAAATCGCCGGAATGGTGATGTTTTTTTTGCTGATTGGTCGTTAGCTATCATGTTTAACGACAGTGCCTATGGTTTCGCCGCTGCTGATTTCAACTGATTAGAACTGGAAGTAGATGAATGGCTCTGAATTATCCGGTAAGAATGTCACCATCAACAGGATGAGTATGCAGCAGTAGGCTGCTTTCAAGAATGCCGGAGCACGGCGAAAGACGTTCTTCTCGTTCAACCAGGTGACCGGGAAGTTGCAGAGCAACAACAAGGCGGTGATTCCGATTGCGATAGTCACGACGACCGGCAGCTCCGGTCGCAATACCAGGAAGTGACCTTGCTCTGCCGTAGTGTAGATCGGCTTCAGAAGCACCAGTCGCTTTATGATACCGAATGCGGTGGACACATCATGTACGACGAAAAATACCCAGCCAATGCATACCACGTGAAAAGTAAGCAGAATCGAGGCTACATGGCCGACTTTCGATTGGACGAACTGATTTAGCGGTTGGAATTTTTCTTTGACAGCGCAGAACTCTCGATGGACGATCAGGGCTAATCCGTGGAAAACACCCCAGATTACGAAGTTCCACGATGCTCCGTGCCAGAGCCCGCCTAAGGCCATGGTCAAGAACAGGTTGCGATTCGTTTTCCACTTCCCATCCCTGGAGCCGCCAAGCGGGATGAACAGGTAATCTCTGAGCCAGGTCGAAAGGGAGATATGCCAGCGGTGCCAGAAATTGGACATGTTGTTGGCGATGTATGGCATGTTGAAGTTGATTGGGATTTTGTATCCCATCAGCATCGCGGAGCCTCGAGCTATGTCTGTGTAGCCCGAGAAATCGAAGTAGATTTGAAAGGCAAAGGCATAGGCAAACAGCCAGAGTTCCGGCGCACCGTAAGCTAACGGCTCTTTGAGCATCATGTTGACCATCACTGACAGGTTGTCGGCGAGAAGGATCTTTTTCGCGAAGCCGGTGATGATGATAGGAACGCCGTCGTCGAGCATCGAAAGTTTGAATTTCTTCGTCTCGTCCTCTTTCATCTGCGCGACGAAGTCAGGATAGCGCTTGATCGGTCCAGCAATCTGGGTCGGGAAGAACGCCGCGAAAAGCGCAAACAGCACAAACGAGTCGATCGGCTTGTTGCCCCGGTAGATTTCGAACAAGTAGTGAATGAATTCGAAAGTGAAGAACGAGATAGCGAGTGGCAGGATTATATTTACCGACCATTCTGGATTATGTCCGGTCAACCAGCCTGTGACGGTCGACGCGCTGCCGACCGCAAAATTCGCATACTTGAACACGCCGAGGCAGAGCAGATTGGCGATGATTCCTGCACCAAAAATCGCCTTGCGATTGGTCTGGGCACGATGTAAGACGCCACCCCAGATATAGTTCAACGCCGTCATTCCGGCAATCAGAATGATGAAAGCTGGTACCCAGCTCATATAAAAGGCCCAGCTTGCCGTCAAAAGCATCGGCAAACGCAGCTTTCTCGGCAACACCCAGTACAAAAGCACTGCCGCGGGTAAGAACAGCAGGTATTCCAGGCTCGTAAACAGCATTGGCTAGCTTCCTCAGTCTTTTTTTTGCCGGTGGCGTTAGTCGAGAGAGCTGGCTCTCGCCTGCACATCTGGCATTACGCTCCAGGCACGCGGTCGGTCGATTCGCCGGTGTCGTCAAGCGACCTCCAGATGTTATCACGGCTCAAATGCCTGTCTTGATATCTAAGAATGTCTCTTGATTTAACTCTTTTTATATGAGGCGATCTTCAACCTGCTTAATGTTTCTCAGATGCCTATTCCTGTCCTGTATGACCGGCGTCTCCCGTCGGCGCATCTTTATTGGTGGAGGGAAAGTGTTTGGCTAGTTCTTTCTTTACAGAGTCGAAGCGCTTCTCGCCTGCCAGATTTTTCCATTCATACGGATCTTTCTTCTCGTCGTACAACTCTTCCGTATTATCGTGATATCTGATGTAGCGCCACTCCTCGCTGCGCAAAGCATGATTCTTGTAGCCATAGGTGGAAAGTGCCGGAGTGTTCCAGTTAGCGCCAGGGCGTCTGAGAAGTGACGCAATACTTACACCTTCGACATGCTGTGGAACTGGCAGGTGACAGAGATCGGCGAGCGTCGGATAGACGCTCATCAGATCGACCGTGCGATCGCAAACGCCACCAGGGGTGGTGGCACCCGGCGCCACCCAGATCAGCGGATTTCGTGTTGCCTCTTCCCAGAGCGCAAACTTTCGCCAGTGCATCTTCTCGCCGAAATGATAACCGTGATCGCCGAAGAAGACTACGATAGTATTCTTACTGGCGCCGCTCTTATCTAGCGCATTGAGTAACCTGCCAACGTTCATGTCGGAGAATGTTATGCAGGCTAGATACGCTCTTACCGCGTCTTCACGCTTCCCTGCTTTTGTCAGCGCCTGTTCTATCCCATCGTGAGGTGGAAATCCGTATGCAAGCTGCTTTCCGTAGCTCGGAACGTCGTCGAGGTCTGTGGTCAAGACTTTCGGAAGTTCGATCTTGCCTTTGTACATGTCATAGTATTTTTTCGGAACGCTCCAGGGCAGATGTGGTTTTTTTAGTCCACATGCCAGAAAGAAAGGCTGCGAGCGCTTCTTCTTGATCTGCTCAATCGCCCAAGATGTTGTCTTGTAGTCGGGCATATCTTCATCTCGACAGTTGAGCGGATCGAGAATCATTGTTTTGATCGCACGCTTTCTTTCTTCTTTTGTTGGTTTGATCTCAACGAGTTTGCAGTATTCGTCAAACTCGTCTAAACGTTCTAATCCCTGATGGTAAATCTTTCCTGCACCAAGCACCGCGTAGCCATGGTTTCGAAACATCGTCGTCAGCATTGCAGAACGATCGATGAGCTTTCGCCAGTCGGTGATGTTTTCGTACACACCGGTAGATGAAGGGCGGTAGCCCGACATCAAGGCCGCTCGAGACGGATTGCAAACCGGTGCTGCGCAATAGGCATGTAAAAACGTCACCCCTCTCTTCGCTAAACGATCGATGTTCGGCGTTATTGATTGCCGGTTTCGCCCCATATGATGGACCCAATGATTGAGATCATCGGCGACAATCATGAGCACATTCGGTCGAGAGGGATTTTTTTGAAGCTCGCCTCCTGCCTTAGTTGGTTTCGCCGTCTTCCGTGACTCTGTCTGGTTCGAGCTCGTAGTGGTATCGTCCTTTGCTGCTAGAAGGCTAGCGCTTTTTGATTTTTTTGAAGGTGCATGCGCTCGCTGATCTTTCGAAGAACTCTTTTCCAGATGCGGTACGTCCTCAACCGTGTAGTTGCTCCCCAGCGCCGGCGCCCAGTTGAACAAGGCAAGTGACAACATGGTTGCGATTGCTGATACTGATTTCTTCTTTGTTGTGAACAAAAGCATTTTGACGCTACTCGGTCGGAGCTATCTTTCTGTAGGGGTGATGACCCATGTATCGCACATTATTCGTTAGGACTCGATAATGCGGCCGACATACAGGCAACCTTTATGATAATACTCATGAGCGTTATTGCTGCAAGGTCACAGACTCTACATGAACAACCACAATGAAGCAACGTGAGTCCATCGCCTTTCATTGGCGAACACGTGTAGGCATTCACCAATGCCTAAAATTAGCGCTCTGTAACATCGCGATAATTCTAATCCGAGGCCTCTTGGAATTTGGATAGAATAGGCAGCTTGTTTAGGAGCTTCCTGTCAGTCCATCTGTGCTCGACAGCGATGCACGTTCAATGCACTGAGAGCAGGCGCATTTGCCACTCTTTTGACAGAGATTTATTCGTGGCGACGAAACTGCTAATTCACATTGGCTATCACAAGACAGGTACATCCTGGCTCCAGACTCATCTATTCCCGAATGCGGCGCTTGGATTTGGGCAAGTAGATCGAGACTTGCTGAGAAATTCCGTCATAGGAAAACGTCCGCTCGAGTTCTGCGCCAGCGAATGCGCCGCAGCTTTGGCGCCAGAGATTGAGCAGCAGCAGAGACAGGGACTGTGTCCTGTTCTCTCGCACGAAGCTCTTAGCGGTAACATTCATGCTGGTGGATATCAGTCGAAAGAGATTGCCGACCGGCTTCAAACAATGTTCTCGTCGGCTAAAATTCTGATTGTTATTCGCGAGCAGCGCGCGATGATTCAGTCGTGCTACCAGCAGTACATCAAGATTGGGGGGCAATCGACGCTGAAAGAGTACGTGCTGCCACCAGAGCGATGGAGCTCTCGCATCCCTCTTTTTAGTCTGGACAATTTCAAGTATCACCTGTTGATAGACTACTATCACAAGCTATTTGGTGAGGCCAACGTTTGTGTGATACCTTACGAGCTCTTCTTCTCTGAGCCGCGCGCGTTTGTAGAAACAATCCTCAGATTCTCGGACTTGCCCGTTGAATCTGACGCATTGAATCAGCTGCCGTTCTCTGAAAAGTCAAACGAGACGCCGCCGTCGTTTGCCCTCGAGGCCAAGCGGCGAATGAATTTCCTCTATCCCGTCAATAAGCTGCATCGTCTGGATGCTAAGTCTGATGAGGATCAACGTAGAATTGAATTCGTCGATAGCACCGCCACGTTGGTTGGCAGTTTGGCTCCTAAGTCATTGCAGGATCAGTTGAAACAACAGCAACGTGCCTGGATTGACAGTGTTACCGATGGAATGTACGCCGAAAGCAATCAGTGGATTGCAACCAAATGTGGTATCGAGTTGAATCGATTCGGATATAGGATGTCTGCCGAAACCCGGGACCGCAATGGCAAGCCGGCAAGCGTCGAGCAGTAGCGTTCGTTCTCCGAAAGGTCGCTCACTCGTCTCTCGTCGGAGATTGATCGTTCCGAGCGGAACTCGCATTGGTGGTCAATCTCGTGAATGCCTTATCCTGAGAATTTTGCGAGCGAGGATGACGTAAGCAACAGCGAATTGTTTCGCACGCGTCCTCTGTGCCTTCGAGATTCTCTCTTTCCTGTCAAGTCAATCCTGAGGGACGCCGGCTCCGTATCACGGACTTCGAGAACACTACATGAACTTACCCGCGCAAGCTCTGTGCCCGCGTTCCGCATTGCGGAGAGACGCAGCTCTATTTAAGCAAGCTTGCCTTCGCCTCAGCAAAGTGGTCGATACCGGTAAGCAGCTCATTGTAGAATTTGTCGCCGCCGGCAGCGTTGAGATGCACGGTGTCCCGATAGTCGTTAGGTTCATAAATTCTCGATTTGTCGATATCGACGTACGGTACGTTGTATTTTGCAGCCGCGTCTTTAGAGCGTTGTTGGTACAACTCGTATATATCCTTCGATAAAAGCGATTTGTTGAGCTCCGTAATTGGCATGCTAACCAGCACGAGAGGAATTTTGTTGTTCGCTGCGAATTCTACGGTCCTGTCCAGGTAGTCGAGATACATGTTCGCCATCTTGGCGCTGGGCGGATTGTAGTGTTTTTTGTAGACCGAAACACTGCGCGCGAGGGATTGTTCCGTTGGTGTCGCGATCAACGAAGTGGTGTTACCCTGCAACGCTTTGTCTTCTTTCGGTTGTTTTGCCTTGGTGGAGACCCGGGTCAAATCGTTTTGACCACCGTCTCTAATGCACGCAATCTGTGTGTTGATGAGCTGTTTGATGAGCACGAGGTCTTTTCTGCCGACTTGAACTTGCTGCTTTAGCGTGTCGAGTGGATTGACTGTGGAGACCGTTTCGCGCTTACCATGCTGATCGTGGAAACGCTTTAACTCGAGCGACAAAACCGTCTCTTCCGGGACTGCTTGTTGATTGTTCATACAATCTCTTGGGGCTACGCCCAAGATCACCAGTCTGGGTGTTTTGTCGCAAGCCTTGAGCTCTTTCATCATTTGGAAGGCATCCGACATCATGCAGCCTGGAAGGGCAAAGTTGAAGACCTCGAGACTCTTGCCGTACTTGTCTTTGATAAGTTTTTCCAGGTAAAGACCCTTGGAATAGCTGGCGCGCTCTTCCTGACCGAATTGTGCAGACGATTCCTTTCGAACGAATGCCGAATCGCAGTGCAATGCCGGCGCCAACATCAAAGACGAGCCCATAAGCACTATATCCGGGTTGCTGGAGCTCGCTAAGAATGTAGGCACCTTTTTGTAGGACTCGCCAACATCGATGAGCTCCGCTCGGATGTCCTTCAGCGTATTGGGCAGTGTGTAGGAGCCGAAGGCGGCACAGACGGCGAGCAGCAATACGAGCTGAATAAAAACGCTCGAAATAATCGTCATGGGCAAGCTTTGTGGCGGCGTTTGTTCGGAACGGGGACGCGCCTTTTGCTCTGTTTGGTTCCTGGATTTTAGATCGATCGTCATTACACGTCTCTCGGTTGAACTCAGCTGCGGCTGACAACGCCCGTGGGGACGAATTATACCGGCGTCAGTTCCGGACAGTGTGAGGCCAGTATCAGGTTGTAATATGGTTGTCTCAAAAAACGGACAGGCTTTTGAACGGTCGCGCGATTGAGATTAGAGTTCTTTTAGGTTTTCGGTTTGAAATTGTCGCTAGACCTA
Organism: uncultured Candidatus Obscuribacterales bacterium; assembly: GCA_964418155.1. Lineage (GTDB taxonomy): Bacteria > Cyanobacteriota > Vampirovibrionia > Obscuribacterales > Obscuribacteraceae > JADYXR01. The sequence continues at coordinate 27,696 of CAYQKX010000061.1, read as the reverse complement.
CTTGTTGAATCTTGTCGTCAGGGAACTCGCACTTGCTCCTGGCTGCTTTATTGAAGCTTTGTCGTGCGGGGATAGAATCTCACTTGCATGTCCGGTCTGGCGGAGCTGAGCGTCGCCACTGCTTCTGCCGTTAGCGAACAGTTTTCCAGGTTCAGAAGTTTCAATCCGGAGAAAGTGGTCAGCGTCTCCACAGAATGATCGGTTATCTGTGAGCCGCTCAAATCAAGCTCTGCTAGATTGCTCGCATGGCGCAATTCTTTGACACCGGCGTCTCCTATTGCTGTTTCCGCTACCCTTAGTATCGCAAGGTTGGGCAATGCAGCAATGTTCACAAGATACGCGTCTTCGACTTTGCTTCGGTTGAGCCAAATTTCTCTAAGGCGTCCGGCCGATTGGCAGCTCGTAAATCCAGAGCCTGTAACCTTTGTATCCCATAGAACCAATATCTCCAGAGCATTTGCGTTGTTCCAATGAGCAAGGCCGGCATCGGTAACTGCGCACTTGCTGAGATCGACAACCTTGAGAGTGCTTATGGAGGCAGCGTTCTCGAGCGCCTTGTCGTTGAATGTAGTCCAGTTGACTCTCAGCTGTTCTAACGTCGTAAGCGCCTTTAGATATCGATGCTCGCGCTCATCGGTTTTCAAATAGCTCATAGTCAGCCGCTTGAGAGCGGTGAGAGTACCGAGGTAGCTAAGTTGCGTGGATGGAACAAACGATGGTGGCAGTATAATTTCAGCGATCGCAGAATAGTCATTTGCCTTCAACCAGGATAGATCGAGAATGCTAGTCTGACCCAATCTTAGGCAGATCGAGGCGTTGTCCGGGACGCGAACGAGCCCCTGCGCATTCGCGAAGAATCGCTTCCCCTCACCTGTTCCGATATAGACTCGCCCCACGGACATCTTGGTTGGAAATTGCATGGAAGTGTTCATGGCTGTTGTCGTGCTCATTTAGCCAATTTTTCTTTATGCCAGCATTCTGCCGGTCCACCAAGCTGCTTAGCAACCAGGCGTACTTCATCGTCGTACTTCTCGTGCAAGTATGAGCTAAACTCTGCTGGAATCTCGATCTCCGGCGACACGTTTACTCTGTCTACTTCGAGGATCTGTTGGACGGTGGCACCATCAGAAGCTGCTCCGATGAAATTCAAAATCTTAGAGAGCAGCAGCTCGGGCTCGCTGACGATATCATCATAAAATCCAATGAAGAGTTGATCTTTGGAAAAAACTTCAGCCCAGATTCTTATCGTTTTCAGATAATCGCTCCTACCCTGCTGCTCTGGACTATCGACCCAGGTTTTGAACTCGTCGAATGAGATATTGGACTTGAGTTTGCCCTGCCTCACCATGAAGCGATACTGCGACCAGGCGCGCTCAATCGGGTTGCGCAGGATGAAGATGATTCTCGCGTCCGGCATTAGCTGATGAATATGTTTTACATCGCTCTCTTTAAGGATCGAATATGCCGGTGTAATCTCGCCTCTGATTTTCTCTCTGCCTTCCTCGAATAACGAGGCATACCAGGCGTCGCTGCAGGTGCGAAATAGGTAATTTGCGTACCACCGAAAGATCTCCGGATGTTTTCCAAAATAGTCTTTGAAAACATCTTTGCATTTGTTGCGATAAATCTGATTCCAGAAATCGGAGCCGAAAAGCCGCAGTATTGGCTGATCTGGATGAAGGAACGTGGGTGACGCGTACTCAGGCGAGCGGTCGAAATAATGAAGCTCTTTCTCCGGAGGCAACCAGATTTCAGGATGTTTTTTCAGGCATTCGTGGACCCAACTCGTACCGGCCTTCTGCGCCCCGATGCCGAGAAAGTGAGGGAAAGTCTGTCCTGTGGTAATTGGCGCCATGGTCTCTTGTGGATGGGTGTAAACGGGCAAACCATCGTCTGATCGACTCGAATGAGCGAATTAGCGCCAGGTCTTCGATCTGGTCGGCTCGTTTATTTGATAGCCCGGAATGCGCCCTAGTCGCGAACGCAGACGATGTCGTAGATTTCCGGTATATCGATTACCAGCTCTCCCGTATGTTCAAACGTGACTTTGTCAAGCATCGCTATTTTACAAGTGCGTGAGTTCTCTGCATTAGCTCCGTCTACAAAGTTCAAGCCAATGTAGATTGTAGAGAGCCCAATAGCCAGCCCGCGGGGAAAAGCGTTCTTGAAGTCAATTACCTTTTCGCCATTACTGGACTTGACAAGCAGGCGTCGGTTGCCGCTATCACACACGTACTTGGTGTTTTTCTCGTCGCATCGAGGGGAGTGTGGTCCTGTCAAGGACGGCCAAACATCCTTAGTCGATTCGAGATCAAAGATTACGCCGGCGTCTTTGGTTTTTCCGTCGTATCCGCCTTCGCCCTCGAATTTGCCGAAAGCGCATGCGACGAGCTTGCCATCCCATTTGTCGACGCCGTTGATGTGCCAGGAGTCGTTGCCGCCTGGCAGGGTCCATGTTTGACCGAGAGAGCCGTCGGTTGAGAGCTGCAGAATTTCGTTGCTGCCGGTCGAGACTGCATAAATCTTTCCGTCAATGATTCTGACGTCGTGAATGTTGATGCCTCGTTCGGAGATAACGGTCTTGGTGTAATTGGTACCGTATATGGTGAGGACCATGTGGTCGTCATTCTGTATCGAGCGAACCAACAGTTCGTCAGTCGCATCAATTCCCCTGGACGCCAAGCGGTCAAGGCACCAGACCTCGGACCCGCCCATCCAGCCGCTGCGCTTGACGTAGTACAGGCCGCCCATCTGCGAATCCGACCCGGGACTCGAGACGAGCAGATTGTCTTCGACCCAGGCGCCTTCGACGTTGAATCTGGACTCTTCAGTTAAATGCAGCGAATTGTTTTTCCAGGAACTGGGCATATTTTGTCTCTCATTTCACGAATGTGAACCATGGACTGGCAGCATGTTACCAACTGCCGCATGCAAATGCGACCGTTATCATACTGCAAATGACCCGAGATGCACCACTGAGCAGCGACCACAGCCACTCTCTTTGCGACATTTCGCCGGTCCTTCGTATATTTGAGAAATCTTTCTAAGTTTCTAAACCTTTATCAAGGTATGCTATTCCTTTGCTTGACTAGTTAGCTAAGTCCCTTAAAAGCTCTATGGCTGAAGTATCTATAGACGGCTCTAATGCGCTGATAATTATTGGGATGCATCGCTCCGGCACCTCGCTGGTTGCGTCTATCCTGCACTCTGCCGGCCTCGATGTCGGTAAGAAGCTGATGAGCGCTCATGAGAACAACAATGCCAAGGGCTTCTTCGAGAATCTCGAATTTGTCAGGTTTCACGAACAGGTTCTTGATAGCCTCGGCGAAAGTCGTTTTGGCTGGACAACAAAGAACGGTCTCGATGTGCCGGATGCCTTTGCCGGCCAGGTGACAGAGCTGTTGACCAATAATGTCTGCACCGGTGCCTGGGGTTGGAAAGACCCGCGCACGACTTTGTTCCTCAATTTCTGGGCAAGGCGTCTGCCGGCAGCGAATTTTGTCTTCGTATATCGGCGCCCCTGGGAGGTTATCGATTCGCTATTTCGTCGAGGCGATCCGGCCTTTCAGGATAATCCCAGACTCGCTGTAGAGACCTGGATTACTTACAACCAGGCGATTTGTGATTTCCTGTCGGTCGATCGGAGTCGCGGATTGCTAGCCGGCGTTCAATCGATTGTCGATGAGCCGGACGGTTTTGTTTCAGAGATCAATCAGCGATTTGGAATGAAACTCTCAAAGCCTTCCAGCGAAATATTCGATGAATCGCTAATCGAGCGAAGCACACAAGACACCGAAGGTGCAGTCATCACTCGAAGATTCTTTCCTGAAGCTATAGAGCTGTACGAAAAGTTGATTCGAGAGTCTGATTTCCACAGTGCTCAATCAAAGAAAGATTTGGAAGGCGGTACTATTGACGATACCATGCTTTCCGATTGCTTCCTCTCTGAGTGGTCAGGATTGCGTCGTGCCGAGCGTGAGTTGCGACTGAATTCTAAAGCACTTTATGAAGCACGCAGTGAACTTTTTCATGCCAATGAAACGATTCAAGCTCAAGAGAGAAGCCGGATTTGGAAGCTGCGAAATATAGTGCATCGTTTGCGGCAAAAACAAAGCTAATTTTCGTCATCGTCGTGTAGTTAAAATGAAGGAATGATGCCTTTGCTGACCAAATTGACTTAGAGCTTCTCGACCGGCTTGTGTAAATATTACCTCTGTCAGTTTTTTAACAAGGAATATGGCAATGAAACGCAAAGTGACTTTGTTGATGACGACACTCTTGCTCGGGGTATCGCAACCGGCTCTGGCAGATGCGTACGATAAACCCTATGATGCTGTGTACGATCAGGTCACAATCGCAGGTACGATTACACTCCGAGTCTCGTGTGATGGACAGGGGCACCTGCGAACCGAATCAAATCTCGGTGGGCGAAGTCTCGTCACTATAAATGACATGAAGAACAAGTGGGGCTACACCATTGACGATTACCGCAAAAAGGTGAGCCGAATCCCGCTTAGCGACGCACCAGGGGCGCCACCAGCAAACGAAGGCCAGAAGACCTCACTCGGCACCCGAGTTGTCGATGGACGAACCTGCGAAGGCTGGGAATTTAAGCGCAACGGACATACTGGGCAATCATGGATCGATCCCGATGTCGGATGCTGCGTCGTGTCCATCCTTGATGGGAAAGTCCAGATGCGCTTGAAGACCGCAACAAAGACGGCTTTAGCTCCTGTCTACTTCACACTTCCGGCTAACTACCCTGTAATCGACATGAATCAACAAGTGCGTCAGGCCCAGGATAACGCCAAGAAGTTAAAGAGCCGCGGACTACATTAATGTCGAGCTAGTCTGGAAGACGCTCATAGTTGTGGACTCGTTTCCTGAGCGGGATATAGCTCGCGAGGGTCGAAACTCCTGGAGTTCCGACTCCTGGTGAGTCGAACAATATAGGTGAGTCAAACTATCGGAGAGGCGGAGCTACTGGACCGCCAGCGCCTCTTCGGATTGACTTGACAGGAAAGGGAGAATCTCTTACGCACCGAGCATCACCGCAGGCATCTAGCTTCGCGTTCTGGAGTTTCGCCATTGTTTCGCCATTAGTGTAATCACTATTAATGCAGCTTCTGCGCAACTTCGATGTCCCGTCTCTCTGTGATTCACGATAAGGAAGAGGGCGCTCCGGAGAGCGCCCTCTGAATGGTTATCGCTTATGAGGCGAGTGGACTACCAGTTCAAGGCGACCGTTCTCGGCTTGGCGTGGTATTGATAGGCGGCTCCGCCACCGATCTGCATGATGACAGCCGAGGTCTTGAGCATCTTGTCAGCAACTTTCTTGGCTTCAGCATTTTCAGCTTTGAGCATTGCTTTGAGAGGCTTCATTACCTGCATAGCCGACGGCATGGAGAATTCGCTAGCGAATGCGCTCTTTCCGTTGCCCAGTTCGTGACGAATAACTGATCTGTGCATCAAAGCATCGATCGGGTTGATATCGGAGAACTGGCCGACCTGGTTGTTGGTGACAACGAGGTGTCTGCCTGGTGAGAGGGCGATGCTTCTGCCACCAGCGTCTACGGTAACGCTTCTCTTGTGAGAATCGTTGATGTCGTATACGGAGAGGTGATTGTCATCGACCATCACGAGAGCTACCGAATCAGCTGCGACCTTGACGGTTCCCTTCGGTGTAACAACTGTCGTGTCCGTGGTGGGGACGAACAGCACGCTACCTTCGTTGAGGGTCACGCAAGCGCTGTGCTCGATCGTTTGAGCTCCTGCTCCAGCATTGCCACCAGTGGCGGTTCCAGCCAGACCAAGCTGCATATCGGTGCAGACCTTGGCGTCTACTTCGAGCGATACCGGTTTGCTCGTGACCATGTAGGAGTTGTCGTCGTCCATCATGGCGAGTGCCGGAGTTCTCTGTGAAGCGGTCGCCAGGTTGAGCAACGTCGAGTTGATTGCGCTGTTGTCGATTGCGACAGCGTTGTCGAGGTTGAGCAGATTGACCGGTTGTGAGGTTCCGTTGGAAGCTTCAGGAGCGAAGTTCATGATCGGGCTTGCCGATGATTTCGCCGAAACTGCTGCTGCCGTCACATCAGAGATAGTGCCAGGTGCAACCGGCGGATCTGCTGTGATGGTGTTGTTGCCAGACAAGATGATGTCTTTCTTCGAGTTGTTGTTGGTGATCAGCACCGTGGCGTTGTCTGCGTTGACGACGTTGGTGTCGCCGCCATTCTTGTCGGCGACGAACGGCTTACCGCCCTTGCCGCCTCGAATCAAGCCACCGTTCAGTTTATTGAAGGTGACGTTCTTCGGTGAGGCGAGGTCTTTGATCTTGTTAGGATCGAACGGTCCGCCGAGCTGAATGGTTACGTTACCACCAGGCTTGGTTGCGGCAAGTGCTGTGAGATCAGCGCCATCACTAAGAATAATCTGGTCGACTTTCTTCTGAGTGCCGTCGTTGATCAAGAAGATGTTGCCGTTGCCGGTAGGGCTGTTAGCGTTGATGGTGACGTTGTTGGTGACGTTGAGAACGCCGCTGTCGACCTGAACGGAGATATCTCCGTCGGTATTCGTCAGGTTGCCGGTGACTGTTGCGCTGCCGTCAGCCGAGAGGAACAGGTCGCCCGTTGTGGTCGATGTTCCGAATGCCACACCCGTCGTATCGAGGCTGTGTACATTGGCTGTTCCGCCTGCGACGGCGCTCACGCGGATTTCGCCGACGTTGGCTCCGACATCGAATGCTGCACCGCCATTAACGCCGATGTCTGCTCCACCGAGGGTTTCGAGTTGCAGGACCGGTGCTGAAAGCAGGTTGGCGCCGATGTTAGCGGTCAGGAGGTCCTGAGTGCTGGACAGGGTCAACTGCGTTGTCGCCGTGAGGTTAGCTGTTGCGCTCAAGACGCCTTGGACGCTGATGCGGATGTCGTCGCCGGCTTGTGCGCCGGTGACAGCGGTATCGCCATTGAAGATCAGGTCGAGCTCATCGCCGGCTGTGAAGGCGGCGAGGCTGCTGGCACCGACATTCTGGTTGGTGATGAAGGCGTCTGCGCCTGCGTTACCTTGCAGAGTGGTGGCATTGACCAGGACCCGGGTGCTGGCATCAGTACCGATTGAGCCGGTGGAACGGAGGTCGACTACGTTACCAGTGACCGTGCCGGATGGCACGGAGAGGTCACCGAAGAGCAAGACATTGCCGTTACCAGCTGTGATGTTGCCGAAGGTGATGGACTGGTTGCTGTTGTTGACTGCCGTGACCGGTCCGCCGGAGACGGTGCCATTGAGGACGGTGAGTGGCGATGTGGCGTTCGGATCAGCAGTCTGAATGCTGACGTTGCCGCTCGCTCCTGTTCCGCCCTGGGTGTTGACAGCGCCGACTACGATGTCGTTAGGTCCGATGATATCGACTGCACCACCTGTAGTTGTACCAGTCGTGTTGATGGCACCCAGAGAGATTTTGCCGGTCGTATCACCTGCATCGGAGAATGCATAAGCTCTGACGGAGCCGCCGGAACCTGCGGTACCGGAAGTGTTGATGGTCACCGAACCGAGGTTGATGTCACCACCGCCTGCAGATGCTGCACCGAGGGTGAAGTTGGTCACGGAGTCGAAGACTTGTCCGACAACACCAGGTGTAGCGGTTACGCCTGCGAAGGCAAAGAAGTTGCCGCCGTTGGGTCCGCTGATGTTGATGTTGTTGGCCGCACCGGCATTGATGTCACCAAAGGCGATGACGGCGAAGTTCTGTCCGTTGAAGATGAAGTCTCCACCGAAGGTCACATCACCGGTCGTGCTGATCAATGTACCAGCTGCGAACGGGCAGTTCTGAGTGGTCGTTCCGGTCACGTTGACGGTACCGTTCTGAATGTATACGCATGTATTCAGAGTGAGGTCGCCATTGACGTTGACTGTTTGACCAGCGCTGACCGTTACCGAAGTGGTGGCAGCGGTCTGGGCTTCCCATGTGGTGTTGCCATTGTAGGTAGAGGTGCCTGTGCCGTTGATCAGCAGGTTGTTGGCGGTAGCCAGGAAGTTGATTCCGTTGGCGGCGGTGAATGTTCCACCAGTTAAGGTGTCAATCGTCAAGCCGGAGGCTGCATTGCTCTGAACATCGATTGTGTCGAAGTTAAGAGTATTGGCATTGGTCAAGGAGTTGGCGGTGATGTCCAATGCGCCTGTACCGGATATGTTGCCACCAACGATCACTCCGGAACCGCTATCGGTCACGGTGTAGTCGACGTTACCGGTCGAGCCATTGAGGGTGAGAGCGCCAGCACCGATGTGGTCGAGGACGACGTTTCCGCCGGTAGCCTGTGCAGTCACTTGAACTGCAGCGGCGCCGTTGCCGAAGTCGACATCGATACCGCCCGTTGCTGCCGTCAAGGTCAGGTTAGGTGTCGTGATGGCGGCACCACCGGAAGTGGCGATAGTGAACGCACCGCCGGTCTGTAGATTGACCAGAGTAGTTCCACCAGTGTTGAAGTTGACGTCGATGTTGCCGCCAAGGTTGCCGATGTCCAGCGTGCCGATCGTTTGAGCGACCGAGAAGTTGACAGTACCGCCTGACACCAAGCTGGCGTCGAGGACGAAATTGTTCAACGTCAGAAGACCGATGGTGATACCACTATCTTCAAGAATGTTGAGGGTTTGACCGGCGGCGGTAGCAGTGATCGAATTGATGTTGGTGGTCAGGGTCGCTGGTCCAGTGAGGAATTGGACGTTCAACTGATCGCCGGAGATCTTGCCTGCACTCTGGGTCAACGTTCCAGCCGATACGATTGATACATCGTCGGTGGCCGCGACATCAGCGTTGAGCGTGACCGTTGTTGTGGCGAGGAGCGAGACATCACCAGCGGAGCTGACCGTGTCGGCATTGTCATCGCCGACGATCAATGTGCCCGAAGCGGCGTTGAGGACAACATTGGAGCCGTTGCCGGTTGTGATCGTACCGGTTGTCTGCAATGTCCCTGCCAGTGACTGGTTAGCATTGATTGTGAAATCACCAGCGAAGAGTGAGCCGGAGCTCGAATCTCTTACGGTCAAGCCGTTGTTGTCTGTCACTGAGACAGCGCCCGTTGCGATGAACGATGCGACGTTGAAGTCAGCGGTGGCCTGAGTGAGGTTGATCGTTCCGGATCCGGGTGTAGTCCCTGTATCGCCGGTAGCTCTGAAGTCGAGCTGCGGAGCCGAGAGCACCGCACCGGTGAAGTTGGCGTCGGTCAATTCACCAGCGCTGACCAGGATGCTGGTGGTTGCCGTGACGTTAGCTCCGACGGTCAGGATGCCGTTCGTGCCAGCTAACAAACGAACCTGCGACAGGTTGTTGATCACCGTGGTGGTTGTCAGATCCTGAGCGGATTGAACATGCAGAATACCGCCGGCGCTGATATTTGGCTGTGCTGCAAGCGTGACGCTGCGAGCATTGGAGACGAAGATCGAACCATTCGGTGCACCGAAGTTAGGTGCTGAAAGGTCGATGAACGCCGTATCGGTATTGAAGGTCGAACCACCGGGAAGGAACGGATCGCTGCCGATGTTGCCGTTGTCGGAGCGCAAGCGAACTTCGTCCAGACCACCAGTTGTCTCTACTTCTGCTCCACCCTGAGTGAGGATGTTGCCGCCGCCGAGCACGTTGACCCGGTTAGACGCGGTGACATCAGCACCTATGACGATGGCATCGCCGGAAACCTTGTTGGAGTTCAGGCTGACGTCTGTTCCGGATACTGCGACGGTGCCTGCTCCACCTACGAGGTTGAGTACATCATCGGAAATAATCTGGATGTTCGGAGCCGACGAAGGACCGTTCGCGGAGTCGACGGTCAGATCATCGACGTCACGAACGATGATGGAGTTGCCTGCGACGAATTTGCCGGTGTCGGCATCAATCGTGAAGGATCCACCAGGTCCGATACCGAGGATGTTGCTATTCGCCGACGTGAGGACTACGTTGACGGCAGAGACTATTCCGCCATTGTTGTTGTCGGTGATCAATTCTCCGTTGACATCGCTGGAGAACACATCGAATGTGCCGCCGGCAGAGCTGGCGCCAACGAAGCGAAGTCCGACAGGTGCATTGAGGAATACATCACCAGTTGCGTTAGCAGCGAAATTCGCGAGGTTAGGCGACGGGGTGAAACCAATGTTTGATACGTTGAATCGAGACAATCCATTCGTACCGATGTTTCCACCAGCTGTCAATGTGATCTGTGGCGACAGGAGGAATGTGCCGAGGTCGGAGGTCAGGTTGCCGAATGTCGTGAGCTCTACGGAAGCGGTGGCTTGTGAAGCAGCTCCGCTCAAGTTGAGATCGTCGATATCGGCAACGAAGATGTTGCCGACAGTAGCCGAAGGTGCTCCCAGTGCTCTCAATGTGGCGTTGTCGAAGTCGACGACGAGAGGATTGGCCGAGTCGGTGCCGATGTTGCCGCCAGTAGGCGCGACACCGGTACTGGTCAAGAAGCCATTCGTACCAGTTAGAGTCGCCAGGTTGCCTGTGATGTTGCCGTCAACGGTGACGGTGAAGTTGTTGCCTGCCGAGTTCAAACCAAAGAAAGTGATGTTGCCATCACGAATGCCGCCAAATGGCTCGATAAGGGTAACAGAGCCAGTAGCAGCCACAGTGACTTCTTGGAAGTTGATTGGCGTCGCATTGTTGAGGAAGACGATATCGCCGTTCGGAGCATTGTTGGTGAAGATCATGCGATCGGCGCTGATACCACCTGTGATGTCATCGTCCGAGATATTGACCGTCTGGGTGCCAATCTGCGTCAAGCGCAGGGTGGATGGTGACAGAGTATTGTTGGCAGTCACAGCACCAGCGAGATCAAGATCGCCGCCATTGGTGGAATCGGAAACAATCTCCACATCACGACCGGTGATCGTGGCATTGGCTACGGAGCTAACATTGCCACCGCTGATGAAGACGATGCCGGCGAAGTTGGGATCTCCCTGTCCAGCGTTGACGTCAGCAGCTGCGTTCGTGAAGGAGATGTTGCCAGCGCCCTGAGCGACGATTATGACATCTCCGTCTACGAGCCCGCCGCCAGCGGTGATTGCCGCGTTGGTGGAGAAGGATCCGCCAGGTGTCGATACGCCGGTTGCAATGTTGACGCCGGAGTTCGCGTTCACCACATCTGTGGTTCCGGCGATGTCGTAGTTATTGCCTACGAGAACGTCGATTCTGTCGCCAGCGCTGAGGAATCCGCTCTGGTTGTAGTCTGCACCAGCTGGTGCGGCAGGATTGTTGATACCGACTTCTATTCGGATATCGTCGCCTGCTGTAATGTTCTGGTTATTGTTCTGCTCCAGATTGTCGCTGGTACGGAGGAATACGCTTCCTGTTCCGTTGGCGATGATCGTGCCACCCAGATCCATGTCGCCGTTCGGATCGACTACATCGCCGTTCAGGTTGATTCCTGCGCGCAGGTCGATTCCGAAGGAGCCGTTAGAGGTCAGGTTGTCGACGCTGACGTCATTGCCGGCTGTGACGAAGATGTTTCCAGCGGCATTGATGTTGTCGATGTCAATCGAGCTTGCACTGACGTTATTGAGGTCCGGAAGGAGCGTGCCCGAGGCGAGGGTACCATCAGCATTGTATGTCACAGGTCCGGCGGATACCGGCTGGGCAGTGATGAAGGAGACATCTCCACCGATCGTGCTGAGAGAATTCGTATCGATGGTGCAGGTGTTGAAGTCCTGGTTGCCGCGACCGAACACTACGACGTTGCCGTTGACGCCGGCACCGGAACCGAATGTAGTGATCGTCGAGCCTTGGTCAACCTGGATGTTTCCATTGTTGACTGTTCCGCCGAAGGCCATCATCGAGACGTTGCCACCGTCAGTAGTGCCGCTCGTTGTGATGTCTACGTCGGTCAGGAGAATGTTACCGCCGCCGATCGAGCCGCCGTTGAATGTGACGACACTTCCGGGGTTAGCGGAAGGCAGCGTCGGATCCGGCGTGTTGGGACTGGTTGAGGTGATGTTTGCACCTGCGATCAGGGTCAATGCGCCGCCTGTCGCTACAGCTCCACCATTGGTTGCGATCGTGAATCCAGCGCCGACGGAGTCGGTGATATTGCCGGTTGCGATAATCGTGAGGGCCTCTCCGTTGGTCGTCAGGCTGCTCGTGATATTGATATCGCCGACGTTGAAGAAAGTTGGGTCAACGAGAGCGGTCTTACCGAGATTGAGTGTCTCTGCTTTGGAGCCGAAGTGGACTGCGTATCCTTGGCTGTTGACTTCGCCGGTGACATTGCCGATTACAGCATCAATCGTGCCTTGACCAGCATTCAAGTTCAGGTTCTGGCTGATGTAGTCGCCACCGTTGAGTGCTGTGTTGGCTGATCCGGAGTAGTCGTGGGAGCGTACATTGATGTCGCCGGAAGCGACGAAGGCGCCGGAGTTGTTGACAGTCAGCGCTGCGGCACCGCCGTCATTGCTGCTGTCCAGAGTGATGTTCTGGGCTGCGGAGACTTTGCCGCTGTTATTGATGGTTTGGGCGTTGAGTGTGAGATTGCCGTTGGAAGAAATGCTTCCCAGGTTGGTCAAGCTGCCATTGGCCTGAAGGGTCAGGTCGACATCTGATGTGATCGATGCGCCCTGGGCGTTGAGAATGTCGTCAGCGCGGACTGCTCCACCTTTGCCGTTGTTGTCGGCGTCGAAGGTATGAACGGTACCGTAGTTATTGAGGTTGCCGAGCAGTTTGAAGTCAGAACCCTTGGAGAAGTCACCGAGCGTGGTGACATTGACAGGAACTGTCAGGTCGGACGCTCTCATTTTGTCGCCGGCCGATGTGATAGCGCTGAGGTCGACTTGACCGCCTGTGGCGCTGCCATCACCAGATACGGTGACGCCTTGATTGACGCCTGCCAGTACTTGCTTGGCGGCTACATACTCGGCTGCCGTTACCTTGTCGCCTGCCGAGAGGGTCTTGGTCTCTCCGCCTACTTGGATTTCAACGGATGCACCATCCTTGAACAGGTTGCTGCCCAGAGTGATGTTGCGATCTGCTGATGTGAGGTCGAGGTTGACTCCGCTGGAAAGGGTTACTGTCGGACCAGCCGCGAAGCTCTGGGTCGATGTATTGATTACGCCGTCACGTCTTTCGAGGCGACGATCTAATCTGTTTTGATGTTGATTCTGTACGGTTGGAGCGTTGATAGCACGAGTGGTATTAGTGTTGACCGGTATGACGCCGATGCTAGGGCCGCCGTTACCGCCGCCGCCACGAACCTGGTCGCGGAACATATGCCGTAATGTCTGGCGATCGAGTCCGGGATTATTTTCTTTGAAATCTCTGAACTTAGGTCTGTCATCGCCCGCCGCCTGAGCCGACTGCATTGACACAAAAAACAGCGAGCCCATAATTGCCGCTGTCCAGTTCTTCACGTATGAATCTCTGCTTCTAACTACTTTCTTACTCATTTGAATGCGTATCCTCTTCTTCAAAACACAAAACCAGCGAAGGCTCGCTTTTATTGACATGCAACAGCCCAAGACCCGTTGGCAGGAGTCTTGATTACTTTGGGTCCCCGGTGGCCAAGAAGTATCCGGGGGGGTGTGCGCGACGCGAGAGTATCACGTAGATGATTTTCAAGTCTATGCAGCTCACCGAAAACGAAATTCTCGATCAGCCAGACTCTATGTGACTGGAAATAAATTCGAAAAGGCTGAAGTGACAGCTATGTTTGTTTTTTGGTGGCTTCTGGCGATGTTTACATTATTTTACGGACCGTTATTTTGATTAATCTCATCATTTTGCGTCGAAGTCAGTCCCAGTCAGGTTCTTGTGATCGTGGCCGACACAATTTCTCTTTGCAACCCGGGGTTTCGCCAGGTTTGTTGCTGTTATGGTGCTTGCATGTCGGGATACACCATAAATGCAGCCAACTGTTTGGAAAGTCCTTTTGGGATTAATCGTTCGGTACTCATCTAGCAACCAGGCGATGGTTGCGATGGCATTTCTGTGGGGCGTAAGACACGCATGAAAAAAGCATGAATCCTTATATAAAGGTACGCGATCGATGGAAAACTGCTTGGTAAGTCTTTTGCCACTTGCCAACCGCTGTCGAGCAGTGATGAATTTTTAGACGCGCAAAGTTCGTGTTTGTGTCTTGTGGATCTATTTGGCAAAAACATTTTTGCGGAATCGATATTCAACGATTCTAGTCGTGGGTGCAAATGCAACAGGAGCAGCAGTGCAATCTAGAAGCGTAGGAAGCGGAGTATGTTTGATAGGAAAAGGGACCGGCTTTGTAGCCGGTCCCTCCAATCAATTTCTTAGCCGCGATGCTCAGTTGGTGATCTGGATAGAGCCGACTGGCGCATCGAACAATGCTTGAGGCTCGCCGCTGCCCGACGCGTGCAGGAAGCGAAGCTTTCGTTTGGTTTCGGCATCGACCAGCGAGAGGTAAACCTCATATTTCCCTGGTGTTAGCTGTGGTGGCGTCTTCAATTCTTCTGCCCATGCAATAGGCTTGCCTGCGCCCCATTGATTTGTCGGAATCTCCGGAGTATGAAGCAGTCTTGCTATCGGCTTGCCGCTTTCGTTGCGAAGTTCGAGCTGAACTTTATAACTGGATGCGACATCTTTGTCCAACTGACGCGATGGTTTTTGTGCGGATGCGGCGCCAAGGTTGAAGAAGGTGAAGCTGGCTTTTAGCGGCGTCCCGATTTTCAAATCCTTTGGTATAGAAACTTCTTTCGATACCAATTGATAGCCCATGTGAAGTCTCATATCATCAAATGCGGTTTTCACTGCTGCATCGTCCTGACTGATAAGCGATGCCGGCACTTCGCAGAAGCTGATGCCATCTTCGGCGGCATTCTTCGCAAGTTTGTCCACTTCTTTGGTGACGAACTCGTCGCGCAATCTATACCCAGTTAAGGTGTCGGGATGGAATTTCAAAAGGACACGATAGTCGTCGAAGCCGTGATGACCGTCTTTGACATTGAGTCTGGTCAGATAGACTCGCTGTCCGTAGCGGTAGACTAGGTAGTCTGAGATCTCGTCCAGGCTGTCCTGCCCCTTGCGGTTGGGGGTGGGTGGACTGATGTCGAAGTTGAGTCGAGTTGTCTCGAATGCCTTAGGGAACAGGTCGGCCACATACTTCCAATGCTCCACCAACTGTCGCTGGGTCATACCGAATTTTTTCTCGAGGACTTGAGTGATCTCTTTGCGAGTCTCTTTTCCTGCGGTTTTGTCTTCGGGATTGTCGTCACCTGCTGATTGAGCTTTAGCGGTTTTCTCGCTAGTCTTGGCAGATTTTTCGTTGCTGTCGCTAGAAGTTTTTTTCTCGTCGGAATCACCTTTGGTGGCAGAGGCGTCTTCCGATTTGGTACTGTCAGTAGTGCTTGCCGTGTCAGCTTCCTTGGCTGGCTTGTCTGGCGTAGCCTTAATGTCAGCGCCGATGGTGGTTTTTATGGATGCGACACCATCAGGAATGACATTCGTACCCGCTCCGACGCCACCGCCGGTAATGCCAAGGCTGTGGAGCGTTTGATTTTTGTCGTATTGTTCTCCCAATTCATTTATCAGGTTGGACCACTTCGCCAGATAGTTTGGGTCCCAAAAGATCGGCATCTGATGCTCTTTGCCGTCAGTGCCCAAGTAGATGACGGAGCGAACACTGGGATCGTTGAATACCCAGTCCGGAGTATCGGACTTAGCAGAAATGTCGCCACCGAATGTGGACACTCTCAAGATGAGAGTCTTGTTATTGTCCTTGCAGAGAGCGAGCAATTGATCTATTGGTTTGAAATTCGTCTCACCCTCAGTCGGCTCGAGAATTCTCCAGGGCAAGAGAACGGAGATGCCGTTGACGTCAGGCTTTTTGAGCAGCGACTCAATAAGAGTCTTGTCGCCTATTTTATCGAGCGGCACGATCGCAAAGAAGCCGAGCTCTTTGTTGTCGACCGGTTTTGCGCCTTGCATTTCAACGGTCTTGAAACCTTTTTTCTTGATGACCCGATCCTGAGATTTGTTGAGGTACGTCTTCTCCGGTACCGGATTGAGGTACTTCATGAATTGAGTAGCCTTATTTTTGGCTTCTGCTGGAGCGGTAACGCCAATCGAGGATGCCACGGACACAGCCAGTAATACCGGCAAAACTTTGCTTACGTTAATCATTGTTCCTCCGCCAGAATTTGCTTGGCTGACGCTTAGCAACTCTGTTTAATCCTATGATTTTACTAGTAATGGAAATTTATTCGGCGAAAAATGTTAGGATTCCAACCTGTACTAGCCAGTTCTAAGGTTTCTCCACTTTGGTGAGGCCATGCGGAAGCGTTGTAGGAAGCGAATCAAATTTGACCCTGACCTTCCTTGGACATAGCGCCATTCACTTCGAGGTATCTAACCTCGATATCTTTGTCGATCCATATCTGCGTGATCCGGTCGACTTTAACAAGCTTCCAAGAGGGCATGTAGTTCTCTTTAGTCATGGACATTTTGATGCGGGCGTGTTGCTAGCGCCCATGCTGTACGAGCGCTGGAAGTGTCAGTTCGCTGGACCGAAAAAGCTTATTACGTGGATGCGCCGAAAGTTTAAAAAACAAATTCGTCCTGAAGATCTCTTCGCGATAGATCATGGCCAATCGCTTTATTTCGGTGATGTAAAGGTGCAAGCCGTGACCGCGCATCATCCTCTCAACCGTCTTGGCAAAACGATCATGACGCTTTTTGCAAGAAGTCGCGCGCCCGCCAAACCGGTCAACGGGTACTATTTCGATGGTTACTATCACTCTGGTGCCACGATATATACACCGGCAATCGCAGAGCAGCTAGCCGGGCTTAATATACATACCGCGTGTTTGCCGATTGGTGGAAAATACGCCATCGCCTCGCCTCAGGAAGCGCTCAAATTGGCTGAGGAGATAAATGCCGAGCGTCTCGTGCCGATGCATTGGCAGCCACTCATGGATCAAGTTTTCTTTCGCTATCAGCCCTCTGACCTGATTCGCCTCGCTCGAAGCGAAGGAAGCAAGGTCAAAGTCTGTCCACTTGCGATCGGCGAGACGCTTCAGATCAAGGACATTTCCGCGCATCGCTGAATAGTGGCAAAGGAATTCTCAACGGCATCAACGGTGCCGTCGAGGTCTGGAAGGCGAGCCGTGTCATAAGAGAAGGTTTAGAGATTTTTCCGGGTAGAATGAATATGGTCAGTGACCGCCCACAGGCGTTGGCGGTCACGAGAGTTGAGTGGGCCTCAATGTTGCAAAATCGCGGTCATGAAGAGAATGTGCAAACGCTGCCAAAACAGGCGGTTCCGCCGACGGTCGAGCAGATCAAGCACATGCAGACGGAGGCTCAGGAAACAAGTCGGGTCGTGCAGATCCCGTTTGGCGATGTGCCCGAAGACTATATCTTGATGGTCATGTATGACAAAGCTGCCGGTTATTGCAAGTGGCGTTTGGAAAAACCGTCTCGAGGCGATGTCGAATGGGAAGAGAGCAATCGCGCGGCGCACGAGATATACACGCTGATTATCAGGCGTGCGATGATGCCGTCTCAGTCTCAATCCGAGCAATTCAGAACTTTGCGAACCAAGACGCATAGACCGACATTGGAGGGCGAGCTGCAGGACATGTCTCTGCCCACGCTGTCCCAATCTATTCAGATGAACACCGGAACAGGACGGCTGGAGATCGAGTCGTCAAGCGGGTTTGCCTTTGTCTTTTTTGTGCAAGGGGAGCCCGTGCACTGCATGTTCAACGACAGCGATGGCGACGATGCTTTTCTTGAGTTATGCAGCATAAGCGAAGGCAAATTTCGCTTCTATAAGGAGCCCAAGACAACCGAGAAAACAATCACGAAAGCCCTTCAAGTTTTGCTCATGGAAGGAGCCAAGCTGTCCGACCATCTGACATTCCTTAAAGGAATCGGTGTCGGACTGGAAACCTACCTTATTCGTAACCACTCTACGATGTCGGAGACTTTGTTCGAACAGATGGTGAAGGACGGGGTCGGATGCGCAATGGATCTGCAAAAGCGCTTTTATCAGGAGGTGGACAACCAGAGCACCGTTCTCGAGATCCTTCGCCGTGTCCCATTGCCGAAATCGCGATGGATACCGATAGTTTTCAACCTTGTTACCTGCGGACTTTGTGCCTATCGAGAGAAGGTGCCGGATCTCGCGGCGACTCGTGATACGACAATTGACTGGACTCAGGTCAAGCGCGTGGAAAGCCTCATGCGCCGCCCCGATACGGGAGTTTATACGTATCCAGCATTTCTTCTGTTTCTTGAAAAAGAGTTCTTTCGATACGAACGATTCAAGAGTCAGTTCGCTGTCGTCACGCTAGACATCAAGGTGCGTCGAAAGGAAGCGATTGAGCCACTACCGCCTCAATCGCTCAGCGAGGTGATAAAAAGGGTCAATAACCTGATTAGACGAACCGATATCCTCTGTCACTACGAGGCGTTAGGGTTTGCCATTCTAATGCCGGAGACCGGACTCGAGTCCGCTCGAATATTTGCGTTGCGATTGGCGGAGATTATTATGTCGGTTAACTTGAATGCCGAAAAAGGTTCTTATCCGATCGTGGCCTCGGTCGGATTTGCTGCAATTCCTGAAAGCTGTGAAAGTTTGGGTGCGCTACTAGCGCTTGCACAAGCTCCTTCGCGTTAGCTTTCAGGGCGGTGGCTAGCAAAGGGGCGAATAATTGTTGAAGTTCGAGAAAAATCCGTCACCTTAGGGGTCAGTATTTACGCAAACTGGGCACAATATAATCGCTTTTAAAAACTGAATATGAAACTTTTAATACCATTAGTACTACAATTAAACGCAATTCGAACCGTCGCGCAGCACAAGCTGCCTGCGTAACGGTAATCTGGGATGCCATCACCCGTGGCATTCGTCACACAGTATAATTTCAGGGTCTCCACCTTATCAAAGGAGCAGAGGGAGTTTCAAAGATATGGGTAAATCAGTAGGCATTGACTTGGGAACCACTAACTCCGTTGTTGCGGTCATGGAAGGCGGTCAACCGACTGTGGTTTCCAATGCCGAAGGTGGAAGGACGACCCCCTCGGTGGTGGCATTCACCAAATCGGGTGAGAGATTGGTCGGACAGTTGGCCAGGCGTCAGGCGGTTTTGAATCCCGAGAATACGGTGTATTCAATCAAACGTTTCATGGGACGCCGGTTCAACGAAGTCGACTCGGAAAAGAAGCTTGTTTCTTACAAGGTCAAAGAGGGCGCCGACGGCGGCTGTAAGGTCGCAATTCAGGGCAAGGACTACTCTCCGGAAGAAATCTCGGCGATGATCCTGCGTAAGCTGAAAGAGGACGCCGAAAAGTATTTGGGTGAGAAGGTGACGAGCGCGGTAATCACATGCCCCGCTTATTTCAACGACTCTCAGCGACAATCGACGAAAAATGCCGGCACAATTGCCGGTCTCGAAGTGCTCAGAATTATCAACGAGCCGACAGCGGCGGCGTTGGCTTATGGGCTCGATAAGAAAGAAAACGAAGTCATCCTTGTATTCGACCTTGGTGGCGGTACATTTGACGTATCCATCCTGGAAGTGGGCGAAGGCGTATTCGAGGTCAAATCGACTTCGGGCGACACCCACCTCGGCGGCGACGATTTCGACGCTTGCGTAGTTGGCTGGGTGGCAGACGAGTTTATGAATCTCGAAGGCATCGACCTTCGAAAAGACAGGCAAGCCCTGCAACGACTGACGGAAGCTGCGGAAAAGGCGAAGATCGAGCTATCGGCCGTAACCGAGACCAACATCTCCCTGCCCTTCATCACAGCCGATGCATCTGGTCCTAAGCACCTAGAAATGAAGCTCACTAGAGCTCGCTTCAACGAATTGACCAGACATCTGGTCGAGCGGTGCCGTGGACCGATGGAGCAGGCGCTCAAAGACGCTAAGCTCAGCTACGAAGGGCTGGATGAAGTTGTACTGGTAGGCGGTTCTACAAGAATTCCAGCGGTTCAAGAGCTGGTTGCCAGCTTGACCGGTGGAAAAGAACCCAACCAGACGGTCAATCCTGACGAGGTCGTCGCTGTTGGCGCAGCCATCCAGGCTGGCGTGCTGGGCGGCGAAGTCAAGGGTGTTGTCCTTCTCGACGTGACCCCGCTATCGCTCGGTATCGAGACGATGGGTGGCGTTATGACCAAGCTCGTGGAGCGCAATACCACAATTCCAACCAGAAAAACAGAAGTATTCTCGACGGCCGAAGATCATCAAACTGCTGTAGACATCTATGTCTTCCAGGGTGAGCGTCCGATGGCTCGCGATAACAAGTTGTTGGGCAACTTCCGTCTCGACGGAATTGCTGCGGCTCCGAGAGGACAACCGAAGATCGAAGTGACGTTCGACATCGATGCCAACGGTATTCTTAACGTCACCGCTCGCGACCAGGCTACGGGTAAAGAGCAGAAGATTACGATCACTGCCAGTACCAACATGAGCAAGGACGATATCGAGCGCGCGATCCGCGAAGCCGAAGCGCATGCTGCCGACGACCGTGGTCGCAAAGAGTCTGCCGACGTACGCAACGAAGGCGACAGCATCTGTTACGCGGTAGAACGTCAGATTCGCGACCTTGGCGATCAGGTCTCCCCTGGAGAAAAATCGAGAGCCGAAATGCTCGTTGCCGACCTCAGGCAAAAGCTCAAAGACGATGCCGACCTCGACACTCTGAAGTCGATCATGAACGAACTTCGCGGCGCCCTGGTACTCCTGCAACAAGCAGCGCGCGCCAAGGACCTCACCAGCCAACAAGATTCAGTCAACCAATCCTGGCAAGAAAACGCCTACGAAGACGGAAATGCCGGATATGGTGGCGGTGGCTATGATGGTGGCTACGACTACTCGAGCGGAGGAGAAGAGGACATGTCCGGCTTCACCGCATCCGATCAAGACGTAGTCGACGCTGAGTTCCGCGAGGAATAAGCACGAAGACCAGCACATTGAATGGGCCCGGCGGAACATGCCGGGCCCATTTACGTCTTAAAGAGCTCGCCCTGCTTGCCCGCAGCAGGCTTAGCGTTTGGGAAAGCCCAGAGAATGTGTTTCCCAACAGAGAAAATAGGGGTTTTTACCGGAGGATTGCGGATTTGCTGGTGTTATCCTAGTTGTCAGGATTTTTGTTAGAGTTGAAGTATACGAAGATCGAGTTATGGAGATTTTTTCCTAGTTTGTGGTGTGAGAGATCGGTATGACAGAAAGACAATCCGGATTTTTAGCTCTTCCTTTGATGACCAGCCTTTTCCTTTTAATGGCGCCTTCTTCGAAGGCTGAGGAGAGCTCTCGTATTCAGTTGGCGACGAATCCCTTGCCACCAAGCTCCGCCAAACCTGCTTATGCAGGCGATCCGATGCGAGAGTTGAAGGGGATCGAACACCGTTTCTTTTTCCATGAATATGACCATGACCCTTTGCCCAAGCGTCTCGAGCGGATAGAGCTGCTCGTTTTCGGTGGTGTGCAGGACGGAGACAATGTCAGCCGCCTGGCGAAATTAAAGGCGGCACTTGCTTTGCGAGATCGCGAAGCCGCGCAAAAGCTGTCCGAGAAGAATAAAACGCTCAGTCCGACGCCGCCGCCCGGACCGGGTCGCACTAAGACGACAGCTCCAGCTTCGGGGGCGCAATATCCAATACTTCAAACGTTAGAGTGGAAGGCCCTCAAAAAAACTTACGGTAGTGAGTCACTCGATCAGCGACTCGAGAGGTTGGAGACCACGCTACTTGGTCAAGCTACCACGGCTATGTCATATGCAGACAGAATTGAACGTCTCTGCAAAATAATTGGAATCGACTCATCCTATAGCCCACCCGCGACAGCTAGGGCGATGCCGCGCGGTCCGCTTCCGAAGGCCGGAGGTCGATCGATCTCGCCGTACTTCAACAGCATTCCGCGAGATCTGGGTGATGATGATAGCTTCAGCTTTGACGAAGATTTACGAGAGCGAGCCACTATTGATCTTCGAGAGATGATGCAAATGATGCAGCAGATGCAGCGTTCGATGCCGCCTGGCTTCGGTGTTCCGCCTGGCTTTGCATTGCCTCGCGGTGCCCGCCCGATTCCCGATGGTGGTTCGATGAGTCCATTTGCGCCTTCGGCTGAGCCAAAGAAGCCGAAAATTCCTCCTTACGCGGATCCCAACAGCATCTAGCTCTTCGATCCAATCTAGATTTTTTTGAATACTAGGTCAGAGATTCGAATATAACTCGGACGTTAACGCGGACGTTATACTTCTCGGCTTAGATAACGCGTGCGTTATATTTTCCCAGTCTTTTTTATAACGCGCGCG
Organism: uncultured Candidatus Obscuribacterales bacterium; assembly: GCA_964418155.1. Classification (GTDB taxonomy): domain Bacteria; phylum Cyanobacteriota; class Vampirovibrionia; order Obscuribacterales; family Obscuribacteraceae; genus JADYXR01. The sequence continues at coordinate 5,435 of CAYQKX010000061.1, read as the reverse complement.
TTATGTCCGTCCGCATACAAGCGACGAGGCTGCTCGAACTTCGTATGTTGTGGCCGCCATAGTGCAATTACTGTGGACTCCAGAGTGCAATTGCTGCGGCGCCTTGCAATTACTGCGGCTGTTGGATTTGAATCGACTCGATTTTATCGCCCTTTTGAATGCGCGACACGACATCCATGCCGCTGACGACGCCACCAAATACGGTGTACTTGAAATCGAGGCTGGGTTGCGGGCCGAGGGTGATGTAGAATTGGCAGCTGGCTGTATTAGGATTTTTCGGAAATCGCGCCATTGCGACGACGCCGGCCATGTTGTGTTTTACGCTCGGGGAAGTCTCTAACATCAACATGCGCGGTTGATTGGTCTTAGGATCGATATAGAGTCCGGAACCGTTGCCGTTGGGGCAGCCACCTTGAATCACGAAGCCCGGTTCTACGCGGTGCCAAATCAGTCCGTTATAAAAGCCTTGATTGACCATTTCTACAAACGCATCAACCGTGGTTGGAGCGTACTGTTTGAACAATCGAAAGGCAATTGTGCCTTTGTTTGTCTGAACCACTGCAATCGGATCTGGACCTTGGGGAGTGCTAGAACCTTGTCCTTGAGGCTGTTGTTGTTGCTGCGGAGAGTTCGCTGGGAAAGGCATCGGCATGCCTTTGTGGCCCGGCGGCGTTGTCGGCGGAGAGCTGAACCCAGAAAATTTCGCGCTCGAACCTGCAGGTGGTGGTGCCGGTTGCTTACCCTGGATGCCTGTGGCCGGCAATCTCGAGCCTGGAGCTGGAACGCCTGACGAAGAGCCGATGCCTGGTGTGCTTGCATCCGGAGTTGATGGAACCGGTGTCGTTGCGGTATTGCTCAGAGTGACATCAGGCGGAATCAACTCTTGAGGGAGCTCGTCTGCCCAAGCATTCTGCATAAGAGTCAATCCAGTCGAGTGGTGGCATGCTGCAGCGGATACAAGTGATATCACAAGACTGGTCGCAACAACAGGCAATGCAGCAATCATGCGAGAAAGGACAGATCGTTGATTGTGGAGTTTTTTCATAATCTCGTTTATTGCACTCTTCCGGATGGTTGCGCTATCCACACGCCCATGTAGCATTTTAGACAAAGTTTGAAAAACTTGCAGCAACTCCTCTTCACTCGCAATCAGTAAGAATGCTGACATTCTTATGAAGAACCAAAAATGATGCCGGGATGGTCGGATCGACTCCATTGTCGAATGCGCGTTTGAGTATTTCTTTTTTTTCCTCTCCAAATGCAAGCATGATGATCGACTTGCTGGAAAGTATTGTCGAGATGCCCATGGTCACCGCTTTTGTGGGTACGTCGGAGTCCTCGGGAAATCCGCCCTTCAGTGACTTGCGCGAACTCTCGTCCAACCAGATGCATTGTGTGTAGCTCGCTTCCGGCGTGCCAGGCTCGTTGAAGGCAATATGACCATTGGCGCCGATGCCGAGGACCGTTAGATCCAATCCACCGTGTTTTTCTATAAGTTGGTCATAGTCGTCGTCGAATCTGGGGTTATGCGTGTTGGCTGCCGATATACCGATGTGTTGATAGAGATTCTTCTCGAGATATTTTTGAAACGAGTAGTCCTCGAGCGTCTCCAGATAGTCGTCCAGAGCAAAGCAGTGCACTCTGGACCAGTCCAGTCCGAATTCTCGACTGAGTCTCACGATATGGCGATACATATTTACGGGCGTGCGACCAGTTGGTAAGCCGAGATTCGAGTTAGGCTTTTTCCGGATTTGCTCAACCAGCTTTTGTGCTGCCAGTTCGCTCAACGCTTCTCTTTTATCTGTCAATGAAAATCCTCGTTCGCTTTATTCTCATGTGATTGCAATCGTGCGTGAGTATGCCGTTCGCTGTTATATTATGAACATAGGTCTGAACACTTTATAGGATGAACCTACTTTCTTAGTGCGACACGGAAGTGCATTAAATAAGGTACGTAAATGAGCGAAGGTTACTTCAGCCTCCAGCGACTGATAAAAACCGCCGTCATTCTGGTGGTCTTTCTGAGTCAAATTATTCCCATTCCTGCTGCATTCGGTCAGACTCGTCGATTACCCAAGGCGCAGTTTCAACGGTTTTCCGGATTTGCTCCGACTTCCGATCCTGTAAGTAGCGGTGCCGGATTAGGCGGGCTTTCGGGCACGGGACTAACGACTCCAGGAGTGCATTTGACTACTGGCGAGGAGCGTAACGCCCGTAACATGAATGTGCCGTACAATCCTGGCGAGCCGAAGCTCAACATGGGTCTTGTTCGATGGAAGCGCACGAATATGCCGCTCAAAGTCTGGATTAGTCCGGGGTTGATGCTGCCACCGGAGCCGTTTGAACAGTTGGAAAACAGTCGAGTCGAGCTGGTTTTCAACATGATGAAAGATCCGACTCCCAATCCTCTCGAGGGGCTGCCGACTGCGCCCGGATGGACGGAGGAAATGAACTATCAGGTGGCTGCGGGAATAGAACAATGGCGCCAGTTCGAGAATGAGGGCCTGCTTAGCTTCGGCTTTACATCGGATCCTCGAAATGCGCAAATTTTGGTCTTCTTCAACGACCAGTTCAAAGGTGCTGCCGGTCCCGGTGGTACCAACGTCGGTGCCTTGACCATGGCTCAGCTTTTCACACCCGCGCAGCAAGCGAATCCTTTGTATAAACAGAAGCCGGTCATCATGGAATTTTCCACTGCTGTGAATCACTTGCCTGAGAAGATGCAGGCCTCCGCCGCTCATGAATTTGGACACGCGCTTGGAATCAAGGCGCACAGCCCTTATCGCAATGACGTTATGCATGAGAATAATGCCAGCACTACGCTCTCGGAAGGCGACAAGGCAACAATACGACTGCTATACCGGGCGGAGCCGCAGTACTTTCTATAGTTTGGGCAACGCGGTATCGAAGTTAGAGAACCGATGAAGAAAGCACGAGTTCTAGAGTAACCGCTGTTCCCTCGCCAATCTTTGACTCAATTCGAAATCTGGTAGGATAGAATGCGCGAATTATTTCGACCCGCTCCTCGATGCCGGGCAGTCCAAAGCCACCGTCGCCCCGAGCTTTTTGATCTGATGTATCGAAGCCTTTGCCGTTGTCGGTAACTTTGAATCGCACTGAACTGTCGTGTACCACGATACTCAGCGTGATCGCAGAGGCTTCAGCGTATTTCTTGACGTTGTTCAAACACTCTTGAACGATCCGGAAAATATGGAGCTGTACCTGAGGCGGTAGCTCTGGGATTGTGCCATCAACGTCGAACGAACAATCCGCTTGAGTGTCATCTGCGACCTTGTCGATCAGGTCCTGGAGCACTGTTTCCAGCCCCCAGTCTTTCAGGTCTCGTGGTACCAGACCGCTGCAGATATCTCTTATCGATTCGGTAAGATTGTCGAGAACATCGTCGATTTGATCTTTCTCTACAGTCGACTCGGAGGATAATTTGCGACGCAGCATCAGGATGTCTGCAAGAACGCCGTCGTGGAGGTCCCTGGCGATGGTCGCTTGCGTCTCTTCTTGTTGATTGAGCAGTTTGTGCACGGCATTTTGCTGGGCAAGCAACAGATCTCTTACTAGATCTTCGGTCGGTTCGCTGGATAGCGATAGGGTGTCCTTGAATCCTCGATCATCGCTGACTCTCGCAAGATTGTTGATGTGCTCGAATTTATTGCCGCTTTCTGCTGCGACTGCATCCATCGCAGAAAGTATTACCAGATCTCGGAATAACATCTTGACGAAGTTGCGGACATCTTTTCGATTGACGGGAAGTCCGTAGACCGTCCATGAGCTGCTCGCGCCGACTGAAGCAAGTCGTAACGATAGTTTTCTTCGCTCTCTGACATGCGACTCTTTTAAATTGAGTGCCATTGCAGATGGTGCTAGATAAAAATGGATCTTTCCTGTCTTCCCAACGACGACCAATTGTCGGGACGTAGTCGCAATGCGAAAATGAATGATTGCATCTCCCTTGGATCGATCTCGTTGGACTTTCTCCTTGCGATGGTAATCAGATACCGACACCCTCACTCGTTGTGCTCTTCTTTGTCCTGCGATGGTGTTGAATGCGGTGCCAATCTCGTTGAAGTCCGAATATAGATTCCGAATCATCGCATCAGTGGCATCCGAGGCATGCCCTACATGTACATATTCGCCGCGTTGTCCAAACGCTACACCAAGCTCCACGTGGAAGTTGGTTGCGATCTCTGCGAGACGACTTAACCAGCGTCTCTCCTCTTCGATCTCTGACTCTGCTGCGCCTGGTTTCGATTCCCCGCCGCTATTTTCGGCTGAGTGTGTGGTGAGCTGCCTTTGAGTGAATGAAGGTGTGCTCTCGTCTGCAACCGAGTCCTGACTCCGAGGGCTTCCTGATAACCGGATCAACATGTCGCCGATGGACGAAAGCAATTTCGAAAAGGCGTGACGATCCTTCGCGTGCATCAGTCTGAATCCAGCTTGCCGTATCCATTCTCAACAGCCCAGGCGATGAGCTGTTCTCGGTTTTCCAATCCAAGCTTGAGAAGCAGGAGCTCGCATTGCTTGCGCACCGTAGCTGGTGATGCACCGCGCTCCTCCCCGATCTCCTGATATTTCATCCCGCGCGACAGGAGAGTGAGCACCTCCTGTTCTGCTTTCGTCAATCTCTCCTTGCCCATGGCAATGCCTGGAGACTTAACAATCTTGTCTCCGGCAGCTACGCTTCTTATGGCAGACACAACATTCGAGATGCTCTCCGATTTCAATAGATAGCCTGCAACTCCCAAATCGATAATCGCTTGCACAAATGCGCGTCTATTCTCTGCGGAGAACACTATAACTTTCGTGGAAGGCAGTTCGCAAAATTTCTTGACGGTGCTTCTTGGACCGTCTGACCCAGGAAGGTGCAGATCGAGCAACACAATGTCGGCAGCGCTTTCCTTCACTAGATTCAGACCGGATTGGGCATCAGATGCCTGCGCGACGACTTGAATGCCGGCTTCTTGAGACAGAGCGCTAGCCAAGCCGGCGAGCGTTGCTTCGTGGTCTTCGACAATAGCTACTTTGATTTCCGGGTCCATAGTCCTTTCCGAAAGTGACACACCGATCTAGATTTACCCCTCATCGAGGCGGCATTAATCGTGGGGCGGATAACAGCGTGTTTGACAGGAGTGGTCAATTTTCACTTGCTGCCCTTGCCTGTCTGGCAAAGGCGGTTGAGCAGGCAAAACAGTGAGTGGTTGACCCACAATTTGAAGATTTGCTGCGGGCTGCGCGGGAGGGCTAGTGCCGCTCCAATGCGGATTTTGCAGTTTTTCAGGAATAATCCCGTTTGCATTTTTTGTTCAGCGGGATATCATTGCAACGCAATTTTCTGAGGTTTTGAAGGAGCCGACTATGGAAATAAAATCAACAACGAACAAAAAGGCGCTGGCTATGCTTACAGCGGCTGCATTGACAGG
>CAYQKX010000060.1:0-50395 GCA_964418155.1 uncultured Candidatus Obscuribacterales bacterium | reverse complement strand
ATTAGCCCATGCCTTCAGCGGCTCCTTCATTTTCAACTAAATAACTGACAAGCCCGAATCACGCCCAGGAGAGGCTTGTGGCCTTAGCTGGCGTGATTCGGAAAAGCGCATGTGTACCGACTTGAAACTCCGGCTGACCTGCAAAGCAAAAACGCAAGTGCGGTGTTCAGTCGGGCTGGTCAAGCGATTGGGTAGAGAGCGACGGGATTGAGACGATATGACGCTCAGTCCCTGGTCGCGCTCTACTCTTGGTAGCAACTGATTCACGGTGAGCATTAACCTGACTCGTGAGGCAACGAGGTTGGCAGCGAATTGGCAGTTTTCGGCGGCTATTTGCTGTTCACCGTCGGAGCGCTCGAATCCGATCCAGTGTTCTCCGTCTTTAGCGGTGGTGGCGCCGATGGTACTACGCCGGTCGGCGGTGTGGCAGTTCCAGATGGAGCCACGCGAATGCTGTCCGGCGTTGTCGTGAGCGCGGGTGGCATTGCCGAGTTCACACTCTGGGCTGCGTCTGGTTTCGAATCTGCCTTACCGATGGTGGCAATCGTGGAAGCTGCTGCCCCTGAATCAGATTTCGGCTCGCCTCCGAGCCCCTGGTAATCATCCACCGGAAGATCGCATCCGCCGTCGTGGCTGGCTGTCAATTTGATGCCAGTGACGCGGGCATCTTCTTCCTTCAGCAAGTACGCCTTGACGTAGATCTCCTTGATGAGCTCCAGAAGCTTTTTGCAATCAATCGCGCCGGGCTTGAACTCGAGCCAAATCAGCTCGCCTTCTTCGTCCGGAACATTGGGTTCGTAGCTCGGAATCGTGTAGAGCGATTTGTATCGCTTGAAGCCAAGCCTGTAATAGAAGGCGAGTCTCCGCTTGCGGTGCTTCTTCGTGTCTTCGTCGATTCCCTTCTCGCGAGTCGACTCGATCTCAGCTAGCATGCCGATCAATTGCGGGTTGTCCGTTTTGACCTGGGCGATGAGTGACTTCATGTGGCGTGAGCCGATGCCGCTCGACTGCTTGATCGGGTCGGTGGCCAAGTAAGCGAGCAATCCGATGGAGGGAAGGATGTTCGTCACTGAGAAGCAAAGAAGTCCGTCCTTGCTGTAGGACCGGTGGAGTAGCATTTGCCCGCTCCGGACACCGTCCTGGAGCTGGTTAAGCGGCGTTCGCTGATCGGGACGGAAAGCGACCTCGTAGATCTTTTCCCAGTCCGTTTCACTAGCGCTTGATTTCTGGCAGTAGATTGTGTCGTTGGCTGCCATAACTCACCTATGGGTTGGACGCCAGAGTAGATCCGATCGTGCGGAAGCGCGACGGAAGAGAGCACCGAAGCCAATACCGGTTAAGAAATCCTCTTCTGATTCCATCCCGCAACCAGCGTTGCTTGTTTGAGACGAAGATCATCGGAGGTTAAAGAACCCGATTTTTTTGGTGCTCGACTTACTTGGCAGATTCGTCGTTTCTTGATCCGAAACTCAAACACTGGCTGTTAAAACATCACTTTAGGTTACTGACTTGTTTTTGGAATAAAAAGCTCAACCAGCCAGTCTTTTGGAGTGTTGTCAGGCGAACGCAAGAAGGCGCCGGGAGGAGTTCTTGAGCTTTTGATATTGTCAAGTTCCTCAAATAGATTGATTTAACTTCTGATCATGGGGCAGGCAACGCTTAGCGCAAGCGCGTCAGTTCGTTGTCAATACATCGATATGGCCGATCGCGAATATGTGTGCGCGCAGACCGATGAGTCGCTATGGCTTTGATATCTGAGCGCTCTGAACTATTTTTTTGTTTTGCGACCAAACAATTTCAATACTCGAAGAGATGGGACTGGCGAGCGCTGTGCCCTTTGGTGCTTTGCGTATTATCCGAAATGCGAAGATAGGAGGCGCTAAGGGATTTCTAGAAACAGTCTGTTGCAATGAGGATCCGGGATTGTATCGTTTCGTGCTGCTCTGAGATGTTGAGTGCAGCATCGCAGTTCATTTTTTTCAAAAGGCTTCGCCAAAAAAATTCTATGTCGACGCAAACCTGACCAGTCGACGCGCTTACTGGGCGTGTGAATGCCTGCTGCAAAAATATGATGCTCTCCTGGTATGGCGACGAGCCACCGAAGTGTTGCTGCTCGCCTACTCGAAGAGTGAGTGACTGGATGTCGAGATGATGCGACAAGTCGTCGTCGGATCGACTCGTCGTTTGATGTGTCGTCAGGTGCGCAATGGATGATTGGAGAGAGGCTCCTGCTGCCATGCCTATCCGGCTCTCACTTTCATCCGAATGCGAGTAACCAACTTAGCTTTGCTGCAAGAGTGCTCGCAGAATATCCCAGCCTGTACATAATCTCCCTGGTGGCGGAGAGATGTGGGCTCAAACCGTAACTCTCGAGGAAACCATGAATCGCAACTGCTTGAAGTCGGTGGTCTGCGCGCTCGCGCTGTCGTTCGCCTGCGTGGGTAACGCCTCGGCGAATGACCCGGTCCCCGCTAAGTCGACAGTGTACGTCGCGGTCAAGTTCCACAAGGCACCCAGCGCGGACGAGCTCAAGGCGCTGCCCGCGCACAAGGAGCGCAAGGAGATCTCAGGCAAGCACCACGTGCACGTCCTGAAGTTCGAGACGGCCTTCCCGCCGTCCACGTTGACGAGCCTGGTCAGCCAGGCGGTCTCGGGACCGGGTCTCGTCGTGTGCAACACGACCGGCGGTACGATCACCGCTACCGACGACCTGACTGGCGTGACGATCAACTTCCTTCGCGCCAACAGCACGACGTCGGTGTACAAGGTGATCAAGCCCTACAAGGACTGGGTCCAGACGGTGGTCTATCGCGCGGACGGCAAGGTCCACGTCGTGTACAACGAGTACGCCAACAGCAAGAGCCGCGAGTACCAGTACTTTGACGACAAGGAGAACCGGCATCTGACGCGGACTTACAACCGTGACCACTCGATGGACGTGCTCGTCCACAACGACGACGGCACCCGGTACACCCAGAAGTGGCACGCGGGCATGACGCTCTTGGTCTACTCCGGTCCGGAGAGCTGGGTTCTCAAGTCGACGGAGATAACCGACAATCGCAACGGCTCGGTTCGCATCAACTTCGAGGCCGGCCTGACCGGTACGACACCGGCGGTGATCAAGAACGTGCAGATCCTCAACTTCGACGGCTCGGTCAAAGAGACGCTCAGCGAGTCGGACTACGTGAAGCGAATCGGCAAGGCGGTCCCCGCCAATCTCATCGGCGAGTACGCGCCCGGCGACGACCTTTCGATTCCGCGCCCCCGCGAGTCGACCCGCGACCTCTTGCCGTGATCGAGGCGGCGACGGGTTCTTGGAATTCCGTTGAACAGTGACGAAACTGGCGATGTCTGAAAAAGAAGATGCGTCGGTTCCAACGAAGAACAGCAAGGTCGGTTGGTAAAACCAGCCGCTCTCGCTGTTCTCCGTTTGATCCCCGCAATACTATATGATGTCGCAAAAAGCGCAAAGACCAAAGAAGCAGGGAAAGTATCCAAGAATCTCGACGGAGACCCTGACGCAGTCCGTTGCGTCAAGGTCTCCTCGAGGTTGTGCCGACTAGAACTCGTCGTTCATAAAGCCCGAGAAGTCTTCATCTTCCTTGAAGCCTCTCGCTAGCATGTAGGCGCGTAGCTTGTTCCAGCTCAGCTTCGTCGCATACTGCGACTCCGACGTTTCGTGGGAGCCCGGGGGAAGGAGCTTGTCCACGCCGTCCAGGCTGAAGTCGCTGAGGCAGTTTTCCTCCGCCCAGTAGCTGACCGGGCAGACAGCGAAGTTGGTCTGACCATCCTCGCGACGCACGAAAGCGAACAGGTACTCCGCCGCCTTGTCGCTTGGCTCCGGGGTGGCGACGTCTTTTGTCGTCGTCCCGGCTTTCCCGGCCTTGATAGTCGGTGCGCTCGGAGCCGTTTGGCTGAAAGTGACGGACGTGATTGCGCCGTCCACCTCGCTCACGGTCGCCCATTGTGCGAGCGTGCGATGCTGGAACACCCGCACGATCGTTTCACTGGCGGTGCCACGCTTGGAGATCCGCTTCCAGTCGTTGGGGTTTTTTCGCCCAGGCAGCGTCGATCTGATGTTGATTTCCCGCTTGCAGACCTCTGTCGTGATATCGCTCATTGTTCTGTCCATTTCTTATTGCACCGCAGGTGATATCGTGCTGGTGATATCTCCGGCGGTGCGTCGTTGTTTGCTGCTTTTGTCAACTCGAGCGAATGCCGCCGAAGACCAGCATCTTCTGGGAACGAGATAAGGCATTGTGTCTTAACTATATGCGGCATGAGCAGTTGATTGCGGTCCGCCGGCATCGTTGCTGCACTTCCCTTCACCGTCAGGTTTTTCCGGTCAGTGAGCGACAAGTGCCGCAACGATGCTCGCGGCGCCTAAGAACTTCAACGTCTACTGCCGGCAGGTATCACTTGCCGGCGTTGTCGGGAGCGGTGTTGGTGGTCTCCTTTCCGGAGGCGGCTTCGGCTGCCTGTTTTGCGAGCCGTGCCACCCGCAGGAATTCCACCTGGAAGAGATACCGGACGGCTTCCGCCATGCGCAGCACCGTCGCCCCAACCTGCTCGACGCAGTCGCAGGCGGACATCAACCGCCAGAGTTCGAGGGCGCTGGCGTCGAGCGGCTTGTCTTTGGCGATCTTGGCGTCCAGCTCCTTCTTCCTGGTGCGGGCGATGTCGGCCAGCTCATCCCAGATGCCGGAGCCGAGGTCCTGGATTCCGCCGTCGGCGCGGTTTGCGAGCTCGGCAGGGAAGAGTTGTCCGAAATCGAACTTGTCGTACGTGCTGAGCTTGGCGAGATCGGTATCGGCGGTGGCGACACCAATTAAGCGGACGATATCGTTGATTTCGTCGATCAACTCCGTCAGTCGCGTAGTCGCACGCTTGGCTGGGGCGCCGGTGATTCCGGCCTCAGTCAGGCAGTGTGCGAGCCAGCCTTGCAGCCCAGAAATCTGGGGCGTGAAGGCTGTCTGGAAGGTGGTGAGAGCGGTGCTCATGGCTTTCCCTTCAGGTTGGTTCTTGCCCCACGACTCGCTGACTGATGTCCTTGAGTCGCGCGAGCTGTTGCACGAGAAACGGAACGGTAGCAAGACTGGCAACAAAGTTCCACAAGTAGGAGATGATGGCGTATATGGTGCCCGGCGCAACGGAATCCAGGCTGACAGCCCGGATGATTACTGTCGCGGCAAGCCCTATCATGGCCGCCTCCAAAAGACCCCAATTCGTGGCTTCCGCGTCAGACAGTTTCACCTGCCATTGTGCCAAGAGGTTGTAGTGCTCCTTGATGGCTTGTTCATCGCGAGACTCGATAATTTCGACTTCGCGTTCGCGCTGATCGTTCCAGCTTTTGTTGAGCATCATTGTCTTTGCCGCGTAGCTTCGACTGAGAAGACTGAGCGGTAAGACCAGGAACAAACAGGCCGCTCCGATGGGCGCGTCGTAGAGAAAGAGCATAACAAGCGAGCCGACGAAGCTGAAGATCGACGAGATGATCAAGGGGACATCACGTTCGAAAAAGTCGACGATCTCTCGAGACAGCGTAGCTCGTGCTACGACCTGAGAGCTGGGAACGCCTGCCTTGAATTGCGTGAGCACCATGTTCGAGGCAAGAACCCCGTAGATACTCGTAAAAACGCGTGTGTCGAATCGTTGTCGCAGTACACCCAGCATGAGGTGCACGATCCAAGTACAGAGGAAGATACTCAACCCGTGGTACGAGTTGTTGAGCAGGTCGTTGATAGCTAGCCCGGTGGCGAATGGGTAGAGCAGATTGAACAGGTTCTCCAATGAAGTCAATACGTACGTCGCTGAAATTTTCCAGCGATGTTGGACGAACAGCGATCGAAGGCTCTGCTTCAATGCCGTTGAGTCCGCAGGGAAAGTAGACATGTGACTCTCCAGAACTCACCTGCGATTGCGCGCAGATCGAGTTCACGCGTATACGGTTTGCCAGGCGCGAGAGCGCGCACAAGTTCGACCAAGCACAGCTCGCTGATAGAGCGAAGAAGCAGATTCGGGATTACAGAATTTCGTCTCGGGTGTTGAAAGAACCTTTGTTCAAGCATAAAAATGACAACTAATACTCTCACATTCGGCGTTGCCAAGCGCGTTCGCGTGCTGAAACGTAAGACTTAGAATTGAAGCCACTTTCGCACTTGTGACTGGCTGGGTTTGATTTTGATAATGTGAATTCTGACTGAGCTGTATGAAAACAGTGTTGAGCACTTTGGCTTGATGGCACTTTTGATATTGATTAGCGCTCTTGATTATTGTTTTCAAAAACGACAAAAGATAGTAGAAATGAAACCTGGCGCAACAACCAAGAGTTGATGATACCCTTGGTTGTCTCGCCAGGCGGCAGAACGAGGCGCTTCGCTCATCCGCTTGCTTATTTCGCCGGTCAAGAAAAAACCGGATCCGTCCGGTTTTTTCTTGTCGCAATGAAGCCGTCATGCCCAACGCCGCCTCATCGCGAATCAGCGGTCGTTACTTCTTCTTCTTGTTCTTCTTTTCGTCGCGCGGGACGTTGCATTGCAGACCAGGCGTCATCTCGCCCATGTTGCGCTGAACGAAGGCATCCCAGCCCTTTTCGCGCAGCAGCGATGCGATCCGTTCGGCGACGATGAAGTTCCGGTCGATGGCGATGCAGGTGCCACCGTCTTCGATGCGACCCGTACCGTCCAGAATGCGAGCGAGGAAGATGGCAGGCACCTCGGCACCGCCGCCGTCGTCGACGCGGGCCGGCAGTTTGGGAACGCCGTCCAGCCACTTCTCCTCTTGCTCTCGCATCTGCGAGAGCATCGTTCCGAGGGTCCATTCCAAGTCGACATCGCCGAAGCGACCGAGCACGTGGAGTGCGTGTTTGTAGACCTTAATGGACTCGATGATGTTGAGGTTGAGAGCATCAACCAGCCAGCGCTCGCCGAGCTCGTCGTACGGGTTGGTGTCAACGAGCAGCTTGCGCGCCTTGCCCAGAGCGTCGTGCATGTGCTCGATCGCCTGGCAGAGAGGTTCGAAGGCGGCGAACTGCCGAAGTGTGGCCGCAGAGAACGCGTAGGAGCGTTGCTTTGCGAGCTCCGCCGGGGACGTCTTGCGACGCTTGGTGCTGACCTGTGCCGGCGAGACCAGCTCGCTGTGAGCTTGAAAGCGCCCGCGGACTGCGGTTTCTGCCTCTTCGACGGCGCTCACGAGAGCGCCATAGCGGTTGGTGAGCTCGGTGTGGACCGGGTGCTGGTGGAGAATTTTGACGAACATGATTGTGAGTCCTTGACCTGGTAGGTTGTGACACAAGCGCGTGCCCCAGGCCTGGCCGGGCACCTGTGCCTGATCTAGCCCGGCGTAAATTGCCGGACCGGATGTACTTTCCGCTTGCACATGAAAGTGCTGGAACACCCGGCACCTCCATGGCAAGCAATCGTCTAGTTTGCTTTCTTCTCGCGCGCGATTTTACGCGTCGCAAGTGAGAGCGCGACGATCGAGTGGTTGTCCGCGATCTTGTTGCCAATCTGATCGTCGACCTCGTCTTCAGACCAGAGGTAGACTTTCAGTTCCTTGAAACCTCTGATCTTTGCTTCGAGCAAGACCTCGTCTACCTCGAGGCGTGCGAGGTAGTAATTTGGCTCGACGGCGCTTGTGCCGGAGTTCTCCGCGATGTTGCCCAAGAGGGTCACCGAGAGAATCTTGGCGCAGGTCATGATTGCGTCGCCAAGCTCTCGAGTCAGGAGGCCGAGCGGCAGGTCCGCCAGCGTAAGCGAGTCAAGCGAGTCCTTCGAGTTGGCTTTGTCGAGCTTGTCTCCGAATCCGCGTGGCACTTCGTAGGTCCATTGGCACAACGGAAGACGCCACTGTTTCACGATGGCGAACTTTCCATTGACGATGGTGACGACGACGGCGCCGTCAGATACTTCACCGTTAGCGTTGAAGCGGACCGTGAATGCGCCTTCCTTGCCGTTGGGCAAGAGGACTGCGAACTTCACGTCGGTGAAATATGTCTTCGAGTGCTCGAAGATCTCAGTGACTCGCAACGCTTCGAATTCGCCTTCGGCTGCATTGCCGAGTTTGCGAAGCGGTTTTAGCTGGCGGGCTGTCAGTTCGGCATTGATTGCGGCAAGCCGTGTTTCTCGTTCGTTCATGTTTTTCGCCTTTCTGCCTCTGCAGAAGAGAGAGTTCCGTTCGACAGTAACGTGTGTTTCTGATGAAGCTCCATCCTGAGCCTGCCCCTCGTTTGACGTTAACCGCGTGCAGTTTCGTGGCTGGAGCAATCACTCTTGACTGCTCCTGTGGCGGTTGGCGTCTTACGAAGGCGGCTCGGATAGTTGGAGAGGAGGTCGTGAACTGGTAGTCCACGACTCCCGATCAAGCTATAGGTCTACTGGACCTGCTTACTTGGTTTCGTCTTCGGTTCCCGAGACCTTGGCGGTGTCCTCGGCGAGGTAGCGAGCACCCCAGAGCCAGAAGAGCCCGCCGATGAGCATGACGCCCGACATCCCGAGGAAGGCGATGTTCATGTTCTTCCCGAATGCGTCGGTGACGGCACCAATCACGAGCGGCGAAATGACGTCGCCGAGCCCGTGAATCACGAGGATGTTCAGCGCGAACGCGCTCGCCCGAATGGACGGGTGAGTGACGTTGGCGAGAATGGTGTTGGTCGGGCCTGTGTTGAAGAACAGGCAGAAGCAGGCGAGGAAGATGCACACCCACGCCAAGGGGAACGGCAGGTAGAGCGTGCCGATGAAGAACGGCAACCCGACCAGAATGGCCAGCCCGGAGACGGTGAAGTACGAGCCCTTGAACCTGGCTCGCAGTTTGTCGGCGAGGTAGCCACCAGCTATGGTGGCGGACAGGCCGGAGAGGACTAGGATGACCCCGAAGATCAGGTTGACCTCGGCTAGGTTGCCCACGCCGCGGAACTCGTTGATGTAGGATGGCATCCAGAACGCCATACCGCCGATCGCGAACGTCATCGCGGCCATGCCGAGCGTGTTGAGCACGTAGGAGCGGTTCTTGATCAGCTCGACGACGTCCTTCCACGCGATCTTCTTGTGTCCGGAGGTGGCACCGCCTGCGCCCTTGTCGTACTGTCCGTGGGGCGGGTCGACCTTGAACATGCACCAGATGGCGAGCAATAGACCGGGCGGGACGACGAGGTAGAACGCCCAGCGCCAGCCGAGCCACGCGGCGATCAAGCCTCCGAAGATGAAGCCGATGGCGCTACCGACCGGTATGGCCAGATAGAACCACGACAGCATTTTTCCGCGCTCCTTGAGCGGGAACATGTCGGCGATCATCGTTGGTGCGACCGGCCCGTAGGCTGCCTCGCCGATGCCGACGAAGCAACGCGTCAGGAGTAGGGCACCGAATGCGGTGGCGAGTCCGGATGCGCCTGATGCCAGGCTCCAGACTGCCACGCCGCCGGCGACGATCCACCAGCGCCTGATGCGCAGGAGTCCGAACACGGGAGCCATCAGCATGTACGTCACCATGAAGGCCATGGCCAGAAGGCCGATCATGGCGTTCTCAGGGTTGGAGCCCAGAATGCTTTCCAGCCACGAGAGCAGGGTGTGGACCACGGGACCGGGCTGCTTGTCCGGCCCGAAGAACTCGGAGCGGATGTTGGGCACGACGGCCGAGAGGATCTGCCGGTCCACGTAGTTGAAGATGTTGATCGCGAGAAGCAGAAGCAGAGCCTGCGTGGCACCGGGGAACCTCGCGGTGGGCGGGTTGTTGTTCGCCGGGCCTTCGCCTTCTTTCTGACTCATCGGAATACCTCACTATCCGGAAGATGGGTTGGGAACAAGCGATGTGCTTGGTCCCGCCGGCTTTGAAGCGCCGGCTTGCTGTTGCACCTACGTGATGGGCAGGTAGCCCATCACTCTCAGGGCGAAAACCAAAACGATCGTGACGGCGGAGATGATGCTCAGAGTGGATCCGAACTTCCGATCTTCCAGGAAGCGCCCAGCTCCGACACAGATCATCGTCGAGAACAGGAGGGCGTAACATCCCCAGAGGACGTGGTCGAAGAACTTCACCGGATGGCCTGTTGCAATGACCATCCCAGAGAAGAGGAGACCAGCCAATGTCCCCCATCCGATCATGAAAAACGCGGCTATGGCGCGCATCGTTGTTTCCTTGTTGGCATGGGGCGGAGCATCAAGAGCGACGCTCCGCCCTCTGTTGGCGACCATGGAGCCGAAGCTGTCATGGTATTGCAGGCGGTGTCGGGCCTAGTCCAAACCGACGCCGCCTAGTCAAGCGACTGCAGCACTCACCGAATCAGCTCAGCTTCTCGAACTGGTCCAGGTAATCGACGAACGAGTCGAAGGCCGCCTGGATCGGTTGCGGCGTGTTGAGGTCCACGCCGGCATTCTTGAGCAGGTCGATGCTCGACATCGAGCTGCCGCCCGAGAGGAAGTTGAGGTACCGCTCGACCGCCGGCTTGCCTTCCTTGATGATCCGGCGAGCCAGAGTCAAGGCGGCGCTGATGCCGGTCGAGTATTGGTACACGTAGAAGCTACGGTAGAGGTGCGGGATGCGGGCCCATTCGATGCCGATCCGGTCGTCGAGTTTTACCACCGCACCGTAGTACTTATCGTTGAGGCCCTTGTGGATGCCGCACAACACGTCCGCCGTCAGCGGTTTGCCTTCTTCGGCCGTGGCGTGCGCGATCATCTCGAACTCGGCGAACATGGTCTGGCGCACCAGCGTGGAGCGGATGCTCTCCATCTGCTTGTTGATGATGAAGCGCTTCATCGCCTTGTCATCGGTCTCGGCAATCAGATAGTGCGCGAGAAGGGCCTCGTTGAGCGTGGACGCCACCTCGGCGACGAACAGCGTGTAAGCGCTTGTCGGGTAAGGTTGACGCTGCTTGGAGTGCCAGGAGTGCATCGAGTGTCCAGCCTCGTGCGCGAGCGTGAACATCGAGTCAAGCGAATCGTGCCAGTTGAGCAGCATGTAGGGAGCCGTCCCCCAAGTGCCTGAGCTATACGCGCCGGAGCGTTTGCCCTCACTTTCGACCACGTCCGTCCAGCGCGAGTTGAACCCGCCCCTCAGGGTGTCGACGTACTCTGCGCCAAGCGGCTGCACGGCGGCGAGCACCTTCTGCTGTGCCTCCGGGTAGGTGATCTTGTACTTGAGCTCACCGACGAGCGGCACGTACATGTCATACCAGGCCAGCTCATCGACGCCGAGGATGCGCTTGCGCAGCTCGAGATAGCGGTGGATGTGCGGGAGGTTGGCATGAACCGTCTGGACCAGCGAGTCGTAGACGGTCTCCGGCACTTCGATCCGGCTGAGCGCCTGCTGGCGGCAGCTCTTGTACTTGCGGACCCGAGCCCCGAAGACGTCGGCCTTCACCTGCCCGCTGTAGATGGCGGCAAGGGTGTTGCGCCAGGTGAGCCAGGAATCGAACATCGCTTCGTACGCTCGTCTCCGCGTGGCCCGATCGGGGTTCTCCATCCACTTCGGAGTCCAGTTGCCGTTGGTCATCCGCAGTCGATTGCCGGTCTCGTCGTCGAGTTCGGGCAGCTTGAGATCTGCGTTGTTAAACATTCCGAAGACGGCACCAGAAGTACCGAAGATCGGACTGGCCTCGGAGAGGACCTCTTCGACCTCGGTCGAGCGGTAGTGAGCTCGCTCGCGATTGAGTTCGTCGAAGTCGCGCCGGTAGATCTCGAGACCCTTGTAGCGCTGGACGAAGCCGTCCAGCCGCGCGGGCTTGATGGACAGCAGCTCAGGGTTGACCCACGCGAGCGCCGTGCTGATCTTGGTGCCCAGGTCGCGTACGCGCCCGTTCAGCTGTTGGTAGTGGGCGTTCTTGGTGTCAGTGTCGCCGTGCAGGTGGGCATAAGTCCTCACTTTGCCGAACACCTGAAAAACCGCGTCCCGCAGCGTCAGGAACTCGAGCAGAAGTCTGCCGGAGCGACGCAGCCGTCCCTTGTACGAGGCGAGTGTGGGAATCTGACCGGTCACGTGAGCGAATTCACGCTCCCAGTCAGCTTCGGACGCGTAGATGGGCGTCAGATCCCAGGTCAATGCCTCAGGAACGTCAGCCCGTTTAGGGAGTGTTGATGCAGTTGTCATTGCCAATGCCTTATAGCGGGTCTCGGTCGCCATCGAGGCGCGCCCGTTTGCACTAAGTATTTCGTAGCGACCGGACGGGCAACGCAATTGCGTTGCCCGTCCGTTGAATCAGGTGCTTACTCGATGCGGCTCGCGGCTACTCTTTCAACGCCCCTTTGCGGAGCGCCGGATCAAGCGCCACGATTGCCTGCTTGAGCTGTTCTGTGGCTTCCTTGTCATCGCTGGAAAACTTGTCGATAGGGATTGGTTCTCCGACCACCATCGTCAGACCACGACGAAACACCACGAACATGAGGAACACGAGCAGATACTCGACAGGCGGCGGCAGCCTGCGGATCCAGCTGCCGGGGTAACGGCCGTACCGGAGGTTGACCGGGATGATGTAAGTCATCTTGCCGAGCTGTTGCGATGCTTCTCGGGCAATCCGAATTGCACCTTTCTTGAACTCGCCAAGGTGGCCATCAAGGTAGGCGAACCCTTCGGGAAACATAACCAGTTTCTGTCCGGAGGTCAAGACCTCCACAGCGGCCTTGCGGGCAGGACCACCCTTGCCCTGGTTGAGATCGGCAGCGAAGGCGCCCAGAGGAGCGACCAACAGTCCGCCGAGACCACCAGCGAAGGTGAAGACGTCTTGCGCCGCCATGTATCGGGCCGGTCTGTTCATCATGATAGGCATGGTTACCGCGTCCGCCCAGTGAGGGTGGTTAGGGGTGACGATGTAGGGACCGTCGACCTTGTCGATGTTCTCCCTGCCTATGATTTTGATGCGACCGACCTGGATGAACGCCAGCAGCTTCGCCAGCCTCATGCCCCATTTGAAGGCTCGAGGTGTCGGAGGCGGCGCCAAGTAACCGCAGGTTGACACCATTCGGCTGTATTCACGCAGCCGCTTGATGCCGGGAATGACGTAGCGCCAGGCTACCAGGAAAAGGGCGATCAGTGCGAGCACGATCGCGGGTAGGGTCAGTTCAGAGCTCATTAGTGCTTCGTCCTGGTGGCGAGTAGAACTCGCCGACGTAAGATTTGGAGTCACGCGCCGATGGATGAGTCGACACGGGCACCAGCTGCAGTAATGAAGCAGTAATGGGACGCGAGTCCAGAACCGGGAGGGCACCACAATCGGTGCCCTCCCGGAAAAGCGATTACTTCAGGCGGGCGTCCGCCCAATCCTTGGCCTCGGTCAGAAGCCGGTCCATCTCGACCCGCACGACTTCGATCGCCGCACGCGGGTCGCTCGGTAGATCACTCATCCGCATTGGCTTGCCGATGGAGACTACGGCACCGTAGTTCTGAGTGACTTCGCCGAACATCCTGAATGTGCGGAACGATTTCCAGCCCACCAGGTTAATCAGTCTGTGGAGCCAGGAAGCTTGACGCCTATCGCGCAGGTAGTGAATCGCCATCGGTAGGACGGCGATGTCTTCCGGCTTGACACCATGCTCCTTGATGGCGACCAGGTTGGCGCGCAGCGCGCCGGTGCGGAACTCTTCAGCCCGGAGGATGTTGTCCTTGACGAGCTGCCCTTGCGGGAACGTCAGGAGGCGGCTCCGTTCGTGTCGGGCGAGTGCGAGACCCATGGCGTTGACCGCCTTCTCGCCGCCGCCCTTTTCGGTGGCCTTGCCTTTGTCCGTGTGGATCGCGAAGAAGCCACCGAACGCCGACAACGTGCCCCGCACCCCGCCCTTCATTTCGCTCGCGGTTCCCAGATGGCGGAAACCGTACGGCAAGGACTTGCCGACGACGGTGAAGTCGAGCGGGAATTGGTGGTTGGGAAGCACGTGAAGGCGTCCGTCGAACTTGGCGTTTTCGCCGTGGAGCACCTTGACCGGACCGATGTAGAGACGCGTCATCACTTTGGAGATGAGACGGAGCGCCCCTTGCCCGAACCATGTCGGGTGCGGAGGCAGGTAACCGTCCATCTGAAGCTTCTGACCCTCCAGATACCAGAAACGCACGCGCCAGGTCAGCACGGCGATAGCAGCAAGCGCAGCCAGCATGGTCACGATTGAAAACGTACTCATGTTCACAGTCTCCTCAACTTTCAATCTGCACTCATCATTCTGAACCAGGGGAAGTTGCGACCGGACTAAGTCATCTGTCGTTTTCCTCGGCTCATTCAACTCTGCAAGAAGACCTGTGATTGTTGGTCCCGTCTCTAGATCAAGATCATGTTGACGGCACCGGGTACGACGGACAGCGTCAGCTCCGTAGTCGGAGGGCTGGCGTCACCGTCGATGTTCGGGACCACGGGTTTCGTAGTCCGAATAAGCAAGTTGCCTGCACGCAGGCGACCGTAAAAGCTCGATTTCTCAGGGTTGCCGAAGCGCGCCCAGAATGCGGTCGGCAGTAGATGCAAGACGTGGTTTGCCTTCGCGTAGGCGCAATCCATCAGCCCGTCGGATGCGTTGCAGCCTCGAGAGATGTGTGCCATGTGCGGCGGCAGCACGTTAGCGATTATCACTGTCGCAGCGTTGATGTCGATGTCCCGCCCGCCATGGTCGTGCGGGTCGGCCTTAATCTTGAATCCGATCGGCCTGAATCCGACACAGGAGGCGGCCACGCTGCCCACGTAGGCCAGATTTCCGAAAACCCTCTTCACGTTCTGGCTGATCAGGGTGGCGTCTGAGAGTGGACCCAATCCCAGAGCCGTCATGAACAGCCGGTCGTGACTTTGACCGTGGATGTCCGTGTAGGTCAACCTGATCATGTCGATCGGTTGGGACCTACCGTACAGCGCCATGTCTACGAATCGACGTGGCTCGGGTCGGGGGTAGAAGGTGTTGACGAACAGGTTGCCCGTGCCGCCGTGGTATGCGACCATCAGCGTGTTCGAGCCGATCAGCCCCTCGGCTACCTGACAGACCGTGCCGTCGCCTCCGTAGGCTATCGCCTTGGGGATACCCTCGCGCACGACCTGCTGCGCCAGTTTCGTCGCCGAGCCCGGCTCCGAGGTGGTGCTGAGCTTCAGAACCTTGAAGCCCTCGGATCTTGCGAGGTCGAGGATCTCTTCGACGGTGTTTTGGGTGGCTGAGCCTCCCTTTTCGTTGCAGATCAGAGCGATGTCGAAATTTGCCATGACACTCCTTTCCGGTCAGGCCTTGTCGGCGTGACCGAAATCGGGCGGGCGTCGCTGGGACGTCCGCAGATGACAGGTGGCTAGAGCAGCGGTTCGCCGCTGCTTCTTAAACAGGGTTGCTAGTTAGTCGACAGTCCGATCAATCACTTCAATCGCAACGACGTCGTCGTTGTGAATCATGCTGGCGATCAGTTTGTCCAACTCTCCATGCGAGAGCGCAGTGTGGATATGCACCTCCAAGAGCTCGCCGGATTTGTTGACCCGGTCGACGTGAGCGTTGGCGCCGAACAGTTTGCGAATGTCGGCGAATTTGGACTTCGGGCACACGACTCGTAGCAGGTTGCCCCCGTAGTCGAAAGACGGGAACAGTTTGTAGCTAACGTGCAGAGAGAGAATCGTGAGCAGAACGGTGGAACCCGCCACGAGAGCAAGACCCAATCCGCACGCGATGCCGACTCCGACCGAGAACAGGATAGTCGCTGATGTGGTCAGCCCGGAAGTATTCACTCCGCGCTTGAAGATGACCCCCGCGCCGACGAAGCCGACTCCAGCCAGCACACCGTGTGCAAGCCGAGCTGGGTCGCCGCTCCTGGTCTCGTGAAACAGATAAACACCGCAGACTGCGACCAGGCATGCTGCTGAGGAGAGGACCATGTGGGTACGGATGCCGGCCTGCTTGCCACGCAGACGCCGCTCCCAGCCCAGAAGTCCCCCGAGGAACACCGCGAACACGATCTTCGGCATGTAGGTGCCGATCAGTGCGTAGTCGAGGTGTGCAAAGAAGCTTCCCAGCCAGGCGAAGAAATCACCGAAGCTGGACACATCAAATGGAGTTCCCATGTCAATGCTCCGTTGTCAGACGCTATCGCCTCAGCGACGCGTGTATGCCATGGCGCACAAACCCGATCCACCTCCGCGATAAAGGCGAGCAGTCTGGTTTCTGTGGTTGGCTGTGGGTTAGGGGTTGATGTAAATCGCGATACAGCAGGTAAGAGCTTTAGGTCATCATGTAAGACTATAGGAACTACACTCCTCAACTCTTTCTTAGTGACTGATCATATGTGTTCTATGAGAACTAAGTCATCTACTGGGTGGAGATGATATCTGGAATATGGATAGGTTCAAGGCTTACGGAAATGCCTTAGAGCTATTCGCAGTACCCGCGATCTGATCTGTGAAAGAAATTTAGCTTAGCGCCGCTTACATTGAGTTGATGTCAAGCGCGACTGCGAGCGCGGAGTAAAATATGCAGGCGTTTCCCTTGCACCGCATGCGGTACTGAGATAATGATCGACTCTGCTTGTTTCTGCAAAGACATTTGCTGTTCGAGTCGAATCTTTATTGTCTTTTGCATTTGAATCTGTCGAACTTGTTGCCTAGTTATCTCGCTGTTTCGACTTGTCGATAGCGTATTGCGTAGATTTCGAGTCAATTGTTGGGCGACACAATGCTTTGCCGATTCTGTCGCTTCGTAAGGAGGTGACTCCACTATACGTGAATCAACAAGCGGCGCGATTGCGTCGCCCGCGGTGGCGGACGAGTTCTTTTTTTGCATGTTCCGATCGCCGCTCCTGTTTTCAAAGAAGGCGAAGAACAAAAGAAAAGAGAGCTCCGAAGAGCCCTCTTAAAGTGAGTTGGAATGATTTCTTGCCTTACCTAATCCACAAATTATTGATCACAAGAAATAATCGCAGTCCGGTTGAACAAACTGCGATCTTTCATCGATTATCTTTTCTTACCGCCTTTTTTGACAGCTTTCTTAGCTGGCTTTGCGGCTTTCTTAGCAGCGGGCTTAGCAGCTTTGGCCTTAGCAGCAGGCTTAGCAGCTTTAGCTTTAGCAAGCTTGAGAATCGGCTGTTTGGAACGGCCGTTTACGATGTCTTTGAGTTCTTTGCCAGCGCGGAACGCAGGAACTCTTGCTGCAGCGATTTTCAGCGGAGCGAGGGTTCTTGGATTGCGACCGGTGCGAGCCTTACGCATGCGACGCTCGAATGTACCGAAGCCAACGAGGGTCACTTTGTCGCCTTTAGACAGGGCGCCTGTAATTGTGTGGAGCATAGCAGAAAGTGTACGGGTTACTTCCGACTTGGGAGCACCTGTAGCCTTTGCGACTTGCTCGACGAGCTCAGCTCGGTTCATGCGATTTCCTCCTATGGAAATACTCATTCCAACTCACAAGCAGGGATAATATCACCCCACTTTTGAATAAACAATAGATTCCGACTGCAATTCCCAAAAAAGATTTTTTGTTCTCTCTCTGAAAGTATGATGCTAAGCAAGTTGTATGCAAACGCAAAAACCTCGACGAGCTGAAGCCACCTGGAATTCCGGCTTTCATAGGCCGATAAAAAGAGGCTAAAATGGAGATCGAGAACATGACTATTTTTGCGATATGTTGCGCAGATCTAATGGATATACAACGCACTAAAAATGAGATGTTTAGAGATCCAGCATTCGTGGTAGTCCACTAAAGTCGCCTTATATAGCCAATTTCCTAAGTTACATGCCAGCACAAAAAATTTTGATGCGATCCAATTGCATTTGTTTTCAGCATGAAACTGTCGCGTGACTTTATAGGCCGCATCAGTTTTTTGACGATCCTGCAAAACACTCTGACTAATCAAATTTCTAAAAATATTTCCGCATCATTAATTCGTGTTTTTTAGAGAATGGGGCAAAAGCTTGCTTTTGAAGCGTCTGTCTTGAATATGCTCAATCTGATCTTCTCTATGCGATCAAACATAAATATGAGGTAGGCTCTATAATTCAATATTGCTCTTGATCGGTCCACAACGGATCTGTCCGTGAGCTGACGTTCGCAACCGCGCGACACGCAAAGAATGAAGGGCTGTGATTATGAAAGCGTATCTGAGTAAATCGACGTCGATCGCGTTGACCACGTTGACTATAGGTATAGCGCTTCTGACCGTCTCGACCGGAGTCAAAGCGCAGCCCAACGACAATAAGCCTACGAAGGCTCCGGATGCGAAGTCGACTCCGACTTCGACTGCACAAGCGACGGACAAAAAGAAGTCCCAGGCGGTTCCACTTCCTGGTACGTCGGCTGTTCCCCCGGGCAAGCAACCGCTGACGGGTGAAGCTGTCCAGAATGTCCCGCATACGGAAGCTCACTCTAACAAAGATCATTTACTTCAAGGTACTGCCAGTATTCTTTCCAACTATCAGGGCAGCTGGCGTATGTTCTTGCAAAACCCTTGCCACACTGGAAATGTATCGGTAAGCCCGCAGTTCGTGCCGACCGGCAAGCTCAAGTGGACTTTCCCGGCCGAAGGACCAATCGACTCGTCTCCTGCTATCTACAAAGGCGTGGTCTTCGTGGGCAGCGATGATTTCTATATGTATGCTATCGATGAGCGCAACGGACGTATGCTCTGGCGAGCCCAGTTGGGCGGCAAGGTGAAGTCCTCTCCTGCGGTCTCTGACCAGATGCTGGTCGTGGGTTGCGACGACAACAAGATTTATGGTGTTGACCCAAAATCGGGTGTAATTAAATGGTCGGTCACAACGGGCGATCGGGTTTCTTCGTCGCCGGCGATTCTCGATAATATCGTCTATGTGGCGGGCTGGGATGGTCATGTATATGCTCTCAACCTCAATACCGGCGAGAAAATCTGGACCTACCCCAGGCTTGATGCGCCGCCGGCTCCAGAGGCACTCGGCGCTAATGGCGCGACAGATGAATTCGTAAAGGGAATCGGCCGAATGACAAGTAGTCCGGCGCTAGCTCCCGGTATTGTCGTCACGGCTACGCATCTAGGCTATGTGCACGCGGTCTCTAGCAAGGATGGCTCCGCCCTGTGGAAGTTCAAAACCGGCGGCAAGGTGATGGGATCACCGATGATTATGAACAACACCGTATATGTTGGAAGTTGGGACAAATTTTTCTATGCCATCGATCTGACGACAGGAGCGGTCCGCTGGAAGTTCAACGCTCCTGAATCATTTTCGATTGCTCCGGCTGGATCAAAAGATCGAATATTCGCCGGCAACGACGACAAAATGATGTATTGTCTGAGCTCAGAGAGCGGCAAGCTGCTTTGGAAAACCGCGATTATCTCTCCGGTTCCCCTGCTATCGTCCACGCCTGCTGTAGCGGGCTCGATGATCTATTTCGGTAGTCCCGACACCAATGTTTATGCTATTGACTCGCGCAACGGGGCAGTCAAATGGAAGTTTAAAACACAGAGGCCAATCATCAGCAGCCCGGCCGTATCTAGCAATGGTATTTGCGTGGGTAGTCAGGACGGGAATCTGTATCTGATCAACTGAGCGGTCTGCGCTTGATATAATCAAGCCGTTCCATCGAGCTTTGTTGCCACCATGGCGAAAATTTTGATCGTCGAGGATGATGCGCGTATTTCCGATCTGATTCAGGACTGTCTCCTGGCAGACCGTCATTCGGCGGAATCAGTCAAGCTTGGCGAGGAAGCGGTCGACAGGCTGCGCCTGTATCATTACGATCTAGTCATTTTGGATTGGCAGCTGCCTGACATTGAAGGCATTGAAGTGCTCCGGCGATATCGCTCCAAGGGGGGAGAAGTGCCGGTTTTGATGCTGACTGCCAAAGATCATATCCGGAATAAAGAAGAAGGCTTTTCGGCCGGAGCGGACGATTACCTGACAAAACCGTTTTACTCTTCCGAGTTGATGGCAAGAGTCGCAGCGTTATTACGTCGTCCTAAAGCATTGGCGTCATCCACTATAACCTTCGGTCATGTAACGCTAGACATTGCCTCTCATTCTGCAATTTCCGATGGTGAGAGGCTCGATTTGCATCCCAAAGAGTTTGCCGTACTGGAGCTCTTCTTTCGGAATCCGACGCTGGTTTTTTCACTTGATATGATTCTTGATCGCGTGTGGATTTCAGAGTCGGACACGACGAAAGAGTCGGTGCGCACCTGTATTCAACGACTTCGTCGAAAAATTGAAAAAGAGGGTCAGCGCTCTTTGATCGCAACTATTTATGGAGTTGGATACAAACTGGATCCGGAGCCCTAGTCAAAGGCTCATTGTCTGAAGTTTGTAATAGTCATTCGTTAGCATCATCCTGACGGTTGATTTAACGGTGGTTGCGCGTGAGACAAGTAGAGCCTTTAGAGTGTGGCGGCAATAGTTCCGCCCTGGTGTCGGGAGCGATCGATATCGACCTTTGCTCGAAGGACGATGCGTCGCTGATACGCAAGATGCACGGATTAACCAAGGTTTTTGATCTAGACGGTTGCAATCTATCCGGAGAATTAGGCGAGGATCTCATGTGCTCTAACGATGATACTTTGGATTTGGAGAAAACAGAATCGAAGCTCAGCAAGAAAGATTGGCAGCTCGTGCATTCAGGTAAGTTCACTGATAGTCTGACCTCTACGCTGTTCAAAGCGGTACAATCTGGACAACTCAGCGCGCTGAATAAAGAGATGGAATTGATTAATGAACATCTTGCAGGTGGGAAAAGCGATTTTAAATTGGCAGGTTTTCTCGATAAGTCCGCTGATGGTCAGGGACTCACACTCTGGCTTGCTCTCAAGAAGGATAGTGAGAAGGTAAGAGATCTGGCGGCCGATTTGAGCAAGAACGGCAGCGCCAGTAAGTTTTTTGATAGAGCTAGTTCCATGACCATTGGAGTGAAACTGCTTGATGTCGTCCCGCTCGCGACTCAGCGCGCGATGGTCGCCTCCCGTCCGCTCGATAGAATTGGTTCACTCTCGAAGCAGTTGCTCGAAGAAAAACCGAGGTCTCCTGAAAAGCCACCTGAGAGCCGGGCGCCGGGTGAAACTAAGAAGCCCGGCTCGCATAGATTGATCGAGTCTGCGCAAGAATCCTACGAGTTATTGATCCCGGTTGCTGAACCGAAGAAAGACTTTCGTCCGGAGGTCGCTCCAGCCTCAGTCCGCGCGCCACAGTTGACCGATTACAGTCCGGCAAGAGGGTCTCTGATGGAAGCGATATTCAAAGAGGCGTCGAAACAGATTCGAGATGTGACTAGACGAGAGCCGCCGCCCGCTCCCAAGAAATAGTTTTTCAGCAAGACGAGAGTTCGTACCGCGACGTCGCTTCCCTCCTCCGACGTCGCGGCGAGCTCTTTTTGGCCCACTGGTGAGATGCTGATTGTCCGAACTACAGTCATTGAGAGTGGCTGTGTTACATACTTCGTCGACATCAAGAAAACAGAGTTCGTGGTGTCGGATTCGTTGTGTTAGATCATTGCAACGAGCACCGCTCGCCGGCAGCAAGTTGGTGTCAATCTGTCTTCCCGTGGCTTCCGAAACCACTCGCGGGGTGCTCCGCCGCTGCCCCAGGTTCGTGTGAGTATGGTGTCTTACGAGCGCATCGAACAAAATGCACTCGAAGGAGCATTGTCTGATGTATGTGATATTTGCTCAGTAGTATCTAGGCATGTTCCCAAACAAAAGTTTTTGCCCAAAGGTCTAGGGGGACCGGAGTTCAGTCCGCGACGTCGTTCTTCCCGAGCGACGTCGCGGCGAGCTCTTTTGTAGGGCTTCTGACGCGCCAGAACCAAGTTGAATAGCACTTGGTCTCGAGCAGCGGTGTATCTCCGAACTTCGCGATCGATTTTGCATCCGAACGTCGACATGCACGTCTTTGAGTCCACGCGTGAGGGCATGAATCCAGCGTGTCGGAATTTGTTCGGGAGACCATTTTTTTCGGCGATTCAGAGACGGTGCGATATGAGTTTCTGCGGTTGGAGAAACGCTCAGTGGCCTTGTCTGATCTATGTGATATTTCCGCGATAGCATTTATTTCGTGGAACGCTGTTGTCAAAGAATGCGGTGAGGCAGTATGGTAAACCAATCTGAGAATCAGGCAATCAACGACAGTTCGGCACCGATTGAATCCTTAGCCAGTCCTGTATTCAGCAGTGTCGATATGACCGCAAAGCAAGATAGCGATCTCGTCAGTGAGATGCGCAAGGGCAATTCGTCGGCCAGTTCTTGCCTCAACTCTCTTCAAATTGATATGGATGAAGTTGATGCCGCGGGTAGTGCTGCTAGCAATGTTCACGATCCAGGGCATTGGACATCCGGTACTAACGATCTCAACGACCCTGTCCATCAGCGTCTGGATGATCAGGCAGGTATTGGAAATCAACCTGTCGGTCGTGAAATCGGCGGCGGACCATCAGGTCCGCTCTATGATGAGAGCGGTCGTCTTCTAAACCCTGGGGCGGTAGGACCTGTCGGTCGTGTGATCGGTGGTGGTCCTGATGGTCCACAGTACGATGATACTAATCGCTTGCTCAATCCTGGTGCACAAGGACCGGTTGGTCGCGTAATCAACACCGGACCGAAAGGTCGTGTGGTTCAGTATCCCGGAGACGAGGGCTCGGGCAGCGGAGATTCAACTGGTAAGTCGCCGGGTGCATTGTCCCGAGCCTCCGACCTGGTCGATGATCGGTCGCTGAGTAGCATATCCAATAACATTCCACCTACCGACTCACGCTCTTTGAAAAGCGTCGCATACAACATACCGGCTTCCGATGCGGTTCCTGCCGTCGGACCTCCTAAAGGGAGGGCTTTACCAGGCAACCACAATCTCCGACCTGGAGCAGGTGGAGATAATACCGGAAGTGGTGGCACGTCGTCCGAACCCAAACCTCAACCGGCGACGGGAGATGATACAAGGACTGTTGATCCCGCACCCACGAGAAGACCATCTCCCGTAACAATTTCTCCGGTTGAGGTTGGACGGCGACCTAGAGGTATCAGTCCGATGAAGCCATGAGCTAACCCGGTCTGTTCACTTTTCCCTCAGCGCTTATCTCTTTTACCCTTCGCTTAAGGGTCGCCGCTTCAGCGGCTTTGCCCTGGTGCGTGAGAATATCGATGAGCGGCGCCAGGATGTTGGTAAGGTCGGAATGTGAACGCCCGAGCTGTTTTTCCTTGATTGCGAGGGCTCGTTTGTAGAACTCCTCGGCTTTGGGAAGATTTTCCTGCCAGTGAAAAGTGGCGCCAAGGCAGAAGCAGCTGTAGCCGACTTCGGGATGAATGGTGCCGAGTGTCTGTTCCAGGCGCACAAGCGCTGCCATGAAATATCCTTCGGCTTCTTTAAACTGTTTTCGCTCGATCGCCATCTCTCCGAAGCGCTGAAGCAGCGCGCAGGTCTTTGGATGCTGCGGACCAAGCGTCGTTTCATTTAGTTTGAGCGCTTTCTTGTACAAATCTTCGGCTTCGATGTAGCGACCTTCCTTCTTGTAGACGTCGGCTAGAAGCGAAATGTACTCGGAGATTTCGTAGTTCTCCTGACCAAATATACTCTGCGCGATCGTGAGTGCGAGCTGGTATTGTTGCATCGCCTCCTGATGCTTATGTTGTGCTTCGAACAGTTCACCGAGATTGCGATGGGTCTCGGCCATCTGCACTTGCAACTGTCCATTGCTGCGTTCGTGATGAGCTAGAATTTTCAAGAACATCTCTTCGGCTTCTTCGAACTTCTTCTGGCGGGTGAGGATGATCCCCAGATTTCGATAGTTCTCCGCTCCGACAAATGACGTGAAGAAGCGATGATGTTTTTCTATCAAATCAATCGCTTTGCGATAAGTAGCCTCGGCCTCAGCCGTCTTTCTATTGGAAAAATAAGCGCTGCCCAGGATGGATAAACACATCGCGGTCTCGATGTGGTCTTCACCCTTTATCTCTTCTGTGATTGTAAGCGCCTTCTTGCAGAGTGACTCAGCTTCGTCGTAGAGCCCGAGCTCAACTTTGAGCCTGGCAACGTCGGTGAGCAAGGTCGCCTTGATGTACTCATCCGGAAGTTTTTCGAGTATGTCGTTGGCGCGATTGAGCAGCACTTCTGCATCAGGATATCGAGACTGCTCTACCAGTATATCGATCAGCGTTCTCAGGCAGTCGATGCGCAACTCGACGCCGGCATCTCCCATCAGTTCGACCAGTCTTAAGTAGCGTTGCGCCTGGACCTCGGCTTCGGCAAGATCGCCGTAGGCCGAATTGACAATGGCGAGAGAGGCGATCGCCCGCTTCAGTAGCGGATGATCACGAGTCGTCTTTTTCTCCCGTGCATCTATCTCTTTGTTGAGGAAAGCGATCGCATCCGTGAATCTGCTTTGCGAAATCAGAAGAGTGGTGTATCCAAAACAGACGTCCTGGAACGAGCGTGAGTATCTGTCGTTCTTAACAGCTTCAATACCCTGGAGAAAAACGATTTCTGACCCTTCCAGATCGCCGGATAAATGAAGGAGCAGACCTTTGAAAAGCAGGGCGCCGCAACGAGAGTCGCCTTCGTAGATACCATATTTGGTGCACAACGCGAGGCAGCGGTCGATCAGTGGATTTGCTTCCTCGAAATTCTCCTGCGCTAGATGGCTTGCGGCTCGCGCCGTCAGAGCTTGAATGTACTTTCCATCCTTTCGGTGGTTCGGACAATCGGCGATGTCGATAGCTCTGGCTATGTAATCTTCTGCTTCGAGGAACTCATCCGGCATGGATAGGCTGTCAATGTAGGCTAGATATGCCGCGAGCAGAACCCTGGTCTCTTCCGGGTAGTGGTCTTCAATCGTGCTGATCGTATTTTGCAAAAGGCTTTTGCAGTCTTGTTTTCGCTCTTTCAAAACCAGCAGTTCGGCAAGATCGAGAAGTAAGGGCAGGTACTGTTTGTCAATAACCGAATCGCCGTCGTCGACCGATTCCAGAGCTTTCACGAATGATTTTTCCGCTTCGCTCCAGAGCCCGTCCTGGAATTGTCGTCTGCCTGTCTGCCAGGTCTCTTCCGCGATTTCAATACCGTGGTTCATTTTCCGTCGAGCTCTTTGTCTTCGCCATCGTCCGGGAGATCTTCTTCGTCTGTATCAACCGGCTTCGCATCTGGTCTTTGCATTCTTTGCAAGTTGTACTGCATCTGTGCCTGTGCGCGAGCCGATCTAAGAGCAGCCAGATAGCCGGGAACCTGCTTTAAAAAATCGAGCGGCTCGATGTATTCTGCGGTGTCGGCTTTGATTACGGTGTAGTGCAGGTGGACGCCTGTCGATCGACCGGTCGAGCCGGAATAGCCGATCACTCTTCCGCGCTGCACCCACATGCCGGGTAAGACGCTGTAAGCGTTGAGGTGTCCGTTGATCGTTCTGACGTTGGGATAGGGATGGTAGACTTCAACAGCAACGCCGAGATTGCCGCGATAACCTACGCGAGTGACGATTCCATCAAGCAAGTTGTAGACCTTGTCGTTGAGTTTGGCCGAAAGATCCACACCGCTATGAAAGCTGTGTTTGCCGGTCACCGGATGACGTCGAAAACCAGCTCCTGAAGTAATTCTCCCGACGCCGACCGGAGAGTACACGATATCTTCACGCAACGGAGAGACGAGCACACTTGGAGCATAGTAGCCTTTGAAGTAGTAGCTCAGCACCGGCTCCGACTCTAGAATCCACAGCAAAAAGCTGAAGCCCAGCGCGACCTGAAACAGCCTCTTTGCTCTTGCTTGCCGGAACTCCACGCTTAACCTACGATCGAGTGGTTGCTGTTCAACTTTTATAGTCATACCACCTTCAGAGATAGTTCCTTCTTTAAGTTAAACGGATTTGCCGATAGGCAATTTCCTGGCACTAGCAGTGAAATTCAGCGATTACAGCAGCTTGTTCGAGTCAGGATCGAAAATAATACCATCGACCAGCGCCTCCAGATTTTCATCCAGACGGTTGAATATATCTTCGTGGTCGTGAAATAACTCGGCAAGCTCATCTGGAAATGCTCCGCCAATTTCGAACCGGGCTTCACAAGTGGCGAGCACAGCCAATACCTGTTCCTGCGGTGAGTTATTCGGGATCGTTCGGATAAGCTCCTGGGCCAACGCCTCTGCTTCTTTTTGGACGTGTGGTTCTGCTGTCATTCCAACCAGCACGGAAAAGGTCCCGTCGTCTACGAGAATCGTCTCGCCAACTACAACGGCGCCGTCCCTGTAGAGCATGTCGTATTTATTGTCGATACTCACGCTTATCTCGTCATCGCTGGAAAGGGCACGCACAACCTCGTCGACGCTCGGCATCTTCGCTCTTCTGAAATAGATTAGTCGGCTATATTCCATTATCGAGGCGTGGCATTCAGGGTGTTTCGGCGGAGGGCAAGAGCTCGTCGAGCAATCGGTTGGTGACCTCTGGATTTGCTTTTCCTTTGGACTCTTTCATCACCTCTCCGAAGAAGTACTGGCGAATCTTTGTCTTGCCGCTCTTGTACTGTGCCACCTGAGCCTCTGATCTCTTCAGCACGCTTTCAACCATGCTTCTGAGAACTCCTTCGTCGTTTAGCTGTGAAAGTCCCTGTTGATCGATAATCTCACCGACCGTGCCGCCATTCTCGAGAAGCTCGGTCAGCACCTTCTTGGCATTGGTCGAGCCTAGCTTTCCGGAGTCTACCGCAGCCACCAGGTCACTTAGTCCGGTGGGGCTGAGCTTGGTATCCAACAATTCCAATTTTTTATCGTTGAGATAGGCAGTGGTTGGGCCGATTAGCAAGTTGGCCACCGACTTGGACGGTGCCCCAAGCTTTTGCGTCTGATCAAAGAAGTCCGCTAACTCCTTCGATTCGACGAGCACCTGTGCGTCGTCTGTCGTTAATCCGAGTTGGCTGGTGTAACGTACACGGCGCGCTTCCGGAAGCTCGGGGAGCGTCTTTCTGAGCTCCTCTACCCAGTCTCTGCTGATCGAGAGTGGCACCAGATCGGGCTCCGGAAAATAGCGATAGTCATGTGCCTCTTCCTTGGAGCGCATAGGGTGTGTGCAGCCGTCCGCCTCATTCCAAAGACGCGTTTCTTGAACAACGCGATCGCCGTTCTCGAGCACACCGGTTTGTCGCTCGATCTCCGCTTGTATGGCTCGCTGAACTGCTCGAAAGCTATTCATGTTTTTTATCTCTGCTTTCGTTCCGAGCTCTGTGGCCCCGACGGGCCTTAGCGAAACGTTGGCGTCGCAACGGAAGCTTCCTTCCTCGAGGTTGCCATCGCAGGCATCGACGTAACGCAAAATATTTCTCAGCTCAGTGAGGTAGAGCTTTGCCTCGTCAGGACTGCTTAATTCCGGTTCGCTCACGATTTCGAGTAATGGTACTCCAGATCTATTGAAGTCGACCAGGCTGTAATCAGAGCCGTGCAGACCCGCAGCCCCCGCATGAACCAGCTTGCCTGCATCCTCTTCCAGATGGGCTCTGTGGATGCGAATCTTCTTGCCGTCGACATTGATGTGTCCGCCTTTGCAGACCGGGCTGTCATATTGCGATATCTGATAGCCTTTCGGCAGATCAGGGTAAAAGTAATTCTTTCTGTCGAACTTGGTCGAGTCTGAAATCGTGCAATTGAGAGCTAAGCCGGCTTTGATTGCGTGCTCCACCGCGGTCTTGTTGAGCACGGGCAGCACGCCTGGCATACCCAGGCAAATCTGACAGACGTGATCGTTCGGCATGGCGCCGAAATCGGTAGGGCAGCCGCAGAAAATTTTGGTTTTCGTTTTGAGCTGCGCGTGGACTTCCAGTCCTATAACGGCTTCGTACTTCATAGTCAATCTCGCTTAACAGGAGATATATGTTAGATCGAAATCGTCATTATGATGCGCAAAGGCGCTTAATTTGAAACGAAATAATGCTTTTGTGAGGTAGCCAAGCGTCGGGCTCTGATCGAGTTTGCGCTGTTGTTCAGCAGAGTTTCACTAACACTCTTCTCAATGTCGTCCTGGCTCAAGAGAGAATGACGATGGCAGTCGCTGATAGCAAAACCTAAGCGCAGAGCCTCTGTCCAAGTGGCTAAGTGCAAATAGAATAGAGTGGGGTCGAGACTGCGAAACCGGGATGATTAGGCGATGCAAAACCGAGATGATAATGTCCGTTTGATCCGGATGGTCTGGAGTCGATGCAACCGATCTGGGTCGCCATCAAAGGCGGTGCATGTTGAAGTCCGAACTATTACGGTGTCGGTTGTTCTGTGCTCGGTTGTTGAGGAATTGGTGCGCCTTCGGTATCTGTTTTTGTCTCGACCCGCTCGGTCTTTTTTTCTACGGATCCGTCTGTCTTCTTCGTCTCCGTTTTCGTTTCTTTGGTCACATCGACTTTGCCTGGCCGACCGAACATGACGTGGAAAAGCGGTGCTCGTTTACCCAGAATCTGATGAAGCTGCTTCGCGGATATATCCACATTGGTAGCGGCATCCTCGACTTTCTTTATTGTCTTGCGCAGATCTGTTTTGAACTCGGGTTCGGAGATTATGTTGTCGACCTTGGTTACCGCTTCTTTTGCATTGCTGACGAT
Source organism: uncultured Candidatus Obscuribacterales bacterium (assembly GCA_964418155.1). Classification (GTDB taxonomy): domain Bacteria; phylum Cyanobacteriota; class Vampirovibrionia; order Obscuribacterales; family Obscuribacteraceae; genus JADYXR01. Next base: position 21,961 of record CAYQKX010000060.1, on the reverse strand, counting down.
TTCTTTGATATCCGCTCGAAGTGCGGTATCCTCGGAAAGTTGGCTCAAGCCCTTCATCGAGTTGGAGATGTCCAGTGTCGATTTGTTGACGCGGTCCAGCGCTGACAAGACATCCGTCCGCAAATCTCTGTCGGAAAGTGTCGTGTTGAGCTCCTTCATCGTGGCACGGATGGAGTCGGCAGTTTGTTTTGCGAGTTGCACCGTCGATTTGATGTCGCCCACTAACTGCGGATCGTTGAGCATCGTGTTGACTTTGGATGAGGTCTTACGCAGGTCTTTGCTCAAGTCGGAATAGCCGACGAGAGTATTCTTTCCTTGCTTGAAGAAGCTGTCAGCGCTACCCGCCACATTGCCGAATTTGACGGACGTCGTCTTGACACTTGCAGTGAGGTCCGAGATTTTGTCCATATTCTTGTTGAGCTTGTTGGCGGCTTCGTTGATGTTCTTTATGGTCTCGCCTGAATGTTGAAGCGCGTCTGCCAATCCGGATTGTGTCGATTCGTCGCTGATGCGGCCGATCATGCGATTGAGGTTGGTCGCGATTTTGTTGATCACGAGTTCGACCCGGACAGGATCATCTCCGACCACGACGGTATCTGGATCGATTGGAGGTCTTGGCTCTTCGCCTGGCTTCTCTTCGGGAAGTGTTATCTCAATATACTTGGCGCCGACGAGCCCTAACGTCTGAATGGTGAAAGTGGATCCTTGCGGCACCGTGGCTTCTTCGGTTTTTATCTTGAGTCGGGCGAGCACTCTGCCCTTACCTTCCAGCTCGATTTTTTCAACGGTTCCGACCCTGACACCGTTGATGTTGACCGGTGCATTGTTGGCCAATCCTGCCACATCGTGGAATTGGACAGTAATCTTCTGGGGTGGATGCATGATGGAAAATTGCTTTAACCATGCCTGACCGTACATCAAAAGCAGAAAAGCGAAGAAAGTGAAGAGACCAACGCGAACCTCAATGTTGGGCTTGTTGATAGGCCTGTTGATTGAAGCAGGTGCTTCTTTCTGTTTCGTCTCTTTTGGGTTAGCGGTGGTCACGGTTCTCACGGTTCCTCAGGTATTCTACGATTTTACAAGAGTGTAGACATCATCGGACCCTCTCTTGTTGCATGGGCAAACTGCTTCATGTAAGGGTTGTCTGATTTTACGGCTTCATCGGGGGTGCCTTCCCAGACTGACTTTCCGTCATGCATGAGCAAAATTCGATCGGTTGTGCGCGTCCAGGTAGAGTATTGATGAGTAACGACGATGCAAGCGGCATCGAGCTGTTGGCTCAGGTCAATCATGTAGTCTTCGATCACTGTTGACATCACCGGATCCAGTCCGGTCGTGGGCTCGTCGTACAAGATTATTTTCGGATCATTTACGATGGCGCGGGCAAAACTAGTTCGTTTTTGTTGACCGCCGGAAAGCTGTGTTGGATAGGCGTCGATATAATCAGTCAGCCCTACCAAACGAAGCTTCTCTTTGATAATGCCGTCCATCTGATCGTTACTGAGTTTGCGCCGTCTTAGCGCCAGTCTCAGATTCTCGCGTACCGTGAATGAGTTAAGCAAGGCCGAGCCCTGGAAGACGAGACCGATGTCGTCCGACCAACGCACCACCTCTCCTTCATCCGGAGTGAGCAGGTCGCAGATCAGCTTGAGTATAGTGGACTTCCCGCAGCCGGAAGGACCAATCAGTCCAAGCATGTCTCCCTTGTAAACCTTGAAGCTGATGCCCTTGAGTATCTGGCGTTCGCCAAAGGATTTGTGAAGATTCACGATTTCTAGCATGGGCGGAAGCGGCATGGATAGTCCTCGTTAGCGTGGCGCGTATGTCAACGCTGTGACGATGTAATTGAATACGAAGATCAGCGTCATCGTCCAGACGACGGTTCTGGTTGTCGCGATGCCTACATCCTCGGCGCCGCCTCTGGTGTTTAAGCCAACAGCACAGGAGAACATGATGACGATGGTGGCATTGATTTCGGACTTGAGAAAATGGGTGAGGAAGTCGCGATCGAGAATGGTCTGCTTGACGGAGTCGAGAAATGTTGCGGCAGGCAGATTCGCAGCCATGTTTGCTATGTACACTCCAGCGACTAAGCCGATAGCCATTGCGTAAACCGACAACACGGACATCATGACCAGACCGGCTATATATCGCGGCACGACGAGGAATTGAATCGGGTCGACCCGCATGACCTTGAGGGCATCGATCTGCTCCGTCACGACCATCGTGGCAAGCTCTGCCGCGACCGATGAGCCAACACGACCAGCCACCATGACGCCGGCTGTGATCGGTCCGATTTCACGAATGAGCGCGAGTGAGACGACACCGCCAATTGCGGTGTCGGCACCAAAGAGCACAAGTTCTCGTGAGATTTGCAAGGACATTGCAAATCCCGTGAAAAGGGCGGTAATTGCAACAACTACGAAAGACTTCACGCCGATCATGTAGGCCTGGCGCCATGTCTCTTTGTGGTCGAAATCTCCGCGGACAATGTAACCCATCGTCGTGATCCACATTCTGATCACCTGTCCAATGAGTTCGACACCGGCAGTCACCTGCTCTTCAAAGAAGATCCAGGGGTTAAACCAAGTTTTCCGATTTTTCAATGCTGAGGTCATTTCGCCATTTTATTGGGTTCTGCCAAACAATCCATGAGTATAGCGAAAGGATTTGGTAAAACCCGCTGAGATTGAACTGTTTGGCAACTGTTGGTTCACTTGATTGTCAAGTAATTGCCACCCCTTTTACATAGCACACACTCGTGAATCGGGCGGGTTTTCAGGGGGTGTCCGGTTACAAATATCGCGACACGGACACCATTGGCCTGACTGCGCGGCGGTGAAACTTCGCCCGTCGCGCCTGGGCTGGTTGCCTATTGCTGTCTGGCCGGCTGAGTCGAGTGGAGGAGGGACAGCGTTTTGCTAAACCGGATTTCTGCCATTGGAGGTGGGGTCAGCACCGTTGCCGATCAGATCCTGTCAGCGAAAACGGTGGACGGCGGTATACGCCAAAGTTTTGTCGTCGTCTAGTAAGCAGTGACTGAGCGCTCTTCACTATTCTGGTGAAAACAGTTCACAAACGAATATTGTGCCATGAGAGTTGTAGGCAATTCCCATGCCGCCGAGGCTGACATCGGTTGCCAGCATGTTGGCTTTGTGTCCCGGGGAATGAAAAAGAGAGTTGTCCGCTGCCTCTACGGTGGCGATGCTGTCCTGGCGAAGCGAAGTGTAGTTGATATTTTCGCGAACCGGCTGCGGGTAGCCAGCGGCTCTTGCTCGTCCGTTGGAGTCTAAACCTTCCGGGTTGACATGGCCGAAATATTTGCGTTTGCACATATCCTCTGCGTGTGCTCGTGCGATCTGTGCCAGACTGCTGTTCGGACGCAATGCAGGAAGACCCGCTTCCTGCCGGTGGCGGTTGACCAGGTCGAGCAAACGACTCTCTAATTCGGAGTTCGGCTTCATCACCACGGCCTGAGAATCTCGAGAGGCTTTCCCGCCAGTGGAAGCGGATGATGTTGTTGCCGAAACGCTATGGTAGTTCGACGAGGATTTCAAGGATTTGAAGTTGCCGACCTGGTCTCGCAGTGCTCCAACTAGTTTCAGTACTTCTTTGTTGACATCGTCTTCTGAAGCGCCGTTCTGGATCTGACTGTCGATTTGTTTGAGCGCATCTTCGTAGGGCTTGGTTCCAAACCCAGCTTTCTTCGCCTTGTTGAGATAAACCGATATCTCTTTGCGCTTCTCGAGGCAAGGACCAGGTAAGAGTCCGTCTTCTGCGTGAGCAGAAGACAGACTCGCAATCAAGGCGGTAACAGTCAGGGCTCGGGCTGGATTTGAGATCATCGCTTTTATCGTACCAGAATGCGGTTTGTCCCAGAGCGAAGGCTAATCTGAGGGGTAGTTTTCCCATCGACATCAACCCGATCTCATCGTACTGTTAGGGACGTGGTTGAGCAGATCTGAATGGCATCTAGCGGAAGGCGATAGTGCGCTCACTGGACGGTCAAAGCGAAAGAGTCCTGAAGGACACCTCTGGTGACAAGGCTGCTGGGCAGGCCCTCGTTAAAGAGTCGCTTAAAATCAGCTCTGAAGACCAAGTAAACCGTGTCGAGCTTCGACAAAGCAGCACTAATGTCACTAATGCGCCGCGCAGTGAGCAGGTTTTGCAGCGTGCCAGAGAAGAGGCGCGGACCAGTGATGTTCGTAATCAGCAGGACCAGGCGCGCAAAACAACCGATGTTCGTACGCAGCAAGAGCAGCGCGTCAACGATGTGCGTAATCAGCAGGATCAGACCCGCAGAGCGACCGAAGTTCGCACACAGGAGCAAGCTCGCAGGGCAACGGAGATTCGAACTCAGCAGCAGCGATCGACCGAGATTCGTAATCAGCAGGATCAGGCGCGCAAAGTGAGTGAGGTTCGCACGCAGGAGCAGGCTCGCAGAGCGACGGAGATCAGGACGCAGCAAGAACAGCGCCAGGCAGATGTTCGTAATCAGCAGGAGCAAAGCCGCAGGACATCGGAGATTCGCACTCAGCAGGATCAGAGGCGGGCTGACGCTCGCTTGCAGGAACAGCAGCGCACCACAGAGACGAAGAGCAAGCAAGCTCCTGGTTTGCTCTCCGATTTTGGCGCGAATTGGCAAAAAGACGATGCCGGAAATTTCGTTACAAGATCGCGAGACGGAAGATTGCTCACCAAGAATGCCGATGGAAAGCTCGTTGACTACACATCTCATTTGAATCAGAAACATATGGCCAGTCAAGATCAAATGGCCTTTGCATCGATTCTGTTTTGTAACCCACTTATGCTCCTCGGTATGGGAGCCGCGTTATCGGTGATCGATCAGGCGCATGGTGCGAAGACTCAGAGAATGAGCGACAAATTGAACCAGAAGTTCGATGGAAAGCAAGCCAATTCAAGAGCCGCGCAGAACAGTTATTCAAGTGAGATATCGCGCAAGGCTATGTTGATTGCGCAGTACACGCGACCGCTCGATGGCAGAGACGTGTCGACGCCAGGGGTTAAGGGCATGCAGGAAGCCGCTCAGCAAGAAGAAGAGCGGCGCAAGGAGACAAAACGCAAGAAGTCTGAGGTCTCCACACGCGCACCTATCAAACTATCCATGCCGGCGGACAAGTATGCTCTGAATGCCAAAAAGCTGCTTAAGACAAAACGCCTGCTCGAGGAGCATATCGAGAAAGTTAGAGGGCAAGCCAGTCTAGAAGAAATGTCTCGCTTATATTCTCAAGTCGAAGTTCTAGACAAAGCTCTCAAGCGTTTGGCTAACTTCTAGTTGGTTTTGATATCAAAAGACATAACACGAAAAGCTTATATTCAGTCAATAAAGGCTTGAAGAGCAGGTTTTTCACTGAATCTAATCTCTAAATAAGCTATCTCCTGTCAAAAGATTTGAATCGAGTGAAGTCAGTCATGTATTGGTTTAGTCGACTATGGCTTTTTTCCTCACGAATCGTTCAGTTTCCCAAACAACAGAGTATTGAATCTCGCTGCTCCGCGCTGACCACTGGTCGGCTGGGCGTCTCCGTTCGTTGTGAGGACGAATGGAAGACCGCCATAGGAGTGGGATTTTTGAGACTCGCTCGTACGAAAGGACCAATATGCTCGCTAAGAATTACCTGGCGGCAGCTTTCGCGGTCGCGGTGCTCGGCGTCACGTTCTTCATCCCGGATGTGACGGTCCGCGCCGACGACATGCCGTACGGCTACTCGGTCGTGGACGAGAAGCCGGAGAAGGGCGAGAAGAGCCGGACGAAGACCCTCAACACGAAGAAGGAGTTGGTCGGTCGAAAGATCGTCAAGGACGACGACACCACCCAGCTCTTGAGCTACGACAGCAACGGCAAGAAGACGCAGATGTTCGTTTACGGGAAGGACGGCAAGCGCCAGTCCGAGTTCTACTACTACCCGGATGGCCCGATCAAGCGAGAGGTCGTAGACGGCGTCCTGCGCTTCGAGCGGCGTAAGCTGGCCGACGGCACCTTCGAGGCGATCCGCTACAAGCCGGACGGCAAGAGTCCGCAGATGCGGCGGCGCGTCGGTGCGAATCCGATGGTCGATTTCGAGCTGACGCACTACCGCACCGGCAAGAGCAACAAAGTGTGGTTCACCGCTGTGGTGAAGGGTGTCTCCGGCGAGTTCGAACACCAGTACTTCGCCGAGGACGGCAGCCATCTCCGTCGCGTCCTGAAGGACAAGCAGATGGTCGTCACCGTCTACGACACGGTCGGCAACTTCAAGCTGGAGCAGGTCTGGGCCAAACAGGCTGACGGTTCGTACAAGGTCCAGTCGGCGTCGGTGAAGCACAACAGCACCTTCCGGCGTTACTCCGTGGACGACAAGGGCGCGGTCACCAAGGTCGAGGACTTCGACTCGGACGGCGTGACCGTCAAGTACACCTGGACGCCCGACCAGGTGGCGAAGCCCGACGCCTCGCTCTTCGGCGAGCAATTCGAAGACGACGATCCGACCATACCCGAGAAGGAGTAACGGGTCATGCGGACTGAGGACGCACCTCAGCCGCTCACCGGACCTCGGCAACTGAGGACCTGGGTGTTTTTCAACCCGAAGGGCGCGCCTGAAGCAGGCCGCCCTGATTGGCTCGACAAAGGAGCACCACTTGAGCGATTTGAAACCCAAACGTGGTCTCGGTTGCCGCCTTACGAGTGTGTGGCAGATTGCAAAACACACATACCAAGACGTGATCGAGAACGAGCTTATGACGCGGGCTAACGGCATCGCCTTCACGGCGATGATGGCCGCTGTGCCATTCCTGGCCCTCGTCATTACCATCGCTGCGCTGGTCCTTCCCGCCGCCGGCGTCGAAGGGCGAGATCTGCTCAGTACGCTGGAAACGCTTCTCGGGACTGTGTTCCCGGAGGACGCGCACCGCGTCATCGAAGAACAGATCACCAGGTTACAAACAAACCAGCCGATCGCCGTGATGTCCATCAGCTTGGCCATCACGCTCTGGCTGGCATCAGGACTGTTCGCGAGCGTGATCGACGGACTCAACCGTATCTACGGCATTCGAGACACGCGTCCATACTGGAAGTTCCGTCTCACAGCGATGTGGATGACGGTTGTCCAGTCGGTCATTCTGCTCGCTGCCGTGGCTTCCATCTTCGCATTTCCGCTTATCGTCCAGTGGGTGGGCATGATCATGTCGCCCTGGATGGCGACTGCGGCTACCTGGTTCATCATCTTCCTGATGGTGCTGGCCTCGTTCTCGCTCATGTTCGCGGCTGGCCCTGACGTGAAGCAGGCGCATCGGTGGGTTACCCCTGGTAGCGCATTCGGTGCCGCTATCTTCCTGCTGACCACCTACGGCTTCCGCCTCTATGTTCAGAACATCGCGCACTATGACGTTACCTACGGCTCTCTAGGTGGCGTGATGATGCTCTTGTTCTGGCTCTACATCTCGAGCCTGGTACTGCTTGTTGCCGGACAGGTCAACAAGGTGTGCTACAAGGCGCGAGAGTGGACCACGTGCGAGATGGAGGCGTTGGGCGAAGGAGATACGGACGAGGTGGAGGTGACTGTCACCATCGACGATAGCGATCTCATCAAGCTGCCGGTGAGTCCCGCTGTCGATGCGCCTCCCGACGATGTCGCAGTCGAGGAGAAGGTGCGCACGGTCACGCGCAGGCGGTGGCACTACTGCCCGCAGTGCGCCAACGGGCTGACCATCAAAGAGATCGAGCCGGAGTACCATGTGCTCGCGTGTTCGTCTCCCAATTGCAGCTTCATCGACTACAACAACCCGATTCCAGTCGTCGCTGCTTTGATTCTCAAGGACGATAAGGTTGTTTTGGTCAAACGCAAGGTTGCGCCGTTCGTCGGTCGCTGGTGCCTGCCGAGGGGCTACGTCAAAACCAACGAAAACCCCAAAGCCGCAGTGGTGCGTGAGGTTCGGACAGAAACCGGCTTCCTCATCCTGCTCAGGCGTATGCTCAACGCCTGCAATCCCAGCCCGAGGAATCTGCCGCTCAACCAACTGACGATGTTCTATCTTGCCACCATCCTCGATGGCCAGATGCAAGCTGGTGACGATGCGGATGAAGTTGGGCTGTTCTCGCCTGATGCGCTGCCGGACATTTGCTTCGGTACAGATACACGCATCATCGAGGATTGGTTTGCCGGAGTTCACGGACAACTGGAAGTTCCGGTCAACTACCGCCGTCCCCGGTCCGTCACCGCAGGTGGTGCCAAGTAACTGCAGAGAGCGCAGTTGCAACGGCACCGGTCACGCAGTCGCTGAGCCGAAAGGACGGCGACTGCGTGACCGCCTTTGGCAGAAAACGTGGGGAGGCAGCCCCCGCGTTTTTTTCTTCGAATTTGTACAACTATAAGGAATAATAAAAAGGTCGCTGGAACGCTGGAAAGTGTAAAACGGTTCAATTGCGGACGTTTCGAAGCGGCGTTCGGTGAGGACAAGCGGTAGACAAGCGGCATGCCGTGTTTCGAAAAACGTTGCCAGATGGCGAATTTCCATGTCCAGCACTGACGGGCTTCTAAGAGGTTCGTCGCGGACGCTAGTAGATGAGGCTTGTTGGTAATCAATAAGAAGCGGCGGTAGGAAAGCAGTGCTCCCGCTCTTGAATATCGCTATTTGTTTAGAATGTGTTTGAGAACGTCTTCTATGGCTGTATGGTTGAACCGGAAACCCGCGGCTTGCAGTTTTTTGGGGTGTACTTTGGCGCCTGAAAGGAGCAGTTCTTCCGCCATCTCGCCCAGTGCGAGCTTGGCTGCGAATGACGGCATCGGAAAGAGAGTGGGGCGTGAAATAGCCTTTCCGAGAGCTTTAGTGAAACGACTGTTCGTAACAGGATTTGGTGAAACTAAATTGACGGCACCACTGAGAGTGTCATTGTCAAGGCAGAAAATAATGGAACGAGCTAGATCATCAATTGCTATCCAGCTCATGTATTGCCTACCATCACCGATGTTTCCCCCCAAACCCATTTGAAAGGGAAGCAGCATTTGTTGGAGCGCTCCACCGTCCGGCGAAAGCACGATCCCGATCCGCAAATTAACCACACGAATGCCCGCTTTCTGAGCTGATTCTGTCGCTGATTCCCAGTCTTGGCAGAGTTCCGCGAGAAAGCCCGTGCCACCTGCGCTATCTTCGCAAAGGTCTTCAGCGCCTCGATCGCCATAAAAGCCAATTGCCGATGCGCACAGGAAGACGGACGGTTTCTTCTCTAGATGTGCAAGAGTATTGGCTAGAAGAGTGGTGCTCTTCAATCTGCTGTCTCGAATCTCTTTCTTCTTACTATCTGTCCATCGTCCTGATGCGATACTTTCGCCCGCTAAATGGATTACGGCATCAACGCCGCTGAGTTCGCCATCGATTGTTCCTTCGGTTGGTCGCCAAGCGATTTCGTTTGAGGCCGCGTTTTTGCGAACAAGAGCAACAACTTTGTCGCCGCGTTGGGACAGCAATTTGCCTACTTCTGAGCCAAGAAGTCCATGGGCACCACTAATGACGATATACACGATTACTTCTCCGATTTCTTCAAGTATAGAAGCTTACTTGCTGTGTCGTCACCGGTTAGGTTTGTAGCATATGGTTGACAACGTTCGGCGTCGGTAGTAGCCGATGAAACCTTAATCTCACTACGTAAACGTTCACTTGCGAACGTTTCGAGCCAGCTTCGCTGAGGACCAGCGGCAGAACATGACATGTTCTGCAAAACGGAACCAGAGGGCGAGTCGCCACGTCCATCAGTGACCATTTACCACGTTCTGTGGAAAAACGACAAAATGTAGTAGAATGAGAGCTTAGACATCGAGCTACAAATACGAGGCCGGAGGCCACGTTTTGCGTTCTCGATGGTGCGCTTTCTAGCAAAAATCGTCGCTACCCCAAGCGGGCTCGGGAAGCGAATTCGAGGCGCGCTTAGACCTCATAAACGTTTACGTGTGTGCCTGTTGGTCGCGGCTCTAAGTTGTTTAGCGGCGGTCGCCGAACAACACCCAGAGCAGAAGTCCGAAGAGCAGAAGCCCACCGAGCTTCACGTTGAACAGCAAGGCGGCGATGATGAGAACGAAGATGATGGTTTCGCCACTCATGGTGATACAGTCCTTTCTTGACTGCTGGTTGCCTGCACGAAACTGCCGGATGGCATGGATCCGACCACTCAAGCTGTGAGATTCGGCTTTACAGCCGTCCGTAAGCGCGTTTGAGTTGGGCGCGGAGGCGCGCCTTCGTGCGTAAGCTGAACGAGGAGCCTTCCACTGCGGTCAGGTTGACCTTCAGGAAATCGGCTGGCTTCCAGCCGAAGTGCTCCTGGAGCTTGAGGTACTCGTCGGTCAGATGCACTTCCGTGAATAGCGTTCCGTCGGTGCTGACGGTGACACGCTTGCCTTCACGGTGTAAGCGATCGATCGGGTGATCGCCGAACGATACGACCTGCCCGGTGACCACATTGGAGGTTGGGCAGATTTCGAGCAGGCGATTGCCCTGTCGGTTGCCGCGAAAACCGTGACCGATTCGCATCAGTCCGGAATCAGCGTCGGCGTCGATTGCGTTGAACGTCGCGAACATCTCTTCGACCACTTCATGCGCGACCTGCCAGACGTTGTCCTTGTCCAGTTGCTTGCGCCGGAGACGGCGCGCCACTTCGTGAAGCATGATGTCGAAACCGCGCAACAGGCTGATGTCCTGATCGGTAGGCTCGTCTGTCTCCCAGAGGTGGATGGTGACGGCGATACGAGGCGCGAGCATCTTGACGTAGAGAGCGGCTTTGAGCCACCACTTCAGAACGCCGGGATTGGCGCGCTCGTCAGCTGCCAGGTCGAACACCCCGACGTAGCGCTGATACTTTATGCACAGGTCTGCGATCCGCCGTGCCATGTCCGCGTTCTCGTGCCTGAGCACGCAGAGAATGAGCTTCGTCGGAAACGTTGCGTACTTGATGCCAGAAATCACTGAGTCCATGACGTTGTCGAGAGACAGTCCCGAGAACGTATGAAGCTGGGGCGCGAACCGGAGCTCCAGTCCGGCGATACCGTCGGCGGTAGCGTCTTCCATCCGTTCCCTCGTGATGCGTTCGAGGTTGCTCGAAGACTGCATGATGGGCAGAACGTGGTCGACGATCGCTTTGACGTAGTTGGCGAGCGACTGGCTGGCGAAGCCAACGAGGAAATCCTGGTAGTGAGCGGCTGCGCTGGTGCGCAGCTTGCGTCGATTGACGCCGGCCACAGTAGCTGCCTTGTTCCACTCCGACAGTACGTCAGTCGGAAAGCCGATCTGCGCTTTCTCGAACCCATGCGACTGCCAGAGCTCGAGCATGGTGCGCGGGCGTAGAGAGCAGTCTAAGTGCTCGTGGAGCATTACTTTTGGCAATGAGCGCATCGTACGCCTGCCGAGGGGGAAGTGTCTTTTCATATTACCGCTCCGTGTGGTTTCTAGCTGTCCCGAATCTCAAAGAATTTGGAACAAGCCCTTCGAAGTCGACCCAAAACCAAACCCATTCCTCTCGCGACGAGCGAAAGAAAGATTTGCAAACATGGGCTTAGACAGTTATGAGTCGAAGAAAACGAACTCTTGGTTACAGATGAGAAATATTGAGAAGAAGTACATGTCCAGAACTTAGGATCAATGAACCAATATCCACAAGTGTTTTCAGATCTCGTGGAAGTTAAAACACTTATAGCTACTGGGGAAAAGCCACCGCCGTCGCCCCTTGTCAAGCAAAATATTCCAAGTAGCCGGCGGTTTTGGAGATTTCGATTGATATCTAAAGTTTGACTAGCGGAGCTGTATGAGTGCATCTCCGCGCCGGCAATCCTGATGAAACGAAAAAATTGAAGATTGAAATTAAAGACAGGGTTTTTCATGTGGCACTGAAAGCTTTCGCGGGTTACTATAAGGCTAAGAGATATACCAGGTAGGAGATTGAGCCTATGGCTATGGGTGGGAAGGCAGGAGAGACCTTCACCGAAATCAACGTTACGCCGCTGACAGACGTGTTTTTGGTGCTTCTGGTAATCATGATTTTGATTGCTCCGCTAGTCAACCAGGCTGTTTTGAAGGTGTCGCCGCCCGGTCTTACTACGACGCCGCCTCAGAAAGATGACAAGCCCAAGCTCAATGCTGAGGTTGGAGCGGACGGAAGTGTCACCATCAATGACATCCCGATAGTGCCACCTGAGACGATGAAGATTATGGACGTCATGAAGTCCGAACAAGCTAAACACCCTGGTGTAGACATGCCGCTCATTCTGAATTCAGATGAAGATGCGCTCCAGAAGCATGTAGTGGCTGTTATGGATGCTGCGTCCGGATGTGACATCAAGAATATGGCTGTGTTGCCGCCTCATCCGACCGGCGCTGCACCAAAAGCCAAATAAAAGCTATCTTGGCGATTTACTGGACAGGACGGTTTGAGCTGCTTTCGCTGAGGTCCAGCGGCAGAACATGCGGACAATATGATCTGCAAACGGCTCCAGATGGCAGGTCTCCACGTCCAGCACTTTTTTGCTTTTTTGACATTCGATACGACAAGGCGTCGTAGAAGAATCGAGTGCACGAAGAGCGCCATGTCCGTTGCGGTTGGCGCTCTTCGCGGATGACTGAGCGGTGGCTCATCTAATCAGTGTTTGAATCAAACGCTGGATTTTCATATCAACGGTCGGTGAGGAGCTGATAGAGTCGGGCCGGGAAGATGAGCGGTGCGAAAAGAAGGTATGCGAAAAAACGATCGACGAAGCTGGTGCCCGCCGGACCGTTGTTTTCGTAAGCTTCGACTTCGCCGTCACCGTTGTTTTTCACCTGGCTCAGGTAAAAGTCAGTCCCGACGAGCAGCCAGAAAGCGAAAGCCCAGTAGGGCAGAATCAGCGCAGCATGCCCAGACGCTGCGAGGACCAAAAGTGCGAAGCCCGACGCCAGCGTCGACCCCGCGTACAAAACGACGTTCTTCCCGCTGGAACGCATGTCCGTTGTCCTTTCGCGATTGCTGACCAAGTTGGAGATTGTTCGTGAAGCCGCACGGTCCACGACAGAGAGCGGTCCCGGAAGACCAGGAACTCGCTCTCTAACGCCCCATCGAAATGCCTTCGAGAGGCTCCGAACGGGTGACTTCGGTGGGCGGATGCTACTCTGCGGGGAGCTCGATTGCAGACCAGCAGAGGTTGCAAGAGGGGCTCAGACCTGGTGCGCTGTTGTCCGGCACGATATTGCCGCAGCCGCACTGGATGAGCCCGTCAGAAAGGCGTTGGCCTTTCGTGGGTGGGTTGGTTGTAGAAATGACGTCAGAGGGGAGTGAATTTCCCCAGATTTGCGATGGATAGATCAATTCCATCTGAGTCTCCGTGAGCCTGATTTTACTCTGCAACTCAATTGTCGTAGATTGCAGTCAAAACCGTTCCGTCTTTGAAGATGACGCCGCGGTACATTCCAATCGTGTTGTAGCGCATGGCGTAATTGCCCTGCGGATCGATCAGAATGAGTCCGCCATCACCGCCGGTGCGCGGCAGTGTGACGTTGAAGATGCGATCGGCTGTCTGGGCGACGGTCATGCCCTTGTAGCGCACGAGCGAGCTTGCCTCGTGACAAACAGCGCTGCGTATGAAGTGCTCACCGTATCCGGTGGCGGAAGCGGCTAACGTTTCGTTGTCGGCATATGTACCTGATCCGATTAAGGGTGAATCACCTACTCGTCCAGGATCCTTACCGACAGTGCCACCAGTGGAGGTGGCAGCGGCGACATGGTGATGGTGGTCGACGGCGACTGCGCCAACAGTTCCGTGCTTCTTGCCAAGCGGTTTTTCGTGCTGCTCTTCGCCGTCCGCGGTTAATCCGGATGGGCGACGCCCGCCATGCTTCTTGGCTTTTGACAGTGCGTCGAGGAATCTCTCCAGGTTCTTCTCCGCAGTTTTTGTCATGAAATAATCCGGGTCGACTATATCGAGACCGGCTTTTTTCGCGACTTTTTGAGCAAATCTATTGGCTCCCTTGCCGACGAGAAGTACATGATGCGTGTGCTCCATGATGGCTCGTGCCAGTGTTACCGGATTTTTCACGCAGTTGATTCCAGCAACCGCGCCGGCATGCAATGCAGTGCCTTCCATCACGGCAGCATCCATCTCAATCTTGCCTGTTCTTGTCAGACAGGAGCCGCGACCGGCGTTATAGATCGGAGCATCTTCAAGGACTTTGACAGCGGCTATAACAGCATCCAGGCTGCCGCCACCCTTCTTGATGATGGCATGTCCCGCTCTGAGAGCCTGTTCCATTGCGTCTCGCGCCTCTTTCTCTCGAGGCTTTGTCAATTTGACGCGAGATATCGCTCCCGCTCCGCCATGAACAACCAGGACGGCTTCCCTGCCGCCAAACGCTAATTTTGATGAGACAACCATGGTTCCAACCCTTATGAAATGCCAGGACGGACGACTAACTCAGGCATTCTTACGACTGCATGGGTTGAAAATATCGTCTGTAACTATCTGGAGGAGTTTACCTGGTAAAAAGAGAAATGATCAAACATCCTCTCAGATTAATTCCAAAAGCCACGGTAATTCAAGAAGCTCGACTGAGCTTCAGTATGTTTAAACTACGTCAGGTCAGCTAGATCGCAAATCCCTGTCTGCGTAACTTGGCGAGAGCTGCTTGATTATCGCTGTGCGTCACGAATGTATTGCCGACCCCTTGCAAAGGTGCCTGGATGGATTCGCGCGCTCTTGCTTCAATCGCTCGGAGGGCCTGTTCGCCAGCATCTTTGGTCTCGGGGCTCTGATTCATCTCGGCTGATGCCAGTCCCATGAAGATGGCGGATGCCATGCCTCGCTCTTTGTTGTCCTTGTCGTTCTCCTTGTTTTCCTTCTTGCCGTGGTTGTCGTGCGGCTCGGAGGAAGAATCGGATTGCGCCAAAATCGAATTGGAGCCTGCAAAACCATCGCCCCATGTCCTGGCGGTGATGTCTTTATAGCCGTTCTCTAGCGTATCTGAAGCGACCTTCGCTGCTGTGGGTCCGCTATCATTGCCGGATCTTTGTTGAACGCCGTCGGCGCTGTTGAGACTGTTAAAAGCCCCAAAGCTCGCGGCAGTCAGTGCATCTGTATCTCTGCCGGCTGTCAGGCTCTTGAAATCAACATCGGAAAACAGAGAGCTACTCGCTCCTGAGCTTGCTCTTGCATCAATGCTGACACGGTCGCTGACGCCTTCGCTGCCTCGATCACTGCCTATTGACATAGTAAGTGTTGCCTTCGCTAGTAAGGTGGAACTCCGGATGGACGTAAATGCCCACTAGTACATCATCTATTAGAGCACGGAACAGCGCAATGTCAAGCGAATTTAATGGCAAGATCGTGCTCGGTTTCTGGCTTTTCTCAATATCAAAATCGATTTTTCGGACGCTCGGATGGCTCTACAATCCAGCTGCGGCGCTGACAGTCTGGCTACCCGCCAGGTAGCTTCCTTTGTGGTGATTATGATGAGTTGGCGGCAGTACCTTCATGTCGACAAGGGCGGCTCTGCAAATTTTTTCCACTTCCGGATCTCCTGCGCCGAGTCGCGCTGCGTGAGAGTATTCGGCGATTGCTTCGTTGAGCATGAGGCCAGAACGGTATGCTGTGCCAAGTTGAATGTGCACCATGGGGTCGCCTGGTCTCATTGAAGCATCGCGACGGAGCCATGTAATTGCTTCGCTCCAATTGCCGCTCTTCATTGCCTGTTCTATCGACTTGCTCCTTCCGAGATTGTAGGCGCTATAGACGGCTTGTTGCGGTGGAGGTGGAAGCGGTGGACCCTGGTAGCCGACCTGAATCTGATTGACCCTGAAGGTGTCGTGGGGTTGAGTAAACGCGACATAAGTATTCGGTCCGAATTTATAAACATCATTGGGATGCGACTGGTGATCGAAGACCTTTTGATGTTGCTGACCGAATATGCGCTCCATCTCTTTGGTCGTGAGTTGGGAATTCGGCACGTTGATTGTGAACACTGACTTCGTGACAGAGCCGCTCTGTGGTCCGTCTTGATGGAGTTGATACAGCAAAGTGCGCTTAGGTTCTTGGTACCAATAGTAGTTCTTCGCCTTGAGAGCAAGCTGAGATCGCTCATTCTCGGGCGCTCCTACGACATAGCGCAGATATGACAAATTCATCAACTCGGGCTGATGAGAGAGTTGATAGATCAGATTGACTGTGTCGGAAGGCAGTGCTGGTGGGCGAGATCTTGCCTGTGCTGCCTGTGGGCCGGCAGAATCGTCGGATGTTATCGGTGTGCACAGGCTGCTTGACAAGCTTGCCAGGACGGCAAGAGCGAGTCCGGTGCATTTACGAGCAGTATGTTGCCTTGACTTCATACAGTCTGTCCCACCATGAATTGTCTGATTATAACGATCTTGTCAAAATACTCAATGAATTGCTGCTCGATAACTTATTTTTCGTTTGCAATTCCCTGGGCTTTGTGCTTTCGCCTGACTGCCAGCGACATTCAGCCGTTTGATATATGATCTTTCCCTGACGGAACCGGAGGGTATGAGCGTCGATGAATAAAGGTAATCACAGATCGAGAGCACTTTCGTTGTTCTCGGCGATGCTGATGTTGAGCGGCTCTCCGGGCTCGGCTATGGCAGCACAATCAGAGTCATCAACTATGGAAAGCAAAACCGACAGCAAGAAGCTTAGTTATCCACAAGCCAAAAAAATGGATCATGTTGACCTTTACCATGGGAAAAAAGTCGAAGATCCATATCGCTGGTTGGAGGATCCGCATACAGAGGACACTCGCAAGTGGATTGATGCGGAAAATAAGGTAACAAGAGCATTCATAGACTCCGTTCAACTGCGTCCGAAAATCAATCAGCGATTGAGGGAGCTCTGGGACTACGAAAAATACGCTACGCCTTTCCTCGAAGGTGGCCGATTGTTTTATTTCAAAAACTCCGGCTTGCAAAATCAGGATGTTGTCTATGTCAAAGACGACGCTTCAAAAGAGGCGCGAGTTCTCCTGGATCCCAACCAACTCTCCAAGGACGGAACTGTTGCCTTAGCCGGTATGGATATCACTCGCGATGGTAAGTTTATGGCTTACGGTATTTCCAGGGCCGGCTCGGATTGGCAGGAATGGTACATCAAGGATGTTGAGACCGGCAAAGACCTGGATGAAAAAATTGAGTGGGTGAAATTCTCCAACGCATCTTGGACGGCTGATGGCAAGGGCTTCTTCTACAGCCGATATGATCAGCCTAATGAGAAAACCAAGCACGAAGACCAGAATTATTTCCAGAAGCTTTATTTTCATGAGATCGGGACGAAACAAGACCAAGATAATTTGGTTTATGAACGAAAAGATGAGAAAGAATGGGGCTTTGATGGATCGGTGTCAGATGATGGCAACTATCTGATCATCCACGTTTGGAAAGGCACGGAACCGAAAAACCGAGTATTCTACAAGGATTTGCGAAAAGCTGATTCTCCTGTAGTTGAGCTGTTGAACAAGGCTGATGCCCGTTATACGTTCATCGGCAACGAAGGCAAGAAGTTCTGGTTGCTCACAGATCTCGATGCGCCAAAAAGTCGAATCGTCGCGATTGATATCGAGAAATCGGCGACCTCTGGAAAGCCTGATGTGACTGAGGTCTTGGCTGAGCGCAATGAGACATTGGAGCATGTGAGTTATGTGGGCGGCAGATTTTTCTTGAAGTATCTGAAGGATGCCTATACCCAGATCGAAGAGTGCACCACGGATGGTGCGCCTATTCGCAAGGTAGAACTTCCTGGGATAGGCACTGCTAACGGGTTTGGTGGAAGGAGTAACGACAAGGAGACCTACTATACATATACCAGTTTCAACACTCCTCCCATGATTTACCGATTCGATACCGAATCGAGTAAGAGCGAGCTGTTTTTTAAGCCGAATGTGAAATTCGATCCATCGCGATTTGTGACGGAGCAGGTTTTCGTCGAGAGTAAAGATGGAACCAAAGTGCCCATGTTTCTCGTTCACAAAAAGGGTGTTGAGTTAAACAGCAACAACCCTACTTATCTATATGGCTACGGCGGCTTTAATATCGCGCTTCGCCCATCCTTCTCTGTTGCGCTCGTCGAATGGATGGAGATGGGTGGTGTATTCGCCCAGGCTTGTTTGAGAGGTGGTGGCGAGTATGGTGAGAAGTGGCATGAGGCCGGAATGAAAAAACAGAAGCAGAATGTTTTTGACGACTTCATCTCCTGTGGAGAATGGCTTATCAACAACAAGTACACATCCACCAAGAAGCTCGCCATCGCCGGTGCAAGTAATGGTGGGCTGTTGGTTGGCGCGTGCATGACGCAGCGTCCAGATCTGTTCGCAGCGGCGTGTCCTACTGTCGGTGTTCTTGATATGTTGCGGTTCCACAAGTTCACCATTGGCTGGGGCTGGGTGTCCGATTATGGCAGTGCGGACAACTCTGATGACTTCGCTGTGCTGTATGCTTATTCTCCGCTGCACAACGTCAAAAAAGGAAAGACTTATCCGTCGACACTGTTGATCACTGCCGATCATGATGACCGCGTCGTGCCTGCGCATAGCTTCAAGTTCGCGGCGGCGCTCCAAGAGGCGCATCAAGGTGAGAATCCAGTCCTAATTCGAATTGAGACAAGTGCTGGTCATGGTGCCGGAAAGCCAACCAACAAGATTATCGACGAATGGACCGACAAGTTTGCTTTTCTGGTGAACGTGCTCGATTTCGAGAAAGAAGCTGAAGCCGGTCTCAAAGGCAATTAAACCAACTAAGCCAGGGGCGGAGCTAGAGTCGCGTCGCGAGTCTGCTGTTCTGGTTTTGCATTTCATTGCCCGTGTTCAAATGTTCTGAGTTCTCGCTGGCCGCTAAGCTTGGTCGGTAAAGCCCACGCTAGCTCGCATGGTCATTTTTGGAAGACGCGATAGCGAGAATTTCTCTGCCCTCTGAGTGTCTATTGAAGAGTGAACCGTTCTTGTCGGAGTTCTCGCTTCAGGTCTATCGATGTCGGTCTCATAGGGGTTTTCGGAAAAGACCGGCGAGATTCCTTGATATCCAGAGTGACATCCAAGCAAATTAATTCCCAGATTCATCTTGGCAAATGGCTTTACAGTGCTAGTGGTTCCCGTGGATCGCTGGTAGGGTTCAGACAAGAACTCGTTATCGACTACTGGATCTCGTTAAGTCAGAAAAGGCAAGTAAACACCAGCAAACGCAGCCTCATCAGTCGATTTTATCGATCTGAGAGGTTATTGAGTGATATCACAGGCGGTGCTTTGCATTGGTTGGCTGTGGTTTTGACGAGATTTGTGCGTCGATTGTTCTTAACCCATTTCCCTGACCGGAAGGTGCCTTATGTGGCAGACTTGGTTGGCATGCCTCGGTGGGAGTCTGGCGGTCATCGGCATCGTGATCACGCTCCTCTTGAGTGCGACTCGACAACGCTCCGGGTGGAAGCTCGACCCCATCACACCGAGAACGATTCGTCGGCTGCGCGCGCGAATCTCACCCCTGAAGATGATTCTTCGCAATGATGTTTGTGCTCTCGTCGGTCATGCCGGTTACCTCGTCGGACTGGCCGCGACGAAGGTGGACAGGGAGCGTCCCGAACAAGCGCTACCGAGGGCGAACCTGGCCCTCGCTGTGATTGAGCTGGTTGAGTACATCGTGGAACTTCAGGCTGAGTGGGCTGCTCGGGCGCGGAAGGTCTCGACTGACCCTGTGCTCAGGGGCGAGTTGGTCCGAGCCCTCGATTTCGGTCTAGATTGCGTTCGGATCGGCGACACGGCTCGTGCGTTCTCGGAGTTCTCGGATGTCTGGCTGGACCGCGCACCGGAGAAGGCAAGGAGTGTAGCGCTGGCGGGAGCCATTGTGCTTTTGGCTGATGCCGGTCTCGGGCGTACGCACGCGGAACTCGTCAGTGCCGCTTCGGAACAGTTGCGGGAAGCAGCCAGTGGTGGATGAAGAAGTCAACGACCACGGTGGAGTAGCGTGCCACTGATAGTGGTGCGAGTTGTACTTGCGTGTGCGCTTGTGATGGTTAAAACCCATTGGAGCGTCTGCGCTTGGTTGAAGTGTTTTTTCATTCAAACGGGCTATCAGTTTCGATGCACTGAGTCCGTTGTTCACCTGCATCGAGTCAAGGAAATACCATGAAGACTTTCCTGCGCATCCTCTTCTCGTCCGCGCTGGTCGCCGCGATCGGCTGCGGTCCGTCGTGGGACACACGCGGTCCCAACAGCACGCCGGCACCAGGTCAGACGAAGCCGGCTCGCTCCAGCAGCGACAAGCTCGCCAACTCGAAAAAGCTGCTCGCGATGTCCGTGGAGAAGTGGGCGGAGGTACTCAACGACGCGGAGACGAAGAAGCAGCTCTCCGACCTGACCAAGATGTCGAAGGAGTTGGAGGGGTTGGAGGCCGACTACATCAAGACCAAAAACGACGGACCTGGCGACCCGGAGAGGGCGCTCGCGAAGTACTCGACCGCCTGCGTCGAGGCGAGCAAGCTGGCGCAAGACATCGTCGCCAAGACCAGTCCGAAAGAGAAGAACATCAGAGACGTGATCGATCTCGCAATGATCGCCGTCGATCCGGCTGACCGGGAAAAGCTGGTCCTGGAGCTCGAGACACTGACCACGCCGCACGAGCCGCTCAAGGACCCGCTTCGTGAGGTCGGCAAATTCCTTCTGCCGCTCAACGAACTGATCGAGGACTCAGACGTGGTCAAGAAGGGTCAGAAGCACACCGACCACTACCAATGGGCGGCGAGGAAGATTCTCGAGAAGAAGGCCGCGGAAGCGAAGTCCAAGAAGCAGTCGGAGGAAGAGAAGTCCAAGAAGAAGGACGACGAACTGCCGATGATGTAACCCTGTAAAGGGCGAGTAGAGTTCAGGGCCTCGGAGTTGTTGAGGCCCTGCGCTCAGCTCGTTATTCGGGGCAAGCCGCTCAGCTTTATCGAGTATCGGATTGACTGCTGCGTTGCGTACTTCTAAGCACACACAAAGGATCGGACACGAGAGAAGCACATGGATGCAGTCGTTTGCGTTAATGTGTGCGATATCACAGGCGGTGTCACGCAATGCCCGCCTGTGGTGTGTATGCGAATCTTTCGTGCATTCAAACCCAAACAACAAGGTGAGTTATGTGGCAGGTTCTTCTGGCCATCTTCGGTGTTGGTCTTGTCCTTATTGGTATCGTGTTCCGGTTGTTCCGCGCCGAGCGCCTCCCTCCAAACAGTTGGCCGCTGTCGCAGGTGAGGCAGCGGACCATCCGGGCGATGCGGTTGCGCGTCGAGAAGCTCAAGGCGCACCGTCGCGAGGATGTTCGTGAGCTCGCGGGTCAGGCCGGCTACCTGATCGGTAAGGCCGCGACGAAGCTGGACATGGACCGGCCAGAGGAGGCGTTGATTCCCGCTAACGCCGCAGTCGCTACGCTCAAGTGGGCGGAAACGGTGGCGGAGCTGGATTCACGCAGCCACATCAGACCGATGGAAGCAGCCCCGGGGCCAGTGTTCAAGGTTCGGATGTACGATGCCACTTATTCGGATGTGTCGCGAAGCCTCATCAGCGGACTTGCGAAACTCAGGAACAAGCAAGTAGCGGAAGCTCAGACCGAGTTCGCGAATGTCTGGTGCAATGTCGGGTTCGGTTTGGCGCCGCCGCCGGATGCAAAATTGGTCGCCATGATGGCAACCATAATCATTGTTGTCGCCACATCCGAGGACGCGAAAAAAATCGATCCTCAGAACTACGATTCGCTTATACTAGCCGCCCTTCACCCTCTGCGCGCTCCGTATTGGGCGACATTCCCGCACCACTGGTAACGCGCATGTTCGGTGGCTAATTCGGCTAAATCGTATTCAAGGACAGGGCGAACGATGGCTTCGCCTTGTCCCTGAAAGCAGGATTCAATTGGAGCTAACTCCTTTTCGATTTTTGCGCGAATATCGACTACGAAAACATATCGTAGGAAAAGCAAAGAGGGCTATTGGGT
>CAYQKX010000059.1:0-50758 GCA_964418155.1 uncultured Candidatus Obscuribacterales bacterium | reverse complement strand
ATTCTGCAATCACTTTTCTGCGCCGATGAAATACGCGACATATTCCCTTCAGTTATGTCCTGAAGTCGTCGTTCGATTTTCTTGTCTCGCTCCGACAAGAATTTAGTTCGTCGCTCATCTAGAGAGGCTGCTTGAGACAGATCACTTGAATGTTTTGTATACACTATTGAAACTGGCGAGCTGATTGAAATGGTCTGCTCGACTGCTCTTTTTCGCTCATCGATAGCAGCCGCTCGGGTCTCGTCGCCGTTTTTTTTGTAAACCAACCAAAGATTGTTGAGTAGATTTACAGATGCTTGATCTGGCGTTGCGTGTATTTCGAGCGCTTTCAGAAATGAATGTTCCGCGCTTTTGTAGTTTCCCTCTCGATACGCCTTTACACCATCAGCGCAGCACGCATTACTTTCAGATGACTGCGCGAATGATGATTTCACATCAAACAGCGGACCGAACAAAACTAAAATCGACACCAATGTTAGTGTAGGACGGTTCATCGTTGGCCTCCGTGCCGAAAATCGAGGGATCGATGGGATGCCAGTTCAATGAAGTCTACTGGGAAGTAGGGTAGGATTGGCATTTCTTTACCCAAACCTTTTAATCTTGAAACTCAAAAAGGTAAAAGCTAATGATCCGAAGATGTCGTGGTATCACTGCTTCCAGCCTCCAAGCGTTAGCACACTGCTTCCAGCCTCCAAGCGTTAGCACAGCCATCAGACCTGCCAGATTGAAATGCTGACCACTCACGGACCGCGTCTAGCAAAAACTGCGCAGAGTCACCACCAGCGATACCGAAACTTTCGAGTGGCAATCACCCATTCGGGTGGTTTTGAAATCGAAGGCTTCGGGTAAGAAATGCCTGGAGACCAGTCGTCACAGCCTTCTACTTGTTCCGAATATGCTGCGAAAGCTTTTGCCGCTAGTATTGGCGGCGTTTTGTTTCCTGAACACTTTACCCGTGTCAGCTTCAGGTCTTGAAGATGGTCAGGGATGGGTTGAAGATGAGACGGTGGACGAAATGCTCCCCGGTGGAGCAAGCACAATCGAGCTCCAGCAGGCTGATCCTATCGACCAGGCCTCTGAAGCGGATTACTACCGAACACCACGAACTTTCTATCCTGACTCCAACTCGGCGGCTATCAATCAGCAGTCGTTTCAACGTCCATATCAAAGCGAGATACCTGTCATGCCTCCGGATCAGTCCACCTCCACATCAGCTGGTGGTCTTGGTGCACCGCTAGATTCGACTTTTCTTCCTTTGGGTTCAAAAGGTGTCCCTCAAAAGAAGAAGCATGAATGGGTTTTCGAAAAACATCCGGTGCCCTGGCTGAATGCTCTGGGTCGAGGTGCACGCGGCGTTGGCAGAGGCGCAATTCATTCAGCAGAAAACACAAGCAACTTTGTTTCCAGTCCAGAGTTCATCAATGCTGCGACAGGACTCGCTGCCATGGGAGGCGTGGTGTATGGACTGTCGAGGATTAACAGAAGTAATGGTCCTAATTCCGTAGCCCAAACTCAACCCAGGTTCGTCTCAGGTCATACATGCGCCTTTCCGAGTTGCATCTGCAATCCGAATTGCATCGGTCCAAACCCGAACAGCCACATTGTGGGTGGATGGCATCAGACAGTAGCGAATAATAGTAGGCTGGACAATTACTCGTCACCAGGTGCATGGAATCCATGGACCGGCAAGAGAACTCATTGCCAGTACTGCGGGTGTCCGACCCAGATTATTGGACCGTTTTAGAAAAAATGCAGCATTGGGGAGGCTCTATGCCTATTCTTTTCCGACTATTTCTGTCCGTCTTAACGATAGTTGCGTTTGAGACATCTGTGTTATCGGCATCAATTGCTCGTGAAGATGCGAGCGCCAGCCGACAGCAGCTTGCGGACGCAAATGACATAGTCATGTTCAATCCGCGAAGCTTGAAGTATCACATTCCGAGCTGTACGCATGCTAAGCGCTGTACTCACTGCATCCGTATTAAGCGATCGGATGCAAAGTCTCGTGGCGGCATTCCGTGCAAGGTGTGTGGCGCTGGTGAGTAGGCTTCAGATTCCGAGATGAAAATTCCAACCAAAAGCTATGACTGGGCTTTGAACCATTTGCTCGAACAGGGCGATACAGATATATTCCCGAGACCATTTGAGTTTGAATGCATGAAGCAGTGCTGGTCTGCACTATCGCCGATTTTTTCCGGTCTCGATATCGAAGACTATGTCTGGCATGGTTCGCGTAGATTTGTGGTGCCGAAAGAAGAAACCTCGTTCAGAATGGCAACTCAACTCAGTCCGATCGATAGTCTTGTCCTTGCCGCGATCATAAAAGACGTTGGCGAAAAAATTGAGAGCCATCGGTTTCCTAGTTCGTCTAATCACGTCTTTTCTTATCGTTTCATGCCGACATTAGACGGTGAATTCTTTGCTCGGCATATGGTCTGGAATGAGTTTTGGACTGAATCGAAAAATAAAGCGACAAAATATAGTTGGGTCGCTATAAGCGATATCTCTGATCTGTACAATCAAATCAGCCATCATTCGGTCGAGAATCAGCTTGATGCTTCAGGAGTGCCGCGTGAAGCAGTTGAGTCTATTATCAACCTTCTAAAAATGGTAACAGGCACTGTATCTCGAGGAATTCCTGTTGGATCTCATGCCGTACACATGCTGTCCGAGTGTACTCTAAACGAGATCGATAGGAGTATTGTTTCGAGAGGCTATGACCACTGCCGATATGTCGACGATATTCATATCTTTGTCGAGAGTCGCGAAGAGGCCGTGCAAGCATTGTTTGATCTCGCAGAGATATTAGATAAACAGCAACGTTTGGTAATGAACAAGCAGAAAACCGAGATTCGTTCTTCTGAGCAATTTGCTGAATTGGCTGATGAAATGCTGACTGAGCGTCCAATCAATTTTGAAGAAGAAGAACTTCTCCAGCTCATTCGAAAATACTCTCGTGGTGACAACTATAGAAAAATCAAGCCTTCTAAGATTAGTGCAGCTGATCTCGCAAAGTTCACGGAAACCAAAGTGAATAGTGTACTCGAGGCGTACATTCGGCAAGAACCTCGTGATAGCACTCGTCTTTCATGGTTCATACGTCGCCTAGCTCAAATCGGAACGTCTTCTGGAATGGGCTATATGATTCAGAACATTGTTCCGTTCCTTCCGTGCATTGGAAGTGTCGCTAAATTCATAGCTACAAACGAAACATCAAACAACGGAGACGGTACAAATCTCGGCGGCAGCTTGCTGAACGCTTTAGACAACTCGGTTGTATCTCGTAATGACTACGTTCAAATGGTCCTTTTGCATCTATTTTCCACCAGACCTGCTCTCAATCAAATTGATCGTTTGACTGCGACATATTCACGTTCATCGCCAAGTTCAAAGCGAGAAATTGTGCGTGCGGCCGCGGTAGCAAAACGTACTGCGTTTATCCGGGAACGGAAGGACGAATATAACACGGCAGACTTCTGGCTTAGGAATGCCATAATTGAGGGAACGTCTTGCTTGACTGCTGATGAGCGCAATCACTGGCTGAAGAGTCTACAGGGAAGGATGACGCCAACAGAACAAATTGTGGCGGCCGCTATCACAAAAACGCCATCGTTCATAAGATTTGATGCGCGAGGGCTGTGTGAAGCGTAGGATCGAGTCGAGAAAGACTCTTATTCAGTTTTGGTAACGGAAAGAAAGTCAATCACAAAGGTGTCGACGACATCGAAAATCTTATCTTCCACATCCTCTGTGTTTTTGCCATCCTCGAGAGGAAATATGTTTCTGCCCGAGTAATACTCCCAGGAATTCTTGGTATGGAACACGGTTGAAATACTTTCAAATCGACTGCGTGCGTTATTGGCATTGCAACCTTGTCGATCCCGGCTGCTTTATTGTAAGCGTGCATCACTTCCGCTAGCTTCGGCTCAGGGTTCACAAAAATCAGTACCTCAAGACAGTCATTGGTCAACCAGGAATTGAACAATGAGATTCATTCCGGTTGCGTTTTCGTGACCACTTTCAGGGCACAGCGAGCCCAGTCCACAGGGGTCTGTAAGGTTCCGTGAGCGACGTTTTTGTATTGGGTAGGGTAATACCATATCTGGCATCACTTACGCGACTTGTAGGGCGGTCATGGGGCGAAACTCAACCTTTACCATGCAGCTTTAAACTCTCAGTTGGCTGCTGGTCTACTTCCATCTCTGCCGTATGCCATCCAGCATGTTCGGACCAATATTGTGTTCGCGATAGTATTCCTCCATCGCCTCTCTTTGAAGTTCAAGGACCTTCTTATTTTCACCGGGCAAGAGAGTGTAGAGCACGTTCTGTTCTTTGGAGAGACCGAGCTTATCGAGCGGAATTTCCTCTGCGGTTTTGATGCGCTTACCAGGCAACAGGTAGTCCTGAGTATAGAAGCTTACTTTCCTTGAACCGCTAGGTTCTTCAGACCCATAAGACTCATTAATAGCTTTGCCCGCCTGGATAAATGGCTTAGTTGGGACCGGTCCGACACTGGGGAGAAAGAATCGGTGCCACGCTGCTCAAGGTCTTTAGGAATTGGCAACGCGTAACCGAAGCGTATCTGATTCTATATAAAAGGCAACATCTGCCCGGTGTCAGCCAGCCGACGCCGATCTGGTTGATCTGAACCTTCTTTTTCTAAAGCGCGAACGACAGCGTTCGAAATCGAAGAATTTGCCTTCTATTGCTTCCAGCCGCCGAGCGTGAGGACTGCGTTTAGTCCCGCAAAATTTATATGCTGACCACCCGTGCCGGAAATTTTGAACGACCAAAATCTTCCTGAGCCGATGGGTTGGTACTCTAGAAATTTTGGATAGCTTGTGGTGTTACCGCTTGTCCAAGTCGACAAGTCTGTAATACTAGATGTGGTGACGGAGTAGGAACGCGATCCCTGGGGCACAAAAGAAGTAGACCCGCCCGCGTTCTGGGACAACGTGTAGGCGTTAATCGTAAAGCTCTGCTCGGGGCCGTCCGTCAGAACATCTACACGCCGCATGCTGCAGTTCTGAATTGGTGTGTTACCACCAATTAGCGGTGACAAATAAGACCAGCTGTAGTTCGCGCCATCGTAAGTGTTTCCGGAGTAACCCTGAAATAGATAGCCAGCGCTGTAGTCGCCATAGTAAACCCTGCCGTCGGCATCCGCGCCGCCGGAGAAGTTCGCACCAGACCGTGTGGAAAAGATAGGGTTGGAGATGCTTGATCCGATCGTCGCAGAGGGATTCCCGCTGGTGTTGTAATTGAGCACGATGCCGTTCTTGCACATTTCGTCATTGTCGATTGCTATCCAGAATATTAGCTCTTGGGTAGACGGATGACGAACAACAAAGCTGAGTGGCGCTCGCACTTTTCTGATACGAGAGAATAAGTCCTGAATGCCGAACGACACAGAAGCGTTTGACAGTGCGCTAATACCAGATGCAGTACTGAACTTTCTGATGCCGTCCGTCGCCAGGAAGAACATCTCATTGCCAAGCTGTGCCCAAGTGCGGTTACTCAACAGTCCGAACTCATTGGTCAACACCACCAGCGAGAAGTCGAGAGCGCTTGAACCGGTAATCATTCCGAAGCCTCTCTCGAAGCCGACTAGAAGTACTTCCTCATTAGACGAGTCAAGTCGGAGCTTTTTCAATCCGGTTATTCGACCTAGGTTGCTAGGGAATGTGAGCGCGCCAGCATCCGTTGCTAATGGCGTCCCGGAGACTTGAAATCGGTCAGGTCTTTCGTATTCGGAAAGCAAAACCGTATACGGTCTGTCCATGCCCGCAAAAGCCGCTCTGCCTGCAAAGGACTCTACAAACTTTGGCTTGTTGTAATCGATAGAATCAATTGTTACCGGCCAATGTGCGGAGGGCTCGAAATCATCTGATAGATCGCCGTTCCATATGTAAGGCTCGTCAGTATCACCATTGGTGACAATTATCTCTTCGTCGGAGAAGTTGCAGAAGGTCGCTAGGTTCCCGATGTTTGCGCCAGCGGCTATTGTACCCAGATCGGTCAAAGTGCCGTTTGGAGCACTAGGGTCAAGGTGATAAATTTCGCCGTTTGCCTCAAGCAGTAGACCCGAATCACCGTCCGGATCTGTATATGGATAGATTGACCTGAGCTGAGTAAGTCCACCTATCCCGGTTGATCGAAACTTAGTGTGTCCAATACCTCGAGAAGTCCAGACTCCACCCTTGAGCATCTGTAAATTGTCCAGAACAGCAGCGTTTTGCTCGCTTCGTCCAATGTCCGTAATGTTCGTTACCAGTCCTCTGGTAGGGCTCATCACAATAGGCTTAAGTGACACGCCTTTCTCTGAGAGTTCCGTTTTCAGCGACGGAGGCTCCCCATTGTTTATCTGGGCGAAGACCGGCGTGAGAACTAGTGCCAGTGCAACAGCAATCAAAAGACAGCCAACGATCACGTTAGCAAAGCCACTAGTGTCTTTTCTACTCCTCATTGTCGCCTCGCTTCTCTTTTTCTGGGTGATACTGCTGATGATACTAATATCTTAGGGCCTTTTTCTGCTTGCGTATAGAAAAAGCTCGCACCGAGCCCGGTCCGAGAACTCGTTTAGTTATGTGAGAAGCGTTTTCAGAGCCTCCTCGATCTCTTTGTCCGCTTTAACGCTCACGTCTCCGCCGTCAGCTTGCAGGTCACGGCGCTCTACTTCGCGTTGAACACCATCTAGAAAATCTTTGGAATTAAGAAGCTCCGCTGCTTTTTCAGGAGACAGTCCTTGCACGATAATCATCATCTTCGTAACTTGATCAAGCGATCGCTCCCTGCCTTCCGGGCTGCGCTTATAGATTTCGTTCAGCACTACGAGCTGTTGCTTAAGTGCTTCCATGATCGCTCGGGACTTGTCGATTTTCAGCTTGTCAGCGAAGAGGGATTGCACTACGAACCGGATAACTTCCGCGATTTTATCCGGACTATCTATCGGACCAGGATCGTAATCACCTATTTGATACTTCTCCTTCTTGAGCTGCCGATTCGGAGAGTGGGAGTTGCACCAGTCGCGCCCGAGATAAGTCCGACCATTGCAGCGAGTGCCATCGGCAGTAATGGCATGGCAGTCCTGCCTAACACCTGTCGGTAGCTTCTTTGTAGAGGGCTTGCCAGAGCCTTCGCTCTCTGCAATTCCTTCCTGAGAAGTTTCTTTTGTGGTCATCAATTGTTCCTCGCCTTATTGTTCCTGAATCATTACGCGGGCACCGGGAGTAGTACCGGGGGCGGTGTCACGTCTGGTCTAATTATAGGTTGCCAATGAGCATAAGTCCATCGGTTTACACGGCACCGATACGGGACATGACACGGTAGGACGATGAACTGGTGCCTGTTTCACGGACCGTGGCGTTTAAAACCATTAAGACGCAGACGCTAAACGGGTGGGGCGAATCGGTCACGGGCTGGGGGTGTACCCCGGGTGTCAAGTAGACGTAGTCAGACGCCGACTGACATTGTTGACACGCTAGGATTCACTCATCGCCTTCTGCCACAATTGAATCTTCTGGCTTTATGTCAAATGCGTCGAGAAAGGTCTCGCCGAATTCTCTCACCGCCTCATTCCACTTTTGTCTAAGAAATGTCGAGTCGCTGTCCCACCTGGACGCTAGTGAGTCCAATAAGAGGTAAAACGTTCCATGGTTTTCTCTGAGTGACTCAATCTCTAGTTCAGCAGTTGTCTCGACCTCGTGAAAAGCGAGAGAGTATTGAGCGTCTGCAACCTTTCGAATACGAGGCGCTACAGAGAAGATCGATGGGTGCACGAAATAGCAACACGAGTCATATTGGTCAAACAATGTCCGCGGTTCCAGGTTCTGGAAGTATCTTTTCACTAGTGGATATGCCTGAAAGGCGCTCTTCGCATTTTTTCGCTTTGTTATTGATTCGACCGCTTCAACCCAGAGCTTTGCGCTCTTTTCGGATTCAAGGCACTCATGCGCGAATGCGGCTAGTTCAATCATTTTTCTGCTGTGGTTCTGTGCGTCAGATCCGCGCTTGCGAAGAAGTTCTACATCGTGAAAGACCAATACGTGAAACATCTCTAGGACTAAGGTGTTCACTGCATTCCTTTGCTCTAAGGTCCATTTTTCCATCTCTGGGATGTAGCTTGCCATGAATGCGCGAATCAACTTCTGTGAAGCTTTTTGGACGGCTCTCAATAGGTCCTCATGGCGCTCAATCGATTCCGAAAAATACTTGCGCTCCACTCGGTCAATCTCTTTTAGGTAGTGGAGTTCGTCGCTCGCCGGGGTCTTTTCCATATGAGGCTCCAGATGGTCATAGTCAGGCTATTGTAGCCTTCAGGCAGCAAAATAGATCTTCGGGTTTATATCGAATATGATTTTTCCATTCTGCTGGAAGCCAGGCTCAGCAAAAACAAGCAAGAACTGGGGCTTGACCAAAATCTAGAGACACAATCGCAAAATACTGGCTGGTAGCCTTTTCTAGCTTAGCGCGCAGTTAATGCGCAACTGCGAAATCGACGGAACAGCGGCAACATGGCTTTTCTAGCTTAAAGCGCTTTATTTCTAACCAAGAATTGTAGTGATGACTCCATTCGATCATTGTTGCTCTGGTACCCGATAGCGCTGTCCAATGAAGACAGAGACAGAAAGTTGAGAAAGAAGGGTTCCCATCTGAAGCGAAGTGGTGGCGTGGTAATCTTGCCGTGCTAGCATGCCAGAGGACGCTCCGGCGGTCCTACAACCCTTTCAAAAAAAATCACTCGACTGGATAGAGTGCTCTTGACCTTGCTGAAACAGGCAAGTAATTGCAATCAATTAACCTCGAAAAATAAGCGCGTTAAGCTAAGAAAGTCTCCGGCTCGGAGATTCGGAAATTATCTTGCTGCGCAGAAAGTGCGCGTTAAGCTATTTAAGTCACCTGGCGAGGCTTTCGGGATCTGTTGGTTACGCGACGTCTTCATTTTCTTCCTCTCTGCCGCTGAGATAGATTTCGGGGAGCTCGAAACCCTTTGTGATACTCCACATGGTGGCTGGTCTGCCAGCCGTTTTTACCTTGTGCTGTGTGGCGACGCCTGCTGCTTGAAAGTCGTCAAGATGGGAGCCTAATACATCGCCGGAAATATGATTGCTAAGAGCTTCTCGGAGTTCGGTGATTGACTTCGGTCCTGAGGACAATGCTTGAAGTATGCGACGTTTTTGTTCGGCCATTGCAGATGAGTTGCTACCGAAAATAAATGTCGCAGAGTCCTTACAATATTGCCACGCTGCAAGCGCCGCTTCCAGATGAACCATGTTTATCGTCTTAGAGCTATCGAGAAGGGAGTAAGTTAATGCCAGTCTCACTACTTGTGCCTCGGCTCTGCTGGTAACAACGCCAACTAAACCAGGCTCATCGATTGAGATAACTCGATAGAGCTTCTCCCACGCAACCTTCGCATCATCTGAAAACTTTATCTCTCCAGCTCTCTTGCCGTAGTCAATCGCTTTTTGTAGCTTTGAGGCAATTGCTTTGACGAGGTCGTCATCCATCGGAAGTGGATTCGCCTCCAACCTCTGTCTTCGCGCGCACCACCAGGTATAGCGATTGGCAAAACCATTGAAGAGCTCCTTTTGTTCGAGCATGTCTGAAAGCTCAAACCTGGTAATGTGACAGACCATGCAAACATGCGCGCCGGATGTCTTTATGTGATTGTTCTTGGTTAGCGGATCGACATTGCCGTCATCAAATAGCTTCCGGATAACCGCTGATAGAGTGTTGCCTGTTCGTTTCATCGCTGCCAACATTGCTGCCATCTCTTCCTCGATAACAATAATGCGCTTGTCGTTTACTCCGCAATCCTCGGGATAGCCTTCGTCATCTTTTTCATCTGAAGGATCGCGCACCTGCTGAATGATTCCCTCACCCGAGGCGATGGGGCCATCGACCTTTCTTACATTGGCGCACGCTTCCTTCATAATACGGACTACAGGACCAACGCTGGTCCCTTTCCTGGCACGACTGGATGCACCGACAATTGCTGAGAAGAGCCTCGCCGGGTGTCGATCTTCTCCTCGCCGTATAAAGCTGTAGTCTCCTATTTCTGCCCCAAAGTAGGTCAGGAAAGTCGCGACAACTGCGGCTGGGTCAACTTCGCTTGATTCGGTCGCGGCTTGAACTATTTCGCCAACCAATCCGTGCAGGGCGGCGGGTTTGAGAATTGGATGCTGCCGCGGTTCAAATATCGTCAATTGCTTCGGCGTCTTCACATCCACTGGACTATAGTTCTTTGGTCGGGGTTGCTCAGGTTCGTCCTCCAGTGCTGGAACATGTGGTGGCACATCTTGGAGATTGGGAACGCTTGGCGTAATATATTCAGCAGACATTTTGGTTTTTGCTCCTATTTAAGTAGTAAACATCCGCCCAGTCCCGCCCCTCGACGGGCGGGACTAGTGGTTTTCTGACACGCTTTCCTTCTTTGTGCAAGCGATCAGCAAGAATGTTGGCGGCTCTCTCGCCAGCCTTTGATTTGTCGTTATCCGCAAAGATGAAGATCTCGCAGTTCTCCGGCACCTGAACACGCTCCAACAGTCCAGCGGTGCAGGTAGCCCAGACCGGAATCTCGAATAGCAGGTTACAAGCAAGAGCGGTCTCTATGCCCTCAGCGAGTCCAAGTTGATGGGACGGTTTAAATAGTTGAACAGCGCCGCCCGAAGTCGCTCCCCGCTTTGGGATTGACATGAACTTCTTGAGCTCCTTCTTTGGTAGCGGTGCCTTGTTGCCGTCGCTGTCCAGGAAAAGCCGTTGTAGTGTGATGGTGTCGCCATTGATATCACTAAACTTTGCGACCATGCCGGGGAACCGACGCTCTTTGTCATAGTAGAGTGCAGGGTGATACCGGAGCGCGTCCGGGAAAGTCGAGAGCATAAAGCCTCGCGACATGGTCAGATATTTGTGGGCTGCATCAAGTTCAGCGATCGGCTGCGCTTCTTCCCATGCCTTCAATATGTTGCGCCTTAACCAGCGACTCTGACGGGTATCTAAATCAATAACATTGGTATCTGACGCTGCTTGGACGGCTCGCTGCTCAACATCTAGACCGCCACCGGATAAGACGCTAGAGACACCACAGAAAGTGTCAAAAGCTCCCCAGCACAGATACCTTTGAAGAAGCGTGAAGCCGTCGCCGGCACCGCACCGATTGCAAATAAAGGTTCCATCTCCGTTCTTGTTGTCAAACCTAAACCGATCTTTGCCACCACAAATCGGACAGGCCGAATGTCGTCCCGTCAGTAGCTCTGGTGCTATTCCTGCTTGCTTTAGGATCCAGTGCCACCTTCCACGTGAGTGGAGTTTGATGGCGCGAAAATCGAGAGATGCTCTATACTTACACTGCGAAGTCAACGTCTTTTCCTTTTAAGAAGCGCCCCAACTGTGCAGGTCAGGGCGCTTTTGCTATCTAGGCGCTCACTTCGAGGTAGCGGCTGCGGAAGTTCGATAAGCTTTCTTTGATGATCAGGGTTACCGTCTTCCCCTGATCCAAAGGCATTCGGCTTGTGATCTCCGCCTCTAGTTGATGTTCCTCGCAGAACACCGCCAGCTCTTTCATGTCGCTCGTATCAAAGTGGTAAGGCGTGCTCAGTACGTATCGCCGTCCCGTCTCGTCGAGGAACGCGCACGGATGCTCAGCATTGAATTTAACGCGAAGGAAGCGCGTAGAGTTGTCGAGTCCGAGTAGCCATGCCCACCTACAATATGTGGCTGGACTTACCTTCATTAGCCCATATCGCTGCGCATCGTGTTGCCATTGATCACGTTTAAGGGCAAGTTCGCGACGATCTTCGCTTGCATAATGCCTATCGGTGGAGGTTTTTTCCCCTTCGGAGGTGATGGACCTCATCACGCTTGGACTAATCCTCTGCTCCTGCCGCGCGGCAAAGAACTGCTCAAATTCGTCGACGTAGTCTTGCCTTCTTTTATGGTCTCCTTCCGTCTGCATGCGAAATTTACGGTTCCTATGCGCTTTGAGGAAGCCTGGAGTAGCGCCGCCAGCGCGAATTATGTAGTAATCAGATTTGGCGAAGCGCCCGGGGTAGATGCAATCGGCGGCTCGAGGCGTTGGCTTGGTTCGCTCAATCTCGTCCATGCCGTGATAATGAAGTCGCCCGCAGTCGTGGCACCACACTACGCATCCTTCTTGACCGGCGGACCTAAGGGGACCAGTGCTATAGGCTGGCAATATAGGGGAATCGCCAATCCATCCTCGTGGCTCGCAGAGTTCACATGTATGAAATGATGTTCTCAATCTTCCTCCTGTGGCACCGGATATGGTGCTTTCGTATCCATTACTGATTCTCAAACCAGTCCAGCGTCCTGGCTAAGTGGTACCGGACGAGACCGTTTTCGATTTTTTTCCAAGTCTTCGGCTCTTGGTCGTAGCAGCGGCGTCTGCGCCAGAAAGCGATCGAAGTCATTGTGGTAGTCGACAAGTACTTGTCGCTCACCCAGATGGGCTGTCGCTCGCTAACAGACTCACTGGGGCCGTTATCGCTGCTGCCTATGGTTTGTGCATTCATGGTGCATCCAACTCCTTAGCGTTTCTTCAACGACTAGGCTACGAAAGTTCGATGCAGTTTCTAAGTCCTGATAAATTCGCGAATTTATCAGGGGGTACTCTGTGATGTAAAGTGCAAGCTATTTAGCTAAATCTTGCATTCTGCGTAGAATTGATCGCAGATCGACTCTGAACGTGATCATGTTGCCAATTGGATCATGTTTACTAAGTTCGTTGTACACGCCACCCTGCGAATAGTATGGGATACATTGAAAGTAGTCCTTCGCGTCCGCGAGGTGTCCTCGATTAGTATCGCCCATGGTGCGTTCGCCGATCTGCAGAACAGCAGCAGCGATAGACTTTGATGTATGCTCTTCGCCAAGTGTAAAGCTACACTCCGAGCGGATAGCTTTAGCGGCCTCGTATGTCCACCATGTTCTTATTGCAGTCAGGGCGTCTAGAGGTGGTCGCCCCTTCGGCTTGGTCTTGCCTGAAGAGTCTTGCCAAAGCGCATCCTGCGTAAGATAGTCAGTCAGAAATTGCGGAGACTCAAATAATGTCAAAGACCACTCTCGACAAAGCGCCTGCGACATCACCATAAACGGTTTTGCTCTCGAGAAACTCGCTGTGCCGGGAATGTATCCCGGATTGTAGTTTTCTAGAGTATCAACCAGTAGCGTTCTTCGACGCTTCGACCATTGAACTGCAAGCTCGTCAGATGCGTGCCGTTTCGTGAAAATTGCGTCAATTCGTTGCCACCTGATTGCATCAACCACAGACTTCGGAGGCGACTGGAGTAGCTGTTCTGCGTGGTATTCAACAGCCTTCGGTACCTTTACCGAGCTGGTCCACGCTCGCACAATCTTTCGAACAGCTATTGGATCAGTATCTGGAGCATTGAAGGCAAAGTTCTGCCCGGCGTCGTCTTGCATACACGCCCCCTTACAGGCGCACCTTTAGAAATAGAACAAGCCAGCCGGTAAAGGAGCCGGTTTTCGCCCCGTCGGGCTAGGCTTGATTTGAAAATCTTACCTAATATCGGCTTTCTTTGCCTTGAGCGCGCTTCATTCTGTAGCGCCCTTCCAGTTCCCTAGTTTCTTGAAGATTTTTCGGACTGATATGTCGGATTTCGAAATTAGCTGCCGTGGCCCCTTTTTCTGGAGCGCCTTCCCAAGCCACTTGCGATGTGCATTTCTATAGACAACCGCCTTTGCTAGCAACTTGCCCGATTCGATGTCAGTCGAATCGAATAGCAAATCCAGCACTGGATTTCCTTGACTCGATGCGGTTGCACGCCAGATGTACTTCGGCAGTGACTCTAACAATAGCGCGCGTCTGACCGGTGCATCAATGTTCGCTTCCATAGAGAGGAAGTCTGCTTTCAGATCATTGACAGTTGTTAAGTAGATATCCCAAACACGTTCTTGTGTCCATCCTGATTCTTCATCCGACTGTGATCCCGCCAATCGAAAGACTCCTTCACAGGCGGAGACGTCCTCTAGAATCTTGTAATACGGGATTCGAATACTCTTATGCAATGGCACGATTAGATACGATGGGAGGAATCGATACTTTTGACTGCCAGTGCTATCGCTAAATGTTGTGGAGAGAACGGATCGATATGTTTTCTGTCCGTTCTCTTCCGCTATTGTCTCCAAAGTCATACGAGCGAATGGTCCAACTTGATCATCATGTACGTACAATTTTTCGATTGAGCTGGAAATCAGTTTACCCTTGAACCTTCCTGCCGAAGACAGCACAGGACCAGGCTTGAGGCGATAACCTGTAATAGTCCCTGCGTGAAAATCCAACACTTCATTTGTTTCCGCTTTGATCAGTTCGCCGACTAACATGACCGGAATATGTGCTCTTAGGTACGCGTAGACGGTCGCCTTGAAAATGTGATTGGGATCGATCGGATGCGAATTGCCAACATTAATTAGAGATGGCTCT
The DNA here is from genome assembly GCA_964418155.1 of uncultured Candidatus Obscuribacterales bacterium. Taxonomy (GTDB): domain Bacteria; phylum Cyanobacteriota; class Vampirovibrionia; order Obscuribacterales; family Obscuribacteraceae; genus JADYXR01. The sequence continues at coordinate 36,294 of CAYQKX010000059.1, read as the reverse complement.
AATCCGATGCGTCTGATTGCCTCAGCCATCTGCTCCATAGTGAGACCATCATTTGGCAGAGCACGAGTGTTTGTCGGGCGGTCTTCAAACGCGGCGTTGGTTATTTCAATCGGTGATGGGATTATATGTTGGAACAACTTTCCAGTGCCTTGAAATGCTGACCATAAGGCGCTTGTCGCGCAAGCAGATGCAGCACGATCCTGTTCCTGAAAAGCCAAGCTTGAGACTCTAAGTGGAATGCCAAATAGGCTCACATCGTAGTTTCGCCGTATTGGATAGCATCTCTGATTCTCGGAGTTTTCATCGTATGTCTTCAAAGCGGTTCGCCCTATTACATACTTCGGTAGCGGCTTAATGACCACGAACCCAATGTAGCTCTCCCCGAGCAGTTCTTCGGTGAGCGAACTGTTTTTCCGTTCTAGTAGCTGCTCAAAGTCTGTCGATGTAAATGCGTGCTTGAAAAAGTGTATGCGTGCACACATTCTTTCGTACGGAAAAAAACACCCGGCGTAGTAGCCGATGTAATCCTCTAGATAATCTTGGTCTAGGTAAGAATGCTCGGTGAGTATTGTCTTTGCACCAAGAGCCTCAAAATACGACCGAAAATAGTCGAGGTGTGGTCTGCTCAGCGCCGTCTGCATGTCGGCTTCCGATACGCTCTCTATAATCTCGGCGAGAGCTCTAATTGAGTAGGTCTGGATTGAATACTTGATGCGCGACACGGTACGAGACTAGAGTGTAATTCGTCTTCGCAAATCCTCTGGCCGAATGATAGATGATTGCCTATACCACTTAGCATCAGTCTGAAGGATGTCCAGCATCTCCCGCACTTCCTGCTCAAGCTCTTCCGTTTCTGCTGGAACAGCACCAATTGAAGATACCTTCACGCATGAAGTGTCAACAGTATTCTGGGGCTTGTTTTCATCAACCATTGTGGTGCGTCCCGATAGCCTTTCAGTGTTCATAATAGCGCACCCTCTCCTTGGCAACCATCAATCGTGTAGGATCTGTAACTGGCTTGCGTCGATCGTTTCATTGTCTCAGCACGAGACAATTCTTTCCACGTTATTGGACACATTAACCTCGTGTGATCGATTCTCGGCTATCTCTCGGCTAAACCGCCTCTTAGCCCCCAAAAAGAAAACCGCCTTTCGGCGGAAACGTAGATGGTGGGCGAGAGAGGACTTGAACCTCCACGTATTGCTACACTAGATCCTAAGTCTAGCGCGTCTGCCATTCCGCCACTCGCCCATGTGCTGTCAGTGTGGAATACGCACGTATGCGCAGGTTTTCAGCATACCATATAAATTGTTGGACGGGCGCAGTCAATGGCGCTTGTGAAGGACCTGAGCCCTTGTCAGCCCCGTGCTTGAAAACCATACAATCCCCGTCTCACGGGGGTGCTATTGTGTGATTCGCTGGTGCGGGGTAGTGTATTGAGCGCTTCGCCCAGGCAAATCCCGCCCGTTCCTACTTATGAACAATCCCCTGCAGCCGCGGCAGGCAATCCTTCACCGTCTTCTCCAGCTCTTCTGCTGTTATTCGGGTTGGAACGAACTGAAACGCGACCAGCTGCTTCTTATGTTTCAAATAAATAATGTATTCCTTATACACTTTAGCCGCGCTGCTGGCTGTTTCACTGCTTGCCGTCGCGTCTGCCGAGCCTTCTTTCTTAGCGCCGCCGTCGGTTGCCGTTGTTTCCTCGCCATCCTCTGACTTCTTGGCGGTTGCTTCCGCATCTTCTCCATCTTCGGACTTTGCGGTTGCGTCCGAATCTTCGTCGTCTTTGTCCTTTGCGGTCGATTCCGACTCTTCGCCATCCTTGGACTTCGCTTCCGGCGATGACTCCTCGTCTTTCGACTTCGCGGCGTCCGCCGACTCTTCACCTTTCGCCGTGTCCGTCGTTGCGGGCTCGTCTGCGTCCTTCGTCATCTCGGGAGGGAATGTGATCTCCTGAATCAGAACATGCTTCGATTCACCGGCCTCGCCGAAGCCTTCTGTGATCTTCTCCCACGTAGGCTTCTTATCTGTATCAAAAATCTTCTCGAACAGCGCAGTTGCAGCTTGTTGGCAGCTGATTTTCGAAGGTTTCAAAACCACCGGAATAATCATCAGCTTCTCTTGCTGCCCTTCGTATGGTGTGTCTCGCAGCGCCGTCGGTATGGCGTTGAACAGCGCCCCCTCGAAGTCGATCTTCGCGTCGAATTCTTTCTCGATGCTGGTAAGTTGAATTACGTCTGAATTCTTTAAATGTCCTACGGTCAAGCTGCCATCGAAATCCGCAGATTCCTCTTCTTCACTGTCGGCACCATTGCCGGTGACCGAGACTGTATCAGTTGTTGACTCTGAATCCATCACCACATTCGGTGCATTGTGGTTGACCATCAGGAATACGCCACCGGCCATGACACCAAACGCCACCAGCACCGCGAGTCCGATCATCACCGGAGCAAGCTTCTTCTCTTGCTTCGGCGGCGGCGCTTTCATTTCGCGCTTTTTGCCGCCAGGCACTTGTGCGTTCTTCGTGGAGGTCTTTCTAGTCGATGGTTGTGGCACCGCGGCTGATGACTTCCGCGCTGTTGCAGCTGCCACCACATCCTCTTGCTTCGACGACAGATTGCCGTCGCTCGTCATTCGAAGGCTCGTTGTGTTTATCCGCAAATTACCTGCGTCCAAAATCTGATCGCGAAACTCGCGCATATCAATTTGTCGATCGCCGGGATCTTTCTCTAGCGCTTGCATGATCGCATCTTCAAGCGCCGCTGGAATCTCTTTGTTTTGAGCCACTTCGCGCATGGTCGGTGGATCTTCATTGACGTGTTTCATCAATGTTTCCATCGGAGATGTGCCACCAAGTGGTGCTTGACCGACCAGCGCTTCATAAAACACACATGCCAGCGAATAAAGATCCGTCGACTTCGTGACGCGTTCTCCGCTGCATTGCTCAGGACTCATGTAGAGAGGACTGCCGAAAACTTCACCAGATGTGGTGAGTTTATGAATCGTCGAGCCATCCTGACCCAACAATTTCGCGATACCGAAATCGAAGATGGTCAGCGACTCGTCGCCGTTTTTCTCCACGCGCACCAGAAGATTGGCAGGCTTAATATCGCGGTGAATCACACCCTGATCGTGCGAGTGTGCCAGGGCATCGCATGCCTGCGCAAAGAGCGGAATGGCGCGCTCCGGCGTCAGAGTCTTCTCCGTCTTGATCATATGGGCGAGCGTATCGCCCTCGAGATAATCCATGATGATGTACGGCGTCCCGCTGCTGCTGAGCAAACCGTAGTCGAAAACAGTTACGATATTGGGATGCCGCAACGCAGAGACCGCGTTGGATTCCTGCTGAAAGCGCTGCAGCAGCTGCGGCACAGCGACCAGCTCGGGGCGCAGCATCTTCACGGCGACGGTGCGATTCATCATATTGTGCTTGGCTTTGTAGACGACGCTCATGCCGCCTTTTCCAAGCATTGAAATAATCTCGTACTTCTCGGCAATCACCTGTCCAAGCAGCGGATCCTTGCCACGCGACGTCAGAGCCGACCCGTCGCGCGGGCAGACTTTCAGCATGCCAGTCTCATCTTCAAACTGACATTTGCTACAAACTCGTTTCGTCACCTTGCTACTCATCCGCCCCCCATGCCTTATTGTACTGGGACTTTCAGCAAGACATGTGATTTTCTTACTCAATTCTACCGTGCTTCGCATCGTTTTTTTTGGTTTGTCAAGCTCTGTGGGCTGCCGCAGGGTGTAACCAGGGAGGTTTACGTGCGAAATAGAAAAAATAGAAGGTAACCGAAGTATGAAGATGTCTTTTTGAGACGGATGGCGGCGGAATGTAGGCGGGTAAGGGGTTTGATGGATATTGTGTGGATATGTGTTTTGGAGATAAACCTCGGGGAGCGCCGCGGGTAAGGGATGTCGCGATTTAATGTATGCAGGTGGTGAGACGGGCGTTGTCTGTGAGCGCATCGAGAGTTATTGATGAAGATAGTCCCGAATCACTCATCAAATTAGACGAATAAATCGGGTAGTTGAGTTCGTGAGATGCGAGTTAAGCTTGAGCCCAGGTGATTAACAGTTACCTGCGCGTGAGGGCGCAGCTCTCGATGACACTATTCGGCGCATCGATTCCTGAGATATTCCGCCAGATCATCGGATAGGCGGCGATGCCCGGACCTCTGATTGCATCGGTCGTTCCGGCCCTCTTTGAATGAACCGCCGCCCGCTATGCGACGTCCATCTTCGAACGCACGTCGCAAGTTGTTACTGTGTCTGGGATGAGCGAGCTCAGCACACAGTGCGCTGGAAGTCGCCAAGGCACCTCAGCGATGCGCGTTAAGATTCGCGGTCGATATTTGTGGTATCCATACACTGGCATTCGCTGGTAACCTGTTGACTACTCGTGTCGAGGAAATTAAATGAGATTTGACGTCGTTCACCCCGGCTCCAACGCCATGGTCGCGGTTCATCTTGAGGCTTACGAACACATTCAGGCACAAGCGGGCGCCATGGTTTCGCGAACTGCGCGCATTCAGGTGGTGGGGACCTTCTTCGGCGGCTTGACGAAGTCCATGAAGCGCGCCTTCCTCGGCGGCGAATCGCTGTTTTTCCAAAAAATACAAGCAGAAAACGGCGACGGCGAAGCACTGATAGCACCGGCGGTGCCTGGCGACATCAAAATTTTGCCTGTCTCTGGCGGTCAAGACTACTACATCAAGAATGGCTCTCTGCTCGCGAGCCTCGGTGATGTCGTCATCGACACAAAAATGCAACGTCTCACTCGCGGGATGTTCTCCGGCGCCGGGTTGTTCGTCATTCACGCCACCGGCAGCGGCAACGTCGCGGTGAGCGCATTCGGCGCGCTGATCGAAATCTCCGTCCCAGCCAATGAAAAGTACATCGTCGACAACGGTCACCTCGTCGCATGGTACGGCGATATGGAGTACCGCATCGTCCGTGGTGGCAAAACCTGGATCTCCTCATGGACAAGCGGCGAAGGTCTTGCCTGCGAATTCACCGGTCCTGGCAAAGTTTGGTTGCAGAGTAGAAACCCACAAGCATTCGGCAACTGGATCCGAACCTTCGTCCCAATGCGTGGCGGCGGCATCTCGATTTTCTAAAATTGGGGTACGATATAACTCAGACCAGTGAGGGTTTGACCCATGACCTACCAGGCACGTCTCTACACCCCCAAATCCGGCGACTTCGAGGTCGTCACTTTGCGCGTCGAGAAGCAGACCCTGTACATCACCGACAACAATGGCGATAGAATCGTCGACCTCGGCGAGTTCGAGCTGCAGCTGACCGGGCAGGAGGGCGACAAGGTTCGCCTCGATCACGCGCAGTCGGGCATCTCAATCCTTTGCACCGACCGGAAGCTCCTCGACGACCTGCATGAGCAGGGCGGCGAGTTCGGCATCGCTCAGAAGGCCAGAAAAGCGAAGCAAGATCTGAAGGTTTTGCCTGCGAAGAAATGGGGTTTTCTAATCGGCAGCGTCACCACAGTCATCGTGGCCGGAATGATTTTTTACTTCACCTTTGATGTCTGGGTCAACATGGCGATGGCGCACATTCCAACATCCGCTGAAGAATCAATTGGCAAGCTCGGCATCAAGGAAGCTGAGTTGGACAATAAGTCTGAAAATTGGAAAAGGGTCGATGCTATTGGGCAAAAACTGGTTTCACATCTTAAAAACAACCCATACAAATTTCGCTTTTATATCAAGGATAAAGATGAGCTAAACGCATTCGCGCTGCCTGGTGGCTCGATTATTGTCTTGTCGAAGCTCGTCAAAGACGCGAAGAATGACGACGAAATCGCAGGTCTCCTCGGGCACGAGATAGGACATGTGATCCATCGTGATACTCTGAGGCATTTGCTGCGTCATGGTGGTTTGGGTTTATGCCTTGCCATCATTAGTGGTGGCATGATTAATAACGACCAGATCGCGCAACTTATCCCCGCTCTGCAGATGATCGACAATCTCAACTACAGCCGCGGGCAGGAAGCCGCAGCGGACCTGATGGGAATCAGGTTGAGTCTCTCATCGGGATACAACGGTGAGGAGATGATCAATTTCTTCCAACGTTTAGAAAAGGATGAACCGAAGGTGGGTAAGGAAGCGCTCGCTCTGCTCTCTGACCATCCGATGACCTCCGACAGAATCACTGCCATCCACGCTGAGGCTACAGTGGTGCGCGGTTTGTTGAAGGCAAAGAAAGTGATCGATAAAGATATTCAATAGTACATCCGACTTGGACGAAAGGGCAATACTCGCCACCAATCTTACTCGAATCGGCTTCCCGCCAGCGCCTACGATGCCCTTCCCAATCTCACGGCTTCACCGGCAGCTCAAACCAAAAGTTACTCCCAACCCCCGGCGTACTTTCCACGCCAACTCTGCCGCCATGCTGTTCCACTATAGATTTCGAAATAGCCAACCCCAACCCGGTGCCGCCCCGTTTTATCGCATCTACCGAATCAAGCTGTTGAAATCTCGCAAACAACTTCGTCAGTTGATCTTCGGCAATACCGCAGCCTGAGTCAATGACTTCGAACTTAACAGTACCAGATGCGGTGCGTGTTGCCCGAAGTACCACCGAGCTATCATTCGCTGAAAACTTGATAGCATTGGACAAGAAATTGACAAGCGTTTGTACTATTCGATCCGTATCGCACTCAATAGCTTTGTCCCAAGAGATTTGTTGATCTAAAGTGATTGATCTCTCGGTAACTATTCCATTCACGGCATTCGCCGCCAGTCCAACCAGTGCGCTCACGGTTATTTCGGACATCTTCAGTTCGAGTTTGCCGGCTTCGATTTTTCCAAGATCTAGAATATCGTTGATAAGTCTGATGAGCCGTTCCGTTTCGGAATATGCAACATTGATGAGCGACGTGGCTCGCGGCGAAAGCTCGCCTGCACGTCCGCCGGCGAGAAGACCTAATGCGCCTTTTATGGACGTTAGAGGAGTTCTCAGTTCATGAGAAACACTGGAAGTAAAATCGCTGATTCGAGAGTTTTTGATCTCAAGCTCGTGGCTTGTTAATTTGAGTTCAACTAGAACATTTTCGAGCTGCTCATTTTGCAATCGCAACTCTTGTTCCAATCTTTTTCGGTGGTCGATCTCCAGTTGCTGTCCGAGTGCTGAACCAAGCAACGTGGCCATTAATTGCAACGTTGATACATCATCTTTTGAGAACGCAAATGCAGTGCTGGAGACGACTTTCAAAACTCCCACTGATTCCGAGTTTCTAAATAGTGGGACGACAACCATCGATGCCGCCCCTACCTTTTTGCATGCAGTCGCATCGACGCGAGAATCAGTTGAAGTGTCTGTAGATATTTTGATCTCTTTGTCTCGGACGCACATGCCGGAAAGGCTTGTCGCTTGCTTCAGTCTAGTGTTGAGATACGGTGCGACGCTTCCGCTGGCGGCTCTGTACACTAGGCAGTCTTCATCGACCAGTTCGATAACCGCGCCTGTCGCCGGGGTCAACAAGAGCATTTGATCGACAACAGTATTCATAAACGCATCTAAATCAAAGACCGCCTGGGCCAAAAGAGATTGCGTTTCGATAATTTGCTGCAGGAGTTGGCTCGATAATTTGTTTCCCAAGTGCCGTTATCCAACCAGTGTTTCGTTATTATAGCTTGCTTCCGTGAATACTATTAGAGTGTCGTAAGCTAACGGAAAGAAGAGAAATTTTCCAACACGCTTGTTGGAATGAAGTTGTTGGATGTTGGAAAATGCTGGCTCGTCGGAGTCTGATGTTAATAAATACTCCGACGGTGACTTATTCGAAGTTGCGCGGTGCCGGCGTCTCGCCGTTCCTGGTAACGCGGACGTTCGGGCACGTGTGAATTTTACTGATGCATAGCAGAACCGGCAAGTAGATCCGTGGAGCGTGCCTGCATCTCTTCTGCCATTCGATGTTTGCCCATCTTTTCCAGCAGTTTGGCATAGTTGCCAAATATGACACCTCGAGTCTGTTTTGTGACGTTGGTATCATTCTTCGCCAGATTTAAAGCGGTTTTGTATTCTTTTTCCGCTTCGTTGTATCGACCCATCAACTTATGAACGCGTGCCAACTCACCAAGCGTGACGATGTAATCGTAATGACGGTCTGTAAGATGTTTAAACACGATATACGATGCACTTTTGTACAGCGCTTCCGCCTCGTAGAGACGGTCTACACCACTGTAAGTTAATGCAAGATCTCCGAGCAGAAAAGCAATTTGCAACTTGTCTGGATCGGTATCGTCGAGACGATCATGCATCGACTCGCGCTCCTTCAATTCTTTTCTGACAAGGATTTCCGCCTCAGCAAGCCGACCTTCGCGATAGTAAATTCGCGTCAGGCGATCGACCAACTTCACTATCGCTTGTCCATCACGAATTGGACGTTCCTGCAAACTTTTCAACGACTTGAGATACATCGGAACAGCCTTCTCCGACGCGCCATCAACAACATGCTGATCAGCCTCGTCAATCACCGGTCCAACGGGCTTGTATGGAGACTTCCGCGGCATCGGTTTCATCTTGTACTTCGCCTTATCCGTGCCGACATTAGGCGGCAAGATCAACTCCTGAACTTGTTTGTCATCAACCGAATAACCTAACTTCTGCGCGCATTGCTTCAACTTCGTAATCGTCTCTAATCGCCGCTCATCATCAGGCTTGAAACAACTAGTGTGTTCGATCGCTGCTTCCAAGAGTGCAAGCTGTTTCTTATAATCCTTTGTCTTTCCAGCTAACTCTGCCTGATCGACAAAAACTTTCCACACGATCTCATTGCCCGGCACATCCCACATCCAACTGTCGCGCTGTCGGCGCAACAACGATATGTAGCTCGGACCGCTGCTCACGACCGCCGTTGCTTTTTCTGTTTCATGCATCTTCGAAGCAAGTAGAAATCTCGGTTCTCGCATTCCGAACTGCCGATTTGGGTCGTTCTTGATCTCGCTCGATGCCGGCGAGACGCCGGCGCTCCGGGCGTGCTTGTCCGTGACATCGTTGCTTTGCGCGTGCTCGCTCATTCCATCAGTCGACTGAATTAAGCGCAGTGTCGTAGATGGGGTTGCCTGTTCGATGCCCGCACTCGGGTACGCCACTTGCGACAACGCAGCTGCAATCGAAATTGAAATCGCAAAGAACTTCAACGGACTATTCCAACATACTGAAAACCGCCAACACTTCCGATTTTCGCACACTTCGACATATCATGGCAAGTTCGCGGCAGTACTGGCTTTGCGCGTGCCAGTTAAGCTTCATTTTTTGCGAATGTGATACTGTTCATATTCTGTGTTGTGCATCCACTGGAGCGACTTATCATGTCGAATAAAACTTCTGTCCTTGTCGATCCACTCAATCCGCTCACGACGGATTTTCTGCAGGATCCATTTCCGACCTATAGCAGATTCCGTGAAGAGTCGCCGGTCTTCTGGAGTGAAAAAAGCAAGTACTGGATCGTGACTAAGTACAAAGATGTGCACGAGATTTTGCGCGATTTATCTTATGAAAAACAGCTCCACAAGTGGAATCAAGTCAATCCACTGTTGAAGCATTTGCCACCAGTTGCCAATTTGATCAAAACTCGTGCTGCCTGGATGCTGAATCAAGATCCGCCTGACCACACGCGTTTGAGAGGTTTGGTCAATCGCGCATTCACACCGAAGATGGTGAATGAAATGCGTTTGCACATCGAAGATATCGCCAATCATTATATTGATGAGTTGTTGGATAAACCTGAGTTTGACCTCGTCTCGAATTTTGCGTTTCCGATTCCCGTGACTGTGATTGCAGAGATGCTCGGCGTACCGAAAGAGGATCGCGAAAAATTCAAAAAGTGGTCCAACACTCTGACCGACACGTTGGAGCCGACGCCAAACATCGAGCACATGATGAAAGCCAATGGAGCCAACCAGGAGCTCACCGAGTATTTCCGCGAAATCGCTAACGCTCGTAGAAAAGAACCGAAGAACGACCTCATCAGCGCACTGGTTGCCGCTGAGGAAGAAGGCGATCGACTCACCGAAGATGAATTGCTCGCCAATTGCATTTTGATTTTGGTTGCTGGGCACGAAACAACCGTCAATCTGATCAGCAACGCAGTGAAATTGCTTCTCCAACATCCAGACCAACTTGCGATGCTGAAGAGCAAACCCGAGATGATTTCCAGCGCAATCGGCGAGGTGCTTCGCTACGAAAGTCCCGTTCAAGTTGTGCGCCGTTTAGCTGGCGATGACATGGAGCTCGAGGGCTCCAAGATCAAGAAAGGCGACATGATGGTTTTGCTTATCGGCTCCGCGAATCGCGATCCCGAGCAATGGCCGGATCCGGACCGTTTCGACATCACGCGCGACACGAAGAAGCACATGGCTTATGGTCACGGCATCCACCACTGTCTGGGCTCGTCCCTCGCCGACGCAGAAGCGCAGATCGCGGTCAACGCCCTGTTCAAGCGCCTCCCGGACCTTCGCCTCGTCGACCAGAACATCGAAATCCGCCACCCCTTCGCGCTCCGCGGACCGAAGCAAATGATGGTCGCTCAGAAATAGCCAATTAGTTCGATGCGAAAAACATTGAAGACGGAACTTCCTACTGGGTGAGAGTTGAGTCGCACTCGGAGTGACTCTCGTCGAAAAACGTCAGCCGCTGCGATATCCAGCATTGCCGCGACCGTGACTGCCGCCGATGCGCGTCAGCCTTTGGGACAGCCACCTACTCAGGACTGTGACTCCAGCCGAAACGCGTCAGCCTCTTGGACAGCCACCGTCTCGCTGGCAACTGGAAATCCTTTGGTCATGATGAAATACATCGTTTAGCGAAGGCACTCGCCACTAGGTCAGATACCGCTTTTCAGGTCCTCGGAATTCTCTTCAAGAGAATACTCTTTTCGTGCTGCTGAAATGCGTGACCACGATTCTGCGCGTCTGCGTTTGATCCGGTTCTTTCTCAAATCCAATTCGCAAAACCTCTTTTGTCTCCGCTGTTTCCCTCCGTCGCGCCTACCCCATAATTCACCCAATATCCTAACCCAATTCCGTCAATAACGGAGTATTTGTCTTGACATCTTATTTATAGGGTCCTAAACTGTCCATAACTGACCCAGATTACTAGTGCGTGTGTGGTTGAATGAAATCAGGCCTTCAATTATTTGGCCTGCTGATGCTGCTAACAGTTGTTAGCCCGGCAGGAGCACAAAATCAAGCTGTGCCGCCTCCGCCTAATGGAGCGGTACCTTATATCATGCCAACGATGGTCCCTGAGCAGATGCTACAGGCACCACCGCAAGGCGCGCCACCTCGAACCTATCAGGCACCTTCACAGGGCGTGCCACCACAAGGCATGCAGATGCCACCACAAGGCATGCCACCACAGGCGATGCAGGCGCCTCCCCAAGGAGCACAGCCGCAGGGCGCACCTCCGGATGCACAACAAGGAGCACCGCCTCACGGCGATTCGTCATCTGGGCTGGTTCCGCCTCCTCCTCCAACGGCAGGCTACGACCCGAACGCACAGTGGCAAGGTCAACCAGGTTACGGGCAGCCTCAACAATGGGGACAACCGACTGGCGGACCTGACCCGCAGCAGATGGCCATCCCTCCGCAAGTCGGACAGGGTGCGCCGATGATGGCCCGACCGCAGAGTGCTTACGAAATGCAGGAAGCGGCAATTCGCGAATCGCAGATGGTCGAGCAGCTCGAAGACGTGAAACAACAAAAGGAAATGGAAGAGAGTTTTCGCGGAAGTGTGCTCGCCGATTTTGATAAAACACAAAACAAAGGCAATAGCGGCGCCGACGACGGAAGTGGTAGTGGCGGCGGTTGGAGTGATGGTTCAAAGTATAAGAGCGGCGTCGCCAAGGTAGGCGGAGCGCTCAAATCCGGCGCGCGCATGTGTGCACCGACTGCTTCCTACATCGGAACGATTTTCCTCTTGCGTGGTATCACTGGCGGTTTTTAGATTGGCATAGACTCGTTCGTCAATTCAAACTGATTTGAGAATCACATGAACCTGTCCAGCGTCCTCGATGGACTTCGCAAGGCTGGTGACGTTGGCGCGATTCTTTCCGAAATCGAGCGCCGTGAACATTGCTTTGCTATACACCCGCACGCGGCTGGTATCAGCCGCTAACGGATCGACTTTCACTCCGACGATTTCACCAGGGCTTTTCCACGTAAATGCCGTCACTGCCCGAACAGATAAGTTCTCTCGGTCGATCGATTCCATCCGCATTCCTTTGGTTGCTGCTAACGACGACAAGCAGACTTCAAGGGCTTCCGCGGCCTGAACCGGCAACTCCAATTCTTGGACCTGGAATGCAGCGCTCTGTTGCTTGCTGAGATTTTTCGAGAAGCGAGGCATGAAGATCCGCATCCAGGCGATCATGTACGCCGCCATTATCAAGCCGAAGAAGAATCCGCCACCAAGTGCAGTGCCTGCAAAAGTCGCGAGTCCAGCCCAAAATCCTTCCTGGACTCCTATGACTGCGCCAAGACCCAATCCCAAAAACCCGCCAAAAAAGACGCCACAGAACATCATGGTATGCAGACCAAACGCAAGTGAATTACGCCCATCCTGGAGCCTCAGGCAGGTCTCCTGCAGCTGCGATGTTGCTAGCTTCGTTATGAGCTCGTCACGCTCGAAGTCCGAAAGTGAATGAACGATACTCTCTATCCGGTCGACTCGACTTTGGTTATTCGCTGGAAGTTGAGGTTCTGACATTTGAATCCCTGGTGCTAGCAAGCGCAACACTTAATATCCATAATAGCTGAGCTGTAGATTGGCGTCGACAGCGCGTGATTTCAACACCGCCGAGTGTGCACTTGCGCAGAACCATCGATCTGTTCGAAAAAAAATCAAGTTCTCTGAGTTTTTGCATGAAGTCTGTATCACGGCAACTGGTGCGGGTTACCAGACTCCAGGAAAATCAATTTTCACAATTCAACTTTTGATATTGCGGAAAAGGATTATCAAATGTGTCAAGTTTCTATATCATAAGTATAGTTGCAATTAAGCCGGACCGCAGAAATAACCATCGTAAAAACTGAGTCCCCTTCCCAAGTAACAAGATTCTATAAAAATGCAGGAAACAGGCCCATCGAAGAAATTCGATAATTCTTTGCCGCAAATTTTTTCGCCAGACCCTGAGGAGACCACTAGCTATGATGTGGATCTCACGAGGGAATCGTCAGCTCCGAAGAGTGATACTTTGGCGTCGCTGACTTCGATACTGTTTTTCGACAGCGCCAATGGCGAAAACGATGACCCGGAAGATACATCGGGTAAAAAAGGTCCGGTCGGACCAGCGACAAAGCCGGACGGCAAACCTGCGCCCGGAGCCGATGGCGCTCCAGGAAAAGGAAAACCTTCTCTTAAATCTGAGGGTGGCGGGTCTGACTTACCTGGCACGGTAAAACCAGCTCTCGGACGAGATAGCGCGCTGCCAAAAAAAGACAAGAGCGGTGGTGTTGCGCCGGAAGGCGCGAAGTCTGACGCTAAAGACAAAACTGCGACGCCTAAGCCGCCTAAAGTGACGGATGGGCTCGACATTACCTGGTCAGATTTGATTCCGGTTGATCAAGGAAAATTAGGTCCAGCTGCCAAGGCAGAGACCGCTCCCGCCCCCAAGGTAGTGGAGCCGAAAACCGCCACTGCTCCCGCTCCCAAGCCACTAGATACGAAAGCCGCCGGTCCTGCCCCGAAGCTTGATGACAAAACCACTACTCCTCAAGGTGATGGTGGTCGCACTACCACTGGTGGCGAGCTGAAGCCAGAGGTCAAGCCCGCGGTGAAGCCAGAGGTGAAGCCAGAGGTGAAGCCCGAGGCGGAAAAACCGCGTCCCCTTCCAGTTGTAGACGGTTATCGGATTGGTCGATTTGCGGACAAGCCAGCCCAGGAGCCACCCAAGGCTCCGATGGGAGACGCTCGGCCTGTCGAACGTCAGGGACCGCAGCCGGCTCCGAGATACGAACCCAGATTTCGTCCGTTCAGAGAGCCGCCCGATGAGCGCGATAGACCAGTAGTTCGAGATAAGCCGGTCTTGCCACAGCCTAAAGATGTCACAATCGACAAGGCTGCTTTGCGGCGACTCGCTCCAGATGTAGCTAAATTTGCAGACGAAATCGGGATTGAGCGCGCTTCGATCGTCCGAAAAGATGGCCAGGACTACCTGGTGCTGGACTTTGCGAAGCGAGATGTAGCTAAGAAGTCGGAATTCAAAACTGGTGATGGTCTTACCGCTGGTGTCAGGCAGAATCCGGACGGCTCAACTAAGGTCGACCTGAAAGGAATCGATGGCTGCCGAGGTGTTAAGGTCGCTGAGAAAATAGTAGCGAAGATAGAAAGAAATGCGGATGGTTCTTTCAAACTAACCGACATAAAGGGTGTTAAGGCTGAAGTAGATCCTGGCAATGGATTGCCATGGGTTTGGGCGGATATAAAGGACGTAGCTTTCAAACCAAACGGTGATAAGGCGGCGAAAGTATCAGTGACTGGTGGTTTAGCCGGTATCGACCGAACCATCCCATTTGATCTTCCGCTGGGCCATGCTAACAAAGTCAAAGACCTGGTCGCCGCAGTAGACAAGGCTCGTCGCGCCGGCGATCCGAAGTTGGCACCGAAAGATAAGGTCGACGACCTGCTCAAACCGCCAGCTGACAAAGACGACGATTCCTGGATTAATTATTTAGACAAAATTTTCGCCGGAAGCGTAGCAGCATCCATTCTGGGAAAAGCTATATACGATGCATTGCGCCCGAACTCGACAGCGCCGCGGGATGCGGCAATGATCGATGGACTCGCGCTGCCTCGCCGCGGGGAGTTGCTGGTCGATGCTGAAGGGCGAGTTCGGACGGAGAAAGAAGTTAAACCCGACACGAAAGTAGCCGCGTCCGTCAAAGTGGACGCTGATGGAAAGATAATTCTGACGGCCAAAGAAGGTTCGAAAATTCATGTTCGCACCGCAGATGGTGAAATTAAGAAGGTGGCTCCTGGGTCACAAGTAGAGCTTAAACCTGGCGATCGCTTCAGTACTGGCGGACCTGAGTTCAGGACCGTCGGGGCCCAGCGAGTGCCCAGCCACACGTTGCGGATTCAGTCACCCAATGGCACCGACGTGAACACCGAGCTTCGCATCAATGAAAATCAAGTTTTTGAGTTCGGCCAGGGTGATAACACCGGTAAGGTAGAGCGTCCCGGTTTGGCGGGGCGCGTCGAGGTCGCAATTCCAGGTTTGAGCTCGCAGCAAGCCCGATTCGGTCTGGATAGCAAAGGGTTGTTTATCACTGAAGGTGGGATGGTCAACGGCAGCAACGAGTTCGTGCCTGCCGAGAAGGGTACGTTCGTTAATGGTCAAAGAATGAGACCTGGTGAAAAACGGTATCTAAAGGCCCAAGATGTAGTTACCTTTGGCGACCCTGTAAAACCTATTGCTCAAGTCAAACTCGAACCACAGGACTTCAAAGTCGGAGACAGAATCGGTGCAAATGAACCAGTCGTCGAGTCCAGGATTCGAACGATTGAAGGGACGTCTCTAGGAAGACCATTCTCAATGACGATCGGTAACGGCAGACAGATTTCTGTCGGTACAGAAGGGCATCTCGATGTCGGTGGAAAGTTCCTCGCCAAAAAGCACGCTGAAATTCGAGTGGATGCGGCTGGTAACACATTCATGAGAGTGCTGCCTCAGGCCGACGGGCAGCCAGCAGCTAAGGCTTATGTTGAGCGCAATGGTGGCACAGGTGGTGCCGAAGTGACCGCTCAAGACGGATGGATCCCGATTGGACCGAAAGACAATGTAAGTATCGGTGGAAGTAAACTCTTCAAAGTCTCTGAGTCAATCGGTTCGCGATTGTCAGTCAACTTGAATGGCGAAAGAATCAGCCTGGAAGCCGGTTCTCACGTGACGGTCACTCGCGAATCTGACCCGTTTGCCGCAGACGGATCTGAGAATATCAAGGTAAGTAACGAAAGAGTCAGTCGACCTCATGCTCGTATTGGTGTCGACAAAAACGGACAGATGTGGGTTGAGGATGTCGGCACGGAAGGCAAAGGTTCGACCAACGGTACTTATGTCAACGGAAATAAGTTGACCCCTGGCGAGAAGAGAATACTCCGTGAGGGTGACCGTGTAAGCTTCGGCGGAACCGCTGAATCCGGAAAAGCAACAGTCACGAGCGTGCGGGACGTGAAGAGCACTGGTGACCAGGTCCTGGGTGGTAACGTTCTCGACGGCGGAGAGCCGAAGCCGGTGAAGATGGAGCCGCGCGGAATTCCGAATCATCCTGCAGTAGATCCTGAAATCCCTACAGACAATTTCGGAAGTCGTGTTATCGGTAATTCAAATGGTCGCCGTATTCGGATTAGGGCTGATCTGGCTAACGGTATGCCACATGAGTCAATCCCCGTGTCCGACGTGGATGCGCGCGCACTGGGCACTGAAAAATCTGAATTCGAAAAAATCGAACTCACCGTCCGCGGTGAAAAGGTCACCTACTACCGACCAAAGGCGAATCCACATCGCTTCTACCTACTCGCAGAGAACGGACCCAATGGATCGAAGTTAGTTAGAGACTATGAGGTATATGTTGAGCCACCCTCCGGCGGATCGCCGGGGCGGCCGGGCACCGGTCCTGGCGGTGGCGGTGGTGGTGGTGGTGATGCCAAACCTGGCGGACCAGAGCGACCACCCGCGCCAGATAAAACCGGACCGGAAAAACCTGGCGGACCAGCGAAGCCCCCAGATAAATCCGGAGATGGAAAACCTCGAGCTGGTGGCGACGATTTCAAGATCGAAACGCCCCCTTACGAATCTGGTTCTGAAGCCAAAGTCGACAGACCAGTTGCAGCAATGGAGGCCGGAAAGTTTGTCGAGATCAAACTTCCTGGCGGCATCTATTGCCGTGTGCTGAAAGCCGAGCTGCCGAAGTATTTGGAAAGGGTAGAACGCGAAATGAGCACGGACGAGCTCCTCAAAGTATTCGAGAGCGAAGCGAAGAACGAGAAGAACACCGATGAAGAGCGTGGCAAGTGGGAATCGATGCGAGCCAAGTATGAAAAGCTCGGACCGACAGAACGAGCCGAGTGCAAAGCTGAATTCTTTGCACAGATTCGTCAGGACCTCGGCATCGATCTGAAGCCCGCAGAAACCCCCGGACGTTCCGCCCGCGTTATGAAAGCGCTCGGAATAGCCGGCGGAGTCCTAGGCATCAGTATCATTGGCGGTGCCATCCTGCATAAAGCCCTTAAGAGTGACTCTACCTCGACAACCGCCCGCGTTCAGGTCGAATTCATCGACAAGAAGAAAGAAAAATAGTTCTGCGGCCTGCTGCGTCGCCATGCTTTTTGCGTCCAAATCAAACCGTGGGCGCGACTCCACGTGTTACGCTCAAGAAATCAAGCCGCAGGAGCGAACGCCATGCGCCACCGTATTCGTGGCTGATAGAACCACGGGACCATGCCACCGGTTTCGTGTGACTAAATCAAACCATGGCGTGACTCGATACTCCACCAGTTTTGCCGACCAAAAAAAATTGTAAAATTGTAGGCCAGGCCACCGTCGCCCGTGTCCAATCTACATCCACACCGTCGTGGCTTCGGCGTCGCGCGCCGGCTCATAAATCGGGGGGCTAAAGGACTCCTTTGAGGAGAACCTCCTGAGTTTGGCGAGGAAGGTTGGATCGACGTTACAGACACCGTATTCGCATTGCGGTGCGTCCGCGACTTTTTCGAGCACGCTTTTTTCTTCGCCGGAGAGGGGTTCCACCACCAGTGATGGCGTCTGAACTCCGCGATTCGCAATAGCCGCAGAAAGAACTCTCACCGCTATCTGCGGATCCAACCAAACCGAACCTTGCTCGACGCTCTTAATGGCTAGCTCTAGGCGCTTGCCGCTCATGCCAGTTTTAAGTATGTATCCTTCGGCTCCAGCCTTGAACGACTGAAATAGATCGTCATCATTGTCGTGCGCAGTCAGCATTACTGCCTTGGTTCCAGGATTCGCCTGACGTAACTGGCGGACAGTCTCTATCCCGTCAATGCCAGGCAGACCAATATCTACCAGGATAACATCCGGTTTGCAGAGTCCAGCCGTCGCTACCGCGAGCTCACCGGAACCGGCTTCCCCCACGACGTCGAAGTATCTGACCTTCATAAGAAGCGCTTTCACCATCTGTCTAGTCAGATCATTGTCTTCTAGAACAAAGATCCTGGTCTTCTTAATTGTCTTGCTCATCGCCCGTACCGATCCTCTTCTTTCCCTGTTTACCTATAGCTTTTTGATTGATGCTTCCGCTGCCGAGAATGTTCTCTTCAGGTCGCAGAGCAGTGTCTCTGCATTCGACCAATCAGCGGTTTCAGTGCTCTCTTCTATTCCGCGACACAGATCCACCATTGCTGGAATATGAATGGTGGCACACATGCCCTTGAGCTCGTGAGCCGCGGCCTTCGCTGCGTCGTGCTTGTGTCCGGTGATCGCTGTTTCTAACCGTGACAGCAATGATGGTGTCATCGATGCAAACAGATTCAAGAACTTTCTTGCGGACTGTGGTCCAAATGTCGACTCTAGCGCGTCGTAGTCGAACAGATTCGATATCTCGATATCATTGACGGTGTTGGACAACATGCGGCGTCTTCCACTGCCGATTGGAGCCATACTCTCAGGTTCTTTCCGGGAGCCCATTATGTTGTCTACTTCGGACATCGCTTCAGCCGGAGACATATTGATCGACTTTGATGGTCGTCTGCAAATTATTTCATCGTCATTGTCATCACCAGATGCGGTGCTGAGCGCATCATCGAGCATCTCTTCGCTCTGACCAGAAAGCTCGTCAAGCCACTTGCGGCCTCTCGTTCGTCCTAACCCTAACATTCTGCGTTCGCTTTCGAATACTTCGTCTTCGGTGGGTCTCATATCAATCTGCTCTCCCTCGAAATGCGTACTCTTAGCATTTCGCTCGGTGGGTGTCTCAACTATCTCGCGGGCCGCCTGTGACATCGCGGACTTTTTGTCGATGATTCCTTGTTTTGCAATTTGCTCCGCCTGTTTTTTGTTCATGGCGGGAAGTGAGGTGTAGGTTGTCTGCTTATAGGTGCTCTTGTAGTTAAACCAGCGCTGCACCACGTCACGTAGTCTGTTTATCGTCACTGGTTTGCTGACGTAGTCATCCATACCAGCCTGCAAGCAGAGCTCACGATCGCCCTCCATCGCATGGGCTGTCATCGCAATTATCGGTATGTGCTGGTCTGTAGCAGTTTCGCGTTGGCGGATTAATCTGGTGGCTTCGAAGCCATCCATCTCCGGCATCTGGCAATCCATCAATATTAATTGGCAATTGGGATCTTGGGCGGCGTCCACTGCGAGTTTGCCGTTGGCAACAACATGAGCGTTGTAGCCGAGCTCTTCGAGTAAGAGTACTGCCACCTCCTGGTTGACGATGTTATCTTCGGCGACCAGAACGAACTTGGTGCTCGGAGGCTCTTGACTCGAATTCAGTTCCATTGTGTCTATCTGCGCGAGCGCCCGTGGTTCAAATAATGCAAGTAACGAATTAAACAGGGAAGATTGTTTGATCGGTCTTGTAATTGTTCCGTCGAAGCCTGCTTGTAAGGCGCTCTCCGTTTGACCGATATCGTCAATGCTCAGAAGGAGCAGCATCTTGGTGTTGTTGATGGACGTGGTCTCGCGCAGCTCCTTAACGAACTCAAATGGATCTGCATCCTGTATTTGCGAATCAAGCAAAACAACAAGATACGGATCTGACTCTTTTATCGCATGTGCGACTTGCAACGATGCCTCTTGCGCAAAGCTGGTGAAGGATGGGCGCAAGCCCCAGCTCTCGACGTATGATTCCACAACGTTTGCTTCGTGGTCGGGGAGACCGACGAGCAGCATTCGCACTGATTCGAGACTGGCAATGCGATCGAGGCGTTGCGCCTTGACATTGCCACGTTTGAATGGAATCGAGAATGTAAAAGTTGATCCTTGTCCTTCAGCGCTCACCACGCCGATGTCTCCACCCATGAGCTCAACCAGCCGCTTTGAGATCGTCAGGCCCAACCCAGTGCCGCCGTGCCGTCTCGTGGTCGATCCATCCACCTGAGTGAACGGAGTGAACAGGACTTTCTGACCATCCTCGGTGATACCGATGCCGGTGTCGCTGACAGAGAAGCTGACCGTCGTGGTCTCTTCTGTTTCTGCAACGAGCGACGCTCTGACAAGGATTCTTCCTCTTTCAGTAAACTTAATGGCATTACTCATCAGGTTAAGCAAAACTTGCTTTAGTCTTTGCTGGTCACCTCGGACGAGATGCGGGATCTCAGGCTCAAGAAAGGTAGTGAGTGAGACGTTCTTTTCACGAGCCTTGTCAGCTAGTAGATCCGCTGCATTTTCCACACAGTTGACCAGGTCGAAGTCAATTGTGTCCATATCGAGCCGACCGGCTTCGATTTTGGAGAAGATTAGGATGTCATCGATGATCTGCAGAAGCGATTGTCCGGAGTTGACGATTAAATCGACAAATCTTTGTTGATCGCGATTTAGAGAGGTTCTTCGCAGTAGATCGCTCAGTCCGATTACGGCATTCATCGGCGTACGGATCTCGTGACTCATATTGGCCAGGAATTCCGACTTAAGGCGCGATCCTTCAAGAGCCTGATCCCGAGCCTGAACAAGTTGCTCATTGAGAAGCTCAACCTGTGTTTCAATTCTCTTGCGATCTGTTATGTCTTGAACAAATGCGCAGAATGTAGCTTGACCATCTACCTCGACTGGGAACACGGCTAGCTCGACAGGGAACTGATCTCCACTTTTTCGTTGTGCGATAAGTTGAACTCGCTTGTTGAGAATCTTGCCTTCGCCTGTCCCGCTAGTGTAGGCACGCATGCCATCGTCATGCGACTTTCTGAATTCCAGTGGTACCACATGTTCACAAAGACTCTTTCCTAAAATCTCTGAACGGTCCCATCCGAAGATTCTCTCGGCCTGGCAGTTCCAGTCCAATACGTTGCCGGCGGAATCGATAGCGACGAATGCATCGTACGCTTTGTCGATGATCAATCTGGTTCGCTCTTCGTTTTTCTGCAGCGCGTCTACTGCAGCTTTCTCTCTTCGACTGAGCCGAGCAAGGAAGAGGCAGTGCCAGAGCACTATGAGCGAGAAGCAAGCTGTCATTAAACAGACGATTAGACTCGTGTCGGTCGATGCTTCGTACCAGTCGAATCTTTGTCCGAATAGTCGCAGATAACCCAGCGCGATTGGTGCTAGGAGTGCTACCGGGAGCAGCAGTCTCGCTGTGCGACCGCCAACACCAGTGTCGGTGACCACTCCGGCGAAGCCGCTTCGTGGTCTCGCGAAAAACATTCCCAATCCACTTATAAGGAATGTAATGCCATTGACCAATGCCACGGGA
The DNA here is from genome assembly GCA_964418155.1 of uncultured Candidatus Obscuribacterales bacterium. Taxonomy (GTDB): domain Bacteria; phylum Cyanobacteriota; class Vampirovibrionia; order Obscuribacterales; family Obscuribacteraceae; genus JADYXR01. Next base: position 14,875 of record CAYQKX010000059.1, on the reverse strand, counting down.
GTCATGGACCCGATTCTGTACATCAGTGAGCTGCCGTAGGTATAGCCGCAGACGACTGCGAGCCCCAGACCGAACACTGAGAGCGCGAGTAACTGTGATGTGTAGCGCACGCTCTTGTTGCGGTGCTGCGAAAGCATCAGTGCCACCGCGCTGGCGATCAGTCCAATCGCCGTCTGTGGTGCCATGCGCCCGGGCGCTGCGTGAGCGGCCAACCCTAAGTCGACTCCCATCAGGTAGGAGTCGAGATCAAATGTGTTAATACCCATGTAGTTGAGCGCTACACAGGCGCCAACAACGAGTGCCACGAGAGAAAACAAGCAGGTGCCGACGATCGTGACCACATCGGTCTTTTTCGCCGCTGCGAAAAACAGCGCTGCACCACATGCCACAAAGCCGATGCCCGTGGACATCGACAACGCAGCGTCTCCCGGGATTGGATTAGTCAGTGCCGGCTGATGAATTTGCCAGCCTGCAACGACCATCGCCCCGCAGAGCAAAGAAAGTAGAGCGGCGAGCCGCGAGAACTGTAGCGCGCCGCTCTCCCACCTCGAATAAAAGGTATGAGTTCCTGTTTGTGTTGTAGTCTCGCTCATTTTCCTGACCCCGAATTTCTATTTGATGGGGTGGCTCCCGTGCCAGTTCAAATCTGGATTGGGAGAAAGGAGCCTGTTGGGGTGGTGAATCCGCAATCTGGAGGTGACTCCTGACTCAAGGAAGCCATGCCAGAGGTAAACAAGTCAATTGGAAAATCTATCTGTTCCCTGGCCCTCACGACATAGCACGCGGGAAGCCCGGCGTGGCCGCGGATCCATGCAGAGACGGGCATGGTAGGTGCTTGACAAATCTGGGCATATAGTAGATTCCAAGCTCGTTTTCGAAACCTCATCGAAAGGTAGACGAGATTTTTTTTAGCCCCGCGGATGAATAACAGACTTTTTCTTGACGCATGACTTCGACAATTTTCCGCATCTATATATCAGCTTTGGCGTCCATAGTCGCCCTATCCCTGCCCCTCTCCAGCGCCGTCGCTGGAGCAGGCACCGCGGATGGTGCCGATACGGATGCAATCGAACCATCCACGCAAGAATCAACAAATTCGCAAACCGGGCTTATCGATTCCCCAACCATGCGGGCCAAGTCGCCGTCTGCTGCAACGGCCGTTACTTCCACTAGTACCGCCGGCGTTTCGCCGGCTCCTAATCCAAGCCCTTCCACCGTTCATCCAGACGACGTCAATTCCGCCCACGTCGACTCATCATCCATGCCGACCGGCTCCGCCACTATGCCGACGAACTCCACAATCGTGCCTACCGGCTTCGCCACTGGGACCGCCGGCTTCCAGCCGGCTTCTCCTCCGTCTGCAACGCAATCCAGCCCGTCACCCCAAGCAACCCCGACCGTCAATGCCGACGAAGAACCCCACTGGCCAACAAGCCTGGAGACCGGAAACAAAACCCTTCTAACCCTGATTGAAAGTGTATCCGGTAAACCAAACAACGAGGAATTGACTACCATCCTCTCGGGGGTCATTAAGATCTCGCATGAAAAGGACGTCTTCACGTTCCATCGAGAAAACGGCGATCACCTCTCCTACGGTCCAGGCACCACTTTTGGTGATAAACTGCGCGCAGAGTTAGCTAATGCGAGAGCCGACGTCGAAAGGTACGGGAGCCCCATCCTCAGCAAGTCGATGGACGACTTTCACGGCGTCCAAGTCAACGGTACTCACGTTGAAATTCTCCGCAGCGGTCCCGAAGAACTCCTCTTGCGCATCCCAAAAAAGTCCAGGAAAAATCTGCCGGTCAAAGTAAAGGAAGTCCGGCTCAGCAGAATTTCTTTAGACCTGGACGAAAGCAAGGGATATCCAGTGATTCGCAACATCAGTGGTGTCGAGGCGGTGGTTTGGCTGGGGATTGACTTGCACATCACTCCGAAGGAGTTTTGGCGAACCCAAAATGAAAAGGGCGATACGACGCTCACAATCGGGGTTTTAAACCCACTCCCGAAGGCGTTGCGAATGGCGTTGGGACTCAAAGAGATATCCTACTTTAGCCATACGGTCCGCAAAAAACAGGAGCGGGTTTCGTCGGTATCGCTTTCGGCGCCCCGTTAGACTCGTCTACCGGAGAACATCTCGAACAGGAACAGAACACCTGCCACTACCAGTAGTGTGTGAATCGCGCCGCCGCCGAAATTGGCTATTAGACCCAACAGCCAGACAAACAGAATAAGGCTGATTATTGTATACATGATAATTCTCCATAAAAGTCTTTTCCCACAGCGATACGCACGCGAAAGACGTTGATGTCTTCTTGTTCGCGATGATGTCGTGTGTCTCTTTCCGCTTTAGAGATAGCTCACAAACTCGTCCTTGATGCGTCGTGTTTGAAAGCGTCTAGCAAAATTAAGTCTGGTACTGGCTTTTGCGCGTAAGCTGGTTATTGATAACGTTCAAAACAGCCACCAATCGTTCACCATGGTTTCAATCCGCCACTCTTTAGATTGCTCTCAGGCAGGATCTCAAAGAGGTCAAGGATTTCCTAAATGTCACAAACCGTGCTCGTATCCCATTCCAGGATTTTGCAACTCGAAATTTATCGTGTAATATGAACATCATACCTACCCGGGTCATTAGCTCAACGGTAGAGCAGCTGCCTCTTAAGCAGTTGGTTGATGGTTCGAATCCATCATGACCCATAGGTTTCAGCTTTACGAGATTCAAGTAGCCCAATTGGGCCGCTTGGCAAGATCTGTGTCAGTAGACTAGAACGTTAATGAGAAACTCCTGGAATTCCACCAAGTGTGGAACGGCTCCGGGAAACTTCGGAACAGCGCAGTCACTGGGACCGTCGACGTCTCGTCGGCACCCTGCGCGGAATTTGCCCTACGAATTGCTTTACTGCAGCACCGAATTCAGCGCGACCGAACGCTTTTTCGCGTGAAACGCGTACGGCACGCCATTGTTATCAATCTGCATCAGGATTGACGAAGTCTTCAAAATCTTGCTCGCCACCTTTTTTGCTTCATTGTGGTCCGACTGCATGAGCGCGCCAAGCGGCTGCAGAGCATTAATCGCCGAGAGAATCGAGAAGTTGCTGACGAATGCTTTCGACTGATCACCAACTTTGTGGCTGCTCACGCCTTTATGTAGGATTGCTTGAATTGGATTGATATCGCGGAACTCAGCGATTTTTCCGTGGGTCACCGTGACGTGCCTGCCCGGCGCCAGCGCAATGGTATTGCCTTCTGCCTGGAGTGTAACGCTACCTTTGTGATCGTCGTTGATGTCATAAACAGACAGGTGACTATTGTCACAAACTACGACTGCTAGCGAGTTTTTCTCGAGCATAACAATGCCCTTCGGTGTCGTAACTCGCGTGTCTACTGAAGGTGCGAACATCACACACCCGTTCGCAAGTGTGATGTCGGCATCATGCGGAATTGTGTTAAACCCAGTTGCTTTGGAAGTGGTACCACCGGCCTTGAGAGCGGTGACAAACTCTTGATCCGAGCAGAGTGATATCTCCTGACTGAACGCGGTAGGAGCGTCTGAAATTATGTAGGAATCATCCGGCAAAGGCGCTCCCAACACCCATTCGTTCTTATCTCTGGTGACCAGGTCGCCCAGCCGATTGCGTGTTGTCGGTGTGTCGGTGATATAGCCGTCCGGCAAAAGCGGATGCGTATATTCGAGCACTGTCACCGGAGTCTCGTTGCTGTCCGTCATCAGCGTTGGCAATGACTCCTCTTCCTCTGCGGTCACCTGACCCTGGAGATTCTCCGTCTTTTGACTTTGGACGGGCTGACTGGTCTGTTGACCTTGCGGTTGTTGCGCAGCATGAGCCGGCGAAGCAAAAATGAGCGCGACGGCTACGGCCTGCCAGTGCTTCATCTGTTTGCTCCTCGATAACTTCTTACTCATGCGTTGCCTTCCTCGCGACCAGAATGCCTACTCATCAGCTTGTGTTATTAACTGGATCCCATGCGGAATCTCTACTATTTGCCAGAGGTCTAGCTCTTGCAGCAATCAGTGTGGCGTTACGCGCACTTAGACCGTTGCTTATCGGCAACTTGCAAGGTTCTTCGACTCAACGCAAGGGCTAATAGTAGCATGCGAGTGTCCATTACCTCTTGATTTGTCCGGGTCTCGGGGACCAGATGGCAAAAAACTTCACTTTTGTGATTTCAAAGATAAGAGTCTGCTGAATGGCACTAACTGCTCGATGTTGACAATGTGGAGTGTGTAGTATATGCTACACATATGAGCAACTTTGGTTCCTTCATTCGCGAGCGTCGGGAGCATCTTCAGGCGCAAGACCGAGCGCGCTTTTCGCTTCGGCGAATTGCACAAGCGATTGATATCGAGCCTTCTTACTTAAGTAAGATCGAGCGGGGTCAACAACCTCCACCCGGAGAAGAGACCATCGTTGCGCTGGCAACACAACTGGAGGTGGACCCGGATGTCTTGCTTGCACTGGCAGGCAAGGTATCGAGAGACTTGCAGCTAATTATCCGTACGCGACCAGTACTGTTTGCGGAGGTCATTCGTCAGTTGCGGGACATGCCTGATCATGCGGTTCTTCGCGTGGTCCGCGAGGTTCGTGACGGCAACTGGTGAGAGTTTTCGACCAGCAATAGTACTTGCTAATCCTGGTGAGCATGTTGAAAGTCGCTAGATGCAGGCGCACCGTTGCGTCGTATCGGTAGTTCCTTGGCGCTCCTACGTGCACGATTGGAGCTCCGCTGCTCGGTGGCGCTGCGTCCGGATTACGTTGCATTGCGTTGCCCACGTCCGGAACTCCGTTGCATTGAATTGCATTGCGTATTGCTGCTTCCGGCTCCATCCGCCCCGCCCTAACCACAACCAAAGTTCCTTCCATTCCCAAAGGACAAAACCCAATTCAAAGTAAGATAGTGAAAGAGGTTAAATCAATGATAGAGCTAAACCACGACCGTCTAGGCTTCAGTTTTCCGGAAGTGCACCCCTCAGCGAAGCTAACAATCGAATTTCAACGGACACTTCGCATTCCTGATGACGACAAGACCTATCCGCTTCCACCCGGTTTGGGTAACTTTCCTTTGCGGCATGTCGATGACTTCTCCTCTAAAGTTCCTGATGAATGGGTTGAACATGGTGGCATCATGCTTCCTATGTATCAATCTGAGGCTCTTTGGCTTCGCTTCAATCCAGGGCATGTTCAGAACCGAGGTGATTATCCGTTTGCCATACGCGTACTCACTGGAAAGATTGATGCTGTCAATGGTCAAGAGTATCGCTCAGGTCTTCGGAGGGATCCATCTCAAAATTATGTGGTATCCCCCGGGCAACCATGGCTTGATGGCTATTGCATACGGAAAGGTTTGATTCGACAGTTCGTGGCGATGCCGCTTGGAGAGGGATTCACGGCAGAGGAGCAGATTACCGGAAGTGCTGATCATGGCGGGCTGCAATTGGTAGTATATCCTATGAAGCGCGAAGCGTTTGAAAAACACTTTCCCGAGAAGAAGCCGCGTGCGAATGTTGATTGCGAAGAAGATTGCAACCTGCCGGGCAGACCGAGTTCCAGCTTGATGGGACAGCTATTCAGGCAACGAGACGTTATGGGTCTAGCTCCCGGCGGCAAAATGAAGCAAGAAATTTATCGAGACCGCTATGACTTTCTTGACTGGGATCATGACACCTCCAGTCGGTGCTTTGTGCATATCGCGAATTCTAAGGTGTGGCACGACGTTACCGGAGCTGCACCACCCACGATGCCACCGACAGCGGAAAGATATTCTCGTGCTGGTCTACCCTGGTTTGATTATTATGATGATTCGTTGTCTGCAATCAAGAGCCAAGAGCCGCTGGAGAACTTAGTGTCCGTCGATAAGATGATGCAGAAAACTTTCGGGCAGGCGCTGTCTGGTAACAAGTCTTGCGACCCAGAGGTTGTAGTCACTTACCGCACACAGCACGGCAAGAAGGATCAAGTTAGAGAAGGCAATTTCTAGAGATTCCACCACCGCACCACCCACGATGCCACTCAACGCACAGCAATATTCTGAATCGCGGTTGCCGTGGTTTGATCTTTACGACGAGTCTCGTTCTTTGCCCGACGACGAGTAGAGCCTGGAAAGGCAAGGGCTGTTCGTGGCGTTGCCTGAGTCGACAAGATGAAGAAAAATCTCGGAGTCGGTTTGTTCTGTTACGAGCGTGCGATCTAGAGTTGTCTTGAACTTTCGCAAGGTCAATGCCAATAAATTTCGGGTTCCGAAGGATAAATTCTCGGCGGTCGCCAATTCCCTATACAAGACCTAAGTTCTAGGGAAGAATATAATTGAAGGTACCACACGAGTCTGGTCATGGTTAGCAGCGACTTTGTCTACGGCAACAACCCAATAATCCCGAATCTCGAGGTCAAGCCGACCGTCGAGCAAGCTACGGTTAAGCCTTATCCGTGGATCATCAGCCCCGCCATCGATTTCATCTTTATCTACGGCGGCTCGTTCTGGGTGTTGTTCTTGGCTCACGTGCTTCTCTTCGGCTGGAATGCCGCCAATTTCGATAATTTGATGTGGAAGCCGACCTACGGAATCGGTCAGGGCATTGCCTACCTGTTCTTCGTGCTCGGCGTCACCACACCTGTGATTATTTCCAACGTCCACACTGCCTTCACTTACATGCGTATCTATGCGAACAGTGAAAGCCGTGAGCAGTTCAAGCTGTACGGGCGCTATCTCATTGTCATGCCACCGTTGTTATTGGCTGCAGCCTTGATTTGGCCTAGTCTCCAGGGTTGGATTATCTACCTTCACATGATGTGGGTTTATCAACACTACACATCGCAGACCTATGGCATAGCGCTTATTTATTGCTATAAACGGCAATACATCATGAGTGTGAAAGAGAAGAAGACCTTTAAGCGGCTCCAGGACTCTCTTGCGCTATATTTGATCACGATGCTGCTTTGTATGAAAGAAGACGCGGCGACCGAAATGTGGGGCGTACCGCTGCCTTTCGCGGATCTGCCGCGACCGATTCACTACGTGGCGATTGGAATCCTGGTCTATACGACGCTTGCGTTTGCCGCGATGATTATTATGAAATATCGCCGCGACAAACAGTGGATTCCGATGCCTTGTCTGGTCATGGTTCTCGGTGTGGCTGCCGTCGGTATGGCGACAGGATATGCCAATCTTATCGTCTGGTTGTGGGGAACTCCATTCCTCCATGGCGCTCAGTACTGCCTCGTTTCGCTGTCGTATGCGCTGAAAGAAAAAGGTCTACCAGAAGGGCAAAACTCGTCCAACATGGCAAAGCTGCTGCTTACGAAGCCTGCGCTCAAGCTGCTCGCGCTTGCCTTCCTCGGGGGCTGTTTCATCTACATCGTCATTCCGCAGATACTGTCTGACATGGGCTGGGGCTTCATGGCGATGGTCAGTGTCATCACAGGTTGCGTAAATTTCCACCACTTCCTGACCGACGCCGCAATCTGGCGACTCCGCGATCCGAAGACGCGTAAGCTACTAATCGATTAGTTGGGGCCATAACCGCCCACCCGGCTCAAGGCTCGTCTCTATCAGTGACGATTTGATCGAACGGATTGCCTTTTGCAAAAGACGTGATTCGAAAGCGAAACCATTTTCGATTTCGACATTCCAACAGGTTATTCCTTCCGATACTCTATCAAACCATAGTGAGAGCTAGAAGCCGCCTGCCTTTGGTCTAACAACAACGCTCGCAAACCGGAAGCGCTGGCTCCAGTACCAGGACTCTGATTCGCTGCTCACTGCTCTGCGAAAATACTATTGAGTTCTGCAAACTGCGCGATGTTGGAGAAGCTATCGAATGTGCCGTCGTTGGCTAGGCTGCGCGCGGCATTGAGGAAAGCACCAAATGCCACTCTCGAGAGTGCGGAGCCAACCGAAATTCGACGAACGCCCAATCCGGAAAGTGTGGATACGGTCAGACCTGGCACTGCAGATGATACCAATATGTTGACCGGTTTTGGCGCGACGGCTTCGACTATCGCTTTGATCTCTTCTGGTTTGGTCACACCGGGTGCAAACAAACAATCGGCTCCCGCATTGGAATACGCGACCAGGCGCTCGAGTGAGGTCTTGAATGCGTCTGAATCGCCAACCAACCACGCCTCGCAGCGCGCAGTCAGTACGACACCTCGGCCGGTGGCATTGATTGCCGCACGCGCTGCGCGAATTCGCTCGACGGCTAACTCGAATTCGTATAGTGGATGGCTCTCGTCACCAGTTGCATCCTCTATGGAAAGTCCGGCGGCTCCAGTCTCGACGCAGCGGGTCACGTTGACCGTGAGTTCGTTGGGTTGATCTGCGTATCCGTGTTGAAAGTCGGCGTTGACTGGCAATTCGGTTGCCTTGACGATATCGGATATATTGTCTAGCACCATATCTAGTGACAGCACCTTAACGCTGTCCGGCAATCCTCTAGCGAATGCCAGACCGGCGGATGTGGTGGCAAGTGCCTTGAAGCCGAGATGTTGCAAGCATTTCGCGCTTCCTGCATCCCATGGATTTGGAATTACGAAGCAACCGGACTCATGCAGTTTTTGAAATTCTGAGATCGCATTGGTTGTAGTCGCTGTATTCATCAGTCTTTCCTCTTGGTAATTGTGGTGCACGAGCTAAGTTGTTTTTCTGGGAGCGCCTTGATTCTATTTGTGAATCTCTCTATTTATGCAGTGTTCAGATTCTACCGTGCCCCTGTGTTGTGCTCATCTGAGTATCCGCAAGTTCTCGTCGCGCTCACTCCACGCACCGCAACCTGCTCATTGAGACTCGTGTAATTGACTTAGACCCCATACACAGCCAGCCAGGAATCCCAAGAGTGTGACTAATAGCACGGTCGCAACAAAGAGGACCGTCATCATCGGCTCTCCCGGATGAACCAGGATATCTAACCGGACCAACGAGCATAGGAAGAAAAGTCCGCCAACCAGGCCGCCTCTTTTCCATGCTTGTTTGAGCGTTTCTTTACTTCGCCCCCCTCGTCCATCCTCTGTAATTCCTAAAGCCCTGGAGGACCAACCCGACAAGAAACAAGAGAAAGATGACCGGGCGCCACGGCGACGTTTCACCGACAACTGCTAATGCTCCAAGTCCAGCGAAGACTATGGCCAAGCTGATGGTCAGTTGAGTTTTGTTCAGTTTCAATTTACGCGCCTGGTAGGATTTGAACCTACGACAATCCGCTTAGAAGGCGGGTGCTCTATCCACTGAGCTACAGGCGCAGGAGACCCTGCACACGTGCACGAGTTTGCGCAGCAGTGAGAAGGATTCCTCGATCTGTGCACGAACGCTCATTATATACCGGATAAGAGCGAGAGATAAGTCGTTGGTTTTCAAGCTCCATGTCGTTGCTTGAAAAGCAGGCGTAGTCTGCCTTTCCGATCGTAAAGTTCGGATACCAATACAATTATTCTAGGAGCTTGCCTGGACCGTAGATCCAGCCTTCCAGCAGTATATTGTCGTTGCCGACCTTCCATGGATCAGGGAAAAACTTGGGGTTGCCGAAAAGCAGCGCGGAGCAATAGCAGGCAACAAGCGCATCAACAGCGTGATCTGACGCGATTATCTGACCCTTGATGCTGTTGTCGATATGCAAGCGCGGGCATTCCTGGTATTTCGCGTTGCCACGCTCTCTCAGGTTGATCAATCCCGAGACGATCTCTTTCCGGACTTCATGCGCCTTTTCCTGACTTTTCTTGTCTTTTCCGGACTTGTAGCCTTTGTCGGTCAGACCGAGAATGTAGAGAACCTCTCTGGGATAAACTTCAAATATAGTGCAGCGCTTCGGATCATCATCTTGAAAAGGAAGAACGCTGTACTTGTCTGGAGCGAGGGTTGCAAGCAGACGAATACCATGAAACGTCATCTGAATCATGGACGGATTTGCTGTATGCAGCGGGCTCTTCGCAACTCTTGCCGACTTGGAGTCGGTGAATCGAAGCCCCTGAATGTTGTATTCATCAGCGAATTGCTTGAATTGCTCGAAATTCATGAAAACGAGAGCTTCCGCAATGTTTTGCCATTCCTCGAATTCCGGCTTTTCCAGCTTCTTGGAGAGGAATTTCAAAAACTCAACTGGCAGAGAGAATGGGAAATCCATGCCGATCGTGCGTAACTCGTTTAACCCCGACAGCTCCTTTGCAAGTGCATGAGCACCGGTATTCTTTACGCTCTGGATCTGGAGACCGAGTGAACCGATCTCTCCTGTGACCAGCCAGGTGTCGTTTGGGACCGTTTTTGCCCCGCTAAAATCAACGCCGCCAACAAGCATCGAGCTAACCTCTCAAAAACAGGTGCGCCAGATAAATATTGGGCGCTCCTAAAAAATCGCGATTAGATTGTCTCTGATTATTGTGATGGATTCCAGTGTTTGTGGCGCATTTCGCAATGCACCGTCGAATCAGGGCAATCACATCTAAAAGAAGCTTTTATACTTGTATGGAAACGACTCTGGGATTACCCTGTCTCTTTACATGACTGCGAGCGCAAAATCTATTGACATTAAGACGGTCTCCGACTCGGTTGGAATCCTCGTAGACCGCGTCGATGGCACAGCGCTGGGCAATGTTTGGATGATCGACGAAGCCAAGGCTGCCACATGTGCTCACCTGGTCTTCGGCTACAGGACCTTCCTGCCGGCTTTGAAGGTCGTCTTTCCCGGCGTGGGGCGTGAGTACGGCGTTGATTCGGCGATTTTTCACCCGCGCTTCGACATAAAAATGGCAGGAATGTTGGCACAGGTGGCGCTTACCGAGCCTATGCCTAATTTGCCTTTGCAGCAGTACAACGCTGCGGTTTTAAGGCTGACACCGGCTCTTTCCAACATCACAGAGGACATGAGCTTCCGGATCAACAAGAGCTTATCGCTGCCTCTGCCGCCTCGAGACCAGGGGCTGGGCGGTAATCTTGGCGAAATCGACCTCTATGTCGTTATCCAAACCATTACGAATGCCCGCAAAGAGGGTGTTTTGACCATTTGCGATGATCGCAATCACCCGGTCGCTCGCATCTTTTGCCAGAATGGCAGGCTCATGTACGCTCAATACGCCAATCTCGTCAACGAGATGGCAATTTATCAAATCGTAGCGCAGGACCTGAAGGGCAACTTCTTCTTCTGGACCGCCAACTGCCCTAACTGGGAGGTCAGCAAGCCGATTGCACGACCTGCGGAGATGCTTCTTATCGAGTCTCACAGACGGGTGGATGAACTTAAGAAGGTCCTCGCCCATATTGGCGACCCTTCAAAATGTTATGTAAGAACCCGTCCAGAGCCGAATGTAGAGGTCCTTCCCGGTGAGATGAAGGACTATGCCCGCATGCTATGGGACTTGTTCGACGGGGGTACCCCGATTAAACAGCTCTGGCAACTTGCAAATATCGATGATTGTGCAATCTTTCAGACGCTTCACGAATTGATCAAGACCAAGCAGATTGCGCCCGCTACTGAAGCGAACAATCAGGCAGAACAGGCAGCGCTCAATCCTCTTGGGCTCTCTGTTCAAGCCAAGCTTGCCCCCTGGGACCGTATCACCAATGTATATCGAGATTCGCAATCATCGCAGGCGCTCGTGCGCGAAGGCTGTTTGCTCGGAACGATTCGGGAGAACGACCCCTGGCATCTCGTTCATAACATCCGGCTTGTGCCTAAGTCTGCCGGCAGTCCAATATTGAAAGATGGACAGGTTATTGGAATGCACTGCGGCAAGCTGCCTCCAGACGAATTCGCCGAGAATCAAGAAGGCTCGCTTCAAGCGATGCTCTGGGTAGATTCCGTCGTCGAGTGCCTCAAAGGTGGCGGCGAAAATCAGCTCGTTGAGAGACTTACGCTTGTCGATGCGCCGGCACCTGATTTTGCGAAAAAGGACAAACCGACTTCATCCGGCGGTTGTCGCGAAGTTGCTCGTGTCGATTGTCCTCGATGTGGCAGAAGTAGTCTCGATGCGGCTCGTTTTTGCAAGTCTTGTGGCCAGCGCCTTTTGAAGGACATAGATCCGAAACCTGTACGAACCAACAAGACGGTCGCGCCGCCCAAACCTTCCATCCTGCCTCTCGTAGGCAGTATTCTCGGTTGCGTCTTAGGCTTGGTTCTCGCCGTCGGTGGCGGTGCTTATTACCTCACCACGTTGCCATCCGCCAATCTCGTGCAGGATGCCGAGGTCGTCGAGTCAATCGGTTCCGGCGAGACCGGCACCTCGACTACAACAACGACTACTCCAACCACCACCGTTGCCGCCAAACCTGCCGATGCATCGTGGGCGCAGCTGACGGTTTTCCAAAAAGTCCATCCACCCGAGATTCAAGATAAGCAGGAGATGAGGTGGCGCCCTCAACCAGCCGGCAAAACCTACATCGAAGGCGACATGATCTACCTCAATCTCAAATGCGAGCAGCCGAGCTACATTTATCTCTTTTATCAGGGCAGCAGCGACAAGGAAGAACAAGCCTCCCTAATTTATCCCGTCGACACCGTCAACAACAAGAAACTCGAATCAGGAGAAAGTTTCACCATTCCAAGCGATGTGCATGAAAAAATCGACGAAAAAAGCGCAGAGTTCACCGGATTGACCATTCATGACTCACCCGGCAAGGAAACTCTCTTAGTCATCGCCAGTAGGCACAAGCTGGGATTTCTCACCGACGAAGAGTTAGTCAACCGAACCTTCCTCCAATGCCAGAAGCTGGTCGCTAATGGTAAAAGTGAAAAAGGAATCGAATTGCCGTCCTCCGAATTCAAAAAACAGGTCCTGGACGGTGTAGATCAATCTAAACTCAATAGTGAAGAAGGCTCGGATACAGGTAATATATACGTCAGGAAATGGGTGATAGAGCACCGCAAGGGATAAAGCTTTCGCCAAGGAGCTAAGGAAAAATGATTTCACAAAAGAAGCGCATAGTCTCTCTGCTGATCGCTCTGGCAGTAGCCGGCTTGGGCACTACTGCGGCGATGGCGGATGGTTCCGGCAACGGCGCCAAGGGGCTGTTCTTCGAGCAGCTTGATAGCCCATACAAGTCGCTGAACACCGGTGTTCAGTATTACATCGAGCTTCACAGGGACGGTCATCTCAGTAAGGTGACCAACAAGTTTGGTTTTAAAAACGGCGACAAAATTAGATTTCACGTCAAGTCTAACGTTGATGGATACGCCTACATCCTGCTGAAAAGCGGCAGCCGTGGCGAACAATCCGTACTGTTTCCGGACCAGGGCTCCGGCGACGACAACAAGGTCAAGCGCGGCGATGACTACGTAATCCCGAGCTCCGGATTTTTGACTTTTGACGATAATCCAGGCACCGAGAAGGTGAGCTTGCTTCTGTCACGCACGCCGATTGATGCTCAGGCTTATCTGGCCGGACCGAAGGATTCTCCGACATTGATCGCTTCTGCGATGACCGGCGCCAAGGATTTGATACCGCAGAGAGTGCTGGTCCATTACTCCGAATCGGCTCCGACTAAGATCGCTTCCTTGCCGCCTCCGGAAAAGCGACCGGACAAAGTAGAGCCGGTGGCTAAGCCTCCACGTAAGCCGCCTACTCGGATAGTTGCGAGCAATCGCCCGAAGAATTCGTCGACCGGCACAACTACCACCAACATCGACAAGGGATTGGAGTCAGGAGTCACGACGATTGCGTCTGTACCTCCTACCACGACCCCCAGCAGCCCGAGCAAGAAGTCCAAACCGGACCTCGAAGGTACGGTCACCGTTGTTTCGGAATTGCCGGACAATGTCTTGCACATCGATGTAGATTTGCACCACATATAAAGAGCGAATCAATCTCTTAAATTCGAGCCGGCGCCTTTCATTTGGGTGCCGGCTTTAGTTTGTTAAAAAACACGGCAGCTTCAATAAACGCAAAAGTGCAAATCGATGTCGAAATAAACGCTGTACGCAAAGCTCGAGCGTTCGGCAAGACGGTGCAAAAGTGCAAATCGATGTCGAAATAAATGCTGTACGCAAAGCTCGAGCGTTCGGCAAGAGGGCGCAAAAGAGCAAATCGATGTCGAAGTAACGCTGTATGAAAAATAAGCGCCTCGGCAAGGGCAAGTCAGCAGCTGAACCAAGATTATTGAATATGCCTATCGCATATCGGACGGCTGTGGAAGTTATATCCCGAGCTCGGAATACGGGAAGGTTGTCTGAAACCGACCATCAACTGTCAATCTTGCGCAATCCGGTTGCACCAGATACGGTAGCAAAGAGATCGCTCCTTCTCTTAATCTTGATTAAATCTTTCCGCTTGGAGACGACTCTGCCAAGTGGATTTTCTTCTGACAACTTTGATCCAAGCCCAATTGGTCGGCTCTGGAGAACCTTGATATGAGCTGGATCTGGCGCTTGTTACAAATCGCAATGTTTGTGATATGACGCAATAGCTTATATATAATCAATCACTTAACCGGCGTTTTTAACCCCGCCTTAAACATTCAGACCGCACAATCTATCGTCAGTCGATTCACTCATTCGAATTCACAGGTAGGTGATTAGTTTCGTATGCTGTGGCTTTTCTCGTTTGGTCTTTGTATTTTTCTGGTCCTCGGGCTGGTGATTGTCCTTAATCCGGAATGGATCACGGAGCACTTCGCCAGAAGGTGGGATAACCCCTACAATCACTTCAAGCATTATTAGGTTGTTCCCGAACAACTTGTTGCGTTTGTTCACTTCGTCACCATTAGCGATATCATAGCCCGCGAACATTTCGCGAACAATTCAGTTGCCGTATCAACGCAAGGCACCACATGTAGTTCTTCGTGTTGTTGCTTAGGTGTGCTTAATATGGCTTGCCGACAGGGTTCCCGGCGACCTTGTTGGAAGTCGTAATTAGAGCGAAATTGAATCGGGTTATCAAGTATT
>CAYQKX010000058.1:0-50856 GCA_964418155.1 uncultured Candidatus Obscuribacterales bacterium | reverse complement strand
GATGGCTTGCCGAAAGAAGTGTGTCTGCACAACGAACGATCGTTTCGTGATGGACGCATGTGTCGATGACCCGATCGTAAAGGGAGTTGGATTCATCGAATTGATTTTTCCGCAGTCGACAGAGAAGGAGTGCTCTGTCGACCTCTGTCTCTTCTGCCGAGGTAGATGCCAGATGCCTCGCCTTTGATAACAGCTTTAGAGCGAGGTCTAGTTCGTTGATTTTGAGGCACGTGTTCCCCGAATAGTAAAACCAATTGAAGCTTCCATTCTCACACTCACTCATGTGATTCAATATCTTGAGAGCTTTGGCTGTTTTTTCGGACATGATGTAGCAGCGCGCTATACCTACGAGTGGGATCGGATTATCGGGATCGAGTTTTCGAGCTTTACTGAAGCTTGCAATTGCAGCAGGATAGTCGCGAACAGCTTGCTGCATCAAACCTAGATTAATCAAAATGAGATTATTATCTGAGGCCAAACTGGCGGCGCGCTCAGCCTCGCTGAGTGCAGCGACTATGTTGGAGCGACGCCACTGGATGTATGCCAGCGTTGCATGAGCTAGCCAACAATTCGGCTGTTTGTCCAGAAGCTCCTTCTGCAGTTTTAACGATTCCTCTTCCTTTCCATCGTGAAAAAGCTCCATTGCTCGTTTCACATCCAATTCGGGGGAACCTTCTTGAGCGGCCGAAGCAGCGGAAAAGGTGCTGCCAACTAACGCGGCTGCAGCAACTGAAACAATCACTCTAACTTTTGATTTAAACATTTAACTCAATCGGCTAAACGATCTACGAGAATGATATGCCCGCATCGAGCGTCCTCTCAATTTTAATTCTCGTTTGGAGTTAGTTTATAAACGGTTGTCACCAGGTTGGGAATAAACCTTTCAGACAGATCGCTGCGGAAACAAGGGGCTTCGTATGTGGAAAAGAATAGATAGACTCGCATTGGCTTTGTTGGCGCTATTTATGTCAGTGCAGCCCGACGCTCGTGCGCAACAAGTGACTATTCCAACGACCGTAACACACCTTATTGTCACTAACAGTACAGGCAAATCGGTCACTATGGGGGTCGTATTGCCTCCGAGTGGTCAAGATGATGGCTGCACTACCAATGTCAACGACCTGCGTATGGCGAAGCTGGAAATCGGTCTCACTGGCAAAAAGACGACGGGACCTCAGCCGGTGATCCAGTTCGGGCCAACGACCAATGGGTACTTCAAGCTCAAGGCAAGAACTAGCTATGAGCTGGTAAGCGTAATGGCAAATCCCGTTACCGGAAACAATGAAAACTGTTTGCAAGGGCTCATCATATCGTTCGGGCAGTTTAATCAGTGTCCAACTCAACCGACGACAAACAACCCCCCACAGGCATTTCCACCAGGTGGCTTATTCTCTCCCGGTCCGAAGATGCCGAACGGAGTGTGCGCCTTTGAACCCACATTGAATCTTCCTGGAACGATCAATGGTGGTAGCACAGCTGGTGCTGCTGTTAACGAAGCTTGCGATATAACCTGTGTGAACGGAGCGAACGCGTACCTGGAACTCTTCATTAATTCGCCGCAAACACCGCAGCCACCGACCTCGGCTGCTTTGCCATGGACCTATGACGCTAATGGAAGTATAGGTGTCGGTCAGTCATTCAGTACTAAGAACTCCTGGGTAAAGGTCGAACCAACCGGCACAACCGGTTGTGATGATAACTGTGTTTTGCCCGGCAGCAACCCACCTACAGACCGCCCTGGCATACAACCATATGGTTGCTCTCAGTGCAATATCCCTTCGGACCCAGATCCGCCCTGCCAGAACCTTGGTATCGGAGATCAGTACTGTTCCGCTCAAAACGGACTGCCGCCTAATACGGGATGCAGTTTCAACCGTTCCCCGCAAACGCTGAATCCGATTACCCAACAGTTCGGTGGAACGGTTGGGATCAATTATCTAGGTAAGGCAAAGCCACCGAATACGTGCCCCTAGTGAGGCTCTCTCTGTCATATTAAGGACGCTCGCACGACCACATAGCGACGACCTGTCCAGCCGGCATCGAGCACGCTCGCGTACGTTCAAATTCGGTGCCCAGGTTTAATCTACAATTGTCTACCTCAATTAGCTGGTATCACGTAGCTAATTGGAGAGCTTTGTTTCGATCTGAACTTGAGGGGTGGCTGTTGGATGAGAAAAAAGTGCAAAGCCAATGGCGTCATCTCCATTTCAGTCGTCAGGATGACAGTTCCTGTGACCAAACCCCCAGGATTGATCAGCGCATCTGTTTCTGGATCTCGACGCAAACGCGGCTGGCTAACGACTTCAGTCTCCACTGGCGAGACCAATCTGATGTTCAACGCCTTACCGTTCTGACGAGCTTGGTCAACCACAGTCTGCGCGCGTTGCTCGGCATTGGCCGGATCTCCAGCGGCGGCCTTCCGGGCTGCGTCTCGGCAAACTGAGTCATTGAGAGCAACGGCGTATAGCAGCATTGACAAATCGACCAGTATGATTGCGACCAGTACAATAACGACTACACCGATTGTAGCCTCCACAAGCGATACTGCAGCACTTTGCCTGGCCTTCGAGCGGGTCATTTACTCTGACTCCGCTGAAGCACCGCTACAAACACCCGTGGCAACATTTCCAAGTGTGCCCAGGTTAGACTTGGTTGAGCTGAGGCTTACATCCATGGCTGATTTGATTTGAATTGCGCTTGGAATATCGTTGATTGCATTTCGCGATTCTAATCCGTTGAAGTAGATTGTTTCCAGAGATCGGAAGGAATCGTCGTTGGCATTCCTTGGTGGCGAGCACGTCTTTGCTACCAAAGCTGGTAATGAACAAAACCTGAAGTTAAGGTCTGAATCGGGATCTGGTAGGCTTACGTTGATATCGCTCTTCATTAGTCGGCTTGAGCTGTCCACGTAACCCTGGCGGCGATCGAAATCGCGAAGCTCTGGGATTGCGTCAAGCGAACGGATGTTGGAATCTACTTTGTCGATATTTCCGAGATCTACGCGAACACACTGAGGGGCGCTTGTCTCAACCGACAAGAATGCTAAAGCGCCCTTTTTCTGTCTGTTGTTTTCATGTTGCTTTATTGCCTCTAGGATCTCTCGACGGACCACTGTAATCTGATTCTTCCGTTCTTGCTCCACCAGATATTGGCCCGAGCGAGCCTCCTCAAGGAGCAGATCGCACAGAGGTTGGAAGTCGGAAAATTCATCATCGCTTGAGCAGGTGTTCTTTGCTTGCCTGGAGGTGAATACGATTTCACGAGATGCCTCAACGAGCTGGTTAATCTGTCCCAGTCGATCGCTGACGTTAATCTTGCTTGCCAGGTCTAGCGCCAAAGAGTCGAGTCCGTATTGTGTTCTATTCCGCTCAAGCAGAATGCGATTGCAAATCATTCCAGCGACGCCCAAAGCGATGATCAAAGCAATGATCACAGTTACGAATAGAATCATATTGCCGCGCGATTGGCGTTGACCGCTCATGGGAAGATAACGCTCATGAAAGCCATTTTTATGACTCATACCCAAGGACTGATTAGACTACACCATCCAAGGAATCAAGCTGGTAGTCAGATCTCTGAATTCGGAGCCGGACTAGTCATCCTCGTGGTATTCATTCTGGTGCCTATCCTCAACCTCGTTGTCGTACCGATTCGTTGGATGATGGCGCAGGAGATGATGGATACATATGCAAGGAAGCTTGCCATGTGCGAAACACTCAGCCAGTCATTTCAATTGATAGAATCGGACCCGTCGCTCAGTACGAGAATGAGAAGCATTGGTGGGATCGAAATCGAATACATCGATTTGTCCCTGAAGATTTCCCGATCGTCCGAACGCAAGAGCTACACCGTGAAACAACCGCAAAGCATTCCGCCTGCCTGGCTTCCCGATGCTGGTAATGAATCCAGCGTTTATTCCCTGGAGCTTGAAACGAAAGCACGGTTGTTTCCAGCCATAGTCTTCAACGCTGGTCAGGTAAAGATACCAGGGTTGACCGAGCCAATACCGCTGGTCCTGAGATCCACACACAAATGGGGTAACCTCGGCAGGGACCCGCGGACAGGAAAGTTTTTCATCAACGAGTAAGACGGATCCTGCATCAGGGCCTGACCCCCCCCTTAACCTTTCGGTGTGATTTGATTGCGGTACCAATCATCCCCAAACGTGCCTGTCCGATGCTTTCGTCGTGACAGAACAATGTCAAGCAGATTTTCTAGAAACAGCAGCAGTAGCGGATTTAGCACACCGCAGATGGTGACCAGTTTTGAGGGAGCGAAAGCGTTGCGGCAAGTGCACCATCGCTAGTGGCGCGGCGAAGTGGCAAAATGTTTCTCCATGATGAACGAACGTGAGAATCAGAAGATAAGGCGCAGGTTGAGCGTTTCTCAAAGCCAGCCATCTATCTGGCAGAAAGTCATCAACTTCGGAAGTTTTCGCAGATGGGAATCTTGTCAGAACGTCTTTCCGATATTCGAAGGGATTGATATACTGATTTTTGGCGGTTTTTCGGGCATGATTTTCACCGGTTAGACCTCTCGATTTCGCAGTTTAACCACCCTAAGTGACCATCGGGTGAACAGACCATCCACCAATGAGGTAGAATCTCCCGAATCATTGTTACAGAGGAGATTCAAACTTATGAGAACTTGGCTTTCCACCACGATTCTTATCACATGCGCTCTCCTTTCAACCATTCTATTGAGTGGGCAGCAGCCGGCCCACGCCGACCAATCTAAGCTGGTCCTGTTGGCTCGCTCACAGCAATTCACCGGCAATGCAGATAAGGTTCAAAGATTCTCGGATACGATTCAACTCAATAAGGGTCAAGAGAAGCTGCGATTAATTCTCGTGTACAACAACGGCTCATCGACGCAACCTGCTTTCAAATGGATTCGGATTTCATCATCCTCAATGAGCTATGTAACTGAACAAAATTTCAAAGGAAAAAATTTGCTCGAAACAGATGTGACAGGCGAACTCGGAGTCGGCGGAAACCAAATTCTTGTCACTGCAGGCGGCCCTCCAGGCGCAGTATTCACCTGGGAGTTGTATACGATGCAGCCAACTGTGAACTCCATACACCCGACCGTCGTCCAGCCCGGTGAAACTGCCACTATCCTCGGTACCAATCTATGTCCAAGCGTTACAGCAGAGACCGTCACTATAAACGGTTCTGCAGCACACTGCCTCTCGGCGACTTCTAACAGTGTAGTTGTTCAAGTGCCGGAAGAGTTAAGGAGTGGAGAAGCAATTGTGAAGGTTAGCTCGGCAGGACTAAACTGCAACGAGATCGCCTGCACTGTTAGCGCTGCCCCCAGGCTGACCAAGTTGAGCGGAAGCTGGGTTGGAGTCGGCTCTCCACTAACAATTTATGGCGACGGCTTTGGAAATGATCCAAGCAAAATCATTGTCTACGTTGGGCCTACGGAAGTTCCAGTCGACTCTTCCACTGCGAATCAAATCACCGTAACAATCCCAGGCACTTACATCACGGCCTGGGCAGGTTATTACATGCCAGTTAAGGTCATCGTCAACGGCGTGAAGGCGAGCAACACCCTCACCGTCAGCTGTGCCGACACGGCGCCGACCGGTGCTTTATAGACAAATACGACAGGTGTAAATACCAACTTCGGCGCATTATTTAGTTTGCCGCTGGTCTGTTCGCATCTACTGTTCTAACCGAACGTGGTGGCCTTATAAACACGATACACTTCAGTCTTGAGGTCAAGCTCGACCAACATACGATGATTTGTCAGGAGTAGAATTGGAAAAATCTGTCGGAATTTTGAAAAAGTCGCGACTGTGGACACGAAATCTTTCACGGGAGGGTAAATGCCCAGATTCGACATGTTCTTTACTCGACTCGATTTTGAGAACCTACACGACAAGCACGATATCTTTCGGACTACATATTTTATCGATGCTCTTTTTAATCAAGAGCAGCCAAAATTCTTTGAAGGTCTGCTAGCTTTACCTAACTTAGGTCTAGTAAACAGTTATCGAGGAAAGACCGGCACAAGTCCCAGATCGCCTCGCTATTTCACCTTCCCAGAGAAGCCCACTCTCAAAATGCGTGAATTGCCGCCACTTGAGGGAGAACGGCGTTTTAGTTTGGATGGAAGTTCCTTTCCGGTATTTCTCTGGATTGAGCCAAGCGGACTTTTTGAAGACAAGAATTTGATACTCGGCTACGTTGAAGTTACTCAAAACACGCCAGATTCGCTCAACCTCTTCGAGCTTTTAAAAAAAGCCGTTAAAACTGAAAGTACCAAGACCAAGTACTACGGACGAATCACATATGTTGGAAAAGATGCTGCAGCGTTTGGCAGAAAAAAGAGCAACCGCCTAACTGCCAATCCAAGACTGAAGCGGAGCGATGATTTGAAAATTGATTGGAATGACGAATAGAAACTGCACAGCGTTTGAAAACTGATTAGCATTATGCAAACAAATCGCGAGTTCGATCGTTTCGAGTCGCCTGGCTACTTCAACATTTTGAGTAAATCTGAAAACGAATTCGCAATTGGTTTAGTGAACTTTTTGTAGTTAGGTTTCTCGATATCACCCTCGTCAAAGCGCATGAAGTCTCTATTTGCTTTCTCAGATATCCACAAAACGATTGGCGGATCGCTGTCCTGATTTTCGTAATCGAAACAAAGAAAGTCGACGTAGTATCGATCCATACACATCTCATCAGGGTGTGCATCGCCTACGTACAAGGCGGCAAACGGAATCAAACGCTCACCATAATGCAATGCTCGACTGGTTGCGCTCTCGAACCCGATGATGGCAGCGATGCTTCTCATCACGCGTTCATCGACGGACGAGTCCTCGAAATGCGGCAGGAATTTTCCAGGCAGCTTGGAATCTTGATCGATTAAATTGAGGAATCGACCAATTCGAAGTTTGGTGCCTGCTATTCTCCCTTGAACCGGTATTTGTCCATGATGATTTTTCGAAAACTCTAGAAAGTCGGCAGGCAATGGATGGGCTTTTGTAAGCCATTTAACGCCCCTGGGATCGGGCGGCCCAACCGCTCGCTTCCCTTCGTCGACGAATTCCAGTTTAGACATTTTGCGACCCTTCGAGCACGTTCTATCTTCGTTTTTCGATCTCGAACCGTCAACCATTGTGCGGTAAACATTACTCCTCTCATAGCTTAATCCGCCCAACAACGTATTCGTAGCTGTTCCAAAAATGCGGTGATAACTACAACATGGATAAATCGGGCGTGCCCCACCTATGAAAGGTAGTTCTCGCCCGACTTCTCTATACCGCGAGGGTCTGATAGATCGGTTAATATCTCAATATCATAGCCGCGCCGTTCCATTTCGAAATCGTGCCTTGCGGTACGAATTCAACCTTCCCATGTTTGAGAATGGTTTGGAGAACCGCTTCTTGTAAAGCGCCGAGCTCCAACTTACCTGAGGTTTCCCAATCTGGAGCCTCCAGGATAAGAACTTCTCCTCTGCCTTCTTTCGCGCAAGACAAGACCTCGTCCAGACCCTTTGCCAGCTTGTGATTGCCTTCGGCAACCTGACATTGGTCGAAAAGCACGGCAGACCGTCGAGCATTGGAACGAGCAATAAAGTCTTCGGCAACAGATTTCAGAGCCTCGCCGCTCGGGCGCTGATGAACTTCTTCCATGGCTGCAAGGACTTCGACGCCGTGCGAGTGCAGCTCGGCCTCATCGGTTCCGGCAAGATTCAAACCCGCAAAGAAAGCCGGCATTTCTTGTGCTGCACATAGATCAGCAATTGCCTTGAACAACTCGCTTTTCCATTTCGAATCGAACTCCTGACCCTTGCGCACCTTACCGTCCTTGTCCGCGTGCGCGGTAGGACG
This sequence comes from uncultured Candidatus Obscuribacterales bacterium, assembly GCA_964418155.1. Classification (GTDB taxonomy): domain Bacteria; phylum Cyanobacteriota; class Vampirovibrionia; order Obscuribacterales; family Obscuribacteraceae; genus JADYXR01. The sequence continues at coordinate 43,010 of CAYQKX010000058.1, read as the reverse complement.
CCGCTTATAGACAGAGAGGAGATGCATCGTCTCCTTCGACTCTGTTAATGATTCAATATGAGTTCCCTGTCCTCGGTATAAGTTCAGAGCCGCGGGCTCGAACAAGAACATTAGGTACGGTTGAGACAATTCCTGCGCATACGCGCTCTCATAGATCGAGAAATAATCTCCAACATACTGTCTTTCGGGCATATTGACATAATAATGCGACAAAAGCGACTCGTCCGGCGATACGAACAGCCCTACAGACAATGCGCCGGTCCGAAAATTCAGCTGGTCGATTAATTCATCGACTCTTTTGATCAAGTTATCGAAAACCGCAGACGGCATTGCTGCTTCTTTGAAGGTTTCCTGCACACGACTGCGGATGTGTCCGGCGTCGTGGATCTGTTTTTCGGAGCCGGAGTGAATCCGAAAAAAAAATGAGAATGCCGGCGGATCAATTTCTTTGGCTAGAACAGCCAGATCCCCTCGATTTAGGTTAGTCGTATTTGTTGTTGTTGTCATCATGTTATCTTTCCAATGCTCAGATTGCTATACCGGAAGCGCAAATCTTAAGGCCTAACTGCTTTCGTTCAATCAGCCGAAGTGCTGAGTGACGGATGAAAGATTCTGTTGAAGGGCTCATTCGAAAGGATGAATGGAGCAAGCTGATCGTTTCATCAAGAGCAAAGTCCATCCAATGCTGGCTCAGTCTCGATTAAAGACAGGAAAGAGCACCATATGTGATATCAACGAGAATCAGTATGCTGAGCATAGAACGCTCCTGATATTGAAAGTTAGCACGAATATGTAAAATCAATGAGGACAAAGCCGCTGAACAGAACCTATTTAGCGCGACAGAGTCCTTTGCTCGGACCACAGCTTTGTATCAGAACTAACACAAGCCTGACGCTGTGTACGTTTGAGGGAGTATGTAGGACGATTTGTAGACCTACATCGCCGACTGTTTTCGTGTAATGTTTAAAGACCGGGACAGCACCCGGGAAATGGCACGGCGTCAGTCGTCTCCTCGTAGGCAATCTGTAGCCGACATTACTTTCTACCCATCCTGAACTCTCGACGGTGAGAGTCGTTGTTTCGAGCCACTGTTTACAGCATCTGCAGTGCGGCTCCCTTTCTCAGTTTCGATGGAGGAAAGATCTATGACAAAACTGACTCAAGAGTTTATGGACTTCGAAATCAATGCTCCTTTTCGCGGGCAACTTTTCTACCGCGACCAAGATATTATTGGGTTTGCAGATCTACCAACCAACTAACCACCTGCCGGCAGTCGAGGAAAATTAGTGACTTGCATGTCCTGCGTGTTTGGGGCTATGCCGAGTAGCTGGATGGGCATGGCGGACAGCGACGGAGTGTCCGGTTTGGGGCTTGGCCGCAGTTGCCGCAGCCGTCTTTTGTTGTGTTTTATTCGCAACTGCAAATCCCTCAACCGAGCCGCCGACGGCAAAGTAGAACGTGCCACAGGCGCAGGCAAGCAGGACTAGTAACTGTCCGAATTGCGCCAGCCTGTTGAAGATGTAATTGTCGCACCAGAGGTTCCAGCCGCTTCCGTTCTTTGGATAGAGTCCGGCTTCCTGGTCCGCCAGATCGGTGTTGGTCTGCACCATTGTGCCGATTACAGCTACTCCAGCAATGAACCAACAACCAGCGAGAGTCACACTAGAGCTTAAATCCGGATGAAAGTGTAACCAGACCAGCATGCCAATCATGCTAATAGCAATGATCGTCCAGCCTACAACAAATCCTTGACGGATGTGTCCGTGAGCCAGTTTCTCGAAGACAATCGACGAAAGAAGATCACCTAAATCTACGATGTTTTCGACTTCTCGTTTGTCCGTCATTTTCGTTCCTTGGTTAGGAAATGGGAAATGGATCGTTACCATCATAAGTCTCAGCGGATGAAATCCACCTGATAGAGTGATTTTTCTTAATTTGTCAGGAGGTATGGCTAGCGATCCGAGCCTGAGCATGTTTTCGACAAAGTTTAGAAAAATGTGGCGAAGACGCCGTACAGACCCAATCCTATAATCACGTTCAATGCGCCTAAGACCCAGGTCATGACTATCTTTGAAGCGTTGTTCTTCGGTTTAAACACTGTCAGCTCAGCTGCCGTTGCCAACATTGCTGCTGCGAGGAACAGAGTCACTGATGCCTTTATCAGGTCACCTTTGCGATCCGTCGTACACTCAGAAGGTTTTTCGGGATCATAAATGACCTTTGTTGTATCTGGCTTTTTTGCAGCAGTGGCCGCTTCGCGAGTATCAAAACAGAGCACACTCTCTTCCGTTTGTTTGTACTCTACGCCTTTCACTTTATATGTGAGGTATCTATCGATACAGAAAAGACTATTTGGTAATTTGCCATGGATCAAACTGATTGCTGGTTCTGCAACTTTGATCTCAGAGTAGGTCGCACCGGCATTCGTCGATGGCCAGGATTGGCTACTATAGTACTGTTTTAGAGTGAATCCGAAGATAAGGACGAAGAAGCCAGCAAGCAAAAGCATTTCCTTTGGTGAATGCTGGTCTGCGACTGACTTACCCGAAAATCTGACAAGTTCTTTTATGTCCGTTTTCGTTTGCTCATCGCGATCTTCGGGCGAGCAGACAACTCCAGAAGATCTGTATTTCTCCAACCGATTTGCTGCTTCGTCGACTTGCGAACTCAGATCGCAAAGAGCAACGCTTCGAAGATGTGCCACTTTCGGCGGTCGCTTTGGGTTCAGCTCAAGTCTTATAATTCTACCTCCACGAGTATCTACACGGTCGATCTTCGTGACGTCATTGCTGTAGAGACCAAGAAACCACGGCGATGACTCTCCGTCGCCCTTTCTCGGCATCGGTGCAATAAGGAGTCGTTTATTGGTGAGTGCAACTATATGTAGTGGCTCAAGACTCAAAGCGTAGAGTATGAGACCTGAAACAAGGATCCCCGTGAAAACCCATTGCGAACGAGAATCTGCGTCAACCAGACCAAATTGTGGCAATATGAAGAGGACAGCCAAAAAAAAACTGCTGTGAGGGCTACAGTTAGTAGCCCGTAGAATTGCCTCGTCAGAACTGTTCTAAAGCGAAATGTGTCAACCCACTCTAACTTTTCACCCTGCTTCAGCAAGGTGGCGATTCGTGTTTTCGCTTGTTCAAGGTCTTGATATGCCATAGCGAGTACCTCGATAGTTAAATAGAAACAACCGTGCTCCAAATGCGGTGGCGCGGTAACACTATCTGATCTTAGTAAATCTATGATGCGCGGCGAGCTCGACGAAACCGTCTGCTCCAAAAGTCGTTCTGGTAGTGCCAGGGAGCTTCTGTTTTTGTTGGTTCTATTGTGCGCCCGATACGGTAATCAAGCGCGAATGTTTAGGAACAATTCATAGTTGAATTGCACGCTTTTCGGTCTCTACGCCTTGGATACATAACAAGCGTCGCCGTCTAGGAGCAAATCCCAAATGGACGCGGTTGACTGTGTCTCGGGCGCTTGACGACTATAAATTTTTTGCTTCAGTTTGCCAACAATTCTTGACCGACATGCGACGCTTGTAGTGTCGATCGTTCAGGAAGAACAAAATGAATCCACTAAGAATGTTTTTTATTACGCTTTCCAAAATGCCTCCGGCTTTAATGCTGCTTGTCATAATCGGCTTGGCCGTCCTCGTCACGTCTATGGTCACGGGTAGGATGGCTCAGCAGGAGCAAGAACTTGCGATCCAAAGTGGAAACATTTCATCGGCTACATCAAAAGACGAGATGAAAGCACCGGTTATGGTATCAGTGAGAAACATTACCCAGGGTACAACTATCACTTCTGCAATGGTAGAGCAGACAAGATTGTATGAATCTAACATTTTCGAAGATGCAGTTGTAACCACGCCAAACGCCATTGGACGAGTGGCCAAGCACACTATTCCGCCTCTCAACCAAATTCGAGAGACCGACTTACAATAGATTATTCCCTGATGCCGGCAAACTCTTATTAATTTCGCATCTGATCGATTCGGTACTGAAGACCAGCCTCTTGTCCGCTCCAATGCAGTCGCCAGGCTATCTACCAATGGTGCCTGGCATCGAATTCGACCTCGACAAGGCATCATTCCCGATCGCAAGCTCAAAGACTTGTATCATGCCGTGTCTTCTCTTACGCAAGACGTAGCCCGCGACTTCATGTTGTTTTTGTTACTTACCGGTATGCGTGTTGCTGAAACCCAAAAGCGTCGCTGGAGTTACGTAGACTTCGAAATTTTCTTCATCCACACAACATTGAATCTGAACTAAGATCGTGAGCGTTCAGCTCAGTGCTGCGAGAACCATGCAAACACAATCGAAAGAGAGCGCCATCGCACAGCGGATTAAGAAGCTGCTTGCCTTAGCTGATGGGAATAAGAATGAGCACGAGAGAGCAGCAGCCATGAAGCTAGCAATGGAGCTGCTCGCAAAACATAACCTTGACATAGCCGCAGTCACAGAGCTCTCTTTCGACCACGACATCTCCGAATATCAAGCCTTCCTCAAGCTCGATCCCTGGACGAGATATGTCCTTCATGCCGCCTGCACGCTCTACTACACAGAGCTGATCTTGCGGTCGGAATATCGGGGCTACTATCGTAACCGGAAGGAATACCATCCTACTATTGTTGGAACGGAAGAGAACATTGCGGTAACAGTGGAAGTGGCCAGTTGGCTTATTAACTCAATCAGGTGCGAGAGTAACTGTCTGTTCTCTGAAGCGCACGAGCGGCGAAGCTTTAGGCTGGGAGCTGCACACAGAGTTTACGAAAGAGCTCGCGAGATCGTCAAGGAAGAGTCTCTTACCACCTCAAATTCCACGGGGAGCAGTGCTCTGACCGTGCTTAGAAATGGACTCGAACAAGCCAACAAGCGGTATCTGGCAAGTAAGAACTTAGGAACCTTCAAAGGGCGCTCGACCTATTCGGACAGTAGTGCCTACGACATGGGCTCGATTTATGGAGATTCCGTCAATCTGGGGAAGAATACATCACGGAAGGCTATAACATTTCGGGATTGAATCGCGTGTGACAAGCCCTCATGTCATGCGGTAGACAAAGGGCTATTTTGTCTACCTGCGCAACCACCGGTAATGGCACACCAGTTTTGGCTTTCTCTCGCCTATAAGACTTGCCAAAAAAGTCTTACCCCCTGTAACTTAAACGAAATGACCTGAATTAGCGCTTTTGTCTACATTCACGCCACCTGGAAAATATCAGTTACTCACCTCCTAACTTCCTTGCCTCTTCTCTTCTCACGGTAGCCGTCTTTAACACTATGTGTGGTGTCTCTCTCTTACTGCTTCAAGTAAGAAAACGCCTTCCCACTCGAGGAAAGGTGCAACGGCGGTAGGCGAGTCTTCTTGTTTACTGATCTGTCCCCCAAGACAAAATGTTTTCTACGATGCGTCAGTAAGCGACCCGTATTTATTTTCCACCTCCTGTGTTTTATAACCTAAAATGCTGTGAAGTCTTTTTCTGTTGTAGAAGATCTCAATGTAATCAAAGATGGTCTGCCGAGGATCCGCAGCGCTCAGCTTTGGCTCTGGTGATGGGTGCGCAGATGAAAAGATAAGCACTCCATCGGAGCTGCCCTCGGGAACCAGGCAACTTCGTGAACCTCGTCAAGCCCGCCGTCTCCCACTGAACACCTACCCAGGACAACGAAAACATGTTTCTCAGTGGGTTTGATCGCCAGCTTGCTGGGAGACCAGCCACAGTACACGTCGCCATACAAATCGTCATAAGAGCGAGCCTGAACCCCAGTTGCAAAATCTTGGTGACGAGTCAGATCCGTTTGGAGCTCGCCCGGATCGGTGCGAGGGGGGTCAGGAGCGATCCTGCTCCCTGCCGCGACTCTTCTTGACTTCGGTAGCTCTTCCGCCAATAGTCCAATAGTTGTTGTATTCGGTTCGTTAATTCTGATATAATAACCGGCAATATTTAGCCGCTTAGATCCATAGACCGCACATAACCGGTAAAATTTTGCACTTTGCTTTAGCTACTACAGATGAGATTGCTCAGGAGCTTGGAAAGAGACTTCGAGCTCACCGGTTAGCGCAGAATGTCCAGCAGAGTGAGCTAGCTGCTCGAGCAGGAGTATCCGAGCGCTCTTTGCGTAACTTTGAGCGAGACGGGAAGGGTTCAATTGATCTTTTTTTGCGCGTGGCAATGGCTCTTGGTCTCGTCGAATCCATGGACAACTTGTTTGTGCTAAAGCCGAAATCAATCAAAGCGATGGAGCAAGCAAGTTTCAAACGCAAACGCGCCTCACGGAGACTATCCGAATGAAGAAATTGAAAGTGATTTACATGGGGTGGGGAGAGCGATTTGAGTTGGGAATACTAGCGGATGACGGAACCGACCTGCTCTTCGAATACACTCCAGAGGCACTAAAAAGAGGTCTGGAGCTTTCTCCTATCAAACTGCCTTTAAGCGACAAGTCTTACGGCGATTTTCCGCAACATCAACATCGACTGCCAGGATTGGTAAGCGACTGCTTACCAGATGGCTGGGGTATGTTGCTGATGGACAGGCTTTTCCGGCGGCAGAGACGGACGCCTGCTGAAATCTCTCCACTGGATCGTCTGGCATTCATTGGAAGTAATGCTATGGGAGCTCTCGTATTTGAACCAGCCCATACTGACGCGTTAACGCCAGCCGACGTGGAATTGTCGGATCTCGCGCGGGATGTTCGCGAAGTACTTGCTGATGAGAGCGAGGGGCTTTTGCGCAAACTAGTGCTCATGGGTGGCTCTCCACACGGCGCTCGGCCCAAGGTTCTGGTGAACTTCGATAGAGAGAAGAATCGCGTGTCCAACTTAGAATTCAGAGAAGGAACTCCGATGCTCGTGAAATTTCCGGCACAACACGAACATAAGGAAGTTTGCGCTGTAGAAGCGCTCTATGGTCTGCTCGCAAAAGCATGCGGACTTCGAGTTCCAGAGGTAGAGTTCTTTGATCTATCCGAAGATCTATCGGCGTTCGGTATCGAACGGTTTGACCGTTCAAATGGATTGCGAATACCTATGCATACTGCAGCTGGAGCTATGCATGTGGATTTCCGGATACCACAGCTTGACTATATTTCGCTCCTGCGACTAACTCAGATTATGACCAGGGATGCCCGTGAGGTGCTGCACGCTTTCGAACGATGCACGTTCAACGTAATCTTCAACAACCGAGATGACCATTCGAAGAACTTCTCGTTTTTATTGGGAAGGGATGACAGATGGCAGTTTTCACCAGCTTACGATTTATCATTCAGCAATGGTCCGAATGGTGAACATCAGATGGACATCTGCGGAGAAGCACGATCTCCCGCGCGCGAGCACTTAATTGAGCTTGCAAGAAAAACTGGTATACCCATAAAAACAGCCGTGCAGTCTATTGAGCGAATTGCCAGCGTAGCAGAACAAATCAATGACTTTGTTGATCAGTTACCGATCAGACCAGAAACAATGGACTTAATCGGCAAAGCGGTGATCCTCAATCGGTCTCGCGTAATGAATAGCTCGGGGTAAACATGAAACTTAATTGCCGTAATCGACACCTTGAGCGCGCCTACTCCTATTTCACAATCCGCGTCACAGCGTAAGGCTTGTAGTTTGTGACATTGAAGGCGATGATTTCGTATCGCTAAAGCACGGTCTGCTTAGCACAACACATAGATGTTCTTTTCGCGCTGGTGGGGAATAAGCTACCTATAAGTGCTGCGGGCAGGCTATGCGGTTCAGAGTGTCTTAAATTCTGCTGCGATGGCACGCATCGTTTTAATTACCCTGCGCGGATTGGCTGTCAGAGGGACAAATCCGTATTTTGTGTAGAAAGGGAGCGGATCGCGCGCGCCGTTTTTCTGTTCTTCTTCACTGGGTATTTCGGCGTCAATGACAAGAAGTGCGCTGCCGACGTCTTTCGAGTTATTCAGGCAGCGAATTTGCGCGTTCGCCAGTAGAAGCTCACCGAGCCGTGGTTTTTCGCTAGACGCCTCTTGCAGTTTTTGGCTATAGTCTTTATCCACGCCAAGTCTGCCGAGCAAGATGCCACTGGTTTGAGGATATTTAGGCAGTTTCTTCTGGACTTTCTCAGGTAATTCGTTGAAGACAATGCTAAGGCTAGACAGCGAATAATAGCCTCTGATCACCATGTCGCCAGGCTCGGTCAGAACAAAAACTGACGATGTGAAGCTTGAAACATCCCTGTGGGATTGTTCTTGAATGTATTTTTTGATGCTCGCCAGATTCGATGTGAACTGCGAAGCGTCATGCTCTTTGGTCCAAGGCACTACGACCAATGACAGCTTAGGAGTTTCTTGCACCCTTAGCTGCCTATGATCTCGTTATGGCGGCGCATGGCGGCAACAGAAGCTTCATTCACCTTGGGCTCGCTATTCATAAGTTGAGCCAGGGCAACGCTTTCTTCAACCGTCAGCCGAACTATTCTTTGTTGTTCGATCACCTGGGAGGCCTCTTTCAGTGCCGCCTGAACCATGAAATCGGAAGTCGAACGACCTTGCAAAGCGGCCGCCTGGTCAATCTGTTGTTTTGCCTCTGCGGTTAGCCTGGCATCAATGCGTTCTTCTTTCTTGCCTTTTACGGCCATGGTCTGATCCTCTATACCCAAATTGTACTGCGAACTCCCGTACGTGACAAGTTGAATGACTTCCACCGGCTCCATGTCCACCGAATTCCTCAATTCCTCCTCCTTTATACCGAGCAAATCAAGAAACGCGCTTGTGATTCGACAAATATGCACTCTCAGCCTTTCGATGTCCAACACGAGGTAACCACCTGTGATGTCGTTTGAGACACTGTGGTTGACCAATCTTTTCAATGTGTAGCGCGAAACATCTAATTTCTCTCCCATCGTCAGAAACGTCCGCCGCAGATCATGGCACGTGAAATTCACTCCGCTTATTGACGCTACCCGACTCACAATTCCCGAATGCCCCGTGAGATGCTTGCCGCGCTCCGGCAATAATCAGTAACACCTGCAGGATGGGCCCTGGCCTAGTTGATGATTTTTGTCCAGTACTTTTCTTTTGTGGCAGGCGTTTTGCCAGGTGTTCGTTTCATTTGTTCCTCTTTCTAGCAAATCAAGAGCACCAGATACGACACCGGCACTAGCATACTGCAAAAGATGTTAAAGACAAAAACACGGACAAGGAGTTTTCAAGTTACGCGTACAAAAAAATCGACTTAGACTGTCTCACTTATCATAGACACAGAGGGCTACGCACAGACGACTTAACCGCCCGCAATCCTCATCAACGGCGCCTCACTCCGGGAAAGATCCTCTACAGTCTCGAAGACGCCACCACGAAATACAACAACACTGCTGGAGTTCGCAGCCACCCGTTCGCCAGGAACGATGATGCCGACAAGATTCAGCGGATCGCAGGCCGCGACCTTGACGATTTGATCCTCTCTCGGCATGTTCTTACTCAAGCGCAACGACTCTACCGCCGCTGAAAGCGCGAACTGCTCACCCAGAAAACCGGTGACAAATCGACCACCTCGAATCTTGCCCTGAGCCTCGAGCCTGCGCAACATGATTAGCACCTCGCGCCACTTCGGCATGTTGGTCTCGCGAGTGAGCAGCTCTCTAAAGATCACTCCGTACCGCTTGAGCAGCATCCAACAGACAGCTTCCACATGCGCGTCGCCATCTGACGCAGACTCCGCATGGATGCGGCTCCAGCGTCCCTGACTGTGACGAGACCGTGAAGCGCGACCACTCAATCCCTGCCCGCTCCGGCGTTTTACATCGGTCAGAGCTCGAAGATTGTCAAATCCATCTGCAGTAACAAGTCCCGCCGTGACCAGCTCCCAGAGCGCCATCTCAACCTCGCTCTTCAGTAAGCGAGTGACGCGAACGAGGTCAAGAAAGAATGACGCGCCCTTTTCTGTCAGGTGTTCAAGCACATTTCTAGCCTGACTTGTGAGAGCCGACGGATCGATTTTGACTTCATCGGACTTCATCCACTCACGATCTTCTCGCAGGTAGAAGGCGATTGGCGATGCGCTGGTAGGCACAACCCTTCTGGTCTTACCATCAGCTGCAGGACCAGTAGTGATTGAAGAATTAGCAGGCGCAATCAAAGCAGGATGCGGCGACAAGCGAGCCCAACCAACCTGACCAGTCAGGCAAAGATTATCCAGGTATGAATCTCTATAATTTTTGATCCGTCGCCCCAACACTTGCGACTCCCAGCCACTGGCCGCTGCCTCGAAGCCTTGCAATTGTTTCAAGATCTCGAGAGTTCCATGCTCCGATACAAGCTGCGTCGACGGGGCAACATGCTGCCATGAGAATAGCCACGTCATGAATTGTGCTGCCGACACGGGCTCTATCAGCTTGCGAATGGCACCTATCGTCAATCTATGAATTCGCGCCAGCAAACCTCGATCGCACCACTCAGTCTCTTCCGTCTCATGACTAGAAAAATGCCCCCTCAAGACAGCTCCGCGAGCCTCCACGCGCAGCAAAGCTTGCTGGATGTCTTCTACCGGCAAAGCCGTCGCCTGTGCCAACCCAGGGGCTGTAATCGGACCAGAATGCATGAGCCAGCCCGATACCATCTGCTCGACAATATCTTCTCTGGATCTGGCGCCTTCAAGCGGTGCCTCAACCCGATCACTCGGCTCGCCCTGATAAACTCGGTCGAATAGCGGTATCGTCTCCGCCGCTACCCATCCTGAGCGCCCGTTGCGCTCTTTGACGGACGCACGGCCGGTCGCAACCAATTTGGAGAAGTGCCCACGCCAAAGCTCATCTGTCGTGGCTCCATTCGCCCATGTGTGCGTTGAAGGAAGAAAAACAACTGTCTTCAGCAAGTCCCGGAGCTCTTCTTCATCCCTCAGGTCGGGAAGCGCTTCCAGACAGACCTTTTCGATAGCAACAGGATCTAATCGCCCAAACTCGCCCACCACTTTGTCGGGCAAAATCCTCCTCATTTCGACAGCTCTTGCCCTGCGCTCTTCGAGCGGTGCATCGTCGAGATACGCATATGGATTGGCATTGAGAATTTCGTGCGCAAACTCTGATGGCTGCGGAGTATCAACAGCTACACAATGAATTCGCCCCTCATCGATATCGGTGAGCACTCCAATCAAACCGTCGAGATCGAGCGCCTCATGAAGCACATCGTCCATAACCTCATCAACGAGCGGATGCTCCGGAATTTCGATCGGCCCATCGATGTTGTCCTGGCAAGCAGCAGCTTGAGGGAACACGGCAGCCAATAAGTCATCAGCTCTCATGCGCTGAATCTGCGGAGGCACCTTTTTCCCGCCGGAGAATCGCAACAATGCCAGAGCACGATTCGCGTCCCAGCGCCAGCGCGTAGTGAAAAGAGGTGACTGCAATGCAGTCTGTCGTAATACCTCAGTAACTGAATTAGCATGTAGATAATGAAAAACATCAGAAAGCGGGAAGCTATGCTGATCGGTAAGCGAGATGTTAATGCCGTCGTCTGTGGCAGACGCTTGAAGTTCTAGATTGAAACTCTTACAGAAGCGCTTCCGAAGAGCCAGTCCCCAAGCCTTATTTATCCGTCCTCCAAAAGGCGCATGGATGACGAGTTGCATCCCTCCACTCTCGTCGAAGAAGCGCTCCGCAATGATTGTCTTCTGAGTTGGCACCGTGCCTAAGATGCTGCGCCCATTTGCAATATACTCTGCCGCCTGCTCCGCACCCCTCTTATCGAGCCCGCACTCTTCGACGAGAAAGTTGACCGCTTCGACAGGACTGCGCTTGGTGAGCTCCTCTTCCAGCCTCTGTCTGACATCCGCCACGACCTGAGACAACTCTGGAGTGCGAGCCGGCGCTTCCCCTCTCCAGAACGGCACATTTGGCGGCGCTCCATGAGCATCCTCCACCATGATCAGACCGGCGTTGCCCATAACGCGCCGGATCATCCACGATGAGTTGCCGAGTAAGAATATATCGCCCCTGCTACTTTCGACCGCGAAGTCTTCATCAACGGTACCCACGACCACCTGCTCGGGCTCAGCCATCACCATGAAGAGACTATTGTCCGGAATTGCGCCACCATTGGTAATGGCAAGCATACGAGAGCCTCGACGAGCCCTCAACTGCTTGTTGATTGTGTCTCTGTGCAGATATCGACCATACTTGACCTTCCGCCCTGCCAACCCCTCGGACAACATCTCGAGGATGGACTGGTAAGTCGACTCACTCAAATTGCGATACGGATAGGACGACTTGAGAAGCGAGTATAGCGCATCCTCATGCCAATCATTCGTCGCACACGACGCAACTATCTGCTGCGCCAGCACATCGCGTGGACATTCGGGAATGATGATTCGATCAAGCTCACCCTCACGGATAGCCTTAACAACCGCGGCGCACTCGAGCAACTCGTCTCGCGTAGTGGCAAACAGTCGTCCTTTCGGAACCGCCCCGCGCCAGTGACCAGCCCGACCAATACGTTGCAGCGCCACAGCAATGCTACGCGGAGAGCCCATCTGACAGACCAGATCGATGTTACCGATATCGATACCCAGTTCGAGCGAAGCGGTGGCAATGAGCACTTTATACTCACCCGATTTGAGCTTCTGCTCCGCTGTCAGCCTGAGCTTCCTCGACAGACTACCGTGATGCGTACCAACAAGCTCTTCGCCCACACGAGAAGCCAGATTGTGCGCAACTCGCTCAGCCAATCTTCGCGTGTTGACGAATACCAGGGTTGAGCGATTCTCTGCCACGAGTTGTGCAATTCGGTCGTAGATCTCATCCCACATTTCGTTGGATGCGACGGCGCCAAGCGGACTGTCCGACACCTCGACAGCAAGGTCCAGGACCCGCTTACTGGAGATCTGAATGATCTCCGGTTGAGGTCGGTAGGTACCGACAAGAAATCTAGCGATGTCCTCAATAGGCTTCTGAGTGGCGGAAAGACCGATGCGCACCGGACTCTTTTCGCACAACGCCTCCAGACGCTCCAGAGACAACGCCAAATGGCTACCGCGCTTATCATCCGCGAGAGCGTGGATTTCATCGACAATCACAGTAGAGACCTGACCGAGCACTGCGCGGCTCTTCTCGGCAGTGAGCAGGATGTACAGCGACTCCGGCGTCGTCACCAGAATATGCGGCGGTCGCGTCAACATACGGCGACGCTCCGCGGCCAGTGTATCCCCAGTCCTCACCGCTGTCCTGATTTCAGCCATCGCGATCCCTTTTGACCGCGCTAACTCCATGATCTCAGAAAGAGGCTTCTCTAAATTCTTATTGACGTCATTGCTCAGAGCCTTGAGAGGTGAAACATATAGAACCTCTGTCTTATTTGTAAGACTCAAATCCAGCGCCTTGCGAACAAGCGCGTCAATACAGGCAAGAAAAGCAGCGAGCGTCTTTCCTGAGCCCGTCGGCGCCGAAATCAGAACGCTGCGTCCCGCCACTATGTGCGGCCAGCCCATCGTCTGTGGCTCAGTCGGCGAGCCGAATCTCTCGAGGAACCATTCGCGCACGAGCGGATGTGCCCACGAAAGCCCGTCATCGTCCGCTCGCTCGTCAGGAGCAATCAGCGCCTCTCCGGATTCAGTCCCTACCTTCTTTCGCACGGGCATGCGCTAACCTCCGCAGGTGCTGCGACTCCCCGATTCAGATTATAACTGCATGTTCTTCCCACTGGAACATGTCCCAAAATCTACTCAAGTCCGAAGAAAGCCCGATCCTGCGCCAGGTTCCAGCGCCCTTGCCAAAACACCCGACTCCTCGCAACGTTCTTCTCCCTGCACAGTTCATCCTTACGATAAAATAGTAGGAAATTCAGAGGAAAGACAAAATGGAACCTGCAGTTGCAGCGGTCGGAGGTGGAGCGATGGCCATCGTTGGCATCGTCGCCGCTGTCATATCCCCACTCATCGTCACGACACTATCGGGATGGAATCGCTTAGCCAATCAGCGTCCCGCCACGTCGCGCCAACCCGAAAAATGGATTAACTACCAATCAATGTCTTTGGGTGTGGTTCGCTATGGCAATTGTGTGTCAGTTGCCGTCGCCGATGATGGGCTGTACCTCAGGCTTGCAAAAATGTTTTTTCCAATGTCAAAAACAATCAAAATTTCTTGGCAAGAAATCCGATCCATCACCTCTACATCATCCTTTCTCAGTAATCGCCTCGCATTCACTCTTACCGATGGCACTTCGTTTACACTCAGAGACCATGCCGCTTTTCGCGATTACATGACACGACAAATTGCTTACCACGGTCTTGAGAAAACAGTGATACTCCCACATCAAAAGCTTATCAGCGGCTGACTTAGCTCTGAGCATCACATTCATCGATAAGTGTTTCCCACCAAAACGCGATCGACTAGTGATATTATCGGCAGCCAATTTTTGCATTGCTGCCACAACCACCCACATCTCCGAAATTAATCACTTCAAGTGCCGACTTGATGATTGGCTCTGGCACCACATCCCCGCATGGATTTTCAAATATCAACTAGTCAAATTAACTCAACATTTTCGCAACACAATCCTTCATTCAAACAAATATGAAGGATAATAAAAAATAGGCAGGACGACCTACCTCAGCGCATGGTTATTTCGGGACGACCCGAGAGAATAGGTGTCCCATGTCGTGGTTGATTCTCTTGTTCGCCGGTGCCTTTGAAGTGCTCTGGGCGGTTGGGCTGAAAGTCTGCAGCTCCAATACGCGTCCTAGCCTCCTCGTGCTAACCGGCATTGCAATTGCACTAAGCATGGGCTTGCTGGCTCTCTCGATGAAGAACATCCCACTTGGGACCGCTTATGCCATCTGGACCGGCATAGGTGCAATCGGCGCATTCGTGGTTGGCATAGTCTTTTTTGACGAACCGCTCACAATAGGTCGAGTCCTGAGTATCTTCTTTCTCACCGCCGGACTGATCGGCTTAAAACTCTGCAGCAGCAGTGCATAGCTAGCAAGCACAAGCGACAAAGAAGAAGCAGCGCAGGTTAACACCATGCGCTGCTGTCTTGGCTCTCCAGACTACCTTCACTCCAAATCTACTATGCGTATTTCGCCTGTTTGAACATCGGAAATACTCGATCATCTTGCCTGCGTGGTGAAACCCAATACTCTTCATGAGTGATTGTCGATATGCCACCATCGTTTGAAAACAGGTGGACGGCTCCGGCTCTCGGGCTGATTTTCAGCATGGAGTCGCCCACATTCATCAGGAATCCTTCTTTGATCTTTCGTTGTCCACTTTCACCTGATATCGTCGCCGTCCCGTCGCCGCAAAGGACGATCTTCGTGCCATCGGCAAAGTAGAGAGTGGCTATTCCGGCCACATTGTCTCGAACAAAGTAGGCGCGACCAGGAAGTCTCGCGATGTCGACGGAAAGCTTTCTCTTCTTCTCGCCTTCAGCCGCAAGCATTGCCTGGATGCGGACCCGATCCCCACCGATCTGCGTAACCCCTCGCAACGCTTCAGGCGTTGCTAACGCAGAACCCTCCCCATAGACATAGCCGCGAAGCGGGTGGTTGACCGGTATTTGAAGATCGAAGTATGGGTCACATACAACCATCTTCACTTTCGAACTTACACGAACGCCATCGTTCATCAGTGAGCACAAGTTGATTGGCTCGATATTTTCGGAAGAAAACTGAGGTGGGACGTAGGCTGCAGCATCGATGGTATTGAAATCAAGGGACATGGCTTTATCCTCGGAGTATCGTACTGTTTAGGCTGGGGTCCTTCTCTCGTTTCCGTGCTAGCATCATATTCGCAATATCGCTACCGCTCTACGAGTTGGAGCGCACTTCAGTTTGCGTAAAGCTGATAGTTCAAGTGTGTAAAAGCACAGAATCCAGCGAAGGCCCTTTCTGACAGTCGTTTCGGTCAATTCGACACGATCGCCGCCTGCTACGCAATTAGGCAATATGATGTTGCTATGAAAAACGTATTGTATGTGACAGTCATAGTGATCATAATTGCGGCTCTCACGTGGCTGTTCATCTCGCGAGTACCTATGCAACCAGATAAGCGCACCTGGGACGGATTGAAAGTTATCGACGCCCACGCGCACATTGGTACGTTTAGCGGATATGACCTGAGCACGCCAACGCTGCTCAGCAACATCAATAGATATGGCATCGAGCTAGCACTAATCTCCAACATTGACGGATCGCAATTGCCCGGGACTACCGGCGACCTCAATGAGACATCGGCCAACGAGGTCACGCAGACAGTTGTTAAAGATCATCCAACGCTCTTTAGAGGACTGCTCTGGGCGAGACCAGAGGACGGTCAACCAAGTCGCCTCGAAGCATTCTTGAACAGCAACTTAGACAGCAATGGACGAAAGATCTTTGTCGGCATGAAATTTCATCCTATGTTTAACCACATCGCTGCTGATGATTCGAGAATGGATCCGTATCTAGAGCTCTGCGAAAAGTACAAAATTCCTGCCGTCTTTCACAGCGGCGACGAAGGCTCTGACTCGGATCCGCAGAAGATTTACGATCTGGCGAAGCGTCACCCAAACGTGCCAATAGTGCTTTATCACATGGGCTTCGGCACCGACCACAAGCGTGCCATTAAAGTGGCTCTGGAAGCGAAAAAGAATCGCGATGCCAATCTGTTTTTGGAAACAGCTCAGGTCGATCCGGTAACAGCTCTCGACGCAGTCAAGCTTGTCGGCAGCGAGTACGTCTTATTCGGCACCGACGCCACGTATTTCGGCACCAATCATTACAGCAACTATCAAAGCCAGATCAATCGGTTGAGGGACAACTTGCCTGCAGCCGCTCTCGACAAAGTATTGCATGGCAATGCAGAACGACTGTTCGATCTTTAAACACGGACGCTGTTCCAGACAGCACCATATTTAACACCACATGCGGGTTCGCGCCAAGTCGGTCCTCGACTTCATAAAAAACGTACTCGATCAACGCTATAAACTCGATGTCCCGCAGCGCCTTCCGAACAAACTCTGGCGTCGGACGTGCGCTCGCGAACACTTGAATCTCCGACAGCTCAGTATGTTTTCTGATCGTTTCTGCTCATAGTCGAAGCCGACTTTAGCTGCACAGAATCTGTTTTCGTTTAAATATCATATCGAGAGTCTTCAATAGCTGTGCTGGTTTTATGAAAGCGAGTCCGCTATCAGCGAACGCGATTTAATTGCGTGATCTCGGGCCGAATTTGCGGAGACACTTCGGACCGACCAACGCAGACCCTGACCAGATCAACACTTACGCAAACTCGCGAGACGCGCTCTGAGTTTTCCTTAATCTAGACTTCTTGCGAACACAGACCGTCCGACGGCAAAGTAGAGGCATCTGTCATACCGCAAACACCGAGCGCCCACCTGACCTGACACCTACCGCGACAACAGAGATCTTCGACGTCACGGCGGTGATGCGGTGAGACAGAATCCAGCCTCCTCACAGGCAGGCAAAACCCATCAACCTGGAGTCAATCCGATGAACCAGACTCGAACCGTCAACGACATCCAAAACGAACTGCAGACGGTCAGTGAGCGGCTCTCCGCGCTGTCTACCAAGGCGAGCGCGCTCATCGCGAACATCGCGCCGCTGGACACGGAAAAACAAACCAAGCTTCTGAAGTCCGGGGGTCTCGTCAGCATTATCACCAGTCTGATCAACTGGATCGGGGTCGGGTTGGACGCCCTGCAGCCGCCGGCGGATGGCAGCGACGAGTTCGCACAACTCGATCCGAACTCGCTGGCTCAAGCCGAAGCCGCAGGCATGAAGGCGGAAGCCCTGATCAAGTCCACACAGGAGTTGCTCGAACTGCAAATCCGGATGGTGAACGAGCTGCTCGAATCGGCCGAGAAGGACATGGACTGGGCCTGATCGTAACGCCCGTCCGGGATGAGTGAAGCAATCGCCCCGAAGGGCACCACCATAGCTGGTGCCCTTCGGGATACTCGGGACCTCGATGCTTTCCGATGTCCGAGCCTCTAGAGAAACAGGTCTCAGTAGCTAGCACCCAACAAGGAAACCCAAACATGTCAGACATCAACCACTCTCCCGAGCGGACGGCCCAGATGAAGAAGTACTGTCGGCTGTGCAATATGAACAGCCCGGACATGCGGCTCCTGCAGGTCGATTGCTGCGTCGACATGACGCGTGTGATCCCCGAGTTCGTCCCGGTGGGTCCGTCCGACAGCGCGAACACCCCGCAGGTCCTCACCGGCTACGGCATGGAGGTCTGCAGGACGTGTCGGGAGTGCTTCCTGACGGCCATGAAGAAATTCGCCGACGAGCGCCGGAAGATGCGGGACTTCCCAATTCACAAAAACGATCGCTAACGAAGCACTCGAAGAGATTGTCGGATCGACAGATGCACTCGGTCGGTCCGCTTAACGAAGCATCGACATCGGAGTCTCACCAGAGTACTTGTTGCCGATGCGCTGAAGGTCAATCAAACAAAACGATCGCTGCCCTGGACTCGAAGCGATCGTAGTCCATACTGGGTGCTGAGTGTGGACAGTTGGACTCGCCAACAGCATCTCAAGCGAGGCCGACGCGTGGTGTCGGTCTCGCGCTGGTTGACCGCCAACAACCGACTTTGCAGTCAACCTTCGCAATTGGCAGTCCTTCGAGTTCATCAACAACAAAAACGCCTCGAACAGCCTTTCTCCGACGAGACAGGCAGAAAGAGAGAATGCCATGAAGACGCGGACGATAGTAATCGGCGCGGTGGTCAGCTCGATCTCCATCCTGCTATGGGCCATCTACAGAACGTACTGGTGGTCGGTCTTTCCGATGATTCTCGCCCACTTCGCTACGCTCACGTTCGGCACGGACGTACGTAATCGCCCAGCCATGTTCGCCAGCTTCGCCACGTGCGCCGCCGCTACCATCGCCTGGTGGCTCGGCAAGGGACTGTACTTCGACTTCAGCGCGGGCGTACTCGCCGCGCTCATGGCACTGAGAGTCCTCGGTACACTCGTCGTTCTCGCGCGGGACATGAAAAGTGAGAGCGAAGAGTAACCAGAACTGACACCAAACCAGAACTAACACCTAAACCCAAGGGTATCCGATGTTTGAAGCGTTATTCAACCTGTCCGTCGCGTGCATCACTGCCGCGATCTGTTTCGTCGGTGCCTTCAGCGCCTACCTCTTGCACGAGCGACCGAAGTGGCACAAGGCCTTCTTCGCGGTGACGGTCGTCCTGTGGGGCTACCTGATGCTCTTCGGCCCGCTCTGCAGCGAGGACAGTCCCTGGACTTTGATAATCAGCGGCATGTGGGTCTGGACATCCGGTGCCGTCCTGGGAGCCTACATCTGGCTCAAGGGCGCATCCACCGACCGCCTACCGGCTGCGGCACTGGCGATGGTCCTCATGACCGCGGCGGTGTTGGCGTACACCGCGATACACGACATCGTGGCCGGACCCTCCGCCGTCGCGACGAAAGTGGCTCTCATCCAGCTCGCGGTGTCGGTCTTCACCTACATGATGCTGATGGGAGCCTCGGAGAAGCGCAGCCAAAAGAAAGGGTGAGTAGCCAAAAGCAACGTACCTTCCACCAAGGAGCTGCACGACCGAAGACGCTCAACGCCTCGAAAGACACCACCTACGGTGCGAGCCGCTTGCGCGTACAACAAATACCCAACGTGATCGCAGTCGCTAGTGCCAGGTTCCGGCCAGTAGCCGGCGCCCACAACGCGGATGACCTGAACACATTCGAAGGAGAAGTAACATGATCTTCGCATCGTATCCGATGATCGACATGAGCGCGCTCATGATCGCCCTGTTGGTCATCATCGTCGGACTGGCAATCACCGGCTTCGGACTCCTGGGAGTTCTGTCCGGCCGCTCTCACCAGCGGTGGTCCAACTTCCTGGCCATCGGCGTCTCCCTCTACATCGCGGCCGAGATGACGGTCGGAGGGCTAACCCACAACCTCCTGCTCGGCTGGGGCACGGTCGGCATCGCCGCTTCCTTGCTCGTAGGCTTCGCAATCGGACGTCTGAACAGGCAGAAAAAAGAGCTGGAATGGCTGTAACCCGCGCAACCACCATGAAGAGCCCAAGCTAGCGGTGGTCCTGTCAGCATGCTGAATGAAAACCGATGTCCCGCAAGCCGCCCCAGAATCGATAACGACACATGCAGCTCGAGTCGAAATCGGTTTATGCCAAAGCGAAAGGAAAAGACGAAGTCTAAGACTGGTCGGAGACGAAGACGAAGTCCACATACCCGGAGTGACAATGACGACGTGGAGACCCACGATTGAGGCTGAAATAGTCGAAGTCCGAGAGAGGCGACCAATTCAACGGTCCTCCTCTCGGACTTCACATCGACCCTCTACTACTCTCCTTCGTAGTTCCTGCCAAGCTCCAGACTGCAGCCTGAATCGCACACGTTCGCCGTGACCTAGCTCTTTATGAATCCGATTGCTCCGCTGTTTTGAGAAACATCAATACACCAGTTATTTAGGTCCTCTCGAACAGATCCTCGCGTCACGTCCTTTGAAGATGCTCTAATTATTCGTCTCGCAGACTCCAGACTTTCAAAACCCGCAAACTGTGCCAACGTAGCCGCATCGCAATTTTGACGAGCAGCTTTTGTTAAGGTCGTTACCCTCAAAAGAGCAGGAGTGATCGCCAACTTGGCCGCCCAGCCGATTTTTCGAACTGCCGCTGTCAACGCCCTCATCGACATTCGTTCACCGCTTTTGTCAATAAACAATGCCTGATATTGATGACTAAAATTTCGGTGAGGCTTTGCTTTCTCCAGATACTCTTCAAGAACACTTTGCGCTTCTCCAGTCACTCTCACGACCCTTCGACGGACTTTGCTCACGATCTCCAAAGAAAGAACACCATCCGAATAGATTATGTTATCCAAGTTCAACGCGACACATTCTTTCAATTGGATTCCGGTGGTAGCGAAGATCAGACCTATTGCTCTGTCCCGCGAATCAAAATTCCTAGCACAATCGAAAAATGAACCTAGCTCCTGATCTGTCAAACACTCACGTGTCGTGAGCCTTACCAGCGGACGCTCCAGCGTTCCGCATGGCACACCCAATGTTCTCAAAAAATGCTTTATCGCTGACGCACGTGCGTTGATCGATGAGCCGTTGCCATCGAATTCCGATGAGAGAAAGGCTTGGGCAATCGAGCTGAACGAAGCAGTCGTCAGCTCCTCTACTAACTTTGACTCCTCCAGAAAATACACGAACTGTCTGGCGATAGAGGCATAAGATTTCTTGGTGGCACGAGAGAGCTGCTCATCAGGCAGTTTAGACAGGTAATATGCCAGCAAGCCTCGCGCTCTGCCATCCACATCCATAACCGCACCTTATCTTCCAGTTCAGCACCAACGACACAATGCATTTGAGCAGGCTGAACATCACGTGGTAACAGACTCAAGATAGGACAACAATCTGGCAATTGGCTGACACACTTTCGCGCACCTTGCCAAACCTTCTAGCTTTGCCTACATCATGTGTTTCGCCCAGACTCCCGGCAACAACAAATCAATTTCATGCACGGAGGCTTTAGTCCAACTGCCCCTTGAACGCAACAGATGCAGAGTGCCAGCTGCGATACCAGTCCACAGCATTCTCCAGTCCCTTGCGGAATCCAATCTTGGGCTCCCAATCAAGCTTGGCTCTCAAGTGTTGTGAGCTGAGGAATTGCTCTTTGATCTCGCCTCGCGCCGTATTCTCGACTACTGCAGCGAGGTCGCTAATGCCCATTACATCACGGATCGCATCAACAACTTCAATGACCGACATAGGACTGTCGTTACTAATATTGAACGCTTCACCATGGATAGTATCATCCCGCATCAACGCCTCACCTACAAGAATAGCCGCATCGGCAGCGTCTTCCACATATATGTAGTCGCGAACCAGGGTGCCGTCGCTGCGAATGATCGGAGACGAACCTTCGAGAAGACTGCGGATGGTCCCTGGCACGATTCTGCTCCAGTTGATGTCTCCGCCTCCATACAGGTTGCCGCAACGTGTCACGGCAACAGGCAATCCATACGAATAAAAATAACTGCGGGTAATCAGGTCAGCACAACTCTTCGATACGTCGTAGGGAAAGCGTCCCATCATCGGCGCATCTTCGAAATATGGAAGTTTGATCTGATCGCCGTAAGCTTTATCGCTCGACGCGACCACAATGCCTTTAAGCGCATTGGAACCAGTACTAAGCTGGCGCGCCACTTCTAAAATATTCGCCGTGCCCATCACATTTGTAGATATTGTTGTCAACGGATCTTGCAAAGCCACGCCGACAAGGGCTTGAGCAGCAAGATGAAAAACAAACTCAATACCGTTAGTAACTATCACTTGCTGGACTTGCTCCATGTCCACGATATCCAGCGGTAGGAGCTGCATTTGATTGGAAAGCTCGTGAATTCTAGATTGCGAAGGAAAAACTATATCGCCGCCGATCACAATCGCACGAGCTGAAATGAGCTTCTTGCAAACCCACGGACCGAGAAATCCGCTGCATCCAGTAACGAGAACCCTGACGCCATCGAACATTTGCTATAACTCCTCGCGTGGCACCACTAGCGCTTCGAATAGTATCACTTCAATCGATATTGATCAGATACGGATTTTGCGCATGAATCGACATCCAAACTCCGCTCTGGGGGCGCAATACAATATGCCGCAAGCCGCTCAAAAGCTAACAATACCAACACGAAGCGCGCGAGGAAAACTTAGATAAAATTGCGTCGATATGCGGATACTGCCATTGGGAATCTTTACCAAGACAGTTGTTAACACAAATACAAATTCGCTACACGCAATGATAGGTTAAGTGTCAGCCCCTGGACGGGTTCCAATTGGGCATTGGCACTCCTCCGCTTGCTCGATCAGAGTGGGATCATTTCGAGCAACCACATGTCCAGGGGCAACCTTTCTATTTTATTCCAAATTCCCAAATCCGCAACGTAGCGGACGCTTGCACTAGTTGTAACAGTGTGAGGTGGAAATAAAGGTGTAATTTGAGAGCTGGAGCGGATATCGATACGGTATCTACAATATCACTCGTTCGATCCATGTGAATAATTTCATCTACCTGACATCCTTGGCGGCTGATCGCTAGTACCGATTGATTACGCACGCACACAATCTCAACAGCTTTTTAATTGCCTAAAAACCGAGTTGCACCACTGGCAGTGGCACACAAAGTTCGACAATCTGTCTATTTGATTAACAAACACAAGTATTCGTCAGTTGGAATTCCAACAGCCCACGAGAAGCGCCGGTTGCTCTCAAAGGAGACAACCATTTTGAACAACGAGCGAAAGGCTAATTAACCGCCGTCGCTTCTGCGGGAATACTCACGCCTTCTGGAAGCCCATTATCGAGGTTATCCGGCACGACATCATCCGATGTTCCAAACACGCCTTCCCACTTGGCGATGACAGCAGAGGCGAGGCAGTTACCGAGCACGTTAACCGAAGTCCGCGCCATGTCCATAAGCGTGTCGACACCGAGAATCAAAGCTATCCCAGAGAGCGGCAAATTGAAGGTCGCCAGGGTCCCCGCCAAAATCACCAGGGAAGCCCTTGGAACCGCCGCAACGCCTTTACTCGTGAGCATGAGGGTCAACAGCATGAGAAGCTGCTGCTCTATCGGCATATTGACGCCTGCGGCCTGGGCTACGAACATGGCAGCCAGAGACAGGTAGAGAGTCGTACCATCCAGATTGAATGTATAACCGAGCGGCAGTACGAAGCTCACGATGCTGCGCGGCACGCCAATCCGTTCCATTGCCAGCATAGCTTTCGGCAAAGCAGCCTCGCTGCTGGTTGTTGAGAAGGCGATTATAAATGGCTCTTTAACCGCACCGACGAACTTCTTGATCGGTATACGAGCAAAAGTAGCAATCGGCAATAAAACACAGACGACGAAAATAACGAGGGCCAGGTAAAGCGTGCCAACAAGTTTGCCGAGGGAGAGCAAGACCGTCAGACCATGCTTTCCTACCGTCGCGGCCATCGCACACGCGACACCCACAGGCGCCACCTTCATCACGTATTCCGTGTACTTGAACATCACATCTGCAAGCGATCTAGCCAGGTTGATTACCGGGTCGGCCTTGACGGCAGAAGCAGCAGTCGCGAAGAGGATGGTGAAAACAACGATCTGAAGCACATCTCCACGAGCCATTGCATCGATGACGCTGGTTGGAAATACATGGGTTATCAGCTCTCCGCCTTGAGGCTGCTTAGCCAAAAGCGCTTCAGCAGTGGCATTAGACGCGCCGCCGGTCGCCGCAGCCAAACTGATACCAGCGCCCGGCTGCATAACATTGACCACCAAAAGACCGATGAACAGCGCAAAAGTCGTTACAGCCTCGAAGTAAATCAGTGACTTGAGACTCAGTCGTCCTACGGCATGCATACTTCCGGTACCGGCTATGCCAACCACCAGCGTGGCGAAAATGAGCGGCGCGATAATCGTCTTGATCAATCGCAGAAAAACGTCGGCGCCCACACTCAAGTTGACGCCGACTTCCGGGAATTGCCAGCCGACCAAAATGCCGATGACTAGCCCGATAAAGATTTGCACTGTCAGGCTCGGCATTTTCATTTTCCCTTGCTCTCCTGCTATGAAGCGATGCTATTCCGTTGCTGCCGACGCTTCTGCGACCGGCTCATTGTTAGTCTGATTGGTGACGATGCCGTATGCGCTCAGCGTCTTTCTGATTGAAGGCAACGCATCCTTAGCGGCCTTCTCTCCTGCAATCACGCCTTTACGCGCATCTTTCTTGCTACGCGAAATCAAACTAATGCCGCTTGTATCCGGATGAATCGCAACATCAGCGATGTCAGCCTGCGCCTTGTCCAGGGTGTAAAGGTCCCAATCAAGCATTCGCTGAGCCACGCTCCCGACTCTTCTGAATACGTTTTTGTCTTGATTCAGGAATGGATGATCGATGTTGATCGCAATAACGATGTCAGCTCCCATCTCGCGGCATTGCTTCACCGGCAGGTTGCATATCACTCCACCATCAACCAGAAGCTTGTCGTCAACCTCTACCGGCTTGCGCAGACCTGGCACCGCAGTGCTGGCTTGCATCGCGAAGCCCAGATTGCCCCGCTGGATCATGTATGGATTGCCATCTACAAGATTGAGTGAAACAGCGGAAAACGGCACCTTGAGCTCCTCAATGTCGAGCTCATGCACGGTGATATCTTTCCTCACGTAGTTGCGAAACTTATTTCCACGATAGAGACCATCGTAAGGTTTAGATCCAAACAGCCTCGGCACGAAAAGAACCGGCGCCACGGCGATACGAAATGTCAGAGGCACAGTCATGAAATTGCGCATGAGCTTGCCGCTTTCGAACGCTGTCTCCATGTCCTTCAAAGGCACTCCGGCGGAATACAATCCACCGACTACCGCTCCAATACTGGTCCCGGTAATGTAGTCAAATTTGATGCCTTCCTTTTCCAGCACTTTCAACGCGCCAACGTGAGCCGCGCCGCGAGCGCCGCCACCGCCGAGCGCCAAACCAATTTTAGGACGGCTGGGTAGCTCTCTTTTCTTGAAGCCAAACACATCGTGCTGATCCGCCGGCGAAGTTAAGACAAGCCCTTTAGACAGCGAAAGCTTCTCTTGCGCTTCGCAAATTTTCTTCTTATCCGCGCAATCCGCAGCCATAGCCGAAGTCGCCAGGGAAGCAAGCAACAAAGACGCCGCCGTCGCCACTAGAGAAAACTTCTTACTCGATTTGCCAAGCCGCGCAAATAGCGCCTTGTCCTCACGCATGTTAATGACCCCGTTTTGGACTGAATAAAGAGAATGTGCCTCTTTTATCCTATCCAATAATGCAATGGAAATACCTTAATAACTACTGAGATACCAAAAGTGAGCATCCGGATCAGCGCAACTTTCGGAAATTTGCAGCGCTCACCCACATTGTCAAAGACGGCATATTCTACGGAATTAGCGGATAATCAGTATAGACACAGCCGAATCGGCGTAAAGCCTTGCTAGGATTAAGTCTTCGGCTCTCTACTACAACGGTCCATACAACCAACACACCCACTTTTACTCCCACTTCACTGACCAGTTTTTGGAATATCGTGGGTGTGTTTGGGTGAGGCGAAAGTTGATGCTGCTTTTGCTTTGTTTATCTCGGAAGTTGAAGGAATAAATCTGAGGTAATAGTCGAAGGTTGTTTTCATCGATGAATGTCCAAGCTGCCGACTAACCCACCCTACCTCGACTCCATCTTGTAATAACAAGGAGGCGAACGTGTGGCGCAACTGACGAACGGGGCGATGCTCTATTCCGGCTCTCTTTATGGCTCTGTTCCAAGCATAGCTCAGACGGCTCTCTAAGCCCTTTTGATATCTCGGAATTATGTTCCCGCCTATCTCCATCACACCTCGACTCTTGAGCTCTCGTAGAGCCTCCAGAGCGATGGGAGTCAGCGAGATAGTGCGATTTGAGTCTCTGGTTTTCGGTGCTGTTGCGTGACCTCTTGAGAATGTCTTGCTGATGCGAATCTCTTCTCTATTCCAGTCAACATCACTCCAAGTCAAAGCAAACGCTTCGCCTTCTCTCATGCCAGTGCCAGCAAGCAGCTTAAAAACAGGCGCCCAATCGGATTCAGCCGCATCCAAAATCGCAGCTAATTCCTCCTTGCTGAAAGGCTGAATGTCGTTCTTCGGCTTCGGCAATCTTCGAATCTCTGGGGCTCGGTCTATATCTCCGACTCGTTCTGCATGTCTTAAGACAACTTTCAGCACGGCTAATAGCTGGTTAACCGTTGCTGTGCTCAACGGCTTGTCTGAGCGGGCTTGTCGCTTGTTAGCAAGGGCAACTCTGAATTTATCGACGGCGTTTCTATCTATCGCGCGGGTCGGTATTGTCGCAAAGGCTGGTAACAAGTGGGTTTTCAGAACACTCCCGTATGTCTCGACTGTGTTTGGCTTTGTTGTTACGAGCGCTGAGATGTAGTCGGCAGCGGATTCTTCGAAGGTTTTCAGCTTGCCTCGATATTTCTCAATGCCCGTCCATACCTGATTGTCACTCTTTGCTGCCTCAATCTCTCGTTCAATTTCTGCTAGCACGTGCTTAGCATCGACCCTAGAACCCCTGACGATGCGCCGGATTTCAGTACCGTTATAGTTCTTTCTTATTTCGAACTTATTGTATCCAAGCTTCTTAATTCCCATTAACGACCTCCTTTCTTCTTTAGTCGCAGCCTTTGTCTCGAACAAGTCTCAGAACACGTCAACTTGTCCGAACGTGTCTTTTCATAACTGGTACCACACACTTCGCAAACCGCCCACAAGTCCGACAGAGTCAGTCTTCTCAACATTGACAAGCACATAGCCTGCAGCGGATTGCGCACACTCCATTCTTGTTGAAACGAACCACATACCAGCGCAACACGAGGCTGGATGCCGGACAAAGTTGCGTTTACCTCTTCCGCTAAGCACTGCTTAATACCTTCGGTCAGTGCCTCCACCGGGCTCACTATCAACTCGTCAACATCTGCCTCAAACTTCACGCCGTCAGCCAGCCTGCCAATGTGCAGCATCACCCTGGGTGTCCAGTTACCGACGGGCTCAGTCTTGTCATCATCTGTCCAGCTAAACCATCTAGCCTTCGGATATTCATCTCTTGCTTCCGCATAGTCCTGCTTGATGCGCACACCCTGCGCGGGAAAAGGATTAACACCGTCAAGAATATCTCGAAAGTTGCGTTTACCAAGGGCTTTCAGCTCTTCTTCTGGCACCGAGGCTGGTACTAACTGGTATTCGTCATATCCGTGCTCTTGAGCGATTTCATCAGCTATCGAGACGAAGCCAGCAGCAGGAACCAGACCATCTATAAGGAGAAAAGTGTCAAAGTTCGGTTTGTCCGGTTTTGCTTGAAGTCTCTTGTATGCTCGCCACAACACTTGTAGCCTCAACCGCTTTGTCTCAAGCTCTTCGGTAGTCGGTCCGTCGAACTCGTCCATCTCGCACGGCAGCCCGTAATATGAAATCCAATCCATCAAATCGCCGTTACCAAGCCAATCCTTGAGCATGTTGTCTTGTGTTAGCTGGTGTCCCAGCTCCCAAGACCGACTCACATTACCGGTCGGTCTAAGTATCTTCTTCCAGCGTGTTTGTGGATCGCCTGGCGAAGACGATTTCAAGTGTGAATCGACAGATTCGTAATTCTCGCAAACGTGCCACTGGTTGGAGCTAAATAGATTTCGGTAGGTCATGTCGGGGATATGTCGGGTTTGTTGCGCTGCTTCCGATGACCACCAGGATGGACATCATCGTTGATTGTTGGGAGTATTGTTGCACGAACCTGACCCGAACACAAAACTAAACAGGAGCTAATTCGATGCAAACACAGACACCATCGACCAAACCCATCCCTACCGCAATCTGGCTTAAAGACTTTTGTGAAGCGCAAGGTTTAAGCGTCAAAACAGCAAGAAGGCTGGTCGGAACCCGAAAGATTGGACACGTCAGGATTAACGGAAGAATAGCGTTTCTGCCAGAACAGATTGAAGACTATTTAAAATCCAACGTTGTCCCACCTGCAACCACTCCCCGAACGAACTTCGATAGCGTCATCAAGAGCGCCAAAGAGAAGCTGACTAGCAGCAAGTAATAGTGCCGCTTTCCCAGACCCTATTGTTCTACATTGCTTCGTCCGAACCCTCGTCAGACAATCCTTCTAGTCACCGTTGTTAGTGGCGTCATTGTCGAGGTTGTTGATGAGCGAGTTGCTGAGAAGGAAAGAAGTAGAGGTGATGTTCGGGCTAAAAAGTAAGAACACACTTACAGAGTGGAAGAAGCGCGGAGTGCTAGTCCCAGTGAGAGTTGGTGGCTTCGACTATTACAAGAAGGCTGATGTTGAAAGACTTTTCACACAGCCGACAAACACCAATACCACACAACCAGCCCAACCACACAAACACCGACTGGTGAGCAGTTATTGCGTAGAGCCTGGCTGCGAACTAAACGAAGACGCCGACTGATGACGACGTCGACAACAATGTGATTACAAAAACGCAAAACCCGCCGACTGAGTGTCCTGGCAGGTTGAGCTTGATATGGTTATTTTTATGAACAAACTAAATAGTACCACTACCGCCACCAGTGAAGCAAGCGAGCAGCAGGTATCAACGAACTTCACGGTCGACGAGAAAGGCGTCTTCTATAAAGATAAAGACGACTTGAAACGAATCGCCTCAACCATCAAAGTCCTCGCGAAAACCAGAGACGAGAATAGCACAGAGTGGGGAAGGCTTCTGGAAATCGTAGACCCTGATGGTTTCAGCCACAAGTGGGCAATGCCAAACACTCTCCTTCGGAACGAAGGAGCAGAGATGCGCGGCGAGTTATTGAGACTTGGTGCCGAGATCGAACCAGGCAGAGAGAATCATAACCTTCTGACCAAGTATATCCAGGGAGAGTCTCCCGTCCAGAGAGCCCGATGCGTAAGCCAGACAGGCTGGTTTGACGGTTCATTTGTGCTTCCCAACCAGACCATTGGCACTACCAAAGAACTAATTATCTATCAGAGCACAACCGCGACGACAAGCCTGGTAAAGCAGTCAGGAACAACAGATGAGTGGAGGGCAAATGTTGGAGACCTCTGCAAAGACAACTCAAGACTCATTACGGCTGTTTGCACGTCACTGTCGGCACCTTTCCTCGGTTTGCTGGGCGAGCAATCAAATGGCGTCAACTTCAGAGGACAGAGTTCTATTGGCAAAACGATTACTCTACAAGTCGGAGCCTCTGTGTTTGGAGCTCCAGCAGATTTCGTCAAAACGTGGCGAGCGACAGGAAATGCGATTGAAAGTATTGCCCGAACTCATAACTGCCTACCCTTGCCTCTAGACGAACTTGCAGAGGTTGATGCTCGCGAAATCGGGACCACCGTATACATGCTGATGAACGGCAAACCAAAAAGGGAGACTAAACAAGGACTGTGACCTCCGTCAGCCTGGCGGCTGGACCGTGGCGCTGATGTCTTCAGCCGAAATCTCACTGGCTCAACATATGCAAGAAGGGAGAGGAAAACCAGGGCGGGACAGGAAGTCAGATTTGTGGACATAGAAGCGGATGCCGGTCAGGGTTTTGGAGTGTTCGAGAACCTTCATAACCACGCCGATTCGAAGGCATTTGCGGAGGCGCTGACCAAGGGCGCGTCAAGCTACTTCGGAACTATCGGTGTAAAATACCTTGAATCTCTTGCCGAAAATCCCGAGCACTGGTGCAAGACCGCCAAGAAGCTCATCAAAGAGTTTGAAGCCGCATACTCAAATCACTCGAACCAAGTCAGGCGAGTAGTCAAACAGTTCGCCATCAAAGCTGCTGCTGGTGAAATTGCCTCGATGATGAACCTGACAGGATGGGACAAAGGAGATGCTACTGCGGGGTGTGTAGAGTGTCTGGGTAACTGGATTGAAAACCAGGGACAAGCAAACAACCTCGAAGAGAACGAAATCATCAACCAAGTAGCACGATTTCTTGAGCAACACGGCAGCAGCCGATTCGAGCCGCTTGGCAAAGATAGTAGTCAAAAGACGTACAACAGGGCGGGCTACGCAAACTACAATAACGGCGAGCTCCTAGAATACTGGGTCTTGCCGCAGGCTTTTAAGGCAGAGCTTTGCAAAGGCTTCGACGTGAAAGAGGTCGTGAAAGTCTTGGAGTTGCGAGGAATCTTAGTGGTCGACTCCGCAAACAAAAAACAACTCAATAAGCGAACACCAGAAGGACAACAGCGCGTGTACTGCCTGAAGGCAAACGCTCTATCTTAATTTGATACACCTGCTACACCGCCTTTAGTACTAGGTGTAACAAAGAGCGAGCGCCAGAAGCTAAACAGAATAACCTTTTCCGGACTTGCTACACCTGATACACCAGCTACACGCTCCAAAGATGGCGTGGTGGAATTGTCGGGTTTGCTCTCGGAATTTTAGAACAAGAAAAAAGAAGAATTGCGCGCTGAGAACGCGCGCGCTTCACTCACTTCGTTCGTTCCGCAGATGTCGCTAATTATATGATTGAAGTCAAAACAAAATCTCTCTCGTATAGAGGTGTAACAGGTGTAACAGGTGTAATAGGTGTAACAGGTGTAGCAAAGATTGAAGAAGATTATCCTATGAGCGTTTCGACAGTTTTAAAGCAGGTCGCAGCAGGTGTATCAAACGTGTAGCAGGTGTAGCAAAATATAGTTCGTTTTGAACCAAGAGCTAAGCAGCCTCGCTCGCGAGCTCGCTGGATTCGGACTTCGTCCTCATCGGGACTCACTAACGTTCGTCTGTTGCTGGTTCTGCTTGAAGAAAAAAAATACTTCTAAAAACAAGCTGCGAAGCAGCGCGCCCGCCGCAGGCGCTAGAGAGATTCTTCGGGTCTTACTTCCAGTCGGGAGGTTTACTGAACTTCTTTCCCTGCGAGTCGATTAGAGTGTCGTCGAATTGCGACTCTTTAAGCACACCTTCTCGAATCGGCTTGTAAAACAGAGCCAACTTGTTTAGCTCGCTATCTGGCGTTCCCTCTCGCTGAGGGTCCAATACTCCGACTCCGACGCCGCTATTCTTGAGCATCTTGAGTGGTGGGACAAAATCGGAATCACCAGAGACGAGCACCCCAACTTCGAACTGCTTGAACAGCCCATCCGAAAGTAACTGGCAAGCGAGGGCTACGTCGGAGCGCTTCTCTTTGATGTTGACCACATCAACTGGTCCTGTCCCATCCGCCTTCTGGAAGCGGTTTATGCTTTGCGTGAAAATCCCCTTCACTATCGTCACGTCTGGCAGCGTAGATAATGCCTTCTGATAACGTCCCTGCCGCCACTCCTTGTTAAGGTCATCGGGCGTGTTCTTCACGTCGGCAGTGTAGTAGTAGATTCGAACAACATCGTTTTTTGGCAGCAAGAGCTTGCACATTTTACTGAGATTTAGCCATTTATACGCCGTCCCTTTCAGAGCGCCGTAGTAAAGGTTAAAGCCGTCAACGTAAACGCGGGTTTTCACTTAGCAAATGCCACAAAAGCAGAAGCTCCCTTTCAGGAGCCTCGCGCCCGGCAGCCTTAGCTGTTCGGGAATTTCTATTACCAGGATAACAAACGTATGTACGCTAGGCAAGGTACCAATACAAAAAATTAATCCTTTTCAAAACAACTGCCACCACCGAGGGTGCCCTATTATCTGCCCCTGCTTTTTACAGAGGTATAGACAGCCACCCATGGCAGCGCCGCTCTGCGACTCTTCCATTCTCGATCGCGAACTCCGTCACGAGTCGATCCGCAGGTCTGCCGTTCACGGGGAATATGTCCGTCTTTGCCACTGTTGCTGTGACTAACTGACTTTGACAAAGCTGCTCGGCAAACCTGATTGCCTCGTTTCGGCTGCTTGTTTCGAAAAGTCTACTGCGACCGGTGCGTAATTCGCTCACTACAAAATATGTCTGCATCAGAAGGTCTCCTGAAGTTTAATGCTGAGCCGAGAAGGGTTGGCTGTTTCGACCATATCACGGATGGTGACAAAAAAGCGAACGATTGGTTTCAGAGTGTAGCTGTCTTATGGCAGTCCCACTTGTCGCTTCAAGCTTGGATAGAACCGCAAGATGTCTGGAGACAGGCTGTTAACGAACTTCTGTAGCTGTTGTTGAGACGGTTGCGGTAGATATTGTTGGTTCCAATTTGCAGAGGTGTCCGGTCTGTAATTCGGCATATCCATCAAGGTATAGTCCCATGCAAGAGCGCGGATTCGAACTTAGCCACGAATAATCAGGGAATTGTTGTCTTGGTCGTCCAATACTCGAACCGCGTCAAACAGACCACTACCACCGATCTTGTTCGCTGCTCTGTCAGGGTCGTAGCCAAACTTACCGAACGATGAACCTTTAACCATATCCTTGATGATGGTGTTGAAGCTTGGCTTGGAGCGAGCGTTCCACCCATTAAGTCCAGGACCTTCAGATGTGAAGTCGACCGACCGATTGAGCTGTTTGGTAGCGTCCAGCCATTTGTTCCCGACCAGCTGTAGCCTGCATTCGCCATCGCCAATCCAGAGCCGTCGCCCCAAAGTTGTCCAGGCTGTGTATAAAAATTGTCGTTCATCGTTTTACAAGGTCTCTGATTGGGTCTCGGTACATTCTTTGGTTCGGCGGTCTTCTATCCGCCTTGACCTTCCTTCTATCGACTTCTTGTCTCTTGGCTTTTTGCGCGGCTGACACTGCATATGGTGATCCGTCGAATCTACCATTGTCTTTCAAAATAACCTCATCATCGACGAGTACTTTCCAACCATAATGCACCACCCCAACCCAATCCGGCCATGCGATAAGGCTCTGTGAGCTGCGCAATTCGTCGGGACGGGTGATACTAATACCGGTGGCATCCGGCGGGCTTATAGAAGCGTTTAGAAGGGTCTGAGAGATAAATACTCCACACGAACGAAGTATTCGTCTGTCTTGCTTGGCTTTATGTCAAGTTCTGGACGAAAGCACCAGAGAGTGATAGGGTCGAATAGTTATCGGTTCGCTTTACCACCTTGATAGTTCGCCGTTTGTCGAGCTTTGCGTCGCGTTGTTCGTGTTCGCGGTCCGTTCAATTCGGAGGTTCAAGAGTATGCCTGTAACAAAGACGATACTTGTAGTCCAGCCTGCGCCAACGCTGGCCGAAGTCCTTGCTGACTACGCCTACTGCCGACGACTCAAGCCATCTACTGCAAAGTGGTATCACAAAATCTTAGCCGCAACCGTGTCGGATTGGCTCTCTTTGCCAATTAACGCCATAACGCCTGAGATGATAAAAACCAGACACGTAGAGATTTGCGACACTCCGTCTCTGGCAAACGGCGCAGGTAGGGCGTTGAAGGCACTGTTCAATTACAGTATGGGTGAGGGTTTCGGTGTCGAATATGCAAACGGCAGGAATCCAACCAAAATTCTAACGGACAAACGCCTCTGGTATAGAAAGAACCGATCTACCAGAGACAAATACCTCGACACTCATCAGCTACGAGATTGGTGGTCGGCAGTTCAAGAAGCACCGGAACCAGCTTCGGATCTGTTGGTGTTCCTGTTACTGACCGGATTCAGATATTCGGAGGCGACGAGGTTGACTTGGAACAAGGTCGACTTAGAGAACCGCGTCATAAGACTGAAAGCATCTACCGCAACCGAACCAGGCGATACGAAGAACGGCTTCAGTCACCACTTGCCATTCGGTCCCTACTTGTTCGAGATGCTGTTGACACGTCGATTCGAAGCCAATCGCAACAGCTGCCCTTACGTCTTCTGGAATCTGAGGACTTACGAGCCGGTAGTCGACATCAGGTATTCAGTCGAACTAGTCAGGGATAGGTGTGGTATCAAGGTCAACCCTCACGACTTGAGGCGAACCTTCGTGAATTTAGTCGAACACCCAAGAATCGCGCCACCAGACCACCTCGTGAAAGCTTTACTCAACCATATCGACGGAAGCGCCATAAGTACAAGCTACCGGACCATATCTGTCGAACGACTTAGAGCGATTGTCGAGGCGGTAGAGAGGCTGGTCTTGGATACAGTCGGTCACACAGTCTTTGATGCGATTGATGTCGAGGTAATTTGCGATGAGAAATGAGATTCAACTGAGAGCAGCTTTCAGAGCCTACCAACACCTGATAGATAACAACCACCTCACCACCAAAGAAGTCGAAGAAGCCTGCGTCAGAGAAGACCGGCACGTCAACATCAGCGCTCTTAATGACGTCTACGTCGAATACATCTGGAGTCTGTTGCAACAGAGGCTGACTGAAACCGACGACCCAGACGAACACCTTATCATCAAGCGTATTGGACGCGTATACCAGTGGCTGCGTACTCATGTGAATGGCTGCTGAAGACAGTTGATGCTGACTGCGAGGACCAAAAAAGTACAGAAAAATATCTGCAATTTTAAACGACATCAAGAAAAATTAGCGGATTCGAGCGCGGGGGGGGGGTGTACCCCCGCATGCCGGTACCTCAGTATCCATGCGCGTCTTCGCTACCCGACGCCGTTACGAGTGCCGGCAGTAGTGGTATATAGATAGTGGAGACCGTGATGATTGCTAGCTCTTGATGATGACAGATGTTTGTTAGAGTTCTGTCTTACTATCGAGTCAGTCGATGGAGGTGTTCGCAATGTCGAAGCTAATCGTTGGAGTTTCGGCGTTTATGCTGATTTCTGGTTCAGCAGAAGCGTCAGGTGAACAGGTGAAGGTCGATAAACACGGTTGGGTTGAGGACGAAACGGTCGTCGAGATAACACCGAACGGAACCAAGTCAGACATATTCAGCGAACGCCCGGATAGAACGGCAGTCACCATCACACTCTCCAAAAGTACGAGACACGAACTCAACCAGAAGTCACAGACGGAAGTGGCGAAGAAGTAGTAAGATGGTTGGATGAAGAAGTCGAGGCTATTGAATCCGCCACTGTGGGTACTCGGTATGGTCGTCGCCGTTACCTCTCTATTTCTTGGCGTTGTACTGCCTCTGGCTACCGCTGCTTACCTGGAAAGCGGTACGTTTGAAGAACAAATCATTCGTCGACATGGCACTAACAATGCTTACTCCAACTTGCGATGATTGAAGTATACTGTCGCGATGACAACTCGACGTCTACACCCACTGTTTGCCTGGACACCGCTGTGGCTAATGGCTCTCTGGATTATCGCTTTCTCGCTAATTGCGGGCTTTACGTTTAACGGCACTGATTGGGGTCCTGCTTACGAGAATCCCATCACGCACGAGCTCTATCCAGTTTAGGCTACAAGATATCGACAACATCCTTGAATCGCTCTGCCGATAGCTGCGTGTACCTGACAGTGTTGTTGATGTTTCGGTGTCCGAGATAGTGCTGGATAGCTCTTGTGTCCATGCCCTTATTGGCAAGTTGGAAGCCAGCGCCGTGGCGAAGCATGTGGGGGTGGACAGGGAACGGTAGATTGGCTAACTGTCCGGCTCTCTGAACTATCTTGAAAGCACCTCGCTCTGACAACGGACCGCGCTCACCTTCAAACACGAAGGGTGATGACGACTGCTTTTGAAGCTTCTTGAGTTCTTTCAGTTCAGTAGCCGACAGTGGATGTGTTGATGGTGTCCCATTCTTGACGCGTTTGACATGCAGTAGCCCCGTCTTTGTATCAACCTGCTCCCACCTCAAACCTACTAACTCAGCGACTCTTAGACCATGCCGATAAGCAACCAGTATCAGAAGGTAGTCACGAAGCGGATACCGACCTGTTGACCTGGCAGCATCGAGCATCGTGTTGACTTCGTCCTTGGTCAGGTATTCTCTCGCTCTCGCCTCTCCGTTCTTTCGCTTGACCGGTGGTGACTTGATTTTTGCAACTGTACCGAAATCAGCATAAACGACTTGCATGTTAGAGACCTCAATCGATGTACTGGTGACTCAGATTTGATGCGACTGTACCGAGATGGGATATATTCGGTACACTTCAATCTTACCGCCTCAGACATTCGAAGTCACATGAAAACCCGCATGAATAGCGGATTGGTACAGATTGCATCACTCACCAACGTCACGGAACCGCGCTAGTACTCAGTCGATACCAGCAACGCCTCAAAACGCCGACCCGTAGCCCCACGAGAGAAGCCTGTAAGAGTTAGAAGCCGAGGGTGACCATCACGGAATCACCACCCCTTACCCAGTCTAGGTTTTCAGACTTTTCATTATCACCAGATAGCCCAACCCGAAATCGACGAAGAGCCGCATTGGAAGCCAGCAGACGGGGGGGACGCTCAAATCAGAAAACTATCGCAGACAGAGAACAACAGGCGCCAATTCGGACCATTTTGATTAATCTCCGCTAATCCAATAGCGGCACAATAGCGGGCACCACTGTCACCATGGATAGTGCTTAGCCGCTCTCCATGGACGATTACGCAATTCGATCGATTGCATATACACCGGTCAAGCTAAGAGGATTTATATCGAGATCCAGAGATCATGCGGTAAAGAGTCAATCACATATTGGAACGGCACACGATCGATCACGATCCGTATGTCCGGAATCCCAGATCAGTACTGCCTTTGCACATCCAGTTGCACTTTTGCGCTAACGAGAGCGAAGTAGTATCTTGCTCAATGAAAGAGAAAACGCCCTCGTAGCTCAGCGGACAGAGCCTTGACCTGGTAAGTCTCGCGTCGCAGGTTCAAATCCTGCCGGGGGCGTCTCTTTCAATTTGTACCACACTGTAACAGCTTCAAATCGCCTCGGCAAGGACTCGTAGCTTAATGTCCGATAGTCGAGTCAGTCTAGTTTGTATATACAGCGGCAATATTCGGTATCGTCTTTGGTGTCAACAACGACTAAGGCGATCACCCTACGATTTCACTCCAACTTTTCTTCCCACTCTGTTGTCCAAAATGTGATTATTGGGGTACTAGGCTGTCCCGTTTTGTCCAACCGCAAACTTCCGAGAAAGTGCAAGCCTACTACGTTTCGACCCATTTTATGAGTGATTCCGAAAACGCGCTAATTACCCAGCGCGAGAATTAGCGGATAATCAGCAACAATCCAAGCCTGAGTCCCAAGAAATTTTTGTTATGAAAAAAACTATTTCGAGTTTACTGCTCTCTTGCATTGCTCTTCTCTCATTTCCATTGGCAGCCCAGGCTGGCGAAGTCACGATACCCAGTCAAATGAATGAGGTAGTTAAGCCGGAACTCGCTAACAAGTATAAATACATCGAGGACGGTGATTACTCGAAAGCTTTGAACATACCGACATACGAGTGGCTCAACGCCGATGGCAACAAACCAAAAGCGATCGTCCTGGGCATTCATGGTTTGACCCTTCATGGTAGACGCTATCGAGTATTAGCGAGGACGCTGGCGGTGTCCGGCTTTTCCTTTGTCGCCATGGACATGCGTGGATTCGGTCGCTGCTATTTCGATGACGAGAATAAATTCAGTACGAAAGACGACAATAAGAAGGCGGTCAGCCACTCGAAGAGTTACGACGAGATTGTAAAACTGGCACAACTCATCCGGCAAAAATATCCAGACACTCCTATAGTGGCGCTGGGAGAGAGCCTCGGCTGCACCTTCTGCGTACGCCTTGCAGCGGAGCACCACGAGCTTGTCGACGGGATGATACTCTCAGCTCCCGCAGTGCGCGTAAATCCGGCTATGTACGCCAGCCCGAAAGATATTGAGGAAGGGTTCAAAGCTCTTTTACGGCGCAATCACAAAGTAAGCCTGATACAGTTCATCACTCACCTAGTCTCGTTACGCCCGGAGGTCTCGCAGGAGATGCTTGATGATCCGATGGTACTGAAAGAGATCAGGTTGTTGGATCTGCTGTCCACAGACGCCTTTTGCGAAAAGACCGTCACCTTCGGCAAGCAGGTCACGCCGAACATCGCGGTTCTTATCCTGCAGGGCGGTGGCGACAAGTGCGTATCGCCAAAAGCGGTTACCGAGTTGATGTCTAACATGCCTTCCAGCAACCAGACTCTCGCCTGGATGGGTCCGTGGGGTCACTTACAATTAGAGACATCGTATTTCCGCTCCAAGGTCATAGATATAATTGGCGAATGGATTGAAAACCGCACCAGAGAAGGCAACACAGAGCTGCAAGAACTGGAAGCAGATATCGACAATCTAGGCGGCACACTCGTTCGATAGACTTCCCTGTGGCTCACTGATAGATTCCTCACGCTCATGCCGCCGGCGAGCGACGATCCAGCTTGCCAGAGGTCAGACACTTGGCGATCGTTTTCTAACGGCTTGGACTCGCGGAAATGCACCCGTGCGCTCAGTTAGCGCTTCTCGCGGCCGAGGATGGCCGATGTGAACGAGCGTAAGCTCCGCGTTGATAAAGTCCGTCTCTGACAGAGGGTACCGCTCGCTCATCCGGTCCGACGGGGATCCTCGCCGCTTGCTTGCGCGTCATTTAGCTGCCTGAGCGCCGTAACGAACTTCTTGTCGCGCCAGAGATGATTAGCGTAGAGCTTCAATGCTGCGACGTGGTGAATAGACGATGTCCCATAGTCCTCTTTCAACTCCCTCACCGCAAGCGCGAAGGATTTGTCTGCCTTCATCGGCATAAAACGCTTAGCCATCGTGTACGCATACTTGATGTATGCGAGGTTTTTGTTGGTCGGCACAGACAGCTCTTTCCAGAGAGTCATCGCGCTCGCATATTGTTCTTCTGCCTGTCGAAAACTGCCCATCTGCAAATAACAGTCGCCGAGGCGGCTGAGCTGGAGCGCGTATGCCTTGTCTCGCTGCACACCGAGGCGGTTAGCAGCGAACAAGCAAGCGCTGTATAGAGTCTGGGCATCAGAAAAGCGAGACTGACGATAAAGACTGTCAGCGAGCTTTAACTCCACGCCCCGTGTATCCGATCGTGGTCCATCCCGATGATAAGCCGACTCTCTGTACAACCCTTCCGCGCGAGCATAGTTGCCCTTTTGAAAACTCACATCTCCGAGCAGCTCTTTCACCAAGAAGTAGCGCTCCGATTTATCCTCGCCTTTCTTCTGAAGGACCTCTACTGCGTGGTTCAAGCGAAGCTCGGCATCGTCAAACTGCTTACCGAAAAGGATAGCGTCGAAAGTCTTGCGTAGTCGCTCGAGCTGCCAACTAGCATCGTCCGCGGTACCACTAGCCAGAGCAGTCACGACTGCATCTGCTTCCTGCCGCAACTCTTCGGTGATCGGCACCTTTTCATGTTCTTCCTCGGTCCAACGCAATCCAGGGATCACTCCGTCGAGCTCCTTCACTTGCATCCGCTGATTGAGCACAAACAGTTTTATCAGTGGAAAAACAATTAGCACACCAATGATGCTTGCCATGAAAAATGGAACGAGTCGAGCATCGGCCCAGTTGTCGACCCATTTGTAGAGCGAAAACAGCACGGCAGCAACTACAGCAAAAGCTATCGCCGACGATATAAGAAAACGGTTCTTATGCCTGGTGACACTCTGATGAAATTGAACGGTGAGCTCTGTCGGTTTAAACTCCAAACCACTTAACTGCAACTGCTGAAAATGCCTCAACTCGGCTGCCACTTCGCTCATCGATTGAGGACGTTTGTCGGGCTCCTTCTCGAGCATACGCAGAATCAATGCCTCCAAAGTTGGTGGCACATTGGCGTAGTTATTCAACGCGACAGGCACATCGGAGATCTGCATCATTACAGTGGATATCGCAGATTCTCCGACCAAAGGAGCCGTCCCTGTTAGGACTTCGTACATCAGACAACCCATCGAATAGATGTCGCTTCGCGCATCGATCTTAGTGCCTCGACACTGCTCCGGGCTCATGTATGGAGGACTGCCGAAAATGTCACCCGTGGCGGATAGGCTGGCTGAGGTCTTATTCGAATGAGGCAGGAACTTGGCCAGTCCGAAGTCGACGATACAAACGGAGTCTTCGTTGCCTTCCTTGTTGCGCAGAACAACATTGCTTGGTTTTAGATCTCGATGTATAACGCCCTTTGTGTGGGCATGACCAAAGGCCTCGGCAATCTGCAGAAAAATTGGAACAGACCGCTCATATGAGAGCTTACCGACCTGCTCGATCAGCGCATCCAACGTAATTCCTTCCAGATACTGCATTACGATGAATGGAGTACCACCCTTGCTGATATCCCATTCGTATACGCGGACTATGCAATCATGCTCCAGATCAGCCACAGAACTGGCTTCGCGTTTAAAGCGTTTAACACTTTCTTCCTGCTCCAACAAATGTGAATGGAGCGTCTTAATCGCCACGATTCTCGACAGCTTACGGTCTTCGGCTTTGTAGACCTTGCTCATGCCGCCTTTTCCAAGAAGCAATTCAATCTTGAACTGATCTGCAAAAAGCTCACCGAGGACCGGCTCATCGCTTGCCGATAGTAGATCCGGCTCCTCTACTCGAAGATTTTGAATGGAAGCATCGACTTTTATCGTGACCGTGCTTTCTTCATCGTTAAGCAGCGTGGTGGTGACAGGCTCGCTCTGCAGCGCGGATACCGCGATCGCTTTAGCGGGCACCCACTCGTGCTCTTCCATCCGCTCGGCGCTATCGTCGGACCTCTGGGCGACAAGATCTAGAGAATCAGCACCATGGGCTGATTCTCCATTACCATCGGATCCCGACTGCGCTTGATGCGCCGGTCCGTTTGCGTTTTCTGAATCTGATGGCACAACCATCCACGCTTTTGGGAACCAACTGCTTGATACCCATTGCATGAAAAAGAATAACTCATTTATATGCTGTTGCCGTGTCTGAAAAACTCTCGGCTCTCAGAGGGTAGCGATAACATTTAGGGCATGGTGCTCACTCCCCAACAACATCTTCGCGAACCGCCAAGCATTTCATCTATCATCTCATCTGCTGCAACATTGAATTTAGGAATTGGATTTCGCATTTCAACTCTGGTTACGACTGTAGCTACCATCGTGCAAATTACCGCATTGATATAAGCTCCCCCCTGTTCTTCAAGTCGTGT
The DNA here is from genome assembly GCA_964418155.1 of uncultured Candidatus Obscuribacterales bacterium. GTDB lineage: Bacteria > Cyanobacteriota > Vampirovibrionia > Obscuribacterales > Obscuribacteraceae > JADYXR01. The sequence goes on along the minus strand of CAYQKX010000058.1, from coordinate 1,562 downwards.
ACGCGATATTTCACTATCTGCCAAATGATTGCAGAATGCAATTTCTGCTGTGCTTAACCACATCCCGAACTAGACCGAACAAAACCCAGTCACAGCAGGATTCTCGAACATACTGCCAATTTCACCTACCGATTGAGATTGGCCATCTGCTCAGATTACATTCTAGGCATCACGAAGTATCCTCTACACAGTCGGTACCCAGGGCAACTCAATCACTTCCGGCAACTACAGTTCTGCCAGCATTCCACATTCGTGGATCAGAATTTGCCGTCGACTGTGCACGGGCTTCTCGTGATGTGCTTTCTGAGACCACCGACTGTCGGGGTCTTACCACGCGACTAGAGCGGAGATATGCGCACTATGGCATCAACAACTGCCGTCAGTGGTCTGCGCTCTTCACCCAAGGGAAACTGTCAAATGAACAGGTTCAAGGTCCTCTTCGGCGGCGTGTTCGCGGTCCTCACCGCCGGCATCGCCTCACTGGTCGCCATCACCCCCGCCAACGCGCAGCCACCGAAGGTCGACGCCCCGGCCCCGAGCGTCTACGGCATGGCCAAGGCGTTCGAGTCCGCCAAGACCTTCGTGCCGGTCAAGGACTGGAAGGGCGTCAACACGCTCCAGCGGGAGTTCGTACGCGACTACATCGGCCTCGGCAGCGAGGTGACCAAGCTGCCGGCCTCCATGCTCGAGGCGGTCGCTTCCAGCGACGAGAAGGTCATCAACAACTTCCTCCAGAAGCACGGACTGACCATCAAGGTGCCGAAGTTCGGCCGCGGGGACTTCGGCGCGGCCTCGGTGCTGAGCGTCGAGGGCAAATGGGCCGGGAAGGCCGTCAAGCTCAAGGATTCGGACAAGAAGGAGTACGACGGCGTCGAGCTGAAGGCTGTCCAGTTCTTCAACATCCCGGGCAACACGGAACCGGTCGTTCGGATCTACAACAGCGACGAGTTCAAGGTCTTCGTCGCCTCCTGGGACGGCAAGGACGAGGGGTTCAACACCCTGAAGCAAGCCCGCGACCTGACCCCGACGTCCAGCGACAAGCCCGACCGGAAGACCTACAACGAGCTGACCATGCCCATGATCGACATGGACCGCACCACCGACCTGGAGTGGCTCAAGGGGATGACCGGCGGCGGCGGGACCATCACGACCGCTCTCGCGCAGACGAAGGTGAAGCTCGACGAGCACGGCTTCAGCGTCAAGGAGGGGTTCGTTTTCGGAGTCACCCGCGAGCCGCAGCCGGCCCCCAAGGTCTACGTGCTGAACAAGCCCTTCATCCTGTGGGTGCAGATCGACGGTCTGACGCACCCCTTCTTCGCCGTGAAGGTGGACACGAAGTACTGGAACCGACCGCCGGCCACGAAGTAACGACGGCGGGACGGGGCGAAGCGCTTAACCGACGGCGGGAGCGTTAGCCCGTAAGCGGCAGTTATGACGCCCGTGAGGCGTCGAGCTGCATCTCAGAGGCAAGTCGCCAGGGCGGCGACTTCCAGTCTCTGAGCGAGCCGTAAGCCTACGATGTAGCCGAGTAGAGACGTGAGCGGCTCGACGCATGCAGGACA
>CAYQKX010000057.1:0-53587 GCA_964418155.1 uncultured Candidatus Obscuribacterales bacterium | reverse complement strand
TTTGCGCGGGACAGGTTTGCGCGGGACAGGTTTGCGCGGGACAGGTTTGCGCCGTTTCTCACAGCGTCAATAACCAACTCCTTTAAGTCGGTAATTTTGTCGTTTGAGTAAAGGACTCGATTTGTCCAACGATCTTTTATTTCCACTTACTTAACTTCCTCGCAGGCAGTTGCCCCTACAACTAAATCAAAGGAGCTGTAGCCCTTAGTGTTGACGACATCAACCCAGGCGTCACCGTCGGCTTTGTCAGCCTTTACTTCTGTCAACCCAAAGTCTGATGCGCGCGGCGTCGTCGAACTAAATAGATAGCCCTGCACCCTGTCGCCATTTGTTCGAGTTGAATCAAAAGGCGCTGACTGACGATATCGCTGCTCATTCAAAACGATGTAATCCGGCCACGCAACTTGTAGGCGCTTACCTTCTTCGTTTTTCTTGATTAGCTCATCGGGCAACCGGTGTTCTGTTTGTCCGTTCGCAGTCCTGATAATTGCTATTGCTCTCATTCTCAACCAACTCCCCTATCTAAACCAACTTCTCGCTAAGCATTTTCCACTACCGGTGGTGGCTACTTTGCCACCACCCCTTCGCTATACGTTGCCTCAAGCTCAGCAATTTGCTTCTGGATATCTTCGAGACTCTGCGATGCGAGTTGCTCGGTTGCCTTCGTTTCAGCCAGGGCTTTGAGCTGAGATAGTCTTTGCTGCATTTCGGCACGTCCTTTTCTCGCGTCCTGCTCTGCAACCTTGGTGTTAATCACATGCTTGAGCAGCTCTAGCCGCAAATCGTTGTGAGACGACTTTTTGGCCGTGGTGCTCGGGATAAATGATTCCTCACCCTCGTCTCGAAGCTGGTTGTTAACACGCTTTGCAATGGTGTCTAGATCGCTCAAGGAAAGCTCCCAGAGATCTTCAGTGGACAGGTGTCCTTGAGAGGTGAGAAAACGAAGTTTGAGTTTTGATGCCTTTTCGAAAATTTCCATGATTGCTCCTTTAAAAATTAACTTTGAGAGTACGGGTAAACTTTCCTTCTACCTTGACGATCAGCGAGTTCCTGAGCGTCTCCGAGAAACCAACTCCGGAAAGCTGGTTATTGGTTTCTTCGATTTTGAGCTTTGATCCCAGGATCTCGAATACCTTGCGGTGCTCATCGAGGGATGAGTCAAGAAATTCGTTGAAGAATGCTCTTGGCGTTTCATCAGACACGCAACCTTCGAGCATGAAGAGGTAGTGCTTGTTTCCGACCGCACCACTCCAATAGTTTGGCGAGAGCATAAGCTTCGTCACCTTCAGGAACGTGTTGGTCTTAACGCCCCACTTCTCTTTTGAGACAACGTTCGACTTCGTTTCACCGATGAACTTGACGCCCTCTGATTTCGAATACGTAAAGGAAACAACGTCGTGATTTGCACTATCTGCCGGCGAAGCTTTGCTTTCGAAATCAAAGCTCTGGCCCTGGCATTCAATCTGGACCACATAACCAACATTGTTGGAGTTTCTGCGGCAATAGTTATTGACTACTACTCGGTAAGTTCCTTCCTGCATTTTCGATTTCTCAGGCCAGATGATGTTTTCGACCGGGGTCGTGGTCTGACCAAAACCAGCATTCATGTCTACATCCAACTGTCCACCCGATGATGGGCTTCTTTTGTTCCCGTAGTAGATGCGGCAACCATTTGGCTCTATGACATGGATGTCTAGGTCATCGGTGTTGTACCAGGACAACGACGTCCTGAGTTCACCCTCAACTCTTCCGCCAGCTTCCTTGACCCTCTCCTTGATCGAATCGGTGATGCCGCCGGTATAGCTCCACGAGAATGCGTTCTTCCACTTAAATGGGCTCAAGCTCTCGGGGTCTTTCGCAGTGATGATAGAAACAAAATTGCCGAGGTGTTTGTTTTCCAAGAGCACCGAAATTGACTTTGCGTCGGGTACGACGTTCTTTAGGAAATCCTCAATCCCAATATCCTCGACCTTAGAAAGGGTCTTCGGATTTACGACCGACGGCTTCATTGGCATAGCGACGCTCCATCGATTCCATCAGGTTGAGCTCTTTGATTTTTTCCTTTGCTTGCTCAACCATTCTAGGAGTGACGAGCGCGGTCGGCCGCTTGTAGTTGGTTGGAGCAACAACTCTTTCGAATGCAGAAACCGCCCGATCAAGATCCATCCCGGCGCTGAGGTTAATAAGGAGGGTGCCGATCGCCGTGTTACGAATCCGGGAAATTGCCCCCGAGCTTTTGGCAGTCCATGCAAAGTGATCTTTTTCTTCTTCAGTGTTGAGCTTGGCGAACTGCTTTTGAAGGTCCAGAAATGCTCTTAGATTTGGTTCAAATTCTTTGCCGCGGTATAGCGAGTTCTGCCCAATCAGTTCCAGTACGGTCTCAGTTGCATCAAGCGCTAGTTCCTGCAATCCTCGCTTTAGAACGTTTTTATCGTCTCTCGGTGCAGCTTTTGTGGAGTCCAGTAGGGGACCGGCCACTTTGTATTCTCGAGGGACCTGCACATAAAGATGGTTCCATGTAATCTCGCGCTTGGCGTCAAAGTTGCTCTTGGTGCCGCAATTCTGATCGATAGTGACAAACACGTCTGTGATTGGACGCGAGTGAATGTACTCTCTCAAGTTCTTGATGGAGTTTTCATATTCACCAGAGCTATCCAAGTTGTCCCAGATAGAGACCTTCTTGAGGTCTTGGATTGTCACGAGTCCAGCGAATTGGCGAATGAAGCTTCGGCAGGCGTTGCAGTTGTGCTCTTGGCGAACCTCTTCCGCGAATCCGTCCAAATAAAGCTCCCATGCATAATCTCGTTCGATTTCAACGTAGAACAGCTTGCCGCTTGTCATTCTCTCAATCTGTTTCAAGATCTGGTTTTCCAGGTCTTGGAATGTACAAGTTTTTGTTGTGGTCATTCTCGATCACTCCTTCTGTCAACCAACTCTCAAACCTTTCGGACCAACTCATTACAAAACATCTGCGCTTACATGACGCTTATCGTGCCTTCCATTGTCACTCTCAACTCCAGCGCCATCACAGAATAAAGCAGATACACAACAGCTGGATGCACCGGTAGCGGTGGCATCAGTGCTTGCCAGATTCCACAAAAGAAGAATAGTTTGGCGCACCACACACATAAGTTGAAGGCGAGAGCAAAACAGAATGCGAGTTCAGTATCACTAATTTTCAAATTTCCCTCCTTTCGCTTGATACTCTGCAATGTACTGCCGGAGTGCTTCTTGAACAACTTCGTTTCGGCTCATATGACGCTCTTTGCCAATCACATCGATTAGATCACGCATCTCATTGGCCACGGAAATATGGAAGCGGTTTCCACCTTGTTTATGCGAAGTTGACGGTACTTCTCTCAAGAACTTCGAGTAGTCGAGTTCTTTCGCCATGCGTGTCTCTGGCGCACCAATAGTGCCACCAATTGAGAAGTAATCCGAGTTGAAGTCGTTCATCACTCACTCCATAAAATTTAGCGCCGGTAGGATTCGAACCTACACCTCCATACGCGTACTGGTGCTCTATCCATTCGAGCTACGGCGCCTTATCAAATTCGCTCAAAAGGCACAAATGAATCTTGCTGAGGCCAAAAATCGTAACGACTTGCTCGAGCGTTACGACCGAACTACTGAACTCTTCAACTACAACAACGACTTTATGATCAAGATAATGACTTCTATCAAAATTTTTCACTTGCCGCAACACTGATGGATAGTCGTCACCCAATGATGGTTTAAGCTCTACGTAAAACCATATTCTTGAGCCGCGGCCCATTGCGCGTTCATATGTGGTCCAAGAAGCACTTTCACGTTTTCGCGACCATTTGCCTTCGCTTTCAAGCCATTCTTCTTTGTCCCACCTTGGGTAGTTCAAGTTTTGCCAACAATCATTCCTGTTTGCGGAGGGAAAACAAAACAGATGCTCGGAGATATTGAACGTTAGATCCCATCCATTACTTTCAAACACCAAATTGTGAATTTCGAAGGCTGCTACGAGATCATCTTTGAGCAGATAAGTTGTAAGTCTTTTGAGAAGTTCTTCGTCAAGGAACCTAGACTGAAGCTTGTTGTGCACTGGGGTTTCCGTTGGTGCTGTGAAGTTATTTATGATTACGTTATAGATTTGTCCGTGGTTTTCTCGGAACCACGGTTGATTGGTTAACCATTCTTTATAAGATGGATCGTTCTGAAGCACCTCAACAGGTTGGCCTTTGTACTTTCCTATTGGCAATATATTCCCTTGCATATCAATTCAACTCCGCTAATTCCAACCATCTCTGACTAATTTTCTGCATCGGCTCTCTCAACTTCTCAGGATTCTTGATCGAGTAATGCTTACCAGTCACATCCTGAAAAGTATGATTAACAATGCGTTTTCGTGTGTACTCGTCCACACCTACGTCTTCAGCGATGAGCAAGCAAGTTCGGCGCAAATCGTGTGGACTAAATTTCAATCCAGTTCGATCAACGACCTTGCCGATAGCTTTATAAGGTGATTGCATCGCGACATCACGAGCGGTGGCACCGCGACCACCCGGAAATACATAATCACCAGCGTATCGCTCGCGCCTATCCAACATCAAGTTGTAGAGGAAGTCCGAGAGCGGCAGCTTATGCGAGCTTCCATTCTTAGTATTAGGCACGAAGAGAAACCGATCATCAAGGTCGATGTACTTCCAGCGAAGATTCGCGCACTCTGAATGTCTCAGTCCTGTCAAAACCAATACCAACAAGTAGTCGCGAATAGTCTCGGAATTGAGCAGCAACACGCCTTCGGTCCAATCCTTGATTCGATTCAAGGGTATGTGCCGATCGCGAGCTCGCTCTTTGTTCCAGGCGCGAAGCTGACTAAGCTTCACTACTGGATTCTTCTTGATGATCGGTGTCTCGTCTTCGTGCTCGTATGTGGCCTGGGCAAAATTGAACAACGTTCTGACGATACGCATCACACAATTTGCCTGAACCGGTCTGACCGACAACTTCTTGTGTCGCTTCAAAACCATGTCTTTCGAAATCGTGTTCATGTCTAGATCTAGCCAATCCTTGACGCAGCGGTCTAACTTCGACCAGTGATCCTTGAGAGTCTTGTCTTTCAATTGCCTCACCGAAACGTAATCGTTCCAGCTCTCGCGCAGCGTAATTCGGGTTTCCATCAGGGTTTCCTTTCGGCTCGACTGAGCCAGTCTTAAACTATGCCGGCGCGCGTTGCACCCGGACGGTTCTTCGTTCCGCTATGAGCAGCAAAAATGTTGCCTGGCGCTATCGGCTGACCGACATTCTTCAACCAGTCAGGTTCATGCTTTTCTTTGGTCCAGTCGGGATCTTTCGGATCTTCAGCCTCGTGAGCCGCGGCTTCTTCCCGTGCGACTCTTTTGAACCACTCAGGACCACGCGATTCGGGTTTGCCTGCATCGTCAATCCATTTGCCCGCAGTCCCGGCGCCACCTTTGGCGGGTGATGGGTGAAAGTAATTCGACCAAGCTTTCTTGAAGTCTGAATAAGCGGCCTCAAGGGCTATTGATGAGCCCCTCGGAGGCGATTCTGTGCGTTTTAATTCGCCAATGAACTGAGGACCAGGTACGTGCTGATGCACGTTGATTTGATAGGTCGCATCAACACTGATCTGCCTCATCAAGTCAGCGTCGTAGAACTCGAGTCCGAAAAACAGTCCAGTCAAGATCTCGAAGTTGGCACCCTTGCTATCAAGGAAATCTGGACCAAGGGCGATTGCGTCCACCATGTTATGGATAGCCATCAAATCTATCTTCATGCAATGCTTATAGAGCGGCGATCCGTGTGGCGCTGGCTCACCAAGTGGACCGACTATGTCGAGCGGCGAAATTACTTTCCAGCCTGCTTGCCCCCAGCGCTTTTTGGTCGCGTCGAACCACGGGCGGTTGTCGTCAGGCATATTGGTGATCGCATTAGCAATATAGATTCTTCGCACTGTCACTTTCTCCTTTGTTGTTTGTATCCGCGAAGCTCTAATGCTTCAGCACGTCTGCGCTCACTCGAGCCATTTATCAGCGCCACTTCTCCACAGTCACACGCAAATTTCCAAATTACTTCTTTGAATGGATCTTGCCCGACCGGTTTGATTGCCAACAAACGTCCGAACCGCTGCCCGGTAATGTCTTTGGCCCTCTTGGGCAATCTGTTGAATGGTGTAATTAGTGATTTAGTGTGTTTTGAACTAGGCATCAAAATGGTGCCTCCTTGCTTGCATCACACGAACAGTACTGATGCATAACCGGATACTTCTCGAAGGCTGTCGTCAGCGCATAACCAAAAACAGCCTCGAGAAGTTCCGTAACCACCTCTGCTAAAAATGATTGCTGATCCAAAACTACCAATTGTTCAAAAGACAACCAGCGAGCATTAGTGAAGCTGTGAATCGCCTCTTCGTTGCTGTCGATCGACAAAGCAACGTCTATCTCGTCATATCGACGCTCCGCTCGCATGCTCTGATAAGAAACGAGTAATTCTAGTTTCGAGTTGGGCAATTGGATCGATAGAGCACCTTCCTTCGGGCTCCTTTTCTTTACCGGGCAAATATCACCAACCAGGATGAATTGGACGCCGCCAAGACCGTCTGGGGGCTCAATGGAGACGTGTACACCTGAACCGCTATACAGCATCCAATTCACTATTTCATCGACGCTATCTCTCATCTTCTTCTACGTCCCAAATGTGATCGAAGCCGTCCATCTCTTCTTGAATTTCCATAACTCGAGCGCCCCACAATCCGATCAAGAGCACCACAGTTAGTATCGCGATCTCTAACATTGCACACCGATCTTGGATTCAATGTATTTGTAGATTGCAACCGCGTCGCAACCCGCCCCAAACTCCAGCCCGATCAGCTCAAACAAGACGTCTTGTGTTGTTCTTCCGCTTATTCGAACCGTGCTCTTCATCGTACGTTGCAAATGGTTGATTGCGAGCCATTCGACGTGAATCAAATCCTTTGGGCTCGTCGGCTTGCTTAAATTCAAAAGCTGATCGATGTTGCGCGCAATCTCTGGATAACTAATGCCCTGGCTGCGTGACACGATAATTTCTCTCTTCCTAACTTGACGCTGTTGAGCGTTCAACAGCGCTCCAGATCTAGGTTTCGGGTTGCGTGTAATTGCGCAAGGCTTACAAAAGTAGACGCCGGTCCAAGTCTTGGTCACTACTTCTTTGTCTCGAGGAAAGGTCTTTTCGCATCGACCGCAAATCACCTCATTCATCAATGCCACCATCGGTAGTACCTCTAAAAAACCAGTGTTGAAGCTGGTGCACTATCAAATCCCACCCCAAGAGCAAGGTGAATAGTCCGATTCCGGCGCCCAAAAGCCAAGGAATACTCAGAACGAACGTGTGTATTCCTAAGCCAAACTGCGCGCTAAACCATGAGACAAAGTCCCAGATCATTCAACCTCCAATTGTGTAACGGTTCCTGGCTGAGGGAATCCAACCCTCATAGAGAAATGGTTTTAACAGCAGCGCCAGGTCAAATCATTTGTGAGTCTTGAAATTGTTCCTCTTCAATCCATTCTAAGTAGCGGTCGTCTTCCAATTCACCGCTAGCGATTAGCAAACCTTTTTGTGCAAGAGCCCAATCTTTTCCTTCAATGTCTTCAGGCGGAGTGCCTGATAGCAACAGCTCTCTCTTTCTGTGAGCCGCAAAGACCTTGAGAATTAGCAAGGCGACATAATCAGCTTGGTGCATTCCTGCTATCTGGGACAAATACTCTAACTTCTTTTTGACTGGGCTTCTGAGTTTTGCTTGCCAAACGATTTTGTTGTCCTCTCTTGGACGGCCGGGTCTATCAGTGCGTCTTTCTTGTTTCAAGACCTGTGTTAGTGCATCTATTCGACGAGTCCGTGCTACCCGCAAATTCTTTTCGTCTCGCTCTGCGTACCAAAGTTGATTGCTTGGCTCGTAATAGGAGACACATTTTTCTTCGTCGCTTAAATTGCGTCCAACGACTATATTGATGGTGACATCATGCGTTAGTAGTTGGGCTTTCAGGTTCATTTACAACTCCTTAGTCACACCAAAGTCGAGCCGGTTAGGGACCGGCTTGTTGCTCCATTGAAGAGAACTGTTTCGGTGCGTTGATGACTAATTTACTCGACCTCGAACAGGTTGTGAACCGGCTTGTTATTAAGGACACTTAAGCTAGTTCGTGGCACCGAATATAGTGGCATCTAGTCGCTTACAAATATGGACATTGGAGTATGGAAGATTTGAGCTAAGCGTTTCACTTGCTCCGCCGTAGGCTTTTGTTTGTTGTTCAAAATATGAGAGATGTTTGACTGAGTCACACCGAGTTCATCAGCTAGTTTCACCTGAGTTATTTTGTGTTCTTTCATCAAGATCTTCACGAGTTCTCCGATCGTCGTTTTTAGATCTGCCAAGGGATAAGCGACTTTCTCGAATTTGCTTATTTGTTCAGCCAGCAATGCCATGTATTCGATTTCGTCTAAGGTTAATGTGTCTTCTTTATCCATCAGCTTTGAGAGTACTGTCAGCGCCTTCCCGTTCTCGTCTTCGGTGTTGATACGACGAAGTGGAAACTCTTCGATTAGTTGCATGTAAGCCTTGTTTGGCGGCTTGATTTCGGTTGTAGTCATGGTGGGGTTTCTCCTGTGCGCTTATGAGTTAGACCATTCCATATACTCTTCGTGAGTGAAGATGTGATCAACACGAACAGTGCGAACAACGAATGTGATGTTGGCGATTAATCGATAGCCATAGCTAAGGTTGAAGATGTAGCGTTTATGGCGACCATGGAAGTCGACTGAAGGATGATTTTGTTCAACGTCCAGCCGATTAGTCCATGTTATCTGTTCTGTTTCGGCGTCTTCAGTGCGAGCCAACCAAGCGGTCAAGGTTCTGCGAAGTTCAGGATGCTTTTTAGCTGCCTTGTCTATTGTTTCTCGACCGACAACTATCATTGCTCGCCCTCGATTGCCACATATCTATATTAGCCCGTCTAATAATATTAGTCAAGCTAATACTAATGTTCACCAGCAATTTGCGCATAAACAACGAACGCTTTTGGGCAACAACTCTTTATCAGAATACTGCTCAAACGTCAAGGTTTTGGGGCGGCTTGGCGAGTAGCGATCGTATTTGTTCCGTTTCGAGCCGCCTTTAAGCCGCCCATTTCGTCCCGAAAGCATTGCGGTGCAAGGCAAACCGGATTATTTTTTGAACCCGGTCAGCCGGTTTTGCTATATACATCCCGATAAGTGTTTTAACGTATTCAAAAATAATTTTGTTAATTCCCGTTTTTTTGTATTGTCGTCTTCAAAATTGCAATATGGGTAGTATTAACGATGCCAAAATACGTTACAGAAACGATAATAGAAAACCGGACGACCAGATTGCACATTAAATCCTTGAACCTATTGGGACACAAGCGACTCCGGCGGAAAATACCGGCTTGGAGGCGGCTGGTCCGGTCCAATCGACGTTAAATCTGTCCCGAAGAGTAAAAACGTTACATTACTTAATCAACTTGACGGGAATTGGACTCCTCGATTTCAAATTGGACCCCTAAGATCTAGATCTTTTCCTCTTGACACTATCCAATCCATATACGACCAAAATGGTCGGGATTAAGAGAGAAGGGTTGAAAGTGCCGTAATTTGGCGCATTTACCCAATTGCAAAGCTATCGAGGCGCCACCGCTCACCCGGCACGAGCACCATGCCGGACGGTGTACGGTCATCGATAGTAGTAACTGTTCCGAAAGTTTGCAATTTCGGAACAGTTTGGGTAAAATGGTCTCAACAGATGGGGGTTTGAGCCATGTCGGAATACCATACAGACGATCAGTTTTCGGAACAGTTGAGCAAGCAGCCACCGAAGCGCCTGCACAACAAGGACCTTAGACCTCGAGAATACCTCAAACCTGAGGAAGTAGACAACCTCATTAGCGCCGCCTCGCGCCGCGGTAGATACCCCGAACGCGATGCACTCATTATCACCATGCTCTTTAAGCATGCAATGCGTGTCAGCGAGCTTGCAGACCTTGAATGGGATCAAATAGACCTTAAGGCTGGCACCATACGCCTGGATACCAGGAAGAAGCACGGCACACCAGCGGTGCACTACCTCGACAAGGATGAGTTGCGTGGGTTGAAGCGGATGGAGCGATCAGATCGGTACGTATTCACAGGGGAGAGAGGTGCGTTAGGTCCGCGTGCAATACACAAGATAGTTCATGCAGCTGGTCAGGCGGCCGGGCTGGGTGACCTGAAGGTCCATCCTCACATGCTGCGTCATGCCAAAGGTTACGAGCTAGCCAACAGAGGTACTGATACCAGGCTTATCCAGGGGTTCTTGGGACATCGCAGCATCACAACCACGACTAGATACACAGAGCTGGACCCAAAGCGCTTCAAGGGGCTGGAGAAGCACAAATAATTAGGCTTTCGAGCCCTGGCGCCCCACTACCCTGGGTAGTACCCCACCCTTAATTCTGACATTTTGGGGCAGGGAGGTGGCGGCTCGCACACACCCCTCGAATTTTAAAGGCCCATCCAAATCCAGATAGCCCGAAAGCCTTACGGGCGCCAATTATCACAATCTGGATACCTCCATTATCCGTTTTTGGATGGAATGCCAAGTGCAATTATCTGTTTTTGGATACCCCTATCCAAATCGTGATAATATATCCATATGACCACCCAAAATGACACCTTTGAACCCAAACCAGTAACCCCAGCGTTTTTGAAGCTGTTGAAGCTTTGTCCGCTGAGACCTATTTCGAGTGATGAAGAGTGTGATTTTGTGCGTCAGAAGATGCGGAGCTTCTCAGTTTTCCCTGTTTTGGGCGAAGGCGAGCGAGAGTTTATAGCGGTCCTAAAAACATTGATTGAGCGTTACGAAGCGGAGCAGAAGCCAGCGTCTAGAACCGCAAAACAGAAGAAGCAGGTCAAATTTGAGTCGACAGGCTCGCCTTCGGACAACCTGAGAACGTTAATGCAGGCGAATAGCTTGACGCAAATGGGTTTAGCAAGGGAATTACCCACCTTGATTCACCAGAGTGCCATAAGCGAGGTTCTGAAGGGCAAGAGGGAGTTGACGACGGCGCAAGTTTTCGGGTTGGCGGATTACTTCGGAGTAGATCCGCGTCTATTTGTGAGCGTAGAAGGAGGGAAAACGGACTGAACTGGAAAAGGTAGCGAGGCCGACCGGTGCGGGAACACTGATCGACCTCTAATTCAAGAACACCCCATGGAGGTGCAAATGAACTCATTTGATTTTATCCGCTTGGAGATCAAGCGGAACATACGGGCGTTGTTAAGTGGTGAGCAGACCGAGGAAGAAACGGTCGGTGCCATAGTCGAAATGGTGGCGGAGAGGGATAGGATAAGAGCTGGCGGCGAACTGAACTTAGTTTGTACGATTGACCAGTCCGAGTTGCCTTGCCTGGCCGGACCGGGCGAATATTGTTCGGTTCATGGTCGAGAGTGGACTAGCGACCAACGAGAAAGTTATCAGCGCGCATTGAGGGCGTTGAAAGAGCAAAGAAAGACGGGCACCAGGGGTGGTGACTCGCAAACAGGTTGAATTATTTGTCAAAATCGCTTCGACGTAGAGGGCGAGGTGTTAAATTTGCACTTCATTGTTTATCTCTGTGACAAGCATAAGGACGAACAAGTCGATGCCTATTACAACAGGGTGATTCGGGGTCGCGTCAAGACTTCGTATCCGGTCGAGTTGATTGAGATGGAGTTACGCAACGGAACCGAGAGAATTTGCGGACTAACCGAGTGCGACAATGTAGCGACGAAGAAATTCGGGATAGTTCTGCCAGTCAAAGGATGAAAAGCAAAGCAATGTCGACAGAAGAAACACAAACCAAAAAGGCGTCCAAGAAAGATCCATGGGAAGCATTAGGCGGGAAACCTAAGCCGAAGCCGACCGAGGATCTTGAAAACGCCGAAGAAAAACAAGACTCCGCCAAGACCACTTAGAATAAAACGAACCATGTCGCTCTTCCATCGGGCTTCTAAGGCAAGGCGTCGACCGCACCGTTAACACCCTTTGTTTTTATGAAGGAGAGGTGCGGTAAACGCTTTATGATGGGTGCGTGTGGTGTGATGGACTCATCCATCTAGCGTGGAAGGAGCTCGAAAGTCGTCACCGTAAATGGTGGCGTCTTTTGTTTTGCAGTTAAGATGAAGCGACTATGTTGATTGAACTCACACTCCGCGAAAAACAAGAGATAGTTTTCATCAACTATCACGCCATTATGGCGATGAAAACGGCTTGGGAAGCTGGTAAACCAGTAGGCGCCGATTTGTTCATCGGCTACGAAAAGTTTTGCGTCACTGAATTGCCGATGGAGATCCTGGAGAAAGGACGCGGCTCAAAATCGCTCGAGGAAATCGCCAGGTCAAAGGGCGTCGAAAATGTTCGCTGCCACGAAAGCATCGACGAGGAACGAGCGCGACTAAGAGCGGAAAGACTGGAGCGAGAGAAAAGAGTCGCGGCGCAAGAGATTGACGTTTCTCTAGGTTCGCGAGTAAGCAAAGCCTTGCAGGAAGCTCGAGCGAAGAAAGAAAAAGAAGCCGACGATGTATAGAACTCCATTGCGCTATCCCGGCGGGAAAAGTAAGGCCGCTAGATTGATAGTCGAACAGTTCCCGGAAAACGCAACCGAATACCGAGAGCCTTTTGTTGGTGGAGGCGGTGTTTATTTCTACGCAAAGTCGATGTACTTCGCAGAGCAATATTGGATCAATGACAAGTTCGAAGACCTGATCGCATTTTGGAATGTAGTGTCAGATCCGGAGAGTTGCATTCTGCTTCGAGATGAGATGCTGAAGCTGGTTGCATCACCCGATTTGAAAGAGGTTTTTCGAAACGGAAAAATGGTGTCCGGGTTCGGTGAAGAATTTGACTTGGCGTCCAGATTTTTCTTTCGGAACCGAGCATCTTTCAGTGGGACCACGTACGCGGGTGGGTTTAGTGGCACTAGATTTAATATCACAGCGATAGACCGTCTGGTGGCGATGCCGAAGGCGCTGACCGACACCAAGATTACGTGCCTCGACTACCGACCAGTGATAGAAGCGCCAGGCGAAAACGTTTTCATCTACCTCGATCCGCCTTATCTCACAGCGAAAAAACTCTACGGAGTGAAGGGCGGTCTACATGAGATAGATCACGAATCGTTGGCGTCGTTGCTGAAGGAAACGCCGCATAAATTTCTCATGACCTACGACGATTGCCCAGAGATTAGAAAGTTGTATTCGTGGGCAAATATCGACGGGTTTTCGTTGCGCTACGGAATGAACAATTGCGGGCTAGAGAAGAAAAGTAAAATGGGTTGCGAGTTGTTCATCTCGAACTACTCGTGACAATAAAGTTGATGCGAAGGGACTTGCCGCAAGGCAGGTCTTTTCGTTTCGGTCAATTTTCTGAGGCACTATGGCAAGGTCTCAACAGGCTGCGGGTGATGTCGAAGCGATCGGAATGCGACCAAAAAACTGGCTACTTGAGTTACGAAAAGGCGAGCAGTGTGGCGAAACACGGCAGTCGCCGATTCAAGGAAGTCATGCACGCCTATAAGTGCAGGTTTTGCCATTGTTGGCATGTCGGGCACGTTAAGCCGGCCGAGATGAAGAATAGGAACAAGTTCATCAAGTGAGGTAGAAAAAATGAAGAAACGACCATTTAGCGCCAACAATGCGATAGCTTTTGTACTAATAACAGGACTCGTGACGACATTGACATTGCTAGGGCTTCAGCCAGGCGAGACCAAAGAGAAGAAGAAAGAGGTTAATGTTGTAGTCATGCCTGTTGAGGAGTTTGCCAGGCTGATGTCCACCTTGGCCGTTCACCACGAAGCGCTCAAAATACAAGCAGAGGAGATCCGGACTCTAAACAAGGAAATTGACCAACTCAGAGCCGAGCGAAAGAGAGACAGCATATGATTCGAATTCTGCTACTTGTCGTTATCCTCATAGTTTGTTCGACAGCCGCGGCTGCCTCTGAAAAATTCAAAGGCGAATGCGTAGCAGTAGTGGACGGCGACACCATAAAGGTTTCGGTGTGGAATTTCGATCCGGAAACTCGAACTTGGGAGCCATCAATCAAGGTCATTCGTCTAGATGGCGTTGATGCACCAGAGCTGACGCAAGAGTTCGGAGTCGAATCAAAGTCATATCTTTCCGATTTGATTTTGGGACGACGAATTGAAATCGAAGACAAAGGTTGCGATTGGCATGGACGAACAATCGGCCGGGTGCACTTAGTCGACGGAGTGTTCACGCTGAACTGTGCTCTTGATGTGTCTGCTGACCTCGTCGCCAATGGTATGGCATGGTGGTACAGGCGATTCGCACCGAAAGATTCCAAGCTCAGACTCTACGAAGAAATCGCGCGCGAAGATCGGAAAGGTTTGTGGTCGAAGCCGGGTCCGACAGCACCTTGGAATTACCGGATACGTTTCAAAAGACCAGCGTTGTTGCCACACGGAAGCAAAATCAAGGAAGCCTAATGTCAGAAGAATCGAACGTAATCGACATTAATGATCATCGTCCGCACTTGGAAGGCACTGGTTATTGCATCGTCTGCCACCATCAATAGACAGCAGTTGCACCCGTCGGCGCTATGTGGTTGGAATGTCCGCATTGCGGCGTTTTGCGCGGGGTCATGAAAGGCTACGTTAGCGCTGGTGACAACGATGAGCCACCAGTTGCTTTCCTTTGTCTTTTGTGCGACTGCCACATCTTCTATGTAACGCCCAAGGGAGCTAGATGCCTGGGCTGTGCATTCACCCATCCATGGGATTCGTTTACAGCGTAGTTTCTTCCCGGTAAAAAATTTTTGCTAGCGTGACCTCTACTTATGAGAGGTGTTTTCACGTGGTCCATACCTATCAATTCGATTATCAAGCTGGTATCGCCGGCAAACTTCCCGAGCTCGCAGCCAAGATAGAAAAATTTTTGAAAGAAACGGACGATGGTAATCCCGATGTAGACATCCTGCTTCCAGGCACTAGATCGGTACCGCTTGCGTTTGATAAAGGCACCACCAAGGAAGGCATTCTCGAGGTGCTCAAAACTGTTTTCGCAGAAGAGGAAAACAAGCCGGTAAAAGAGGTGGCTCCAGAAGCTACATCCGCAGTGGAAGAACTTGCGGTCGAACCCGAGGTGATCGACGAAGCGCCTGAAGAGAAGAAGACCAAGAAAAAATGAGCAGGCCGGTACTACCCGATCGCGACATAAGGCACATTGAAGATCTGGCTGCATCTGGGTTCAAGATAGAGGAAATTGCCAACGATTTCCTCTTCTCTCCTCTTCAATTTCGGAAATTGCGAGAAAGAGACCCTCGAATCGACCAAGCCATTCAGCGTGGTGAAAAGCGGTTCGAAATAATGAGCGACGAAGAGCGCCGGCGTCGGTTGTCGAAGGAAGACCTGCGGTTCATCCCGTCACCTGATGACTTAGAGAACATCCAACAGCTCGCGACATTGGGTTGGGCGCAGTTGAAGATCGCCGAGAATTTCGGAGTGACGCCGCGAAATTGGAATGAGGCTAAGAAAAAATTCCCTCGCCTTGCCGAGGCACTCCGAATCGGATATGCGGAAAGCGGCGGTGCTCGTGTTCAAAATCAGATAGATGCTTGGATGCCGACTCCAGAAGACTTGGTGTTGATAGAGGACCTGGCTTACAAAGGTCTCCAACTTACTTCCATCTCGGCGAAGATGGGATTGCCATCAGTTAACACTTTGCGGAAGAAGGCTGATGACGTTCCGGAGATTCGAGAAGCTTTCGAACTCGGACGAGCCCGATTGCTAGCTGAATGCGAAGAGAAGCAAGCCGAGGAAGCGAAGGGCGGCAACTTCCAATCGAGATTTTTCACACTCAAGACACAAGACAGAAACAACTGGTCAGAGCGCCCACCTACTGCGGCAGAGATGAAGGGTGATGCGAAAACTGGCAAGGCGAAGAAATTCATTCCGCCATCGATACTCCCACGCAAAGAGCAGGAGAAAGAAGCCGCAAAGCTGCGCAAAGCGCATTTGAAATTGGTTGAGGCGCAGAACGACAAGAAACAAGCTGGAGAAACATCGTGATAGACGATCTAGATTTCGAAAGCATCGAGCCTCAAGAGGGACCTCAAACATTCCTCTTGCAGACTGATGCACAGGACATCCTGTATGGCGGTGCCCGTGGGCGGCAAAACATTTGGGATGATTCTTAAGTGGATTCAGCACCACGAACTCTACGGACATATTCACCCCAACGCAGCGCGCGGAATCATCTTCCGTCGAGAGATACCACAGCTAGACGGCTTCATCTCGGAGTGCAAAGGCATCTTGCCCGATCTTGGCTGGACGTATAAAGCCGGCAAGAAATATTTTGTCCACGACGAGACGCAAAGTCATCTGTTTTTGCGCCACATGGAAAGCGACGACGATGCGGCCAAGTATCAAGGTCAATCATTCAGCTTCGTCGGAATTGAAGAGTTGGGCGATTTCCCGAGTCAAACAAAGGAAGGCACCAACATTCAGGTGCTCGGAACCGCAGTCAAAAAAATCAAAGGCTGTTTGCGTTCGGTTTATGGTGCGCGCACAACGTTTATGGCAACAGCAAACCCCGGTGGAAAGTGCCACACGGCGATTCGAAATGAGTACATCACACCAGCAGACCCAATGACCCAGTTTGTTGATCCAGAAACAGGCTTGGAGCGAATCTACATACCATCGCTTCTGGAGAACAATCAGAAGTTGATGCTGAACGATCCGGATTATGAGCGTCGCTTGCTCGGTACCGGTCCGGAGTGGCTCGTTAAAGCTTGGCGCTGTGGCGATTGGACGATCTCACCAGAAGGCAACGCCTTCAAGCGTGAACACTTCCGATACTGCCGCATGCTTCCACTTCGTGACTATTGGAAAATCATTCATTCGTGGGACACGGCTTATCAAAATACAAAAAACGCCGACCGATCGGCTTGCACCATCTGGGGTGTCACTAAAGATGGGTATCACTTGCTCCACGCTTGGGCTGGACGGGTCGAATTTCCAGAGCTTAAAAAAATGGCCGTGAATTTGCACATTCAATTTCCTGCCGATGCCGTGTTTATTGAAAACAAAGCAAGTGGAATCTCGTTGATTCAAGAGTTGAAGAGAGAAACACGTTTGCCTGTGATAAAGGTAGATGTAGACACCAACAAGATGGCTCGAGCTTATGCCGTCACTCCTGTATTTGAGGCAGGCAAAATATTTTTGCCCGAACCAGCTGCGCCTTGGTCCTATGACTATCTCGATGAGCTAACAGCTTTCCCGACCAGAGAACAAGACGACTTTGTTGACTCCACGTCTCAGGCAATCTCGCGTTTAAAACACTACCAGAATCTGATGTTTAATACCTCGAATGTCAGGCCATTCAATGCGCATTCTCTCTATAGCATGTAGGACCTAATGGACAGAGCTACCGTCGAAAACCAAGTCAAATTTCCGAGATACCTGCGCAATGACGAGATTCGCAAGCAGTTGTATCTGATGAATCGGTGGTTAGAAGGCACCATATACGATGACATTTTGACACCATTCCATCGTACAGTTACACCATCGGGCGCATACATTCCAATGGAAAGGCGTCGCCCGTCGACTCAGTGGAATCTACCATCACTAGCTTCTAAATTGATTTCGAGGAAGCTGATGTCAGGGCGCCATGCTCCGACGTTTAAACATTCGGATAGCCCGGAGACACTAGAAGCAGTCAATGCTCTTATCAAAGATACCGGGCTCAACCAGATAATGAAGCAGGCAATTGAGCTCGGACAAGTTGGGGCGGCGTGCATTACTTTTAAGTTTCTGAAAAATTTCGAAGAAGAACTAACGCTTGTCACCGACGTTTACCGTGCTCAAGACTGCTGGCCAATATTCGACGCTACTAAAGAGCTAGTCCGACTTCGCATTGCTTACATCGTCTATGGTAGTCACTTCATTCAAAACGGACTGAACTTCGATTACGAAGGGGCTGAGATCAACCCGAATCGACATTACTGGTTCGTTAAAGACTTAACCCGGAACGAAGAGATTCACTACTTTCCGGTGGCCTCAAACCTATACAACCCAGGGAAAGGGGAGGATGAAAAATTGATCCAGGTCGCTGACGGTGGGCTTGGTCCGTATGTCCATAATCTGGGTTTCGTTCCAGCTCACTGGTTTATAAACGGTGGCGGTCAGTTCCCTTACGGCGACTGTACCTTTAAACTCGCTCTTCAAAATGTTGTTGCCTACGATTATCTGGTCTCGCAGATCAATCTTGGATGCATGGCTTCGGCTACACCACGCGTCGTAATCAAGGGGTCGCCGGTTTGCCAAAAGGACGATGAAGGCCGGGATATTCCTTGGGACCCGACACATTATGTTCAATTCGAAGCTGAGCGCAAAGACGACACCGTCACCATGGGCGGTGGTGATGCAAAACTGCTTGAGCCAACAGGGCAAGGAATGCAAGTTGGCATCGACAAGGTCGGACGTCAGATCAAAAAAGACGCGGCGGAACAGTTGTGTTTATCGCGGAAAGATCCAGACAAAATGACGACGGCTATGTCTGGCAAGGCCATTGAGAACATCGAAGAAGAATTCAATGATCTCATTATGGATTTCCGAACATGCTATTTGCTCAATGGCTACTTGCCGTTCGTGCGAAAGATTGCGCGCGCGGCAAAATTAGCTAATCATCCGCTTTTCGCGGCTTTGACGCTAGATTTACTAAAAGGACTTGGTATCGATTTCCCGCAGCTGCATGAGATGTCGCCGCAGGAATTTCAAGTGTTCATGCAAGCCTTGTGTGATGGTGCCGAGGCTGGAATTTTGGATGGTGCTGATGCTCACGATCTACTAGAGGCACAATTAGACACACAGCGTGATACCAAGCGCGACGAAGTAAAGGGTCGCGTTGAGCAATTTCGGCAAGACAATTTGAAGTCAAAAAATCAGACTAAGATGCCCAACGCATCAAAAGGAGGAACGTAATGGCAGGCCAAAACGGAAAGGTAATTAAGACTGAGTCGAGCGGACTGAATAAGATTGGCTTAGCTTTGCTTCTTGATGAAAAGGGCACCACGGGTAGCGGCGATTGGGTTCCAAATCAATTCACTAAGAATGCCTCCGTGGAAGTAGTTTTGGCTGGTACCACACCAACAGCCACTACAGCGATTTACGGCTGCAATTCAATAGATCAACCACCAGCTAGCTATGACGGCACCAAAATCGGTAACGATATATCTAATGCCGGACTAGTTGCAATCACCACACCGTGTCGTTGGATAAAAGCGAAGTTGTCTGCAATCTCTGGCACAAACCCGACAGTTACAGTTAAGTTGCATCAGCAACTTTATTAGGAGGAAGACCACAAAATGACTAATGAAAATTTAGCGGATCAGAACAAACCTGCAAATACCGATCCAAACGCCAATGGCGCAAAGAATCCACCGACATCTAACGATGATGATGACGATGAAGATGAACCAGAGAAACTGTCCTCTGAGCAGAAAAAGGCATTTGACAAATTGCTCGCCAAACAAATGAAGCTTAAGGCTGACATCGAAGGACGCAAATCAAGAGAAGATCTCCTGAAGGCAGAGAATGCCGCTTTGAAAGCGGAGAAAGAAACAGCCGAAACTGAAAAATTGAAAGAGCAGAACGAGTTTAAAAAGCTCTACGAAAACGCAGAGAAGAAGAACCAATCTGCTAAGGATCGGTTGATCGATGCTGAACTCCGACGAATTGCAGCAGCCGAAGGAATCGTTGATGATGCTGTAATAGGGTTGATTCCCCGCGATCGAGTGAAGATCGGGGACGACTTCACCGTTAGTGGTGCCGAATCCGCGGTCAAAGCTTTTAAGGCCGAAAAACCATCCTTGTTCAAAGTCGAGAAATCAGAGACGCCGACAACTGAGACGGGGGCGAAAATATCCTCGCCGCCACCAGCCAAAGGCGTCACAAAGGCTGCGAACGAGCTCAAAGCAGGCTCGGCAGAGTACGAGAAAGCGAAAAGAGAATTTATTCGAACTGGTTCCTACTAGAGGAAAAATTCCGTAGAAAGAAATTTCAGGTATTTGTTTTTGCGTGGCTAAAGCTACCGCTGGATCTACGGCTCCAGTCGAGAACAAAAAACGTGATAGTGAGAAATTCACCGTTCGGGATCTGCGGTTCCCCCTCGTAAAGGAAAAAACGCGATGTCGGTTTTTACCGAGTTGCGTTTTTCTTTTTCTCGAGGGCAGATCATGGCAAACATGTCGAACTTCCCGGCCGAACTTGTTAATTGCATTCAGTCGGATTTTCTCAAAAACGAATTTATTTACGGTATTCAGTCTGAAATGGCTTGGGCCAACCTAGCTGGTAAACAACCATTCCCAGCGGGAATCGGTGAAACCATCAAGTTCACCCGCGCTGGTCTCCGTACACCGGTGACCACGCCTAAAACAGCAGCGTCTTACAACAGCGACCTCGATAATGGCAAGACGACGTCGACGTCTCCAGTTGAACAGTTTGTTCTTCCTCTCTATATGTACGGCGACATGGAGCGAGTCAACGTTCTGCAAAAGAACGTCGGTATTCGCGACACAGCGCTTAAGGCAGCAAAAACAATCGGACTTCAGGGTGCACAGTCTCGTGATCGTGTTGCGAAAAATACAGTCGTGCACGTGCATCAAGGCGGCAATACTCGCGTTGTAGCCAGCGGTACGCTTAGTACCACTACGGCACACGTTGATGACATTACCGGTTTCACCGAAGTGCTCACATCAGCTGGTGCACCAATTGCGGTGAGCGGCTCGAATACATTAACCGTGAAGCACTACGATTCAACTGGTGCGTTCGTTCAAAACTTGACAGTGACCGCAGCTGTTGCAGATGATCCAAACGTTTCGACTACTTATTACGGTGCCGAAAAGGTTGGTATTTCCGGGCAACTCACCTACAGCACGGCGACATTACCGGTCATTGGTGATTCATTTGTTGCCGTGACTGCTTATCCCGTTTATAGACCAAATGGCAAGTTGAATACTAGCTTGCTTACGGGTGGCGATGTGGCAACCTTAAGCATCTTCATGGATGCTGTTGCCCGGTTGAGAATGAATAATGTTCCCGACTTCGGCGGCTTCTATCACGTCATGATGGACCCGCTCACCGAAAGACAGCTCTTGGCTGATCCTGACTTCAAGCTTTTGCTTGCAGGTAATCCGAATGCGGCTGAGATGAAGCGCATGGGTGTATACCAGATGGCTGGATGCATCTTTCAACGTTCGACCGAAGCCGCTTTCCAGGCTACCGGCTATAGCGCACTCTCGGTCAACGTTAGCCGAGCAATTGTAATGGGTCAGGATGCTTTCATCGAAGCCGATTGGGAAGGTATCGATCAATTCATTCAAGAAGATTGGCAGTCTTCCCTTCACTACACAGTAGTTGAAGGTCCGCTAGTTATGACTATTCGAGCACCGATCGATACCTCTGGTCAGCAGGTTACTTTCTCTTGGGACTTGTACACCGGCTTCTGTGTCGGCACCGACAAGTTCGCAAGACCAGAAGTTATATCTACCGCAGATGCATCCGTGCTTCACAAGCGCGCCATAGTTATCGAGCACGCCAGCTAAGGCACTCGAACTGAGCATTAGGGCCGCAATCAGAGATGGTTGCGGCTCCACTCTAAAAAGCTAAAAGGACTAAGAACTATGGTTAATCAAACGGACGTCAACCTCTATCCAGCGAGAAAGCCGACCTATGTGACTGGGCGCGGGATTCTTGTGAACGCGACAGCGTCAGAGTTTCTGACAAAGTATCCGCGTACTTTCGCGTCGATTACGCTCACCGTCGGTGGTTCAGTCACAGATGGTGACACCATGACGGTGAACTTGAACTTGGCACCACTGTCCGGCGGCAAAATAGCTAAGACAATTGCAATTGTGAGCGGTGACACCACCACCACGGTTGCTCAAAAGATTGTCAAAGCCTTCGCCGACGATGCAACGTTCCAAGCTTACGGCGGCGTTATTCATGCAACCGCAGCGGTAGTTACTGTGAAATGGCCAAGTCTGATCGGAAACGAAGCGACACTCACTAGAACCTTGAGTGGCGGAGCAACAATCACAGGCACAATCGCAAATTCCGGGGTGTTTGCAAGTGGAGCGGGTCCAGTGATTCCGTTCAAATCATTCACCTTCGCTCATCAAGGAACAACATATTCCTTAGAGGCCGGAAAACCTGCCAATCTACCAGCAGTCGTTGTTAAGGCGATGGTCGCCGCAAAGCAACCGATCTACTGAGGATTCGCCAGATGTCTAAAAATAAGCCACAGCGGTCCCCCGAAGAGCTCTTTGGTGGACCGTTACCCAATCTTGATTTGCCTGTATTTTCGGAAGAACAAGATCAAGAACAAGTGACCGATTCCGTAATAGCGGTAGTGGAAAGACCAATCAGGCTGAGGGCTATTGGAGACTTTTCTTTCGCAATGCATGGAGTGACGATGCCTTCCTGCAAGGAAGGTGATGTCATCAGCAATCCGACTCACGTCCAATTTCTGTTGAACAACCCTGGATATCCAGTGGAAATCTTGGACGAGGATTATCACAGTTGTCCCTATTGCAAAAAGGCATTCAAATAGATGCTGACGGACAATCAAAAGAGTGAAATTAGGCGTCACCTCAACTACCCAGCAGCTAGTAGAGGTCATTTGCCTTATCCGTTTGGTCAAACAGAACTCTTTCACTACGAGCAATCCGCAAGCTTCTTGGAGCAACGCCTAGATCTTTTGCTTCCCATGGACGAAGCCAAGATTACTGGCGAGATAATCGGTGTGCTTGGTTTCGCCGGAGCTCAACCGACTTCCGGCGCTTCATTTTCGCTTCGCATTACATCTGCGGATTTGGCAAGCCCTGGTTATATCAATGTCGGTGCAATCACTTGGGCAACTGATGACACCCTGGAATCGATGGCCGGCAAGTTGACACTAGCCATCAATACCAATGCCACTTTGGTTAGTGCAGGTATTTCGGCAGGCGGTCCTTTTGGACCCGGCCTGGCTGGTCAGAACATTCCTTTGCCACAAGTGACGATCAAGGCGCCGACCGCATTTACGCTTTCTTTTACCGCTATTACGGCAATCGGTGTAGTAATTCAGCAGCAAGGTGTCCATGTCGATCCATACATGGCTGGTGGAGCATCTGGCGGCGGTTGTGATCCGCTCGCGGAGAGTTCAGGCGATGGCACTATATATGGTTACCTGTCGATTTTGTCCACACTGGAAGCGCTCATTCTCTCATCGAGCTCGCGCGCTTCGTTCATTCGCGCCGGCGAATTGGTTCGGGGCGATGAATTGAGCGAAAGGCGCCGGCTCTATTCCATGTGGTGTCGCAAGTTGGCTGATTTCCTTGGTGTGGACTACAAGTCACCTTCGTCAGGCGGTGGGAATAGGCTTCTGATATGAGTTGTGCAATCACAGCGGCTTTGGAATGCGCTGACGGTTCGGCCGCCAACGTCACTGGACAGTTGCATGATATTTATCGAATTGGTGAGTCTTCTCATTCTGAATGGATCAAAGAAGACAACAAGATCGGTAGCATCAAGGTTTTTTGGGAACTCTCGAAGAACGATAAGCCAGGACTGGAGACAGAACGTCGGCAGGGTTTCGTTTGGTATCGAGTGACCGGCAACTTCACTAGCGTCAAGCTTGGTGATGTTTTTGTTTTGAATGATAGTTGCGAAGGCGCCCGGCTTGTGGTTCCCGGAAATAATGAATACCAAGGGTTTTGTTTTGCTCAGGCGCGCAATGGCGCTAAGCCACCATTTGGCGCGAGGCTTAACACTAAAGTCAAAGTTTATCGTCCGCAGCTTAAGCCTAGTGATGATGGCTATCACGAACCGCTTGGGCAAGGACAGGGACAAGCTCTAAATCTGGCTGATGGGGTCTTTTTCCTTGATGGTGTTGATGGTAATGCCATTGAGATTCCTGCGGGCTTGTCAGCGATGAGGCCCTATGGTGACAGAGCAATTGATGACGTCGGGTCCATGACGAGGAAGATGCTGTATGGGTGCTACTTGCCACCATTGAATGGATTTGCTATTCAGGAAGGTGATCGGATAGTCGAGGCTAATGGCGCGCGCTATGTCGTTCTCGTGCCGCACTACCAAGGGTCTGGAGCAGTCGGTTACCAGCTCACCGTAGAACGCGAGGTGTCCAATGGGTAATTTACACTCGACCCTCGAGGGTTTTCGGAACCTGGTCAATGACACTGTCAAAGATTTGACCGTTCGAGGAATTACTATCAAGCCATCGGTTGGAATTGATTGGCCAGCAAAGCCGACTTTCGATCAGCTTGTGAAAACGCCTCAAGGCTGCTTGATCTCAATCACCGATATGCGAAGTGGCAAGAATGAGCAACGCTTTATTGGGACGAAACAATCGATTATCACGTACCCGCTCGGCATCGCAGCGAGCTTAAACAAGCAAGTGATCACTCCCTCGGGGTCTGCGACTTGCACCATCTCGTATGCTGTGGGACAAGTGGCAGTTCAGGAACATGATGCCATCGGCTTGGCTGCTCATCGGGGACAAACCGACCAAGGCGCGACAGCATTGGCAAACAAGAATGAGTCTTTGACGAGCTTGTCCGCGAAGTTGGCCGCCGCTATTAATGCGCGTCCTGTTTTGACGGACTGGATTAATGCCACATCTTCCGGAGCGGTGGTTACGCTGGAGAATCTTCTAACCGAACCTCTAAAGATCGAAGCGAACGTTGGTAATGTTGAAGACCGAATTAGCGAGATTGGTCGAAACACCGTTCGTGTAATGGTCGCGGTTCATACACCTGATCGTGATGTTCGCAAAGTTGTCGGACAAAGTCTTGAGGAACTGTTCAATACTTTGGCGAGTAACACCAACAATGGCTTTGCAGTCGAGAATGACTATCCAGTCAGGGTTCAGATGAATGTGCCACCGACTTTGATGCGAGACGATTTTCTGGTTGACCTTTATCGACAGAATTTTTTGGTCGACTTGGAATACACGGTAACCAGAACTGACCGCGCTTACGCGATACTCGTCGGCATTGAAGATCGCGAATACGAATAAAAAAGTGTAGGAAAAAATAATTGATACGGTTCCCCCATCTAGGAGGGATCGTACATGCCGCAAGTCTTTGAAGACTCCGTACCTAATCCAAGGTTGATGGACCTGTACATCAACATCATTCCGCCTCCGCGGATTGTTGGTCAGGTTCCAACTGGCGTTATAGGTAGGGTAGGCACAGCCGATTGGGGGCCGGTCAACATTCCGGTGCTCGTTGGTTCCCCCGGTGATGGTGGTGCCAAGTTTGGTGGCAAGTCGGCTGCCGGTGCCGCGGACAAACACGATCTCGCGACTCATAGAGAAATTTCGTTCGCTCAAGCCAAAGGTCAATCTGGTCTTCAGATCTACGAAGTCAGGGTTGTGGACGGCACTGAAGCGAAAGCGGCATATACGCTTCTTGATACAACCGGAACGCCTAAAAGCGCTTTGATTTTCACGGCGAAATACCACGGTACTGCCGGAAATGACATTGATATCAAGGTAGAAGCGGGGACGCTCACCAATACCTACACCGTTTCAATTATTCCCTTTGTTGGCGGCACCGTTGAGGTCTACAAGAACATTCTTCACACCGGCATTGGTGCCAGTTCGTTTTGGACTGCATTGAAGAGCGCTATCAACAATGGCTATGACGGCAGACCTCCGAGTGAACTCGTAGTCGCGTCCAATGGCGCCGATTTCTCGACCGGTATCGCACCAGCATTGGGGACTTTCTCAATGACGGGTGGTGCAAGTGGTAGGGGTGTTGATACTGCAACTTTACTTGGGCAAGAAGCAACTGCGCCAGCGACTGGCGTGTATGCATTGCGCGATCTCGATCCGATCGTTTCCATCTTCTCTATCCCTGGCTGCACTGATACCACAATCTGGGCTTCGCTTATTGCGTTTGCAAAGTCAGCAGGCATGTACTCGATAGTGTCTTTTGCGACCGGTACAAGCAACTCATCTGCAATCTCTTCGAGAAAGAGTCTCGGAATCGATTCGAAGTACATGATTGCTCTGAAAGACTTTGTAAAAATCTACGATTCCACACTGAAATCTTTCAGGTCGGTAACGCCGGATTCTGCTCTCGCCGGCATTATGGGCGTACTTGGTCCGCACGAATCGCCTGGCAACAAGCAAGTTTCGTTTATCACGGGCACTGAGCGAGATGATTCACCGCGTTACAGCAACGCTGAACTCGAGCAGCTCGAGCAGGCTGGTATCAACCTAATCATGAACCCGATACCTAGAGGGTCCGTGTTTGGTTTGCGTCACGGTCGGAACACTTGCTCGACCGAGCCAGAGTGCGCGATTGAGCACACTCGAATGATCAATTACCTGGTGCAGGTTCTCGGTAAAAACCTTGGTCAGTTTGTCGCCGAAAAGCAAACGAAACTGGCGAATGACCCAACGAGAAAGGCTATTCGCGACAAGATCAATTCCATCTTCGGCGATCTCAAAGACAAGGGTTGGATTGAGGGCTGGTCGGTCGTTTGCGACTTGACTAACAACAGCGCCGATTCCATCGCGCGCCACTTCTGTAAAGCCGACGTCAAAGTCACATTCGTTTCATCCATCTGGTACTTCGTTGTCAGCCTCGAAGGCGGTGTCAACGTGGTGACCATCACTCAAGGCCCAGACCTCGGGAATCAAGCCGCGTAACCACTGACGGTGACAGTAAAGGAGAGCTATGCCAGTCGGACTTACAGACATTGTTGGCGACTACAACAAGGGTCAAAACATAATTCTTTCCATTACAACTGACACGGGTCAGGTGATTCCGGCCGCCGCGCTCGGCTTGGTAATGAAGTTTGACCTGAAGCTCGAGAACACCAAACAAAAGTTGGTGCCGATCAGCCATGGTGGCATTGCGCGCAAACGCAACATTCCCGAAGGCTGGATGGGCTCAATTAGATGGGCGCGCGTTAACGGAAACGTCATGCGGTTCGTTTTGACGCTTGTTAATGATTTCCGCAAAACCGGCAACATCCGCCTGTTTTCGCTGAATATCACCGTTGTAAATCCGGACGGCACCACTGACGAATATCTTGCAAAAAATTGCACCATCGGCGACTTCGACTCCGGAAGTTGGGAAGCCAACAAAGAAGTCGAGCAGGAGCTGCCCTTCGAATGCGAAGACGTAGAAGAAGTGTCGCTCAATACGCCGATTATCAATCCGTAAAACACTGACCACAATGAGGTGACGTAAGCATGGCGAAGTTCAACGTGAAGCCCGGCGACGTTAAGTCGGGCATTCTTGAGCAACAGCAAAAAGCTGATGCTCAGAGAGATGTTCTTATCGAAGAGCGCGATGGCGATTATGGTGACATAAGCCAGATGCCAGAAGAACTCGCTCATCAGATTGAATCCGATATAGATAGTCCTGAGTTGGTTGAATCCATCGAAATCAAGCTACCGAACGGAAGCATTGTTGAGATGCGCGCACCAACCGCGTTCCAGGGATTTGTGATTGATAGAATGTTCGCGAACCAGCCATTCGCTCAAACGTCGCGAGCGTATGCAACAGCGCTAATGCATGTGGAGAAAATCAACGGTCAGCCATTTCGTAAGCCAACAGTGGAAGGCGAATGTCAATCCAAGGCTAACTACTTAGGACCAGGTGGCATGGATACTGTGTTCCAAGCTTACACGCAATTCTTCGCCGGAAGCAACAAGCTTCAGGTTCTTAAAAAAAATCTGCGAGACTCCTAGCTTCGTCGAACTAGTAACACTAGTCACCAACGGTGTTCCGTATGACACGGCTAACGAAATGCATCCAGCAATGAGGAAAGCTTTTTTCATTATGATTGGGCAAAGCAATGGCCACGAGTTCGATTGGAACACAGGAAGGTTTATAGAAAAAGATGCGAAGGTTTAACTCGTTTGGCAGCCTAGCACACTTCCTGCGGTCGCAGGCTGTACCGACTTATCGTCACAACATAAAACAATCCCTTGAGCGGGTCGGTGATGAAACCGCAAAGGAAGTGCGTCAGAAAGTCGGAGTGCTACAACCTTCAATCGGTAGGTTCAACGCATGGGCACCATTGAGCGCAGCCACTATAGACAGGAAAACCAAACAGGGACTAGGGAAGGGTGGAAACGCTGCTAGTCCTCTCTATGCATCGGGGGCTTTCGAAAACGACATTTCGTTTCGCGTTGTGTCAACGAAGTACCTGGTCTTCGTAGGAACCAACAAGGAATACATGAAGAACCACGAGTACGGAAGTTCGAAGAACCCCCCGCGTCCGATTTTTGGTCCGGCAGCCGAAACGGTTCTTCCGAAGATGATTCCAGTGATTCAAATGGCTGGAATGAACGGTATTGGCGGCGCTCTTTGGAAATATTGACGAGGTTTGATTGATGTTGGGCTATCAAGTCGGAATCGAAATTCATCTCGTCGATCATGTCTCTATGGCGATGGCAAAAGTAAACCAGGCCATGATGCTGGCGCACGGACACACGGTGAAGTTTCAGCAACAGATGGCGAAACTTCAAAACACAATGATGAAATTTCAAGCCATGAGTGTCGCAGGGAATGCCATGTTCTCTACTGCGGCATCTGACTTGAACGCAATGATTGATCCGGCTAAAGAATACGCCCATCAGTTGAATCTTATGAACATGGCTGGCATGGAACATGTAGAGATTCAGAAGAACATTCAGGCAGCGTGGGAGACATCTAGAAATATTCCCACAACGAATCCAGCGTCGAACATGGCTGCACTTGGGGACATGCGAATTGTTTTCGGTGACGATCCGAAACACCTGGCCGAAGCTCGTTCGCTATTGCCAGATTTTGCGAAGATTCAAACAATCATGTCGGCCGCAACTCATGATCAAGCGGCTGGGCATCAACAGACAGATCAGATTTTCGCGGCCGTAAAAGGCATTGAAATGCTCGGAAAAATTCGAACTGAGGAGCAATTCAGGCACTACGCCGAACAAATGACCAGAGTTATGGTCGCAACTCAAGGGCGTGTCCTTCCGTCTGACTACAGTGGCATGATCAAATATGCCAGACAGATGAAGCTGACGATGAGCGAAGACATGTTGTTCAAAGTGGCACCTGAACTTATCATGGAAATGAAGAGCCAAGGTGGTGGCGCTGGTAGTGGCGGCGGTCCGGGTGCGATGATCGCTGCTCTTGGTCGCCTTGGGGTTCAAGGCATTATGAATAAAGCCACGTTCAAAAACCTACAAGATATTGGAATGATCCAAGACGGGTATGTCGGCAATGATATGGGAGCAGCCCAGAATGCACTTGTAGGCAAAGAGCTGTTAGCCCGAAACTCGGCTGAGTGGGTTAACACCGTACTTATTCCGCACATAACCGCAGCATTCCCAGAATTAGCCGACTTCGAGGGTGATCCCCAAAAAGAATTTGCGGTTCAGATGAAAGTGCTCGACGTGTTTAGAGGCAATCAAAATGCTGTCGCGTTGATCATGGAAGAGTTCAACAAGCGCAATCAATTCGTCAAATTCGGCGCTATGTTCGATAAGACGGGCGGCATCGAAAAGATGTACCAAGCCTCCTTGAACGATCCTGCTGTAGCTGAGACCGCTTTGACGGAGTCGTGGAAAACGGTGATGATGTCGCTCGGCAAGGTGCTGATACCATTCATCCCATACATCAATCAGTTCGCGGCAGCATTGCAGCTAGTAGCAAAGTTCTTCGTAGACAACCCAATAATTGCAAAATTTGTCGTTATGGGCTTGGTCGCGACAACCATTGTTGGCGCAATCCTTGCATTGGTTGGCGCGATCGGATTGCTTGCACTACCGGCAATTGTTATGGGTGCAACGCTTGGAGAACTCGCCGTCGTAGCAGGCTGGGTAATTATAGCTATCGGCATAGTTACAAACGTTTTGGTATATGCATCAAGTGCTCTGAATCTTTTTGGCAAGATCCTGAAGATATTCCCTGGAATGCTCTCATCCATTGGATTCCAGATGATGGGTACGGCAATCACGAATTTTTGGCAAAAATTCATAGCACCCATATTTATCGGGTTGTTGAACTTCGTGAAACCTATTCTCAGAATATTTGATCCGAAAGCTTTTGCAATTGCTGATGCACTAACCGCTGGCGTAGAATCCGCTCAACCGGCGATTGGCGTGCCATCTAAAAAGCCTTCCGCCTCGACTGTAAATCAGAATAATCCATCTGTGAATATTGCAGAAGGTGCTATAAAAATCGTCACATCTGGGGGTAATCCAGCAGATATTGCGAAGTCCGTTATTGAAGAACTGTCACGTCAAATGCAGCGCAATATTTTGACCAATACCACAGGCGGTGGCTTATGGAATGCGCCTTCGCTCTCTGGTAGTGGTGGATAATGACTACAGATCCACTCAATATCGGAGATATCCAACTGCTTGGAACGGAATGTTCTGAGCCGTTGCTTCTTGGGCAGGAGCGGAAGCTGATTCGATTTGATTTCGCTGGCGGGAAACGAATCATCCAAGATTTTGGCGATTTCCCGGTTGAAGCAATAGTCATCAAAGGGGTGATGTTCGGCGAGTTTGCTGAAGTTCGGAGTAACACGCTCGAGCAATTAGCCAAGAGTGCTTTGGAAATCCCACTCACTTGGGGAAGACAAAAGTATCGCGGCGTAGTAAAACACTACCGACCAACGATTCACCATCGAAATCAAATTGCGTTTGAAATTGAGTACTGGCCGACGGTAAACGATTCAACACACCAGGGTAATGCGGATTTAACAGATCCGGACTCCCAAGTTGTGTGGGCGGCCGAACACCTTGATCGGTGGATGATCCTCTACAACAAAATTCCGAGCCAAGTCGAATTGCCGGAAAATGTCAACAAAAAGTGGACGCTGATCAAGCAGAACCTAAGTACGTTCCACAAGAACAACCAGGGCGCTGGAAAGCAGCTTTCCCGAGATGTTCAATTACAAATGGGCTCAGCCCTCAACGACATTATTAAACTCCTCACTCCGATTAGGTTGTCTGGGACAACGCAACAATCGCGAATTGCCGGCGAGGGAATCAGTCTCGCGCAAGTGATGCGCAATGCGATTGTTGAGCCTAAGCCGCGAGTTTTAAAAATTCCAGTCAGCAACCCGAATTTAATTCAACTTGCCGCGCAATATTATGGCGATGCAACTCTCTGGACGATAATTGCGGACGCAAATAACCTCGGCAACGAAACAAATCCGATTGGTGAGTTTTTGCTAAAAATTCCTTTTGATGTCAAAACCTCCGTCAAGACATGAAGCACGTCTATACCGTTGGAAATACTGTCACCATTGATGGTGTCGAAGTTGAAGTACTAGGTTGGGATGTGCAAGTTGGACTAGCCGGGCAAATCGGCAGTGCGAATATCTACACGAGCCGTGTGCTACTAAAAAACTCTGGTCTTAGACTGAGCGACTTGTCTGCGACGGCTAATGCCAAGATCGTAGAGATTAAAGCGAAGACAAAAGGTAACGAGCAAGTTCTTATTTTCGGCGGTTACCACGATCACGCTGAAACCCGCTTCAATAACGGCATTATTACGTTCTTCGCAGCCGATTACGCAAGCATCTTGGTCAACACGAAAGATGTTATTGCAGACATGAATTATAGAAACAGGACGCCTAGCCAGATTGCGACACAAATTGCGCAAAAATTTGGATTTAATCCCATCGTTACCGACACGCCAGGTGCTCCGCCGATGAAGGTTGGGCAGCTTCTGAAAGAAGACACCACGTTTAATCCGCAGCCTACGGAGATGTGGCGGATACTTCAATATCTTGCTCAAACGATTGCTTTCGACTGTTATGTCACGCCTTCTCGAGACCTTGTGTTTGGACCACCAAATACAAAGCTCAAGCCGCTCGAAGTGACGTGGAAAGGCGGAGAGGAAGAAGAGAACACCTCAATCCTCGAAATTTCAGTCACCGATAGACCGCGCCGCAATGCCAATTTCTCGGTTCGAATTTTTAGCTATAGCCATGGGAACAGCTCTCAATCAGATGCGAGAACAATTGTTGTCGATCAGGACATTCTGAAAAGTTCTGGTCCTACGGGACAATCAGGCGGTGTACTCTTCGGATCGATTGGCGCCAAAGTAGTAAGAGCTGGTACATACTGGGGTCCGGATGCCGCATTGATTGCAAAACAAATCAAGGAAGAACACGCCGAGGCGCCTGAGTATGTTTTCCGAATCAACGGTTTGAGCGTAGACCAAGCTCAGCGTTACGCGCTCAGTTATGCCAAAGACATCGGAAGAAGGTCTCTGACAGCAACTGTCATTATTGAGGGAGACCCAACACTTTCCCCGCAACAGAGAGTCATTCTGCGCGAAGGCGAACAAGGTGCATTAGATGATTACGCCGATCGGAACTTAGAAATCTACCAAGTCGCTCATCGATATGACTGTCACTCTCAAGGGTTTACTACCGAGTTGTCGTTGGTTGCCATTCCACCAGGTGCTACCGACGACGCTGCCAATGCGGTGAACACGCCATGATGCCATCAGAGTTCGGTCACTTAATCCAGAACCTGTCACAGAAACAAGCCGGTGACGATCGGAAGTTCCGTGTTGGACATGTCGCCAAATATGATCCCGAATTGCACGCAGTAGAGGTGCTTTTCCCACTAGAAAAGACTGTAGATGACAAATACATGATATCGCCCTTGATACCAATATGTTCACCATGGGTTGGTGATTCCTTTGGCATTCAAATAGCTCCGTTTGGCGGCTCCAGTCAAGATGAGCCAACAAAGGGCGAGCCTTGCATTGTGGAAATCATTGAAAGAAGCTTTGGCAATTGTTTTGCTGCGGCCTACATCTTTAGTACAAAATTCAGACCACCAGATCAGCTACTCAATCCTGGCGAAGCGGTAATCAAGCACAAGAAGGGCGCGTTCATTAAGTTCGAGTTAAACGGGAACGTCGTCGTTCAAACCGCAGCGCAGGATGTGGACGATCCCGAAGGCGGCGACATCATATTGAATAGTTCGCGCGATGTACTTGTTCAGGCCTACAACGAAATCGTGCTCGCTGCGTTATCAAAAGTAAAAGTGGTGACACCGAACATCGATCTCGATGCCGGTAACAGTGCCCTGAATATCAAGATCATTGCCGATTCTGACGTGAATATTGATGCCGATGGGTTGGCAGTAAATGTGCTTTGTCGTGAATCAAATCTGGTTGCCAATGACTCCATCAACATGACGTGCAATGACTTTCATTTATATGCGGCTAACTCGATTGTGATGGATTCGCCATTCACACATCTCAGCGGACAACACATAGTCATTGGGAATGAAAACAACGACACGAACACAACTTCGACGATTCGGATTGATGCTGTCGATCACACGCAATCCATAGGGCGTTTTGACAATAAGTTCATGGGTACCTTTCTCAAGATTGGTGCCGTGGATAACGCTGATGCTTTTAATGCGCGACGAATAGATATTCTCGCCAATGCTGGTGGCCTCGCGGGTAATGTTATTGGCATTCAGTCGACCGGTGCGGATGGTGAAATTTATACGGATTGCCAAAATCTTTCGGTTTGTGGTGGCGAGATAGCAGTTGGCCGCAGAGCAGATAATTCTCCTGGAGCCCAAGCGGCAGGCGCTCGAGAAGCCAGTCATACAGTGGTGTATTCCATTCACGACACGCAAATTCTTGGGCACGAAGCTGTTCATGTAACCGCAGAGACCGGTTTCCTCTGGGCTTCGGGTCACACATTTGCACAATTCTCCAGTCCTACATCTGTCAACGTTTACTGCTGGAATTTCGGTGCCGGTGATGTTCATGGTGCTTTGGTGATGTCGGCGACCGACGTGCGACTAACGAGACACACTGACGAAGCGACAATTGTTCTGGACGGCGGTAGCATCGCCATTGATGCGCATGCTAGTGGAACTTTCCTCAACCTAATGGGGCACGATCAAGTCAAGCTGTTAGCCGGCGTGCCAGGTTCAAATGCTGGCAATGTCAACATTGTTGCTTGTGCATCGGTAAACTCAACAGCTGGTTTTGGTGGTGGCGGCTTGGGTGCGATTACCCTTAATTCGCCGAACACTATTGAGTTAAACGCAGAAGATCTCATCGACATGGTGGTCTCGGAAGATGGCGGTCACATCGATATGGACGCTGATTACATTGCAGGATCAGCTGGAGTTTGGTTCCGATTTGTTGGAATTGGCGATGAGTTTTCTGGTGTAGCGGCTCAGAATCTCATGGTCTGCAAAGGTGGACAAACTTACATCGGTCGCGACGAAGGGCAGTTCGGTGAGCTGGTCATAGTAGCGGCGGCCGATACGGTGACTGTCGGATCGTTGACCGACGATGTGAACATACTGGCTGGTAACCAAGTTTACGTGAACGGCTTGGCGGCTAACGTTATTGATTCAACGGATTGCTTTATCGGCTGGGTAGATGACGATACTTCAGCGTATCGACTAGCTACGGAAGATTTTGTATTGAACATATTCAACGAGCATACTCACGGTGGTGTCACTACGGGTGGAGGCCACACTGACACTCCTGATCCACTTTCCTCTGGCGCTGTCCCGGAACTCACCTTGTATGCGAAGGCTAACTAATGGCTGCGACTCTCGATCTCGAATGGAATCACGATCTAATACTTAGCCAGGCTGGCGGCTTGGTTTTAGCTTACGATTGGGATGCGATGCGACAACGCATCTTTCGTCGAATTCTTACCAATCCGGTATTCAGAGATACTGACGGGACCATTGTTCCACCTGGATACTTCTATCATCCGCTGTACGGGCTCGGCCTGAAATATGTCGTTGGTCAGGTCATGACCAGGGATAACAAAGAGAAACTGAAGCAACGAGTCACCCAAGGCATTCTTGAGGATGCCGAAACTGATCCTAGTTTTTTGCCGGAAGTTTCTATCTCTGAGCCTGGATTCAAACGGATGGATGTATATGCCTCATTTCGTACCAAGCTAGGTGTGCAAGAGTCACTGTTTTTCGAAGTGAGCGAGATTTAGAACAGTAAAGAATATTGTGTAGCGTGACGGTGCCAAATAAGGTGCCGTCGTGCCGTTAGAGACAAAAACATTCGATCAATTTGTCCAAGA
Source organism: uncultured Candidatus Obscuribacterales bacterium (assembly GCA_964418155.1). GTDB lineage: Bacteria > Cyanobacteriota > Vampirovibrionia > Obscuribacterales > Obscuribacteraceae > JADYXR01. The sequence continues at coordinate 18,443 of CAYQKX010000057.1, read as the reverse complement.
CCTTGCTACAAGTTGGGCTGCGGCGTTGAATTTGACACCATCACTCAAGCCGGGCGATCCAGCGCTTGCGATTTTTGAGTCCGCTACGACGCAGCTTCAGGTGATTCAATCCGGACTTGAACTAGTTGCAGCATTCGCGCGATTGAGTACTAGCAGCGGTCCAGATGTTGATAGTTTCGTTGAACAATTTGGCTTCTCGCGTCTTGGCGCACAGAAAGCAACAGGAATAGTTGTTTTCGGGATGAGAACCGGCGCACCAAGTCGGATCGTCGTACCTGTTGGAACAGTGGTGGAAACCGGCGCGGGCGATATTCAATATGTCGTCGTCAAGGACACGAGCCTATTCAATTGGAGCGAAGTCGACAACGCTTATGTCCTTCCTCCAGGTGTTCCTTCAATGGGAGCCGCGGTCGAAGCAGTAGAAGCCGGCGCGGCTAGTAACGTTGCCGCGCGCCAGCTGACCAAGTTCACAAGCTCGACAGCTGGCCCTGATGAAGTCGCCAATGTAGATCCAATTACCAACGGTCTTGATTCCGAGAGTGATGACGATTGTCGCTCTCGGTTTGTGGAGTGGGTGAACTCAAGGCACCTCGGGACGCCCGGTGCAATGCGTGCCGCTGTTCGTGGATTGCGAGCTGGCACCAAGTGCGTAGTGATCGAGAACCAAGACCACAATGGCAATCAGCGCCTTGGGTTTGCTTTGGTAGTTGTTGACGATGGATCGGGCAGTCCGCCTCAGAGTCTGCTTGATCAGGCAACCGTTGTTATTGATGCTGTTCGACCGGCGAGCATTGAAACGCGGGTCATCGGTCCAACTGTCGTTGATGTTGAGATTAACCTCAACGTTAAGGTTAACAACGTTGATTATCTCGAAGCTGATGTTACTGCGGCTGTTCAAGATGCAGTTGTCGCTTATGTCGATGAGCTGGAAATTGGCGACACCCTTTATCTGAGCAGGTTGTACGAAGTCGCTCTTGATGCTCATGAGGGCGTAATTGCCGTTGAGCCGAACAGTGTAACTGTCGACGAAGTTGAAGAGGACAAAGAAGTCCTCGTCACCGAGGTTATTCAAACCGTTCATGAAGACGTGATTGTGGGGGTCTACTAATGCCTGCCACAAACATCGTTGATTATGGACTTGAAGAAATCACAAGAAGGCTCATTCAGAATTTCCCAATTGATTGGAGTTCGGAAGAAGCAAGAAACCCTGGCGGCAAGCTTCACGCGTTGTTTCAAACCATAGGGTCCGGTCTTGATTTTGAAAACAAACAGCTAGTTTGGATTTTTCACGCTTGCAGGGTTGCCACCGCAACCGATACCGCACTTGACACCATCGCTAAGGATTTTTTTGGTCGTCACGGGCTTAAGCGCTCTGATGGCGAACCTGATGACCTTTATCGAACTCGCATTCTTCAACACTTGTTCATTGAAAAACAGACTGTCAAAGGCATCATTCGGAACGTCGAGCTCTTCACCGGCTTCACTCCAACGATCAAGGAACCTTGGAACACGGCAATGTTTCCTGTTCGGTATTGGGATTTAGATCCGCCGAACGAGCATAGCTTTTGCTGGGATCAGAGCAAGCTCTTTTCACCAGAGTTGCGATACCAATTTTTCATCGATGTCAAATTGCCTGGTAGCTTTCCCTCAAAAGGGAAGCCGGTATACGGGCTCGACACACCTGGCTATTGGGCTTGGGACAGACCGGAGTGTCCTTGGTTCACGGTTAAACCCGAATTTTTCTTGAAACGCCGACAAGCGGATCGACTGATTGTCGAATCGAAGCCTGTCGGCACCATTGCTTGGCGCCGTTTTACGAAGTAAGGAGACTGCTCAGTGGATCGCTCTTTTATATATTCGAATCAAATCGCTCGTTCGTTCGATGAGATCTGGCAACGGCGCGACATCGCTTATGCGATCGGCTGGTTGATGCAATCGTTCTTTGGTTCGTCCGATACGTTCGTCGATGGCTTCGTGGCGACCGAAACGTTAGTGCCATCACTAACTATCAATATGACGGAAGGCCGGCTCTACGGACTTGCGGAGATGGATTCGACATCCATGGGCGCATTGTCTGCTGATACCACGCTAATCATGCAGCAGGGTCACAAGGCGGCCCATACAATCACTTTGAGCACCGCGGGTTTGACGGCAGGTCAATCGCGTTGGGCTCTAATTGAGGCCAAGTTCCTCCAAGACGATGAAATTCGCGCAGGCGATCCTAGTGCAGGCGTTTTCTTCTATTTCAACGCTGACGACCCGACTCAACCGTTCGAGGGTCCGGCGGATAGTGGCTCAGATCAACCCTCAGTTCGTCGTGGTGCGGTAACAATTCAAACCACTTATGGCGCTGCCGCATCTACAGGTTCACAGGTTGCACCATCGCCAAGCAGCGGTTTTGTGCCACTGTATTTGATACTACTGACTAATGGTCAGACCACGATCACTAATGGAAATATTCTCAAAGCAGGCCCAGAGGTTGGAGTCGGCGTCGACGATGAATATCCAGAGGCGCCATTCAACACCGGACTCTACGGTCACCACCACGTTGGTACTGGCGGCTCGGCGCCGAAGGTCAGTCTTACTCAGGAGGTCGACGGTATTTTGCCGCTTCCGAACCTACCTGTCACGAATGACGATCCACCTGCTAGCGCAAAAATACCAATCATCGGGCATGGCTCTGGTACTCCTCAAGGTGCTCGAGCTGGTGAGGTTGATGATCTTTACTGGGATACAGCTTCGAAAACGCTGTGGCTTTGCATCACGGCTGGTAACTCTTCAACTTCTGCATGGGAGCCCGTTGGTGTTCCTGAGAAGATTGATTCCACCTCGAGCAGCGTAAGCTTGACCGGTCGCCTTCACAAAATCTACCTAATGCGTCCGACAGCGAACGCGACAATAAGCCTCGACGCCGTAGCCGACATGCTTGGTTCCGTGCTCTGGATCAAGAACGATCTGGCGCTCGGCTCGGCGTACACAGTGACCATCGATGGTGACGACTCCGAACTGGTCGATGGTAATTCGTCGATGGTTTTGTATCCACAACAATCTTGTGTTCTGGTGCCTCGAGTGATTAGCGGCACTGGAAGCTGGTCGAATATCGCTGGACCTAGTGGAATGCCTTTTGGTGGCAATGGCGGCAGGCAACTCCCAACCAGTGGTGCTCTAAGTGGTTATTACTATCACTCAGGCAACTGGACATCTACTGGTACCCTAACAGCCGCGCCAGGCACCAAGATTAAGGTCGCTGGCAATATCAGTCTTGGACATACGCTTACACTACTGCCTGGTATTACTGGTGGTGTCGGTTGCGTGGACGGTAAGAGTGCACCTGCACCCGGTGGCGGCCCAGGCGGGGGATATGCGCTCCTTACCGGTTCTGACCGAATGGCCGGCGGCGGGGGCGGCAATGGTGGACGTGGTGGTAATGGTGGTTCCAGTACCGCTGGTGTATATGCGCCGGGTGGGAAAGCCTATTCAATTGATGAATATTTCATGGGCAGTTCAGGTGGTGGCGGAAGTTCGGCCAGCACAAAGGATGGCGGTGATGGTGGAGATGCTGGAGGTAGCCTCTACGTAGAATGCTCAGGTACGTTCACGTCAACGGTGAATATCGCCGGCAGTGGGGGCAATGGCGCCGACGGCGAGACCAACGATGGTGCGGGTGGCGCTGGTGGAAGCGGTGGGACCATAGAGATTCGCGCTGGTGTGGATATCAACATCACAGGCGGTTCAATCACACTGGACGGTGGAGATGGCGGTTCTGGTGGCGGCACCGGTGGTGGACACGGTGGCAAAGGACCTGGTGGCGGCGGTGGTAACTGTCGACTTTGGGCCGGAAACGCGGTTACTGGAGGCGGAAACGTCAGCGTTCTTGGTGGCTCCAAGGGCGCAACTGGAAGTTCTTCGCAAGACGCTGAAGACGGCGAAGCTGGAGTCTATGAAGAAATTGAAGGCGTAAGGCCTTCAAGTAGATTCTAAGCACTAATGAGGGCGGCGCTTTGCGGGTACTGATAATCGAGGATGACGCGAAATTCGCCATCCAGGTGCGCGACATATTGAAAGACCATGAGTGCGTGATCGCCGCAGACATGCATGATGCTTTGAATGCGCTCATTAGTATCGAGATGGTTGAGCTACAAGCTGTCATCAGGCCCTTCAATGTTGTCATTCTTGATCTCAAGCTTCCAATAAAGAGCGAGCCTGGCAAATTCCACGATCCGAAATGGATTTTGAAACTTGCAAACGAAAAATTCGAAGGGATGTCCGTGGTTGTAATGTCGAACCTCATCCATGATGAAAGTTTGAGGAAACTGGCTCATGGTTACGGATTCACCTTTATCGACAAAGAAACTATCTGTTTGATCAAGAGCTTTGCAATCAATTTCGAGAGCGCAGCGGAGGCGTCACAAAAAATGCGATCAACAATGCTAGAGCACTGTACATCCGGAGCTTGGACCGTTGCGAATGAACCGACCATGAATCTCAAGCCGCTCAAAGATCACGACGAAGACATCACCTACATGGAGCGCACGAAAGCTCGATGCTATCTCCTAGCCATGGTTGTTGTGATTCTTACTCCCATCGCAATTTTGGCGTTTCAGATGTACTGCAAGATCGCGCTGAATAACAACGATCCGCTTCCTTATCAGTTGCACATCATGGCATTTTGTGGACTCGGAATTGCCTCCGCGCTCGGTATCATCCCCTGGGTGATGAAATTCTTTTCCAACGGCGTAAAGCTGTCGGTTGGAGATTCTGAATCGGATAAGAAAAAGACTTAGATTACCCTCACGAAGAGGGGATTGAAATGCTGGATTGGTTGCTAAAGAAAATTGATATCAACAAAGACGGGAAAGCAGACGTTGACCAAGTCAAAGCGGCCGTAGACAAATTGCTTTTGTCGTCCAAGGACGCGCTCGACAAGCTCGATTACAAAACCATCATCGTTCACCTGAATGACATTCTTGAAGCAATTCAAGCGATTGCAACTTATGCGGAGCAGATTCGAAAAGCAATCGACACTCCGCAAGCGAAGCAAGCGGCTGAAGATCTGAAACAGGCCGTTAGTGCCTTCAATGATCTGATCAAGAGCTTTGCGAACGCTTCGAAGAAGTAGTCATGGGCAAGACTTTCGTTTTCAGTGAACACAAAGCCGACTACGAGTTGCTTTGGAAGACCTGTGTCATCAAGAAAGAACGTGAAATTGAGATAAAGAATCTCGCCGACCGTATCTTGAAGAACAAAGCGAGATATGTGGCATTGGCTAGTCAACTAAAGTCCGAAATTCCCCATATCGAGTGGTGGATTATTGGATTGATTCACCATATGGAAGCCGGCTGTGACTTCGGTAAATATCAACACAATGGTGAGAAACTCGGTGCGATTACGAAGAAAGTTCCAAAAGGAATTTTATTCAAGACGTGGGAAGAATCAGCCATTGATGCAAGCCGACGTCATCTTAAGGTTCTTGACGGTGGGATTGCACGAGTACTAGCGGTGATAGAAGGCTTCAATGGCTACGGTTATCGTCTCTATCATCCGAACGTAAAGACGCCCTATTTGTGGTCATATACGAACCATTACACGAAGGGCAAATACGTCGAATACTTGGTTCGTGGCGTCTATCGAAGCAAGTGGGAACCTGAGCTTGTTTCTAAACAATGTGGTGTCGTGGCGATACTCAAGTATCTCCACGCGAACGGACATATCACTATCTGAACGTACTAACCATAAAAGGCGTGGCTACGCTTCCCAATCCGCCCATAGCCCCAAGCAATCCATTGAATCCGCTACCTTCGCACCATTTACCGGTTTCCAGTGGATGTCGAAATGGAAACGTACAATTGTAAGCAGCCTTCAGCGGCTGTCGAAGAGGAAACGTTGCTTTGAACAACTTCGGATGGCGGTCAAAGAAGCTTGGTTTTTTTGCAGCCGCTGCGACCGAAGGCGCCGGACGCAGGTCGACATCTTCCGCAAACGCTGGCAGCGCCACCAGGAATGCCATTAGAAGTGGTATCAAGACTCGATGCATAGAGAAACCCTCCGACGTGCTTTTAGACACCGTAGCGGAGGGTTCTTCCTGGTCTGTTTTTGAGCTGGCATTAAGTATGGATAGCTGATGAATTCCAAGGCTTTAGGTCGGAGGCTTGTTGACGCTGTTCGATTCTGGGCGTTTGCGTCTCGAACGATTTCAGATTCACGACATTGGCTGACTGGGTTCGCTTAAAATTTTCGATGTAACGACGCAGAGCTTCTCTGACTAAATCCGACCTTGTGCGGTGTTCGGTCTCGGCAATAAAATCGATTTGTTCAAGCATGGCGGGCGGTAGGGCAATAAGGACCTTCTTGGGCATTACGATAACCTCGCTGTGGGATATGCAATCATGGTAAACCCGTGCTACCAAAAGCGATACCACCTTATTATTAAGGATGCTCAATATATGGGGTGCCAATAAGCTGGCATAGGTGGCCTAAATACGACCAAGACGTTACCAGCGGATGGTCCGCTTTTCTTCTTGCGACTTGGCGGTTCAACGAACTTTATCCGTCCTCGGTATGATTTTTTGCTCGGATCGTAGTAGCGGAAAGCTTGTGCATTCCCAAGTTTTAGTGCGGGTGCAACAATCTCGTGCCACCACCAGGTATCGAGCCTCGGCGGAAGTAAACACCAGACCGTGCAGCCCTTGATTGCTTCCCACTCAGCTTTTCGAACCCAATCGCCGGCGTTCGAATATGGCGGATTTACCCAAACGTTTCCGCAATTGGTGAGCCCGGCCCAGTCTTTTGTCAGCGCGTCATCAGCTTCAGTTAGGTAAAGTGCGCACTTGTGGTTCTGATCGGAAGCCGCGGCATCTAACGCAAATTTTGCTATTGCATTGAGATCTTCGTACTCGCGTTTTGGTGTTTCCCACTCATCGGATCGTGATTCTTTTGGGTTGGCGCCGAACATCGCATTAGAGTTGGCCATTACGAATCCTCGGAACATAATGGCGGGCCGCTTGCACGGTCATCCAGATGTCGGTTAGTGCATCGTGAGCCCCATCAGTCTTGATGCCAGCAAATGCAGCGACTGACACGAGTTTGTTGTTGCCGTGTTTTGCTTTTATCTCGGCACCTTTCTGTTCTCGAGCTATTTCGTAGATGTCCAAGGCTGGCTCCTGATAACACTTATCAACAATACCTTGGCGTTCGTATGCAGCATTCAAAAAGCCCTGATCAAATGAGCACCGGAAGCCTGCGAAACGGTAATAGTCAAACTTGTTGCAGAATTCTATAAATGCCATCAACGCGTCAAATTCATCGGGCGCCTTCTCAAGTTCTTCCAGCGGTTTGCCGTGAACTGCCATCGCCTCTGGGAGGTAAAGAAGATTGGGATTAGGCTTGATTAAAGTCGAGAATAAACCCTGAACAACAAAGTTGTTCGACGTAGCAATTGCCGCGAGTTGCACTATTGCGCATGGCCCTGGATTGTTGTTTTGATCCGGTTCTTTATTTGGGTTGATACCACTTGTTTCTAGATCGACGAACGTGAAACCGTTTTGCTCAAACTTCCGCCAATCGGGCGGGCGAGCGGACAGCGGACGACAATCAAAGTGGAATGTTTGACCTTTGCCTAGATATTCGATTCTGTCGCCTTTTGCGATCCCGCCAGCGCATTCAGTGCACTTGCCGGCATACAGCGAATCCATAGTTGCCATTTATCCAACGAGCTCCCATTTGTCGACTTCCTGCCCTGACTCTTTTCTCAATCGTGCTTTCTCAAACTTCGTAGCAAGAGGTATCCAACGTTCTTTGGTGCAGCGGCTCAAGCTGGGCAATTCACCTGCTTCGATGAAGCGTGACACCACATCATATGGCAGGCGCATTAGTCGACAGTACGCGCTTACTGTGACATAGCCAGGAGGCATGTCCAGGTTGGGACAAGGAGCATCTTCGCGAACCAGTCGTTTCCCACCTTGCCGCACATATTTGAGATGGCCATTTGTAATCCATCGGTCAACCTGCTTGATGTCGACACTGTGTTTTTTTGCCCATTGGCTGGTAGTCAAATACATTTCATCTACCTCCTATTCGGTAAACTTGGGACGCAATCCCAAGAAGTAACGAGTCTTGTTTTCGTCGCTGTCTTCGATAATTCCGCGCTTCTTGAGCTCGGGTCGAAGTCGTTGATAGCTCTTGGCTGAATAGCCAAGGTCCTTGCAAAATTTCTGGTAAATGGAGCTGAGTTTTTGAACACTGACCCGCCATGACATTTTGTCTGGCGATTCCATTGTCATCGGCTTGCCGGCATAGTCGGTGTATTGTTCGAAGCATTCATCAAGGAAGAACGACGTCAGGTCCATTTCGTCCTTGTACTCGTCGGTTGCCGCCTTGAACTCGACCGGTGTTCGCAAAGGATCGATGTCTTTGGCTTCTCTTTTCTTCTCTTCGAGATCGGCAATAACCTTGATGGCGCCTTGAATGCGCCACGCTAAGATTACGGGCCAGTCTTCCACCAGCAAGTCAGCGAAACCAGGAATCCGATCCTCTTCTGGAATCAGGTGTTCAAAAGACACTTCCGAAATACGACGCCAGATTCCTTTATCCTGTCCGACTACGCGAACACGATGGTTGCAACGAAAAGCGATTTTGCATGTATTCCGAAACGAGAAAGAATCTTGGCGCATGACACGGCCGGTCAAAAGATCCGAATCTCCAGTGAATGTTTTGAGCTTGGCTTCGTCAAGTCTATCGCTGGCGTTAATTTCTTGAACTGTTGCGAAGCGTTTGCCGGCTACCTTGCTTGGGTTGTCGGAGTGATTTTCGAACTGCTTTGTCATGAACATCTCAGCTCGAACAGTGGTTGCATAGCCGTGATCTTCAACGCCCATCATGTTCATCATGGTGTCAAGAAAGACTGACTTCCCGTTTTGTCCTTCGCCGTAGAAGAAGTGCGCTTGCTGAAGAGACGTATCGCCAGTCAGCCAATGCCCGCTTGTTCTCTGCAAGAACTCTATGCGCTGTGCGCTTCCGCCTGTCACCGAGTTGAGAAATTTTGTCCAGCGTTCTGATGTAGCCTCAAAGTCGATTCGCAGAACACCATCGTCGCCGCGCTTTGCGGACACCTCGCAGTCCATGATTTGAGTGCACAGGAACTTACGATCGTGTGGATAGAGTTCGCCGGTTCTAAGATTTACGACTCCATTTTGACAATTCAATAGAAAGCGATCTGTGTTGAATTGGTCGACACTAACTGCTATCTCGGGCATACTCTGGGCTGATTTCAACATTGCGGTTAACCTCTCTACTCCAAGACTTTTCTGATGCCACCACAGCTTTCTTTTTACTTCGCGGGACGGCTCACTCACTATGTTTTTGGCGACTTCTTTGGCGCGCTCTCGCACTTGCTGTTTTTCATCTTTGATGAAGCGCGTTCCTTCCCATAAGACCCAACCCCAACCAGCCGCGTATTTCACTTCATCACTATGAGCGGTGGCAAAACGTTCACCGTTGCCGGTGTCTGTGTACAAGCCAGCTTCAAGATGCAAGGGCAGTTGGATAACGTTGTCGTTCGACAGTGCTTCAAGCGACGGCGCTTCGACCGATTCGAACTTTTGTTTTTTAGGGTCTGGCCAAGGATTTTTGATCGGCTCAATCCATTCGTTGGCTTCTTCTTTTACGGCGTCGAGCAGCTCTTTTGTTACGGCGAAGCCCTTAATCCAGTCCGTAGCGTCGCTCTTCTGCTCGACACATCCGACTTTGTTCAGCTCGATTACGTAGAGTCTTTGCCCGTGCTTTTTGAAGCTTTTGCCAACTTGATTTAAGTGCTCATAGCCATTGAAGTCGTTGTCCGGAATTATGTAGACCTTGGTTATGTTTTTGAACTCTGGAGTGTATTGGTCGTACCACTTCAAAGCACCCATCGGGTTGCAGCTCGCTACCTGATCTAGAGTCAATAGGGTGTGACAGTCCTTTTCGCCCTCGACTAAAATGATGTCTTTGCCTTGCTTCTCAGCCTTGTCGACCAAATCGAGGTTGTACGGAATGTAGACGACGTTGTCTTTGACTTTCGACCAGCGCCAGTATCCATCAGGTGACTTGTAGTACTGCTTGAATTCTTTTGCTTGTTCAAGCTCATTCCAAAGTCGAACAATCTGGTACATGAACAGACCTTGCCGATTTTTGTAATCATAGAAAGACTGAGCAACCAGGTAAGCGTCTAACCAAATGTCTTCTCGAGTTTTGTAGTTGTTTTTCGCGGGCGTCCAGAGCTTGTTGCCTATTTCGCCGCCGATTGGCCACACGCCATCTTTCTTGCAATGTTCTATCAGGGCGAGGTTGCTTCCTTTACCACAAACTTGGCAGAACAACAGGATCTTGCCGTTTTTTTCGGCAACATCCATCGATGGCTTCTTGTCACCATGTCCTGGGCAGCAAGTGCGCCAGTTCGTGCCAGAACCCTTTTCTGACCCCTTACCGTAGAAGCGCGCAATGTATTCAGCGTTGATAAACTCTTGTGCCATTTATCGGTGTTGTTGATACCTGTCTAGTGCGGCGCGGACTTTGGCGGCGTCTTTGAGAAAACCTTCTCTCGACTCGACATCGCTTGTCATATTTGCCTTCATGCAGAAATATATATAGTTGTCTTCGACCATTCGAGCCAATTCATCAGCGGCTTCTAGGGCAGCCTGAACGCTATCCGGCTTGACGGGGAGACTAATTGCAGAAGCACGAAATCGCATATCGTCACCGTGTTCATCCCTGGTGACAATTACGTGTTCGCCTCCGCTATCAAGTTGGTAAAGCATGTGCATCAACTCCTCCTCATGTTATCGAGATGGCGTTCGTAGGCTTCTCTCGACATTCGAACTTCTCTATAGGCAAGGTCGAGCTTCTGGTTGATCGCTCGCAATTCAGACAATCGAGCTTCTCTCTCTACTTCCTGAGAAGTAATCAATTCATCGAACGTCCTGAACTCGGGAACCCGCTCTATCTCTGGATATGGACATCCATAATGATGCCAACCGATTTCGACCTTTCGACCATCAGTTGCGGTGATGTCTTCCACTGCGTACTCCTCTCCTTTTCGAAAGGGTCGATCGCATTTAAAACAAATCGGCAAAGAATCCTCCTGGTCACGATGCTGGCGACCCGGTTGTTAATTGGTACTAGATTCGGTGCTTAGCCTATGCGCTCTCGGATATAGAACGCCTCATTTGTTAGCCTGTTCCAGATTTTATACTCTTGTCCTTTCCTCTCGCCAAATGGATAATTCGCTTTCATTTCCTTCTTCACGACTTCCATTGGTTTGCCGGCAGTTCGATCCATAACTTTCTGGATTGTATTGAGCACTGTACGTTGAATGTAGGATTCGCGCTCTTTGAGCGTTTTTGCAAGTGCCTTCGATCCTCGATTGTTCATTTATGACCCGAACTTTTCTGCCATTACTGTCTTACGAAGGAAGGTGTGAGCTTCTTGGGCGAGATCAAGAACCTTGCTCTTGTTGTTGGACAACCCAGGCGGATCTAATTCCACGATCTGAATAAACTGTCGTTCGTCGGCGTTCGAAGTATCGGCTTTAAGCACGACTTTCAGTCGATCTGTGTAGCCTTGGAGTACCATGGTTGTCTTGATCTTGATGCCGGCGTCTTTCCAATCGGGACGGTCATCGCTTCTCAAGAATGCTTCAGCTTGCTCGAATGTTTCCGGCCTCGGGTTAGAGCTGTCCCAACCCCTTTCAAAGTTCTCTTGATCAGTCATCTTCGCGTGCTCCTTGATACCTGGTAGCGACGGCTGAACGGTGGACAAATGTGGCTTACTGGGCGTGGGCACCATCATTGACTCTCCTCCTGGTTTGTTGAGTGGGTTTGCGCAAAGTGCGCGTTTCGGTTATTGCCAAATAGGCAAGTAGTAAACTTTCTGCTTTCCCGTCGTGGTAGTATTTCCCACGCTTTAGTTGCTGGTGGCACTGGGGAAAGAGTTCCAGCGCTCTTGTGACACTGCCTTCCTTGCCACCACTTTTCCGAACTGCCTTTTGCCACTCCTGCGGCAAATAAAGATCGTGTTTGATTCCGTATCGATCGCCGAACTCTTGGAGCATGTTTTCGAGAGCCCCGTAATCAGCGGCGAAGTTCCATTGGCCTTTCGGAGCGCAGTTGATTACGGCATGCGTGAAGTCATGAAGCTTTTCCATGACGAAATGGATCTCTTCACCAGACACGATGTAGTTATCCATAATCTTTCTGAGTTGGCGAAAGTCAATTCGGGTGCGGAAGCTCCCTGATTTGTTGACGCCTACTGGTAGTAAGGGCATCTCAATGAAGTCTGGCCAAGAAGGATTCTCACTGTTCAATACAGTGATGGCGCCGAGCTTCCCAGGGTCGATGCCTATTCCGAGCATGCTTCCCTCGCTTTGAGCAAGGCGTCCGCGTATTGGTAGGAGCGCTGTGCAACCCAGTCTGTGTGCATACTTGAATGGGTATAGCCTTCAATCTCCGGTTCCGGATTCACGAATACAAGAGTGTTCGCAATCTGCATCGCGAACAAGTCACGAAGCTGGACGCTGTAGATAAGGTTTCCGACTCCTTGGATTGAACTTGTTTTCGGTTCCGCAGCCATTGCAATCCTCCGTTCCTATTACCTTCGAGAGCTCTGATACCACTAGTGCGTTGAGAGTGACGTTTTCTTCCTCAGCGAGCTTTTTAAGAGCTTTGTGGACTTCTGCCGGAAGCCTTATAACGAAGCTTCCTCTCATGCGGCTTCTTCCTCTTCTTCCTCGGGCTCCGCTTCCTCTTCTTTGTCCTCGTCGAACTCAGCGAGGTCGTTCATCAGTTTGCTCGCACCGATTAGGTAGATGGTGCCGACAGGATCGACGTCGTCACTGGGCTCTACAATTTCCCAACCGGGAACCTCAATGCCCTGCTCAACAATCGCAGCGATATCGTCATCGGTTGCAACGCACTGTGTCCTGATTGCTCCGCAGTATGCGGAAGCTTCTTCGGGCGTGAGCTGTTTGAGAAACTCAACGAATTTCGCTCGATTGGTGCAAGTTGGGCCGCCACTCTGTAGAGCCTTGCGACCGAATTTGCCCCACGGAGTTGTGACCGTTGCCGGCTTGAACTCCTTGGTATCACGGTTGAATTGCTTCATGAATTGCTCATGAACAATGTCGTGCATTGATGACCAGAACAGATAAAGCTTTCCTTTGACTCTGCCGTTGTTCTGCTTGGTCTCTTTCTTGTAATACTCGTTCCAGTCAAATAAGCGCCGAATATCTTCCATGACTGTTTTGAAAGTCTTCGCCTCACCCGTCTTGTGATTAACGACGTGCTTCTCGTAGATCTCTTCTTTGGGCGGTACTTTTGCTGGTTTGTCTTCCTTCGGTTTTGCTATGCGCTTCCCTCGTCCTTTCGACTTGGACTCTTCTGGTTGCTCTTGAATGACCTCTGGTTCTGCTTCTTGAATTGGATCTGGATTTACAACTTCTGGTTCGGAAGCTTCTTCCTTTAACCGCTCACCGTGACCAACGTTAACCCAGTCCTGAATTGCGAGTTCAAGATTCCTGAGCGTTTCATCGTCCATTCCTTCACCATGGAAGGTAAGGTTCTGATGCATGTCTTTTACTTGCTGGCTGGAAATACCGTTATCGGTGGCCAGCTTGTGAATGTCCAACAGCCTTTGATGACGCTGCTCTTCATCGGAGTCAGTTGTTGGTTCTTCGCCTTCGACTACCAAACCACTTTTTTCTTCGACTTCGGGCTCTGTGGGTTCCCCGTTCTGCGCCCTGACCAAAAGCAGCTCTTGTTCAACGGCAGACGCGAACACGTCGCGCGTAACATCCGTCAGCTTGAACTCCTTTTGTCCGAGATCGTGGCAGACTCGTTCCAACAACTCATGCATCTTCGGTTCTTCGAGCCCGGACGCCATCCATTTCGATGAGAGTTTCGCCCACAAGCTTTGGTTGTCGTTTTCCTTAGTCATCTGAATAAGTCCCTTCTTTTGAGCCTTCTTCGAAGGCGGTAGCTCTGGTGTCAGGTTTTGAAGCGCATATTGCTTGAAGCCAAAGTACGTTCTGACAGCGCTATCGACAGCCTCGCTATAACCTTTGACGTTGGTTACGAAGTCCGTCCCTAAGTCGTCTTTGTCAATCTTGATCTCTTCGTAATCGAATTCAACTCCCAGCTTCTTCAGTTGATCCTTCAGCTCGCATTGCCACCAAAACGGCGGATTTATATTAGGGTTGGTCTCATCTTTTACCGGAGCCATCGCGAGAATGTCGTCGTAAAGCTTTCTGAGTTCTTCGAAACCATATGCGGTGCCACCCATGCAAACAGGTGCCTCTTGTTCTACCGGTAGATTCCACTGCTCAAGTATGTTCAGCAAATCTGGGTGCTCAGCTAATCCCCAGGCACTTGACTCCAAGTAACCTAGTCCATTTGACCAAAACATAGTCTGGCTGACTGGATCAAACCAGTTTTCGTCCGCTGGTCTGAATCTGCTTCCCTTCATTGGAACTGGAGTTCCGTGAGAGGAATACTTCTCCAAATGGCTAGGCAGCTTGGTCAAAATCATGCTTCTTCGACATCCTCAACGTATGGTGTGGACGTGAAGAACTCGACCAGTTCTTTCTGTTGCGCATCAGTAATGTTCTTCGACCAAAGAGCCTTTTGATTGTCAGGCAATTTGCAAAGCTCTGCGATCTGGTTAATAGTCTTCGCCGGCGGCCATCCGTTGGCGCCGGCAGCCTTCATAACTTCGATTTGCTTCGGTGCGGCAATGCCTTTGACCTCCTCAAGCTCTTTCTTCGCTTGTTCGGCGGCAACCTCATCGCCTCGCTCCTGGGCAACCTCGAGCTTCACTTCCGCTCTTTCTTTTCGATCTTGATGGATCTCTTCACTCAGCGATTTCGGCGTAACATCTTCTACGGCTGCCTGTTTTTTGTCGGCGATGCGCTGGTTTATTTCTTGCTTCATCGTTGGCTCGTCGCCGATCGACTGACCGTCCATCTCTTCGGAGCAATAAGTTCCACCTAGCTCTTCAGGAAAGGCAAGACGAAGCGCGGCAGCTGTAACGCACTTGCCCATCTGACCGCGCGGGCGCGTACGCCACATCTTGTTCAGAGAACCGTCTTTCTTTGTGACGGCGCATTCGGTGAAGAATACTTCCGCCGTAAATGGGGCGCGTGAACCGTCACGTCTTTTTCTATGTACGGTTACCTTCGCCGAGCGAGGAACCATCAAGCCGCCATACTTGAATTCTTCGCCGAAGACGACTTCATCGATGCCATCAAATTCACCAGTTCTGTGGGCCGTGATTAGCAATGAGTTGATGCCAGGCCAAACGTCTTCTCGCTCTTTGCCTTGGTCATACACTTTGACGATGTGATACGGCTTCTTAAACGGGTCGTAATTGTTCTTCTTGCACAATGCAAGCGCCAATCTAATAGTGTCCACGCTAGTGGCGCCAGGGAAAATCTGCTTCGTTAAAACCAGCCAGCCGCTCTGGTCAATCTCGTACTCTTTTGTAAGTTGCAGTGGGACGTCAGCGGGCAACTGCACAGGCAATTGCCGCCTTTCTTGGGCAGCATCACTCATCTATGTTACTTTCCTATTGGTTTGTCATCGAACCGGTGACATAGTCTCGCAATGCATTCGCAAGTTCTCGCAGTGCTTGACCAAACGCTCTTGTCTTCAACAAAAGTTGTCGCCCTCTATTAATACCACCTGCGGAGTCACACTCCGAAATTGAAATTTTTTCGTCGTGGCATTTTGGGCACTTCGCCTTCTTGTCCCCGTATGTCCGATGCAGTACGTAATCACATACTGGTGTCTCTCTGAGCCGGATGCCGTGGAAAATGCTTCCTTTCCTTCGAATGCCCAGGTCTTGAAGATAAACAAACACGGTTAAGCTGATGACCGGGCTAAACTTATTTCTCTCACAAAACGCCAAGTAAGATCGGTAAAGCGCATTTGCCGTCGTCGAAGTCTCGCGCGAAGTCGTATCGACGAAACAACTCGATGCAATGAATCGTTCGATTGAAGACATGTCGCTTCCCATCAGGTCCTCGATTCGTGCATGTACCGATCGGTCATTCCAACATATAACATCCATTTCGCCTACTCCTTTGTTTTCAAGAATATGTTGACCCGTCCGTCTTTCACCGTCTCAACTTTGACGGTAAAGCCCTTCTCCTCAAGCAATTCGGCGACGTAATTTACTACGTCGACCGGATAAAAATCCTCGCGGAAGCTATAGAATCCGCCGCGTTCAAAATATCGGATGGAACGTGAATGCAGCTGTTTGACCGCCTTTGCTACGTCCAGGCTGGTGAGTCCGTCTTTTCGAATCGCTATCATTTCAACCTCACAAACTTGGTGTGTTTCAGCGGGCATTCGTAGAATGTTCGCTTTCGCTGTCGCGCGTTGTCGAACTTCTCAACCTTCGTCCAGTGCTTAGACGTGTTACCCATAATCACGAAAGCCGCTGTCAGACTCGCGTTACAAACGAAATAGACATACGGCTTCGGGAATGCTCTGTCGTAGGCGTGCGCTACATCAACGATGATTGACGAGTAAGGGAAGTCCTCTGGCTGCTGGAAATCGATATCAGGACGTTGCTTAATCTCAATGCGCTCCTGAATCCAAAGATCGCCATGGTCAGCGAACTCGGACATGTTCCGAACGTCGTCTCTAATCCGGAGTGGATTGATGCCAGCTACCTTCCCCTTGCTATGGAGATAGTGCAGAACTTTCCAGACCGCCTGTTCAGAGCCGGTCAAATCCTTTACAAAGGTTGGGTCAATTACGTCGAATTGCTCTACGTTCATACGCACCCGTACATTGACCAGAGAAGAAATGCCGCCCACAACGTCAGTAAAACGAACGAAGCCAAACAGCGCTCTTTCATAAGTTCGCCTCAATCTAGTGCCACCACTCTCGGTGACAATTAAGTCCTATCCCGATCCCTTTTCAGGCTGGTTTTAGACAACCCTAGCGGTGGGCTAGATTTTGAAACTGACGGTTGTGTTTGCTAAAGCCCGAGGGAGTATAACTCACGCTCTAACACGTCAGGACAATCTAGACTCATCGAGTCATCCTTTCCCGTTTTCACGGCGGTCGCATGCCATTCTCGCTGGGCTATAACAGCCACAATGGTTGTGCATACCGACCAACCTGAAAAGGAATCGGTTCTATTTAGTGAGTCTTCCTCTCATCGCAGTCTCGCTGGGTCTACCCGCCATACACGGCGCTGCGCTTATCGATTCTTTCTCTATGTCTTATCTGAGATTCCTACGGCAGAGCTTCACTAGTTTTGGCCACACTCGGCACTTCTGCTATATCCCAAGTCTTGCTGAAAATTCCTACGGCGAAGGCTTCATTAGTTTTGACCACACGCGGTACTCATCGCTATATTTCCAACAGAGTCGCCACCCGTAGTATCACAAGTTCCAAAATGGAATTTGAATGCTTCGGGAGTGCGAAATAGATTACTCAAAATTTTGGAGAACTACAAGAACAATTCTCAAAATTTTGGATAAACTCAATCTCACCTCAAGACGCGCGTTTCGTAGATGTCATTTCTTCATCAAGCTTATCCTGAGCTTGCTCGAAACCTATTTTCAAGTCGTCCAATGACTTTCCAGTCTTTAACAAATTCAAGACTATTTCTATAGATCGCAACGGAGAACCGCCTTCATAAGCCCAGTTGTGAAGTGTCTGCAAATTTATGCCAGTTATCTTGGATAACTCCGTCAGATTGTCGCACTCAGTGCAATTCATAAGTTCTTGTACGAACTCGTTTTGAATCTCTCTATCCGAAGGGCGTCCCTTTTTAGCCATTGTATTCATGCACCTATTGTATATCTACTGACATTTAATACAAGCCTGATTGGACTTTAGTATCGAGCTTGCCGTTTTGAAGCATCAATCGAATGACACCTCCATTTGAACCTTTCCACTCGTAGTACTTGCATTGAAGACCATCGGACTCAGCTTCGGATACAAGGCGTCCGTCCCAGCCGATCGTTCGAAACACCTCTCCATAGTCCATTCCAGGCTTTAGAGTTTCGTACTTTTCCATTGAAAGTGACCTGGAAAAATCCAGCCATGGTGCGTCTTTCTTGAGAGCGGCGTTGTATTCAGCTTGGGCTTTATGAAACGCGTCTGCTCTTCTTTCCTCGTCCGCCTTCTGAGCTGCCTGTTTTTCAAGACATTGAGAACATGCATAGAAATTCATTGCCACAAGAAAAAGTGTGATCCAAAGAAAGGGATTGTTATAAAAACGTTTTTCAGGTTTAACGGCATCGCTCATATTTTGGTATCTCCCAGGGCGGGCGGATTTGAGAGCTGGCTTGTGTTTCCGAGAGAACGGTGGTATATGTTCTGTATATCCCTTTATGCGTTTGGTATAAATACTGGGCGAGAGGGAAAGAATCGGGGCGAGAGGATTTGAACCTCCGGCCT
>CAYQKX010000056.1:0-56996 GCA_964418155.1 uncultured Candidatus Obscuribacterales bacterium | reverse complement strand
ACGATCTGAGTCAAGCACTGTCATCGTCAGTCAAAAACAACATACAATGTTTCATTGATTGCTTCGAAGAATAGGCGTTCTCAGCCTTTTTTGTACTTTAATCGGCTTTTGGGGTACCCAAGTGGCGCGCAATTCAGCATGAAGTACGGTAAACTTTAAAAGTTGCACCGCCACCATTTGCGATACCATGCGCGAGCCTGCCAAACTGGAAGTACCGGACAATCTTGAGGATTGTCAGCGTTTGATTTTGAACATGCATGAACAACTGCAGAGTGTGCAAGGTGTGCTGCAAGAGCTTCTTCGCAATCGCTACGGCAAGAAAAGCGAATCACTTTCAGAAGGACAACTTCGACTTTTTGAGCCGGAACCTGCCGCAGAATCAACCGATGAGTTGGACGAACTATCCGTCTTCGTACGACCGAAGAAGGCACATGGACGCCGAAAGCCGGCGAAAGAGCTTCCACGGAAGACTGTTGTCTATGATGTTCCTGACGACGAGAGACCTTGCCCCGGCTGCAACGTGGTTCGAGAACCTATGGGTTCAGAAACAACGGAACAATACACATACAGTCCATCTTCGATTCAAGTCATTGAATACATTCAAATTAAGCGTGCCTGCAAAAAATGCGCAGAGCAAGTGATCATTGCACCCAAGCCGGCGGAAATAATTGCACGAGTGCTGGCGGCTCCGAGTATGCTCGCTTACGTGGCGACAAGCAAGTTCGCTGACCATCTACCTCTGAACAGACTAGAAGGAATACTTCGAAGAGATGGTGCCGAAATTGCACGGTCTACAATGTGCGATTGGATGGCTGTCACGGCGGATCGGCTAGAGCCACTGTACGTTAAAATGAAGGAGAAAATACTTAGAGAGGATGTAGTTTGGACTGACGACACACCGGTAAAAATGCAAGACCGAAAAGATCCGCGAAACATGCGAACTGCGCGGGTCTGGGTATATGCAACATCGTCACACACGCTTTTTGATTTTACGGAATCGAGAAAACGAGACGGTCCAGTTTCATTCCTCGGGGATTTCGATGGATATTTGCAGGCCGATGCATTCGCCGGCTACGACTGTATTTACGCAGGCGGGCAAGTTCGGGAGGTGGCCTGCATGGCACATGCTCGACGGAAATTTTTCGATGCATTAAAATCAAACTCCAATGCTGCAGGAAAGGCTCTGAAGCTGATTCAGGATCTGTATGTGATTGAGAGATCAATTTCGGAGTCTACTGTCTCTGAGAAGGAATTAGTTCGTCAGCGCGATTCTGTGCCTATCTTGGAGGCTCTCAAAACTTGGTTGGATGCAGAAAGACTAGTGTCGTTACCCAAAAGTGTTCTCGGAAAAGCAATCAAATACGCATTGAATAAATGGAAGGCACTAAATACATACACCAGTTACGGTGCGCTCTCGATCGACAACAATCGCGCAGAAAGAGCATTGCGCGGAATGGCAGTCGGTCGAAAGAATTGGCTTTTCATTGGCAGCGCGAGAGGCGGCAAGACCGCCGCAATCATCACGACGTTCGTTGCGACCTGCAAGCAGCGCAATATTCATCCCAGAGTTTATCTGGAAGATGTTCTAACAAGACTCGCAGCAGGCGAGAGAAATCTCGAATTCTATTGCCCGACGTTTGGGCACAATGTAGTTAACCGAACGGATACACTCCATCGCTCGTCATGTTTCCGTTTTCATCATACGTCAGCGTCTTCGAGCCCATACTTGATGCCTTAACGGTGATGACGGCAGCACTCGATGTGGATGAGATGCCCAATGCTTGCATCGTGGTATTGGCATTGATGGCATTCTTCAATCCAGTTGCAATGCTGGTTGTGGTATCGCCGCCCTGCACAGTGTACGTGGCAATCGACGGTCCACTTGCGAGCACCGGATTGTATGCTGATAGCGAGATTGTGTTTCCAGCGGTGGCGGTGCCTCCGATTGTCAGAGTGGTATTACCATTAGTGTTATTGCCTGCTGAAATCGTCGCGGTTGCTCCAGCACTCGTGGAAGCTACATAGTCGGTCCCTTGCACACGGAAGCGGTATAAGTTAGTCTTCGACGAGCCACCGGCTGCGGTCATCCCGACGTCTACAGTATTGTTGCCGGCACCCAATCGGGGCTTGCCCGAAAACTCGTGACCCCAGACCCGATCGAAGTTGATCTGCAACGGGGAGGTGATACCAATCCGGCTTAAGCAGTATCTGAATTTTATTGCTGATGAGATACCATTGGTGATACTAATCAAAGTAGCACTCGACTGAACGGTGTACTGCTTCGATTTCTGACCTCCGGGCAATCTAGAATCTGTTATCGTTACTGTCAGCGTGTCTCCGGTTGTTTTAGTACCGGCGATGGCGATTGATGTGTTGCCCCCAGCAACAGGAGCCAGAGTCAGAACTTCGGTGGACCCTCCCGAATTAAAGGTATTCGTTAGTCACGCGATGAGCAAAAACCGCTTAGATGCTCGCGTTTTCGACCTGGAGGCTTGTGAGTTTGTCGCGATTGACCGGATGTTCTTTCAGGAATTTCTCGACGAGGTTGGTCACCTTCAAAGTCTCGAGAACTGGTCCTTCCACTTCTACCGCTCGAAGCAAGAGGGCGCGATGAAGTGGTAGTTTGCTTTGAATCAAATCAACGAGCGCTTTGCCCGACAGCTTGTAGCATACAGCCGGACGCTCGTCGGAAGGCTCGTAACGATTGACCACTGTCTGACCTTCGGCTCTGGTCAGGTACCATCTGAGATCCGAAGCTTCTTTGATGATAAATCCAATGGATTGTCCCTGTGCAAGCGCTTTATCGAGAAGCGAATCGGTCTTCAATACCTCGGGAAGGAATTCTTCGAAATAGAATCTAGCCAGGCGATCGGAGTAATTGACTCCTTCTTCGCGGCGTTCTGTCGGATCTCCCCAGTTATCTTTTCTGGCTTTTGCGACGATCTGCTCGAAATATCCTTCGCCCATCTGCACTGGCGGAATATGATATCTCCCGGCGACTTCGAAAAGATTTCGTGTCTTGACCTGCACATTGTCGGTGAGCATTTTTCTCAATACTGATGGGACGTTGAGCTTGTCGTCATCTTCATCTTTAATCGCCGGCACGCCGAGGCTTTTGGCTACGAATCCGAGCCACTCGGTGTTGAGTGTGGGATTCGTTGGTATCAGATTTAGTATCCTGGTTCTATTGTCATCTTCGAGATAGCGCCAGAATGTGTAGACTGCAGTGTCCACCGGCATGAACCACAAGGTCGAGTTGGGGTTATAGCGCAGCTTGATTTCGGTTTGCCGTCCAGCGATGTTATTCTCGTGGGCCTTGGAGGACAATTCGCGGAGCAGCGGGTAGATACCGGTGTAATTGAGGGTGGAGCCGTCATCAGCTGATCCGGATAATAGCGGAAGGCGAACAAGGTACCAGGGAGATTCCCACTTGCTTATCTTCTCGAGCAGTTTCAGCTCGTATTGTTGGCAGATGTTTTCCCAGTTGGTTACTGGTTTTCGGCGAGTGAACTCGAACTCTTCCGGCACGACTCCATCAGCCTGAGCACCACCGTAAATCGAGGAGATAATGAATACAGGAGCGTTTTTCGCGCCGTTGAGAACATCTTTCAATTCAGCTGCGGACCATGGAGCGCGGGGCGCTCTGGCTTCATCGAAGTTTGGCGGCATGCCCGAAAAAATAATGGCATCATATGTGGTGCCTTTCCCGAACTCTTGCGGTTCGACGATTTTAATTCTCTCTTGAAACGCTTTTGCTTTTCCATGTCCGCCGAAGGACGCATCCAGAGCGGTTTGAACCGACGAGCGCAGGTCGAGAGGAGAGAGACTAAGAAGATTGAGCGAGCTTTTGCAAGCCACATGCGCGTGCCAGCCTTTTTTTACCAGCCAGGCGACAAGCGGACCTGTGAAGCTCGAAATCGGACCCCAGATGTAGGCTGTTTTTTGTGCCATCGATCAATGCATCCCTTGGCTTGCTGAAATCTGTCAGCCGACCGCAACTCGTTCTTCACGGGGAAACGCCCAATATCTTACAACTACTGAGAACGTATGGGCTGTTCCGGTTTGCCAAGTGGGCTGGTTTCGTAACAATTTAGAAGTGGAGCCTGGAGTTCGGACCTCCTATTCTATGTCGACCTAATGCGGAGTTTTCTCCGAAGCAGTTCCACTAAATCAGTTTCGAAAAGTCTGAGCTAGACTGGATTACCTTGGTATTTGCAAGCTTGTCTCCAATCCTTCTGCCGCTACTGAACGCGAACCAGCATTCAGCCGGAATAAGAGCTACTACGTAAAGCGAGCTGACCACGTTGACTGTGCCCACCACGATGTTCGTGACGTCTGGTGGCAGACTGAGGTGCTTGAGTACCTCGATCAGCAGGGGCGGAACGAGAAGAGGTATGAGAAAGAGGATATTGCGCTTGATAGACTGAAACCACGAAGGTGGAGCCCCTGTGGTGGCATCGACAACCTGAAGCTTCATCAGGTTTTTTCCTATACCGTGACCCTCGAACAGGTGATCGCGTACGAGCCAGACAAGAATCATGAGGAGCGTAGGGCTGACCAAGCCGCCTAAGAATGGAATGATGCGGTTGATAAGTAGGAAAATCGGCATCACGACCAGGCTGCAGACGAAAGCCCCCATCACATCGAGCATCAGGGCGATGCCTCTGACCTTGATATCTACTTGTTCCGTCAGCGGTACAGCTTGCTCTTGAGTTTCCTCAGAGCGAGTTTGACCGACCGCGCCTCTTCGCCTGGAGGGCGGTGGTCGACGGGCGCTCCTTGTCGGTAGCTTGACATTGTCGTCTGGTTCCAGATATGACTGTTCGTCCATCTCTTCTTCGAGATAGTCTTCATCGTCATCCCTATAGGGTCTGCTTGGTGGGCGTCCGGAGCCGCCTGGTGACCTTGTCATGAGTTTTAAACTACCCATTTCCGCGCTACTTCAAGCAACGACGCAGTTCTGTTTGTGATATCAGGCACACGCGATCAAAATTGAACAAATAGTAAGACTGGGGCGCTTATTACCTTATGCCCGATAAGATCTAGTTGGCGCTTGTAATGCCATTTCAGACCTGAAAAATAGGGGAAGCTTAGTCATGACCGCAAACGGAAATGAGACGGTAATCGTCCAGGGAATCAGAACTCCATTCGGCAAAATGGGAGGTGCACTTGCCTCTGTTTCAGCTGTCGATTTGGCCTCGCCGTTGATCAAGAAAATCATGGAAACCAGCGGAGTGGCTGGCGATGCGATCGATGAAGTAATTATCGGACAAGTCGTGCAAGCTGGATGTGGGCAAATCCCTTCGCGGCAAGCGCTCATTAAAGCCGGATTGCCGGTGACTTGTGAATCTACCACCGTCAACAAAGTATGTGCTTCGGGAATGCGTGCCGTCAGCCTCGCTGATCTGCGCATCCGAGCTGGTGACGGCGAAATTATACTGGCAGGTGGCATGGAGTCGATGAGCCAGGCGCCTTATCTGGTCGATGCCAACTCGGCGCGATTCGGAAAGCGCATGGGTCATACCCCGTTGAAAGATGCAATGCTGGCGGATGGTTTGGAGTGCCCGATGACGGCTGTGCACATGGCTGTGCACGGCGCCAAAGTCGCTGAAGAGTTTAACATCGGTCGCGAAGAGCAGGACAAATGGGCGCTCAGAAGCCACCAATTGGCCGTCAAGGCGATTGAGTCCGGAGTCTTCGCGTCTGAAATTTTGCCGGTCGAGATCGCCGGATCCAAAGGTAAAGTAACTGTCGTCGATCGTGATGAGGCACCACGTGGCGACACGTCATATGATGCTCTCGCCAAGCTTAAACCGGTCTTCTACGATAAAGGAACGGTTACTGCAGGCAATGCACCTGGTGTTAACGACGGTGCCTGCATACTGCTAGTCATGAGCCGGAAGAAAGCAGACGCGTTAGGTTTGAAGGCGCTTGCGAGAATCGTGACTCACGCGTCAATCGGTCAGGATGTGCCTTATCTGCACACCGTGCCGGCTCTGGCTACGCAGAAAGCGCTCAAGAAGGCGGGATTGAGCGTCGACGATCTTGGTCTCATGGAAATCAATGAGGCTTTCGCTGCTGTTGCTCTCAAGTCGATGTCGATGTTGGGTATCGGCGAAGATAAGGTCAATGTCAACGGTGGTGCCATCGCTCTCGGGCATCCGATTGGAGCGAGTGGTGCACGAATTCTGTTAACGCTCGCCAAAGAGATGGAACGTCGTGGTGTCAAATATGGTGCCGCAGCGATCTGCTCTGGAACAGCTCAAGGTGACTGCGTCATTCTGTCGCGTGAGGGGTTGAACTGACTATGACAAGCGGGCAAGCCGTCAAGGACTTAGATGCTGCCAGGCAGCGGATGGAAGAGTTGTCTCGATCGGTCGAGCATCACCGGTTTCAATACTACGTGCTCGACAGTCCGGATATCTCGGACGCCGCTTTCGACGAACTGTACAAGGAGCTTATCGCTCTGGAAGAACAGTATCCGGAGCTGAAGTCCCCTGATAGCCCGACAGCGAAGGTCGGCGCGCCACCCAGCACTGAATTCAAGCAGGTCGAGCATCGAGTACCGATGCTCAGCCTCTCGAATGCGATGGGCGCAGAAGACCTCGCTAAATGGGAGGAGCGCATCGTTAAAGGTCTTGACCTTCCGGAGGAGTCTAGTCCCGCTTCGCTCAAGTATGCTTGCGAACTAAAAATTGACGGCTTGTCCATTGCTCTGACCTATAAGAGAGGCGAGTTCGTCGAGGGTGCCACCAGAGGTGATGGCTCCGTCGGCGAAGATGTGACCTTGAACTTAAAAACGATATCGGCCCTGCCTATGAAGCTGACACCGCTGCCGGTGGCGGACGACGGGCGGGTTCTGCCGGAGGGCTGGTGCGACCAGGATGTTGCCGAGCAGCGTGTTCCTGACCTCGTCGAAGTTAGAGGCGAAGTTTACATGCCTGTCTCGGCCTTTCAAAGTCTTAACGAGGCGCTTGTCGATGCTAATGAGCCGACCTTCGCCAATCCGCGCAATGCTGCTTCCGGTAGTTTGCGCCAGAAAAATCCTCGTGTGACGGCGAAACGCCGCCTCTCAATCTGGGTCTATTTCGTTTATATAACCGATGATGTGATCAAGCAACCCACGACTCACTCCGAGAGCCTCTCTCTCTTGAAGCGGCTCGGGCTTCCAGTCGAGCCCAATCATGAAGTCGTGGATGGTGTTGCCGCGGTGCAAGCTTTCTGCGATCGTTGGGGCACCGTCAGACATGGTTTGGACTACCAGACCGATGGCGTTGTTGTGAAATTGAACGAGCGCGATCTATGGGGTACGCTCGGCGCGACTTCGCACAGCCCACGTTGGGCCGTCGCCTATAAGTATCCACCCGAAGAGGCCGAGACGGTCCTGGAGGATGTGCAGTTCGAAGTTGGACGCACCGGTGCTGTGACACCAGTAGCGATACTAAGCCCAGTCAAGCTCGCCGGTACGACGGTGAAAAGAGCCAGTCTGCACAATGCCGATCAAATTGCTCGACTTGATGTGCGAGTCGGTGACGTAGTGGTTGTCAGAAAAGCCGGCGATATAATTCCGGAAATTCTGAGCGTCAATCCCGCAAAACGCAAAGCCGACAGTGTTCCTTTCCAGTACCCGACTCGTTGCCCGATCTGCGACACGTCATTGACTCGAGAAGGCGAAGAGGTCGCTGTTCGCTGCCCAAACACTTATGGATGTCTGTCTCAAAGAGAAAGGCGTCTCAAGCATTGGGTCAGCCGCGACGCGCTCGACATCGAGGGAGTCGGCGAGGTTCTTGTGGCGGAGTTGGTGAAAGCCAATCTCGTAAATCGACCATCTGATTTCTACATACTCACAATCGACAAGCTCATGACTTTGCCGCGCATGGGGCTGAAATCCGCGGAGAAGGCTCTGAAGAATATTGAAGGTTCGAAAACCAAATCGCTCGCGCGGGTGATCAATGGTCTGGGAATCAGGCATGTCGGAACTACCATGGCGGAGCTTCTCGCCGAGCACTACCCTTCCATCGACTTACTGCGCGCCGCCTCGCTCTCCGAGCTAGCCGCTATCGAAGGGGTCGGACCCGTGCTGGCAGAAAC
The DNA here is from genome assembly GCA_964418155.1 of uncultured Candidatus Obscuribacterales bacterium. Taxonomy (GTDB): domain Bacteria; phylum Cyanobacteriota; class Vampirovibrionia; order Obscuribacterales; family Obscuribacteraceae; genus JADYXR01. The sequence continues at coordinate 48,905 of CAYQKX010000056.1, read as the reverse complement.
AATCGTTGAATTCTTCCAGGAACCTCAAGTGGCTTCGCTGATAGACGAGCTCAAGTCTCTGGGCGTCAAGATGGAAGACGATGTGACCGCGCGAAGCAGCGCCGCATTGCCGCAAATCTTTGCCGGCAAGACTTTCGTCATCACGGGTACTTTAGCTACTCTAGAGCGGCAAGAAGCGGAGCGCGCCATCAAAGATCGTGGCGGCAAAGCAACCTCCTCGGTATCGAAGAACACCAGTTACGTGGTAGTAGGCGGGTCACCCGGCTCTAAGCTTGCTAAGGCGCAACAGCTTGGCGTCACCGTCCTCGACGAGACCCAATTTCTGGAACTGCTTAATGGCTAGTCGAGCTTTATTGTTGACGTTTCGATAGAATTTGAAAATGAAGGATAATCCTGGCGCTTACCTTTCTATCTGTTTAACCTTGATAAAAAACAACTCGATAGCTATGATGCAGCACAATATGATTGAGCGTCGCCTGATCCTTCCAGTCGTTATTGTCCTGGCTATGCAGTCATTGATTTTGACTGACCTCCCTCATTTCGGCAATTCTTCAACGGCTCACGCAAAGCTCGGAAGAAAGGGCAAGTACACCGAGTCTCCGGCAGAGATGCACTACAAGGAAGGGAAGGCAAAGTACGACAACGATGACCTGGATGGTGCCATTGACGCACTGCTGCAAGCGACTTATTTTTCGCGCAACGGCTATCACCCGGATGCCCACTATTGGCTGGGAATGTCGTACATGGCGAAAGGTGAAGACAAGAAAGCGGTTGAATCGCTCGAACGTTGCGTAAGCCAATCGGAGACTCAACCAATCAAGGCATATCTCGCTCTTGCGGAGATTCATATGCGCAACGAGCGCTGGGATGAATGTCGCGGCGCTCTGGACTCGATTCGCAATCCCGAGCCGAAGATCAGGCAGCAGATTCATTTTCTGACGGCTTTAATGTACGAGAAGCGAGCTGAGGTAGAGAAGGAAGAGAGTTCTAAAGCCTCATATCTTTCGGTTGCTGAAAGCCACTTCGAGCAAGCGATGGGATTGAAGCCCTGGAAATGGGTGAAATGTTGGGTCATGCTGTGCGAATGTAAGATGAAACAGAAGAAGTGGCAGGACGCCATCCAGGAGCTCAATGCTCTCATTCACACTGACTATGGTGGCAGTCATTTTCCTATCGCGCGAGTTCATAAGGACATTGGATTGTGTCGGCTGGCGATAGGCGACCATCAGGGTGCGCTCGATAACTGGCACAGGGCTTTGGATTACGACAAGCGCGATGCCGAAGTGTGGTTGCAAGTCGGCATGCTTCTGGAGTCAGAGCGACATTATTCTTCCGCTGCGAAAAACTACAAAGAATTCCTCCGGCTGATGGAAGACAAACCTGACAATCGCATTGCTCATGTGAGAGATCGTCTGACGAAAATCGAACACATGCTTGCGCCCAATGAGACAAATCCGCAGCGCCCGGGTGCTTCGCAGTACATGCGGATGCAAACTGGAGAAAGAATGAAGACCGAATATGACTTGGGCGACCAGCAACGCCGTCAGGATGAGCAAGAGAAGCAAAGAAAGGGTGATTCTGGATTTTGATACACTAGCTCCATATTGGGCGACAATCAGGAGAACCAATTGGAAAAAAAGCTAGAACTGGCCAAACGAAGGTCTACATATGCCGTCGGCACCTTCTGCGACACATGGGCTCTTTCATTTCGGCAATTCTTTCCACTCTTCATCGGGTGGATATTATCACTCGCATTGCCGGTGGCAGTTCTTGTCGTCACAGTCTGCTCAGGTCTCTTCCTGGACTACAAGGCTGGATTTGATCGGGGCGCCTGGTGGACGATTGCTGGTCTGTTGACCCCGGGTTTGGTGATTGGTTGGCTCTGGGCCGGTTGGAATTTGATTGCCTTGAAGGTGGCGCGTGGCATTCCAGTAAGAGCTAGTGACATGTTTCGCCCATTACCGCAGATGCTCAGCGCGGCAGCCGTGTTGGCAATCTCCTCGGTACTTATTGGGTTAGGATCTTTTCTCGTGATTCCCGGTGCGCTTCTGTTCTTGAAGTGGCAGTTGGCTGCGTTCTACATCGTGGATCGAGGTTATGGACCGATAAGAGCGTTGCGTCAAAGCTGGCACGATACTGACTTCGTCTTCATCCCCTTGGCACTGTTAGATCTAATGCTCGTGGGTATCGCCACTCTTTCAAGCGCTACCATTTTTGGCCCCTTTATGTGCCACATCGCATTTACTGTCGCGTCGGCGATCGTCTATTCGAAATGGTTGACCGATGAGGACAATCCGGAGGTTCCAAAACTGGAAGAAGCTTGACGGAGGTATTCCTCCGAGGGCAGAGGTTTCGCAGACCCTTTTATTCCTTCCAGGGAATACACAAGGAGCATTCATCGGTTGTATTCCTCTGAGGGCAGAGGTTTCGCAGCCCCTTTTATTCCTTCCAGGGAACACACAGGATCATTCATCGGTTGTATTTTTTCTCCACGGGCATAGTTTCGCGGCCCGATTATTCCTCCACGGGAAAATACCCCAAAAAGTGCATCGATGTTCCGCCGTTTTGGGGTGGCGGAACATCGAAAGCGGCTCCGTTTAACTTGCTATGCAGCAACTACTGCTGCTTTAGATTCCTCTTCACGAGAAGTGCTGTTGAGTATGCCGAGTGCTTCCTCGTAGGTCATTGTGCCTGCCTGAATCTGGCTCAAGCACATCACCGCCATCCTCGCTTGGGTCGCGGAAATTGCATGTCTCATAATCAGCGCTTCCGGAACGCTCATCTCGAAGTTGTTGATACTGGCTGCGGTCTCGCGCAGAATACCTTCGTCGAGTACTTCGGCTGCTCTCAACAGAGTGACGACTTGCTCGAGAACATCGAATTCGACGAGGACTTGCTCGAGAGTCGTATTCATCGAATTGACCAGGTGCAACAGACGCGCCGCACGTTCTATAGTGAACATCGGGCTATTGAACATTTTCTGCAATCTGAGCGCGGCATCAACCACATTCTTGCGAACGAGATTGTAGGTACCTGCCACCATCTCGCCGTACTGCAAATCTTTCTCGGTGCTCAGCTCTGCTAAGACAATGCTGTCCTCATGGCTGAGCAGTTTGGCTGCGACAAGAAGCTCACCCACTTTTGGCGCTGGGGTAGTGTCGCCGTCGCCTTGCAGACCGAGCGCATGAAGCAGACCTTCGAAGGTCTCGCCTTCGAAGATGATGAATTTGAGGGCTTTCACCGCGTCGTTGAAATGAAGGTGACGATCGCGGAGAAGAATCTGCAGGTTAATACAAATAGTAAGTGTAGATTCCTCGATGAAGCCGAGGTGGACTAATGAAAGTCCCAATGGATATCCGGTGTCCTGTGCGTATTGAACCGCTTCGCTCAAGTCGTCTTCATTGACGACGCCTGCTGCAAGTACCAGCTTGCCGAGGCGGCTCAGTGGACCGAGATCCCGGCTGAGACCATTCAAGCGGTACGCTTCGTCTATCGTGACCTGGTGCACGTGAGCGAAGCGCAGCAACTCCTTAGCGAGTTGCGCGTCGATTGACCCGGCTCTGATTGAGCCTTGAGTCTTGAGTGCACACTCAATGTCCAGCTCGCTGACATGGCCCGACATAATAAGTACGCGGCCTAGTGGCATGCTTGTTCTTCTTGCGACCAAAAGACTGTTATTCAGCACTATGGGAGAGATAATTCCAGCTTCGAGGAACAGCTCTCCGAGCCTGTAGCGAGGCTCACGATTACGCTTGGTTGCTGCTGCTAGCATCGACAAAACTCCATAGTAAAGCTGCGCACCTGAACTGCTTCAGGTTTCGGAGGAAAAAATTGAAATCAACTGCTTATCTTTCTCAATCTTATGTTGGTAAGTTGTGTTTGTGAATTCGCGAATTATATATAGCAAAAGTGCGTATATTTCTAAGAAGAGACTCATGAATAGCTGGGTTTCGTCATCCGTAGTGATTCATTAATTGCTCGCCTCCCTGTGACTATGCCATCTCTTCACGATCTGTTCACGTTGTCTTTGTAAGTTTGAGAATGCGCTCATCGACCAACGCTTATCACCGAATTTCTTATACCGAGTCCGATAAAGTCGTACAAAAGACTTTCCGCTCTACATAAATACTGGTCTTTTCCAATATTCAGGTTATTCGTGGGAGGCATATTACGAATAACTTGTGAAATCGCCATGAACTTTTTGAGTTAAGTTGGTGCCTCGTCGATCATAAACGTACTACGAAGAATTCGACCAAGACTTGGCAAAAACTAATTTTCAGTTGACTTTGTTTTTGATTAAAAACTAGTGATATAGCGACGATTGTTAGCCTAACTACTATCATCGAATTTTTGTGTTCAACAAACACCTGGCGACGGTAACAACAGAGAGCTATTCCCTATATACAACTGTTGGTGGGATGTAGTGCTTCTCATGGAAATTAATCGCGGCCTTTTCGGTGATGTTTGGACAACGAATCACATATAGAGCGATCAGCGATTTGAAACTGCACAAGCTGTAGAAGCCCGGAATGGTGATGTCCGGATTGTCGTTGAGAACAAGCGTTTCCATCGACGGGAGTCTGGTTGACTCCAGAATTGCCAGGTCTCGATCGTTCAACTTTAACGAAGACAAATCGAGAAATAGAATGTCGATATCTTTCAACTGCGTGAAAGCAGAGCTTTTCACTCCGGTAGAACCGAGATTGAGAAAAAGCTCTTTCATACCGGTCAGTGAAGATAATGTCGTTCCGGTCACTTGCTTGCATCCATTGAGCGATATCCATTTCAGAAGCTGCAGACCTGATAGCGCCTTGACCCCAGCATCGGTTACTTTCGTGTTGCTTAGCGATATGTTTGTGAGTTGACCTAGCGTTTTTCCGATCTGCGTCACGCCTCGATCAGTAACCTTTGTGTCATCCAAGCCCAGGTCTCTAAGGTGTTTCATTTTACAGATAGTAGCAACGCCGTCATCGCTGATTTGTGTCTGATTCAACTTCAGCCCTTTCAGAGGCAAGTCAGCCAGGAGCTTCAAGCTCTCGTCTGAAATGTCACTTTTGCTGAGGTCGATATACTGCGATGCTTCGATGCCCAGTTTCGCCACTCTCTGGTTGGCCTCCAAAAGCTCTTTAAGCTTCGGCTCGACATTTTTATGATTGAATCTTGCCCAATGTATTCCGGCTTCATCTGTCTCTTTCTTCTCTTGTTTTGCTGCGAACTCGCTGGGATTCATGGTGGCAAGATTCTGATTGTATGAAAGCTGAAAGCCGATGACCGGCTCCGTCTGATCTAGTTCCTGTGTTTTGACTTCTGACTTGGACTTGTAGATTGCAACTGCTCCGCAGGTGCCTGCAATTGCAACTGCAAGAGTTACCGCCACTAGTACTTTTGAATTTCCTGCTTTTGAAAACTTGTGAAATCCGGTTCGAAGATACGCGCCGGTTTTCAAAAATCCGCCGGTCTCTGTACTCGCGCTCGGGTAGTCGCATGGCGCATTTCGAACTTGCTCGTGTAAGCGAAAAAGATCTTCCCTGAGCTCGATTGTTTTCGAATACCGTGCATTCGGATCTTTTTCAAGACATTTTGCGATTATCGCTTCCATCTCTTCCGGATAGTTGAAATCCGGTGCCACATCGGCGAGTTTGGGTGGTACATCTCGCACATGTTGCATCATTACGGCCGGAATCGCACCAGCCCGAAATGGTGGTGCACCAGTCAACACTTCGAACATCAAGCATCCGATACTGTATATGTCGGCTCGAGCATCGGCCGGTTTGCCGCTGCATTGCTCGGGACTCATATACGGTGGCGAGCCGAGTGTGAGCCCTGTCTTGGTCAGGTATTGATCCTCGGTAAGCAGTTTGCCCAGTCCGAAATCTGTGATAGTGACTTTCAGATCCCCATTCTTGAATCGCTCGACGAATATATTGGAGGGCTTGATGTCTCTATGTAATATGTCTTTCGAATGAGCGTATGCCAGTCCATCGCAGATTTGAATAAAGATGTTGAGCGCATCGAGAAAAGGTACGTGCTTCTCCCCGCCTTCGAGAATCTGGTCGAGACCTCTGCCTGTGAGCAATGTCATCGTGAGAAAGAGCGACCCATCGTCCGAATGACCAAAATCGAGAATTGGAAGTATGTTCGGATGCTGCATCGCACCGAGCAATTTCGCTTCGCGGTGAAAGCGAATCACATCGTCGTCCGATGGATCGTAAGAGATGACTTTGACGGCTACGTCGAGAAGGGTCTTTTGATTTTTGCATTTATAAACCACGCCCATTCCGCCGCGGCCCAGCTCTTCCAAAACCATGTAGTTGTGGTGATTGAATCTGGCGCTGCTGAATGGGGAAAACACCGGAGAACCTCGGCGATAGGTCGATGCCTCGTAGGATACTACCATATCAGACAATCATCAAAGAGAAGTCCTCGCGAAACGACATCTCACTGGGACCGCCGGTGTCTCGCCGTCACCGAGAATGGTGGCATCGTGCAAGTACGGGTTATCGAGTTACTACGTCGCGAACTTGCGTTGTCGAGGCCTGTCTAGTGGTGTCAAAATAATTGACTGGACAGGGTCTGGTGGGTTGAAAGATTCGCGATGGCTGCGATTATTTGCCAGTGTACGCCGGTGTTCGTTTTTCTACGAAGGCTTTGACGCCTTCTTGAAAGTCATCGCTGCGACCGGCAATCTCCTGGAGGCTTGCTTCGTATTCGAGCAAGTCTTCGAGATCGTGGAATAGCGCTCGATTGACGGCGCGCTTCGTCAGACCAAAGGCTTTCGTTGGGCCGGCAGCCAATTTTTCAGCAAGAACGAGGGCTTCCTTCATTACTTCGCCTTCTGCCACCACTTTGTTGATCAGATTCAGTTTCAATGCTTCAGCGGCTGGAAGTTTTTCGGCGCTCAACATCAATTCGAATGCTTTGGTTGCGCCGATCAGTCGGGGCAGCATGAATGTCGAACCGGAATCAGGAACCAGACCTACTTTGGTGAACGATTGAATAAAGGAGGAATTTTCCGAGGCGATTCGAAAATCACAGGCAAATGCCAGGCTGGCACCGGCACCGGCTGCGACGCCATTGACGGCTGCGATGATCGGTTTTTCCATTCTCCGGATTTTCGAGACTATCGGATTGTATCTGCGGCGGATAGAATCACCAAGTGATGGGCGCTCGCCAACTTCCTGCGAGATGCTACGGCTCTGCAGGTCCTGACCGGAGCAAAAGCCGCGCCCAGAACCAGTGATGACGATTGCTCGAACGTCTTTGTCCTTCTCCATTTCCTTCAGAGCGTCTTGAAGTCTAAAGGTCAGCTCATCATTGAAGGCATTCAGCTTGTCGGGTCGGTTGAGCGTGATAATTCCTACGTTGCCTTTCTTTTCCGTCAATAGAATGTTTTCTTCGGTCATTGCTTTGCTCCTTGGTTTGGATATGGATATTTCTCTTCTTTGATTAGATCGCCGCCTATCCCTTTCGAAGATTGGCGGCGATCGATAGACTGTTAGCTGGTCTTTAGCGACCGGAGAAGGTCGGTTGGCGTTTTTCGAGGAAAGCTTTCATTCCTTCTTTTTGATCTTCTGACGAGAAGAGCATGTAGAAGTTCTTTCTTTCGAATTCCAGGCCTTCCGAGATGGGTGCGTCGTAGGTTTTCAAAACAGCTTCTTTTGCAAGCTTCAGTGCGACCGGCGATTTCTTTGCGATTTCTTTGGCCAGATTTTTTGCTTCTTCGAGATACAGCTCGACTGGTACGACCTTCACTACCAGCCCGTAGTGATAAGCTTCCTGGGCTGTGATCGGTCTGCCGGTCAAGATCATTTCCATCGCTTTGTGTTTGCCGACGATTCTGGTCAAGCGTTGTGTTCCACCGGCACCAGGGATGACACCAATGTTGATTTCCGGCTGACCGAACTGTGCCGATTCAGATGCGACGATAATGTCGCAGGTCATCACCAATTCGCAGCCTCCGCCGAGTGCATAGCCGCTGACGGCCGCTATAATCGGCTTCTTGACGCGACGGACTTTGTCCCATGTCGCGAATCTATCCTTCAACATGATGCTGATGGTGGTCTCGTCGGACATTTCGCCGATGTCAGCGCCGGCTGCGAAGGCGCGCTCGCTGCCTGTAATGATCATTACTCTGACGCTGTCGTCTTGATCGAAAGCTTCCAGTGCTGTAACGAGTTCGTCCATGAGGTCATGACTCAAGGCATTAAGCACTTTCGGACGATTGAGTGTCACGATACCTATCGGACCATCTTGCTCAACCAGAATGTTCTTGTAATTCGCTTCTTTCATGTTCGTCTCCGATTTCTTTGTGATTGTTTGAGTCATTGTTCGCCTATCTAATTTTGTGTCATCTGTTTTCCGCACTCACCGCAGAATTTGAAATCTTCTGCCATTATCGTGTTGCATTCCGAACAGGGCTTCATGCCGTGTCCGGGATTGATTACTGGTGGTTGACCAGCCGCATGTTCGCGGATGGTGGTGTAATCGATTTCTGTTTTCTTCCGGAAGGCGCGCAGCCCTTGCGCCGTTTCGAAGGCTCCGGCATGCAGACTTAGCCAGTCGCGTGCATGACCGACGGTCATTGACCAGGAGAAGTCACGCCAGAAATTGAGCTGTTGTTTGGTATAACGCGTGCATTCAGGCAGCTTGTTGTACAGCTTCTCTGCCAGTTGCTCCACCGCGGAATCCAACAGCGAATACGGTACTACTTGATTTACCAGACCCCATTCTAGAGCCGTATATGCATCGATGTTTTCGCACAAGAGTAGCATCTCGCGGGCGCGTCGATCGCCTATGATCAGAGGAAGCCATTGCGTGGCTCCGCCTGCTGCAACGCTTCCTCGTGCCGCTCCGACTTGCTTGATTATTACGTGATCTGCTGCGACGGCCAGATCGCAAGCCATATTCAACTCGTTGCCGCCGCCGACGACCATTCCGTTGAGTCTGGCGATGGTGGGCTTGCCGATGTTGCGCAGCCTATCGTGCATTTCGATGAATGCATACATCCACTTGTAATAGTCGTTGGGCTTTTTGAGGATTGCCTCCTCTTGCTCTTTCAGGTCGGCGCCGGTGCAGAAAGCTTTGTCCCCGACTCCGGTGATCACGAGCACGGCAATGCTGTCGTCTCTCTGCACATCTTGGAATGCCAGACCTAACTCATTGAGAGTCACCATGTCGAAGCAATTGAGAACGTCCGGACGATTGATCGCGATTGTCGCTGTGTAGTTTTTCTTCGAATATATGATTCTACGAAAGTTGAATGACTCAGGAGCGGCTCCGCTGAGCAGCGAATCATTTTGTGCGGTCTGAACCATTTTCATTTCCTCTATAGAGGTCCTCGTTGATTACTGGCATCGGTAAACTCGAGAGTCCTTTAGTATTGTATTTGGTGCCGAGAGGCAGCGGTTGTTTAAGTGTCAACGAGGGATTTGTATCAAACACAACCTTTCGGTAGCTATACCGAATTGGTGCAGGCGGCGTTCTGTCCGTCTGCGGTGATGTTCTGTATAACGCTGAGCTCTTTCATGCGATTCTCTAACCAGGATTTCTCGACAATCGCGAGGGTTATGGTGCCTCGTGCGATCTTTCCTCGAAGATTTGTCGCCTCCACTTCCGCAACCACTTTGTTGTCGCGTAACTCGCTTACTCTTGCGCTGATTTTGACGACCATTCCTGGCAGTGTCAGCGCCAGGTGAGAAATTTCAGCCAGGCAGCCAATCGCTTCTTCGCTGTCTTTGAGGAAAGGCACGAGTATCTTCCTGGCACAGAGCTCCAGATCGTTGACTAACGCAGCCGTGGAGTAGAGCTTCTGGGTCACTCTTCCTTCGAAGCAAGCAATCCTATCCGGTGTTACTTCGACTTGAATCTTGTGTGTTTGTCCTACTACCAGTCCCGGTTTCATCCTTTTCTCCTGTTAGTTACTTCGCCCCTTTTTCGCCTTCTTTCCTCTTATCGATAACACGCACCGCTTTTCCTTCGCTGCGTGGCACCGCTTTCGGTGGCATAAGTTTTACATCGGCCGTTAAGCCGAGTGTGTCTTTCAAAAGTCCTGTGATTTTTGCAGTCAATGATTTGAACTCGAGATGCTTGTCGGAGAACTCTCCCCAGCGCTTCACGAGCTCCTCGGTGAGCTCTACATGGACTTCCATGACGTCCAGCGCTTTGACTCGGTCTACCATCAACTGGTAGTGCGGTGATAGCTCTTCGATGGATAAAAGCACTTTCTCGATTTCGGATGGATAGAGGTTGACCCCTCTGATGATGAGCATATCGTCCAGCCGTGCACGTACACGCTCCATACGTGCCATCGTTCTGCCGCACTGGCAACGCTCTTTATAGAGTCGGGACAAATCACCTGTTCGATAACGGATGACTGGAAATGCCTCTTTCTTGAGGCTGGTGAATACCAGTTCGCCCTCTTCGCCTTCCGGCAGCGGGGCTCCAGTTGCCGGATTGACAATTTCAGGGAGGAAATAGTCTTCCCAGATATGCAGTCCGTCGCGTCCTTCAAAGCATTCCATCGATACGCCAGGACCCATGACTTCACTGAGTCCATATATGTCAAGCGCGCGTATGTCGAGCGCTCTTTCAATCTCGCCCCGAAGCTCTTCCGTCCAGGGTTCTGCACCGAAAATTCCAATTTCGAGCTTTATTGACTGTCGTTCGACATTAAGCTCATCCATCATGAACGCCATGTTGAGCGCGTACGAAGGCGTCGAAAGTAGTACTCGGGCGCCAAAATCCTGTAGAAGCATGATCTGGCGCTGCGTCATGCCGCCTGAGGCGGGCACTACCGTGGCGCCGAAATTTTCGGCGCCATAATGCATACCCAGTCCGCCAGTGAAGAGCCCATAACCGTAGGCGTTGTGGACGATGTCACCAGGTTTTGCTCCTGCAGCAGCGAGCGATCTGGCGCAAACTTCCTTCCAGTCCTGGAGATCTTTGTCCGTGTAGCCGACTACCGTCGGTTTGCCTTTCGTGCCCGAGGACGCGTGAATGCGTCGCACATTCTCAAGAGGCTCGGCGAAGAGACCGAATGGATAGTTGTCTCTCAGGTCGGATTTCTTTGTAAACGGCAGTATGCTCAGGTCGTCAAGCGACCTCAAGCTGTCCGGCTTTATTTTGGTTTCGTCAAACTTTTGCTTGTAGAACGGGACCTGGTTATAGACGCGATGAAGCGTTTCACCGAGGTGCTTCAGTTGAAGCGCTTCGAGCTCCTGACGCGGCATGCATTCAGCTTGCCGATTCCAGATCAACAACTCGGTTTTGGTAGATTTCGTGGACACGGACACGAATACGACCTGAACTTGTATACGAATCCGTGATCATACTCGGTCAGGGGTTTAATACTTGTATTTCTTATGAAGGTTGAATAATTGTACGCCTGCAGTGCTAAGTCCGCATCACAACTCACTTCGGATCTTGAGTTTTGACTCATGAGCGATTTTAAGTCGGAAATTGTCAGCGATACTGATACTGTTTTAAACCGCGAGATCAATCGGTTGCAGACGTGAACCGATCGCTGTGGATATTGATAACTAGCGGGACGTGTCATTCATTCGACCTCGGCCCCCAGCTCGGGAATTTTTTCACCTGATGGATTTCGATAGTGTTCAAGTACCACTTCGCTTCCGTTGCCGAGCTTTACTTTTGGCTCGATGAAGCCAAAGTGATAAACCGTCCATTTCTTTAATTTCTCTCTACGAACGATGTGTAAGCGCAGCTTGAATGATTTTAGTCGCGGCAGGGCCTGTTCGATCTCTTCAGTCGGAACTGCAGAACCATCTTCCCGCTTCACTACGCCGGCGTCCTTTGGATGCAAATACATGGCAATCTCATCGCCAAGAGTTTCTCTTATGGCATCTTCGATGTTGGCGTAGATGAACGAATCGTCATTTTCTTCTTCTTCGTCTGAGTCAGAGTCTCCGGACTTTAGCGCTGACAGCGGTTTTTTAACTGGTTTTCGATCCGAGTCGTCTTTCTTTTCGCGCGGAGGTTCTCTCTGCGAACCTTTAACTTGCTGAAGTGTTTTCTTCAACAGTCTCTTTTTGTCTTCCATACTTAGAGACCCAGAGCTGTTTGCATCGATTGCGTTCTCCGTCGGCTTGTACTCAATGCCTTTGCTTGCCTCTGGACGCCTGATTGAGCCTTCCGCGATCGATGGTCGCAAACGCAGCGTGAATCCTTGCCAGCAGTCTTTATCTGGATTGTCGATGAAGTCGTGGAACTCCTTCTCTTCCATTGGTATGCCATAAGCCATTTTCAGAGGTAAAAAGAGCGGTAAATATCTTGCATCATCAAATGAGATATCAAGATCGACTACTACGTCTTCGGGCTTTTGCCATGGAATAACTGTGATCTGATTCTTATTCGGATGTTTGACCGATGTTATTTTCATATCGCCGCGTTGGAACGGTCTTCCCATCGCAAACGCGAGATTCGGTTCTTGAGCGGAGGCATACACCAGGTAGGAAACCCATCCACCCTTCTTCGGGCAGCGGCAGGTATTGCCGCCGAACATCTCTACTGTCGCCTTGTAATCACCTTGCTGAATTCCATTGAGGAATTTGGTTGCTGTATCCTTCGGATCTGAATCTGACTGTGAGGAAACCATCGTGAACACCACGAATCCCAGAATAGTCAGCAATAGCAAAGGATAGAGAATTCTCATAAGTGGAATCTAACAAGAAATTATCGTCACTTTTTCACGAAGAACACGCAAGCTCAATGTGAGAACGATATGCTAGTGACATCCAGTCTAGCACGCGGGGATAGTGAAATATGTCAGCGCTCTCACGCGATTTGATCGTCTTCTTCTCGGTTCTTACCAGCGCCGTTTTTCTCTGGCGATTCATTCGCGACAAGAATTTGTCGATGCTGTCCATCAATCGACTTGGACCGGGGCTCAAAGTTCTTCTTGCGATTATTGTGCCTGTCTGTGGACTTCTGTATCTCAGCGATTCTGTTGGATTGCAGTTGTCCGGCGCCGCTCCCTATTTCGCTGGTGCCGCGGCACTAGCATGTGTTCTCAATCAAATCGGCCTTCCACCATTTCTTAGAGCGCTTGTACTGCTCGGTGGATCTGTGGCATTCACCTGTCTGGTACCAGCAGACAATTACCAGCTGCCGCTGGCGGCGGTGATGGGCGGGCTTGTTTCGTGGAAGGCAGCAGAGAATTTGCTCGTGGAAGAGAATTCCACGCTCGAGGATTTTCTCCCATCATTCTTATGGTTGGTCGGAATGTACTGGACCAAGACCATCGACACCGGCATTTGGGTGGCGCAACATCAAAATCTACTGATCGGTACTTTTATCGTCGCTATTTTTATGCGATGGATTCAGGATCCGTTCTTGAAAGAAGACAAGCTCTATGTAAAACGGCTTTGCCTCGCGACAATCGGCGGACTCCTTCTTCTATGTATAGTCACGAAGCTGATTGTGGCGATGGAACTCGCTAAAATCTGCGTCATTGTCGGAGCAGGTTTCTTTCTCACGTATCTACTTCAGGCTATGGACAAAGCCTGTGAGAATGATTCCTTTGCCGTTAAGTCGTTCAAACAGCTGCTGTTCATCGGTATCTTCACGTTGTTAGCGACTCGTCTATTTCTTACGCCGGGACTGCTCGTCCTAGCAGTTGCGACTTTAATTGCAACCACATCTGGTGCTGCTGCCATTGCCGGTATGTATTGGGGATCGTATGTTTTCTTGCAGACTTTTATATTCAAATTCAACAGCAACATGACCGGCATCAATGTCATGCATCCTTACACGAGCGCCGCGCTTTACGCCGGACTCCTTATTGCCATTACCGCTTGTCTTCTTATACGTGAGCGAATGGACAATCGTGCTCGCGCATTGTTGTTCATTGCAGCATCTCTGATTGCGCCGGCGGCGACCAACTTCTTCTTGCATTCGGAGCCTACGGCAAGTCTATTGCTCGCTGTCCTGGTTGGAGCAGTCTTGATCGGTATATTCAGTCGCGCACTCTCGAGCGCTGATTATCAGGGCTACCACAATGTCATGTTGGTGCCTGCACAGATGATCTCAGTTGGGCTTCTGACCGGCGGGTTAATCGAGTTAGGTAACAATACCGACAGCCAGGAGCGTCTTTATGCTTTAGTTGGTCTGGCAGTTGTTTCCACTGTAGTTCTTGCGATTGCTTCGTTCCTCTCGAGGCAGAACAAAGACGACTTCGTTGCAGCGGCGCCTGCAGGAGCTGTCGAACCGGTGAAGCCTCAGGTCGAATTTTTCGATAGTGAAGCAGAAAAGGTTCATGCTCAAGAGAAAAAGGACTAGAACGACGCTGTTCTGGCATTGACTGGTCGAGCACTGCGTTCGAGTGTCCCTTTGTTACCTAAGACAGAGCAAGGGCGGCGGCTGGTATTGACCGATTTCGCGCGGTATCACGTTCGGCGTTGACGGAACAAGCGGAGCTCAGTTGTTGAGATCTCGCATTGATTCGACAGCAGAGGCGCGCTCGGGAGCTGATGTCTCGCATCCTTTCTCAGCTGGCTCTATCGGTCGGGAGCCATTGCTTTAGCGTCCTATCCAGGTCGTTGAGCATCACAGGTTTGAAGAGATAGTCGTTCATTCCTGCATCGATACACTTGAACCGATCGTTGAGAGCCGTCATGGCAATAATGATTCGCGATCGCTGGTCATTTTTTTCCAGCTCTCTGATTGCCTTTGCCGCAGTGCATCCATCCATGATTGGCATCATTACGTCCATGAGGATCAGATCATAGTTGTGCTCATCGAGCATACGAAGTGCCTCTATGCCATTAATTGCATAATGTGCAGGATAGCCCAGCTTTTTAAGCTGCCGCATGGCGACATAGCGAAGATTGTCATCGTCTTCGACGAGTAGAATCAATTCTTTAGCGTCCATCGTTCTCTTTCAGCCTTAATGGAACTGAACACCAGAAGGTCGAGCCGGCGCCCTCTGTACTTGCGACTCCCACACTTCCACCTAAGAGCTCGGCATATCGCCTGGCGATTGACAGACCGAGTCCGGTGCCTCCGAACTGTCGAGTCGTTGATGGATCAGCTTGAATGAATGGTTGGAAAAGTTTGGATTGGTTTGAGGCGCTGATACCGAGACCGGTGTCAGTTACCGAAAGGCGAATTGTCGCGACATCGTCCTTTGCCTCGATAAGCTCCGCCCGAATATCGATGGATCCTTGTGGCGTGAACTTAACAGCATTGTGGGTGAAGTTCTGCAGTATCTGACGAATTTTATTTTCGTCCCCGATGACGATCTTGGGGATGCGCGTGTCGAATGGGGTATCGATGCGCAGTCCTTTTGTCTCTGCATTTTTTGCGATAAGCTGTCGTACATCCGTGATGACACCCTCGAGTGAGAACGGAACACTTTCGACTGGAACCTTGCCGGCCTCCAGCTTAGAAAAATCAAGCAGGGAATTGAGAACTGTAAGAAGAAGTCGTGATGACTCGTAGAGTCTTTTAGCTATTTCCGGAACTTCCGATTCGTCCGCACCCATCGTTAGAAGCTCTGCCAGCCCGATGATGCCGCTCATCGGGGTCCGAATCTCGTGGCTGATTGTCGCCACGAACTCCGATTTCAACCGATTCGCCCTTACTGCTTCGTCTCGCGCTGCTATTGTCTCTGCCATCGCGGATTGAGTCACTTCGATTTGACTGCTTAATTTAGCATTGATAGCTTCCAGCTCGGCATTGGACTCGGCGACCTTTCTTGTCGCCTCTGCGCTCGCGATTTCCGCTTGCTTGCGCTCTGTCAGGTCTCTTGTGACTTTGGCAAATCCGACTATGGCACCATTTCGATCTGTGACTTTCGTAATGACAACGTTGGCCCAGAAGAGCGTCCCGTCCTTCCGGACACGCCAGCCCTCCTCTTCGAATCGCCCTTCGGCGGTCGCGACGCGCAGCTCGTGCGCCGGATGGCCGATGCTGTTGGCTGCTTCTGTGTAGAATTTCGAGAAATGCTGACCGACAATTTCGTCTTTCGTGTACCCTTTGATATTTCGCGCTCCTTCGTTCCACGTCAGAATAAATCCTTTTGGATCGAGCATGAATATTGCATAGTCTTTAACGCTGGCTACCAACAGAGAAAACAACTCTCCGTTGCTGGCCATCCTGTGCAGCTCGCTTTCAGGAAGCTCCTTACCTGCTGCTTCAGGCTCTTTCTTCTTCACAGCAGTGTCCTTTTCTTGTGACAAAGTACCCACGCGTAAACCTTTTTCATTCGCGGAAAATGAGCATTAGCCAGTCTGACTTCCCATAGCATGGTTGGTAGTCAACGTTGATTGAGCTGATGTTAATCCGCAGTTGCTCCTTGCCAATGGGTGTGCCGACCCAGTGAGAGCATGAGTTTAGACCTTAAGATAGCACGTCCAACCATTCCTTAGGGTTGAGTCAACGATCTTCTTAGCGCGCTCGAATAGCTGTTCTGTCGTACAGGTCCTTAGACACCGTCTCTTGCAATCCATTTTTTTGAAGGTAAACCGTCACGGCGACCTGATCGGTAGAGGTGCTCGTCTCTCTTCTCACCAACTTCACTGGCGCAGAATTGCGTGGACCTTCCAGCTTGACAGCCACGTCGGCGGGGTCGAATTCGCAGTTCAACTGAATTGGTTCTTTGCTATCATTTTTTACCTTCAGATCGTAGCGACCGTACCACACGGTGGCGTCGAGACCTGGGGGCACGGTAGAGATTGTCCTTGAATGTGCTGTCCGCTCTACAATAGTCAGACCTGATTCGAGAGCAGCTTTGTACACCAGTGACGACACCAGGCAGACGCCACCACCTTCGGTGCTCTCTGTACCGTTGCCCAGGTAAGTCGGTGCAGAGACATAGCCGCGTTCGTGCGTTCGGGGACCAACTACCTGGTTGAACGAAAAGGTGTCCCCGGGCTTTACCACATATCCATCGATGCTTCTGCAGGCGCGCTGAATGTTGATTTTGGATTTCCCTGAGAGGTGACGGATGGAGCTGTGGGCCTCGCCTAATCCTTGCTGAAATGGACGGTCGAACCAATAGAGCGCAGATAGAAGGACTGGTGCGAGACAGATCCAATATGTGTGATTTGCTTTCATGGTTGACCTCGCTCGAGGAGATGTTGACACCGTCAGGTCGTTGCCAAATGTTCGTTACGTTTACTTGATTGTCAGCTCCTCTGATTGTGTGTAGCCACGAATCAGCTTCGTGTACATCCCTTCCAGAGTTACCGGATTGAGCTGCACTTTCCCTGGAAGCTCCATACGCAACAGCGTGAAGAACTCTTTCTTGCCCTGCGGGATTGAGGTGCCAAAGAAGACAATCTTGTCATCGAGCACATCTTGATGTGACCACCAGGCATTG
This sequence comes from uncultured Candidatus Obscuribacterales bacterium, assembly GCA_964418155.1. GTDB lineage: Bacteria > Cyanobacteriota > Vampirovibrionia > Obscuribacterales > Obscuribacteraceae > JADYXR01. The sequence continues at coordinate 31,567 of CAYQKX010000056.1, read as the reverse complement.
CCCCATTCACCGTAGATGCCCTCGTTGGCGGAATCCTCGCTAGCCGCGACTTCTGCGCCTCTGCTCTCGACTACTTCAGCGCCGCTAGGCAGCGGGCACTCAACGCTCACATAGGGCAGAGACATGGGGCAATCGACGCTCACCTTCATGAGCAATGTTTCGCCTGCTTTGATTTCACCGGAAAGCGGCTCTGTCTTGACGTGAATCACTCCGTCAGCACCTGCTGGAGTTGACTTCAGTCTGAAGAAGGAGCGGCTCATCGAGAGACCGGCTGGTATGTTCTTCACCGGTAGGGGTTCGCCAGGCTTGAGCGCCTTGGTGTAAGCGAGCCAGGTGTGATAGTACATCCTACCCTTCCCTTCCTTTTCAATTCTGACACTGCCGGTTTTCGGAATGAATGAGGGCAGTTTGAATGAGCGTTCTTGACTGTACAGGTCGGCGCCAGTGAAGGTGGACTCGTTGGTCAAAATGTTGTTCATCAGGATTTTTGCTGTGACAGTATCGCCACTGGTGCTTGCCGTCAGCACGGCATCCTGTAACAGCGCATGCAGAACTTCGCTGGTTGTCTTTGTGTTGCTCCAATTCTTTCCATCTCGGTGCAAGAGCAACCAGCTCTTGATGCTCTCCATTAGTTCTACTTTGTCTGGTGCTACATCAATCACCGCCCGCAGTGCGAGCGCGGTCGTCTCTTCACCGGTATATCGGTACGTGTAGTCCGTGACATCGAGGAGCTTGAGGCGTTTCATCATCGCGTCGGTGTGTTCCCAGTCGACGGTCGACTCTGTTTTGTTGGCGATGGCGAGTAGTCTCTGCAACGCTTTTTGTGCGCCCTCTTCGTCGCCGATACTCTTCAACGTCATTGCTGTATACGCCAGTGGCTCCGGTGTGAATCTCGGAATCTCGTTCTTGAGCCATCTCACTATCGTCTTGTCGGGCGGTTTCTTGTAGACGGTGAGTGTGTAGGCGAGTCTGGCCATGTCACAACGACGCGTCTCTGCCATGTAATCGTTGACGAGCTTGGGATCGCTCAACTGTTTTTCAAGTCTGACGCTGTAGTCTGAAAGCCACTTCAGACCGCTCGCCGTAAGATCCGGATCCACCGTGTACTTCGCATCTGCATCTTTATACAGATGCAGACCCTCGAGCACCAGCGAGGTCATGTATGGATCACTTGCGTCGTCTTTCCACCAGCCCCAACCGCCATCAGAGTGGTGGTGTTCGATGAGCTTCGTCATACCGATCTCACGTACCTTCTCGAAGCGCTTGATGGACGAAGGCAATAGCGGAACATGCAGCTTCTTGTTAAGTTGCATCGCCACGATAGAGGGCATGAAGCGACTCATGGTCTGCTCCGTGCACCCGTATGGGTAGTCGATGAGCGAATCGAAGGTTCCTTGAACTTCGCCTATCGTGGAGCCGGCGAGGTCCACAGTCATTGTCGGTGAGAAGACCTGACCGAGCTCTGCATGGGAGATCGTGACGCTCGGAATCGCGTCGGTCAGTACACCAGAGTCTGAATTTACGAACGGTATGCCGAGAGCATTGACCGGCAATGAGCGTTCGAGATAGTCACCGCCGGTTTGTCCTTTTGCTTTCAGTCGGATCACTCCTTTGCCTGGATGTGCGACTGTGACTGGCCACGAGAATCTGGCTGCCTTTTCAGGCTCTACAGAAAGGTTCTGCGCAACTGGCAGGTTGGTTTTAAACTGATTGGACAAAGTTAGTGTCAGTTGAACATTCTGCGTCTGGTCGGTGTAGTTGTGCACAACTGCGGAGATCTCGGATTGGTCGCCTTCCGTGTAGAATCGGGGTAGCGCCAATCGGGCGATGATATCCTGCGTTACCAGGATTTCCTGGGTACTGGAGCCGACATCGCACGTCATCGTGACACCACGCACGGTAGCGCGCCAGGTGGTCAGATTGTCTGGCAATGTTACTTGAGCGCTAGCGATTCCATTTTTGTCGGTGACCAACCTAGGGAACCACGCGGCCGTGTCTTTGAAATTCTTCCTGAGCTTCGGTTCTACGGCAGTCTTGTCGGGACCGCCCGAATACGTCTCGGGGAATGTGCAGAAGGTATTTACCCTGTTGGATCGTTGCGCGTAGAAGACTTTGCGGATATCGCGAGCTTGTTCGGCGCGGATCGAGTAAATGCTGGCGTCCACTACTCCAAGCGAGAGTTCGGTTTCGGGCGCAGGTTTTCCATCTTCATATGTCGCTTTCAGCGTATACTTCGCGACCTCACCAGGCTTGTATTTTTTCTTGTCGGTCTCGACTGCGATATTCAAGAAGTGATCGTTAGGAGAAACCATGATCATCTCACTCGAAGAATAGAACTGCTTCTTCTTCGTGACCAAGCACACACCGATGAAGACGTTGGGTGCATATTTTTTCTCGATAGGTATCTCGATAAGGTTGGCAGTCGCGTTGAGTTTTACAACACGATGAGAGTAGAGAGTGGTACCTTCGATGGTGACCAGTGCGTCGTAACCCTCTTTCCCGTTGAAAGGTCCGCTGATGATTACTCGTGCTTTCTCGCCCGGCTTATAGATCTTCTTGTCCATCGAGACTTTGAATGCCTCTTTCTGGGACTGAGATGCGGAGAGCGAGTAGGGATAATCGGGGCTTGCCACCCAGACGCTGCTCGAATCCGCGACTGTATTGCCGTTAGCGTCTTTAGCGCTGGCCATTATGTAGAATGTATCAGTAGGCCACTGCGTGCCGACATTGGCGCTAAAGTCGACTTTGCCTTCGCTATCTGTGGTCACTTCGCCATTGGATACGACGACCTCTTTGTTGTGCGAACCGGTAGTGGCATCGTATGGCCATCGAGTGATCTTCATGTTGATCTTCTGATTGACCATCGGTTTGCCTTGATAGTCGCGCGCCTCAATCTTGGCTTTTACGCCTTCGCCGGCTTGTACGACATAGCTCACCGGATCTACGAATAGAGCGAAGTCTCCTGCGGTCACCGACAGATTGCCGGAGCCTGTCGATGTTAGACGGCTGATGTCAGTGACTTCCGCTTCGATTTTGAATTTCTTGTCGCTGTATTCGTAATAGTAGTTGGGAGTCGATGTATCGGGTTCGATCTTCGTGGTATCGAATTCGATCACTGCCTGACCGTTTTCATCGGTCTGCGCGATGCCCTCGGAGACAAATGTGCCGCCGTAGTCGTAACCTTCACCCGATCCCTCCCAGTCATCGAAGTAGCTGTAGTAGTCCGGTCTCGGTTGAAGCTTGTAGCGCAGAGAATAGTCGCTTGAAGAGTAGACGGAATACTTCACCTTGGCATTGGCAACCGGACCTCCGAAGAAGTAAGTGGCATTGAGGATTGCTTTTGCCTTGGTACCGGCTGTGATGCGTTCGGTCGCAGGTTTGATTTCGATCTTGTATTCGGGCTTTCTATATTGGTCTACTTCAAAGTATTGGTAGTCTGTTTTTCCATTGCAGTCATATGTGAGTTTGACGGAGTAGTTGCCGGTCTTTCCGTTCTCCGGAATTTCGAACGTGCCGTTGAAGGTACCGAATTTTGACGTGACTACTGTGCCGGAATAGAGCTGGACATTGGAGGGATCTTCGATGACTACCCGGACGTTCTCTCCTTCTCCGATGCTGTCAAATCCGTCAGCCTTTAGTTGACGCGAGATGCCTTTAAACATCACAGTCTGTCCCAGGCGATATACCGGTCTGTCGGTGTAGAAGTAGGTAGTGAAGTCGTCGTCGCCGCCATACCAATAGCCGCCGGAGCCATACGCCGTATGTCCGGCGCGTTCGCCGACGATGACCGATTCATTATTCTGTCCATCATCCATTTTGATGAACGTTATGCCATCATCACCGGTGACGCCGGTGGCGATAACGAGGGGTGGTTTCGACTCTTTGGCGATCATCTTAAGATTGACGCCTTTCGCGGCTTGCATCGTGTTCAAATCGATGGCTCGAACCAAGGTACCTTCTGGGGAATGTTTTACAATCAGACCGATATCGCTGACGGTGAACCACCAGATCGCCGATGAGCTTTTCTTCCCTGTCACATCAAGACATTCTGCCGTGACGAAGTAATCGCCCGGAGGCAGGTCTGGGTCAAGCTTGAAATCAGCTCGGGACGAGTCTTCGTAGTTGGCGACCAGTTTGCGCTTCAACTCTTTGTACGGCTTGTCCTTCGGTGTAAATGGTGAATGGAATGTCTCGTTGTAGGACGTGTAGAGACTCAGATCTGTGGATTCGCTGACCCCTGACGTTGAAAAGGCCTTAGACCTCACGGTATCCAAGAAGGGTTTTCTATAAAGTCTGATCGTCGCGTCTACCGCACCAGTTGCCTTGATCCAGAAGCTTGGATTCTCTTTTGTCGTGAAAACTCTTACGTTGCTTGCGATGCTGACAGATGGTTCGAGAACGCTCAGAGTCACAGTATCAGCAAGAGACTTTATCTTACCCGCTTCGATAAAGACTCCTTCGACACGCTCTGTTTCGAAACCGGGAGCTCTTACTTTGAGCTCATACTCTCCGATTGGCAGTTGGTCGATTTTGAATTTCCCGTTGTTGTCCACCCAAGCGCCGCGCGCGATCGTGGTTATGGCGTCGCGCGGTCCGGTCGCCACGGCATAGACTTTGTTGGCACGCATACTGTAAGAATGCAAGCCGAACTCTTTATCCTCGAGTGCGATTGTGCCCGTAATCGAGCCTGACGGCTTCTCGAAAAGCACTGCAACCGCCGCGACGAGCAGGCAGTAAAGCAGCATGATTTCCCATGAAAGGAATGGACTGCGTGATGAACTTTTGGGTGTTTTATCTGTAGACATCAGCTTCAATCTTGTAGAGTTGGCAGGGTTGCGACATTGGGATTCCGGCTTTGAGTTTGGTTTTTACCAGTTGATAATGACGATCGCTTGCTTCTCCCGGCAAAAGCACGGCTCCCTTGCCGCCGGCGCGCACCATGAGCCCTTGCTTCAATGGAACTACTGCGCTCATTGAGTTTATAGGAACGATCCTCTTTATTACTGTGACCTGGGGGATGAGTTGATTAATTTCACTCCTTCTTACGCGTGAGTATCTATAATCTTTGTTCAGTGCATCGACTGTCGTGTACACAGTGGCGCGCACTAGATCTTTCTTAGTGCCGTTGATCGAGCCCCAACAGGCGCGTGTATTGCCATTTTTGATCAAGGTGATAAATAACCCTGCATCTTTTTTAAATTCATTTTTTACGATAAACCTTTGCGATAATTCATCAAGCGAAAGAACTTTCCACTCGGGCTTTTCGTCGCTCTTGAAATGATGCAAAATCGTCAGCCTGGAGATCTCTGGGAGGTCTGCTTCGATTGGCTGAATTGCTACAGCTTCACGACTTCGTTGCGACACTTTCGCTTCTTTTGAATCGGACGAGGTATTGGGGGACCCTGCCGGAGCGCGGTGTGCCGTGAGCATGAGACCTGCCGCGTCTATGGAGAACAAGCGATTGCCGGCCGAGTCCATTGGTTTGATTTGTAAGGATCTTATTATTGAAGTTTGGCTGGGTTTGGCTTCCTCCGTGTAAGATCCTTGTTGAGGCCTTTCAACTGCATAAGCTGAATTGCGCGGATACTCAACGTGATCCTGATCCACGAAGCTAATCGATCGAAACGATTGATCTTGCTCTCCAGGTTTTGCGCTTTCGACGCCGATAGTGACCGCTTCCGGCGCTGAGCCATTGCAATATTGAGACCAACCAGTGGTCAAAATTAAACACGCGACGGTGGCCAAGCAAAGTAATAGCGATTGCATTACGCGCTCTCAGGAAAATGTGTATTCCGAGTTCTTGAGACTATTATGAGTGTGTGTCGCTAAACTGGTGGAAACCAGAGGTTGAAAACGTGTGAGAAGACTGTAAAACTTGACGCGATCAAATATGAAACCGACTGATACACATGCACAAAAGCCGGAGCGCCTCGACAGGCGTCGATTCTTGAAGTCGATGTTTGGTTTGGGCGGCGCTCTGGAGGTCGCACATGAAGCTCAACCAGTTATCGCAAAAACTGGCGGCCTCTTCTTCTGGGCCGATCTCAGAAATGGAAATGTAGGCTTTCCTTCGGGTCTGCACGTTCCCCAGTCGCGTCCTGGTTCCATCATGAAATTGATCACCGCGGCCTGCATATTAGAGGAAGGGCATTTTAATCCGAATGAAACGGAAGAATGTACGGGGACTGTGCATATAGGTGCCGAGGCCTACCACTGCCAGCACGTACATGGCATCGTCAATTTGGAAGAGGCAATCGCCAAATCTTGCAACTGTTTTTTTGCAAAGGCTACGAGGCATACAGGTCCTGCCACCATTATCGAATATGCTCGCAAGTTTGGACTGGATAAACCTGTAGCTGGTTTCAAATGTGGTTCATTTCCCGACAAACCATCTCGGCCTACGGCGACTTATGCGCTTGGTTTAAGCGAGGATTTGGTACCTAATGCTCTTCAGTTACTTAGACTGGCTGCTGTTTTCGGTACTCAAGGCAATGTTCCGCCACTGCGCAATGCAGGGATGCCTTCGGAAGATCAAGTCGATCATCCATTACCCTTCGAGGTCAAGCTGCGTGATACCACTTTTCGACGAATCAGAAAGGGAATGACGATGGCGTGTCAGGACGGAACTGCCAATGAGCTTGATCCCGAGCATAAGCTCAACATCGCAGCAAAGACTGGTACTGTTCCGCACGGAAAGAAATTCGAGTCATGGGTGATTGGTTTTTTCCCTCAGGAAAATCCGCGCCATGCATTTTGTCTCTATGCCCCTTCGGGAACCAGCCATGAAAGTGCTGTTCCTCAGGCTCGCCAGCGTCTCATGACCGTCGATTGGCCGTAATGCAACGCAGATTGCTTTTTGCTCTCCTCGTGTTTTGCACTATTGCTGCAGGCGTCGAACCTACGTGGGCGTCGCCGTCACGATTGCGAGTGCGATTGTTCGAATCTAGACAGGCACTCGATTCGCTGCAAATTCTCGGTAACAGCAAAATTGTCTCCCCTTTGCGAATGCATCTAGCTGGCCGCACGCAAATCACAGTTAATCGAGATCGAGTGGAGGTTATTCCGCTCGATCTCAAAGGACGAATTCCCAATCTCAAGCATCCACTGGTGAGTGCACCGTACATCATCATAGAGCCTGCCAGTGGACCGGGTATTAGAGTTCGCACTTCGGCGGAAGTTGAACGAGTATACGGGGGGCGATTACATTTTTCAGTAGATTCCTCTGCTCTACTGGTGCACAATGAGATCTCCGCTTCGGAGTATGTCTCCTCTGTGGTCGGCAGCGAAGCGCCTCCGAACTGTCCTTTAGAGGCGCTCAAGGCATTTGCCGTGATGACGATTGCGATCGTAGAAAGGAAGAAAGACGGAGAGTTGATCGGCGACTCGACCAGAGAACAAGCGTATTTGGGAAAACAGTACGCTACTGCTCCGGTGCGCAATGCGGTGCGAAGCGTAACGAATAAACGTTGGCTGTACGGCAAGAATTCTGTTCGCCCCTATTACCACTCGACCTGTTCTGGTGGTACCAGTAGTGGTGCTGCAATTTTCGGTCCGGGCGCTGCTGCTCTGAAGTATCTTCGCGGTGTGAAGTGTGTTTACTGCGCGGGCTCACCGTTTTGGAAGGATAAGACTTCGACGGTCTCTCTCGATTCTTTCCGCGCACTATTTTCGGATACGGTTCCTGCCATCGACGGCGTTGATGAAGCGGGGCGGCCTCTCCAGCTAGTTGGATCCAAGAGTGATGGCGCTGTACTTCGCTTGACCGGATACGAGGCCTGGCTCAAAATCGGGCGGCAGTACGGATGGGGGCTGGTCCCTGGTACGAGATACAGCTATTCCGTTAATGGAGACTCCGTCACGCTGAAGTCCTCAGGTGCCGGGCACGGAGTCGGTCTCTGCCAGTGGGGAGCCGCCGGACTTGCGAACAAGGGAAAATCATTCGACCAGATTCTCAGCTTCTATTTCCCAGGTACAAGAATTGTGGAAAAGCGATAGGACCTACTAATCAATCGAATGCTTTGACTTGGAAGACCTAGCAGTTAGACTACCGTCGGCATTGAAAAATACCGACACGAACTCGGAGTACGGCATTGCGCAACGGGGCGCCAGCGTCTAGCTTGCACCGCGCTATTTGAGTACATTTTTCTGGAGTTGGGGATTCATTCGTACTGCCTTTTCATCTCTTAAAAGCACCAGCCAGTTATTCTGTCAATAGAGAACAGTTATTCGAACTACTTGAGAAGCGCTTGCCCGTAGTAGCTATGAACGATGCGGTTGATGTTGAGGGGAGCCGGCGCCGGCCTAGATTCAGGATTATGAATCAGTCCTCAGCGATTCGCGACCGACTACATAATCGGTGCACCACCGCTCGCTATAGCGCTTGCCGATTGGCTGAAGAGTTGGAATCTCGCGCGGATTGCACGCGCGTCGTGGCTGACAACGTCTATACAATCAGGGGGAAGACCCATGTTCTTACCAATCTCTTTGAAGTTGATTCCGCCCTGGTTGACGCCCATGAAGAATATGCGATGCTTTTCCATCGACAACATGTCGTGTACGACCTTTGCCACATCGTCGGCGGATGCATCTCCTTCATTGTTGCCTCCGTCCGACATGAGCAGCGTCACAGAGCGAGTTTGAATTCCGTAGGTGTCTTCCCACCATTTTGTCCGAGCAAGAACACTACCGAGAGTTTCGATGCATCGGTCATACAGTGGTGTACCACACCCAGCAATGAAACCTCCGCTTTGAAGTCGAGGCGCCGCCTTCAGATGTGTCCAGCGGAACTCGTCGTCACCGTCGGCGGTGATCCCCTTTGTGTAGTCAGGGCTAGAATTCAAAAGAACGGTAAGACTCTCAACCGAGTTGACCGCTTTTGCCGCCAAAAGCGAATTGACGACCAGGTTGTGCCCCTCGATAACTGCAAGATGATTTCGGCGATGTTCCATAGAGGGGGAATTGTCTATAAGCATACAGAGTTGGGTTTGCTCGGTAACTGTTGGTTTTACTGGTGGTGCGGACATAGTTCGATTAATTCGTGCGGACAATCGTCCAAGCAATGTCGCAGAACCGGGCGAGATCTCGCCGGCCTCGAGAGCGTCTCTGAATAGATCGGACGCATCAGGTGTTTGATTGTTCATAAGTCTCTCCTGTAATTTTCCAAAGCAAATGTTATACCTGTGCAGTTAATGCAACTCGAATATGTCGCTATTCATTCCTGGCCAGTCCTTCATCGGAACTTTTGAATTGACGACGTTCATCCCAGCTTTTTTGAAGTCCGCAATAGCGTCCTTCCCTTGTTGTTCGAATCCGGGGACAGACGAGGTGCAATCCTCTAAAATGTAGACACGCTTTGCGAGGTTCGGATCTTGGACCATAATCCGTTTGAGAATGTCGTAAATAGCAGCTCTAACACAATGAGACTCTGCCTCTCCCGCTATGACAAGAGCTTCGTACTTAAGCAAATCTTCGATCGCCTTGTCCGACTCCTCACCGACGGTGACACCATCATGTGCTTTTACGACTTCTGTTCCAAAAGGAGAATAGTACTCGCTCAAAGGGAGGTCGCCTTTCAGTCGATACTGGGTTCTGCTCCAGCGCGCAATGTCGTGGAAATCAACTGCTTCTTGCAACGAGGGCACGAGAGCATGACCAGGACTGGCTAATCGACCGTGAACCGGCCAAATCACTAATGGCGGCTTGCCGAGTCGCGCCAGTTCGTCCGTGTAGTGAATGGCATAACTTTGCAGCCATGGCAAGAATTTCATATCGCCGAAGATCACGTACGCCATTTCTGGATTGACGAAAATTGATCTGCCGACATCGCCGGGGAGCACAGTCGTGAATCCTTTTGGGGGATTTCCATCCTTATCGATCCAGAAAAGCGGATGAAAAATTTGAAACAGATAATGAGTATCGAGGGTCAGAATAATGTCGCTAATGACTCGCATGTTGCGGTACAAGAATTCGCAAATGTTGCTCGTATCGCTTATCGATGCCGGCGCAATAGATAGCTCACCATCCTTGAGGCAAAACGTCTTCTGTTGATCGATGATTGTGACAGCGATCGAATACTTGTCCTTACGACGAGGCTTTAGATTGTGAACTGTACGCCATTGTTGTGCGCCAGTCATGATTTCGTCGTAGCTAGGTGTGAAGAACTCGCTTACCCTATCAGGATCGAAGATGGGCGGGGTTGGTAGCTCGTATTTGTATAAAACATTAGTGTTAGCCATGGTGTTATCTCCTTTTGATTGTGGGGCACTATATGCAGTGGCGGCTAACCGCCAATCGACATTGAATGGTCGCAGAGTAATTTGAGGTCAGAGTGGCTAGACTTTGACGTATTTATTTGGTGTCTTTTATGGTATGAGTGACATGCTGTTAAACCTGCTTATGGTTTTGGTGGAACATAGATGAAGTCCGAATTGTGTGTAGAGTAGTTGTGAACAGTCCAGGCTCTCGGCTCGAATCTCCGAAATCTGTTTCACGATCTCTAAGCGACCTGAAGCTTCCGCAATTGTTGCGATACCGCCATTGGTGGCGACCAACAGGACTTCAGTTGTTTGACTGCCTATTGTGGGAAGAGTGGCTGCACAACTGGATTCTTGGAAGTCTTGCCAACCACCTGTGCCTTCCGGTTCTTCGCGAGTTGCTAACAATCGCCCGCGCCTATCTAAAAGGCTACAGCGATTGTAGATGCGTCCGGCGTTTTTCGTTGTGGATAGAAGCCAAACACGATTCTTTGAAAAGCGGCATCTGAAGTCGAGGGGCGCGCCGGAAAACAACTCCTCTTCAATCAAGGTGCGACCTGGATTTGAATCGAAGAGAAATGGTCTTTTGAAGTCGCCAGCAAGGATCAATCCGAATCCGAATTCCTGACCCGTCCAGATCCGCGTTTGGTTTGCCAAAACCTCTTCGATTAACCTTGTCGTCCCATCCGCGTAGCAGAAGAGTTGTCCCTGGTCCACGAAAAAGCAATTTTTTTCATTGGCTGCAAACACTGGTAGGAGCCCTCGAAAAAGCTCGACATTAAGTCGTTCAACGCTTTTTTCGCCATCAAGAATGTAGATTCGATTGTCCTTCCCGCACAATGTTTTCGAACCGAAAAGTGCAAATCTTAGTGCTGGGTCTAGCGTTCCGCGAAGAATCGCACGACCGTCCTCTCGGTAGAACTGACCGTCCGAGAAATACAAGTATCGAAGCTGATTTCCGTCGTATTCCGAAGTGAGAATTACGCCATCCGTGTGGAACAGCCGAGTTGCTTTACTTGTCGGAGTTTGCGATGGGGTAGCAGAGCCGTTGCCGCTAATTGTCGCAACCGGTTTTCTAATTATTGATTCGAGAATCTCCATTGGAATTGGTTGGCGAGCGTCGCGGACCAAGAGCTCGTAGAAATAGTCTTGCAACTGTTGCGGGAGGCTTGAGATGGGCTCGCCGGCAGAAGGGTACTTCACACTCGGTTGAAAGACGGAGACTCTCTTCAAGATCCTTTCGTCAGTCGAAAGCCTTTGCTGGGGTTCGGAAGACTTGTAGACACCGCCATATGGATGGACATACAGCAGGCATTCGAACAAGAGCACAGCGAAAGAATACCAGTCACTTTCTTGAGAGTGATTCTGCACCATGGCTAGTGCATCATGAGTCCTCTGCAAATTAAGGGGATCGGTGTAGCGCGGGGAGAATGACCGGCAGCGGAAGGTACCGAACTGCATGCTGTCAGCATCTATAAGGTAGGGATAATTTCCCTTGATGAGGACATTGAATTGGTTGAAGTCTCCTATCACAATCGACTGCCTGTGCAGTTGAGACACTGTGCGGTGAATCTCTATGAATAACTCTATGACGTCTTTGCTTGATATACCGCCTTTCTCTCGAAAGTCGCGCTGTGAATATTCGCGCAAACTGCAGGCTGGTGATATGAGCGGCATCGTGTATCCGGCGACTCGTCCTGTGCCGCCTGGATTGCTGAATGCGCAATCCTGCGGCGTTACGACATTCTGGGCAAAAACTTTTGGAAACTGCTGAAGTTTACTCTGATATTCATCCAGCCGCTGCGCAACCAATCTTGCAGTGCCGTCTCGTTTATACTGTGGGTAATCAGGCGTTTTGAACAGCTTGAGCGCTGTATCTGAATTGAGTCGAAAAATCTCGGCTTCGCCACCTTCTCCGATCAGCTCGGTAGATGCAAGCTTGACTGGTTGATCGTTAATGAATACCGTGCGCATGTTTTTTTCCTCATGCTCTTCTTTTTCTAAAGGCAATTAGGGTGGTATCATCCGACAGTAGGCCGAATGAACGCTCCAGGCGCATTCCCGCGCCATCATGCCTTGCCCGTACGACCTCACTATTTAACTGACGAAGCCATGGAGTAATTAGCTCCGGTTCTCGATCGTCATAGAATCGGTCGTTGTTCCAGAACTGCTCTACCGATCCCACGAGAATGTCTTTTCCAGGCAGATGTTGATTTGCTTTTTCCAACAGCTCGTTTAATCCGTCTGTTGCTATCAGCCCTGAATCGAGGTCTTTCGTCGGGAGCACTTCATGCACTTTGAACCGTAACCAGTCGCCTGGATAGTTTGCACTGGTAAGCGGATACACTATATATGGTGGCGCATTGTCGGGGAATGGCCCCATGCAATTGAGGTCTCCATTGCACGCATATACGCCATCTCCCACGGAAAAGTAGAGTGTGACTTGTTTTGTAATCACGAGACCGACGGTAGTGAACAAGAAGTAGTCGTGCACCAGCCTGTCGAGAGAGCAACATCTAGATGTTTTTTCTTTCTCTTTCAACAATTGTCCAACCGATACCGAGCGCTCACGGACTACACAACTGCCGCAGCCGCAGAAGGGTATGTCCATATAATCGAGAATCTGAATCATCCGTTTGAGGAACTTTCGACGCACCCTTTCAAATACAAGCGCTCCATCCTCTTTGGTCTTGATCTCATCGATTGAACCGTTGCACACGTAATCGTAGATCAAGCGGCATATCAGGCGACCGCCAATCTTGGCGCCGACTTCGGAGTGTCGCCCGCTGCTAGAACCGTCGTGAACAGTGGCGATTGAGCAGTTAGGCAAAAGCTCGAGGATATAGCCGTCTTGATTATTCTTTCCTAGCAACAGATTGCCTGAGCCGATGTGCGCTCTTCCTGCAATTGTGCCGACGGAAAATTGAAACCCGAGAGTCATAAACTCCTCCGCGCATTGCTGACGGCGCTCACGCACCATGTGGATAAATTACGTTCAGTGGACTATTGAGTAACCGTTAATTGTACGATAACTCTACTCCTGAATTCTGTCAAGTTGGCGGTTGCCTGGCGAGTGGCTGTTTGATTAACCGGCTACGCTACGCTAAGTCAAAACGACCGTTGCGAGGTTTGGTTCGAGTTTGGTTCGAATATGGAGTGAGGTGCTCAGGAAACAACGCGAGACTTCGTCAAGTACCAAGGCGCGAACGAAGGCGCTGGGAGGGATCCGCTATGTACGTCCCTGAGTCCACTTCGATGTCGAAATAAACGCCTTGGAGAAACGGAGGGCATTCGTCAAGCCCGTGATTATGGATGCATCAATCGCGGCCGGTTGTGTGTCTACAGTCTGGAAAGCACCGATATAATCTGGCGATAGTGCGGAATCGAAAAGTCATCGGGATCGAGGTCTGTGGCTCGGTCCAGGCAGCGTTGTGCTTCCAAGACGGAGCCTCCGATTGCGTGGACTCTGGCGAGCTGCAGCCAAGTGTTTAGATAGTTTGGATTAAGCTCTACCGCCTTGTTGAGATAATTGTTGGCCTGTTCTAGACGACCAGCACTACTTTCGCAATGCGCGAGCAGACAGTAGAGCACCTCAATTTCCGGATATCGACTGATCAATTCTTCGAGTACAAATCGAGCTTCCATCAGCTGTCCCCGCGCGATTTTTCTGCGCGCTTCAGCAAGACCTTCTTCGGCCAGGTAGGGAAGCGGCTCCTTTGGAAGTTGCGTTTTGAGCAGCGTCCAGGCAAGTGCGCCTTTGAGCTTGTCGCCTTCCAATTCTCGCACCTTTAGCAACGAATCACGCGCCTGTTCTGTCCACCCGTAGCTCAAGTACTGCTTCGCCAGGTCAAGATAACCTTGTGGAGTCAGATTATCCGGGACAGTTCGCGGCGGCTGAGTGACTTTTACGGCCTCGTCGACAGCCATATTGAGCGCGTCTTGCATCCCCGTGGTGATGGTGCGCACTGATTCCTCGAAACCGAACTTCAAGAGTCGAAGTACCTGATTGTCCTTCACTAGGTCATCTGCAACCTTGGAACTCGAGTCGACACCATCCTGCACGAAATCGACGAACGATTTAGCCACCCCAAGAACCTGCTCACCAATCGAAACGCTTGTGTCGAGCCCCTCGATCATCCTTCTGAAGCGAGCGAAATCTTCCTCGCTCAACTCTCCAAACGGTGTACCGGCCAGGTCATTCGGCTTAGTCTGCAGGGCGAGACGACCAGCCTTCACCGACTGGCGGGTCCATCCCATCAAGTAGTACTGAATGGCAAGTCTGCAATAGTCATGGGGCTGCAGATGGTCGGGTACTCTCCTCGGGGGTGCTTTGATCATATGTCCTCGCGGATTAACTCCAGAGCTCTGGCGCCAAGTCATAGGTCGACGCCGAAATTTCGTATAAATACATAAGATACTATAGTTTGGCATCTTGCGCTCGCGGTTGACCAGAAGGTTCGATGTCGTGCTTTAGTGTCGGAGGCGAAACTGGTTGATGGCTTTGCTTTCGAATAATTCGATTTGATTTTCAAGCAGATGTGGCTAGGTACTAAGTTGGCACGGAAATAGCGATTGATTCGCTCACTATCAGGTTTTGCAGAGCATTTATGTATCCCAAACTAACCCCATGCACTTTATTAGAGTCACAGGACACTTGATACCAAATATAGTGCCCTTTGATTTGTTGCTCGGATTGATGTATTGTTCTCTGGCGGGCTAGCTGTTTCGGGAAGGAAAGCTACAGTCCAACAAGACGACAGCACGCGAGCTATGCTGGCAACGCGTCGAGTTCGTAAAGGTAGTTGGTTGCGATACCTTCGTTCGCTGACAGTTTGAATCACAATCTCAACGGTGAACATTTTTACAGCGCTCGCCGCGCCAGCATTGAGTTGAGCATGCTTGAGCTGTCGTGAAACGTTTCCGCAAAGGTGTGAGAACATCACTTCCCTGTCTTCATGATGGGCGGCTACTCACGCTTGAAGATTCAGGTTGAGTTTTTCGGTTTGCTTCGAGAAGTCAGACTGGCTGAAAGCGACAAGCAAGATCGAGTGGTGGTCTCAATGGATTATTGTTATCGTCAGCTTGAAAACTAGCTTTTGATATTTCTCCTGATTTCGCTAAATCAGCCAGCCATGCGTGTTTCTCCCATTACAAAAACCTCATAATTTGATTATGATTGTTATCCTGGAAAGACAACTGGGCAGAACCAGGGAAAGCAATCTATAGCGCTGGCGGTTTTTGCCACGCTGCTGACACATTTGATTGTCATGATGAATTCATCGATCAGGGGATGAAATGAATACAGTTACCAACAATTCACTGACATTTGGAGCAGCGACTCCCCTCGAGATCAAGGCTGAAGAGCTCGCCATGTGGCTGAGGGCCGGCCTCGATGAGCAATTCTCTCGGCAGTTTCAACGATATGCTAGGACCGCGGACGACAAAGAGCTAGAGGCGTTGGTGGTGTTGATTAACAATCAACTGGCTCTAGGTGCAAGTCGGAAGCAAGCCAGAGTCGCACTATCTCGATCGTCTGGTCGTCCTTCGGTGACAATATTGGACAACTCTCGATTGTTCGGGAGCGGATGGCCAGTTGCCCGGCAGACTTTCGCGTTCTAAAGCGAATTACCAGGACAAAATCTAAAAAGTGATCGCCAACCCCTCGAAGAGAGGAGGATTGGGCTTGAGGACGCCTGACTAGATAAGTCTCAACGTATTAAATTCGAAGCGGCGCTAGCCGAGGATTCTCCGGCAACATCGGTCTTCCGGACCAGGGCAACTACTGCGGTTGTGTCATCGGCAGCAGGCCTACAAGCTCTGCGCCGGCAGTTGCTGCTAGTCCTTGTCAAAACAAAAGTCAAGCGGATGACCGTCATGCGATATAAGGCATTCCTCAAAATTGCTCAAAATGCACCCGAAAAAATAAGAGAGACCTTATGCCGCGCGTTTTGGGCGCGAGTCGAGATGAGGCTGAGCGCGGGTTGAGATGCGTTTTGTCCGCGAATTTAGATGACTTAAGTCGTAGGCGATTTGCATCGTTGTTTGTCAAGCATTCAATGACCTAAATACCCGCTCGGTGTATGATCTCTTTCTTTGAGTCGCCGGTCTCAATCCGGTGCGCCGTGTTGCAATCAGGAGCATGCCATGCACTCTCGTACAAGAAAGACCGGGTCTATCAAAGCCAATCAGTTTAAAGAATCGGTTATCCGGGAGATGTCCCGCCTTGCCGCTCAGCATAAGGCGGTCAATTTGGGTCAAGGGGTTCCGGATTTTCCGGCACCGCTAGAATTGAAAGAGGCTGCGATCAAGGCTGTTCTCGATGACATCAATCAATATGCCATCACCTGGGGTGACCGTCCTTTTCGCGATGCGATTACAGAGAAAACCAAACGCTATCTTGGTTTAACCATAGATCCGGAGAAGCATATAACGGTGACATGTGGTGCTACCGAAGCAATGGTGGCAACTATGCTTGCTCTCGTAGACCCTGATGAAGAGGTCATTGTATTCGAGCCATTCTACGAGAACTACGGTCCGGATGCCATCTTATCTGGTGCCACTCCCAAATATGTGAAACTCAATCCTCCCAATTGGGATTTCGACGAGAATGAGCTCAGGCAGGCGTTCTCAGATAAGACTCGCGCGATCATTATAAATACGCCGCACAATCCTACCGGCAAAGTCTTTACGCGAGAGCAGCTGACGATAATTGCCGAGCTCTGTCAGAAATGGGGCGTGCTGGCGTTTACCGATGAAATCTACGAGCATATTTTGTACGATGACGCTGAGCACGTAGCTATCGCTACATTGCCTGGCATGGAGGATCTGACGGTTACCATCAACAGCCTCTCGAAAACGTACAGCGTGACTGGATGGCGCATCGGCTGGGCGATTGCGCATGAGGATCTGACCCTTCCAATTCGCAAAGTGCACGACTTCCTGAGCGTTGGTGCCCCGGCACCTCTACAACGCGCCGGAGCCACTGCCGTGAATTTGCCTCAGAAATTCTACGATGAGCTTAAGGAAGAGTATGCCTCGCGTCGGACGGTCATGCTCGATATTCTCGACGAGGTTGGCATCGACTATTTCAGACCTGAGGGCGCTTACTACGTCTTTTGCGACATTCGCAAATTCGGGTTCAAGGACGACCTCGCCATAACCAAACATCTAGTCAAAGAGATTGGCGTCGCCGTAGTGCCAGGCAGCAGCTTCTTCCGTCGCTCCGAGGAGCCTGGTCAATACATTCGCTTCTGCTTCAGCCGTCAGCCCGAGACGCTAGCCGCTGCTCGCGAGCGGCTGCGCAAGCTGAAGCCGATAAAGTAGAGACTATTAGCCGCTGAAGCCAGCTGGCCAACCGTCACAATGAACCTCCAAGCAGATTTGTGCTCGGCACGCTTCAGTCAACCATTTAGGCAAGTCGTTAATTCACTGGTGATGGATGATGAGCCCTATTACGTGCGCGTTATCAATTTAACGAATATTACGTCGGCGTTATAAAAAGAGTGTCGAAAATATAACGTCGGAGTTATTTAAACAGGAGCGCTGCAAAAACGACGATTTCTGCTATGGATGAGATGATCAGCATCAATCCGTTGGGCATGAATTTCTTGGTTTTTACCAATCGCATCGCGAACATGCCGTTGAGTATCAGCAGCAC
Organism: uncultured Candidatus Obscuribacterales bacterium; assembly: GCA_964418155.1. Lineage (GTDB taxonomy): Bacteria > Cyanobacteriota > Vampirovibrionia > Obscuribacterales > Obscuribacteraceae > JADYXR01. The sequence goes on along the minus strand of CAYQKX010000056.1, from coordinate 13,657 downwards.
GACTATCGATGCGATCAGACCATTCTGCTGGTCGGCCATTGAGAATGCAAAGCAACCAGCGAGTGCGGCGCCGCTGGCGAGTCCGGCGATTAGAGACGCTTTGCTTTTGGCTTTCACAAAACCCATCGTGCCGCCTGCCGCGACGAGAATTGCTGTTACCAAAACTACGTATGATGCGATTTGACCGAGTTGCATTGCTTCCAGTGCCTGTTGAGATTATACTAGTGCGATTCTAGCGCATGAAGCGGTCTCGCGAGCTAAAGGTTTGCTATTTTTTGAGAGGCGCGGTTTTCGGACGTGTATCGGCGTCGCCTTTCATGTTGGCTGCTCCGATTGTAACACTCTTGGTGATCTTGAATTGATCAACCAAGTTGCCGTCTGTCCCGATTTGCGATAACTTCAGTGTCGTCCCGTCAATGTCACAAATGGTGAAACAATGGGCATAAACATACTTTTCTAGCCATGGTTCGATACTGCTGAACGGCGCTTTGTCGTAAAGTTTAGCGCCACCGCCGCCGGTGACAATATGGATTATTCCCCGGGGCGTGGTCTTGGTCTTCCCGTCAAAGTTTTTGTCAACAATGATCTTTCCTGGCACCTCGCCGACAGAGAGGCCTCCGAGATTCTTATTGTCTTGTTTGAATTGAATCGGGAAGGTTCGCTGATAACAATGGGCGTGACCGGCGAACACGACATCGACACCTCGTTTTTCAAAAATATCGACCAATAATCGCATGCGCTGCTCATTGGAATGCACTTCGTCCACGCTGAAAGCGGGTTGATGAAAGCACGCAAACTTCCACGTGGCTTTACTGCGAGCCAGGTCGTCGTCCACCCACTGCCGCAACTTCGGATCGCTCCAATCCATGTAGGAGTTGCCATCCAGGACAAGCCAGTGCGAATTGCCATAGTCGAACGAGTAATTGGCCATACAGGGGAAACGTTGCCCTGCCGAATCTACGAAGCTCTTCTGATTATCGGCATTCCCAACGATTCTTGTGGAGTTAGGCGAGTTTGCAATTTTGTTTGGACCGTTCAATGGTTGGAAAAAGAACAGGTAATAACCGAGCGCGTCCCGGAAAGTCGAAAAATCGGTGCCCTCCCAGGCATTGGTGAGTGCGATGTCATGGTTGCCAATTACTCCCATCGTCAGCGTTGATCTGAGCAGTGGTGCTCCGCGATTAGCGGCGCTGGTTTCGCTGTTTAAAATGGGGAAAAAGCGAACCAGATATTCTGCGACCCTTCCGGAGTTGTAGACGATGTCTCCGGGAATAACCAGAAAATCTGGCTTCTGGAGCTCCATCTGATTAACTACTGCTGTCTGTCCCGGTGAGCCGGCACCGATGTCGCCGACAACTGCAAATCGATAGGCTTGCTTAGCGCTCTTTCTCGCCATGCCATGCGATTCGAATACGATCTCGTTGTTTTTCAAGACTCGGTAGTTAAACTTCGTTCCAGGTTTTAAACCATCAATTGTCGCTCTGGTCAAAGAGAAGACAAGAGTGTTAGGCAATGACGGTATCGGCATCGGTGTCGTTGTCACTTTGTCTGTCTTTCGCCAGGTCTTCTCGCTCGCGCCTTGCCACTCGATGCTCCACTTTTGCGGGGCTTTCGTCGTAACATTGCCCCACACAATTTCAAGCTGTTCAGATTTCTTGAGTTGAGCAGAATTGCCAAGCTGCAGATATGGTTTGACTACAAAAACTTCGCTTTCGGCGAAAACCAGGGGGCTCGAGACTGCCACAAAAGTGGCGAAAACCGCCAGCAGCAGCAATATCATCGGATTCCTGAACGGATGTTTTCGTATGAGCTTTTTGGCAAAGTGCACGGACTGGGTTTCCACGCGGGCGCTGTCTCCTGAGTAAAGATTGAAGATAAGATACCGCTTTGCTGTGTTTATTTCATTATTCACATACAATTTGAATGTTGTCTGGAATCCCTGGTTGTTATGCAGCAGTCCTCAGAAGATACTTTTATCTGTCCAATATGCGAAGCGGAAAACCGCGTGACGGCTCGCTTTTGTCGCCGGTGCGGGCGGAGTCGACTATCGTTGGACAATGCCGAAGACAGCGACATGGCTCCGAAGCGAACTTTAGAGCTGTCCTGTCCAAAATGCGTTTCGCCGGTCAGAGTGACCGACCGTTATTGCTCGCACTGCGGAGATGTTCAACCGTTCCGAATTCTGACGGATATGAAGGTATGCCGCGACTGCGGTACGCAAATGCCTGAGGTGGCTAACTTTTGTTATGCGTGTGGCATCGATGTCTCCAACCATTCGAACAACCAGGTACCTGTGCCCGTAGCGCTATTCGAGGACGAAGATCCGGACGCGTTTCCACGGTTCGAGGCTTGAATTCTCTCGCTTTCAGTTGACGCGCCGAATTGTATTGTGATACTGAAGACGATACCAATATCGATATTGGTTTGGGAAGCAGTGAAATCAAGCTGCCGGGAAACTTTTTCGGCTATGCGGGTTTGATGATGTGCTATTGAGATGACATAAGGTAAAGTTTCGCCCCGGATTTCCAACTATGAACACCTGCATCATGAGAGGCCGCCGGCTGGCGTCCTTCACCAGTCGCGCGCTACCCATCGGCATCCTATTAGTACTCTCGAGCTTTACAGCTCAATCAGCAACGTCGGCAGAGTTAACCGAGTATAGAATGCCGCATATAAAGAAGGTTGTGAATGCCTGTAAAACAGCCAACCTTCTGAAACACTATGATGTTGCCTTACTGATTGATACATCTAAGTCGATGGAGTACGATTCCCGCGTCAACCATCCGAAACTTCTGGCGGAAGAGTACGAGGACGAAAAGTCTACTACCTCTACTACCGCTACTACTACTCCTACTACTACTACTTCTTCTTCTTCTTCTTCTTCTTCTAAGCTGAGCCGTTGGGATTGGTGCAAGAGGCACTCCGCCGAACTGATCGATCACGCCAGGTTGCTGAGCGCTCAAGCTCCCAGGGTCGTCTTGTTCGGTGAAAAGACCATCAATTGTGGTCTTGCCGACACCGCATGGAAGCTAGACAATCTTTGCGAAAAGATTAAACCCTCTGGTGGCACCAATGCGGCGCCTGCGCTACAGCAGGAAATATCTCGACATCTCCAGCGTAGAGCAAATGGGTCCAGCGTTAAGCCACTAGTGATCGCCGTTTTGACGGATGGTTCTATCGGAGACAAGCGTTCGACACGCGGTGCTATCGTCAGAACTACGAGGCAGATGACTCACGGCGATGAGGTCGTCATTGTTGTTCTTAAAATTGGGGATGATCCCAAATCGACAAAATATATCGCGGACCTGGACAGTAATTTGATGGCTTCACGGCGTGCCAAGTTTGATATCGTCGATGTGAAGCCGGTAGATTTGCAGGACGATACGAGTATCGGTGGGGTCTTGGATGATACTCTCAGAGAGCGGGAAATTGCTTCTCGCCCAGTTGATGGCACTGTGCAGCAATAGACTGCGTATCCATCGGTCAAGCCACTACCAAAGGTGCAAAGTGTCCGCGATTGATGAAGCCGGTGGCTCAACAGATTGCTTCTGAGTTCCGAATATGCTAAACCGCATTTTGCAACGACGCTGCCTGTGCACGTCCTTCCGGTTGGAACGTCGGAAGCACAATATCGGAATTTGTTGCATGTCCGACTAACGCAGTCGGACAGCGTTGTGTACAACCTTTCCTGCAGCTGAATTTTTTTGTTTAAATTCGAAGGACCCTTTGTGAACAGCTTGTCAAAATCCGTAACCTTCTGGCAGTAAAGGATCTCGGGTGTTTTCCGAGAGTCCAGCCTCCCTGCTTTTTGACAGATTATTGTAGAATTTGACCTCTCATACTCAATCTCGAGCAAGCTAAAGTTGTGTTCGAAAGCTGCCGCAGACCACTGTGCTGAATACTCACGGGGAATTTAAGATGGTTCATGACTCCAACGCCACTCAAGGCTTAAAGACTGTTCAGGTTAGCTCGATCTTGTTGAGCACTACTGTCTTTCTGTCTCTTCAGCCAGCCTACGCCGTTGATGGTCGGCTGACCATGAAAGAGTTCCGCGGTCAGAACAACAATCTCTCGGGCAAAGAAGCTAGGCAGCTCTATCGCGACACGTTCGGCCGCCGTGTGCATTCTGTTGATGGAATCAAACTTCCACCAAATCTCGTTCGTTCGTCCGGCCCCTCCGGCTCTATGGGCTCGACACCCGTATCGGTTCAAAACTTGAGCAGGCCAGACAGGAGCTACTCCAATCAGACTTTGCATACCGTAGACAATCGTTCGCTTCGGCTCAACAGCGGCGTCGCTCTCGATCTAACATCTGAGACTAAGAATATTGTCCTCGGCGGCAATCTGTTCAAGGATGGTCAGAGCGTCGAGATCACAGCTGGCGGAGAAGCACGGATCCTTCGCGCCGGGTCCCAGGTCACGGCTGCAGAGTACATTGCTGTTAAACAGGTGCTAGGCGGTTCTGGACAACAGCTGGCAGTAGCGCAGAATGGAACTGCTAACGGTGGTTCTGTTGACTTTGGACAAATTACTGCCAACAACGACCATCTTCGCGCTTCCAATTTGACTGTCGCCTCGGGAGTCACCACTTATGGTGACTTCGGTAAGCGATCCGATTTCACGCTTTTGGGAGATCTGAATAACTACGGTTCTGTAGTTGCGCTCTCGAATTCGCGAACTGGCGGGGTGATTCGGGCGGAAGACATCACGAATCAAGCCGGCGCTTCCATCAGTTCTAACCTGCCATCTCGATTTGCATCTGATGCGACTCTGTCGAAGTCAGTCGATTTCGAACTCAACGCACGCGGAGTCCTTGCTAACGCCGGCACGATAGCTTCGAGCGGTAGTGTGACATTATCGGCCGGTTCTGAGATAAATAACTCCGGTGTAGTCAAAGCAAACGACTCAATCAACTTGTACTCTCCCAATATCTCCAATAGTGGCAGAATCGATAGTCTAGGCAACGTTAACATCAACGGACCGTCAGACACCCCGCTCGTTGTCGATAATAACAACGGGGTTATCGCCGCCCAAAATGGCGCAATCAATGTAAGAACACCAGACTACAGCTCCACGTTCGATAATAAGGTCGTTGGTGGCGATCTAATGAGCAAGGAGCTCAATCTCAATGCCGGTTCCGGCACCAACTTTGTCAACGTCGACCAGCTCGTCGGCGTCGTTAATCAGACAGGGCTCGCCAGTCATGTTATCTCGTCGACCGACGTGCTCACCATCGGCGACACTTGTCTCACGGGTGATCCTACCTTCTTTAACACGGCAGGGGACATTAATATCACTGGTAATGTGTCGGTCGCGGAAGCGCTCACGATAGTGGCTAAAGGAAATATCTCTTCAGCCGCGGGAACAACAATTGAGGCGCGAAATGCCAGCACCGGATTTGATATCACCATGATTGCCGGAGCAAACATCACGAGCGCCGGTACTAACTCGACGACCCTGCCTGGAGGCACCGCAGGCGCCGTCACAATAGATGGTACTGCCTCGACGACTGGCGGGCTTGTTGGTCTTCAGAGTAATGTGATTACGAGTCCGACCGGTAGCAACGGTCCTGGAGGTAACGTTTCACTTTTCGCTTTCGCGGGCTCCGCCACCGTCAGCGGTATCGTGAAACTTGATCAGGCAACTATCACTACGAGTGGTGCGGGAACTGGCGCCAACGGTAATCTGCTCATAGTGGCTGGCGGTGATAACGGTCCTATCGGCTTTGGAAGCGCAATTCAGCTTGCTAACATCAATACGTCTGGCGGCACCGGCGGTGGCGGCAACTTCACCGCGATTACGGCACAACCACAGTCGTCTGGTGGACCGATCAGTTATAACGCCGACGGCACCAGGTCGACTGCTGCGCAGCTGGTACCCGGTTCTACGTTGACCACCAATGCCGACATCGCCATGATGGGAGCCAATAAGGTTGTCAGGGTCGGTGGTGACGCTACCTTGCGCGCCGGAGATGATATCGGCCAGGTCAATGGCGCTGTCATGTTCATAGACAATTTCGATGCAGATGTCGTATTGGAAGCGAAACAGAATATCGGTAACGGAATTACAGATCCGTTCACGATTAGTGGCTTCAATACTCTGTTTGATGCAAAGCTGTTAGAAACTCTTCAGCCCGGCAACGGAACGCTATCGGCCACCGCCCATAATGGCGGTGTCACTATCCTGAGAAATGCCACGACGACGCTCAATTTGTTAGCATCGTCATCCCAATTGCAGTTTTTCCTGAGAACCGGTGGCGCCTTGAATATCAATGGCAATGTCTCCTCAGCCGCAAGCACGATTAATTTGGAAAATACCGGAGGCAATTTGACGATTGCAAACGGAGTTCAGATCGTTGCCGATTTGTTTGTAGACATAATCAACGCGAGCACGAAAAAGATTGAGCCAACCTTCACTATAGGTCAGAATGTCCTGATTCAGACAAATACGACAACTCCCGATTTTGGACTGATCACGCTTGCTCTCGATCCAAAATATTTGCTCACGGAAGTCGGTCCAGTTAACTTCAATCAGTTCAAACGCGTGGCGAGCCAAGAGGCGCCGGCGGACAATAGGGCCATGTTGACGCAGGCCGCCTCGGCGCCGGGTTTTCAGAACCACGACATCGGTCTGAGTGGCAGTAAAAAGGGCTCTAAGGGATCGAAATTGAAGAAGCTGAAGAACGAGAAGTGGAGAAATTCTTCTTACAGTTTCAATGAGCCACATGGAGACAAAACGGCCAACGCCTATGGCAAAGCTCCAAAGTCAGCAGGGGGCGTAACCCTGTTCGAGTGCAATCAAGACAGTATCGACGTCTTCAACTATTCGAAGGCTGGATTCACGTTCTCGTCGGGGGGCGTTATACGAGCCGGAAATCCATAATTGACTGCGCTCCGAGTTTGCGACTGGAACCGGACACCAACAAGTTGACGAAACTCTCTTGCCTTCCATTGGAGAGGCGCCGTCAGATCATGGCGGGATGAAACCAAAATCTCGCTCGTCATACAATGCAGAGGTGCGAACGCACAACCCCCGAGCCGTTCCAGAGGCGTTCCTTCGCACGCTTTGCATGGCACGAAGAATGCTCAATCATTATCTATGTGCGTTTTTCTCAAAAAAGAAACGCAATTGGACTGGGTCGTCATAATATGCCGAGAGGCAGAATTGAACTGCCGACACAAGGATTTTCAGTCCTCTGCTCTACCTACTGAGCTACCTCGGCGCGAGGTTCACCACCATGGAACTGTCTCGTCGGAAGGACAATGACAATCAAACGGTTGCGTGGGTTAAATACTACCACAACGATTCCCTCGGCGCTTTCCCAGCAGACGGTATGATTCAATCAAAGAAACAATTGCCCGAAAAGCACCAGGGAAGCAGGCTAGTACGATTGAGCCATAAGGATCGCCTCTTTGGCAGGTGACCTTAATAGTATGCCGTGGCCGACTGGGCTTGAGTGTAGCTGCGGTTGCAAATGGCTGCTATTCTGAGTCCGCTGTCTTCCTTCTTGATAAGGAAGTCGGTCACGACCTGTCTCGTATCGGCGGGTTGACCGTTCATCTGCAAAACTAAAGAGCCTTTCATCGAGACCACGACAGAACCATCTGGGTTGACGGCCTGAGCTTGCACCGACACCGGTTGAAAAGCCGCGACCAGCATGCCGGACGTGATGCCTTGTGCCATGGTGTCATTCCAGAAGGCCTCTTTGAAGGTGTCCTGAGCTTCCGGGCTCATCCATTTGAAAGCTTCCTGGTGATTTTTCTGCGAGGTTGTAGCTTGATAATCCATCGCGCCGCCCATCCACCATTTTACGAAATCGCTTGCCAATGTCGGCTCGAGAGCGAATTGTGGTTTTGCTGCGACCGGTGGGGGCTGCTGAGGCTGTTGAGGCTGATTGTGTTGCTCCTTCGCTTGTTGTTGCGGCTCCTGTTGCCCCTGATGCGGCATCTGAGCACCCGGAGGAAGAGATTCTTCTGTGTTCTTCGACTTTCCATCTTCGCTTGCGCCGGTCATGAAGATCGCCACGACACCAATGATGAGTAGACCCATAAGGATCTTGTCTCTCATCACTCTTTGTATAACTGCTCTGATTATTTCGTGAAGCATGTTGCCTGCCGAGCCACAACCGTTGGCTCTACTTTCGATTGACTACTGGCATTGTGAGCGAAAAGCTGCAAAAAATAAAGCCGGATCATGGGAATGTTCCCATGAGTTGCTGCATAATGTGGTGAAAATGGCCCGGGTCATTCGAATAACTTATCGTAGGTTTATTGAACCTGTAGAATTTGCTCAGGAGAGAGGCATGTCGGCACAACCTGATATCGAAAAAGAGCAGAACGCGAATCCAGGCAATGAGCTTGATTTGCATAGTCTTGCTGCTCCTCGTCAGGCGAGTGAAGACTCTGATGAAGAGGTCGAGAGCGGAGAGCACTCAACCGCGACGCAAGAGCGCCAGCCTAAAGGGGCTCCCCGAGAGAAAAATTACGTAGCGTATACAATCAAGCTGCCTTCCGACCAGCTCTCCGCATTGCAATCAATATGGTTGGAGCTGAAAAAGCTTTATGGTACCCACTCACCGGACAAGAGCGGCATGATTCAGGCTGCGATCGACCACTGGCTGAAGGGTTGGGACGGGCCTGAGCGCGACAAGCTGCTTGAAGAGCTCCTCGATATTCGCCAGACCACGCGTCGACGCCAATACCGCAAGGGCAAGTAGGCGTAGAGGCTGGTCGCAAGACCATTGTCTTACCGGGCGGCGCATGAGCCGCTTGACGTATTCGCTCCGTTTTCCAACAGCGTCTATTTCGACATCGAAATACACCCAGTGGCGTCGGCATGCAGAGCAATGGATTGGCAGCTCATTGGTGTCGCCTGGGAGCCCCTCGGAAGGCTGTGCACTGGGACAGTCGGTATCTTTCGATCGTATCCAAGCCTTGACGGACCCGTCCAAATCTATCGGCAGGTAATTAGACCTAAACGTCTGCGATTACTTATGGGAAAACAAATCTAAGCGCCCTTTTTTTCGCCGTGCTCTGGCTTGAGATGGTGCCAGAGATAGAAGCCAAATCCGAGGACGCAGACAAGTACGATAGCGATATCGAATTTGTGCCAGAGATCGCGGAAGACTTCCATGTTCTCTCCGAACTTGATTCCGACCCATGTCAGGAAATAGCACCAGATCAGGGAGCCGACAAAGGTGAAGATACAGAAGATGAGAAAGTGCGCCCGAAGAACTCCTGCTGGGAAGGAGATGAATGTTCTGACTACGGGAAGCATTCGGCAAATGAAGAAAGTCACATCGCCGTACTTGGAGACCCACTTGTCAGCCAATTCCAGCTCTTTTGACTTGAGCAGGAAGAACTTTCCATACTTTTCGAGAAAAGGTCTGCCGCCCCAGAGCCCGAGAAAGTATGAAGGTATGGAGCCAATCAGACAGCCAAGCGCACCGGCCAGTGCTGCCAGGTGAATGTCCATCTTGCCCTGTTGAACCAGAATTCCGGCTGTCGGCATGATTGCTTCGCTGGGCAGCGGTATGTTGGCAGATTCTATCGCCATCATCAAGAGCACACCCATGTAGCCCCACGACTCGACGCCGTTTTTGATCATCTCGAGTATCGGGTCGATATATTGATGAAGCACTTCGAAATCCTCGTAAATTGCCGAGCCAGCGATGATTCTACCGTTTCAATCCGATCCGACTGTTAGGATTCTCTCACCGATAGTTGGTTTCTGCGAATCAACACCTTGCAGATTGCCCCCCACTGCCGTTTTCTTTGGTTGAGTAGCTACGTTTAATGACGTTGAATGCGACAATATGATGTGAATTGTTTCAACTGGATAAACTGTTTATATTGATAGAACTGTTTCGAGCGATGCCATGAGCACCCAATCCGCGACTAAGCCCATATCGACTCTGCATTTCACGTTGGCAACCGCCGGTCATGTCGACCACGGAAAAACCAGCGTGCTTCGAGCCTTGACGGGAACAGATCCGGATAGGCTGAAAGAAGAAAAAGAACGGCAAATGACGATTGATCTCGGGTTTGCTCATTTCCGAACGACGTCTGCCGACCTCTCGACAATAGCTCCAGCGCTGGTGCCCGCGTTCAATTCACGGAAGGAAAGCAGCGGTGATGACGGTGAGTTAGTCGTGGGGTTTGTCGACGTACCTGGTCATGGTAAGTTTCTAAAAAACATGCTGGCAGGTGTGGGTGGCATTGATATGGCACTGCTGGTAGTGGCTGCTGATGAAGGCGTCATGCCACAGACTATTCAGCACGTTAAAATTTTGACGCTGTTAGGTGTGCGCGAGTGTATCCTCGTCGTTAACAAGACTGACCTCGCAGAGCCTGAGCAGGTCGAGCTTGCTACGGAAGAGGCTGAGGAGCTTTTAACCAGATTTGGTATCGAAGTCATGGAGACGGTTCCTTTCACCTGTGCGGACGACTCCCGCACTAATTCTCTGAAAGGGGCTATTGTAAAACACGTACTCAACCTTCCCCCACGAGACAGACAACATGACGTGCTCGGTCGTGAGCTGCCCTCATTCCTTTCAATTGACCGTGTTTTTTCCAAGGCCGGCTATGGAGCGGTTGTTACAGGGACGCTCACCCGGGGGACTATCAAAGTTGGTGATGAGATAAGCATTCAGCCCGGAGACATTAGCGGTCGCGTGCGCGGCTTGCAGACATTCAATAACAAGCTGGAGACAGCCTTTCCTGGTCAGCGGTTAGCTATAAATATTGCGCTCAAGGAAAGTAAACCTATTGAGAGAGGTCATGCAGTAGTCGGCACTGATGTGGCACCGGTATCCACCTTGATTGTTCAATTGACCGATCTTGGCGGTCTCGAGTCCTCTCGGGAGATCAAAGGTGACAGTTTAAAACCTCAGAATGTCAGGTTCTATCACGGTACGGCAGAGCGGTATGCGGTACTTAGATGGCTGATGCCGATCGAAGTGGATGAAGATGGCGACAACGGTGAAATCACTCGTGACATCGCCGATCTTCGGCACGCCATTGTTGGCCAAATCTCGCTGTCAGAACCTGTTGTCGCTAATCCGGGAGAAAAATTCATCATTCGGCACGGTGACTTTGGTATTGCTGGTGGTGAAATTATTTTGACTGCAAGACCGCGCTGGCTTTCTCGCGCGATGTTAAAGGGTCTTTCAGAGATGGTGTGGAGGGGCGACCTGGAGAGTGCTGCGGCGGAGCTCATCAATCTCTCTCCTCAGCGCAGTCTTAGCGAGTCTACTGTCAATGCAATTTTGCCTGACACACAGAGACTCAATATCATCAATCAACTTACCCAGAAAGGAAAGATCGAAAAGTTGGGAGACCAACTGATCACGATGGAGGAGAAAGCGGATCTTGTCGAGAAAATCCTCGGTGCTCTTACAGACGCCGCAGCACTCGGTGGTCGTGATTCCGCTCTGTCGCAAGAGGGGTTGAAAGTTAAGATCGCGCCGCTTGTCGATCGCTCCGTCTTCCAGAGTATCGTTCGTGATCTGCTCGCCAGTAATCGAATTGTGAAAATAGAGGAGAAGCTGGCTCTACCAACCGCGGCGAAAAGCCAGAGCACAATCGATCCGGTGATGGCGGCGACAATGGAGAAAGTTCTTACGGTTTTGCAATCTAACTTCTGCCTGGAAATCTCCGAAATTGCTACTCAAACCGGTCGGAAGCAGCAAGACGTCGTCGATGCTCTGACACAACTGGAGAAGGAGAAGAAGGCTGCCATAGTCAATTACGAGTTCGCTGCCAATGCCGACTCGATGCTGAAGGCGCACAAGGCGCTGCAACTGGTCTGGCAGAAGCAACGCAACATCAGTCCCGGTGACTTTCGAGAGGCGGTCGGCACATCCAGAAAATACGCGATGGCCTTGCTTTCTTATTTCGATGATCATCAAATCACGCGTCGTTTACCTTCTGGACGAGTCCTTCTGAAGAATCCCGGAGTCTGATCAATTCGGGCTATTGCCGAGATGAGCCGGCTGCGTTTTGGAAAAAAGCTGCACAGCATCCGGTACATCAGTTTCGAACCGGATTGCTGCATAGTGTCAAGGTTCCTGGCATCGAAGCCTTGCGGGCGTTGGGTTCTGGATGTGGTATACCGTGCACGTTGCACCATTGTACGTTTGACGGTAATAGATGAGGAGTTTTTCGATAATCCGATGTGGACGTGTACGAGCTGGCTCGGTGTTTGTGAGACGCATCTCTAGCTCTCGTTTGAGGGACTCTTTTCGATGATGCAGTGGTGACGGTTATTTAGTTTCGACCAATCCGAGGGCCGGTTGGCTGACACCGAGGGTTCTTCGCTGTTGCCACCACAGGTACGTGGTATACACGAAGGGAGCGCTCGCCAGGAGTGCGGCACAACTGAAGTCAAATCCATATAGGGGTAGAGCGTAATGACCGAGAGCCTGCACTATTGGTAGTGGCATTGTCACCCACGTGATGGCGATGAATGCTGCAAAGTTGTTCCTCACAATTTTGCAGAAGCCGATGTACATCACGGCGAATATTACGATCGAATATCCTGTCGCGATCAGATAATCTGATAGGTAATGGATGCTCGCGTTGGTCATCGAAGCGTAGAACACGATGACGGCCGGCACTACGAATTTGTTCTTGCAGAACTTCCTATGCACTTGAATGATGAGCAACATCAAAATGCTACTTCCTACAGTCCGTTCCAGGTTCTCGAAACAATAACCCAGGCCTCCGGAGAAATAGTTGGCATTATTGACCGTCGTGTAGAAGGTTTGAATTGGGACCATCTTTCCGACCGTCGTAGATAAAAATTCGAGTGGAATGCTGCACAGTCGATTGAACGAAAACCACGTGAGCGCGATGATGCTGGCATCCAACCACATCTGAGCGTGTTGAGGCTTCTGGTCCGGATCTGGGAGAAACAATAGCTTGGGAATTTCTTTCACCGTATTGTCACCAACTAGCTGCCGCAAAGATGCGATACCGAGAATGGAAATGAGCGAAATACCCATGAATTGCCCGGCGATGCCCAACGTCGCGTCTGTCAGGGTGGAGAGAACAAAGTTGTCCCACGGCGTCGTTGTGACGTATTGATCTAGTGTGGACGGCAGGCAGTTGAGCTTGTCGACGACCGTGCAGAGTCCGGCGACCAAGCCACAGGTCAACACTACCCTCCATATCGGTGGTCGCTCCTTCAACAGTCCGACGGTCGACCAAAGGACCAAGATCATGAAACCCATCATCATCAGACCCTTTAGTATCGATCCTGCTTCATTCCAGGGTTGCTTCCTCGAATGTTCGAATTGCCACTTGTCCGGCACATTTAGACCGGAGGAATAGGTGCCGAGCTTGTCACCGAGCACGGTGGCACTAATAATGCAATCAGCATCGGCAATCTTCCATGAAGGAACTTTGAACTCGATAGTATAATCCGTCCTGTTTTTCCTCTTCACTTCAGAAATCGATGAGAATGCGAGTTTCCCAAATTCTGGACGCAGGTCCGCAATCGCCTTCTCGGCGATCTGAATCGCGTTGGCTTTGGGTAAGCGTGCCCCGCCTGCATCTTCGGCAATGGTGATGATAGGCGCTATGATTCTGCCTTTCACGTCTACACCGACCGCATACTCTTCAATCTGCATCGGTTTGAAAAACCTGACAGCCCAGAT
>CAYQKX010000055.1:0-58738 GCA_964418155.1 uncultured Candidatus Obscuribacterales bacterium | reverse complement strand
CAGACCGGAAGTAGATACCGCCATTGATGGCATTGGTGAGCAAATTCCCGAGCCCCCAGGGGCACTGCTCTAGCCGCGCCATCTGGATAAACGGGTTGTCGCGCATGATGGCACCAGCCGCCTGGTCATTAGCGAAATCCACTGCTTCTCTGGGTGCATGCGGACGGAAGTTGACGTCGCGAAGCCGCTTGAAGATGAGGTGGTCGCAGATGAACAGCCCGATCGTCTGCTGCCGAGCAGAGGCCTTGCCCCACAGATCGCGCTCGATGCGATAGCTTGTGTTGCTGCGGTCCGGGACAAAGATGTCGTCCCACCAACCCGCCTCGCTCTCCGAGCCGCGCCGCGTCAGGTCGATGTGACCCTCCACCTGCGCCTGGTACCGCTTCGTCTGCAGCTGATCAGCATCGCTCAGACTGTACACTGTCAGGAAAGAGACGTGGTACACGCGCTCCCCCTGTGCGGACTTACCACTGACAGTCTGGACACCCTTTTCCCAATCACCGGCGACATAGAGATCGCTCGTCTCGCGCAAGACGAAGGCGTCTTTCTTGTCAGCCCCAGCGAGGTACGAGCGAATCGATGCGTTGCGCTTCTCTTCGTCTTCTTCGTAAGGCAAAAGGCAGATCGACCTGCCATACTTGGAGAGCTGCTCCCGGTACTCATGCGACTTTCGTGCATTTCCCGAGAGGAATGCGTAAGTAATAGCCATGTGACCCTCGAGTTTTTCGGAGCAAGTGGAAAGCTCCTGGTCTTAATTAACTGAACTAAATCACCGCACTACTAAGAGCATCAAGAAAAGCGCAGCCCGCATTACTTAATGCAGACTGCGTCCGAGCGACAACCGACTTATCCAGGAAAGTGGTCGAAGTATGGAGTGATGGTTGACCTCGAACTCTGCTGTCGGCTAGAAACTCTTAGCGAAAAAAACTACTTGGACACATCGAAAAGCTATTTGGTCCCTGTATGTTGTTTCAAGATAGAAGCCTTATTGTGAAAGACTGATTAACGCAAGAGCCTTTCTCTTTTTCTTTCTGAGTTTTCTTGTTAAATACAATTTCTTTCACTAACGCATGTCCAACCGCACCAATGAAATCCTGACAACCAAAATCTCGCTGTCCTTGAAATCCAGGATCCTTGGCCGACCTTAGCGCGAGTCGTAACCAGATATGAACAACAAACCGACAACACTCATGACAGAGATCACTCAGGACAAAAGCTCACAGCAAGTTCACGCGTTTAATCGCGCTACGACGCAAAAGCTCAGCTGAAACGACCATTCCTGCTTTATGCCGAGGCTCCGAATGATATAGTCAATCGGATTCAAAGACAATCGACCATTTCGACCAAGAAAAACTGCGTCGCATCGAGGGCGTCATCTCGTCCTTTTCGTTTGACAGCAATTCGCATGCCGGTATCGCTGTCGGTGACATCTCCAATCTCCGCGCGACCAGTTGACACCGCCGAACGCTACTCGTCGCAAGCAGAATCGCGATCGCCACATCTCTGGAATAAGCCTTCAGGCTTCCGCTATGCACCGCTCGCAGTCTTCGCGCGCGAGCAAGCGAGATATTTCTCCAGCGATTTTTATATCGCTAATAACAATCTCCTGAAATCTGCCTGAGTTAATTAATCGAACTTGCGCGCGTTTCTGAGACTTTGTGAGAAACATGTCTGGCGAGTCGGCTTGGCAACAAGCCTTTGGCTTCAGCACGCTCTACTACTCGCATTAGTATTTGCTCCGACGAGCAAAAACTGCAGAACAGCTACTTCGTAGAAGCAGTCGTGCAGTTTTTGCCAGTGAATGATCCCCGAGCGGATTGGGATTTTCCGCTCGGGGCATTCACCTTTTCCAGCACCGGGTCATCGCCTCCGCGGCTCTGTGTCGACTCGACTGATTGCGGGTTACTACCGAGAGCCGTCTGAGCATTGATGCTTCGTGCTGTTAGCAGTCCTTGCGACAGGCGCAGCTGCGCCATTTTTGGAAACACTAGATCGTCCTCTAGACAAAACGGGATGTGACACCACTAGATATCCAGCACGGCAATGGGTTTACGCGAAGGTTGATATCGTTCGTTGACGCAGGCAGCGTTGACGAAAATGATGCCGTCCTGTTCCACTTGCCCGCGCGAGAGGTGGACGTGCCCGAAGCAGTGAATCTTCGGACGAACTTCCAGAACCCTCTCGAGCAGAAGCTCACAACCGACCGATAACCGGTCGGGGGTACGATCCAGGATGCCTTTGGGAGGTCCGTGTGTAATCAGGATGTCGACCCGGTCTGGTATTTGTTGCCACTTCGCCCGCAATTGTTCTGAGCTGCGAGGAAGATTGAATGCCAGCTTGCGATGCTCGGGCTGGAAGGGACTGCCGTAGATTCGCAAGCCATCAATCACGACCAGTTCGTCCTGCAAGTAGAGGACGTTGGTCAGGCGAGCTCTCGCCTCAGCGTTGTCCAACTCGAGAGGGAAGTCATGATTACCAGCAATCGCTAATTTTCGGCGATGAGGTAACCTGCCCATATCTCGATTGAACTTGTCGACCTGCCTCATATCACCACGAAAAGTGAAATCTCCGCAGTGGATGAGCATATCGCCATCGGGGATCGACATGCGATCAAGCTTGTTGTGCGTGTCGCTGACAATCACAGCTCGCATACATGCAGGCTCCTCTCATTAGGGGTTCAAGACGGAAGAATGAAGGCAGGCCAATCTTCGAGCACGCGCAGATTAACGCACTCGAATCAGAGGTCCTCCATCACACGGGCGCGTGTGGATCGGGCTCTCTTTTACTTGCTGTTGCCTAGAAACTTGGGTGTGAGTACGGATTCAAAATGAGGAACTTGTCTGCAAAAAGAAGCTATTACTTCTCTCTATGAGATTCAACACATGAATAAACGAAACGACGAATCTTTGAATTAAATATCTTCGGTGCCTTTCATTGCCCGTGCCAGAGAATCACGCTTTTGACCATGCGGCTGGCGCGAACTGCGCGAGCCGTTCCCTAAGTCAGACATTAGGACTTGGAGCAGATCTGTCTGGTACGATTGTGCCCTCTCGTGAAAATGCACTGCCAGCAGCTTGTTCAACATGCACTGACAGCTTTTCGCCCCGTTTTTCATCAGCAATAGCCAAAGCTGATGCACTCGTGATATGCCTTTCGATCTTCAGTACCTGACAATACCATTAGTGTCCCTGGTAGCCGCGCTCTATTCAGCGGTCGGCCATGGTGGGGCCACAGGCTATCTCGCCTTGATGTCACTGCTCAATATGCCACCTAATGTGATGGCGTCGTCGGCGCTCACACTCAATCTACTGACTGCCGGAATAAGCTGCTACGCTTATTCCAAGGCAGGCTACTTTTCAGCGCGACTGAGCCTGCCTTTCATCCTCACCTCAATCCCGTGCGCATTCATTGGCGCCCTGATCAAGCTTGACGAGAAGCAGTATGCGGTACTGCTCGCAGCGGTACTGAGCGTAACCGCCATATCGCTGGTCGCTAAGAAGACATCGCCTGAAGCCGAGACCAGATTCGTAAAGACTCCTGCAGTACCTGTTGCCGGCTCCGTTGGAGCTTTCCTCGGACTGGTCTCGGGAGCAGTTGGTATCGGCGGCGGTGTTTTCCTGAGCCCAGTCATTCTCCTATGCAACTGGGCTGACGCAAAATCTACATCAGCCGCAGCTTCTGTGTTCATAATTGCCAACTCTCTTTCCGGACTGATTGGTAGAACCATGTCTGGAAATCTTGCCTATGGCAACCTTTTACCGCTTGTGATTTTTGCATTTTTAGGGGCCTCGGTAGGCTCTCATTGGGGGGCGCGTGTTAGCTCGTCCAAAGCGTTGAGAGGCGTTCTCGCCATGGTACTTCTCACCGCAGCAATAAAAGGATTCTTTCAAAAGTGATGCACACCGACAAAATTTTAGAGAGCTCCTCCTATTGGGGAAGCTCTCTGATCCCTGCGTCTGTGGAAAAACTACCAAAACGCGGCGCCACTGCATGTAATACCTTAGGCGCTCAATTGCGCAGCTGTATATTCACACTAACTCTACTAAGGCCAGGTTAACGCGACCGATAAAGAATGAGTTTACTCAGATGAGTCGAACTCCTTCAGCCAAACCGTGTACCCGGAACATCGTATTGGGTTGGTTCTGCACGTGACGAATTGCACCGGGAGCCGCTTTTGGGAACTTGTTGCGACGCATGTTCCCGCAATCGTCCTCCCCGAGATGACCTCAAAACGTTCGCGAGTGCATCTTTGTGAGAAACATGTCGCGGCGAGTCGGCTTGGCAACAAGCCTTTAGCCGACGTACAAACGTCCATCAGTGAAGCCAAACGTAGAACATCCCGCATGTCCGACATTCCGTAGTAGTCGCCAGTTCAGAGAGAAAGGGGCTGGCCGCTCACGGCGTGCACAGCCCCTTGTCAATCTCGTCCAGGCGGACAACCTTCTCTTTGCACCTGTCACCATCACTGGTCACGAGGCTGACCTTCGATTGCCCGCGAGAGCCAAGTTCGATAGAAAACCGAGATGGTCTGGGGACACTCAGAATCTCGCGGACTTCGTTTTACGTGATAGCTCACCCGGCTTGAACCGAGTCATTGACTGAGGAGTCGGAAGGCTGGTAGCTGAAGCATTTCTGCGACTTGCCGCCGCCACCCGCCTGGAGAAGCCCTTTAGGGCTTGGTCGGCTGCGTACTGGGCTGCGAGCCCTTCTGTACGGCGCCGTCCGCTGAGCTGGGGTTGCGCTCGAGGAAGCTCTGCAGGTCATCGGACTTCGTAAAGACGCCCGCCGGGCCGAGGTAGACCTTGTCGCCACGCAGAATCACGAACCCAGGCACGCGCAAAGTTCCATGCGCGATTGCGAGTGGGACGTTCTCGAGGTGGGCGATGTTGACGGCCACGACCTTGACCTTTCCGGCGTTGTTCCAAGCGAACTTGCTGACCTCCTTATCCTGAGCCGGATTAGGGGCGTTCTTTTCGTTCTCGCGGTAGAAGTAGACGAGCACGGGCTTCGCGTCGCGAGTGCTCTCGACTTCCTGTTCCCACGTGATCAGACCTACCTGGGTGACGCGACCGTGGATCTCGCGGTACTGGTAGTCGCGGTAAAAGAAGATGCCACCGCCTACGAGGGCGAGGACGACAAGACCGACGATGATGGAGCGGGCATTCATGTTCTGTTCTCCGAATTCTGTTCAACTGACAAGACTCGTCGTCGATTGCTCAACGGGCAATCGATAAGCCTGACGCCAAAAGGCAAGCCCAGGCGCGAAACGAGTCCTCTGAGAGCAAGGATCGAAGCATGGCCTCGAAAGAGCGACATCGCGCACAAAGCAAAGCATTACACGCTACGAACCGGCGGGGTTCGACCGCCGAGTCAACGCCAGCGGGTTAAGCAGACGCTTGAGTTTGCGAGTCGGAATACTGGTTTCGCGGCTGGCCACGGCGAAGATGCTCTCGCCCGACTTGGCCGCAACCTTCGCGAGTCGCGCGCACTCATCGTAGCCGATCACCGGGACGAGCGCTGTGACTAAAGCCAATCCACTTTCAACAAGAGCCGGACCGCGCTCTGTGGACTGCAAACCAACAACGCAACGCGACGCGAAATTGTTGGAGGCATTGGCTAGAATCGTGATCGACTGCAGCAGATTGTAGGCCACCACAGGCAGCATCACGCAGAGCTCAAAGTTTTCCGACTGGGCGGCAAAGGCGATGGTGGCATCGTTGCCAACGAGCTGCGCCACCACTTGCCGAAGCGATTCGGCAATCACCGGATTGACCTTGCCGGGCATGATGGAGCTACCCGGCTGGACCTCCGGAAGAGTGAGCTCGCCGAACCCAGCGCGAGGACCGCTGCCCATCCAGCGAACGTCATCCGAAACCTTCATCAGAGCAGCTCCGCACATACGCAGAGCGCCGCTCACTGCGACGACGTCGTCAATCGACGACTGGGCGCGGAAGTGGTTGCGTGCTTCACGGACAGCGAATGGATACTGCTGCGACAGCAGCTTGCACACCGCTCCGGCAAACTTCGGGTGAGCGTTGAGTCCGGTACCGACAGCGGTGCCACCCAGAGCGACCCGGGACAGGCGCTTCGCAGTCACAGTCAGATGCTTCCGAGCTTCGTCCACCTGCGCGGCGTAGCCGCCGAATACCTGGCCGAGCGTGACCGGAGTCGCATCCTGAAGATGGGTGCGTCCGGTTTTCACGACCTTACGGAACTGCCTCGCTTTCGCGAGCAATGCACGTTCGAGTCCGGTCAATTCGGGCACCAGCTTCGATACGATCAGCTCGTATGCGCTCAGATGGAGAGCGGTGGGAATGACATCATTGGACGATTGACCGAGATTGACGTGGTCATTGGGATGCACCGTCTCGTCACTACCACCCGCAGCGAGAATCTCGCGAGCGCGACGAGCAACGATCTCGTTGATGTTCATGTTCGTCGAGGTTCCCGACCCGGTCTGGAAGACATCCACCACCATCCAGCACTCGAATCGCCCATCAAGCATTTCGCGCAGGGCTTGTTCAATCGCCGCAGCCTGCAGCCTGCCGAGCAGCTTCAGGTCTCGATTGGTCTGGCAAGCCGCCAACTTAATCCGGGCAAGAGCGTGGTTGAAGGCGGGTTGCAACCGCAAATCGCTTATCGGAAAGTTTTCGACAGCCCGCTGCGTACTGGCACCGAAGTAGGCATCCGAGGGCACCTGGACGACGCCCATGGAGTCACGCTCTTCCCGCGTTGCCGGCGTTCCATCATTAGCCATTGGCTTCTCCTTCACACTAGCCATAAGCATCCTAGTCAGAACTCCCCTCCCGGTAGGCACCGGCGGGAGGAGTACTGAAAGTAGCTGCTATAAGCTGTTATTGAGCTTGAGAAAAATTAGAATCAAAGAGACGCGTTATCAGAACTTAGCCTCTGATAAAGCTCTAAATCAATATCAATAAGCTTGTCATGAGGTTAAACGTAAGCAACTTCGCGTCTGTCGACACACAGCCGGTTTGCAGACTCCACAAATGGGATTAGGTTAATATTACAGAGGCCAACCAGAAGCCCACTGGCCAGAACAGCAATGGCAACCGCAACCAACGACAACAAGCCTCGTCATTATCGACTCAAGTCGATGGTGCTTGCTCGAATTTTCGCAGAGATAACTGTTCTAATTTTGCTGGTGCTCTTGCCATTGATTTTGACAACCACCGGGCATTTGCAGAAATTCCCGTTGACCGGTCAGGTGATGATCTTCAGCCTGTGCCTGATCGCTGGGCTGATTCTTCCGGCCTATGCTTTCATCACCTGGATGGTGCGAGTCGACGCCGATGGGATCACAGCGATGTCGGTGGCTAAGCATCAGAGTTGCCGCTGGTCGTCCATGAAGCGTGTGTCCAGACGCAGCAACTTTAACTGGGTGCGTTATGTAATCGAGCATAGCGACGGCGAGCTGAGCTTCCCGATCTGGTTGGTCAACAGCGATGAACTCCTGCGCACGATTCGCGACAAGTTACCTAAGGGAGCAGGGATAGGCAACCCTTTTCGCAGGTTTTCACAAGATCGCATTTCGCTTTTGTTTCAACTAATGAATGCAGCGCTCGGCATCGGACTCGTAGTCGTGTTCTGGTTCTTCTTCGCCGAACTCGCTCGAGGAAAATCTACCAATCAATCGGATCTGACTATTGTGCTTGCTTTTTGTCTTGCGATAACACTCCTTTCCTTCTGGCGAACATACATGATAGCTATGATGCCGAAGTCAGTAGAAACGACCGCCAGCGGTATCGTAATCGATACCATGTTCTCCTCTATAAGAGTGCCCTGGGCAGAGATTTCGAAAGTGGGCAATTCCTGGATCCTGCTGCCCGAAGGCTTCATGCTCGGAACAGAGAAAGGCACATTCTTGATCGGCAACGGTATGGACGCGGCCGATGAGCTTATCGCGTTCGTCGCGACTCGAATTCCAGGAGGCGCCCTTCTAGTCTCACCCAAAGGACCGCCACCTCCCCCGAGCATTGCCAATGTCAACCTGAATGAACAACCTCTGAGCAGTTCAGCCAATTCATCCCGTCCCCACGGCATAACCGTTGCCGAGAACGAGCCGTCAACAATTGCATTACCCGATGGCACCAGAGTGGCGACAGCTCAATCTCAAACAAACGCTTACGCCCAGGGCGTTACGCTCGCCGAATACATTCCGAGTTCCGTCCACTCCGAGCCTGTCGCGCCCGATCAACAAGGCGAGATAATCGAATCCGCAAACTCAGAGGACTGGAAATCGACGAAACCCAACACCACCCCTGGTGGCAAGATGGCTCCCAGGCATTTTCGAAAACGCAAGAGAAAAGACCGCTCAGACTAACGGAAATTACCGTTGCCCTCGAAGTACTGACTGATCATCTTTCGATGCAAATCGAAACAGATGTTGCCTGGCAACTCGGACCTTTTGAACAAACCGACCTCCGAGGCATCGTCACCCGCTCGCATTTCGCCGCCGACCAGCTTGGCGAGATAGAAGAGAATGATGACGTTAATACCTCGCCCAGGTGCATAAGCACCCAATATCTGCCTGATCTCGACGTCCAGACCTGTTTCCTCCCAAACCTCGCGACAAGCAGATTCTTCCGGACTCTCTCGTGCCTCGATAAATCCGCCCGGCAAACACCAGTCATCCACGAATGGCTCGCAATTGCGACGCACCAGGACAAGTCCACCTTCAATGGGAACAAGGGTCGCAGTAACCGGCTTCGGATTGTCCCAATGTACGAAATCGCAAGTTGAGCACGCTATCCTGTCCCGCCCACCAATCGCGAGGGATTTCAGCTTATTTGAGCAAAGGGGACAACTCTTCAATGAAGGTCTTAAGAATGCAGGTATCAACAATTACAGTAAAAATTCTACCAGGCAAATTGGCTTGAATTCCTGCCCTTTGAGCGGGGTGTTGAGCCAGGCCTTCACTTCAGGCTAAAACCGCTTGACGTGTGGAGACGGTTGAAACTGCTGAGTAGAGCGCCGCCTGTGGTCCGGCGAGGACGATTGTCATGATCTACATGACCGTGTTGACAGTGATAACAAACGTTTCAAATGAAAACGAATTTTTTTGTTTAAAAGCTGGAGGCTTCAGAATCAAGATCTGCGCCGCACAATCTCGGTTTCGATCCCCTGATATCGTCAAAAGTCTGATAACGACCTTATATACTATTGCATCCTGGTATCACACTGTTAATATGTCGGTCGAAGGCAGCAACAGATTTCTTTAGCAAAGTGAATAGCTCAATCACAGCTGGGAATAAATACAAAAGCAGAACTCGCACTAATCGCATGGAATGGGTGACCGTTTCGGCGTGCCTTTTGATCCTCGAATGAGGCTAGTAGGAGTCCTTAGGATGAACACGGAAACCCTGGTTAACACTAACAAAGACGTTCAACAACCGAATAAATCCATCGAGCTCAGCGTGCTACCAACCGGCAAGAACGAGGCCGAGAGAGCAAGTTGTGGCGGTGGCGTTTGCGAAGTAGCCTGGAAGCCGTATGGCAAATCTGACAAGACCAGGCGCTCCAACAAGAAGTCCGGAGCGTAGATAAGGCTCCGAGATCGGTTAATCGACTTGGCGGCACATATGACCGCCGACTCCGATTCTTCATTATTACTAGATTCTCCGTCGAGTTAAATCGACGTGAGCGATCCTTCCAGTTTGTATTGCCGTGCCTGGCCGCCACGGCAAAAGCCAAGGTCGTGCCGTTGACGACCGCAAGCGTGACACCGGATGCTCTGAAAAATAAGCTCGCCAACGCTAGCTGGCATGCCCTGGACGGGGCGTTTTTCACAAGGTCGAGGGGAAGGAGATACCCCTTGACTAGACAAGCCTCATCTGGCGTCTCTATATCGAAAGAATTTTGACTAAGCAGAGCCTAATTCGGTTTAACAAGATCATTTTCCGCCTCACCTCTTGGAATGCCTCAGGCAAGCTCCGAGAGCTATCTGGCGCAATCTTGATGCGACGGGCGGAAACGCCTATTTAGAGAAATAGATCTTTCTCAAGGTTGAAAAGTGATATCCACACTTACTAGTGTGAATGCACACTCGTCCTCGTTTTTTCTGACTCGATAAAGTCGTCTAACCCGCCCCAACTAACTGATTTCCAGCACTCTAACCGGCAAAATTGCCGAAGGAAGGTGTTATGCGCTTTGATGCTCCGACCCGCGCGACGGTAGCCGTCAGCCTGGGTGTTTTTGCACTCTCAGCTCTTGTGAGCAACTTCCTTCTTCGGCTGTTCCTCGGGCTGCTCAAGGCCCCCGCAGAAACAGGTCTCGAGAAGGAGATCATCGGCCCACAAGGACTGTTCATCATCTCAGCGCTGATCGGGCTGGTGATGACGGTGGTGTGCTTCGTCCCGATTCTGAAACATATCCGCGACCGTGGTCTGCCGGGGCTCATCCCTTCACCGGACCCGTTCGACCGAAAGTTCATCAGGGTCTCATTGACGGTGAAGGGCAACGACGAGAGCTACTCGCAATGGGTGCCCGCTCATCACGTTCACAACCTGATGAAGGGAGCGTTCGGCAAAAAGCTCACGCTCGCTCGCAACGGCAACGAACGCCTGATCCTCGTTCGCAACGAAGAGCCTTCCAATGAAGACGGCGACACGATTCTCGTCAAGCAGAAGAAGGCGGGCAAGGTGCTGTTCAATATGGAACTCGTACAGGGCACGCAGGGACTCTTCGAGTCGGACTCGGAGCGCGACTATGCCACCTGTTACTACGAGATGGCCTTCATCGGCTGCGACGGACAGCGCGGATTCCTCAAGTTCGGCGGCGAAGTGCGGGTGATGAAGCTTGTCTTCCTCGACTGAAGACGCTGCCATCGCCTGCAGCCGTCCCGACTTCAGGGACCCGACGAAGCAAACAGGACGCCACCCTGCTTGCTTCGTTGCAGCCATCACTCTTACTACTCCTTATAATGGACAAGTATGGGAGAGCAAAGAATTAAAGATGCCTCGACAAGAGGTCCTGATTCTATGCCCATCCTGACTTAAGGTATCTTTCTCGATGCATGACCATGTGCATCCCGACTTACAGACAGGAGCGATCTGATCTAGTTATCGCCGCAATCTGTAAGCCGGGAGCAAAGGTAGGAACTGCTCTGTCAGTTCGCTGATAGAAATCGGGACCGAGCAACTGGTCAAAGGCCGCATGGGAAGCTCTCAGATCGAATTATTGACTGGCCGCTAATTCGCCTGCGGCGATTTCAAAGCGACTCAGCTTCGATCAGGCCAGCGCAAGCGCGACCGCAGGGTGCATCCAGGGCAACCCATATTGGCAGGGGTTTTCAGGCTGGTGAGCGATCTCTCCATCCTGACGGAACCAGAGCGCGTTGCGGTTCGTCCGACTGAAGCGCAGCACTCGGCCGTTGAGCAGACGCACGTGTCGCTCCAGTTCGATGCGGTCGCGGCTGTAGTGACAAACGACCGCGATGCCGATCGGGAAGAGAATGCGCTCGGAGACGACGAAGACGCCTTCCGTGATGCGGACGAAGATGGAACCCGCGTCCTTCATGCCCGACGGAACCACCTCGATCGTGCCGCAGAAGCTGTCACCATTGCTGGAGGTCCACAGACAGGAGCCACTTTCGCGGGTCCAAACAGATCCGTCGGTGTCGACAAAGCGAATCGGCTGACCGGAAGCGTCGTAGCCGAGCTGACGGACAGAGCCGTCCGCGTAACGGATTTCATTGATCAACCCTTCCTGGCAGCAGATGCCTGCGGGCAGGACGGACAGTTGAAACTCTTTAGAATAGCCCTTCTTCATGGACATGCTAGCCTCGTGTTTTCATTGGCGGGCAGGATTGCCCCTGCCCTCGGTCTCGGTACAGGATGCCGCCGTAGGATGGATGAGACGGCCTCACGCACCCCGGCATCGGAATACCAGCTGTTCAACAGACAGCGTCCTCTCGGAAGCCTTGGGCGCTTGCGAAAAGAGACTAGTTGCTGGACTGCTGGAGATATTGCGGAAGCGAAACTTTGTGTATGACGAAACAAACGGTGCGTTCAATCTAGGTCCTGGATCGAACCGTGAACAACGATTCTTACGGTGGATAACGCGATAGAAAGCCAAACTCGAGGCCGATAATGCTGTTTTCACCTTCTCTTTAGAAGTCGCAAACACCACGAAGGGCAAAGCTTTTCGCCATCACTTAAGCTTTCCTTCAAAGATCCACGCATCCGTTCTTCAATTAGTTCGGTCGCCAAGTCGGGCAACCTGAGTGACTTTCCGTTTGTTGTATCGAAAATAATGCAAACTCGCTTAGTGGAGCACCTTACAACACGCTTAAAAAGCGTTCAAACATGTTTATCACTAGCGCTAGATGAGAGAGCTCGCTCAGTTGGAACAGGAGAGATCTTGATAACCCGCAACATCTTTCATTACCTATGATGAAAACACCTCCGCTAACTTTCTAGGGTGAGGGTGCGTTTCAAAGCCTACCCGATCCGACTGAATCAACCTAGACAGCACCCAACTAACCACTTGCTCGAGTCCTGCGTCAGCAGAAGCTTCAGTTCAGCTTCTCCAGGATTCACTAGGTTCGACCAATCTGGACCGCACAGGCAGTCAACCATCGTCGATCGGGGCAAAATAAGAACCCGGTCCTTTACCAGAGCTTGGCTCTAACACAGAGGATCTTTGGCTATGCAACAGAATCCTTCCACCACGTCGTCAGGCTCGCCCTCAGTGGCGACGCGCCTGGCGTGCGCCCTCCTGGGCGGCGGTCTGGCCTACCTTACAGCATCGTCGTTCGTCACGGGCGGCCTCGTGCTGCTCATCACCGCGGCCATCGCCCTACTGGCACTGGCCATCCCGCAGGCCCTCCTCGTCCCGATCGCGCTCGTCGGCGTGCCGATCTGGAACACGGGCAAGTATCTGTCCGGCGAGGCCTACCGGGGCTTCGCACGCGGGATCGTCAACTTCCCGCTCGGTCTAGCGGCAGCAGGAGCCGCAGCACTCGGGACCGGCTACGGATTGGGGTGGGCGCTCAGCGTCAGCCTTCTGATCTGGATCCCGGCGAGCGTCGCCGCAGCCGCGGCCGCGTTCTTCATCCTGGAACCGGCGTTCTTCCTCTACATCCTCAAGCCCACCTGCGAAGGGCTGGAGAAGCTGTTCAAGCGGACGTACGAGTGGGCGAAGACTTACGGGAAGCCGTTCTTCCAGGGCGTCGTCGACGTCGCCAAGAAGCTCCCCGGCTCCGAGCGCCTCTGGTCGTACGCCTCTGACGAAGAGAAGGGCGCTCAGTGGGTGACCCCGGTCTCGTGCTTCATCTCGGGCTTCGGCACCATCGCCGTCGCCTGGACGCTGACCGTCCTGCTCTTCAACGCCATGCTCCCGCTGGTCGGCGGCTTCACCCTGCCGCTCATCGGCGTCGCCATCAGTGGCGTGACGCTCAACATCATCTGCGGCTTCGCGTCCGGCGTCCTCGCCATCGCGCTGCTCGGCATCGCTATCCAGCTCCTCGAGACGAGCCGGCTTCCGGCCTCCGCCATCGCCATCAGCGGCGCAGCCACGTACTTCTCGTGGCCGCTGCTCGCCCGCAACGGGTTCGGCGTGCTGGTCACGACCGGCCTCGCGGTGGTCACGTTCACGCTGTTCCTGGCGTACGTCTACCCGGCGCTGCACGCGCTCTTCAAGAGCGGCTTCGTGAAGACGATCCTCGAAGGCGTAAAGCAGCTGTGCAAGACGACCTACAAAGACGACAACAAGGAGTACGAGAAGTACTTCGGTCAGCTCTGCGTCATCGTCGGGTCGTTCGTCTCGGCCGGGCTGACGGCATGGGGTCTCGCCTACCTCGGCGTGTTCCCCATCGTGGTCATCGTCCTCGCTTCCCTGGTCGCGGCCATCTTCACCTACCTGTCCGCAGGCAAGGGCTGGGCCGACTTCGACAGCGTCGCCGGCGCGTTCGGCTTCGTGACCTTCGCGCTGGGCTTCGCGGCCTGGCACTACCTCTCCGACGGCGTCAGCGGCTGGGTCTTCTGGCCGCTCCTCGCGGTAGGTGCGCTGCTCAACTTCACCGTCGTCCTGACTCTGCTGTACGTCGGCTTCCGCAAGCTCACCATCAGCAAGTCCAAGGCGGTCGGCGAGAAGCTCGAGGCCTGGCAGCAGGCGGCGTACGCGAAGGCGAAGGTGTGGGCCGATTGGTACAACAAGAAGTTCCTCGAGCCGACCTTCGACGAGCGTGACCCGTACGACAAGGACAATCCGAAGCGTCCGGAAATCACGAGCTACGCCAAGGGCTTCGTCCACCTCGCCAACCTGGCCGTCATCGCGGTCGGCGTCTGGCAGGCGTGGCCGCTGCTCGGAGGCTTCTGGATCCTGCCGGCGTGGTTGGTCATCAGCAGCCTGGTCCTCCTGGCGGTGCTGATCTACATCATCCTCGGACAGCTCCTGCGTGAGAACGGCATCCCCGGGTTCGCCATCGCGCTCGGGCTCGTGGCGTTCGCCCACGGCACCTGGTCTCTGTACAGCGTGCGACCGGACGAGTGGTGGTTGGACGCCATCGTGTCGTTCTGCTTCACGTTCGTCCTGTGCTTCATCGCGCTGCCGGTAGCGTACGTCGCGTTCAAGTTCGTGACCAGTCGGGTCCTGACCCCGCTCGGACCGGTGCTGGACCGCATCCACCAGTTCGCCTGGCGGCAGTTCGAAATCGTGTGGAAGGTCCTCAAGGCCATCGGCCGGTGGATCAACACGAACATCCTGGGCTGGTTCTTCGTGCTCGTCGCCTCCGTCTGGAACGGCATCCGGGAGACGTGGGAGCGCCTCACCGGCGGGAAGAAGTCGAGCTAAGCTGAAAGCCACGGAGGGCTCTTAGCAAAGCGACGAAAGCCGCAGGGACGGGTGGCCTAAAGCCACTCGCCCTGCGCGCTCTCGTTTCGATCATTTTCTACTACCCTTGGTCGTATCGGAATCACAAATACGTATTGGGTTAGCGGTGGAACGATTGCACCGTAGCTAAAAGCTTGTCGCAAAGCCGACTCGCCACAACTTGGTTCTCACAAAGTCACAAAGAAGTGAACTCGAACATCTTCGATAAAAGGCGCACGGCAGTTAGCAGACCGGCTGTGATAGCCAGTTTTGCGTTAGTCGCTCGACCGAGCCACGGATAACTATCAATCGGACAGGAGGCCCCGTGGCACTCCTGTCCGACGAAGCGACTCTTGTTATCGACGTTTTCACTCGACATTAAACAGCTGCATTGCTGTTAACACCCGAAAAGTTCGTCGGCAAGAACCGCTGTAATCGCTCTTGAAGAGCAATTGTCGATTGATTACTTGATGTCCAGCGTGATCGTGAACGTCTTGGCCGGAGCCTTGCCCTTCTCCCACGGCCGAGCGTACTCCAGCGAGATTGTGCTCTTCCCGGCGGAGACGGCATCGATCTTGATCACGGCGGTGCTGCCCTGACCGACACGGATCGGGCCCGTCTTCGGCTGCGGCGGCGCCTCGTATTCGATCTTGCCGTTCTGGGCGGCGGAGGCGGACGAGATGCCGGTCACCTTCCAGCTGTAGCCGGTCGAGGCGTTGCTGTCCAGCTTGATCGAGATGGTCTCGCCGGCCTTCACCTGGATCGTCTTGCCGTCGTCAGCCGCGAGTAGCGTCCGGGTAGAAGATTTCGCCTGCGCCGGGGCCGGTGCCGACATCGGGGTCGGATCGGCCTCGACTGCCTGCGGCTGCTGCGCCTCGCTTCGAGCACCGACCACGGCGAGGGCGCCGACACCGACAACGAACAGACCAGCGATCAGAAACTTTTTCATAGTTGTTGCCCCTTTCCACACTACTCTTCACTTGCACCGAATCCGGTACCGTCAACCGCCGCGAGACCATCTGGACTCGCTAAGCAGGACGATAAACATTGGGTAAATTAACGGCTGACAGTGACCTTCCCAAGTAAAAAGCAGTGTGGGCGTATATCTAAGCTCATGAACTGGTGATTTTTCCATATCAGGAAGTCAAGCTTAGGCGGGTTTTAAGCCCAATTGCATGAATACAATCGAAAGACCCGATGCTTGACTAGCCTGGGCAACAGTTGTGATATTGAGCCAGTTTCCGCCATTGCTGCGTTTCAGGGAATCGAGGTCCGCGAAACTGCTGATTATAGGTCCTGACAACAAACTTGGGAGCGCTCCACAGGTATCAGTCGAGACAGAGATCGGCAATGAGCGATATTTCTCGGGCAGCTTCGGAATCGAACTACCAACCTCCCAATATTGACGTATGCATCAATTGCATCGAAGATGTGCAAGTTCACTTCCTTGTGATTTTGTGAGAACCACGTTGCGGCGAATCGGCTTCGCAATACGGTTCCAGTAGTTGCTATGTACATCCGGCGAAAACCATTACCAATCGAAATTTGTTTACTATACACAGTAATATATCCCCACAAAGAAGGAAGAAGCGCCAGCGGCCGCGCTTCTTCCTTCCCGCCAGCGACGGAGCACCGCGCGTAGTGCTCCGCCCTGTTGGAAGTCAGGACACGATCACGACGATGACCGTCGTGTTGTCCCGGGCGTTGTTCTTCTGCGTCAGCGCGATCAGACTCTCAGCCATCTCCTTCGCGGACTTGCCGCTGGCGAGAATCGCCTGAATCTCGGCGAGCTGGGAGAAATTGAACATGCCGTCGCTACAGAGGAGGTAGACGTCTCCGGCGCACATCTGGTCCTCACCGGTTTCGTAGTCGGGGTCCTTGACAGTGCCGCCGATGAAGTAGGCGATCTTGTTCCTCCACGGATGCGATTCGACATCCTCCCATCGAATCGCGCCCTGCCTCGCCAGGAAAACAGGGATGCTGTGTTCCTGCGTCAGACAGGTCAAGACGCCCTGCCGCAGCCGAAACAGCAGGCTGTCGCCGGACCAGCCGTACTTCAGCCTGTTGTGCTGTCGGCGTGCGGCGACGACCGTCGACCCGAACTCCTTGCGCTCATTGTCTTCGGTCTTCATGACGCGCATTCGGTCGTTGGCAGCCACGACCGCGCGACGGAACCAGGACTTGCCGACGTCGCGCGGAAGCCGCTCGAACTCTTCCTTGACCACGAGAGACGCTTCCTCGCCACGAGCGTGACCGCCCATGCCGTCGGCAACGACGAACAGGCCGTCCTCGCCCCTGATCAGATACTGATCCTCGTTGTTTTCGCGAGTTCCGATATCGGTACCGCCGGACGCCGTCAGGGTCAGCATCGGTCCCGTCTCATCCACAGGCGCGGGGCCTTCGATCAACGTCGACGGCGCACCGTCGGAAGGAAACTGCTTCGGCAGCGAGACCGGACGGTTGCCGTTGGAAGCGCGCCACTTCACGAAGAGGACGGCGGCTCCGGCGAGGAGGAGCAGCAAAAGCGCAGCCGGTACCCCCAGTCCCCGAACATCGATTGCGGCGAAGACGGACTTCGCCATGTGTGCATTGATCACGGTTTCTTTTTCTCGTAGGTGAAGAACCCCCGCCTACATCGCGCTCCACGCGGGATGATTCTAAGCGGGTAATGTCACATTCTGAGGCGTATCAGTCCGTCACTTGCCTTCGGCAGGCACGAACTGACCGCGGTCGTTGTAAAAGCCGTAGCATCCCTGCTGGCGGCTCCATTCCAGCCGAATCGTCTTTTTCACTTGGCGGTATCCGGTGATCCGCTGAGTCCAGCGACCGGAGCTTCGGTCGAACCAGAACTCGTACACCGGGTCATCCACCAGTATCGTGACGTAGGCTTCTCGAGCGCTACCCACGCCTCGGCGAGTCCGGTCCACGAAGGGAAAGCGCGGGTATCGAGAGTAGCCGCGAGCGTACGGATCCGCCCTCGCCTGGCTCGTCTCCTGCGAGCGTGCGCTGGATGGTAGCCAGCCGCACGAGAGACAGGCGAAAAGCAGGATGGTCAAGCGCATAGACTGCCTTTCTCGTTAGAGTTTCGATACTGCCACCAACGCGGGACCTCCGCGCAGACGCGCTCGTCGAACGTTACTTCTGAGTTGGCTCCTTGAGGTAAGTCCAACGCACCGTGAGGTACAACATGGTGCAAGCGGCACCACCCCAGAACAGGCTCCACAGAACCGCCGGGATGTAAGTGAGCTGTGCCATCAGCGTCGCATCGCTGAACGTGCCCGCCGGTGCTAGGCCCACAGTGCCCAGGAAGAGCTGGAACACATCGGTCAGAGCATTGAGCGCGGTGACCGCCGACAGGAATGCCACCACCAGTTGCGCGGACAGCGGGCTGAGTGTGCGACCACCGTAGATCAGAGCGGCGGAGAGCGCAGTGCCCCAGACCACGCTCCAGATACCCTGCCAGGCATTCGTGCCGATTGCTCGAGTCATGAAGAGAAGGGTCGCGAGCGCGAACACCACACCCAGCCCGATGAGCAACGCCTTGCATCGCTCGCGACGGCTCCCGACTGCTATGAAGATGCAGCCGAAAATGGCTGTCCCCAGGTAGCCGGCTTGAATTGTGATGAACTCGATTCCGCCTCGCGTCATGGTCAGTCCACCATGTCCGTGCGCATCCGGAACGATGGTCAGACCGGTGACACTACCGCCGGTGCAGATCGTGGCGATGGCATGCCCGAGTTCGTGTAGCGTCGTCACGAAGCGGTCGAGCGGGGAAAGCACATAGCCGACTAGCGGCATGTGCCAGAGCAACAATGTCAGGAACACCGCCGCAACGAGGAGGATGAGGGGTGTGCGTCCTTGACGGTTCATGGAACTCTCCTTGAGAAGAGGGTTTTGATCAGAGGCAAGTACAGGCAGGTGTCGCCCGCGCCTCCAGAAAGCAAGATCGATAACTCGAAGTATCAGACGACGTATTTGTTTCCCTGAAGAAAATGAAGTGAATTGAGCTACGAGATCATGGTGGCTAGAACAGCAACTTAAAACAAGATCTATAACTTCCGGCGCTAAATTTGTTGACTATCGAAGGCGTAATCAATATCTCTCAATACACAAATTTCCGTGACGCGCGCCTGATCTAGGTCTAAGCTGCGCCGCAACCGCATACTGGTGTATCGTATATAAGCACATATCGAAACCTTGAGTATGAATACCGAAACGCCCGTTGTTACTGTCGACAAAGTCGAAAAAAAGTTCGACAAATTCATAGCCATCTCGCAAGTCAGCTTCTCCGTCAAGCGTGGCGAAATCATCGGTTTGCTTGGCGCAAATGGCGCCGGCAAAACAACTTTAATTCAGATGCTATTAGGTCTTTTGAGTCCAACTTCGGGCTCCATCCGGATCTTCAATATGGATCCAGAGAAAGACCGAATCTCGATTCTAAAACGCGCCAACTTCTCGTCTGCCTACATCGCTCTGCCATACAACCTTAAGGTCTGGGAAAACCTGGACATCTTCGCCGGTCTGTACGGCATAAAGAATAAGCGCGCGAAGATCGAGTCGCTACTCGAGCTGTTTTCCGTCGCTCATTTGAAAGACCGCATGACTGGGCGCCTCTCCTCCGGCGAGTCGACGAGAGTGAATCTCTGCAAGGCGCTCCTCAACGATCCGGAAATTCTATTTCTCGACGAGCCTACGGCCAGCCTCGACCCGGATATCGCGGACAAAGTCCGGAAGCTACTTGCCGAATATCGCCGCACCCACGACACAACCATAATCTACACGTCCCACAACATGCGCGACGTCGAAGAGCTCTGCGACCGGATCCTTTTCGTCGCCGGAGGCAAAATCATCGCCGACGGCACAACAGAAGATGTGCTCGAGAAATTTGCCAAGGACTCCCTGGAAGAGCTGTTCATCAAGATCGCGCGCGACGGTGAGATTACCGCGCTCAAAGAGGCGGAAGAGCAGACAGCCGGAGGCAACCCATGAATTGGCAGTGTGTAGCCGCATTGTGCAAAAGATACATGTACATCTATTCGAGGAACAGCTTTCGAATTCTTGATATTGTGTTTTGGCCGATTATGGATCTTATGGTCTGGGGCTGGGTATCTTCCTACCTATTAACGCGACAAAACGGCATGCCTCAGATGGTGACATTCCTGATAGGCGCCATCATCCTTTTCAATGTTCTCTACAGAGTTCAACAAGGCATAACCGTCTCTTTCCTGGAAGATGTCTGGTCCAGAAATCTTTTGAACATTTTCGCTGCACCGGTGAGAGCAACTGAATTCGTCTTCGCTACCTACCTCGTCGGTCTAGCCCAAGCATTAGCGGTACTAGCAGTGATGGCGCTAGCGGCCGCTAGTTTTTACTCATTCAACCTATCCGCAATCGGATGGGCTCTCATTCCCCTCTTTCTCAACCTTCTCGTGATGGGGTGGTGGCTTGGACTGCTCACGACCGGTCTGATATTGCGTTTCGGCAATCAAGCCGAAGCACTGGCATGGGCTATCCCTTTCCTCGTTCAACCTTTATCAGCGGTTTTCTACCCGGTATCGACCCTTCCCTCCTTCCTTCAGCCGGTAGCCTATGCCATTCCAGCATCACATGTTTTCGAAGGCATGCGAGAGATACTGCAGCAAAACAAATTTCCGACAACACATCTGACGGAAGCCGCCATCCTCAACGCTGGTTATATGACACTCGCTGCCTTTTTCTTCGCACACATGTTCAAACAAGCGCGCAAGAAGGGGCTTCTCAGCAAGCTTGTCTGCTAGAGAAAAATATTTTTTGGTGAAATCGAGCTGTCAAGCGCGATTGTCGAGATCTGCCGGGTAAGAAACACTTACCGGGATATCACATACATACAAATTGTCGAGGTGCATTATGGCAAGTCTCTCGAAGAAGGTTTTGTCTTTTTGGAAACAGGTTCTCGTATCACTAGTACCCGCAGAGAGCGAGTGCGCATGGGACGATTACAGAAGAGCAAGACTGCTTAAGGAACAACCGGAAGCCGACAACAAGTAGTCACCTTCTTCTGATTGAGCATGCTAGTGCAGCACCACATTTGGAGCTGCACTCTTGTTTTTTAAGCGCAACCTAGTCGTCCACCCTGCATCTCAGCATACCGGAACCAAGAGAGCTTCAATCTCATCAAAATCTCGAAAATTGTCATTTTTCTGCCACGATTCAATTTCAAACTGTGTTCAAGAAGGGACCGGGGGTGAATTATGGGCACAGCGGCGAAATGGACATGCGACAGCTCAGGATTTTTCGCGTTGATCGATGAGAAGGGCGGAAAAACCGCTTCCAATATCGACCTATCACTGCAACTCGCGAACAATCCATCAGAACCTGGCATGGGCACTGGAGTACTTGGTCTCTTGGGATATCCCATTATGATCCAGGCCAGCTTGGAGTGATGCTCCAGGACGGACTACTTGCTGCTGTCACAGCAAATGGTTTTTCGATTGAAACCGATAGTCGCCATTGGTTGTTTACTGCCACGGATTCGACTGATCGTCAAATAATTTGCATCTGCACAAAAGTGCAAATACCACCAAAATCGGCAATACCGACCAGGCAGTGATAAAGTTAGTTAGACGTCTCGAGCACCGGGTATGGAATCTCCATACTAATACGGTCACTCTCTACTACAGTTGTCCCGAGAAGGAACTTACTCATGAGATTCAAAGCACTTCTTGCCGCCTTAGTGGTGGCTTCATCGGCTCTGGCAGCGGCACAGGCCCAGGACAGAGTCGGTCTTTATCTGCGCGGCAACCAGCACCAACGCGGCGGTGAAGCCATCGCGCAAGAGACAGCCAACCTCAACATATACGATGGTTGCAAACTCAAAGCTTACGATCAATCCAAGATCTGGGCACACGACACATGCCAGGTCGAAGCCTACGGACAAACAACTGTTTGGGCAAAAGCAGATACGAAGATTCGCGCATTCGACACAACCCGCGTGATTGCCACGAATTCCGCCAATATCGAAGCGAATGGCAGCTCGGACGTATTGTCCGATCAACACGTCAAAGTTGACGCACACGGCAATTCCAACGTCAATGCCCAGGATGAAGTACAGGTGACCGCCGATGGTAACTGCACAATCTTCGTACGTGACAAGGTCAAGGTCAGGGCGAAAGGCAACTGCATCGTTATGGCCTTAGGCAATTCCACAATTGAAGTGGACGGTCATGTCCACGTAAAAGCCTACGATAACTGCAAAGTGATCGCCAAAGGCGAATGCGTGGTCGAAGCCTGGGGCACAGCGGAAGTCACGGCTGAAGCGCCCCAAGTGCAGGTCGAATCA
This sequence comes from uncultured Candidatus Obscuribacterales bacterium, assembly GCA_964418155.1. Taxonomy (GTDB): domain Bacteria; phylum Cyanobacteriota; class Vampirovibrionia; order Obscuribacterales; family Obscuribacteraceae; genus JADYXR01. The sequence continues at coordinate 36,591 of CAYQKX010000055.1, read as the reverse complement.
CATGACACCTCGGTCAAAGTGATCAAGAAGGGTTAGTCACGTCGACGAATACCAGCTCTCAAAAGCCTTCTTCACGGGAGGCTTTTCTCTTTTGTGGCAGTAGCATTGAACATCTCCGCCCAGTTGCCCATGGTCGACAACTGGAAGAATCCTTCCATCTCACTCCATCGGTTCACCCGGCGTAAACAAAACGATTCAGTACGCACTGCGACCGCAAGCGTCTCGTTAGCACCAAGCACGCAGTAACGCGCAAACAAACCGATTCAGCGCACAGCACCGGGGGCCGACCGTATGTCGAAAAAAGAGGCGATCTTTCGATCGCCTCTCGAAATTATGGTTGATGCAACGATTAGCCGATGGTGACTTCTTTGCAGAGGTAAACATCTTGAATCGCATTCAGCAACTTGACCCCGTCTTTAATCGGCTTCTGGAATGCTTTGCGTCCCGAGATCAAGCCGGATCCACCAGCTCTCTTATTGACGACAGCGGTCAGGATTGCGTCGTCCAGATCGTTGGCGCCCGAGGCTCCACCCGAGTTGATTAAGCCGGCGCGACCCATATAGCAATTAACTACCTGATAGCGCGTCAGATCGATTGGATGGTCGCTACTGAGCTCGGAATAGACCCGTGCATCTGTCTTACCGAATTTAAGTGCGTTGTAGCCACCATTATTCTCCGGAAGCTTTTGCTTGATGATGTCAGCTTGAATGGTTACTCCGAGATGGTTGGCCTGACCGGTCAGGTCGGCCGACACATGGTAGTCCGTGCCATCTTTGTTGAATGCGGAATTGCGCAGATAGCACCAAAGTATTGTCGCCATACCCAGTTGATGCGCTTCCTCGAAAGCAGCAGCTACTTCTTGGATTTGTCTTGCCGACTCGGGCGAACCGAAATAGATTGTCGCTCCAACCGCAGCAGCTCCAAGGTTCCAGGCCTGCTCGACGGAGCCGAACATGATCTGATCGTATTTGTTCGGGTAGGAGAGAAACTCATTGTGATTCAGTTTTACAATAAAAGGAATTTTGTGAGCATACTTCCGGGAAACAGTGCCCAGCACACCGAATGTGGTGGCAACTGCGTTACAACCGCCTTCAATAGCCAGCTTGATGATGTTCTCGCCGTCAAAGTAAATAGGATTTTTCGCGAACGAAGCACCACCGGAGTGTTCGATACCCTGATCAACAGGGAGAATTGAGAGATAACCACTACCGGCCAGTCTGCCGTGATTGTAGAGGCTGTTGAGATTGCGCAGAACTTGAGGATTTCGATCGGACTGGGCCCAAACTCGATCTACGAAATCTGGTCCAGGCAGGTGCAGTTGTTCTTTATCGACTTTGCACTTGTGTTGGAGATAAAAGGAACCCTTGTCGCCCAGGGCTTTTTCGATACTAGACAACTCTGTCATCACTGGCATGATGTGTACGCCTCCACGAAGGTCGGGTGTTCAATCCCAATAAGCTACCAGCAATTCAGCCCAACGTGCTGAAATCTACAAAATCTTGTAAACATTGACTAGCAAGCGGCTTAAGAACTCAAAGGCTGCGACAGTTCGAGAAGCACTCCCCCTGTGCTTTTCGGATGAACGAATGCAATCGATGCTCCGTCGGCGCCGAGCTTCGGCTGTTCATCAATAAGCTTCACACAATTGTGCTTGAGCCTATCAAGCTCCGAGGCGATATCATCGACCCCGACACAGATGTGGTGGAGACCAGAACCACGTTTTTGGATGAATTTACCTACCGGAGTATCGGGGCCAAGCGGCTCCAAAAGCTCGATGTGGGTATTGCCGACTTCCAGCTTCGCCACTCTAACACCTTGCTCTTCGACGGTTTCGACACTTATACATTCGAGACCGAGCGTTTCTTTGTAGAATCGCAACGACTCTTCCAGGTTTTCCACCGCAACAGCAACATGATCCAACCTCATCGGCGCTCCTCCTGGGTTTATCCCAAAAAACAGAATTATGGTCCGAAACCAGACGCACGCTCGAAAAATTTGTGGATGATGTTAAGTTTTCTGAGTTCGCTGAACTCATCGTATTCTTTCCAGGTACTCATGAGCCTCGTCTGACGCTCAATTAGTGTCTGCTGGTCGAACGGCGACCAGACTTCACCACGCCACTTCAAGTCGTAGTAAAAGCGATTTATTGCAGTGGTGAGATTAACGGAAGTATCGACGTTAAGCCCATACTTTTGCCCATCCTCACGAACCGCAAAATAACTGTACTCACCAGGAGGAGTAGGACGAGCACCAGTCGGCTGAGCATGAGGTTCTGCCAATTTAGGCTCACTGTTCCGCCCGAAGAGTTTAGCAAAGAATCCTTTCGCCGATGCATCAGGACAAGATGAAAGAAAAACCGTACATATAAGTGACAAATATATGCAAAATCTTATCTGCGTTTTAAAAATCACTCTGTGCGCCACGTCTGGTTGCCCCCGCAAGGCCCGAGCCGGGTTGAACAGCCACCATCATACGTCATAGTAGCGTCAGGTGCACAACAACTTAAACGAATGGCATGTCAATTGCCCTTGGCCTGAAGTAAACTGTGCGTCTGTTCAAGTTTGGCCCTGGTTCTGGAGAACATTGTTATGGCAACGAGAATCGAGAAGCGCGTAATTTCTTCCCGCGTGATGAGTTATGCACTTCTTCTTGGAATCTCCTCCGCATCACTTATCTCGGACTATGCCTTCGCCCAAAGCGATATTCCGACGGCCGGAGCACCCACCCCAAGCGCCGATGGTGGCGATCTGAGCTATGATCAGGCGCTGCAAGAGCTGATGCGCACGCAAGAGCACAGCAAGGCGGCTTCGACCTGGGGCGAACCCCGTCGTATCGATGTTCCAAAAGGAGCTAATCCCGATCAGGTGATTCAAAAAGAGCTGATCAAAGTTCCCGGTCTGATGGGACTGGATACAGGCTCACCGGATCCTGCCAAAGTAGAACCGATTCGGGTAAACACCGAAGTAGATCACGCAGCTCCGACACCAGGCCAACCGGCTGCTCAAGCACCGAAGGCAGAAGTAAAAAGCGCTGAGAACGGCGGCTGGGATTGGGTAGAACAGAACGCTAAATCGACCGCCCCAGAAAGAAAGCCTGCGCTGACAACGGTTTTTGAGTCCAATGGAGCCGGCAAAGGAAACGTCCAACCAGCCAGCATCACTCCGGATTCTGAAGCAGCAGTCGACCTGAGCGCTGGACAATCTGCTTCAGCCCCCTCCGAAGAAGCAGCCGCTCCAGAACAGGCCCAGACTCCAGACGAAGAGGAAGGTCCTCCTAAAACCGCTGCAGACATCGCCAAAGATGCGATCAACATCTACAACAATGCAGTCAAGTTTCACCTGGCTGGCAAACTCGAAGAAGCCATCACGGCATATCGCGAGGCTCTCAACGCCAATCCCGAACTGAGCCAGGCGCACTGCAACCTCGGCTTGATCTTCAACCAGCAACACGACTACGCCAAGGCTCTCATTGAATTCAGAAAAGCGCTAGCCATCGATCCGAAAGATGCCATAACCTATAACGGCATAGGCGCCGCGTTGCGCGCACAGAAGGATATGGAAGGCGCGATCAAAAACTGGAAAACTGCAGTTACGATCGATCCGCACCTGGCTACAGCTCACTACAACCTGGGCACAGTGTTCGAAATCCAGAAAGATTTCGACAAAGCTCTCGAGTCCTACGCCGAAGCGACTAAAAATGACTCCAGATTGGGTGAAGCCTATTACAGAATGGGCCTGATTCTTGCGAAGAAGAATCGCACGGAAGATGCGAAGGAGCAGTTCAGCAAAGCTCTTCAAGTCTCGAAGAATGCAGAGTACTGTGAAGACGCCCGTAAGCGACTCGCCCTTATCGAACAGGGCGCGGTTAAATAGCTGCGACGAGACAGATCTGAAAGATTTAAAACCGGCTTCCGAGCCGGTTTTTTCTTATATTCCTCGACCCGAAAGGAAGCCTCGCAGTGAGCCGCGCACTTGTGCTCACCTAACTTCGATAGGTAGAACAATCGCAATTCCACATAACATAGCTGCGCTATTGGGTAGAGTGCCAACCGGAGCCAGGCGGGCTTACTCAGCTGGTGCTTCGGTCGCCGCGCCACTCTGGTCGATACCGCTGAAGGCGTGCAGCCGTGCGATCAACTCTCTCGAATTTTTTCGACCACTGAAGTAGTGCTTCTGTTGGGCACTAGAGAAAGAATTTGGACCCGCCCCCCATAAGACTCCACTACAGGAGTTTCAGCCAGGTCAGAGGGCTTGTAATCGCTCCCTTTCACATGGATATCAGGTCGGACCACAGACAAAAATTCAACCGGCGTATCTTCGCCAAATACCGTGACGTAATCTACCGGATTTAGACTCGCCAGGATCTCAGCACGATCGGACTCAGAGTTGATGGGGCGCGCCGGACCCTTCAGCCGTTTGACAGAGCTGTCACTATTGATTCCAACTATCAGGAGATCCCCTTCTTCGCGAGCCTGCTGGAGGATGCGAACATGACCGACGTGCAATATGTCAAAACAGCCGTTGGTGGTAACGATTGTCCTTCCTTCGCTTCGCGCAAGCTCGCATATTGCAGCAAGTTCTTCTCTCTCTACGACTCTGCCCAAAAGAATGACTCCACTTCTCAATTTCAAAAGGCTAAACAGATCAATTTCGTGCGCTGCGCCTCGCTGAAAGTGTACCAGAAAGGCGAGCGTGGCCGCCAATATCACACACGCGAGATGCGCAGCCGCTTACAAACACATTCATTTATAAGCAGCCTGATACCGGCTGCTATTTCGCAAAATCGAGGTCGACTGATACCGTTTTTGATATCGCTATTAAACAAAGGCGAGTACCAGGGCAAAAACCTCGACAATAGCCAGATTCACGACACACACCGCGGATGGTGCCATATCACACTGTGCGATTGCACATTTCACTCGACAATTTATGCTTGCCGATCGGCTTAGATGATAGCGCACTAATTTTTTGATCAAATAACTTGCTAGCACAGCTGCGCGCAGACCATCAAACATTCAAATTGATCAGGTTGGAAGGTGACACCAAAAGCGCCACCATTTCTGAGACCGGTTTCATAAACCAATATCGAACGAGCAACTGTGGCTTCACGCTCTTTCGGCACGAGATTACACCGCGCTAAAGAATGTTAACTACCTATCAAGCAAAGGTCGGTAGTCATGAGGCTCTATGTATAGGTAGTAATCAGAAAAACCGATGATACTACGATCAATATCATGAATAAACATTCAAATCCCCGGAATGCCGCGCCCTTGGTCCATATTAACAAATATCGAAATACGCATGTTAGTACAGTGTGTAGCACGTATAAATCTAAATAAATTGTTCACACAAAATCAGGGCAACCAGCCGAAAACCGCAATGTGTGTGCGTTTTCACGGACTACGAATTATTTGGACATGCACCTCCTTTCACGTATGTTGGAAACATGTACCGCACTAGTCACTCGCCTTTCGGAACCAACAACACCACGCACTCAGTTCCACTATCCCGTTTTCAGACAGCTTGAACTTCCGGCACCATGCCACCTCAGATGGTGAGCATCCGGCGCACCCGTTCAATCAGCTCTCTCGTCGAGAGCACCGTGACTTGCAAGTGCACTTCCATTCCTTCTTTTCCGGGAGACCAACAATGAGGATTACCCCTCGGTCGATCGCGATCTGGCTCGGCGTCACCGCGTTGAGCGCTGTCGCACTCATCGGCGTTCTGACGTTCCTGGCTCGACCGAAGCCGCCTATCGTGATCAAACTCGAACCCACGATCGCGGACCACATCAGCACGTTCGGAGCGATCCGCACCGTCACCGGCCTGGACGGCAAGGTGATTGAAAGGCATGTTCCGTACGCAGACAAGGGCATCGGGCACCAGTTCTTCCGCCCCGACGGCACCGTCCGGGAGACCAGCGAGCACTACCCACCGCAGCAGGGAGCCACCGCCCTCGTCCTGAAGTCGAAAGGGATTTTCTCCGAGGACGGCAAGGTGCTGGCTCTCGGCGAGTTCTACCGACCCTCGGGCAAGCTCTGGTTCACCCTGAAAGACCTGGGTTCCGACGACAAGTTGGAGGAAACGTACTTCTTCGAGGATGGCTGGAAGTTCTCCACGACCATCCGCAAGAAGGGTGAAACCCACCGCGGCACCCGCACGTACTACCATCGCACCGGCATCGTCTGGGCGAAGGAGACCTTCGAGGGCAACAGCGAGAAAGTGCTGGAGGTGTTCGACGCCACCGGCAAACGCCTGCTCTTCAAGCTCAACGTGCTGAGCTACCAGGAAGAGGTTGACGGCTTCAGGAGCAACACCTACGGCCGGCTGTACACCTTCTACAACGAAGAGGGCAAGGCCACGCATCGCCAGTGGATGAACAACTGGTGGAACGGCCAACTGCAGGTCCACGGGATGCTGCAATACACACAGGTGCTCGACACCTCGACTGGAAGCGTCGTGAAGACCATCGAGGTCGACGACAGCGACCTGTTGATGAAGGTGAAGAACATCAGCTACTCCTCCGGTGCCCGTAAGGAGATCCGCATGACCGGACCAGGCGTCAAGCGCCTCGGTCTGGAGAAGTTCGACGTCAACGGGACGACCAAGGAGAAGATGCTCGAGATCGGCACCGTCTCCTACGAGATGACCGCCGCGAGCGTCCGCCTCGACCACGCCGAAAGCGCTCGGGTATACGACAACTTCGACCTGAGCTTGCTCATGCGCGCCAACGACAAGGACTTCCGCGACCGGCGCACGCAGTCGCAGGCAGAAGACCGTGCCGTATTTGGTCCACGGGACGACTCCGACCCCGTGAAGTGGTACCACAAGTGATGAAACCGACGCAGCGCTAACCATGCGCTTCGATTTTTGAAAGGAGTTGCGGGATGCAACTCCCCGATTCACAAGAAGCGCGCCGGCTCGAGGATCGAGTCGGCCTTTCCTCCTAATACACGGAGACACAACCATGTTGGAAGTAATTCAAAACTGGACCCAGGTGAGGTTCTCGGAGCCTGGCTGGCTCTGGCTCGCCGTGGCTCTGGTTCTGCTGCTTCCCCTCTGGAAGCGGCTGCGTCGGTCGATGTCCCACACGAGTACCGGGCTGCACAAGCTGCGGGCTTCGGCGTGGCCGACGACGCTCTGCATGATCGTACTGGCGTCCTTCTGGCTGCTCTTCACGGGAGCCATGGCGCAACCCAAACTGACACACCAACAGATGAGGGAGTACCTGGAGACCCGGGACTTCGTCATCGGAATGGACCGGTCGGGGTCCATGTTCACCGCCGACATCGACTCCGGTTCGCTCCGCGCGGAGATCGACGAGTTCGAGAAGAACGAGAAGGAACAGGACAAGAAGCTGCGAGAGCTTTACCCGACCCTGTTCCCCGCCCCGCCCGAAGACCCCGCCAAGCAGCCCAAGATTGAAGCCGGCAAAGTCCAGCGCTTCCAGCTCGCTCGCTTCGCGGCATACAAGTTCCTGAAGTCGCGCCCCGATGGCGACCGCGCCGCGATGTTCACGTTCGACGACGAGCCGTATTGGTCATGGCCGTTGGGTAAGGACGTGAAGGTCGTGATGCGCAAGATTTCGGAACTGTCCCGGGGTTCCGGCGGCGGCACCAACTTCGACGGACCGGTCGGTCCAAACGGACGGAAGGGAGCCTTCCAGGCCACACTCGACCAATTCGATGCGCTCGGCAAGGCCAAGACGAAGGTGATCATCTTCGTGTCCGACGGCGACGCCGGCATCAGCGCGGAGCGCCACCAATACTTCGTGGAGCAGATGACGAAGGAAGGGTCCAAGATCCACATCTTCGCCATCGTCATCGGCTCGCAAGGGCAAATGACCAACTCCAGCACGCAGTCGCTGCGGAAGCTTGTCGAGGAGGTCAATCCGCCCAACTGGAAGGACGCCAAAGGCGAGCCGGTCGACGCGGTCATCTGGGGCGGGAACGGCGAAGCGCTTCAGAAAGCGTGGGACCGTATCTCCGAGCTGGAGAAGTCCACGATCGAACTGGAAGCAGTCGAGGACAGCAAGCCTGTCCAACAGCCGTTCATTCAACTCGGAGGGATCATGCTGGGAGTGTTCGTGGGGCTCTGCCTCATCTTCCGGCAATCCTTCTAACTCGCGCCTGAAACATGGCCAACGCAGCACCAACTCGCCGGGGAACTGACTCCGGCGAGCGCTGTGTTTTCCAACAACCTGGAGACGAACCATGAAAATTCGAAACTGGCTCTGGCTCGCGCCCGCGCTGGCTGGCGGCATCCCCGCCGTCCTCGCCGCGACGAGTCTGTTTCAGGGCGAGTACCCGCAAGCCCTGAACCGCGGACTGTCCGCGATCGCACTGTTCACCATCGCCATCGCCGCGAGCGCCCTGTTCACCGGTGGTCTGAAGCGCTGGGTCGACGGACTGGCCGAGAGCATCACCATGATGTTCAACTTCCGCGCCGGCGGACTCCGTCATCGGATGTGGCAATTGCCGGTCGGACTGGCCCTCGTAGCGGCCATCTTCTCGACGTTCAAGTTGCACTTCAACACGGGATCGATCACCCACGTCTACCTCATGGTGGGTGGCTACTCGTTCGTGCTGCTTTACACCGGCATGATGCTGGCCTCGCACAAGTGGGCGAAGCCGGGCTTCGCCACTATCGGTCTGATGCTCCTGGGCGTCGGCTTCTACCTGTGGAGCTACAAGAGCCCGCAGGTCGAGGCCTACAACGCCGGCATCGCGGCGATGGACCAGGGCGACCTGCCCACCGCGATGAAAGCGTTCGACGCCAGCATCGCCGCATCGAAGGTCGAGGCCGGTCGCACCCAACTGGAGCGGCTCATCTTCCCCGAGCCGAACCGTGACCTGGAAGCGCGCGCGCACTTCCACAAGGGGAACATCCTCGTGAAGGCGAGGAAACCGCAAGACGCAGTCAAGGCCTACATCCTAAGCCTGACCTCGAACCCGGGCAACTCGTTCGACGGTCTGACGATCGAAGGCGCAGCGGCGCGATACAACGACGCGCTGCATACGCAAGCGAATCTCGAGAAGCTGTTCTCGTCCGGACAAGGTGGCGGCAAAGCCACCGGTAACGGTCGCGGCAAGCCGGGCCAGCAGCCCAGCCCCGGTCGCGACAAGCAACCGTCTCCGGGCGCAGGTCGCCAACCGCGCGACTCTCTGTAATTTCCACCCGGTTTCACAGCAACCGGACCCTACTTATGGAGGACTCAGTCATGAACATCTTCGGAAGGTTCGTGGAGTTCGACAACCCGGAATACCTCTATTGGTGCTGGGTGCCGACACTCCTCATGGCCGCCGTCTGCGTGCTGCACTGGCGCGCGCAGAAGCGGCTCAGCAACATCTACGCCAACCCCACCCATCTCCGGCGAACCACCCGTGAGATGAGCAAGGTGGGACTGGTCGTCAAGACTGTGGGCTGGTCGTTCGCCACCGTGCTCCTGATGGTGGCGCTCTCCAAGCCCTACGAAAAGAACGCCCAGGTCTCGGTACCGCAAGGCAGCCTGCACGTGGTGGGAGCGTTCGACGTCTCCCTCTCGATGGCTGCCGAAGACTACCGCTTCGTGCACCCCACCAAGGACGGCGGACCGCCGGTCGGCGCGTGGGGCGGACGGCTCCAGTACGCGAAGTACGTCTTCACCGAGCAAATCTTCAAGGTCATCCCCGGCAACAAAGTCGGGCTGGTGACCTATACCGCGGAATCCTGGCCACAGGCTCCGTTGTGCGAAGATTACGGGACGCTCCGGTACATGCTGCACGACACCAACTGGATGGGGATCCTCTCCGCTCCAGGTGGTGGCTCGGACTACGTGCAGGGTCTGCGGGCCTCGATTCACACGCTCCGGCGTGACTTCGAGCCCGGCAAGCGGCAAGTGATCGTCATCTTCTCGGACGGTGGCGCTCCCACCTTCGAAGACCCGGATGAGACAGCCAACTGGCAGAAGGAGCAGGCAGAAACTCTCGCAGAGCTCAACGCCTTGCGCTCGATGTCAAACGGCAATCTCGCCGTCGTCGTCGTCGGTGTCGGCGGACCGACAGAGCAGATGATCCCGGTCTACCACCCGAGGACCGGAGAGCGGTTCGACTACTTCCCGCTCGACAAAGAGGAGAAAGCCAAGACGCGACTCGACGAGGCCGGGCTCAAGGAGCTGGCAAACAAGGTCGGAGGTCAGTACGTCTGGTTGAACACCGATGGCACTACGAAGCTACCTAACGACTGGGCTTCGATCATCGGTGGACAGAAAACGGTGCAGGGTCAGCGGCCGCTCGCCAGCGTGCCGTTGGGCGTAGCCATGCTCGTGTGCGCCATCCTACTCCTGCGTGGGCTATTCCGTCCGAGCGACATGATCGCTCTCCGGCCGCAGCCGGTACCCCAAACCCGCTGACAACGCGGCGGACTGTGACGGAATCTCAGGGCGGCGCCATCGGGCGTCGCCCCTTCCCTTTTCCTGTACCGGAGAGCTGCGCAAACCCTTGACTAGGCGCGCAGCAATCCACCAACTACGGAGTTCAAACCATGAACCGCACGATGAACCCAGACCTGTTCCAGGACAACTCCCGTCGCTTCATCCGCGAGTGCAAGAAGCTCGTGAAGGGCAACGACGAGGTGTTCGATCTCGCCATCATGGCCCTGACCACCGACGGCCACCTGCTGCTCGAGTCCGTCCCCGGCTTGGGCAAGACCGTGTTCGGCATGTCGCTGGGCGCGGCCCTCAAGGGTGGCAAGTGGAAGTTCTTCCAGTTCTCGTCCGACCTCCTGCCCAGCGACATCAAGGGCTCGGAGATCTTCGACGAAGAGCTGCGCAAGATGAAACTGCACTACGGCGCGCTCCACCCGGAGAACAACTTCACGCTCGCCGACGAACTGAACCGCGGCGTGCCCAAGACCGTGTCCTCGATGCTCTCCGCCATGGAAGAGAAGCAGATCACGGTCGGTCAGCACGTCATGATGCTCGCCGATCCGAGCCTGATCATCGCGACGCAGAACCCGATCGAGCAAGAAGGGACGTTCGAGCTGCCCGAGGCGACCTTGGACCGGTTCTCGGTCAAGGGCCGGCTGGGCTACCTCGGCCGTCAGGACGAGTTCGACCTGCTCCGCAACCCGGCCATCTACAAGCGTGACCCGCAGAAGCACGCCAACATCGAGCCGGTCCTGACGCCGCAGGACATCATCGACATGCGCGATTTCGTCACCGACGAGGTCCGGGTGTCCGACCACGTCCTCAACTACATGCTCAACCTGATCCGCGCGACCCGGTCGGGCAAGTGCCAGGAGGCGCACGACTGGCTGGCCAAGGAGCACAAGGGCAAGGTGCTGGTCGGCGCGAGCCAGCGTACGTCGAAGTGGCTGTACATCACCAGCAAGGCCGCGGCGGCCATGCGCGGCTCGATGGACGTGACGCCGCAGGACGTCAAGCGCGTCTTCATCGCCTGCGTCGCGCATAAGCTCGTGCTGTCGCAGGAGTGCAAGGCGACGATGAACGCGGACGAGACGGCCGTCGGCATCGCGCAGCAGCTCCTCGACAAGGTCCCCACGAACGAGTGATCGTTCCGTCGGACCTCGGCAAGTTCGTAGAGACCAGCCTCGCGGCGGCGCGAGGCTGGTCTCGCCTGGTCCGATTCACACATCACCCGTTACTGGAGGACTACTCACATGTGGAAATTCTTGAAAAACATCGGTCTCGGCGGCGACGCCACCCCGACGGAAGAAGCGCCGGAACTCGTCGAGGACGCCGGCGACGGCATTCAGCCCATCTCTGGGACGATGTCGGAACGCATCAATCAGGTCATCACCCGCGCGAGCAAGGGCTTCGTCGCGGTCGGCTTCCGCGTCCCCACCCACCGGGTCGGCACGCGGCGCAGCAATGTCACCGGGGCGCAAGGCGAGTTCTTGCAGACCACGGAGTACGTGCCCGGCGACCACGACCGTCGCCAGATCATGGCACGGGCTACCGCAAGAACCGGTGGACGTGAGATCATCGCGCGGGTCTGCCGCCCGGAAGCGCAGGCCACGCTCTACATCCTCGGCGACATCAACCGCACCCTGGACTGGGGTTCCAGCCGGCTGAGCAAGCTCGAGCTGATGGCATGCTGTCTGGCCACCGCCTGCATGTCGCTCAAGAAGTCGCAAGACCTCGTCAAGATCGCGCTGTACGCCAACAACACGGCGCAGCACGTCATGCCGCGGCCGCGCATCCCCAACATCGCCATCCGCCAGATGCTGCCGTTCATCCTCGACCCGGTCTACTCCGACGGCTCGGTCGGCAGCGGTCTGGAAGGCGCGTTCAAGGTCGTCCCGGCGCGAGGGAAGAAGGAATGCCTGCTCCTGTCGGACTTCCTCAACTTCACGCCGGAGCAGTACGACCTGCTCGCTCTCCGCGCCAAGCTCAACAACGTCCGCGCCGTGGTCATCCAGGACCGGCGCGAACGCGAGCTGCCGGAACCCGAGGAAGGCCGCCTCCTGGGTATCTTCCCGGCAGGCATCCAGGTCTTCGACATGGAGACCGGCAAGCAGGAGACCTGGTGGCTCAACGATCAGACGCGCACCCGGTACCGCCAAGAGTTCGAAGCGCATGAGGAGCGGCTGAAGGCGTTCTTCAAGGAGAACAACATCAGCTACACCATCGTGCAAACGGATGACAAGGACGCGATGAAAAAGGTCGTCGCGCTTCTCGCCAGCCCTCCACTACTCAGAACCTAAGGAGTTCACTCACATGAACCTGAAACAGCTCTTTACCTGGGTTGTGCTCGCCGGTTTCCTCACGGTACCGGCCCTGGCGCAAGCCCAGACGACGCCCCCGCCACGGCTGACGCCCTCGGCGGTGAAGCACTCCTGGTACGAAGGTCGGCGCATCATGGTCGAAGTGATGACCGACTCCGCCTACGCCCCGAGCAAAGACGGGCTGCGCCCCGGCGCGCCGTCCACGTTCCCCTTCGGCGAGCACTTCGCCATCCGCATCGGCAACGTCGTGCCGATGCGGGTCAACGTGTACGTCCTCAAGCCCGAGGAAGGACAGCGCCCGATCGACATCGACTTCAACCCGCTCCGGGCGGGGCGACTGTCGATCGACACCAACCCCGACCCGGACTTCCGGCTGGCTTCACTCGACGTCCTCCCCAAGGGCGAGTCGCCGGTGAGCGTGCCGAACGCTCCCAAGCAGGTGAAGCTCCAGGTCGGTGACAACGAGTACAACGCGGACCTGTACGAGATTCGGGTTTACGTACAGACGTTCAGGCAGCCGCAGCCCATGCGGTTCGCCATCGAGTTCGCCTACGCCACGGAGATGCTCGCCAGCGGCGGACCGGACTGGAAGCGCATCTGGACCCCGGAATACGTACTGTCGATGTCCCGCACTGCGGACGACGGCTCGGACATGTCCGCCGGCAACACGACCTTCGTCGCTCAGAACCCGCCGTTCAACGCCGGGTTGGTTGCGGTCGTACTCGGCTCGATCGCCGTGCTGGTCCCGCTCGGACTCTGGCTCATCCCCCTGTTGCGCAAGAACCTGAACAAGGTCGAGGCGCTCGATCCGGAAGAGCTGGCCTGGAGCCGCATCCAGCCGGAGCTGGACAAGTCCAAGACCAAGGAAGGCTACAAGCTGTCCAACAAGAGCGTCCGCACCATCGTCGCTGCGGTCTGCCAGTACATCGGCAAGCCCACGCTCGAGAGCTCCCAGCTCAAGACCCTGGAGCACGAGCACGACGACGCGGTCCTCATCACGGCCATCCTCAGCCCCCTCATGGCGATTCTGGAAGGCTCCCGGAAAGAGCCGCTCTCCGACGATCGCTACAAGGAACTGATGGAGCGGATCGGGCTGCTCATCCCGAAGCCATAACCTGGGTTTTCGCATAGTCGAGGCGGCGGCGCTCGTAGCGCCGCCTTTTCGGCTAACCGGAAAACTCTCTTTGTCCCAGGCACGACGGAGGCGAGATCGTCTCGCCTCCCGGCTGCCGCTCACTACAAGGAACTCCTATGAAAACCCTTCGTTTTGGGTTCGCCGCAACGTGGGCACTGCTGTTCGCCCTCTGCGCGAGCACCGTAGCCCAGCAACCGGGTACCAAGCCGACGCCGGCCGCCAAGCAAGAACCGCCCCCGGCCCTGCACCAGATGCTGCAGGCCATGGACTTCCCGCTCGCCGTACCGGTGACGGAGAAGCCCGACCCGACCCGACTGTACAAGCAGGCGATCGAGATCATCTCCCGCCAGCACATCGCTCTCACCGGATACATCGAGCCGCCGGTCACGCTCGCCGGCGCGATCGGCAGCATGTTCGGTCAGCCCGCTCCCGCCAAGAAGAGCAAGATGCAGGACTTCGTGGACAAGTGGGAAAAACCTCCCTTCGAGCTGAAAACGCTCGAAGACGCGGACAAGGCGATCCAGATGGCCCTGAAGAGCCTGGATCACCGATTCGACTCCTACCTTCTGCCAATCGAGGTCAAGGCGGAAGACAAGGACATGGACAACAAGAACCTCGGGATCGGCGTCATCGTCAAGCTCGAGGGGATGAAGGATCTGGTGAAAGACCTGCCCAAGGACTCCACCGAGGAGCAGGTGGACAAGGCGCTGATCGTCTCCGACAAGAACTACATCGGATTCAGCCCGATCAAGAACGGTCCGGCAGCCAAGGCCGGCGTCCTCGACGGCGACATCCTCAAGGAGGTGGACGGAAAGAAGGTCAACGGCATGACGTACGCGGCGGCCATCAAGCTCCTCAAGGGCAAGAAGGACTCGACCGTGGACATCATCGTGGAGCGCAAAGAGAGCGGCTCCGCCGTCCAGAAGAAGTTCACCGTCAAGCGTGAAGAGTACGAAGTCCCCGTCGTCACGCTCAAGCACCTCGGCAACGACGTGTGGCACCTCCACCTCGAAACCTTCGCCGTTCGCAACGCGGCCAAGGACGTGAAAGAGGCGCTCGACGAGGTCATGAAGAAGGGCGGCAAGAAGCTGATCTTCGACCTCCGAGACAACGGAGGCGGGTTGCTGGACCAGGCGATTGACATCGCCATGTTCATGATCCCGGAAGGGACGATTGTCACCCAGCAGCACCGGCTCTTCGGCGGCTCCGATGTCGTCGAGACCCAGCACCACGTCACCACCCACGTGATGCTGGAGACCCGGCCGCAGATGACGGGCAGCTTGCCGCTCACCCGGCAGCGCGTCCTGGCGGTGCCGGCAGAAATGCCCATCGTCATGCTGGTCAACGGCAACAGCGCTTCGGCGTCGGAGCTCGTCACCGGCGCGATGAAGTTCAACAACCGCGCCAAGGTGGTCGGCGTCCGCACCTTCGGCAAGGGTGTCGGTCAGGCACTGCTGGATCTGGTGTACGGCCGTCGGTTGCATCTCACGTCGTTCTACTTCCTCCCGGCCAATAAGTTCACCGACTGGATCGGTGTCGAGACCGACGTGGAAGTGAAGTTCGACAAGGAAGCTTTCAAGGCTGGGAAGGACAACCAGCTCGAGAAGGCGGTCGAGGTCGTCAACCAGATGTACGACGATGGCGTGAAGGCGCGCAAGGAGAAGGTCGATCGCGACGCCCAGATCAAGGAAGAGAATCGGAAGATCTGGGAGCGCCGCATGGAGCGCCGGAAGCAGATGGAGGAGGAGGCGAAGAAGAAGGAGGCCGAGAAGAACAAGCCCAAGGACGCCCCCAAGCCCGAGGACGCTCCGAAGCCCAAGGACGAAGCCCAGGGTAGCGCCAAGCCGCAAGGGACGGGCGACCCGCAAGCGACCGGCAAGCAAGGCGATCCGACGACCAACCCGAGCGCCGGCAAACCCGGCGACCCGGCGGGCGCAACCCCGGGCACGACCAAGCCTGGCACTCCGACGACGCCGACGAACCCGACGACACCGACGAAGCCAGTCGAGGTGGCACCGCCGCCGAAGCCGGTAACGAACCCGTCACCGATGCCACCACCGGTGATGCCGCCCGCCAAGGACAAGCCGGACGACGACGACACCGACATTCCGGACGACGACCTGCAGAGCCAACTGCAGCCGACCCTGCCCTGAGCAGGTTGTTGTGAGCCATGGGAAGCCGTCCTCCAAGACGGCTTCCCTTCTCTAACCAGATAGGATAGCTCATGACCGTGCCTGAGATGTCGGTAATCGACCTTCCTCCGGGAAGCGTACTCAGAATCACCACATTCGATTTCCTGCCGCGCACAGGCAGGAAGACCGATTTACTGCCGCCACCGCCCACGGTGCCCCGTCCAGTCCAGGACGGATCACCTTCCAGCGGGGAGCCGGTCGAAGAGACAAAGTAACTCGGACGGTTGTTAGCATCCTCTTCTGGGAAGCCGCTCTTGAGCGGCTCCCATCCTTTTCACGAAAGGGCACACATGAAACGAGTTCAAAAGTACAAGCCGAGCCGAGCGCTCGCCGCCTACCGCACGACGATAGCAGCGCGTGCAGCGGCCGTGGCGCTCATCCTCTCGCCGGTCATCATCCTGGCCGCGCTCTGGCTCGGATACAAGACGCCGCCCCAGCCGGCGAAACCGCAACAACTGGCCTCGTCCGCCCAGTTCTCCCCCAACGCGACCCCGCAGGAGCTGTCGAAGGTCCTGAAGGACGTGCAGTCCGCCACCGACTTGCGCTTCATCGAGCGCGACCAGGTGGTCCAGGTGCTGACGCGCCTGAAGAAGGACTACAAGGACGGCACGATCAACTCGAAGGCGCAACTGGACCAGGCGCTGATCGACTACTTGTCGTCCTTGAAAGACCGCTACGCCGCGGTCATGACCACGCAACAGTACACCGACCTGATGGTCAGTCTGTCCGGACAAGAGATCGGCATCGAGCTGAACTTCAGCCAGGACAGCGCCACCGGCAACTGGGTGGTGCAGCAGATGGCAGCCGACGGCCCAGCCGCCAAGGCCGGTCTCCTGGTCGGCGACGTGTTGGTCTCGGTGGAGAGCTATCACGTCGAGGAGCTGAAGAAGATCGGCAATGTCGGCGAACTGGTCCAATTCCTGTTCAGTCAGGCGGGCGTGATCGGCAGCAAGGCCAAGGTCACCGTGCGCCGCGGCGCGGACACCTACGACTTCGAAATCGAGCGAGTCGTCATCAAGACCCACCCGGCGATCACGGTGACGGACCCGTCGTCCGGCGGACACATGAGCCACTCTGATATGGACGACGGCGGCGAGAGCTTCGTTCCAGACAGCTCCGAGCGCTCAATCCAGATCATCAAAGTGAACTTCATGGAGGCGGATAACTTCCTTCGCGACTTCGAAACCGCCATCACCAAGGCGGCCAACGACGGCGTTCAAGGAATCATTCTCGACCTCGGTGGTTCGATGGGTGGCAACGGCGACGCGGCCATCCAGGTGGCGTGCATGTTCATCGAGAAGGGCGTGGTGGCACACTCCATCGACAACGTCGGACCCGATGCCGTGCAGATGCGCACCTACTTCGTCAAGGACGGCAAGGCGTACCGTCAGACGAAGGGGCCGTTCAAGAAGGACGCGAGCGGCGCGATCACCGGACAGAAGGACGCGAAGACGACCACCGAAGAGCTGCCCTGGAAGTGCAACGTCTACAAGGGCGCTGTAGTCGTCGGCGTGACCGGCGAAACGCAGGGGTCGGCTGAGCTGATCGCAGGCGCGTTGAAGCTCAACCGCCACTTCCCGGTGGTCGGAACCGACATCACCGCCGGCAAGGGCATGAATCAGACGTACCTTCCGGTCAGCCCGGACCACGTCGTCCGATTCTCTACCTCGGTCTACCTCTTCCCGGACGGCAACTCAATCGAGCGGCGCGGTGTCATGCCCACCATCGGCGCGGAGCAGCCCCAACAGTACGGCTCGCTGCTGATGCAGGCGCTCGACATGCAGTTGCGGATCGTGCCCTTCCCCGAGGGACCGGTCAAGCCCGAAACCAAGAACGAGACCAAGAAGGACAACAACCAGGCAAGCTGGATGAAGTTCTTCCGGTTCGGCAACTAAAGGAACACGGCGGACAGTCCGCTGTTTCCTGAACACCGTCCCTAGGCACAGCGTCAGAAGCCGTCCGGGCTTCTGGCGCTTTTGCCGATTTTCAGGAGAGTTCGATGAGATGCGGCAAATGCATCGGCGCGGGCACACTGCCCGCAACGGGCAAATGCGAGGAGTGCCAGACCGGTCTTTCGTGCGCCAACGAGCGGCTCTGCGAAGGCTGCTCGACTTCGATCCATGAGTGCGAAATCTGTCGAGAGTCGCTTCCTCTGCCCTGGCCGCTCGACGACGTGCCGGCCGACGAACTGGAGCGCGAGGCTATCGTGACGGAGATCGACCTGCTCAGCCGGCAGCCAGCGCCCGATGAGAACCGAATCGACGCGCTCACACGGCTTCTCGAGCAATACGTGCCGCCAACCCCCGGCACCTGATCGGGGAGCCAACGCACCCACGCCCCGTGTTCATCAGGAGCAGTCAGGGAAGACTGTACCGTGCACACAACAGAAGTCGGCTCGGATGCCGACTTCTGTCCATTCAGCCTTTTTACTATTTCTTTTAGTATCTTGAAATGAACCGGATAATTCCCTGACCGAGAGCTTCCTCAACTGGCCGTTTACTGAACCAGAATTGCATCGGGAGCTACTAACGAGTTCATGTTTGCCGCATGTTCCGTCAATCGTCATTACCTGACTGGATTAGTATATGGGCCAGTGTACATCTGTCACCATTTTGTTTTCCGAGGCTTTGCATAGGACGCGCTAGTTAAACAGAAACACTGATCAGCATCGAAACTTGTGATATGGAGAGGGTATCGCTAAGCGCGTCAACAAATGGCGTAATGACAATTCGTTAACCGCGATGGTCGAAACCCGCAGTTTTGCGTAAAGGAAGCACGATCATTATAGAAGGTTTACCGCGAGTGCCCAGCGCCACTGTTCCTAATCCCGACGACGATCTGCGAGATTTTCTCCGTACTTCTCGTACTTTCGTTCGTGACTCGCCGCGCCACCATTCAGTGCACTCCATCACCCAAAGTGACCGCTCGATACTGTGATAAACGGTATCAAGAGGGGAGTCCGCTGCAAAAACAATGGCGACTATAAGCGACAACGAAAGGAATATGTGAAGGACGAAACCGGCTGCACCACCGTCGGAATGATGATATCCGAGATGGAACAGCCCTGTGCGGACGCGGTCTGTTGCGTCCCCGCTGCACATCCAACAGGCTGGAACACAAAGATGCCAACGACATCGACAATCCCGCTCCATCCGCTTCTCGAACGCCTCTACGAGGCTACGGAACAGCTCAACCAGGCCACAAAACGATGTGGTGACGCATCGGGCTCAGCCGACAATTCCTGGAACTGGCTACTCGGAGACCGCTGGACTCCGCGCATCGAAGGCGCGATCGAAAAGCCAACAGAACTCGAAGCCATCCGCGTCGAGTACGACGAAGCCGTCGTCAATTACTACTACCAGAGTGAGCTCTGCGCCGACGCGCACAACCGACGAGGCGACTTGCGAACAGGGATGTACGAGCTGCTTCGCGAAGCCATCGCCTTCCATGCCACGCTCGATCACAAATCGCCCTACTACCGCCTCAAGACCCTGGTCGAAGCGGCCATCGTCGACGGCGCGAGCGCCGAGACGACTGAGCCCAAGTACAAGTACCTGCGCGAGTCGCGTCACGACCGCAACTTGAATCGTCGCTTCTACATCATCCTGGTTCAGGTCTACCGGACCTTCCTCGACGAGCTGAAGCGCGTGGAAGCGGCCAAGAAGTACCCGACCGAACCTGCGGTGCCGGGCAAGAAGTACCAGAGCCACCTCAATGCCGACGTCGACCTGCGCCGACTCCATCCGGTGGCTTTCAAGGACTGCGTCAACGACCTCCATCCTCACAGCGCTCGCCTCGCTACCGTGCTCAAGGAAATGGACGCGACGCTCGCGGCAGCGACCGCCATCCTCGAGCACGTCAAGGCCGGCAAAGGCGAGGTCAACGAACGTCAGCATCAGTCGCGGTTGATCGAGGTACTTCACGGCACCAGTGGCAGTACCACCGCCAACAACGTCATCGCGGTCGAGGCTCAGAATGCCCGGCGAGTCAAATTCGAGACAGCCAGGCAAGTTGCCTTCGTCACTCTCGAGAACCTTGCCGGTCAGCGCGATCAGGTTTTCGACACGCTGAAGCTCGCCACCGAAGAGGCCGAGCCGCTCATCGCACTGACCATGCAAGACAACGAGATCGTCACCGTCGATAAGTGGCGAACCGCACCCGTCATCATGCTCAATTGCCTCGCGGCGGACTTGCGTCTGCGCAAGGTCACACGGGCACTCGAGACGATGCGGGAAGCCATCAACGATGACATCACTGGCGGCATTGCTCGGCGCATGATAGGCGAAGTGTTCGCAAAAATGACTCCGCGATACCGTAACGAGCCCTACAAGCCGACCGGCGCGTGTGATTTTTTCGACGGCAATAGCTAGCAAGCCGGAGCGGGATGACATCGAACAGCGCTAGCGGAGCCGCCAGTTGGTTGCCGAACGCGTTGCACGATAACGTCCCAACTCAGGGGTTCGCGGTACGGACCGCCAACCCTTGAGTCTCCACCCGCAGCCTACTACTTCTTGTCGTTTTTTCGATGTGAAAACGGGAAAAGAATTTGTGGACGAAAGCAATGTTTGGTGGCGGACAATCGAACCATCGCGTAAGTAACGTATGAGTAACCTTGCCGTTCTAGTCTGATCTCATGAGGCATTTAACCCGCACCCCTATGAGAACAAACAAATGCACGATCTGAGTGAAGACAACAAAGCCTACTTAACAGAAGACGAATACAATAAATTCAAAATTGCCATTCAAAACTGTCTGTACAGCCGCGACCGAGCAATCGCCCATCTAGTACTTCATGATGGATTACGGCTTCGGGAGTGCCTTGCCTTAAACAGAGACAGCATCGTCAACATTTATGGGCAACCCTGCCTGATGATAAAAGGGAAGAACGCGCGTTCTATCCGACTGAGCGACCATTCCCTAAAAGCGCTCACAGACTGGCTTATCAGCAAACCAAATATCACGTCGGGCGCCTTGTTTTTCACAAAAAATGGCGACCGAATAACACCAGTTGCCGTCGACAATGCTTTGAAACGCATCGGAAGATCGGCACGTCTCAACATCTCCGCCAGGTTGTTGAGAAACACATTTATTGTAAGAGCACTCTCATCCGGACTGGATGTTCACACCGTGCAGTGCATTGTTGGTCAGCCAAGAGCCGCTAGACTAGCGCCACATGTTTTGCAGGTCAATCAGATGCAGGTCGCTCAGGAACACTTCGCCGCTTACAATCAGAGTCAAACAACATTGGCCCAATACCAGACGCCAGGCTCTCCGACACCTCTTTGACAAAAATCCAAAAGACCCTATGAAAGCTATCATCTGGATAGCGCCAACTTTCCACGTGATAGCTGACCGGTAACACTTGTTTTAAACGCGCCTCAAGAACATAGATTCAAAGGCTGGGCACCTTCGATACTGGAGCCCAGCTTGTTTTATCGAACAAAGTTTGCTCCGGACATTACCAATCTCATTCTCAGCCATTTACTAATCAAAAACGGATTCGTCTCAACGACGAATGGCAACTGGGGACATCGTCGTTCGATGTGCCTGGTTGGTGTGATTATGCGACTGCAATGTCGAAACCAACAGCTCACCCAGAACTGTCCTACGACTTTGTACTCGCACTGCGCGCCAAAATCCGTTTCACCTCCAGGTTCGAAAGGAGAACCACAATGGAAGGTCTGCTCTGTGCTCTCTTCTGGTATGGCGTATTCGTAATCTTAGCCGGTGCTGGCGAGATGTCTGGCTCACAAAACCGGGACGACGGCAAAAACAATAGCGACGGATCGCCGGACGGACAGGGAAAGAAGGACGGCTGCGCTCGCACCTTGTTCGCAGACGAGAAGAAGGATTAATGTCCTCCCGCTGGCCTCCATACCAACTGCGCATGGTCTGGCTCGTGCCCAGCGATCCACTAGTATTGATACCGAATCCCAAACAACACTCACTACTAAAAGGGTATTAATGGACTCCCACTGGCTCGGGGTAGCATTCTACGCGCTGGTAATCGCGGGTGGGACCCCGTTCTCCGCACCGGCTGCGGTAGCTCCTGACACGACGAAGAGCCAATCTCTTCAGTCGTGCCCCGGTCGTGCGAGAAACTGGAATTGATTGACGCCTTCGCGCCGGCTTCGAGGCCTCCGCGCGAAGTTTTCTGGTGACCAGAAACCAACGCCTACTAACAAACTTGAGCAACAGAAAGGATGTAACAGACATGGATCCATTCTTCAAGGTACTTTGGATGATCTTCTATGCCGGCACGATCGTGTTCGTCGCGATCATGGTCGCCACCGGTGGCGGTGGCAACGGCAACAATAAGAAGTAATCGGTTCCGCGCTTTCTCCCGGCCGCTCTGCACGACCGGCCGTAACACAAAACCCAGCGGACCAGAGCCAGGACCCTGGTCCGCGTCAACCGCAAGGATAATTGCGTGTCATCGCTGGAATGGATGCTGGCGTTTTACGGCTCCTCTCGTTGCTGTAGCTTTAGCCGCCGGGTCCAAGGGACAGAAGTAATACAGCAACTCATAATTGACGACGCTGTCTGAAGGTTACTCCCTGGCAAACAAGGGATTCAAGGACGTCGACACGATCGACAATGTCCCACTATCACGTGTTCTCCGCGGAAAGCGCAAACGCCAATTCCAACACGTGACATTAACGCGACTGCATTAAGGTGGTGGCTGCCACTTATGCCACCATCGGGGAAGGAGAAGCAAACGTCAGGAACCAACTCTTTTTCACGTGGTATCGGTTACTCGCAGACGCTCAAACTCTCTCCCCGCAAGCGAATGTTTACGGGTTACTTCACGTGGTCAACCTTCACTCGCGGACGTTTTTAGGCAGTTTTCGGTGAGGACACGCGGTGCAGCATGCGACATTACATGTTTTGAAAAACGGCTCCAGATGGCGAGTCGCCACGTCTGGCCATGACCGCTTACGTTCGCGTGATTTCTTTTCCTATATCTCCTAGTACGACTCCAAGCGAAGTGAGGCGCGCCGGAAAGTCGCTCTACCAGCGACTCTCAACAGCGCGCCTCGCCAGCCGGACACCCGCCCCTCCTAGAGCAGATGATCCGGCACCGTCTCTATCCGGATACGCCGCGCCGTCCGAGCAGGTGTGACCGGAGTCTCCGACTGCTCTCGCCCTCGCCGCTCGGCTGGCTCCGCCACCACCGGCCGAGCAATCGGCACAGCTCCCGTGCCTTTCCGCGAGAAGATAAACTTCCCCTCTCCAGCTGACACCTCAACGTCGTCACCCGGTCTTACTGAGCCGGACGCGCACATCACCGACAGCGGCTCAGCCACTTCGCTAGTGAGGAGCCGTTTGAGGTTGGCCAGTTCGTCCTCTTCGCCTTTGCTGGCCATGTCGAGCAGCAGTGCCCATGCGGACTTCACGGCTGTCAGCCGAAAAGCTTGTTCGGCACCGACTCGGGCGACACGCTCGGCGAGCGACTCAAACTCGAGTTGTGCGATGCGAAGCAGCTCGTCGCCGACGAAGGGCTCGAATACCACCATCGAATCAATGCGATTGCGGAATTCGGGAGAGGTCCTCTCACGATACGACTTCGCGACCGCAGAGCCGATGTCCTTCGCATCCGCCTTCCTGCGCTCCGAGAAAAAGCCTACCCGCCGCATGCCTTCCTGGACTTCGACCATTCCCATGTTGGACGTCATCAGCAGAACAACGTTGCGGAAGTTGACGTCCGTGTTGTTGCTGATGGTGAACTCGCCTTCGTCCAGCCCGGCTAGAAGCAGATTGATGACCGAATAGTGCATCTTCTCCCACTCGTCCAGAAGAACGAAAACAACGTCGTAGCGCGAACCCTGATGCGACAGGTCGAGGTTGTGCTGCGACAGCAATGCCGCCGTGTCCTTCTCTCCGCGCCGTCTCGAATTCCCGCCTTCCTCGAAGCCGATGTATCCATGCGGCGCTCCGATTATGCGAGCCAGATTATGGCGCTCCATGAACTCGCCGCCGTTGATCTTCACGACCGCCTTATCGCGCCCGTGAAACCAACGCACAAGGAGCCGCACGAGATGGTTCTTCCCTCGTCGCGACTCACCCGCGAGAATGGCCGAATGAATCGGTCTGTCCGGCTCGCGGAAAGGGTTGTGGATAGCACGGTAGATTCGGCGCGCCGCGAGCTTGGCTTGCGGTTGACCAACCAGGTGCCGATCAATGAAATCAATGAAGGCGAGCTCGTCCGCGCTTACAACGCTACTGTCGAGCTGCTCAAAAACAGGTGTCATGAGCGCATCATTCATTACTGTCTACTCCCCGCCCCATCCGATCAAGAAGAGCTGGAAAAGAGCGTTTGCGCCAAACTTTGCAATAAGCACCAACAGATTCGAACAGTAAAACTCTTCTCTCCGAGAAACAATCAAGATAGAACTCCTTATCGTTTATCAAAAACAAAGAGATACATTCAAACCAGTAAGGACGCAAGACACTAGTTTCACCTATAACGGCGAGAAACATTAGCGAAATTTCGCCCGCAATATCACAAGCTACAGGTTCACCAGGTCGCGCAGGACTTGACTATTACCACGGAGCGCAGCGCCAATATCTCGATTATGTGATTGCCACAAATTGATGTTACACGTGGTCGGACCCGGCACCACATTTAACACCATCCTCGTACTGGACGTTCTCTTCGACAACACGCGACGGATTCGACAAGTTTTGCACAAACAATGCTTACACATCGGTCGAGCGCGGCACCATATATAACACCATCCACGTATTGAACAGTCTCTCTTTGAGCAAGGATCACACGATACTCGACTAGAGAAATCAAGTTACGCCGTAGTCCTGATTACGCCTGCCTCAATCGCACAATATAAGAAGCAATTCAGCTTGGTTTTTAAATCTGAAGAACGAAATGTGCGTCAATTATTGACAACTCGCGTGATGCTAGCACGATATTACGGGAAATAGAAATCTCAATATCAAACAAATTCGAGCGACCAACCACAAATCATTACTGGTTCTGGGTTTGCACAATATTCCCTGGCGATATCCTCGCACTACCTCACGCGGCAAAAGCCCATTGGACGGGATTTCTCAAACCCATCTCACCTAATAATTTTGTGATCTCATCAAGGAACAGTGGATCACGGCAAGCGCACTCTAGCAACATGCTGGTACTCAATGTCGTTTACTCGTTCACCAGCTCAACCACCGTCTCCCAGACTCCGAACACATTCTCATCGCCCAATTCGCTCACAGGTTGAACGTGAACGCACTCCGCGTGCTTTGCCCCCATTCTCATCATGCTGTTGCGCACATCGCGCATCCGGCATGAGTTCCTTTGCTCATGAGAGGACATACTATGCCGAAAAGTCCATCGACCCGCAGTACGGGCGCAGGACGACTCATCAAGCCTGGTCTAGGCTGGTCCGAACGCTTCCTCGGCGGCAGCGAGGCTTACGAACGAGCCTACATCCTGCAAGCGATGGAAGACATCCAGGAAGTCCAACGCCGGAACAAACAGGCGAGCGGTGCGAAGAGGTTCGCTCGCGCTTTCCACGCCAAGACACTCGCCGGCACTACCAATGCCTCGTTCCATGTCATGGACGACATTCCGACCTGGCTGCAGGTCGGATGGCTCCGCCCAGGCAACATTCGCTCTGCGCGGGTTCGGTTCTCGAACGCGTCCGGCATGATTCGCTCCGACAAGAAGAAGGACCTGCGCGGCATCGCTGTCGATGTCGACACCGAATACGGTGCGCACCACTTCCTGGCCACCAACGGCATCGTCTCCCACGCGAGAGATGTCCTGCAGTTCATCGAGTTCGCCAAGGCGATGTCCGGCTCCAAGGCGCTCATCCTGCCCAGACTGATCGCCAACGTCGGTCTGTTCGAAGCCGTCCGGATGTTCCGGACCGTCATCGGACAGGCGTCGAAGCCAATCGAGAGCCTGGCGACGGAGACCTACTTCAGCCGCAGCCCCTTCGCGTTCGGCGACTACGCTCTGAAGTTCCAGTTCGTGCCGAACGACAACCGGCCGCTGGCGCGCAAGGAGGACAGCGACGAATTCCTCAGCGAGGACTTGATCGGACAGCTGTTGCTGGGATCAGTCGTCTTCGACTTCCAGGTCCAGCTCTTCGACAGCGAGGCAACCACCCCCATCGAGGATGGCTCCGTGCAGTGGTCGACGACTCCGTTCACCATCGGCAGACTGATTCTCCCCCCGCAAAACCTGCTTGGCGACTCCAATTGGAAGTCGATTGTCGAAGCGATCGAGTACAACCCATGGACGGTGCCGGAAGGCTTCCGCCCTCTGGGCAGTCTCAACCGCGGTCGACGCTGTGTCTACCCGTCGAGTGCGGATTTCCGCCTGGGCCGCTGATCGTCAGCCCCAGCTCTCATACTCCTGTCTACCCGAAAGGATCGTTCATGAACGATACTCCACGCAACGACGCCGAAGAGCGGGCTGGCTGCCCAGCTCACGGTCAGTCGGAACACGTATCTCATCAGGGCGCAGGCGGCACCACCAACAGTGGCGCTCCCGACGCCGCCCAACCCACTCCGGGCACGCCCCCCGAGACCACCTCGCGCTGCCCGTACACCCGCGCGAAGAGCGCCGTGTCGAAGTTCTTCCGCCCGAAGTCGTCACGGGAAGGCATCGGCACTCTCAAATACATCTACTGGAACGCCTTCTACTTCATACTGGAAGCGCTCAACCAGATGCTCTCGCGCAACCCGTTCTACAAGGTCTCCTGGGACCAATGGCCGCCACAGCTGGCGCAGCTCTACCTGCTCGCCAAGATTCGGTTCAACCGGTCCAACGCGCTCACCGACCCCTACGACTACGAGACGAACGACACGAAGCAGTTCCCGCCTGAGGTCCCGGATACGGCGCGCACCGCGATCGCCGCGGACGGCACCTACGTCTCGGACAACGAGAACCCGCAGATGGGCGCGGCCGGCACGCGATTCGGCTCCAACATTCCTCCGCAGAAGGTCCGACCCGACGTCGAGAACATGACGCCGAGCGCCCGCGATGTCGGACGCTTGCGCTGGCGCAAGATCGACCCGGCAACCGGCAAGGAGATCACCATCTACGCCATGATTTTGAACGATCTGGCCGGCTGGTGGATCCAGTTCCAGTTTCACGGGTTTGGTGGCAACACCAAGCGCGACCCGGTGAGCAAGTGCCCGTTCATGATCAAGCGCGACCCGAAGGAAGGTTGGCCCGGCGACGTCGCAGTTATCGACCGGACTTCGAAGGACCACACCCGCGTCACCGACGACGGTCGCCCGACGCCGATCAACGAGAACGCGCAAGCCTGGATCCAGGCTCAGATCTACGCGTCGAGCGAAGAACGGCTCCACCAGCTGCGCTCACATGTGGACGGCAAGATGCTCGTCGAGGAAGACGGCAACCTCCCGGAAGATCCGGCGAAGCCCGGCATCGACCACTCCGGCTTCACCAACAACTTCAACCCGGGGTTGTCGTTTCTGCACTGGCTCTTCACGATGGAACACAACGCCATCTGTGATTACCTCAAGTCGTTCAATCCAGACTGGGACGACGAGAAGCTGTTCCAGCAGGCTCGTCGCGTCAACTGCGCACAGATCTCTCGTATCCACACCATTCAGTGGACCGAGGACCTGCTTCAGCACCCGGCGCTCCAGATCGGCATGCACGTCGACTGGTACGGTTTCATGGGGCAACGCACGAAGATGTGGCTCATGCGCCTCATCCACCGCTACCCGTGGGTCGGTCGGCTGCTCAAGCCGATCACCGACTCGGACATCCTCTTCGGCATGCCGGGCTCGAAGTGGGAGCACCACGACGGTCCCTTCCAGGTGCCGAAGCACTTCCGCGTCGTGTACCGCCTGCACGAGATGGTGCTAGGCGAAACCGAGATCTGCGAACCCGGCACCGACCGGTTGCTGGACCGCGTCAAGCTGCTCGACATGGTCCACGAGAAGACTCGCGCTCAGGTGAAGCGCTGGTCTCGCGACGTCTGGGCCTGGTCGTTCGTGCGCAAGTCGTGCGGTCACCTGAAGCTGCACAACGTGACGCGCCAGCTCACGCAGTTCCAGAACCAGCAGGACGGGACGTGGACCGACATCACCGAGCGCGACATCCTGCGCGAACGTGAAGACGGCACCGGTACCTTCAACCAGTTCCGCGTGTCGCTCGGCGAGCCGCCTATCGAATCCTTCATGGAATTGACCGGCGGTGATGCAGAACTCGCGCAGGAGCTCGAGCAGGTGTACGAAGGCGACATCGACAAGGTCGACGTCGGCATCGGCATCCTGGCTCGTCCGAAGCCGGCCGGCTTCGCGCTCAGCTACGAGCAGTTCTACCAGTTCGTCTTGAACGCACCTCGGCGGGTGAAGAGCAACCGGCACTTCACCGAGCTCTTCAACTACGCCGAATACGGCGTCGGCATGAACTGGGTCGAACACGGTGGTGGCATGCTCGGTGCCATGTACCGACACCTGCCCACGCTGCGTCAGTGCATGGAAGGCGTCACCCGCGCCTTCGCTCCATGGAAGGACACGGAAAACTTCCCGGCGCGCGTGCTGCTGAAGACGCACGAGCACACCGCCAACGTCTTCAAGTCGGATCTCCGAACTCTGGGACTGGGTCTGCTCTGCGGCGTAGCGGCCGTCTGCGGCGGCGCGGTCGGGTTCTGGACCGCGTTCTGGCTGCTGGTCTGCATCACCATCATCCCGGCGTTCCTGACCTACACCCGCATGAACGCGATGCGCAATCTCCAGCTGGTCTGGAAGAAGGCGTACACGGACAAGCGGATGTACATGTTCGGCACGCTCGAACGCGCAGAACAGGCGATGGATACGGCGGCCCACTTCGGCTGCGCGCACGCTATCGCCGTCTCCCTTGTGTCGGCGATCCTGGCCTGGGTCTTCGCCTTCAGCCACCCGCTCACGGCAGTGCTGCTTGTGCTCATCGCAATTAGCGGTCTGCGCACTCGCAAGTGGTCCAACGCTTTCGCGGCAGACGCGCACATCCTCAAGATCGCGCTTCGCAACCGCATGCGGGAAGGTCAGCCCGTCGCCGACGCGGCCACCCTTCCGGGCGACACGGACATCGAACGGCGGTACTGGTTCATCCGTGACAACGGATCGCCCATCGCCACCTTCCGCTCGATGTACAACGGTCTGAAGGCCACCGGTCTGCCCTGGTGGAAGGCGCTCGGCTCGTCCGTCGTGTCGATGCTCTCCTTCAGCGCCAAGACCAGGAAGAATCTGGCTCCCGCGCTCGCGCGAGACGTCGGTCCTTTCGGAATCTGGCTGCCCAACCTGATCCACGCGCAGGGTTACTCGTCGACGCGTATCTACGCGCCGGTCGACAACACCAAGGGGATCACTCCGGGCAACATCGACATGGAGGAGTTCGACCTGATGTTCCGGCTGTACGCGCCGGGACGCGATCACCTGACGGCCTACGACATGGCCCGTATGCGCGAGGGCAATGCCCGTCGTGACGCGGACGAAGGTCGTGGCACGTGGTGGTCGCGATTGATGGGTCGGATGGCCGCGAAGCGTCGCTCCGTCCAGCTCATGATGCTGTTCGCCGACCGGATCGTGGAAGAGGACAAGAAGCTGGTGCCCGCCATCAGCCGCGACATGCTGCTGCGCTTCTACAACGGCGCAGCGCAAGCCGACATCTTCCGCGAACACACGGAAGGCGACGTGGATCCGAGCCCCCGCCGGTTCTAATCGTCGTCAGCACGCTCGAGCCGAGAGACAATTCGGATGCCGGTCCGGACTGCCCTCGGCTTGAGCGCATCCAAGCGAGCTGCACCAATCGTGGTGCAGCTCGCTTGCGTATGGAAAACATGGCTGCCCACCATGTTTTTTGCGAACAGCTTTCTCTACTACACCTTCTCGTATTCCAAAAACCAACGATGAAAAACAAAAGCACTCTAGCTAGGTCTGCGAAAGACTGGTCTCGTCGGTCTCGAGACTAGCCTTTCGCAACCCCGCCAACAGCTAGATTTTTCGCATCGTGCGCGCGACATCGCAGGAAGAATATCCGTACTCGCACAATGCCACCCTGGTCGAGACACCAGCACGCGTGTAAGCAATTTGCAGTTGACTAGTATCTCGATACTCGTTTCTAAACCGCGCTTTGCGCTTCGCCTTCAAACTTGTCGTGCCGGCATCTTTCGATCCCCGCCCAACTTCGCCGGTAGGAGCGAAGTTGGGGATTATGGTTTGTTGACCTAGGCCGCTACTTGCTCGCCCGGGCAGTGAACCAGGTTGCCAATTCAGAGAAGCTGCCGAAGGTCTCGCCGCGATTCTGCGGTTTCGCCTGAGCCACCGGTCTGTGGGTTTTAGGACGGGCGGTTCGAGTCGCTGGCGCAGGGTGAGAAGTTTTGCTTGAGCTAATCCGGGGCACTGCCTTTGGCGTCGGCGTAGCGCTTTCACTCAACACCAGGCCGACTCTACCGTTATTGACGTCGATTTTGACCGGGCGAACGTCAACTTTATCGCCTATCGCAAATCTTCGATCGCCGACCTGGCTTTTGTGTAGAAGCCCGTCCAGCCCAGGAGCGACACAGATGAAGTAACCCAGGTTGGGCGCTTCACTAGTGACAGTCCCTTCGATTTCCGTACCGATGCTCAGAGAATTGATGGATTCGCTTCTTTGCAGATCGATAACAGACTTCAGGCTGATAACGATGGTTCCACCACGGTCGCTGAATTGATCACACTCAATGACGTGGACGGCGAGCTTCCCTGTCAAGCCTTCCAGCGGTTGGTTGCGGGGGACTTGAGAGGCCGGTAGGAAGGCTCGCAATCCGTCCAGAGTTGTGTTAACTCCACACGGTCTTCCTTCCTTGTTTTTTGCAAGACCGGATACCTGAACATGGACGGTCGTCTTCTGTTCCATGTGTTCATTCACCCGCTGCCAGCGCTCATCTGCTCTGCGTCGGGTGATGCTTACTTGTTTAGCTTGATTCGTATTTGGCTCTTTCATGAGATTCTCCCTCAGATTCTTGGACAACGAAACACAAGAAATTCTTCTCTGCCTTGCTGAAGCGACACGGTACGAACCACATGAGCTGCTCCCAAAGAGCAGGCCGAGGATTCGATACAACTTGGGGCTGGGCTTAGTTGCGACTCTTTTGTGTGGACCTACAGAACTGCGTCAAAGAAGATAACAATGGCAACCTAGACAAGTGCGTATAAAAAAGGCAAGTGAGAATAGACCGAAAAATTGGTTGGCGGACAACAGTATCCGGCTGCCTGCGGCGCCGGCGCAAACGATGATCAAGAGTCGGATGAGGATACGCTGGAGCATAAGAAGTGATTAGAGCGGCTTGAACGGATTCATGACTTCGTTGGATATTCAATATCGAACTGTGCAAACTCGCTAACTCCAATGTACGTTTATGCACTAACCGATGCTACATTACACAGCTTTTTTGTTGGTGTCCGTGCCTGCAAGTTGGCATTGATCACCAGGCTTCAGCTTGCGCTCATTGGAGTTTTCAGTCACAAGCCGGTTATCCACTCCACCAGGTCCACGAAGCCTGACAAAAGTCAGATGACTGACACGGCGTCCTTGCTTGCAAGACTCTGATGAGCGCTATCGAAATGAAACCTCAACAGATTGGTCGAACTTGCCTAAGCAAGCCACCAAAGCTGCAAAGGTGAAAACCGGATCAAAGACCCGAACAATTATCTGAATTTTGACAGGACTGGCTTTCAGGGGTTTAACGCCAATCAGCTGCAACTGCTGATACACACCTAAAGCCACATAGACCAGGGGGATCAAGCAAAGCGCTCACCCTACTACACCTTGTCCTTTTACAAATCAAAAAAAAACAAAACCACTCTAGACACGTCTGCGAAAGGCTGGTCTCGCGACCGACGAGACCAGCCTTTCGCAACCAGCCAACAGCTAGATTTCACGCATCGTGCGCTAGAGATCTGAGAAGTTGGCCGACCGTCACACTGTTTCTTCAGTGACCGTCGCTTCGCCGGTCTTCGGGGCGGCAGCGACCTCAGGAATCGCGGTCACGTAGCTGATGGCAAACTCAGCTAGCGGCACATCATCTCTCTCGACGTACCAGGTGATGTGCGGATCGGGCTGGTACTTCATCACGAATTCGTACTCGCGCGGAAGCCCGAGACCGGCGAGGATCCCGCCCATAAGCTGTTTCCCCCCCAGTTGCACGAGCCCATCGAAACTGGCGGGATGGTCTGTCTTCCTCATCTGCTCGACAAAACGCTCGTTGCTCCAGTCAAGAACCCTGTCGAGACCGAGCGACCGAAGCACCTCGACGCGACCTGCCACGATGTCGTCGTTCCTCCGTGCAGCGGAAAGATCGATCAAGCCTAGCAACACCAGAGGGTTGCCGCAGACCGGGGAATCGGTCAGAAAGGCCGCGCCATCCATGACTCTCAGATAGAGCCGCCTCATCGCGGACCTGAGAGGATCCGCACTAGATCGAATCGGGGTGAGTAACAGACTGTCGAGCAGGCTGGTCCTCCGAGCGCCGGGGAAGGGCGGCAAGCTCTCGCGAATGGAGTCGATCACGAAGGGAGCCTTATCAGCATCGCTCTCAGAGGGCTGGTCTGCCGGCTTCTTGCCGCTGAGTAGCCCTCCGAGATCTGGTCGAGGATACTGCTGGAAGCGCACCACTGCCGGTGCCACCAGAAACGGTTCCTGAGGAATGACAGCGAGAAGATCGCGGAAATTCGCAGGTCGGGGTTTTTCACTCATCTATCATCTCTCCTTCTGTGTGAGATTGATGGTTAGAACGCGAGTTCGGGGGAGCAACCGCATTTCGGCCGCCGGTTGCTCCGGTCATCACACCATCAGGCATTAGCCCTTGGTCAACAGATAGCCGAAGCAGAGCTTGCGGCTCTTGCCGTCGGCGTCCCTGAGGTGAATCCAGGCGCTGCCGTTGCCCTGCGCACCCTTGCAGAAGGAGTGCGCCTTGAAGTGTGCCTCCGCGCCATCTTTGACGACCTCGCCCTGGAGCATTCGACCAGCGCCGAGGCAGCCTGGACAGTTCAGGGTTCCGCCGACCGCCTTGATGACCAGCGTCTGATGCGGTCGAACTGCCATCAGTGGCAGGTCCCCGGCGGCATCTTCTTCCCTCAACTCCGCCGTGGTGATCTCTTTGGTATCGCCAACGGCGATCCCAAGCATCTTCTGCGCCTCTTCCAGGTCGACGAAATGCGACTTGCCTTCGGCGACGAGCTCAAGCTTTTCTTTGGATGCGCTCATGTGGTTCTCCTCAAAATGCCCGCGTTCAGATTCGCGAGCCAGTTTCTATGAAGACGTATCCCGGCATAAGGCACCCGCACGATTAGTCAGCGGCTGAATTGAACTGTGTATGTTATGGCGTCGTGTGCGGGTTCTTAATAACGAAAGCGGAGGACCGGAATTCAACTGAAACTGTCAGATAAGTTCTAAGAGAATCAAACTACTGGAAATTTCAATCGGAGGACGAAAACACCCCTCTCGCTCGCCGTCAAACGATCAATGGTCAAACGCCGATTTACCCATGTATAACCTAAATTTCCACTTACGCAGTGGTGAAATGCAGTTTTGCGATATTGACAATCAGAGACAATCTGTAATCAACTCTACTACCATCATTGCACCAATCATGCTGTGATCTCGGGCGCTATTCACGGTATTAGTGGTGGTGCCTGGGAACCAGGATTGAAATGGAGAAGGTCAGCTTCACTTGCCATGTTGAGATATTAATTCCATTACTAAGAGCCAACCACACTAGGCTTCTTGTAACCCGCCCAGTTTACATACCAAAATAGAAAAATCAATCGAAAGGGACGGCCAGCTCTCTTCTTGCATAAACACCTCGAGTCTTAATCCAAACAACAATAATCTTGGATATCGTTGAGTTTTCTGGCATTGTCAAGATATTCAGTTTTGCTTTTCAGAAAACAGGACACGCGGCACTTACAGTCCAGCAACACCATTCAACCGAGTCCTCGCTCATGTAGGCGGCGCACGATGCGCGCCTATCGGTTGAAGTGCGGGTTTG
Organism: uncultured Candidatus Obscuribacterales bacterium; assembly: GCA_964418155.1. Taxonomy (GTDB): domain Bacteria; phylum Cyanobacteriota; class Vampirovibrionia; order Obscuribacterales; family Obscuribacteraceae; genus JADYXR01. The sequence continues at coordinate 2,525 of CAYQKX010000055.1, read as the reverse complement.
GAACAAACCACGCTGACATTGTTTGCTGCCAACGTGAAGTGTCCTGAGTCTGAGAAGTCCATCCTTCAGCGGAGACCGTTGTATGCGCAACACATCGTATCTGGCAGCCTGTCTCGCCCTGCTCGTGGCAGGGACCATCCGAGCGGACGACGAAAAGAAACCCCGACCCGGGCCCACAGCGGCTCAACTGGAGGCGACCTACAAGGACATCAACCAGTACGTCACCAAGAACTACATCGGCAAGCTCCCCGGAGACTGGGCCACTTGGTCCAACCGCTTTGACGGCAGGCTCACCACCAATGGGCACCTGCGAGCGGCCACCGTCGGGATGCTGTCGAGTCCGTCCGACCTGCAGCTCGAACTGGTCGGGATCCAGAAAGCCGACGAGCTCGGTGCCCGACTTGTCGGTGGGTACATCGGACTGGGCATCTCCTTCAAGTTCGACGTGCGACTGCAGAATGGATTCAAGATCAACCAGATCCTCACGGACAGCCCGGCCAACAAAGCCGGCGTCAAGCCTGGCACGATCGTCGCAATCGATGGACAGCGGCTGCACGACATGCAACTGGTGGACGCCGCCAAGTTGCTCATGTCTCCGTCCACCGAGCGAAAGCTCACCATCAACTACGACGACAAGGAAACCGAGTACGTCATCAAGCGCAAGGAAGGCGAGAAGATGGGCATCGCCTTCGGTCGAGAGGCGACCTTGATGACCGTGACGGTCGAGCAGGTGCTGCCGAACAGTCCTGCGGAGCGGTCCGGCGTTCGAGTCGGAGACAAGGTCACGCACGTCAACAAGAACGATCTGAAGAACGCCGACCAGGACTGGTTCATCGGGCAGGCGTCTTACGGTAGATACGACACCACCATCTCGATCACTGTCGCGCGTGAAGACGGCGAGAAGCTGATTGAAATGCCGCGCAGCATCGTCGAGAACGTGAAGCTGGGCTTCGACTTCACAGCCGCTGCTCCCGGCACGAAAACCACCATCCGACTAACGAATCTGGACTGGCCCAAGGTTGTTCAACTGCTCGACGAGCGCATCCCTGAGCTGAAAAAGGAGAACGAGTTCGTCATCGACCTGCGCGGAGCCTCAGGCGAAGACCCGGAGTTGGCCGCTCGGATCGCGGCTCGCTTCATCGGTCAGAGCGACGACTTGATCACCTCGATCGAGCGTCGTGACGGCACCGACGTTACGGTCGCTTACCGCATCGCGGCTGGCGAAAACGGACAGTCGGCGCTCGTTCTCGACGGCAAGGTCAAAGAGCAGCCTCGTGACGTCGTCTCGACCGGCAAGATCGAAGTGCTCGTGGACGGACTGACGAGCGGAACAGCAGAGGCTCTGGCACGAGCCCTGCAGGTCTCCGGTCGCGCCACCGTCACCGGTACCAGAACCGCCGGAAGAGACATACTCGTGTCCACGCAGCTCTTCACCTATGGCGACAACAAGATCAGAGTCCAGGTGCCCACCAAGCGCCTGGTCGATAACAACTTGAAGACCTTCGAAATCAATCCCAACGCGGACAAGGAGAAGGCGCAATACAAGGCCGCGTTCAACACGATGGCGGTGAGCATCATCCTCATCCTCGCAGCCGGAGTCATCGGCTCGCGGGTACTGTACCGGCTGGTGAAAGAGCGACCGCTAGCGAGGAAGACGATTCCCTGGATTCCGATTGTCGCGGCGTTGATCGGTGCAGGGTTCGGGGGCCATTACCTCCGCCCGAAGACCAACAACAACGTGACGAAGGCGCAGGAAGCAGCCAACTACGTCAACAACTTCTTGCGAACAAACCCGGAGGTTCGCGAAGACCGCTTGCAACACGCGCGCGTCGAGCGCGGTCCGCGTGATGCCGAAAGCAGCAAATTCGGCTCCAACATCACGATCACGGACGCGGAGATCGAATCGGCCTGCAAGATCGTCACCTACGTCACCGAAGGCGACGCCGACGCGATCCGGAATCTGGTCGTCAACCACGCGTACATGCCCTTCGCACGAGCGCAGTTCGGCTCAGCCCTGGACTACAGTCTCTACGGTTGCGGCATCGAGGGGCGCACCATCTGGTATCGGCCGAACGGATTCGGACTCGAGTTCGGTCGACCGGACGACGGAACATTCTACGTCATGTTCAGCCCGCTCGACGAAGAACCAGAGGTGGTGGTCTGGGTGGAAAACGGCTCCGACCGTGGACACTCGGGTGAGAAGTCCGATCTGCTAACGTACAAGGAGGCAGTCAACATCATCAAGCTGGAGTTCATCCGCGGCGCGCTCGCCCACAAGGCGGGCATCCGGACGAGGCCCTGACGATCGAAAAGCCACTAACGTCTGCTTCGGTTGATATCACCGACGCAGTAATTGTGGCACGGCCAGCACGCGGGGGAATCGAGTAATCGACCCACCTCGCCGTGCGACCGGCCTTTCGATGGAGAAGTGGCTTAGAGCGCCCAGCTCTGAGTCGCTTCTCTATCCGTGGTATTGATTTACTAGTGGACGTCATAGAGAAGAAGTTTTTCATTTCGGCATTTTG
>CAYQKX010000054.1:0-59911 GCA_964418155.1 uncultured Candidatus Obscuribacterales bacterium | reverse complement strand
CGTTGTAGACGAGACCGACGCCGCTCAGATCAACGTCGCCGGAGGAGTTGGCGATGGTGCCGGCGCCGTTGGGGCAGTTGAAGTTGAGCGGGTTGCCGGAGATAGTGCCGTTACCGTTGAGGATCAAGCTGCAAGTATTGAGATTGACCGTATTGTTGCCCGTGATGTTGGCACCGTTGCTGATGATGACCGAGAAGTTGACCGCGGGATCGATGTTGGTCGTTCCGTTGAAGGTCTGAATACCGCTGAAGGTGACATCTTGATCGGAATCTATGTTGACTACGCCGTTAGTGGCATTGAGCGTACCGCCAGTGCCACCATCGATCGCGAGCGCTCCGAGCGTGAAGCTCGTGACATTGAGATCGTTTGTTGCTGTGATCGAATTCTCGTTTGTCAGAGAAGCGGTTCTGATGGTGATGTCGTTGCCGGCGAAGATGTCACCCTGGGTGGTGAATGTACCCGAGGTGATCGTTATGTCGTCGCCACTTATGTCGCCATCAGCGCTTACCGTGCCGAGAGCAGCAACCATGGTTACGTCACCGGAGGCTGCAACTCCCTTTCCATTGATCTGACCACCGACGCTGAGCGAGCCAGCGTTGAAGTCGCCGTCGAGCAAGACGTTCTGGTTGAGTGAAACGAGGGTGCTTCCCGACAATGTCAGGTCAGCACCCGGTGCACCCTGGGTGGCGGTGTTCGAGAGGAACGTGACAGAGCTCGTACCGACGATCGAGACATCGCTGTCAATCGTGATGGCGTTGCCGGCATCGATGAGGACGCTTGTAGGTCCCGAGATATTGGCACCGAGACCAATATTGTTGCCGGCTGTGAGCGTCGTGTTGGCACCGGATATGACATTGGCTTGGACCGTGATGTCTGTGCCTGCGGTGAGCGAGAAGTCAGCGCCGACTCCTGCGGAGGAGATTGCGACAATCGTCACGTCGTCAATTTCGTTGACCAACACACCACCGTTGGCCGTGACGGACAGGTTGGTTGTATCGATCGTGACCGCATTTAGAGGAACGCCTACGCTTCCACCCGTCGAAACCAAGGTGATGTCGTCAAAAACGAGCGTACCGCCTGTCGACGCACCTGTGATATCGGCTGCTGATGTGATCGAGAGGCTGTTGCCACTGAGTGCGCTCGTGATGTTGACTGCGCCGGTGTCAGAGTTAAATACGATGTCGTCGGCTGCTACGCTGCCGCCGACCGTCAATGTCCCCGTGGAGCTCACATCGAAGGTGTTGGCTGCCGATGAGGCGCCAGGTCCTACAGTGAGTGTGTTCCCGTCTTGTACGTATACCGAACCATTCGGAGCATTAGCTACCAGATTGGAGGCATCCAGAACGAAGCGTGAAGCTGCACTGGTTCCGATGTCGCCGTTGTCGGAAGTGAGCGTTGCATTGAGTGCAGTGAGAACTGCGCCACTGCTGGTGGTGACGTCGCCATCTGCTCTCAGGTTGGCGCTGGCTGTACCGGAAGCGTTAGCTCCGAGATCGATAAAGCCACCGAGCGATCTGAGGACAAGGTTGGTGGAGGCGATGGTTCCGTTCGTCGTGATGTCGCTTCCGGCAAGGATGTCGAATGTACCGCCTGCGCTAGACGCTGTCGGTCCAATATTGACCTGGTTGGAATCGAACACGAAAACGCTGCCTGCTGCGGTCAACGTGAGGCTGCCTGCGTCGATCACGAATCTCGATAGGGCGCTGCTTCCGATGTTGCCGGCCGTGGTCAGGTTGATCTGTGGAGCAATCAAGGTTCCGGCCAAGTTGCCGTTGGTGATGCTGCCTACAGAGGTCAAGCTGATGGAGTTCGAACCGATGATCAAGTTGGAGATGTTGAAAGCACCACCGGTATTGAGCACCACATCGGCAGCCGTGATGGTGCCGCTGTTGGTGATGTTGCCGCCGGCCAAAACATCGAAGATCAAGGTTGCAGAGCTCGGTCCCGGTCCAATGTCAACCGAGTTAGCATCATGGATGAATACCGACCCTGTCAGTCCATTGGCAGTGGCTGTCACGAAGTCGCTATCGATTTCAAATCGTGAGCCAGGAAGTGTGCCCACAGTTGAATTGTCAGATCGCAGTGCGATGCTTGGAGCAGTGACTAATCCAGCCAGCGTATTGGTTAGGGCGCCTGAGGATCGGAGGCTCACGCTCTGACCGCCTGTGACGGCTTGAGTGAGGGTTATGGTGCTGCCGGTCGAACGCAGGACGACATCGTTTGCGCCAATTGTTCCGCCAGCCGTCTGAGTGATCGCTCCTCCAGCCTGAAGGTCGAATGTGTTGGCTGCGGTAGAGGCACCAATAATATTGATGTCATTGGCATCATTCAGGAATACCGATCCACTGAAAGCATTTGCTGTCAAGGAAGAGGTATTGATGTTGAAGCGGGCGAACTGGTTGTTACCGATGTTGCCGCCAGTCGAGGTCAGCGTAGCCGTGGAGGTCTGCACCAGTCCACCGCCGACGGTAGTGATGTTGCCGACTGCAGTCGCGTTGAGGGCGACGAGCGGATTAGCGAACGCACCAATTGTGATGGCGTCTGCTGAATCAATGAACAAGAAGTTGCCATTAACAGTTCCGTTCAAAATCACGTCGGAACCAGGAATGGTCGTCACCAGATCGACAATGGTGGCGTTGAGCGCACCGGTCGCTGTCTGGTTGATCGTGCCTCCGATATGGAGATTCACCGAAGAGCCAAGACCACCCGACACAATCTGCACCTGTCCAGAGCCGGTACCGAGATTGAGATTCGTGGGACCAGACGTTGTGATCGAGACCGCACCGCCGACTCCGAAGCCTGTCTGAGTGTTGCTCAAGACGACATTGCCACCGGTAACCGTTACACCGCTTCCATTCAGAGTTATGTCGCCGGCGTTCCTGTTGGTGCCTGCGGCATTGGTCGAGAACGTGCCGGCATTGAGCTGGATATTGCCGTCTTCAGCATCGAGGAAGATAGATCCACCGTTGCCGTCGACTACGTTGATTGCGATGGGCGCTACTCTCATTCCTGTCGAACCATGATTGGTGACCGAGAGCTGTCCGCCATCGCCACTGGTTGTTCCGCCGTCAAGCGAGACGGAGGAGATGTAGTTGCTTCCAGCGGCGAATCCGATATCCAGGGTGTCGGTGCCGGTAGCTTCGACAGTAATCGTGCCGCCATCACCGTTAGGATCTATTGTCGATACGTTGACCGCACCGAGACCCACGTTGCTGCCGCTACGGACGGTCACGTCAGCTCCCCGAGCGGTGATATCAGCCGTCTGGATGCTGCTGCCTTGAAGCGATCCGCCGAGGAAGGCATTAGCAGTCAGCACAACGCCGCTAGGTTGGTCGATATTGACTCCGCCAGAAGGAGCTGTCGTCTGAAGGGTTACATCGCCGCTGCCGTCAATACTGAAGGCCGACGTCGTGATGCCACCAGTCTGGATGCCGACCCCATTCAATGCGCCGGCGATGATGTTGAGATCGCCACTGGTATTACCACTGGTTCTGGTGCTGGAAGTAAGCGGGAGGATGACCCGTCCACCGGCCGCGCCGTTGGTGTAGGCGACCATATATATGTCACCACCATCACCAGCGAAGCCCTCCGTCGTCAGAGTACCCAGGTTGTTGAGTAGGATGCTGCCGCCTGTTGCTGACGCACCGACTATCGTGATCGGATTTGGAATACCAGGGTTGAGGAAACTCGCCCCCGCAACCAATGTCACTGCTCCACCGCTTCCAGCGCCGTCTGAGGCATCGATATCCATTGCAGCCGTGCTAACAATGTCTTGTCCAGCTACGACCAGGATGCCGTCGTTTGCTATCAGCGAGCCGCCCAGGCTCACATTGCCGGCAGCTATTATGTTGATTGGATCAGCCTGTAGCGTACCTGTCGTCGTGACGTCACCTACCAGAGAGGTCAGGAATATGTCAGCTCCAGCTCCGGTGAGTTGTACGGAGCCGACAGTAACATCGTTGACAGCTATCGCAGTGAAATCACCGGTATCGCTTGTCGAAGCGCCGGTCACCAATACAGTGTCGCCGCTCAGAACAACATCACCGGACGTCGTATGAGTAGCCGCTACTGTCAAGTCGCCGCTCGCGCCTACGATGATGTCTGCGGTCGTGGTGGTCAACTCACCTAGCGTCACGTTGTTGTCTACGGCATTGTGGCCAATGAAAATTGCTCCCGTGCTTCCGGTGATGTCACCGATGGTGACATTTCCGGTTGCCGTCATGGAGAACGACTTGTCGCCGAGAATGATGTCGTTGGCTCCGCCATTAAAATCGCCGTTGAAGAACGAAAGGTTGTACTTTCCAGGACCAACTCCTGATACATCGAGGTTTGAACCAAGGGTTATGGTCGATCCGTTCGAATTGAACTCAATTGAACCAACGACGAACTGGTTGAGCTCAGCCGTGCTGAAATTAAGGGTTCCAGCTCCGCCGGCGAGGCCTATTGTCGTACCTGGCGTCAGTGTATTTAGGAACAACGTAGGAGCGTTCACTGTAAAAGTGGAGGCTATGACGTTGTAGCCGTCCGTCTGGATGGACGCCGCGTTGTTCATTGTTATGCCGGCAGTATCGATATCAATATTGATGGCATTGGCAGTGAGGCTGCCGTTGAAAACTACCGCATGGTCGTTGGTGTCTGCGTCGATAGTCAGCACACCGCCGCCGTTAGCGACTGCAAAGATTGACCCGGTTGTGATGTCTCCTGCGTCACCGCTCAGGGTTCCGAACGAGATATTCGCACCACCACTGGTGGCTGAGAGGGCGAAGAGATTTCCGACTTGAAGAACTTCGCCGACAGCATCGCCCGAATCGAGCGATATGTCGCCCGCCACGACCCCTGCCGTGTTGATGTCAACCAGACCGGCTCGCAGATCTCCAGCGCCATTATTGTTGGAGTCAGCTTCTAGTGTTACATTGCCAGAGGTGCCAATGCCTGAGGTGCTGATGGTGCTGGGATTTACTCCATCGTAATCAATGACGATATCGCCTGCCGCACTCATGTTGACATCGCCGCCGGTGGTCGAAATCCCGAACGACGTCACGTCGATGTTTCCAGCGTTAGAAGTGACGTTGAAGTCACCACCAGTAGTGGTGATGGTAGTACCGTTGGTGACAATGTTGACGCCCGTATTACCGCTGATGTTCCAGCTCGAGCCCGTGCTCTGCGCGAACAGCGCGAAGGTGTTAATCGTGGTGGTACCAGTCGATGTGATATCGACAGCCCCGCTCACCGTGACGAGACCACCGTTTGGACCCAGGTTGAGATTCGTTCCCGCAGCTCCACTATGAATGCTTATGTTTCCATTAGCACTGATCGGTGCGCCGACACCATCGCCTATCAAGATTCCTGAGTTGGCTAAGGTACCGCCTACCGTGAGCGTGCCGGCGGTAATTTGACCGAGATCGTTGAAGGTGACGCCTGCACCAGCGCTAGGTTGGGCGTTGGATACGTTGATGTTGCCTGCAATCGTGTTCACGCCACCATTAGCGAGTAGAGCTCCTAATTGAATGGTCGTCGCGTTCGCATTCGAACCGGCAAATACGTTAATGTTGCCGTTCGTAGAGCCAGGGTTTAGACCAAATGTTGCGATTGTGGAGTTTGTCGGAAGCAAGATACTTCCAGTGCCTGCACCGACGGCTCTAGCGAGCAGGCTGACGTTGCCGCCGCTCTGACCAGGTAGTGTGGCATTCGATTGAATCGCTACGGAGTTAGCTGCGGTGAGGTTGATGTTGCCACCGACTGAGCCCGTATTGTCGATAGTGACTGTTTGTCCGGCCGTGATAGGACCCGGAGCGCCGGTAGGGATTGTGGGACTGTTGAGTACGCTCGCTGTGGTGACGTCGAACCCTGCGATCAGGAAGATATTGGCTCCGCCGCCAACTCCGTTACCGGCCTGTATAACTATATCCGAGCCCGCGGCTGCACTGATGTTGGTCTCGGCAATAATAGCGATATCCTGGTTGGCTTGAATTGTGCCACCGAGTGTGATCGCGCCAGTATTGAAGAAGGTCGGGTCGCCCTTTAAGCAGATATCTCCGAGGAGAAGATTTTCGGTGTTGGCTGTCACGTGTGCCGCGGTGCCTGCACCGTTGACTCGTCCTGTGAGCTGATCGACGTCGACGTCGGTTGTGCCATGTCCGGTATGCAGATTGAAGTTCTGACTGAGGAAGTCTCCACCGACAACCGCAGTGTTGTATGCACCGTTATAGCTTGCTGCGCGAACGGTGATCGCTTCGCCGGCGCTCATGGTGCCGCCGGTGTTGTTGACATGCAATGCGACCGCCGAATCCAAAGTCAAATCTCTGGCTGCGCTGACGGTGCCACCATTGGTGACGTTAGAGGCGGTGATTGTGAGGTTGCCGGAGCTCTCGACTGTACCGAGGTTGGAGAAATTATTGCTAGTGAGATTGAGATCAATGCTGTCAGCTTTGTTGCCGAACTGGCTACCGGCATTTGACGAAATCAGAGCACCCGACTCGTTGGTTATATTGTCGGCCGTGATATCAGCACCCTTGTGCGAGTTGCCTGAGTTGACTGCGTAGACCGAACCGTAGTTGGTTAGATCGCCGCCTAGCTTAAAGGATGAGTTCCTGTCGAGGTCGCCAACGGCGGTGACGCCTTGTGCCACTGTCAAGCTATCAGCCTTCATCGTGTTCTTGGTGGCAGCGATGCTGTTGAGGTCTACTTGACCGCCGGTCGCTTTACCGCTGCCATCGACAACAATGGACTGATCGCCGGTGAGTGATTGTTTGATCGCGATGTACTCGGCCGCAGTTACTTTGTCTCCAGCGGCGACTGTTTTGGTTTCACCGCCCACGGTGATCGTTGCCGAGGTTGCTTTGCCGAATAGTTTGTCACCGAGCGTGATGTTACGTTCGCTCGATGTCATATCGAGATTGGCACCATTGTCGAGCTTGACCAGGTTGCCGTTGTTGTTCTGAGTTACTTGTGGAGCGAGTCGCTCGCTGCGTTTTTGAAATCGTTGTTGCTGTCTTGCTGCGTCGTTACTGTTATTGCGCGGCTCTTGAAAATTAGGATTTGGGTTCGGGACAAATGCAGGCGTCATTGACGGCAGATTGATTCTCGCCGGTCTGTTCTCCTGTCGAAGGTCGCGCCTCATCTGGCGAACTTCTTTCCTGGACAGGTCTGGATGCGCTTGCATGAGCGAAGAAAGTTTGTGTCCATCATTCGATGGAGCAGCATGTGCGTCGTTAGGTGATACGAACAGTGAGCCTGCAGTCAGCACAGCCATCATCTTGCCCAGACGGCCGACCTGGGTGATGATTTCTTGTGATGTCGAAGGCTTTCTGGAGGAGTCTTGAATGTTGTCGTTATCCATTTGCAAAAGGGTTCTCCATTGGATGAAACAAAAGCGCATGCTTAACCGGCTCAGAAGATCAATCCTCTAAGCTCGAGCGCACAGTATTTTATAGGTAGTCCGGCACGGACTCGCGTTGTTGGGCACGACAGACGCTAGCCAGGAATAACGCTGCAGTGGGCAAACTCTATCATGTTCCCATCTCCATGGTTAAACTTTTGTTCGACATGAATTTCTCGCCCTCACCCTTTAGTCATGAGGCTAAGGGAGTGGGGAGCTAATCGGGCTTGGCTTGGCGAAATTGACGGTGCACATTACATAATGTTGAGTGAAATTGCCGAGAAAGCTTTTGCATTGACAATGCGGCTCACTTTAGTGAGCGACAGCCATTCGCTAATATTTGATTGATATACACTACTTTTGATACCGTCCGCGGTATCTTTCAATTCTCTTGCGTTTGTCAACAGCAAACTTGATTAGAAACTTCATCATATTCAGCGATCATATATTTCGTTGGCCTCGCGATCTTCAAATCGATTAGATGTGACCACGTCGCAATTCACATGCAAGGAAGTGTATGATCGCAACCAAAGTCTCTGCCGTCGAGGATCGTGATAATGGCTGACAATTCCGTCCAGCATCATAAGTGTTGTGGGCCAGGCTATGCTTCGCCTGAAGACGCCGCCAGGGCACCACGCGAAAAGTTGCTATACACCGTTTGTATATATCAGGGAACCGATGTAAAGGCGCCTGACTACCTCGCAACCATTGATGTCGATCCGGAATCAAGCACTTATTCGCAGGTTATTCACCGGCTTGAAATGCCAAACGTGGGTGATGAACTGCATCACTTCGGATGGAACGCATGCAGCTCGTGTCACGGTAACCCGGAGAAGTCGAGGCGATTTGCGATTTTGCCGGGCAATACATCTTCGCGGATTCATATAGTCGATATGGCGGATGCGCATGCGCCGAAGATACATAAAGTGATTGAAGCAGAAGAGATCAAGGCGAAAACTAAACTTTCCGCACCGCATACGGTGCATTGTCTTCCGGACTCGATAGTTGTTTCAATGCTTGGTGACGAAAATGGAAATGGACCTGGTGGTTTTTTGACTCTAGATGAAGAGTTCAATGTATCCGGCCGTTGGGAACGCGGCATGAATGGCATGCGCTTCAACTACGATTTCTGGTATCAGCCACGTCATAACGTGATGGTTTCTAGCGAGTGGGCGGCACCTAACACTTACAAAACCGGATTCAAGCTCGAAGATGTGCAGTCGGGCAAGTACGGTAGCCAGATCCATTTTTGGGATTGGTCCAAGCGCGAAATTGTTAAAAGCGTCGATCTAGGCGCCGAAGGTTTGATACCACTGGAGGTGCGTTTTCAGCACTCTCCCGAAAGTACTCACGGCTATGTAGGAGCTGCGCTGAGCAGTGTGATGTGGCATTGGTACAAGTCCAATGGCGATTGGACGGTGGAAAAGACCGTCGCGATCGAATCCATTGAGGTGGAAGGTTGGCCATTTCCAGTGCCAGGGTTGGTTACTGATTGGCTGATCTCAATGGACGATCGATTCATGTACCTGAGCAACTGGCTCCATGGCGATATCCGGCAGTACGATATTAGCGATCCTTCCAATCCAAAACAGGTTGGACAAGCCTGGTGCGGTGGCGTACTTGGAAAAGCGCCAACTGTAAAAGGCCATAAGCTCGCGGGTGGACCGCAGATGCTTCAGCTCAGTCTCGATGGAAAGCGCCTTTACGTCACCAATTCTCTTTTCAGTGTTTGGGATAATCAGTTCTATCCGGACATTGCAAAAGAGGGGTCGTACTTACTGCAGCTTGATTGCGACACGGATAAAGGTGGGCTGAAGATCAACGAAGAGTTCTACGTCGATTTCGGCAAAGAGCCAAAGGGTCCGGCGCGAGCTCATGAGATGCGCTATCCAGGCGGAGACTGCACGTCCGATATCTGGCTATAAGATAAGGAGTATTTTCTGCTGCTGCATCCGCATACATAAAGGTGTATAGGTACCATATTCGTTCCCCGTACCACAAGTTCACTCAGCGGAAATCTTTGCGCTTCACCATGGTTTTGACGGTTTCTCCGCTTAATCAAGATACTGTTTGAATTTCTAGGTTAGAACAGAACTCTGATGATTCGGGGCTCGTTGATAGTGCGACTGAGACTTGGGATCTAAAGCGCTTGCCGACGGGATTTGTTGACTTCCGACTGCGGGATTTGTCGAGTACCGTTGGCGGGATTTGAATCTAGTGTTTGACAATCTCAGCACTTTGCGATGTCTGAGGAGCTTTCCGTGGTCGGAATCGTTGCTGCAGAGAATCCAATGCGATGTACACTACCGGAGTGAAATAGAGGGTGAGTAGTTGTGATACCAGCAGACCGCCAACGACGACGAGTCCGAGCGAGCGTCTTGTATCTGCTCCGGCGCCCATTCCAATTGCGATTGGAAGAGTTCCCATTAGCGCTGCCATTGTGGTCATCATAATTGGCCTGAAGCGAACCAGACATGCTTGATAGATTGCGTCGGCAGGCTTCATACCCTGTTCTCGTTCGGCTTCTACGGCAAAGTCGATCATCATGATTGCGTTCTTTTTAACGATTCCAATCAATAGGATTAGACCGAGAAATCCATATATGTTTAACTCATTATTGAAGATAAGGAGCATTGCCAGTCCACCGAGACCGGCTGCCGGCAGACCGGACAGGATGGTAATCGGATGAATGAAACTTTCGTACAACATCCCGAGAATGACATAGATAATTACAGTCGCGAGCAAAAGTAAAACACCCATGTTGGAAAAGGCTGTTTGAAAAGCTTGTGCCTGACCTTGGAAGCTGACGGTCACTTGTGGTGGCACTGTCTCTTTGGCCAACGCCGTTACAGTCTCGACTGCTTCACCGATTGAGTGACCCTGTCGCAGGTTGAAAGAGATTGTGGCAGATGGAAACTGTCCAAGATGATTGACTACGAGCGGACCTACACCCGGCTTCAGCGTGGCGATGGCGCTGAGTGGAACCATCTTTCCGTTGCTGGAGCGAACATACAATTTTGCGAGTTGAACAGGATCGCGTTGATACTTTGGTGCCAAACCGATAACTACACGATACTGATTGGAGGCTGCGTAGATCGTGGAAATCTGTTTTTGCCCGTAGGCGCTAGACAGAGTCTGCTCGACCTGTTCTTGCGTGATACCAACTGTGGCTGCGAGATCGCGGTTGACTTTGATATCGATTTGCGGTGTTCCTACAAGGACGTCGGTTGTGACGTCCTCCATACTCGGAAGCTCCTTGATTTTGTCCATCAGCGCATTTGTCGCGAGCATTAGCTGCTTGTTGTCGGGCGAAGTCAGCGTGACTTGATAGGCGCTTTTGGTTGCTTGTCCTCCGATTCGGATGCTTGGTGGCAGTTGAAGGAAGGTATTGATTCCGGGAATCTTTACGAGCTGGGGTCGGAGTTCTTTGACTACTTGATCTGCTTTTTTGGTTCGCTCTTCGAATGGCTTTAGAGAAATGATCAACCGACCGGCATTGGCTGTTCCACCGCCTACGCTGGACATGACTCCCTCTACCGCGGGGTTCTTTTGAACTACTTTCGCTACCGCTTTCTGGTGTCGACTTATGCTATCGAATGAAATATCCTGAGCGCCCTCAGTCGAACCTTGAATCAAGCCGGTATCATCAGTCGGCATGAATCCTTTCGGCACGATAGAAAACAGATATCCAGTCGCGACTATACCGAGAAACAAGCTAAGAAGAACCAGTCCGGAGTGCCGAAGAGATATTTTCAAGGTGTACTCGTAAATGTCAGCCAACCACACCCAGATTTTTTCCATCCAGCCCAGAAATCCGTGTTGTGATTCGCCGACTCCAGGTTTAAGCCAGCGGCTCGAAAGCATCGCCGTGAAGGTCAGTGAAACAAAACCTGATACCAGAATAGCGATTGAAATCGTGACTGCAAATTCGTTGAATAGCCTACCGACGATTCCTTGCATCAATAATATTGGTATGAATACTGCTACTAGCGATAGTGTCATACTTATGACTGTAAAACCAATTTCTCGTGTGGCGGTCACCGCCGCCTGAAATGGTTGTTTTCCCATCTCCATGTGTCTGACGATGTTTTCCAAAACCACGACTGCATCATCCACGACAAAACCGACGGAAAGCGTCAAAGCCATCAGAGTCAGGTTATTTACACTGAAGCCGAGCAGATGCATGGCCGCGAAGGTTCCCACTATAGATGTCGGGAGTGCAAGGCTGGGGATAATGGTGGCAGCGACATTGCGCAAGAAAACGAAAATTACGCCGACGACGAGGAATACGGTTAAGATCAGTGTGAACTCTACATCCTCAATGGATGCGCGAATTGCCTTGGTTCGATCATAGAGGATGTCCATGCTCACGGACCCTGGTATCTGATTTCTGAGCGATGGCAAAATCTCTTTGATCGCATCTACGATCTGTACAGTGTTGGTGCCCGGCTGTCTCTGAACAGCGAGAACGATGGCACGTTTGCCGTTGTACCAGCTGGCTGTTTTGTCGTTCTCGACACTGTCTGACACCTTCCCGAGTTCAGACAACCTTACTGGTGAACCATTACGATATGCCACTACCAGCGATGCAAACTGTTTCGCCTCAGTGAGTTGACCATTGGTTTTTAGCATGAATGCTGAATTGGGACCGTACAGAGTCCCTGTAGGGACATTGACATTGCCGGACTCGATCGCTTGTTGAACTTCATCAAAACTAACGTTGCGGGAGCTAAGCGCGTCTGGATCGAGTTCTACTCTGACGGCGTATTTTTGTGATCCCATCACGTTGACCTGAGCGACGCCCGAGATCATCGAAATTCGCTGCCCTACGGTAGTCTCTGCATACTCGCTCACCTTATACAATGGCAGCGAATCGGAGCTGAGGGTGAAGAAGATGATTGGTGCGTCAGCCGGGTTGACTTTCCTGTATGACGGTGGTGTAGGCATCGAGGGCAGTGAGCGCAACGATGCGGCAATAGCTGTTTGCACATCCTGCGCAGCGGCGTCGATGTCTCGGTTTAGATCGAATTGAAGAGTGATTGTGGTACTGCCGAGAGTGCTGCTCGAATTCATCGAATTGATTCCGGATATCGATGAGAACTGGCGCTCCAGAGGGGCTGCGACGGCATTTGCCATGGTGTCCGGACTGGCACCAGGGAGGGATGCTGTTACCGATAGTGTCGGGAAGTCGATGTTCGGGAGATCGTTGACCGGCAGTTGTGTGAATCCAATCAGTCCGAAAAACACGAGGGCGAGCATTGACAGTGTCGTCATCACAGGCCTTCGTATGAAGATCTCCGAAAAGTTCATCTTGGTTGTCCAGCAGTGATTTGAACTTTGGCACCTTCGGACAATTGTATCTGTCCGTCCGTGACCACCGTTTCACCCGCGCGTACTCCCTTTGTGATCGCTGTCCTGCCATCCACCGACGGTCCAGTCGTGACTATCTGTATATGGGCTTTGTTGTCCACAATTGTCCAGACGAATTGTCCTGATTGCCCTGTCTGAATCGCCTGGTCCGGCACAGAAATTGCATTGTGCAATGTAGTGAGTGTAAGTATTACATCGACATATTTGCCTGGCCAGAGCGCTGAATCTTCGTTTGAAAAAACTGCTTTCAGTTTCACCGTGCCGGTGGTACTGTCCACGGTATTATCGGTAAAGGTTATTTTGCCTTCTTTCGATTCCCCTTGCGCATTTAGAATTGCTTCGGCGACCATTGTATTTTGTCCATACTTCTGGACTTGAGCGAACTGAGTATCGGGTATTGCGAACTCCACGTAGATCGGAGCGATCTGGTTGATGTTGACCAGAACTTCTTCATCAGAGCGAACATTGTTGCCCTGGAGAACTAGAATTTTACCGGTTCTTCCCGAAATCGGCGCATTGACAGTGGTGTAGTTTAACTGTACACGAGCATTTTCCAAAGTTGCTACTGCCGAGTCGAACTGCGCATGGGCATTTTGTAAATTGGCTTCGTCTGCCAGGATCTGAGCTTCCGCCGTCTCGATACCGGCCTCATCAGCCTCGACAATCGCTGCAGTCGATTGCTTGTCCGTGGCGCGGCGTTCTGCTTCTACTTCTGAAACAGCACCAGCTTTTGCGAGTGCTCCGAAGCGCACAGCCTGCACTTCAGCTAGTTTTGCCAGGGCCCGATCTTTGGTCAAGTTGGCTTTCACCTGTAACAGTGTTGCCTTGTCCTTCGCAATTGCAGCCTTAGATTGGGCGATTACCGCCTCTTGTTTCATCACATCGGACTGTGCTTTGGCGTATTCCGCTCTCAATGGTCGAGGATCGATGGTGAAGAGCAGGTCTTTGTGTTTTACAAATTGACCTTCCTTGAAGTGGATGGAAACCACTCGCCCGCCGATCCGCGCTTTAACTGCGACTGAATTCATCGGGGTGACGTTGCCGATGCTTCGGACCTGAACCGGAATATCCGAAACTGAAGCGATTGCTGTCGTCACTGGAGCGGCCACTTTTGGCGGTTTCTTTTTCTCGACAGGTCGTTGAAAGAAAAGGTAGCCGCCGACGAAGGCGCCAATGATTAAAACGGCAACGAGGATTGTGTTGCCTGTAGGCGACTTGGTAGTTATAGTGCCAGTTTCCGGATGTTGTTGAATGGTTGAACTCACAGCAGATTGAAACCGTAATCGCTTGGGGCGCTTAGCTTCAGACGTGGTTTGGGGTTTGTAGTTCCCAAATAAACCATGCTTGGCGTTCCTCTGTCTCGCATGTTTTTCAAAACGTTTCTAACAATGATTTTTCCATTCTACCTGCAAAGTACAAAACTCGGTCACACGGCGGTCACATCGATGTGACGCCGTGTGACCGTTGGCGGTGCGGTAAATGTGGGCGTTGTTAATACAGTCGTGTGTTATTTTCCTTCAGAACAAGGCACCCCGAGATCTTGTCGTGGAGAGTTTGCCTATAGTCGGAGAGGAAGAACATCAAGTAACCGAGATAGAAGACTCCGGACAAGATGCTCGCTCCATAGCGGGCTAGTGCGCGCATGAATGTGATCCGCTCGCCGCGTAGATCAACGACTTTTAAATCCATCTTCATTTGACCGAACGTCGCTTGTGCTGTCGAATGCATAATGCAGTAGTAGAGGAGCACGAAGATTATATTGAAAAAGATCCAGCCGGCGATCCATGGTTCGGCAGCAAGAAGTTCTTTTGATGTCAACGGACCCATCGAGGAATGATGGGCAAATGCAGGGCACGATTGGAGAACTAAAATGAACGTGCCGCCCGAGATTGCGAACAGTATAAAGTGATCGATCAGGTGTGCTATCAATCGATCGGCGAAACCGGCGTACTCAATTTGACGCGAAAGTCCTGTTGCGTTGTAGGGTGTTCCACAGTATCTGCACTTGGAAAAATCTGTCATGTCGGCTTCGCGGCATTTAGGGCAAACGCGCTTTTTGACGGTAGTGGCTTGATTCATCATGGTGTACTTACCTTCTATTTCTACCGACTTGATTTGTATCGAGAGCGATGTGTCGGTAACAGAGCAATTGTGTTAAACGATCGAAAATATGGTTGATACCACGGACGGTGCACGGCGTTTGCCCATCCAGGAATGGGGTTTCACCTCGGTTCAGTTAGTTAGTAATGGTTGTGTGAAAATGCGATATCGCTACATTAACACCGCTCTTGACATCGAGCGCTGCGATTAACGTACCTTTAATAATTTCGCTCTGTTGAGGGCAGAATCTTGGGAAATTGGAGCCTGGGCGTCAATTTCGGGGATGGATGTCGGACAAGTCCTTCCAACGATGTTGGGCGCTTCACCTTCGACTGAGGAGTGTTAAGGAAGCGGAGACCGGCAGTCCGAGACTGACTAGAGGTTGGTGGCTCGGCAGCAACGTCTACCGACTGTGTCTAGACTTCTGGGACTAGTAGATGCCTGTGCGTCAGCGCCCGCGGTCAGTGGCTGCGCGTCAAGTCCCGCGGTTAGTGCCCGCGGTCAGTGCCTGCTGTCAGTGCCTGCGGTCAGAGACAATCTATAATTGATACCGACCTTTAATATGGTTTATGCATGAACAAGTTTGGAAAAATAGTCTGTGTCGATAAGCTCAATTTGACTCCAGATGTGTACGACCAAATCGCTCAGCACTCGATGCAGGGATTCGTGCCGTGCACAGCTGATGATCCTGTGGATTGTGATGACGCATACTCGCGGATAGGCGACGCGGATGCCGCGCTTGTTAGCTGGCGGTCTAAGGTTGGGGCGGACGTCTTAAAGCGTTGCACTGCACTTCGATACATAGGACTCTGCGCGTCAAAGTACACCAATCCAAAAGAGGGAAACATCGATCTCGAAGCCGCAAACGAGCTTGGAATCTCGGTATCGGCTGTAGGGCAGTATGGCGACGAAGCGACCGCTGAGTATATTTTTTGCAAACTTCTGGAAGTTGCTCGGGGATTCGAGAAGGTGCAATGGAGAGAGTTGCCTTGCGAGCTTTTCGAGAAAACAATCGGAATCGTCGGAATGGGCTCCATGGGAAGCCATGTCCTTCGGCTTGCGCGTGGATTTGGAATGAACGTAGTTTTCGCGAGTAGAACACCCAAACCAGCCTGTGGAGCCAAGATGGTCGAGCTCGATGAACTGCTTGCCACCAGCGACATTGTCTCTCTTCATGTACCGAAGGGGTTTCGAATTCTGGGCAAGAATGAGTTTGCACAGATGCGCCCCGGCACAATTCTTGTTAACACCTGTCTGGGAGTCGTTTTTGAACCAGCGGATTTTTCTGATTGGAGCTCTAACCCAAAAAATCTGACAATAATGGATGAGTCTTGCGATCCTATTTATAGGCAGTTTCGAACATTTGCCAACGTAATCTACCCAACTGTTGTCGCCGGTAGAACAGAAGAATCGCGAGCCCGGCTCAGCGAACAGGTGATATCAAATATGGTGGCGTACCTGAGTGGAACACCGAAAAATCTAATGACGCGACGCTAATCGGTTGCCTACGTTGCGATAGTTCTAGACTCGACGCGTTATCACTGGATTGGTGTCAAAGTTCTGATCTAGCTGGACGAACCCGAGCTCTTTCTCTCTAGCTTGAGTGGCCTTGCTACGTCGCATGTCAGCTGTTTGTTCGAATCGATTTTGAATGTCAATTCGATTTTCAATTTCTCATTGGTTCCATTTTTAGGGATGTTGGAGATAAGATATTCCGCGATCGGCGTTCTAGAGTAGTTTTCAATCCAATACAGTTCGAGGCGCGCTTGTTGCTTCAGGCTGTCTAGAAAGTAGGATTTCCTGATTGTTGCGGGCACGGGATGATCGGCGTCCACGATGCAGTTTATGGTTCCATCAGATAGTCTGACGTGCAGCGATTTCTCCAGCATGTCCTTTGCGAATAACCAATCTGGAAGAGCATCGATAGTGTTCTTCATGGAGCGGTATTCGTCCGAATCTTCCACCGGGTGCCTCCGCTTTTTGAAGTTTTCGTCTGGAATATTCGGAATAGTCTTGACTATGAAACCGAAGCAAACCGGCATGTAGATCAAGAGGACAAATGCGCATCGGAACCAGGACTCCAAAGGATTGGTCAGAATCACAATGAAAAATGCCCACAGTCCGATGGTAAGAAACGGCAAGAAGGGCTTGTTCTCCAACGGTTTTATCCAGTCCTTTATCTTGGCTGGTCCAATCTCCTCGAGATTCCTGGTTAGCATCACATGGACCGGAATGAGAAGAATTATCCCGCACAGAACTGCCACAAAGGTTGGTCGCTGCTCGTCGGTGCATTTGCAGTATTGCCAACCAATAAATCCGATCGCGCCCGCAAGGAGCGAACTGAAGAAACCTGTCAGGAAGAGCAGGGTTCCCCATGCAAGTTGCTTACGGCTGTGGAAGCTAGGATGCATGAGGTCCATCGTCGCATTTTGTATTTGATTTCGAATTGGGGTTTTCCCTGAAGTTTCCTGCGGTGACGTTGCAGAGACTGTTGCTATGCGACAAAGCAGTAAAACAACTGTTCGATTGCACACTTCGGACCCACGAATTGTGGGTGGTATATAATCGTGACTAATGAATGATGGTGCAGAGAAGAGAAAAGTGACTATTGAGCAGGTCCTAGCCAAGCCGCCGCCTGAGTATCATAATTGGCTAGGCAGACAGACTGCAAGATGACGAGGGGCGAGAAAAGTTCTTCGAGGCTATCGCTAATAGAGGTTTGCTCGATGCTGTGCTCGTCATTGTTGGCATTGCATTCTTTAATGAGGATTTGACTAGCGAGCTTGATGAGTTTCTCGATGTGCAGGAAGACACATGGCGATCCCAGGAGCTGTGCGAGGAAATCTCCGACAACAGTTTGCTCGGCGCGAGAGAGAGGCTGGATCTTCTGCTTCTCGCGTGCAGAGACGATGACTGGCGAAGACGACTGATTGGCTGCAAGGAACTCGATGCCTACTTGGGTGCGGTTGAAAACGATGAGACCTATTGCGAAAGAGTGGTAGAAACTCTGGTGTCAATGCTAGATGATACGGAGCCTCTCGTCAGATTTTACGCGAGTTGGAGATTGACTACACTGGCACCGCATAGGGTGTTTGAGAGAATTGACCTTTTCAAAGAATTTTTGAATTTTATCTACGACGCGAATGACCCAGACGACACTGCTTATTTAGTTGGTCGTATCTTCCCTCGATTTCTTGAGTGGCATAGAGGAAAAAAGGTGTCAGAAATTCTGCCGCTGCCGAAGATAAAGCAAAGCACTGACCGCATTGTTTGTGATGCGAGTATCGACAATTTTTATAAAGCACGAGGGCAGGTTACTCCGGAAATTCTCTGGGCCAGCAATCCCTTCGAGGGATGGCGATTGTGTGAGGCGGGATCACCTCAGTGAGGAAAAAACAAAAGCTTTATGTCAAAGCACCGAATGTGGTGCGCTGTTAGTCGCCACCGGGGCCATCCGGAGCTGGTTCTTGCTGTTGGGGCGCGGGCTCCTGCTCTTGTGGCGCTGGCGCTTCTTCGGCCGGCTGGTTATTCGGCTTCTCTGGAATGAAAACTGATCTGGGTGGAGGGGTCACTTGTGCCGCCCGTCTCAGATTGACGATATTGGCTTCGACCTGTATCAACTGCAGACAGTTGAAGAGCGAGCCGTGCTTGCTTCCGAGATAGGTCCCGGTGAACGGGCTTATGCAATCATCATCGAATGTGCACGCGCTGAGTGAAACAGAGAACACTGCGGTCAGGAAGAGACAAGATATGGCGATGGGGTTACGTGGTGAACGCATGAATCTCCCTGGGTTTCTCAAAAAAATGTCGGCAATTGGATACCAGTTGCGAATATAAGATATTGACTTCCCTCTTGGAGCACCATATCAAACTGCAATTGTAAAATGTTTCTAAAACGTGCTCTTGTTGAGTATATCTATGGCATCAGATTCCGTTGGCTGGATTGGTGCTCAATTTATTGGTACGCATAGACGTAATGCTGAATTCTATTGCGTTTGCGAGTTCGTTCCAGGTTGGTTTTCCAACTAGAATCGTCGGGTTTGCGCCACCAATGACGGTGGTCGGAATTATTATTGCTTCGGGAACTGTCGGATATTCGATGGTTATATTATTGCCGTATCGTTGTTTTGCGAGCTCAATCATTTCGCGCTTGTACGCAGTGCATCGCTTGCATCTGTCGAGTGCGAAGACGGAAACTTTTATCGGTCCGTGTGGTTGTGTTGGCCACTGTGTGAACTTCACCGCTTTTGCAGTGCTCTCCTTGAGCAGCGCTTTGTTTGACTGGTATTGCAACAACCATGTGCCTGCACAAAGCAAGATACCGCTAGTGGTGGCGAGTGAAATCGCTTTCAGCGAGGTGTTTTTGTGGAGAAACAGTCCAGCTGCGAAAATGCACATTGCACAAATTATGCAGGGAATGCATGCGGTGTGAGTTATTGAGAGAACGAATAGAAGTACGGCATGGCAGCCTGCGGCAAAGAAAAGCCCGAAGGAAAGCCACTTTATGAAGGCTGGTCGCGTCTGCATTGCGAAGATTGTCAGTATCGCGTAGAACCCTGCGCCGTATAGATTGAGATTCGATATGGGTGTAAGGCTCGCAGCGACATCGCAGGCGGCACAGGTCTCTTTCAAAAATGACAGCGACAAAGCGGATAAGGCTGCAAGCAAAATGCAGGAAACTACGAAACGATTCGTGCTTGATTTGCTGCGCTTGATTTGGCTAATCATCTCGTTGTTCACCGATCGGTCTTCGCCTCTTGCAGCTCTGCAATCAGAACATTGAAGTTGCGCTGGCAAATTGACAGGTTGTGTCTTGCAACTACACCATTGTCGCCTTTGTCTGTCCTATGCTCGCGATAGATCTGCATCGACTGCTGCAAGTAGTGAAACGCCTCAGCGAATTCGTTTTGCCGATTGGGATTGTGTTCAAAAGCCTGCCCTAGCGTCAGGTAATGCAATCCTAGATTATTGAGGTCTCTTGCGACTTTCAAGTGGTGCTCGCCGAAGTGTTTTCGGTCATATGCCAGTATGCTCTCGTAGCATGTGCGCGCCTCAGTAAAGTTGCCGCTGTCGTCGTGGAGATTGGCTTGATCGAGAAGATTTTCGACGTATTCCGAACAGTATCTATCTTGTGGAATTTCTATTGCGTCATGAATGCTCTTCAGCTTTGCGGCGGCGGCGTCATTGTCTCTGACTTCTCTTTGAATGAGCGCGATATTTCGAATCGTGTTACGCCGTTGCTGCGATTCGTTGGGAAGTTCGGCTGCGACCTTCTCAAGCTCAACTGCACGCGCTTTTTCGCGGTCCAGGTATAGGGAGGTGCTGCTATCGAGTCGCGCATTCGAGGCGTCGCGAATTGCCGGACCAAACCATCCAGCTATCGCCGCAATCAAAAGACCCGCCCAGGCGAAAAATCGACAGACGGACGTAACGTCAACTCTAGAAATCATTCTCATAACTGTTTCCAGTAGTCAACAGCACTGTATCATATTCGCTTTCTGCAGTTTCTCTGTTCAGGGTGAGAGGTCTCTAAGAGTTGGTGTGAATGAGAGACAGCGATACAATGGCAGTTTTTCGTCTAATCGCACTGGTCAGGTCCTTCCCCAGCGCGATGGGTGCGACACGGGCGACACAGAATTGAAGCAGGCAGATTCGTGCGGTACTTCGCCGAGTAAGTTTCGCGTCGCACGACACATAGGGCTCTCTTTGTTTATCATCGCCTATTTCTTTTGTGTGTCCGCGTCTGCGCTGCCATCGGAGAAGCTCAAACGCAAACTCATATCGCCCGTTTTCGGCATAATCTCCGGTCTTGGTCTGGTTCAAAACTGGAAGTTGTTTTGTCCCAATGTCAGAAGAGTCAACTTTCATCCAGCTGGAACCATTTCCTATGCCGATGGTCTTCAGGAGCTCTGGCAAGCGCCCAGATTCGACAGAATGAATCTGCTTGAGCATATTGCCAATGACAAACTTCGACGCTTCTATATCGACAGCCTGTCTTGGCCTAGTCATAAGGAGTACTGGGTCGATGTGGGCAGAGCGATTGCGCGCCGCCACGATGACGCTGTCAATCCCGTGACCAGCGTGATGCTGGGCTATCGGTGGGTACCGATTCCACCGCCGAGTGAGTTTGCGCAACGGGACAAGTTGCCAGCGCACAATCGATACTTCAACTCATTTTTCTATTGCGAGAAGGGTGAGAAGTGACAATGAAGGTTCTTTCGCTCTTATGCAACAGTTGGGAACGGTTTTGGTTCGAGCCTTGCTCTCCTCTACCAATGGCGGTTTTTCGAATTGTCTTTGGACTGCTCGTTGTAGAAAATTTGCTCCTGCTGGCACCACATTTTCTCTTCTTCTATGGCGTCGATGGACTGGGCGCTGGAGCGACAATCTCAAAACACTATTGGCACGGCAGAGCGCATTTTGACCTTTTGGCCCTCCTTCCTCAGCATGATGCGTTCGTCGTTGGGTTCTACCTCGTGCTGATGCTGTCGACATTGGCTCTCATCGCTGGTTTCAAGACCCGGTATTCAAGCATCGTAGTCTTTCTCGGTTTATTGACTTTGCACTCGCACTATCCGTACAACCAGAATGGTGGCGATCTGTTCTTACGTCTCTCTGCATTTTTCGTAATGATGTCGCCTGCCGGAGCCCTGTTGTCGGTCGATCGTCTGATGCGCAAGGACCGCGATTCGACGACGCCGCTGTGCGAGCCGTGGGCGCAGAGAATGTTGCAGGTGCAGTTGACTCTAGCGTATTGCGTCACCTTCTGGTACAAGGTGACCGGCTTGCAATGGATCAATGGTATCGCGATCTACTATGCAAGTAGGCTTGATGACATGATGAATTTGCCTGTGCCATTTATTCTCGACAATTTGTTGTGCATCAAAGCTCTCACGTGGTCAACGTTGGTCATTGAGTTGTTACTGTGGACCCTAATATGGGTGCCCTCAAGAAGAGTCAGATATCCGGTCCTGGTGCTCGGGGTTTTACTGCATGTAGGTATCGACTGGACCATCTATCTGCCTGTGTTTGAGTGGATTTTTATGGCAGCCTATATTTTGTTCTTGTACCCCGAAGACTTGTCCAAGATAGTTGATTCGCTAAAACGCTGGGTTGGAAAACGCATCCAATCTTCAGGACGGACAGACTCGTGGTTGCCCGGTGCAACAGGTCTGCAACAGAGTGTTGGTGCCGGTGAGCTCAATCCTCGGGAGAACCGAACATGGTAATCATCGCAGAGCGCCAGGCGCCACTACCAGTAGGATCTCAGGAAAACCCCGCCGAATTGGCGTCGAAATTTCGCGGTTACAGAGAGCGATTGATCCAATTGGGCAACTTCTTGTGTGGCTGCGTACTTGCGCTGTCCGCTCCCGGTTTTGACCAGTGGTATCTGGCCTGGATTGGACTCAGCCCACTCCTTGTATCGTGTTTTGTCGGTCCGTCAGCGATGACTGTATTCTGGCGAGGAATGTGCTTCGGCGTTGGTTACTACCTCGTCTATTGCAATTGGGTAGCGGCAATTCATCCTCTTAATTGGCTTGGCTTTAATGACTGGCAGAGCATAGTAATGGTCATTGGTGGCTATGTATTCATGGTCTTGACCCAGTCCGTCAATGTAGCAGTTTTTTCACTGGCATGCAGGATGTTGCCGTGCACGAGGAGCACTACAGGCAGTGCAATTCGAACCTGGTGGTGGGCACCGATAGCAATACCATCACTCTGGTTGCTTTGCATTAACAGATTGGGCAATGCGCATCTACTGATGGGATTTCACAGCGATCTATCTAATCGATGGACAATTCCATGGGGCATGTTTGAATACTCACAATACCGCCAGGACGGGATCATTCAACTTGCATCTGTAATAGGCGGCATTGGGATTTGTTTTTTGATAGTCCTGGTGAACACATTGATTGCAATGTTGGCTACAACAATGATCGCCTCCGGGCGGCTCGAACCGCTAAAGAAGCCAAAGGGGCAGATAGCAATCCTACAAGTCTCGATTGCGGCTATCGGCGCTTTGCTGTTCTCGTTCGGTAGCGGTATAGTGGCGCTCCTGGCGTGTTTCTTGTTTCGCCCGCGGTTTGAAAACAAACTTGTCTCGAATAGACCGAGTCGGACTTTTGCATGGACTCAATTGTTCGTTGTTGCCATAACAATTGTTGCTTCAACTGTTTGGGTTTGTAATACTGCGCAGTATTCATGCCAGTCTTACTCTCCAGTCACTGTACTTCAAGCTAACGATAACTTCCGGGTGAGGAACCGATTGGTTCCGACAAAACCGGGCTATGTATTGCCGTTTCTTTCCATGATTGAAGACTGTCCGCGCGGCTTGTGCCTGGGTAGCGAAACTGCGTTGCCGCTCCCAATTCACGTTGCGGAACCGATAAAAGAGCGCCTGGCGGAAGTCGCTGTAAAACACGGTAATGACATTTGTGTTGGTTGCTTCGACATGGATGAAAAAGCTATTTATAATGCGGCTTGCGGAATAAGCTCCAAAGGTAAATTCCTCCAGACCATTCACCACAAGCGGTATCTTGTGCCTTTCCTTGAGTACACCCCGAGTTTCTTTCAACCGTTCAGAACCGCGTTGCGATGCCCCGAGACATGGATTGGTTTTCGTCATGGTACCGCGCCGACAGTGTTTGACTTTTCATGCGGAAAAGTCGCACCGCTCATTTGCTACGAGATAATTTCGCCTGAATTGTGTGCCTCTAGTGTACGGGAAGGCGGACAGTTGCTCGTGTGTCTCGGCGATCAAGCCTGGTTTCGAAATTCAATGATCGGCAATCAGATGATCGCGTTTTGTGTGATGCGCGCAGTGGAAAATCGACGGTATGTTGTATTCTCGTCGAACACTGGACCCTCAGCGATCGTCGAACCATCAGGGAAGATCAAGCGCTGGTCATTAGTTGGAAAAAAACAAATGATGATAGATGTTGTCGGCTACAACTCTGCCCTAACACCGTTTTGTGAGTGGATATCAAAGCTGGGGCGACTGTAGGGTGACGGTGCGCATCAAAAGTCGAGTAGAAAAAACTGACTCCCGCGCTTTTGCCAGAGAGGTCACTCTACTGGACCATGGCATCGGTTGCAGGACTGAATTTGTATGACTCTTGCGCGATAGATAGGTTTGGGATGGTTCGACTTTATCGACACCCAGTCCATGGTCTCTATTGAAACCTGGTTTAGTTTGCTATTAGAAGCCGATCGTGCTCCCGGTGCTTGCATCGGGAAAATACTTCGGTAGTCTCAGTGGCATAGCTTCTGATGTTTGCGTTGTCCGATACGAATTTTGACTTGGTGAGCTCCTCTTCTGCTCGTATGGTGAAGAAGCACATTCCCGCGAGAAACGACACTGACATAGACAGAAGAAATATGCGAAGCATTGTCGATGTTCTCCTAAAAATCCGCGGCTCACAAAACGATCGATTGGAGCATTTAAAACGCACTTACATCATTCATGCGTTTGTCGTAACTCGCAAGCGTAATTGTACGAATATTGACAACTGGTGTGCTAAGTCTGGTGCGTTCAGCCCGAAATTAACACCAGGTCGCACCGCATGGCAGCCTGGTTTAAGGTCTCTCTTATCTTTTTCGACCATTTTTATCACTATGCCTTATATCGGTAGTCCGCTCTATTAAGTAGTGATCTGACACGTTTTGGCACGCAGTTTTGCGGAGAACTTAGCCGAATAATTTGGATGCCTTGTTATGCCGTCGAGGGAATACTCTTCGCAGAGGCATCGCCTTCATTCCGCGAGGGAATTCGGTAACTCCCCTGTCAAAAAGTGGCGGGTTTTCACTGTTGTGAGGGAATTTGCAATTCGCCTGATGCGAGAAGAGAACCGGTGATCTCTTTCCAAACTGCATAAACCTGCTCCGACAAAGGTTGATACGCT
Organism: uncultured Candidatus Obscuribacterales bacterium; assembly: GCA_964418155.1. Lineage (GTDB taxonomy): Bacteria > Cyanobacteriota > Vampirovibrionia > Obscuribacterales > Obscuribacteraceae > JADYXR01. Next base: position 35,161 of record CAYQKX010000054.1, on the reverse strand, counting down.
TGAAAATCGAACGATGGTGAAGATGCAAAGGCAGAAGCCATATCGTCCAAGATGAGCCTGTGGGTGGTCAGCATGTTTAAAATCATCATCTTCACGTGTGGGATGTCCTCTATTCGATCGACATCGAAGAAGCGAATCGTCCAGATACCACCCTCGGTGGCATTGGTTCTGTGAGCCATCGATAATGCTGATGGGTGAACTGACAGGCAGAGCGTCTCGTACTGCTCGATTACCTTCTGAGACATGTTATTCTTGACGAGTTTATACACCATGAAATTCTTCACGTACTCGACAATCTGCTCGTCTTCTTCCATGGCGCTCCAGATGTCCGCTTTGTTCGGATTTTTCGAAATCTCAATTAAACAGGCGGCGGACTCTATCGATCTCCGGAGGTGAAAGCTCGAGTCAGTTAAGTACCCTTTGCAAAGAGAATTCATCCCCTTAAGAAGATCCTGGGCGATCAATTGGCAGAAGTTGTTGATCGCAAGGTATGGATTCTCGCCGAGCTCCATCGCTGCTTTCTCAACGAAGGAAGTGAAAGAGCCGTGCAAACGAAACAAGTGATCGAATGCGATCAATACGTCGCCTAACATACGAATGTTCGCTTGAAAGTTATTGTCTTCGATTCTGGCAAGTTCCAGCAATTCGTCAGTTGGTCTTTCTCTTCTAATTAGAGTCATGTTGCTCCTCGAGGTGAAGAACGTTGGTCACACTAGGTGAGCTACGGATACCGTTGTGTCGGTTATATCTTATCTGAAGTCTCTTGTCCACGCACTGTTTGCGGTATTTTGGGAATTTTCCGAACCTATGAAATAGTGCACGAAATCGAAAAATCGATTGTGTTCGGCGAGAAACTCCACTTCGATACCCCCTAATTCTCGGCTGTCGGCAGTTTTCTCTTGTGGCGGATTCAATCAAGCCGCAGATGCTGAAAGAAAACCGAAAACGCCTGGAGACATTTTGGGGACAGTTCGAGGACAAATTTAAGACGCCGTATCTCTATGCTTGATGATAAGGCGCTCAAAGGAAAGTAAAAGCGATGCGCCTGGCGACGATATGTCGGAACTGTCGATAAGCTGGAGGGAAAATGGGTTTTTCGAAGTCGGTATCTAAATCTATATGGATACCAGGAGTTCGCTGGTTGATGATGGTCGTGGTCAGTTTCGCTGCGACCGCTCCAGCTCAGGCAACCCAGACTTCTTGTGAGCCATTGATCTGTCAAAGCGCATTCAACCGACCGGTTTCAGATAGATCTGTGACTGTCAGGGCGAAAGCGCGTCTACAATCCGCGGATAGCTCGGAAGAAGGTCTTTGTATCACAGACGAGTTCGGTGAGACTTCGCTAGTCTTTCTGCCAAAGTGTCCTGGCTCGTTCGACTTGAACGATGTCGCATCTCAGGCTGGCAAAGCAAAATCAAAGATTGATGAAAAGTCGGTCGTTCCGGATAACTCGAGTGCGCCGAACACGAGTCGGCAGCTACCGCATCCGACCTTCGATCAGGCCAAGGCGATAAGCGATGTGATTATGACTGTTGCTTTGAAAAAACCGAAGAGCGGTAAGTCTGTGAAAAATGTTTCGGTGCCTCCCTCGTTGTATCTTGATGTTGTTATGGAGCTTCAGAATAGACACGCATCGGTTATGCCACCAACAGAGGTGCCTCCTTCAAGTGCGCGGGTGAAGTTTCAACTCCAGTCTGGCACAAATGGAATCAAGCAATACGTTTTCCTCAGGTAGCGCTTCGGTTTTGACTTCAGAAGGATCTGGAATGAATTGTGGTGCATTGGTTTGGTAAGTGATTGGTCGTTTGAACCGGTTATGTTCAACAATTCCTTAGCGACTTAGGGTTTTACCCAGGTCTGGATTAAAGACCACCCCAGTACGTTATTTTACGAGCTGTTGCAAAATGGAGCTGTGACGCCCACGCGATTCGAAGCTATCTGCTAGATTGGAAATAGGGGCGGGGACTACTGTGATGTCTGAACTTCATCCACAGGATGAGTACTCGGCAATCAATGCCATTATCCATGGCCTTGGCGCCCAATGGTCGCAGAACGCGCGCGCGATCAAATTCAATATAGAGTTCAAAGCGATCGAAGATGAAAGAAGGCGTGTCGCTAAGGAGATTCACGACGAAGTCTTACCTCTGCTGTCACGATTGATTCGTTCAATTCAGGAGAGAGAGGATGGACCGTCCCCAGTAGGTTCGACTCGCGAGCTCGTCGACAAACTGCACATAACGGTGGCAGCTTTTCGAGATCAGCTAGCCGAGCTTCATGCCGTTGATTTAGAAGAGTTCGGGTTGAACTGTGCCCTCGGTAACATGTGCAAAAGGTACTCGCGATTTACCGGTCGAACGATTGTTTTTTCGGGTGACGACGAAGAGTGTACGTTGAATGAGCACCAACAGCTTTGTTGTTACCGAGCCGTACAGACGGTACTTCGAATGTTTGCCACTTCGAACAACGACATCTTGATTCTGAGTTGCAGCCGGGTGGAAGACCGAACCGTCATCACCATCAAATGTGTCGATAAAAGGGTTTCGTCCGCCGACTGGCTTTTGGAAAGTGTTGAGTTCAGCATATTCGAATCGTGGTGCACACTTGCTGGTGCTCAGCAAAGTTTTGGTGTTAAAACTGGTGAACAGTTTCCTTACGATGTCGTGATTTCTATTGCCGAATCACCTGTTGCCAACGATGTGGCTTTAACGCAGGTCGGACAGATATCGCTTGTAAGAATCAAAGAGCTCGATTCAATTATTGCTGTCGCCCAAGAAGAGTGGGCGGATATTCTGAATCGTGAGTGTGAGCTTTTTCGCAAGCTAACAGTCGACGTCGAAAGGAAGAAGATTGTTGAGAGTATACGTAAGCTCATCGACCCGCATATGGCTGAGGTCAACGAGTTGGCTGTGGGCTCTCTAGATGCAAGCTTGCGTAAGGATGTGAGACAACGCATGCGTGTTATCGAGGGGGCGATGAATAGCGTGATTTCGGAACTGAATCCATATCTTATCGACAAAGTCGGCTTACTTTCATCTCTGCGGACACTAGTGGCTCGATTTCGACATTCAACCCTGATCGAGACAACCATGATTTCGAACCTCTGGTCCTATCAGTTTGAACCGCTTTCGATGGATACCAAATTCGCAATTTATCGAGCTGCGCAGGAGGCCTTGAATAACATAGAAAAGCACTCCGGTGCTACGCGTACACTGGTTACCGTAACCAAAAGCGCCAATCAGCTTGTGGTGAGCATAGAGGACAACGGAAAAGGGATACAACCCTCTAAGTCACGAACCTTGTCTAGAGGTTTAAAGATAATCAAAGAACGAGCCACCGCTATCGGTGCCACCGTACAGATACAGAAGTCGACGTCTTTTCCGACTGGCACGCTACTTTCGATAGCACTGCCATGTCCCGGCCTTATGGTCGATTCCCAACTGCTCTACAAGGGGATTGCGTCTAAATGATTAGGGTGATCCCCAACTTACAATTAAGCGCCACCTCATTCAATAGTCTCGACCGAGTTGAAAAGATCGGATTGTGGAGAGCCGCTTCTAAGGCAGGTTCTCCGTACCGAATTGTTCATCCGGAGAGTCGTGATATGGCCATTATTAACTTGCTGGAGAAGCAAATAAACTGCAAGATTGTCTACTATGGTACCGGACTGGGTGGCAAAACTACCAACCTGAAATACATATACAGTCAGTTGTCTCCTCTAACCCGTGGAGAAATCGTAATATTGCAGACTGAGACCGAAAGAACTTTGTTTTTCGACTTCCTGTCTCTCGATTTAGGCACTGTAGCTGGCTTCACTACCCGTTTTTCTCTATATACAGTGCCGGGTCAAGTCGAGTACAACGCCAGTAGGCGGTTGATTCTCAATGGCGCAGATGGAATCATCTTCGTCGCCGACTCGGACGTCATGCGCAGTGCCGAGAATATCGAGTCATTGAACAATATGGCCGACAATCTATCCCAATACGGTTTGACTCCCGACAGTCTGCCATGGGTAATTCAATACAACAAGCGTGACATCTCAAGCGCAATGTCGCTTGAGCGACTAGAACGAGAATGCAACCTGCTCAACGTACCCAGCTTTGAAGCGATAGCTATGGATGGGCGTGGAGTGTTTGCAACTTTGAAAGCGGTAACAAAACAGGTGCTGAACAGGTTAAGAGAATGAACATCAAGACTACGCAACAACATTGCTCAGACAACAATGCGGCGATCGTGATTGCAGACGATCAGGAGCGTGAGCGAGCCTGGCTCAGAGAGCTGTTGACTCAGCGATTCGTTGCCCAGGGGCGAATATATGAGGCGGAAGATGGTCAGCGGGCTTATGAACTGGTCAGAGAGCACAAACCATCGCTTGTTTTTCTAGATATCGAAATGCCTGTAATGTCCGGCGTGAAATCTGCCGCCCGAATCTTGAAAGAACAACCGCAGATGCCTATAGTCATTCTTTCAAATCATTCAGACGAAGTGTTCGTTCGGCAGCTGTGGAAAATGGTACCTCCTACGGGAGCATTTGGATATGTTTTGAAAGATTCTACCGACCAACAGGTCATAGATGCGGCCAATGCGGTTCTTGGTGGGGACTGTTGGATACATCCACGCATTCAGCGTATCGCAAGACGCACCGAGAATGGTGCCACCGGTCTTACCGAGGCCGAGTTCGAAGTGCTCATCTGTATCGCGATTGGTTTCACTGATCGAGCCATAGCCAAGCGCCTCTACATAACCGACAAAGCGGTGCAAGCTCGATTGAAGTGTCTTTATACAAAACTTGGAATTTCGACAAAGGGCGCGTCGGAGGATGATGAATACAACCACAGGTGTCGGGCCCTTAATCTTGCATTTCGGCGTGGGCTGATCAATAGGGCCGAACTCTCCGATTGGGAGGAGCAAGACTGGGTATAGTTCGCATCAACACGCTGCTGTAGTTCTAAAACATGGTGCTGTAGTTCTAAAACACGTTGCCCGAAGTTCCGAAACACGCTGCCCGTAGTGCTAAAACACGTTGGCCGTAGTACTAAAACACACCTGCCGCCACAAAGCAGGCACCAATTAACCTGGTATTGTCTGTGATATCATCGGAAACAGAATCTTTATTGCGCTCGCTGCTGATGACCTGTACCGCTTCTTGCTGGATCGAGACGCTCAGATCATCTGAACCAAGCGATAATCCGCTGTCATCGCCCACCCAGAATGCACAATCATCATAGCGTGATTGATCGTACAGAGAAGAAACTCTCGGAGCCGTCCACTGCGATGGTGATGTATCTGCTGGTGTAGGCGCTGGCGCAGCTTGATTCTTCGCCTGCGGATATTTCGTGTTGTCCAGTGAAACCATTGATGGCAGTGCCTTCATCGTCTGTGCTTTGGCTTGCTTCGATAGCGCCTGTTCTGCTGGCCTGTCGATGTTCTTCGCACCCCGCATCTTCACCGCGGCGCTGGGCCGCGCGCTGACTCGTGCCATGACGGAAGGGCACATTGCCGAATTCAGGATGGTGGCAGTCACGAAAATAGAAGTAGCCGCAAGAACTTTTCTCATAGATCGCTCCTTGTGGGTTATCGAACCTTTTCGTTGTCCGCCCCACCAAAGGTCTTGATTCCTTCGCTTGCAAGCTGACTACAATCAAACACATAGCAACCTGGAAGTCAAGACAAATTTCCACGACACCACCGATGGTGTACTTCTTGCACTTAGCACACTATTGCCTGTTCGATGCCGTCGCCAATCCTTCTTTCGATCCACCTCAATACAGTCTGGTTGTCATGCGGGTGGGCGGAGGTGGCGAGTTTTTTTTCGTGCCGGGATAAACTGAATTCCTCGTTTCAACAACGTTTTCGCCATTATCTGTTTGAGTCGTTATTACTTCGATCGATGAATTGGAGAGGCAGTTTTGCTCATAAGCCCTTCCAGATGGTAGTGCTACAATTATTTCAATGGGTCTACAAGGTCCTTGATGTATGGTGCTGGAAATGATTCGGCGTCTTGATGGCAGACCGTCCAAAAATGATCTGCAAGCATTGGCCACTGCTGCGAAGGGGCAGCCTGGCGAAAAATGTTCTTGCTCGTGGCAGGCGAACGATAACGAGTTCATTCTGTCGTTGATTTTTGCTGATCTTCCGAGCGAAACCTATGAGTGGCGATTGTTTTCCGGTTTAGGCTCCAGCCTCTTGCCTCGTTGGTTCCATCTTTCCTCCGATGTTGAGCTCGTTTACTCCATGTTGATGCATGAGCTGGGAGAGACCACATCGAATCCTTCAGCACCACCACCTGACCAATTGCGGACGTTCACTAAGCTTCCGAGAATGACCGATGAGAGCCCGAAGCCCGAGGTCGCGCGCGCAGCCCAGGCGTCGGCTCCCAAGCCTGTTACCGAAGAGACTTACGCTGCCTGGGATTCTCCGACGCCAACGCTCGATAATGTTCCGATCTATTCACCGTCAACTGCTCTATCCCCGCATCAGCAGCAGCTCTACGGTAATCTCGCGTTAGTCAATACGCCGACTCTTTTGCAATCGATCTCTCTGGGTCAGCTGACTGGTCGCCTACGTATTCGACGACAGTGGTCATCAGTGGACATCTTTTTTGAGAATGGCACTCCCGTGCATGCAGAGGGAACACACAGTACTGGCGATGAGTGCTTCCTTCAAACTATTTGTTGGAAGGATGGTGATTTTCACTTCGAACCGAAAATAAGGACTGATGAGAAGACGATCACGCAAGGTCTTAACTCATTGATGTTGCAAGGCGCTCAGCTGCTCGACAATACAGAGTTTCTGAAGAAGCGCGGTTTGAGCACGAGTACTGTTCTTGTTAGAACGCAACCCAATCTCAGTGAGCAGGAGTTCGAGCAAGCGCTCCTGAAAGGGGCTCCTTTAGACATGCAGTTGCTGAAGGGTCTTTATTTGAGAATTGACGGACGTTGTTCTCTTCAAGAGATCATCGACAAGCTTGGATTTCAGCGGAGCCAGTGGGTCAACCTGGTGAGTACATTGATCTTGTGTGACGTCGTCAACTTTGCTCAGGCGTCCAAAGAGAAAAAACAGCTCAAGGTAGAACCAAAAGCGCTCGATGCGAGTTTGATCCCGCAGGTCAAAGGCCTGCTGAAGAACGAGATAACCAATCTGTATACCTTTCCTGCGCTGCTATTTCTCGCGGATCAGCAGATTCGCTTCAGTCCGAATCGCTCTCTCTCTTTGGTATTGTTCGAGGTAGGTCAGGGGCGAAAGAAAAGTTCTGAGTTAAAACCCAGTTCAATTGTCACGCTAGGCATGCACATCAAGAACATTTTCAATGGAATATTGGCTGAGTATGAGAACCGGACGCTGGCACTGCTTCTGCCTGACACCAAGGCGGTAGATGCCGCAAAGGATGCGGATAGCTTTCTGGTGTCGCTGCTTAGTGCCACTCTGGGTCCTGGTCTCGAGACGACAAATCTTTCGCTGGCAATCGGGATTGCTTCATATCCAGATGACGCCGCCGACTTACCCGTTTTGTTATCCGCTGCGGAGACCGCAGTGCAACAGTCGAGAGCAAAGCTCTGTGCTGTTACCCTCGCGCGTGATGTGGTGTCTGCACAGTAATTCTTTTAGTGCTACTGGCGGTGCTAGCGGAAACGGGTTCTCACCATTCGGATCTGGCGACACTTGTTGTTCAGCCGATTCTGAGCAACACGTGTCGCCAGATCCGAATCGATTGACGATACCTCGATCTGATGGAGTTGTTACCGCAAGCTATTTGCCGAGACCGAACCTTCGAGATAAACCTTTGACTTAATTGGGTTGAAGTTTTTCAAAGCGATTCTGCTACTCAATGAAGGTCACCTTGTCTTTAGTTACAATCCTCTTCAATCGAAGAAGATGTTCTCTTTGGGATTGTATCCAGCAATCAGGCTCATGACGAACTCTTCTGTGCATTTAAACTGGCTCGACATCATAAGTAATCTGTCTCGAATCATCTGTGCGGAATGGCTTCGTAAATTTCGAACCACATCAATAAGCTTCGAAAAACGCTGAATCAGAGAGACGAATGGTTGCCTAATCTCTTGGTACTGCAGTCCGATTCTATTCAGGTCTGCTGGTCTGTCATAATACTTTGCCAACAGCTCTATGAGGATGAGCGCGTCCACCATCGAACTGTTGGCTCCCTGTCCCAGATTTGGTCGCATTGCATGAGCTGCATCGCCAAGTAAAAAGACGCCGGATCTGGACCAACTATCGACGTATATTTGACGGAATTCTGTCTTGACCAGGTTCGATAGATTGCTCCCGGCAAGAACTGCGTGTACTCCAGGGTCTTCTATCTTCCAGTCGTTAAGCCATTTGTCGAGCGAAAAATCTGAACTGCTCGTTCTGTAGCCTTTCGCGTAGAAGAAGCTGCGCCCATCCGGCAGCGGGCAGATTCCTGCATACTGCCCCTTCGAAGTCCAGACTTCGCGCGCGCAATCGGAGGTTCCAGACCTGTTCGATATACCTGCGAAAGTGACGTAGTCAGCCGGTATCACCCGTGCATTCCATCCAGCTAGTTGCCGCAATCTCGAGTTAACTCCATCGCACGCTAGCACCACTGAGTGCTCGGCTTCGAAGCCGTTGTCGAATTGCAGGCGGACGTTTGATCCATCTGTCTCGAGCGAGCGACAGCGATGGTCGAAATTAATCGGACCATGGTACCGAGCTGCATTGAACAGGACGCGCCGCAAATCTTCTCTCAAAATCACAGCGCCATGATTTTCAGGAATGGGCAATCTGGAGTAGTCGAGCTCCATTATCTGTGTGCCGTCCGAGCGATCCGTCACGATTTGTTTTGTGAGTTGAACAAGCTCTTTGATGTCGTCAAAGAGTCCGAGCTTTCGTAAGACTCTTAGACCATTGCTGTGAATTAGAAATCCTGCGCCGATTTGGGGAAGGGCGCTGGATTGTTCGTACACGATGACCGGTAGTCCTCGTTGACCGGCTGCTATAGCGGCTGTCAATCCGGCTGGACCAGCCCCGACAATGGCGATGGGGCGCATGGTATTAGCCCCCCAATCTTAAGATCGCACATTGTAGAGCACAGGCGAAAGCACACCATGCAATCGATGTCAGTGCTATTGGCACCATTTTTGCCTGCGCTTTGACCAGCTCCGCTCCGGATGTTTCGTCAACATTTTGCAAGTCTTGAAACAGGCGAAAGATCTTCAGGAATGTGCAGAAGCATAGTCCCAGCCCAATTATTGGTACAATGAAAGTCCAGACTGAACCACCAAGCTCGTTAAGTAGCAGCGCAAATAGTGGAAAAAGAGTTATCACACCGAATGCGGCCATGAAAGCTGCGTACGAGATGCCGCGACGAAGTCCAGCCGACACAATTGCAGTGTTTATTCCAAATCCTCTGTCCTCGAGGAAGTCTTCAGCGGTGTTGACCAGCACTATACCGGTCTGAATTATTGCGTATGAAACTATGATGCTTATTGTAATTGGTTGAATTGTGCAGTCGACAATCAAGCAAGAAAAGAGCATTGGCAGTACGAACAATCCTAACAGCAACCAGAGTATCTGAAGGTGCCCTCTGTTTTTGAACCGAATAGGGGGCACCGAATAAGATACCGCTACAAAGAGTGCCAGAAGAGTCACCCAGGTTAAGTAAGGCTTGTGCAGCTGCCATGACAGGTGGATTGCCAGGACGATAGCCGCAATCGAAGTAAAAATAATTTGACTGAGTACATTTCCAACGCCTAGCTCAGTAACGGCCTTGGCCAGATATGACTTCTGCGCCACGTCGATGTCTCGATCGCACAAGCAGTTGACCATATCGCCGACGTTGAAGAGGAGAAAGAATAGAGTAGTAAATTCGAGAAGCTGTGGCAGTTCGATTCCGACCATTCTTGACGTCGATAAAGCTATGGGAATTCCCAGGATGGGAATTTCTGCAATCAGGAATTCTGCGCGCCGAATTCTCATCATGTTGAATGCGTATTGGAGCGTGAAAGTCATAGAATATGAACCCTCCGCAAATGTCTCCCGCATCCTGACTGGTACGACTTGCGTCCGTGCAGAAGCGTTAAGTTGTCTGCGATGACGATATCTCCTTGCAGCCATTCGTGTTGGTAACAGAATCGTTCGTCGTAGAGTTTTTCTGCCAATGCGGTAAATATCTCTGATTGAGCTTCTCTCGTACAACCTTCTGCAGTTGCTGTGAAAGGATTGAGCGTTGATGTCAGACTATCCGCCGGTTGTCCGAATCGTATAACAGGTCGTCCCGTAAGTGGATGTGGGCAGACAATTGGAGAAGTGAACGTGCCACCATAGTGAGCGATTTTGTTTGTTTGGTAAGTGACTCGGATGGAACGCCACGATTCCATCTGTTGATGACTGGCATCATCAAGTATGGCACTAGTATTGCTAAACAACGTTTGTCCACCACCTTCTTTGCCCCCATCATAGACACAGGAAAAGATTTGAAACTCGGGTACGTCTTCTGCAAATGCGCCATCCCAATGCATCGGTACATTTCCGTTAGTAAAAAGATAGTTCGCTGGTTGGGGGTGTTGAAATAGATTCAAAACGTATCCGAAGTTCCATCGCAAGCGCTGGCCCCAGCTTTCGGTGTAAGAGTCGAACTCTTCTTCCTCGAGAGCAGCAAAGCCTCTCAGTACGAGCAGGTGGTAGCGACGGGTCAAGTCTCGAAGTTCGTTGACTGCCAGTGATGTTACAGGCGGTGGCACCCCTCGAGACGCTTCGATTCTCAGACCGAATGGCTTCATTGGAGTTATGCCAGTTGACTCAGTTATTGCTAGTGCCGCTAGGTTCATTTCGACAGTCCTCCGGCATTCCATGTCTTAAATCCTTCTGCCCATGGATAGAGTGCACACAGTACGATAGCCCAGACGAACAGTACTGCAAGTGGTATCAGGTTGTGGGGGTGGTGGTGTCCTTGCACTTCGTCCAGCAAGTGAACTATTCCATGGCAGATATTGCCTACCACGCAAAGAACGAAAGCCGCAAACGATGCCTGCGGGCGGAACGCTACCAAAAGGAATCCGGTGCCCACGCCGAAGTCCGCTCCATTGTGCATGCGCATCAATGAGAGTGTCTCGGGATCCCATTCGCGTGAAAGTCCAGTCATCATGTCCATTGCCGAATCTGGTGCGACCATACCCCAGACAGAGAGAATGTACATAGCGATTGCATTGAGTATGCAAAGAACTGCAAATGCCTTGGACTTCAAGAATCCCTCCTTCGGTGTATGGCTAGAAAGCTGCTGTTCTGGCTACCAGGCACTTCGCTCCAGTGCCGTCGAACAGCAAGTCGTATGTATTAAGAACATAGTGACTTGGACGTCCGTCGGAATAGACGATTTGCCCGCCGGCAGCTTCAATCTGATGTCGTTTGCATAAGGTCCGAACGCCGTCGACTTCAGCGACAACGCCATGCCACGGGGTCAGCCAATTATCCACCGTCGCAATAAGTTGAATACCGAACTTGGGGCTATGGGACGATTGTGGATGCACCGACAAGCGCACTGCGTAAGGGAATCGATCGGCGACCGCAGCGCCCCACGAAATGCTGCGTTGCATCATTTGATAAGCTAGGGACTTCGCTTCTTTTCGGAGGCTAGTTCTTGTGCGTGCGGTATTGCCTACGGTCGCCTGTAGGTCTTCCAGGACGAAGCGCGCCATTCCATTGAATGTGTCTCGTGTCGGCTCGTCTTCTATGATTTGCTCGCGAATTTCTTCGAGACTCGGCGCAAAGTTTTGAAGGCACCACTGGCGCAATTGATGCTCGCTGCTTCCCTGTGCGACGTCGCTGAGTGCAAAAAGATTCAAGCTGGTCAGGTTTTGCTGCTCGATAATCCTTTGAATCTCAGCGTGATACCTGAGCACATTAGTGTCGGTGATACCGACAAGATCGCTGAATATCAAGCCGTCGCTGCAGATAGTCAGATGAGCGCCAGGACTGTAGATATGTCCAATTGCCGTACAAAGGCTATTCAAATTCTGGAGTGCCAGCACCTCGCCGCAGTCGGGCATGTCGCCCAATACCTTTTGCCTGTTGGGCGATTTTGCCGGAAATGCCGGTAGCACGAAGTGTATTGGGCGGCTGTAGTCTGTTAACGCCGCAATCCGCTCGAGGGTCGTCCTGTAGCACAGGCTGCAGTCTTCGGAGCATGGTGTCTCACCAGGTATTCCCCGGCGGTTGACCAGCAATTTGTCCAGGATTGCTGCTGCAATTGGGCTCAATTCTACTGCCTGTCCAAACATTGGCTCGTCTCTCGATAAAATCGAACATGTTCGAATTATAATCAATAATGCCAATCAAGTCAAGGCTCTGTCGTTGAACTAGTTGGAATTAGTGGCTATTTAAGAGCATATTGACGAGCTTGCACAAACGAATGTATTGTGAAAAGAATAGAACGTGTTCAAAATTGTTGATGCAAAACAAACAACTTCTAACTTTAAAGGGTGAGCGCACATTCTTGAATGTGCTCGATTCAGCCATTCATCTGTTTCAATCTAAAGGCTTTGAAGATACGTCAATGAGGGACATATCGAAGCATAGTGGTCTTGCACTTGGGGCTATTTATTACTATTGTCGGAGCAAAGAGGAGTTGGTCTTTCACTTCTATCAGCGCGTCAACGAGCAGATTTTCGCCGCCTACACTCATCAGTTGGAATTAGAGCAGAAGCCGAAGGATCTCGGTCAAGCGTTCACTCAATTTGTTGAACTCAAGCTTTCGAGGCTAGCAAGATACCGTAAGTTACTGATTGTGGTTCTCAAAGAATCTGTCGATCCGTCCTCGCCTATTTCTCCATTCAATAGACCATCTGCGGAGTTTCGAGATCGGACTATAGACGTATTCGATAAATTGATCAGCCAATACAAAACAAATGCAAAGGACTCTGTAGTGACGCCGAGGCTGCTCTGGTTCGCCCATCTGGCTGTAATTTCTTTCTGGCTCTACGACAAGTCGGAAAAGCATGCGAGCACAAAGGACCTGACCGCAGCGATAGCCAATCTCATCAACTGGTCTGATGCGATCTCGGCGATTCCTGGTGTAAAGCAGCTTCTGATCAAATTGACGCGGTCGTTAGAGTCGATGACCGAGTGAAGTTCTCTCAACGTGTTTGACGGGAGAATCCCGGACTCAAGCGCATTCGACCTGATATCTCAGCGAGCTAGTTTGTGGTAGTATCGCCCCGTCGCTTCTACTGTTGAAATGCGAAACGCGCGGCAGTTGTTGATATTGAACTGGCCTGTTTCTCGAAGAGCCTAATTTACATGAGAATTGAATGTAATGAGATTGTGATATTTGAAACGTATGCTTGGCCTAGTGTGTGTGTAACCGCCCCCAGGTCCGTCAAATGAAAAGGCTTTTGTTGTTTCACGCAATTGGAATGCTCTTAGCTGTCGCGCCCGCCTGTGCCCATGAGAAGGTGCGAATCGATGGTGCCGGTTGGACGGAAGATGACAGAGTTATGGAGATAACTCCTCAAGGAACCAAATCTAATATTTTTGCATCCAGACCGGATAAGAGTGCGCTTCCTACGCGTCTTTCCAAAGACATCCATGTCGGTGAACCGAGCGCAGTCGCACAAAAATAGTCCGTCCCGCACGATCAGGGAATGTTACATCCGGCCGATTGCCAGATTGGCTTCAACTGCTTGAGCATGTCATCTGCAAAGAGCCTCGCGTCGGCAGGAGAAAGATGCCAGCCGTCTGGAGTGCTCCATTTCCTGGGTGGACCGGACCACGTTATACGCTGATACATTTGCGACGGAAAAGTCTCATTCAGAACTTTCATTCGCTTTTGAAATAATGATTCCATTTCACGGGTGGGGGACTGCGGGACGAAGATAAAGCAGACCCTGGTTCCGTGCCGCTGGAGCTGCCGGACCTTCTTGCGCAATCGCGCCAGATTATCGCGAAAGCTTGTGCCTGTTCCGGGGATTCTTCGAAAAGCAAACTCGCGATTTTCTCTTACGGACAAAGATCTTTTTTCATGCTTCTGCGGGACGTTCTCCTGGATGTACCGCAAAAGAAGTGCCGACGGCTGATATTCGCATCTGACTATAGGAGTCAACGGCCACATCATCGCTTTGAACCTGGGAACCTCAGCCTCGACATCGAGCCTCTCCGCTTTGCCCATCATCATGCTAAGTTCTATCACTGCTACTTTGGGGTATCGCTTGCTGTGTTTAATAACTGCTGCACCGTGCAGTGCTGAGGATCCAACCAGGCATAGGCTTTCGAAATTGCGATACTCTGGTCCCAGCTGTTCCATCGGTCTATTGAGAATAGAACTACCTAGGGCGACCGCTTCCGCGGGTTTGTGGCTGCGCTCATACTTTTCTATCTTCTTTATGTTGAACTTGGACGGCCCGTGAATGTTCCCTGGAAATGCTTTGGTACCCACAATGGTGCAGTGATATGCCACTGTCAGCGCCACCAGTATAGTGATTTGCAGAATCGGTATCTGTAGTGTTTTAAAATTGAAAGTAGATAAAGGCATTATGCGAGCCTGCGTTAAACAAAGTAAGGAAAAGCATTGTTGCCAGAATCGTTGATTTTACAAGCGGTCTGGCGAAGAAAGCTTCACCGATCCTCAGGTTTTCTCTGTTCCAATAGTAGAGGTGTAAAAATAGTACCGGCGCTGCGAAGTAGAGCAGCATCGTCGTGTTGATCGGGTCGAGCGGTTTGGTGGGATCGTAGAAAAAGGCACTAAAGAAAGGCTCTAACTGATTGATATCGCCCAGCATAAACATAATCCATGTCGTTGTGACAAAGAGGAAAGTAAGAGTCATTTTTCCGAATGACACCAACCAATGGGCGGAGAGCTTGATCTTCGATCTGAAGAGATGTTCCACTGCAAGTCCGACTCCGTGCAGCAATCCCCAGAGTCCGAAATTCCAGCCTGCTCCGTGCCAAAATCCTCCAAGCACCATGACGAAAATTAGATTGAAAGCAGCCCTGTACCAGACGCATCGACTGCCGCCCAGTGGGATAAAGAGATAATCTCTTATCCATTGGGACAACGATATGTGCCATCTTTTCCAGAACTCACTGAGCGATTGAGAAATGTATGGCGCATTGAAATTGTTTGGAATCGAGTATCCGAGAAGTTGCGCCAGACCTAGTGCTATATATGAGTAGCCGGCAAAGTCAGCAAAGATCTGCACGGAAAATGCGAACAGAAGAAAGATGTTGTTGATTGTTCCAGCCTCCATCAGCTTGGAGCCTAATCGAAGATATAGTGTGTATTCCTCGAGATTATCCGCAACAAAAACCTTCAGAAAATACCCGAGGGTTATCCATTTGACAGTTGTTGTCCAATCGATATCTGAGAATTTCTTCGGACCGATCTGTGGGAAAAAGTCGGCGGCACGCAGTATGGGGCCTGAGATCAAGTGAGGAAAAAATGCGATGAATAGGCTCGTGTTTCTGATGTGTTGGAAAATTCGAGTGCTTAGAAATTTTCCTTTTACACTATCGACAGTCAGACTAATTCCTTCAAAGCAATAAAACGAGATACCGATTGGTAGCGTTGTACAGATCATGTACAACAGCCCAGTGGTTGGGAGTTGAAAGTGCTTGTCGAAATCCTTCAGAGTCAGGACAAGCAGGAGCGCATATTTGCATGAGCATAGAACGAGGGTATTGAACACGACTCCAACAATGAAAAGCGCTCGCTTGCCGCCGACTGAGGCATTTGTCGACAAGGCGAAGTAACTGACAAGCGCGTTGACCGTAATCGACGCTCCCAAGAGTGCGGTGTAGCCGCCTCCGCCACGCCAATAGAAGTAAATGCTGGCAGCAACTAATGTGAGAATTTGAAAACGTCGCGTGAATGGCATGTAGTAACATGCAAAGACGGCGGCAAAAAATATTAGAAACTCAAATGAGTTGAATAGCACAAGACGTACCGGTTCCAAATCGCCGCATCGCAATTCTCGCAAACCGAATTGTGCGAGTCAAATCTGCGCCGGAAACTATGATTTCTCTCCGAAGGTGGACAGTGTATGGCCTAACATTGATGTCATACTAAAACTGAGTATCGGTAAGTCACATATTGGCTGTGAATTCTTTTCTCCACAATCTGATCAATGAGTGGACTATCGCTTTTCGCCCGGGCGAATGGATCGCTCATTGCAAGGACCTGAGGCAAATGAATCGAAAAAGGTTTTTGCTAAGTCTGAAACTAGTTGTGCCGACGTTGATCATTTACTTCGTTCTCCTTTGTCCACGGAAACCAAGATAGACTGATTTCGTTTTCCCATGCAGCGAAGATATTTGCGGCTGCGGTTAACCCGAAGTCTCTGTTGGAGCTTCCGGATGCTGGCCACAACGACATCTACGACATAAATTATGAGTTGGATTTCAAAGGACTTCAGAAGTTTCTGCGGGATCTTCCCGATTGAGTTTCAATCGCTTGGAGTTTCAATCTATGGACTTACCCAAAACCAACATGTCGGTGAAGTCGTTGTATGGTCGAGTCATGCAACCCTCATTAGCGTATCCAGCTTGCTTGAAGGCTTTGTACACGTGGAGGAAATCATCAGATACGTGTGTGTAGAATCGTCGAATAGGAAAGCTACTTGTCGCCAATAGAGCATTCTCGACCTGCCGGAGCATCGTGCTAATACTCTCCTGGTGGGACGACTGGGACAAGAATATCATTTTTGCTCCACCCCCACGTTTCACAAGGCAGAGTGCAAGTGCCGTCAGTTTATCGCCCGAATAGCCGGCGAAGGCGTATCGCGGCTTAAAGCTTGATCCTTCACCATGTAAGCTTGCTACTGATTCGGTTATCTGTTTTTTCGCCCAGCCCTGTGGCATCTGGCGATAAACAAGTGGGAATTGTCGGTCGAGGAATTCGACAACACGATCGTCACTGCTTTTCACCAGATCAACCCTATCGATCGGCTGATCGAGGAACGCAACCGCTGGTGGTGCCTCTTGCCGCGACGTGAATGATTTTGACATGGCCAGCTCGTCGTGACCTTCGTGATACTGACGTGCCATCTGTGCTTCTATTCGGTATCCCAAACCGAGAAATATATTGATCACGGCCTTGTTGGTCGTAGAGACCGTGAAATATGCATTGCGGTACCCCGCCTGACAGAGCGCTTCTGTAAGTACGGGAAACAGTGCCGTACCAACGCCCTTTCCGATCCACTTATCATCCAATGCGGTCGGGCCGATTTTGACTGAACCACCGGCTTTCTCTGTAATGGAGGTAAACCCGACCATCTCACCGTTTTGTCTCACACTAAAGTGAAACTTTCGTTGGGTCAGAATTCCTTCAGCGTCCACTCCAGCTTCATAGATACCGATTAGTTTGCGAGCATAATCAGAACCGGTTTCGCGATAATACCGGGAGATATGTCTATCGACGAGGTCGATAAATAGCGGATAATCAGCATTCTCTAATAACGCCAATTGAATCGAATTGTTTGCAGAAAGTATGCTTGCCTTAAACGCCTCTGTGTCCAGTGCTGCGCTTAGCCGAACAAATTTATCCAGGTAACTGAAACTCTGTGGTGGCCGCCACTCCGGCTCCATGTTCTGAATATTCGAAAGTGTTATCGGATGTGCGTAACGCACTGCGTGTTGAATGAAGAGTGCGTGACCAACTTCATGTCCATCGAAGTACGCGTTAAACTCCTCCTGGTTGACACCCGAGAGATGACCTGTCTTGGACCAGAGTTCGTCAGGCTCGGCGGTACAAACACCGTCGATGACCAGGTGACCTGTTATTGCGCTTACGGGTGCGGTCTCGTAGAGATAAACCCGGCGAGGTAGTCTCTTCGGAAGAGTGGTGCGCAGTTCTACACGCTTCGTCCCTTTAAAGATCATGCCACCATATTCGGTTTTTATGGACAATACTAAATTCGCGTTGTGAGTCGCGGTTTCTTTAACGACTTCAACTGTGGAGGAAGCATGGCGATGCTTGCGCCTCGACCGAACGGATGCAATCATGGCGACTCCTAGCTGCGTGAGTTGGATGCAGATGTTTGCTTTATTGCTTCTGGACTATCTGTCACAGGTCGAGGGTACTTTGATGCATTTTTTTCGAGTTTGCTCTTAACGGAGCTGCTGATGTCGATGTTCAACACATTGGCGAGGGAAATGAGATAGAGAAGTACATCCGACATCTCATCTGCGATTTTGACCCGAAGTTCTTCGTCGCAAAGGCTCAGTCTCTGTGCATCCTCAACAGTCAACCATTGAAACAGCTCCAAAAGCTCGGCTGCTTCGATTGCAACGCTGGAAGCCAGATTTTTCGATGTGTGATACTGCTCCCAGTCTCGGTCGCGGACGAACGTTTTCATCTGTTCCTTAAGATATTGAACTGTTGTGGTCTGATCGCTCTGCATGGGAGACCTCATTCCAAGGGGTTCGGCTAGGATAAGCGACAGCCCGGTCGTTGCCAAGTGGATTTCTACTTATGTAACCGAATAGTCTGTGCCGAGGAAATGGAGACGGTGTTTTGCATCGTCTGAAACTTCCAAACCAGAAGATTTTCACGCCAGCGGCAATGATTTTTCCAAGTCGGAAGCAATGATTAGCCTGGCTACTACTTTTTCTCGAGAATTGAGTCAAACTGAGAAGCCTCGCTACTCATTGACATTATTTAGAAGTGAGGCTTATCAAATTCGCCCACTTTTTGTTTTTTTTGAGTAGCCTCGCTAATATCCCTTTTGTTTACGCGCGCTTGACTACCAAGGCAGACCATTCCATGCGTTCTATTTAGACGCGCGGTGGACCTCTACCACCGGCGATTGATTTTTTGACCGCATGCGATTATGTTGTCTGGAGCGTCTTTCCGACGGCTTCAATTTAGCTTCCGCGATAGGTCGAGTAGCCGAAGGGGCTTAACAATAGAGGCACGTGAAAGTGTTGGTCGGGATCTTCCACTTCAAACGTGACCGGCACGTTGGGGTAAAAGCACTTGATGCCGTCTGCCCCGAAATATGTCTGGGTATCAAAATACAGTCGATAAATACCACTTTCCAGGACATGTCCGGAAGGCACGAGGTCGGTACACCGCCCGTCTCTATTGGTGATGCTGTTGCCCAGTTCTTTCCAACCATCTTCCGTCAGATACTCGAGGATCACGATCACGCCTCGTCCGGGCAGACCTTTGCTGGTATCTAACACGTGGGTTGTAATTCCGCTCATTGATGCTCCTGATGTTCGTCTCAACTATCTTAAAGCTTCTGCAAGCGCAGGCGGGTAATCTTTTCTTGCTCCAAAGCAGCGATTTTCAATTCTCTTTCCGGCGAGTTGCCGAGTCGTAGCTCAAGCAACTCAAGCATTTCGGAGGCAGACTTTCCCGTTGCACAAACGATAAAAATGAATCCGAAGGTCTCCTCATATTTTTCATTTCCTATCGAGAGTCTCTCCAGGACATCCTGCGATGTGCCATTTACTCCGGACTGCTCGCTCTTCGCCCAGTCCTTCGTGTCGCCGTACTTCTTGCGGAGACTGTCGACATCACCAATCTTGGGGTGCGCTGCGAAGGCCTCTAACCAGTCGGAGCGATCGAGTTTGGCAAATGTCTTCGTTACTTCTCCATCCAGACTGTCTTCGTTCTTAAATGGTCTGGATGCCAGCATAAGCTCGGCCCATCTTCGACTACCGCAGCACTTGAGCAATGCTTCAAGAGCGTTTTGTTCGTCAAGCTGATTTAGTAGATCGACCTTCATATTGGTTTTCGACTGCAGGCTCATCTTTCTTATTCCGTTTAGGCAGTGCACTGAATCTGGTGGCAATAGATAATCATCTGCCCGCTCGCTGAATAGACTTGAGTTCGTTGTTCGTTTCGTTCGTCAATTCGGACATCGGAACTATGTGTCCCCAGGTTCTGAATCTGCTCACTCCGCCGTCAGGAACGATGCTCAGACGAATGTGCGTCCAGGGTCCGTCATGAACGAGTTCTTGTTCAAAGAAGTGTCTATGATCGGCTTGCAATTTTGTTTTATGAAGGATGCTGGTCCATTGAAAATCGCCGGCAGTCAGCGTATCAACGTGTTGACCGGGGGCATACAGCCCATCGATGAAACATGAGTCAGGGAAATTGCCTTTGTAGTGGTTGGTATCTACTTCTATTTTGCGTAACTTTCCTGCCTGGGCGAGCTTTACTACAGCCCAGTCGTGACCGGGAAGATCGCGTCTGCGCCTTGTTTCCCAACCATCGCCCATGTTTTCGCCTCTGCCTGGCATTATCATGTTGTTTTTGTTGCCGAAAAACATGTCATTGCATGCTACTACCAATCCACCGTTTTCGGCAGCGGCAAGATCGACAAGCTCGTCTTTTCGAACTGTCTGCCAGTTTTTATACGCAAATCCGAAAACCTTCAATCTAGCTACGCCACCGTCAGGATAAATATTTAAACGCAAGTGGGTCCAGGGAACTGAGCTGGTCATCGCGTAGATATTTTGAGATCCTTGCTTCAACGGCGATTTCGGTAAAATCTCAGTCCAGTCAGCTTCACGCAGTTGTTGGTCGGTTGCGTCGGCCTCCAGGTAGAGTGCTTCTATCGAAGCATAAGGTGGGTGATTGCCGAGAAAATGATTGGTGTCTATATCGACACCATTAATGATACCAGGTGTTCCCAATTTGATGATGCACCAGTCATGTCCGGCAACTCGCTTTCTGCGAGTCTCCCAACCGTCCATCCATTTGCCGCGCTCGGTGTATTTGTCCGGAATGAAAATTCCACGTCCAGGCTTGATCAAATTTTCTTTTTCTGCGAAGAAATCGTCGCTTGCCTGAAGCACCTTACCGCCGAATTTTTCTGAGGCAAGGTCTATGAAGCCGCTAAAGACTGCAGCATCTAGATTGAATCCGCGTTCCATTATTTGCTCACCTCTACACGTTGTTGCAGTAACATGCGCCCGACAGAGCCGTTGGACAGGGCTCCGGTTCTATACACGAGTTGTCCTCGAACATATGTCGCCTCGACATTTCCGCGAAGGTCCATGCCATCGTAAGGCGTGACTTTGTGGCGATGTTGGATAATCGCTGCTTCAATTCTGGTCTCTGTTTCTGGATTCCAGACTACGAAATCGGCATCGAAACCTTTTGCTATTCTGCCTTTCCGGTCGGATAGACCGAGAAGCTCTGCCGGATTCTTGCTGAGCCAAGTTGTTACCTGCTGAATTGTTGCGCCTCGGCGTGATGCTTGTGACCAGACTGCCGGTAGGACGAATTGCATAGATGAGATGCCTCCCCATGCTTTCTGCAAATTGCCCTCATTCAAAAACTTGAGGGAAGGTGTGCATGGCGAGTGATCTGAGACGATGAAGTCTATAGTCCCATCCATCACAGCGTCCCAGAGTTTTTCGCGATTTTCACTCTCGCGAATTGGTGGTGCGCACTTGAAGCGCGGATCGCCGTCCGTGATCTCTTCTGCGGCGAAGGTCAAGTAGTGCGGGCAGGTCTCGACCGTGAAAGGCAGTCCTTTTGCCTTGGCTTCCTGAATTGAAGGTATGGCCTCAGAGGAGGAGAGGTGGACGATATGTACGGGACAGTTATGCTGTTCGCACAGGCGGATCATCAGGTCGATAGCGTCATTTTCCCAACGTCTCGGTCGCGAGTTGAGAAAGGCTCGGTATGAAGATGCTCGGTCGCTCCAATCTTCCGGGTGTGAGTCGGCGCATTCGAGCTCTGCGTGCACCAACAGCGGAACACGGTGTTTCGCGAGAATCGGCATGGCAAGATGCAGATCGTCTTCGGTCACATTTGGAAAATCATCGATGCCTGAATGGATGAGAAAACATTTGAATCCCTTTACACCCATTGCAATCAGTGGCGCGAGTGAATCCTGGTTGCCTGGAATCACTCCTCCCCAGAAAGCACAATCGACTTCGAGCTTACTTTGAGCGGCTTCCAATTTTTCTTCCAGAGCCTTCGGCGTGGTAGTCACCGGATTGGAGTTGAGCGGCATGTCCGTGATGGTCGTGGTTCCACCCGCTGCAGCTGCTTTGGTGCCGGTTTCAAAACCTTCCCATTCAGTGCGTCCCGGTTCGTTAAGATGGACGTGACAGTCGACCAGACCTGGCATCACGACAGAGTCTCCAACGTCGTGAATCTCAAATCCAAAGCTCTCTTCGCTACTTGATAGATCCGCGATCTTTCCATCTTCGACGATCACACAGAGTCTCTGGATGCCGTCCGGTGTTACAACACGATTGCTTCGAATGCCGAAAGTTTTTTCCGAATTCATTACTACCGACCCACTAGTTTTTTTTTGTCCGCTCAAGCGACATACGCAGCTCTTCTCTTCTATGATGAGCCTCGTATATGTGCGCAATAATTGTCTCATATGCAATGGGTGGCGTTTCCGACCGATCAAATAAGCGTATTCTCATCGTTGTCTGCATGACAAGCGCACCATTTGAAAACTCTGGCGATATCGACCAGAGGTCGTATAATCATGGACCCAATAATTTTGAGGGTAGGACCAATGACACGTCAGGACGGCGGCGGAATAACAGCGGAGAAGCAACCAGTGAACGTGATGACGCACAATGCCTACGGCAAATCAAGAGTACGGCTTACCAAAGTGACTCGCGAGAAGGATCAGCACGTTCTTCACGAAGTCGTGGTCTCCGTTCAGCTTGAAGGCAAGTTCGAACGTTCGTACACGCATGGCGACAATGCCGAAGTCGTCGCTACTGATTCAATGAAGAACACTGTCTACGTATTGGCAGCCGAAAACAAGCTCGTCGACATCGAGTCGTTCGGAAAGACTCTGGCTAAGCACTTCTTGGATACGTACCCGAGCATTTCCATCTGCAAGATCGAACTTGAGGAGGAGCTCTGGCATCGCATCGATGTGAATGGAAAGCCGCACCCGAATTCGTTCTATGGGGCGGGCAATGAGAAGCATGTTGCTGTTGTGAAGGCGACCAGAGAGTCGTTGGAGGTCACGTCGGGGATTGTTGGTTTGAAGTTGGTTAAAACAACGGCTTCCGAATTTTGGGGTTTCGTGCGAGATCGCTATACAACCCTTGTTGAAGTCAAGGATCGGATCTTTGGAACCAGTGTCGAGGCACACTGGAGTTACAACGATGACAATGCCGCCTACCAAAAGGCCTATGAGCAGGTTCGCTCTATAGTGCTCGAGGTGTTTGCCGAGCACCACAGCCTGGCTGTGCAGCACACCTTGTACGACATTGGGCAGATCGCGTTAGAACGAATCAAGAGCGTGCAAGAGATAACGATTACGATGCCCAACGAGCATCGCATACCGTTCAATCTCGAACCGTTCGGTTTGGAAAACAGGGATGAGGTCTTCATCGCAACTTCAGAACCTTATGGACTGATTACTGGAACAGTAAAACGACCTCAGGCAGCAACTTAGCCTCGGTCTCCAGGTTCGGTTGTCTGTTTCCGTGACTTCGATTTAAGAACAGACCCCAGCTCTCTTGCGCGTTTTTGCTCGGACTGGTGTGACGAATTATACCTGAGACGTAGACCGAATTGGGCTTCAGCTCCTCGCGCGAAGTGGCGTTCGCGTCAAGATGGCGCAAAGAACAGGTTCCACATCTTCGATTCAAAATTCGACTCTCTAAGGCTGTTCCTCAAAGTGTTACAGTAGGCGGATGCTAGGTTGAACCTGCCATCTGTTTTAATCTCTGAATCTTTCTTTCTTCCGACAATGGCAGCTTGTCCTTTTCAATTACCACCACATGTGGTGCTTCTGCCGTCTTGCCGGCCTCATTCAGTCTGCTAAGTATCCAGTTTTGTACGAAATCTGCAACTGGTTGGGTGAGCTGGTTCTCCTCCAGCACCAAGTGTTCGGCGCCTGCAACGATGGCGAATTGTTTATTGTTGTTGTTATCGATCATTTTGAACAACTTTGCCGACGCTTCCGGCTTCGAAAGTTTGTCTTTCGAGCCTTGCATTACAAGAACCGGAACGTTTCTTATGCCTTCAGCGCATTTTGGCGTGGCTCTCATAAGTCTGTAGTACGAGTAAGCCTCAGGCACAGAGTAGTTGGTCCTGTATACCTGATCGGACAGCCAACGCCTGTGCAATTCCTTGTTGCTTGATGCCATGCTGGCCACAGAACGTGCTGCCAGTCCGGGCTCTCCGAAAATCTGGTCGACGAGACCTTCCATGGTTATCTTCCTTACCTGGAAGATTTGCCATGCTGGTGCCGAGCAAATCACACCGTCGACGAGTTCTGGGTGCTGGGCGCCGACTCTGAGCGCTATCGCTCCTCCCATCGACTCGCCAACTACGAAAATCTTTTTGTCTGGTGCCTTTTTCTTGAGCGATTTGATGATCTGGACGATGTCGTTGTCCGTGCCCTCGAAGTCGATGCGCTTGGCGCCTTTTTCCTTCCGACCCAGGCCAAAACCGCGGACATCGATAGCCACAGTGTTGAAACCACGGCGGGCCATCTGCTCGCCGAAGCCGTTGAATTCTCTAGCTGAAAGCCCCCACGCATGAACGCACACGAGGTAGGCCTCGCTAGGACTGGCACTTTTCCACTCCATCAAACCCATCTGTCGCGTGCTGTCAGTGCCGAGCTCGATCTGTGCATGGTATGTGGGTGCCTGCTTCAGAGCGGCGGCATGTTCCAGTGTTTCGTTGGTCGAGATGGGCAAGGCACACGCAGTTGTGATCGAAAATGAAAAAGCCAGCAGTGCGCTCAGGGTCAAGACGGCAAAACGCTTGGCAGTAAGCTTTTTCGCCGGTTGTTCCACCTTGGCGGCTTCGCCCGAATTGGCCCTGGATGAGAGGTAAGTTGTGAGCATTGAAAGAGAAGGTCCTGTTGTTCGCCCAGGAGCGTAGAGTTTAACTTATAGCATGGTCTACTTACAACCGAGTCGACGTCATCCGATAGGCGGATGTTGCCGAAACCGGCAAACCGTCTCCTCGAAGATAAGGTTATTTATGATTCAGTCCAGCACCACTGTTTTTATGCCACGTCACGCATGATTGTATGCATTACGCTTAAAATTTTGTCACCATCCAACCTGCTAGATGGAAGCCGATATCACGGTTGGTGTCGTGATTGAAGGTGGAATACTTGTTGCTAGTCGCGTTCGACTGGCTCTGCTTACCGATTCCCATGCATGGTGGCACGCAGTTTTTCTGACCCAATAGTCGTGATCGTAGGTCATCACTCTTCGGATTTCTTGAGGAAGATAGACCGTCCTCGCCACCAGGATTCTGACGTAAGGATCGGCATCAGCAGCCAGGATTGAGAGAGCCGCAAACGGAGCGTAGCTGTTACGAGTCACCCACTCACGTACTCGGACATCGCGATCTTCAGCCAGCTTGAGAAGGGTCCACGGTGCCGCGCTGGGATTGGCCGCCACGCGCATTCTTATGCCCGAGGACTCATCCATCGCCAGTCGATTCAGAATGTCTTTTGGTGTCTCGAGCTGACCGGCCATCACCATCTTCGCATAGTGATTGTTCTCATTGATCAGTTTGCGCATCGAGTGCAGAGAGACACGGGCGAGATTTAGGCTGGTACCAGGCCTGATACTATGAACGTAAGTGGTCTTATCGGCAGAAAGTTGTCGAATCGCAGCCGGTGGACTTTGTGGGTTGCTGGCCACGGCATGGCGAACCATCTCGCAGTCGTCTCGGGATAGGGCTAGCAGAATCTCCGGTGGAGCGTTTTCATTACGCGCCAGCCAGTGCCGCACACGTTGATCTTCGTCACGGGCGAGGCGCCACATCAGGTTGACGCTGCAATCGTGCGAACGGGCCAAAGCAATTCTCACTTCCGGGGCGGGATCGTAAGCGAATCGCTCAAGCAGCTCTGCCGGGCGACTTTCATTCATCACCGTAAGCATTCGAATGAACAGATCCGAGTCGAAGGATAGCGACATCAGCGATTTTGCCGAGACGTTCTTGTGCGCGGCAATCTCTCTGCGCACGTAGAGATTCGTATCTCGACAGAGTTTGTGCAGAATTTCGGCAGTGCTCTTTGGATTGGCTGCGACTGCTTGTCTAACGGCGAGCTCGCGGTCGTCGCTCAGCGATGACAGGGTAAGTGTGGGCGAAAACGGATTGACAGCCACGCATCTTCTGACCGACATCTCGCTGTCAAGAGCGAGCGTTTGCAGCGTTGAAAGTGGTGTGCGTTGATTGTTGGCAATTGCCTGGCGAATCACCACGACTTCGTCCAATGCGAGTCGGGCTAAGGCCGACTGCGGAGAGGCCGAATTGATTGCGATTGATTGCCGCACCATCGGATCGGGATCGCGGCTGAGCGCATCCAGTGTGGCTTCCGATGTCGATCGATTGCCGGCAATGGCACTGCGTACTGAGGTTGATTCGTCATATGCCAGAAAGTTGAGCAGCTTTCTGGGGCAATCGCTTCGCGCTGCCGCTACTTCTTTGTCCTGACTCGAGGCTTGCGAGGTAAGAAAGTAGAGCCATTCGCCGGGAATGCCGATATCTGAATCAGGTTCGTCGTTGAACAATGAATCGATGAGCGAGCCGTTCGAGTGAACTGACTCGCCATCGTTCAACGCCAGACCAGACAGATCCCGAATCATGGGGCGACTTATCGTCACATCCTGATCGGAAGGCTCTCCACAAAAACTTGTCGTAATTAGTTCAGAATTAGTTGCAACACCGTCGACAGTATCAAGTCGAGCGAATGGAGTCAGTGCATCTTGGCTCATCCAGTTACTTAGAATGTCGCCATCGGACATTATGGGCTGGTTCGCCGTATTTTTTGTTTGCCTGGTTTCTATTAATGAAGCCAACTTTGTCGAGTCCCTTGTCAGTTGCATTTAGACTGAGCGAATTAGTATCGAGACTGATGATTGTCAAGTGCATTGTGGAGCAAAACAATACTGCCGTCTAGAGAAAAAAAATTCAAGAACAGGCGAAAAATGCAAAACAATCGTAAAACAGAGTCTGAAAAGGTCGTACTGATAAGGCTTTTGGGATTCGACTCTTTCGCGGCGGGAAATACTAATTAGACGACGTTTATGATCAAGTGTGTGGAAATAAATGGGAATTCTCCCATGAAAGACTTCTTTTCGTCGGACTCTGCAAAACACGTCCTCAATCCGGTATCAGATTGTCCAAGCCCTTTGTTCTCAGGAAGTCAGCGAATTCAGCTTTGAGGTTTTTGTCCTTATACCGATCCAATAGAACGAATCGCTTGATGGGAAGGTCATGCGCTACGTTCTCCTGAACTTGTCTCGGGGTGCCCGAAGGGTTATAAACTTTTACCGACATTTCTGTCTGCAGGCTTCCGTCCCTCAAAGGTCGGTGGCGTGTCAGCGACTCGATAAGAAATGAATCGACGATCAAATTGGATTCTTTGACCACGTGGACAACGGTGAAAACCTCCCTGAAGATCACCTCGCCCTCGCTCGATTTGAGCGGCTCCTTTGATTTGACAATCGCTACGGAGCGATAGCTGCCCCGATCGGAAACCCCCTTGTTTGCCAGATTGCAGTTCCAGATCACTCCCTTCTTGTCCTTCTGCACACCGAAGTCCGCTGTCTGTTCTGACATGAAGGTGCGGGTCTGTCGGTTGCTGTAGCCGGAAGCATAGTCATGAGTGAATACGGTTGTCTCGGTATTCCTTTTCCATGTTCCGGCCAGCCACGATGGAATTGGATACCAGAATAACTGAACGTCATTGTCTAAGAGCATGCTGTCGTCAAAGAGAGAACCCGCCTGGAGCGAGTCCGGGACAGGATTCATTGAGTTTGAATGTTTTACGCCCAGCTTGAGAATTGTCTGGCCGTCTTTAACCTCAACCTGTCCACTCGTCTCTTCCTTTGGTTCCTCCACCCAATCTGGATCGGTCTTGGCCCGACCGGACCCTTCCGACAGTGCCATGATGACGGCAGTAACTGATACCAGATACGATATCGCGTTCTTCAATGGATTTTTACCGACATATGCCTGTCTATAAAGGCGAGCGTAAGTTGCCATGCGTCTTTCGCTTCCTCTTCTCTGTAGTTATCTCTGCGATCGTTGAAGAAGGCGTGCGGCGCATTGAGATAAACCTTTACTTCCGCATGGCTGGCATACTTCATCGCCGTCTGTTCGAATAACTCCACATCGGCGAGCGTAATGAGCGGATCTATACCCGAGAAGATGCCGAGCACCGGGCAGATCTTGCCCACTGCATAATCAATAGGATGTTTCGGCTTCTCGGTGGTGAGCTCTGGATACTTGACGCGACCGTAATAGTCGATAGCAAATGCAACCGAAGGATTCGAGCAGGCGAACATGAAGGCGATTGCGCCGCCCATACAATATCCAAGGGTGCCGATGCTCTGGGTGATTACGTCCTGGCGTTTTGTTATGGCCAAGAACAAGACCTGCAGATCACCGATGAGCTCGCCATCCGGGATTTTTTCCCAGACGGCGCGCATTCCTTGCAGATCGTTTTTGTCTTCGGGCATATTTTCACGACCGTGAAAAAGATCGGTGGCGAATGTTCTAATCCCTTGGGCAGCAAAGCGTCTTGCTACATCACGAATATGGTCGTTGAGACCGAAGATCTCGTGTACCAGTATCAAGGCCGGTGCCTTTTTATTTGATGCCGGTCCGGCTATGAACAGAGGCAGATTGCGTCCGTTGCAATCGTATGTGGTCTCTTCTTCTGTAATTTCGTGCAAAATGTTTTTTTCTGACACAGATTGTCTCCTCGTATTACCCGTTCTGACCTTCGGAATAAATCGCTGCGACGACCGATTCGAAGCTCGCCTTGGCCGATGTCCAGAGGAAGTGCATGTCAACGCCCAGTGCGAGCAACTGAAAACCTTGTTTTATATAGGCTTTTCCTTTCTCCGGAGAAAGCGAGAAAATTCCTATCGGTACGCC
The DNA here is from genome assembly GCA_964418155.1 of uncultured Candidatus Obscuribacterales bacterium. Taxonomy (GTDB): domain Bacteria; phylum Cyanobacteriota; class Vampirovibrionia; order Obscuribacterales; family Obscuribacteraceae; genus JADYXR01. The sequence continues at coordinate 6,339 of CAYQKX010000054.1, read as the reverse complement.
ATGACGCTTGCAGGCGTCCAGGACAACTTGAATCGCTTCGACTATCTGCGGATCGTCGACCTCCCCCAGTTTGCCGTAGCTGCCTGAAAGATCGTAGGGGCCGATGATGATGGCGTCGATCCCCTCAATTTTCAAAATTGCATCTATGTTTTGCACACCATCGACGTGTTCAATTTGCAAAATCACTGTAGTCTCGCTGTTGGCATCGCGGACATAGTTGGAGAACTCCATGCCGAAGCCTTGAGCGCGGGCGAGACCAACGCTTCTCGTGCCGAATGGTGGGTACTTGGCCGCCACTACCGCTTTTAGCGCCTCCGCCTGAGTTCTTACTTGGGGGACGATAATTCCGTCTGCACCGAGGTCCAGAACGCGTTTTATCCAAATCTCGTCATTTCCGGGGATGCGAACAAAGGCTGCACAGCGGCTAGTCTTAGCCATGAGCATGCTCTGCACTTGATCGAGTTCAAGCGGGGCATGCTCCATATCGATCCAGAGCCAATCGAAGCCGCAGCGTGAAACGGCCTCAACTACACAGGGCGGGCTGAGCGTCATAATTGTCCCGATAAGCGGTCTGTTTTGAATTACCAATTCGTTGAAAAGGTGCACGGCAATACTCCTTGGCCGACTCGAAGCCGGCAGGGCGACCAACCGATTAAAATGTTATACCACCGGTACGCAATTTAGATGAATCGTCGATTGAAAAGCTTTTATGGATGCGGCGGCAAGTTTCCAGAACTACTATGATAATTACTTGTCGCTTGATGAACTCGAGTCCATCGGAAGTTGGTAAGAGGCAAATTTGACTTCTGAATCAGAGTCCAATCGAATAGAGGGCGCTCCCAGTGCCGATGGCGAGCCCAAAGCCGCGCCTGCGCGGAACATCTTTGAAATTTTGAAACCCTGGTCCATTCAGACCGGCTTTCCAGCTACCAAAGTAGTGATTGCAATCAACTTCGCCGTCTTCCTGGCGATGTGTGTAAACTCGCGAGGGATGGCAATTCTGCTGCCGTCTATTGAACTCATGATCGACTGGGGCGGCGACTATGCGCCGCGCACCTTCGACGGACAGTGGTGGCGGATGTTCACCTGCATGTTCTTGCACTTCGGGCTTATTCATGTCGCGGTCAATATGTGGGCGTTGTGGGACCTCGGTTCAGCAGTCGAGCGTTTATTTGGCACGAAGAAATTCGTCGTTATCTATCTGCTCAGTGGTCTCTGCGGCTCCGCCCTCAGCCTGTTGTGGAATCCGGACCTTTGTTGTGCTGGAGCCTCTGGTGCAATTTACGGCGTCCTCGGTGCCGTTGTCGGCGTGTTCAAAGGGCATGAAAACGAGATTGATAAGATCGAGTTTTTCAATGCCGGCAAGTCGATTGCTACATTTATTCTACTCAGTCTTGTTTTTGGATTGGTGGCAGGGTTTGATAACGCCGCCCACATAGGCGGTCTTGTGAGCGGCTTTGTTCTGGGTTGGATTCTGGCGGAAAAGCGTAGCTTTTTCGCTTTGTATGGCGGAACAGCGCTGACCTGTGCCGTCTTCCTAGCGCTGGTCGTTTTGGCTACTACTCTGCCTTTTGACTTCCGTAACCGTTACTGGTTTTTGAAAGGAGTCGAATCTCTCGAGCGTTTCGAAAACAACAAAGCGATTGAAGCTTTTGATAAACAGCTTGAAAGAAAACCGGAAGACAGCTTGACTCTGGCATATCGTGGTGCTGCCCTCATGGGTCTCGAACGTGACAAGGATGCGCTTGCCGATCTCGATAAAGCGATCGAACTCAACCCGAAGGTCGGCTCAGCATACATGTTTCGCGCGCGCTTGAAATTGAAAGAGGACTCGATTTTGCAAAGGCAAGCGGCTCTGGCTGATGCAGATCAAGCCATAAAGTTGAAGGAAACAACCGATGAGGCTTTATTGACCAGGGCGCATGCCAATATTCAGGTGGCTCTCAAAGGTTCTGCCGACAACTTTAAACTTGCCCTCGAAGACATCGACAAAGTCTTGGCGCGCTCGCCAGGCAATCAAGAAGCCCTTGCCTTCCGGGCTTACGTTCAATATCAAGGTTGCAATTATGGAGATGCCTTGAGCAGTTGTAACAGAGCCATCGCAGCTGGTGCCTCTCAAACCTGGCTTTTGGAGACGCGTGCGAAGTGTTATACCCGACTGAAAGACTACAAGAATGCCATCGAATCGTTCGAGCAGTTGATCGCCTTGCATGACGATAGTGAAGTCTACTACTGTGTCTGCAAGGCTAAATTGTTGCGTGCTATGGGCGAGACGAAAGGCGCAGTGCAGGTTCTCGACGATATTGTTAGAACAAATCCAAATTCAGTCAATGCTCTTACGTTGCTTGCCTATATTTTCAATGGCGTTGGTTCAGAGAGACAAGCTCAATACGCTTTGCAAAAAGCCCTCTGTGCTTCGGTCGGCAAAAATCCCGCTGACCAGTTCTATTTTAATCGCGCGGCTGCGCGTTACTCGTTCGGCGACTATGCAGGTGCCGTGCGCGACTGCGATGAGGTACTTGCTCTTCAGAGTGATATGCGAGTTTATGCTTCATTGCTGAAGTATCTGGCCCTCGAGAAGACTACCGACAAGCCAGCCTCCGTGAAGGTCACGTACCAACCAACCGAACTGGAAAAAACGTTATGGCCTTATCCGATCTTCCAGTACTTTTCTGGAGCGCGGGACAAGGATAAGGAATGGCTTTTCCGTACCGCAACAACTGATGACGAGATGGCGGAAGCGAAAACGTATGTAGCGCTCGATTTGATTTCGAAAAGGCAGCCGGGCGCAGAAGACCTTCTCTCCTGGGTGATCAACAACGGCAACCGCTTCTTAGTTGAGTATGATCTCGCCGGCGCTGAGTTCACCAAAATGGTACGAGAAGAGCAGTTAAAGGATACTCAGCCGACTTACAAAAAGGGGCTGAAGCTCTTTTAGTCGAACGAACGACTAGCTGTGTTGTCACCGGGACATAGACGAACATGCTCTGTGCAACCGTGCGGCCGGTGCGTTTGTCGAAATCGCAACATGAGCGTAAATGTACATGCTCTGTGTCAGCGAGCGAGCTGAGCTCCGCCACGCGTTTCTCGAAATCCAAACTTGGACGTAGATCGACCATGCTCTGTGCCGCAAACGGCAGGCGCGAAAGCCGGCGTGTAGGATTGGAATGGAATGGATTGGCTATTTCAGATTGGGCGCTTCAGTATTCAGCAATGGCAAAAGGTTGACGTAATCGTCTGTCCAGAGTCTTTGATTCGGATCCGGCTCGGTTTTTGTGATGATTGCCTGGCGAAACTCTTTCTTGCCGGCTTCGTAAATACCCTTCACTTCATCGAGGAGAGCCGGGTCCCTGGTCAAGAATACGTGGGTCGAGCCTTCCACCGTCGAGGTTACGGCGTTCAATGAAAACTCTTTGGCGAGATTACCAATCACTGGCGGTAGCTTCAAGAAGCGATTAGATACATGGAAAACCAGCACACCATCAGGCTTCAGATGTCTAAGATAAATCTCCATCGCTTGTTTGTTGATGAGGTGAACCGGAATAGAGTCCCCGTTGAATACGTCGATAAAAAGAAGATCGAAATTCTGGCTCGGCTCTCGGTTGAGCACCGAGCGCCCGTCACCGATTTTGAAATCGATTTTGGCTTTGCTGGTTTTGATAAACGAGAAGTACTTTTTGGCAAGATACTCGACCTTCGGGTCCAGCTCGTAGTATCTGATCGAGTCTCCATCTTTTGCAAACGCTGCATATGCGCCGACACCTAGACCGACTATGCCGATGTTGAGCGCGGTGTTGGAAGTCTGTTTCGACTTGCCTTGTCGTGCCAGTTGAAATGCCATTGAGACATTTTCCCAATAGAGTCCGTTTGCCTTTTCCGGAGGGACGTTCTTAAGCTCCATGCCATGCATCACACGACCGTGGACCATGGCTATTCCTTCCTGTCCGTTCTCCAGTTTTTGCGGAGCGATTTGAATGCTGCTGTAGAAATTTCGTTGCTCAGCGATTATCGCGCTGCGCAGGAATACGAATGGAACGGCGCAGAGCGCGAGAGACAGAAGCGCCATAACCAGAACCAAGACTTCCAGCAGTTTTGAAAACAGGCGACTGATGGTCGACATCTCCTCGATATCGCCTTTCCGAAAGCGTTTTGTAACCACGAGTCCAGTGGCTACCACTACCAGTAGTACCACGGCAAGCTGCCTTTCGGCGTAGAAACTGAAAATTAGAGGGGCGATGAAATTGACGAAAATTCCGCCAATTGCTCCACCGAAAGCCATCGCTACATAGAAAGTTGGAAGGTGAACCGGGTGAGGTCGCCGAGCCACGAGCTCGCCATGAAAGACCATACACATGGAAAACATGAGGGCGAGGTTAACAGCGAATAGCAGGGCCAGGCTGTCTCTCGATGGTGTGGCGCTCGCTTGTGCGAAAACAAAAAGTTCAGCCAACCACAATGTCATTGAAATGAAAATGTAGGTACGGCGGAAATAAATCTTGGGATTGCCGAACAGCAAAATGAATGTCAGAAGATATGCTGCAAGAGGAAGCACCCAAAAGAGCGGCATCGGTGTAACGTCTTGGGTAATATATGTGGTGAATGCCAATAAGGTGACTGAGCCGGCCGCGCTCAAATAGCACCACAAGAGCCCATCTTTCAATGTCGGTTTTGGCGCGGGATTTGACCCGTCAACTTCCGCAGTGCTGTCTGTGATGAGCAACCCGCGCTTTTCGTGGCTCAGCATGGTGGCGCACATAATCAGACTTAGTGCGACCAATCCGATATAGCAGAATGACCAGAGTGTCGTCGTGCTTTCGAGCGCGATTGCTGGTTCGATAACGATAGGATAAGCCAGCAAGGCGACCATGGATCCGATGTTTGAAACGCTATAGAGCGGATATGGATCGCCAAGTTTCATGCGGCGATACCAGGTCTGCATCATTATGCTGATTGTGGACAAGACGATGAAAGGAAGAGCTAGGCGTGCTGTAAGAGCGCCCATAAGATCTACTGCGGGGTTGTTGATATCGTTGCAGAACCACGCCGTCAGCCCGGGCGGTTTGCAGAAAAATATCGAGACGATGAGGAGCGCACCATAAACGATGACCTGTCGATTCAACGATAATCGTGAAATGGAATAGGCGGCGAAATATCCAGTAAGCAAGGCTATCTGGAAGAACAACATGCACGCCGACCAGACGCCAGCAGTGCCTCCGAACGCGGGAGTGACCAACTTACCGACCAGGGGCTCGAGCGTGAACAGTAAGAAGGCGCCAGCCAGTACAATTGCAGAGAATCCGATTACAGGTATGGTCTTGGCGTTCAAAGTAGCGTTTGCGATTGTTCGTCAGCGTGGTAACTGCTTCTTACAAGTGGTCCGGAAAAGACGTTTTCGAATCCCATCTGCATGCCTTCCGTGTGATAAAAGTCGAACTCGTCTGGGGTAACCCAACGATCGACCGGAAGGTGGTTCAATGTTGGTTGCATATACTGCCCGAGCGTGACCAGATCGACATTTACCTTTCGCCATTCCTTCAGGACTTCGATAACTTCGTCGCGTCTCTCGCCCAGTCCGACCATGATACCGGATTTGGTGACCATTCCACGCTTCTTGGCTCGGTCGAGAAGTTCCATGCTGCGTTCAAATCTACCTTGCGGCCTGACTTGCAAATACAGTCTGGGTATCGTTTCTGTATTGTGGTTGAGCACATCAGGTTTTGCGTCGATGACCGTATCTAGCGCATCCCAGTTGCCGCAGAAGTCCGGAATCAGAACTTCGATCTTGGTGTTGGGATTGCTTTGCCTGACCAGTCGGATTGTCTCGGCCCAGACCTGGGCACCACCATCCTTCAATTCGTCACGATTGACCGACGTGATCACTGCATACTTCAGATCCATGAGGCGAACGGCATCGGCTACGCGGCGTGGTTCGTCGAGATCAAGCTCAGTGGGCTTGCCGGTGATGACATTACAGAATCCACAACTACGAGTGCATATGTTGCCCAGAATCATGAACGTTGCCGTCTGACGCGACCAGCACTCACCCCGATTCGGACAGGCAGCCGATTCACACACGGTGTTGAGCTCGTGCTCTTCAATCAGACTCTTGACCTTGCGATAGCCCGTGCCGGTCGGCAGCTTGACTCTGAGCCAATCGGGCTTGGTCAGACCTTTTCGCTCTGGCCGTACTAAATTTTCTTCAATGTTGGAATTTTTATGATTCATTCAGATTTTGGCTCAAAAACGCCTGTTTTAGCGTTTTCTTCATGCCATATTAATAGAACTTACTGACGCCGTATGACATACTTTCATGGTCTGATGCTGATCGTCAATAGGGTG
>CAYQKX010000053.1:41179-62696 GCA_964418155.1 uncultured Candidatus Obscuribacterales bacterium | reverse complement strand
TAACTGAAGGGAATATGTCGCGTATTTCATCGGCGCAGAAAAGTGATTGCAGAATACACACCGGAATGGTTGACGTAAAAAATCAAGGAGGAGGAAACTTCGAGGTTAGGGTCCCAACCACTATTGAAGACGAGAGTACGGGATCGAAACTTGAGCAAACAAATGTTTGGCGCTACTATTACAACCCAGTGACTGACAAAATTGTAAACACTTATTCAGGCGAAGTGGATAGAGAGTTCACGGAAGGTCACGCAACACCAAGTCCACGCCGCCGGCGCTGACGTCCTCAAGATGTCCAAGGTGATGTTTCCCCGCGCAGGTTCTAAGTATACTTTAGATAGGTCGCGACCAGAGGAACATATTCGATCAGTTCGACGAGCCTTCCCTGTCACACAGGAAGCGTGATAGCGATTGCAGAGAAGAGCTGCTCATCAGCTTACTGGTTCATCCACCAAGCGAGCCGGTACTGATGCCGGGCAGGTTTTATGCCCTGGCGTAGCGAAGAGGCGTTACTTCAAGTTACGGAAAGAAGAGCATCATCAAGCCCGAGCGCCGGTTGGCACAAGGTAAGACCAAGAAGGATTGCTAGCAGTATATACACAACAAATCTAAGAAACATAAGAGCAGTCACCATAGCTGAATGTACTAATCGAGTCTGACTGAACTTTTGAGTCAATCAATTCGACCTGTAATCGAGCATATGGTTAGCCAAGTCGACTTCCAAGGCAACGCGCGACGGCTGTTGATTACTTAGCCTCGAACCATTCCGGAAACAGGCGTTCCATATTTATCCATGGCGTCTCAGCAGTGAGCGGGTCGCCCAGACTGACCAAGCTCCGATGTTGATCAACCAAGTATTTGTCGTGGTGGGTGACTGATTCGAAATAGTGAGTGAATGAATTGGCCAACCTGCTGTGGACAATGATTCTTTCCTGAAATTTCGCCTTAAATGCGTAAATGCGAACGACTCTTTTCATCGAGCCGCAGCGCAGGAAAAGCGGTTTGTTAAAGGCATAGTGTCGTTCTGCCAGAGCAGCCTCTCTCCCGAGCAGTCCAAAAACGCATTCAATGATTTGTTCAAAGGACCCGAGAACGGCACCAGCGTCGTCAGAAAGTTCGATATCCTCCAGATTTGAGATTTCCAATTCATGCCGTTCGTCGGAACTCAGGTTCTGATCCATGCGAAACATTAGACCTGTCGCGGTTCGACCGATCATGGTTAGAGTGGACGAAATCTTCGGTAAAGAGCGCTCCGGTTGCAAGTCTGATTTTTGTATCTTCCGAAGAACGCAGAGCTCCAAGCGGTTTGCATTAGCGATTGGAATTGTTCCACTCTGAAATCGCGACGACGTAATCAGCATGCCGTCGCATTTTTTCGATAGCGTAGAAAGCATACCGGACAGGGAATCCACTACGGGAAGGCTAACAGGTTGAGAAGGCTTCCAACCTTTTGCTTGCACTACCAAAGGTCTCTTTGCTTTATCCTCATAGTTAGCAAAAACGTCAACCTGTCTTTTCAGGCGCTTGCCGTCCTCATCTCTTGCCTTTGTGGGTAAGTGCACATCGTGTACCACTTGTGCTGGAGACTTTCGTTTCTCCAGCAATCGTTCAAGCACGTCTCGACTGAGGAGTTCGTAGTCTCTAGACCTCTTACTCTTCTTGCTTTTCGGGGTTGGTTTTCGCTTCGCCTTTCCAGCCATAATTGATCTCCCTATGCGAGCCATATTGATGAAACATGTGACGCATATTCGAAGCTAACATTCCCACACGAAGTGATGCAAGAACTGCTACCAGATATCTACTCGGTTCACAGTCCGCAAACCCCACATTTGGTGGCTTCTTGAATTCAGTCGAGGTCGATAACGAAAGCTATAAAATGCTATTCACAGCTCAGAATTTCATCAACCACCTGTTCGTACAAGAGGAAGCCGCCAGACAAAAACGAGCCAAGAATCTTTCGCTCATCGTCCGACTTATCATCCAACTCTGTCGAAAACTTCGCAGTCGCCAACAACATACACAGCAACATATTCGCCGGTCCAATCCGCTCCACTATTGGTACCAACATCTCGGTAATCATCACGTTGGTATCACTCTTATGCTCTTCGTCATTGAACGCGATAGCAGAGTTGACGAGCCGTTTTATATCGGCGATATCGAAGTCAGACTTCATGCTTTTTCTTCCGCGGCTTGTGGTCGATTACTTCCGGCGCCGACGGCTGCACTTCTTTCCCGTTCGCGAACTCATGCCATGCTTCGGGCGGTAGAAGGTTTCCGAACGTGCGCTGAGTCCTAACGATCTGACTATCACCACATATGATGCGATTGATTGTGTCACGGCTCCACTTTCTGCGCATCTTCGACGGAACACCACGCTCATTTAAATTGCGGGCAATCATTCCGACACTCCAGCCCTGCTCAAAAAACTTGTCACGAATCTCTGCGATAATCCGCTGTTCATGAGGCAACTCAACGAGACAGCCGTTCAAAGCAGCATAACCATAACTTGGCGAACCGCCATAGTACCTTCCTTCATTCCGCTTCTTGTCGATGCCAGACTTCGCCCTGGAAAGAATGCGCTTTCTCTCAAGCTGGTTGATTGCGGACATGACCGAATAAAGAAACTCTCCGTTGTCAGTTTCGAGATCCGTACTGTCGTGGACCGATAGCAGAAGCTTGCCTTGAGCGAGGATTATCTCCTTGATGTGTTCCGAATCCTTGACGCTTCTTGTGAGGCGATCAAGGCGGTAGACGAGCAAAGCATCAGCATTTGCTAGGCGCTGCAGTGCCCACTGCAAGCCAATTCTCTTAGCCATCGATGCGCCAGACTCTACGTCTTCGTAGAAGCCGATTAGCTCATGCCCATTCTGCGAGCAGTACCTCTGTATACTTTCGAGTTGAACATCAAGCGATGTATTGTCTCGCTGGCTGTCATTACTCACTCTCGCATAGCCGACAACTCTAGCCATGTTGGACCTCCTCAGCTAACAATTTCCGCGTCGAGTATATGTTCATCATCGGCAGCTAACTCCGAAGGTCGACGAGACCTGCTGACAAAGCACGATTCAGGAATTACTCCAGGTTCATTTTCGAAATTCTCATGCCATGCATCTGCGGAAAGAAGCTGCCCAGATGCTCGCAGCTTTACAATGTTTGGCGGATCGCCTGCAAGTATTCTTTGAATAGTGGCAACCGACCAGGCACTTCTGGTCTTGCTTGGAATACCGGTTTGGTTCAGATGTCGAGCAATCTGTGCAGGCGGCCATGAGTCCTTATACAACTGACGAATCATCTGAATGATCGCCTGCTCATGAGGGACTTCAATCAAAGTCTTGCGGTAACTTGCATACCCGAAAGCCGGACGACCGCCAATGTACCCGCCGTCCGCCTGCTTCTTCTTCCTTCCAACCTGGCACCGCGTGTTGAGCCTCTTTCTTTCGAGTTGCGCAATTGCGGCCGAGATCGTGAAGACCAATTCACCATCATCGCTCTTAAGATCGATGTTATCGAATACTGACAGCAACATCTTATTCTGCTTGATGAACGTCATCTTAAGCCGCTCCGCATCGAACACACTGCGAGTCAATCGATCCAATCGATAGACCAACAACCCGTCAGCCGACTCTGAGACTGTTGTTAATGCCCAGCAAAATCCTTCTCTTCTATCGATTGTTTCACCACTTTCAACGTCCTGGTACCAAGCGGCTAAGACATGTCCGTTTTGCTCGCAGTAACGCTCAATTGCCTCTTGCTGCACAGCAAGAGATGTATTGTCCCGCTGTGCCTCAGAAGACACTCGCGCATATCCCACTAATCGAGCCACTATTGTCACCTCCGTTACTAGCCAAGCAAAAGCACCAAGGCAAACCGCCTCAGTAATTCGCTTATGTATTGATCGTCTTGTAATACGCCTATCACACCAGACCGCGAAATATCCGCAGTCTGTAAATCAATCTGTTCGTGCCTCCTGTTGAACATTCGGGATACGGTTAGGTATGCGGTCATACATCCCGCGAGAAGCGAGGTACTCTGCAAGCGAGCGGCGGAGATCTTGCCCCTTCGAAAACGACCTTGGCTTGTACTGAGAGACCAGATAAGAGGTCCATGAACCTTTTGAGGTCCTAACGTATCTCCCGGTCTCCTTGTATTCCGCTAGTGTGTATTGGATCTCACTCACTCCGGTCCCACGCGAAATCTGAGTACTTATCTGCTCGCCGCGATAGGTTGATCGAATTTCGTTTGTAACCTTATCCACACAGATTGCAGAGAAGGTCGATCTTCCGCAAATCGAGTTTTCCTGAATCTGCACCGGCTCGGTGTGATCGACGACGAAGTACGTGTATGTCAGAGCTTGCTCTGTCCGCGAATAGCTGGGGGACATAACACAATGCCAGATGTCGCCCTTCGCATCGGTCTGATAGCCGAGCTCGTCACTGCCTACATCTTTTGACACCATCGGAATAAACCCCAAAATCTTCTTCCTCACTTGCTGTCTTTGCCAGGTGCCAGCCGCCCACGATGGTATCCGGAACCATCTGACATTGCTGTTGCTTTGCGGGAGTACACTCTCGCGAAAAAGACATCCTGTGCGTAATGGTGGTGGTACCGGTGGTAATACCGTTGAATGCTCTGCCTGGTACTCTACGCCGCCCTGAAGGGTCTGTGCGGAGGCGGCTGGTGTGAATACACCTTGAAGGAGAAAAACGAGGCTTATAGAGACTGCAAGAAAGGTCACTTCTTTCACTCCTCAATGTCAAGAGGTCGACTACACACAAACACGCCGGTTCGAATTTAGTATCTATCGGTTACTGGTCGCCCTTAGACTTGTGTTCTGGTTCTTTTTTGAATCCCGCGTATCCAAGAATAACGTTCGTGACTCGCTGCATCGGTTCTCGTAATTCCCTGACGGTTGTGTGGATATAGCCGTAGGTGACATCTGATCCGTCTTTGTGGTTCATAAGCTTCTTTAGCTCGTACTGTGTTACCGTCTCTGTCGCGATAGTGGCAAATGTCCTGCGCAGGTCGTGCACGGTGAACCTTATGCCACTGCGGTCGGCTACCTCGTAAATGTGGTAGCGGATATCTACGATGTGCCTATCGTCAGTGCGATTCGGAAATACAAATAAACTCGACTCACGATCTTTCCAACGCCGCTTCAAAAGGGCGAGCAAAAAGTCGGACATCGGCAGCATGTGCTCCTCCCGGTTCTTAGTGTCTCGCACTCGAATCGTTTGGTTGTCGAGATCGATGTCTTCCCAGGTTAACGTCGCTGCCTCTTCCTTTCTCAGTCCCGTAAATAGGAGTAGCTGCAAGTAATCGCTGGTCGTTTTGTGCTCATATGCCTGGACCGTCGACAGCCATTTCTTCAACTCCGCTGGTGTAATAACGGTCTGCCGACGCGGAAGTTTGTTCCATGCCCTTACTTGAGAAAGACGCTTCACTGGATTATCGACAAAGATCGATCGACCGAGTGAATCTTCGTACTTCACCTTGGCAAACTCGAACAGTGCCCGCAGAATGCGCATCGCATGGTCCGCCTCTCCCTTATGCTTAAGGCTAATCTCGCGGTGTCGCTTCTCTACCATGTCTTTGGTGATGTCCAACAGCGGCTTATTTAGCCAGGGCGAGAACTCGCTATTCACGACATATCCATACACTTTTTCGGTGCTGGCTTTGAGATTCCTTGCCGCAAGATAATCGGCAAATACTACCTTAAGCGTAAGTTCTTTCCGTTTCCTGTCTACTTCTAACTGTGCCTGGTCCTCTGCATTCTTCTTGGCTTTTTCCTTGACGAGCAGATTCGGGTTGATCCCTCTTCGCATCAACCCCAGCGTTTCTCTGGCCTGGTCGCGAGCCTCCTTTGCGCCTATCTCTCCGTGCTTGCCGATGGTGACTGTGGTCGGAGTCTTCCTACCCTTTATATTGGTTTCGACAAAGTAAACCTTCTTACCCTTGGGCGTCACTTTTAGCCCAAAACCCCGCAGCTCAGAGTCTTTCCATTCACCAGGCTCATCCTGTTTCTCGACAAATGTCTTATTTATCTTGATGGCTTCTTTGGTTTTCTTGTTGCTGGACATCGCATTGCTCCGGGTTCAATCTGGTAAAATTAACCGAGAAATAGCCGAGAAACTGTATCAACATCAATCATACTCCTTAGATCGTCCTAATGCAAGAATCAAGATATTGCTGGGTTTTCAGGCACGACATAGTCGCTTGTCGATCTCTATCTCACTAATAACGCTAGACTTAGGATCTAGTGTAGCAATACGTGGAGGTTCAAGTCCTCTCTCGCCCACCATCTTCTTCTCCGCCGAAAGGCGGTTTTCTTTTAAGACCACAATTTGGCGTCCAGGCTACCGGTGACCAATGGAGACGAAGCGTTGACAACTAACGATCTGTCGGTCCCCGTTTCAGCATTTGGATCTCCAGAAGGGATTCTTGTAGTCAAACTTATGATCGCCGCTAACGATCTGCAAATTGATCTGGCAACACCCCATGGATTGGTTCGCGCATTTCCAAGCTTCAACAATGTGCACATGCGGGCAGCAGCAGCATTGTATGGAATCGTCTATTGTGCGCCCACGCTGCTGAGTGCATGGACCTGATCAACCAACTTGAAGAGCACAAGAAACTCGTGTCGTATCTAAGATTTTATTCGCAAAGCCTGGAAGCCTACGAGCAGCTTCGAGAATACCGAAAAGGTGGTAAGAGTGGACAAGACTTTTCGATATCAGAGCATTCAGACAAACAATCGATTGCTCTTTTTTCAATAGCAAATGTAGAAATCGCTGGCAAAGTGACTTGTCTGAACCGCGGAGAGGATAGCGGAACGTTTCCCGGAGCGGACAAAGTTGTGACACTCAATTGGATTATCGAAGTGGACTAAGTCACGAGCACTGCATGTAGTGGCAATCGCCCCACTCTTAACGACATTGGAGAATCTTCCATTCGCACTCAGTTGTACCAATCGAGATGCCCATTTTCGGTGGACAACCCTCCTTGTCAGTACGATGTTCCCTAACCACGCTGAATTGCGGGACGGTCTTATGTATCCCATTCTCAGGCTGCGGAGAAATGCGACAATTGAGCTGTTTCAGCGTTGAGGAACTAATATATGCTAAAGCGCCTGATTTCATTGTGTCTCCTGTTTATTGCAACCTCCAGATCATCGAAACTGGGTTTCCGGAAGGGTAACTTCGTACCGTCACGAAAAAGCCTCCGTCAGGATCGGCGGCCATTTCGATCGGAAGCAAATGCTTCCGCGGCAAGTTAAATGCGTGCACCTTGCCTGTGGCACTGACCGAGAGAATAGCTCCTTGCCCGTCAGCTTTTATAGCTCCTATCAAAACGCCATCGTTGTGTCCGAAAATCTGTCCAGTGTTGACAACGCCTGGAAGCGGAAATTCGGTGAGACTGCCATCGGTTTTCAGTCGCACGACCGAAGTTGTCTTCGGAGCCCACAGTGAGCCCTCACTGGTATTGGTCATGTCACCGGTGAGTTGTCCGGAACCAGTTGAGAAGTGACTGACATCCCCGGAGGTGGTCAGACGTCCGATGCGGCCGCTTTGGACTTCTGTGAACCAAAGCGCTCCGTCTTGCGTGATAAGAGCTGTCGGTTTGTCATTTGCCTCTCCGACCTGGTACTCCGTAATCTTTCCGGTCGAATCGATTCGACCGATCTTTCCCACCCCTGATTCTGTGAACCACATCGCTCCATCCGGTCCATGCTGGATATCGAGCGGCTTGCTATCTGAAGTTGGGATGGCATATTCGATGATCTTTCTGGACGGCTCGATTTTTGCGATCTTGTTGGTGCTCGTCTCGGTAAACCAAATGGAGTTGTCACCACCCGGAACAAAATTGATTGATCCGGGCTTTGCAGATGCCGTAGGAGTAGCGTGCAAGCTTGTCTTTCCGGTCTTGTAGGAAAACTCGACGGCACCGGAAGTTGCGTCGAGCGTGGCGTTGGTGAACCAAATTCCTTTTAGCGGACCGGCATTGTTGTAAACGATGCCGTAAGGAGAACCACACGGAACTGAGTAGCATGTGAACTTGCCGCGCGGCAGGTTTTTGGACGCAGTTTGTGCGTGATCGCGTCCGCTTGCAGACCCGAATCCAGTCAGAGTAAGCGTGACAGCGAAAAGCCCAGCCAATATACGACGACATCGATTCATTATTTAACTCCTGAGATTAAATACCAAAACCAAACAATCTCAATCGACAGCCTTGAGTAGTTCATCAAAGCCAATACTGCTGCTTTTGAGCACCGCGCGCAAATCAAAAAGCATGGTTATGCGGTTGTTCATAAGATTAATGGTTTCAGACCACCAGTGATGAGCGTTTCCTTCGGCAGACAGCTTTTGAACCACCGAGTCTCGTTTTGTATTGACGTTCAAAACCTTCGACTCTCGCCAGTATTTTTGCAACTCTTCTCTTCTGGACGTATTGGTCTGTGAAACCGGTGCTACTGTATTGAGATATCTGACCATAACTGGAGACAACTTGACTTGCTGTAGATTTTTTCCGAACGCTACACCTAAGGCATTCGGTTCAGCCTTGCTTGGTCGAAATCCGCCGCGCTGTTCCAATATGGTTGCTAGTGCTAGGCTGTTCACCAGATATCCGGAAACGATGGTTATGTGGTTCCCTGCCAGCACATTTTGACTGTTGGTTGACAGTCCTAGCGAGCCGGAAACGATACCGAGAATGCCGAGCTGAAGGAAGTTGAAATTGTTTGTCACTTGGATGATCCGGTCCTTGAACCTGACCATGCGGTCCAAGACCTGATACTCCACGTCAATTTCATGTCCAACAACATCGGTATCAGTGTTCACAGAAAGGAACCCGTCAAGCACTTGTCTTGTAATCAACAACTTTGCCTTCTGATCTAACTGCTTTTCTTTCGCCAGCAATCCCTGAACTCCGAGCAGTGTAGCAGCGGCATTCGCAGAAGGGGTAAGCCCTGAGTTAACGCATGGAGAACTTGTAGCAACGGTGACTGGCCAGACCTTACGCAATAAATCCAGAAGTTCCACATCGAACTCGTTAAACTGCTCGCGCAAAGAACTCAAAAGAGCGATACGATTAAGGACCAGCTTGATTGTGTCTCGTTTACACGATGGCATACTTCCCAGCTTTTCAAGATATTTTTTGTTCTTCAGATCGACAGTCGAGACATTTTTGCTCCAGTATTCCAGCAGGCATTGGCGCCTACTTTTTCCGTCGGCTCTGGCGGGAGAGGGGGAATTCAAATAGGTCATGACCAGTGGGGAAAAACCCTTTTGTGAAGCTGGTTTCAGATCGAAGAAATCGGCCAGTGAGTTTGGCCCGGTTTCGTTTTTGCGCCAGCCCCCGCTAAGTGCCAGGAACGAGACGGCGGTGAAACCAAGTCCCAGACCGTCACTAACTAGAAAAATCTCGCTGCCAGCTCTTGAAAATCCTTTCAAATAGCAATAGCCGGCGATAGCGCTGAGAGCGCCAGTTTGAGTAAAGTTTGCTTCGTATAGCTTTTGCTGAAAATTGCCCTGTCTGGTCAGCATCTTTGCAAGAACGACGTCATACTGGTAATTGAGCTCTCGCTGGCATGTGTCACTGGCAACGGCCATGTTGAGACTGCCAGAAAGCAGCGTCTCCAGCAGTGTGATTTGTAGTTCGCTCTTTCGCTCGCTGCCGCCATCGGAGACATCGACCGAGTTCAGCTCAGCTATTATTGGCTGCAGATTCAGCAGGCGTGCGGCATCATCGGCGCCCCCTCCAAAACTGGTCGCTGAGCTGATTCTCGTACTGGCAGACTGATTTTCGATACTCTGAGAGCCTCTTACCTGACTCAAAAGGGAGAGAAGATCACTGTTGAATCCCCCAATCGCAGTGTAGAGAGACCACAACAAAACGAGTCGGTTATTGAGATAAAACTGGCTCCTGGGTTTGCCATCATCAATGCCAAAAAGCGTCTCCTTCTTGGTCATGTCTGCTTTAAAGCGCTCTTTCCAGACTGCATTCAGGGCCTCTCTGCGGCTGCTGCTCTGTCCCGGGGGCCGCGAGTCCAGATAACCCACCACCAGCGGTGGCAGATTGGAACCGTCTACAGGCTTCCCGTTGAGGTACGGCGACATGAAAGCTGGCGGCGTCAGGTGGGAAGCTTTTGCGCGCTTATTGTACAAGATTCCGATTACAGGCAGAATAGTTCCCACTCCGGCACCGACGGTGGTGCATATTGCCGACTGTGTAAATTTATTATTTATGTTGGAGTACGGCTCGATCATTCCGTAGAGAACGCCCAATTGCGCAAAGTTGAGAGTGTTGAAAAACTGATTAACGTTGTTAGTTCTGCGCTGCTGCCGTGTGATGGCGTCCTTTGTATAATCGAGCTCAATTTCTAAATGACTTTCTGCGGCCTGCAATTGCAGAACGGCCTCAAATATTTTGCGCAGGACCCGCGCCCTTTGATCGTTGAGTTGATGCCGCTCAGTTTCTGAATTCTCACCACGTCTTTGCAAGGCGATAATTTGTAGTGCTTCCTGTCGAATGCCAAGAATATCTGCTGTCTGCGCGGCTTCTGGAGTCAAAGCATCGTTGATTTCAGCAGCCGATACCGATAACAGGTACCAGGGTTGGATCAGGAAGCACACCAGGACGCAAACAATTCTGCTACAACGTCCATGTATCAACCGCATAAACGCGAAATCCTCTGACAAGCGGGTTAAATTCCAACGAAACGGAAATCACAAATTGTTTACTATAATGGAAAAGCTCAGATGGTTCTCATGCAACATTCGAAATTATTTAGTAACCTGCGCAATTAAATCATCTTGGCAATAACTGTGGCGCCAGAAGTGCAATACTTCACTGAGCCGACACAACTCAATTCGAGCCCTAATTCCATTGGATCTTGGCGGTGATGAGAAGCAATATTG
The DNA here is from genome assembly GCA_964418155.1 of uncultured Candidatus Obscuribacterales bacterium. GTDB lineage: Bacteria > Cyanobacteriota > Vampirovibrionia > Obscuribacterales > Obscuribacteraceae > JADYXR01. The sequence goes on along the minus strand of CAYQKX010000053.1, from coordinate 51,783 downwards.
ATCGAGCTCGATAGACTCTTGATCATGAGACAACTCTGGTACAACAATCGCTGAGCAAACTCGTAGAGGTTCTATGAAAACGGTGTCTTCCCTATTGGCCATTGCCTCCGCCGTTGCTTGCGGTCCAACATTTGCCGCGGATGACAGCACGACCACACCTAGAGTTTCAAAGGAAAGAGCACAAGAAGCCGCATTGCGAGCGGTTCCAGGAGAAGTCCTGCATTGGGATCTACAAGTCGCAGACGGCAATCCCGAGTATGCTTTTTACATCAAGAGAAAAGACGGACGAATCAGCGAAGTCGAGATGGACGGGAACTCGGGCAAGAAAACCCATGTCGGTATCGCGCTCAAATCCGGTGGCCGCGATGGCAGGGAAAGGAAGACTACGAACCAGTCAGACCTGGTCTGGTTGAGAAAAGCCAAGCTCACCAGGGAGAAGGCCCAAGTGAAAGCTCTCGAGGCATACCCTGGCAGCATCGAGTATTGGGAGCTTCTGGTGTGGGAAACAGGCAAGGAGGGCACCCTTGTCTACGAATTCCGCATCGCGTCTGCCAGTGGTAAAAGAGTAGTAGCAGTTGATTCCAGGTCCGGCAAGGTTATGTCTATCAGCACGTTTGTCGAGGGTAGTCGCATATAAACCAGATATGGGTTTAGTCCCTGCTCTAGGTCTTAGAGGCAGAACAATATTTGTTTATCCTTAGCATTGCCGATTTGGTCTGCTAGAAATTGCGTTACTGTTGTGTTTGAATAATTGCTCCCGAGGTCTGTGAAGCCAAACGCATAAGCGTGGGTAGGGAGATAAAATGCAAAAGATCGCTCCGCGCAGTATCAATCTTCGTCCGCTCGTCAAGTTGATTTTTCGAGCGTGCTGCTCGCTCGTTTTGGTATGTGTCATCAGTTTTTCGATGCCACTTGCCTGGTTGGACTCGGCGGCCTGGGGAGAAGTTGACGACAAAAAAACAGACCTCGCCACTCGTCAAGATTTCAAAGAGCCAGTAGTCCTGAAGAGCGAGAAAGGCGTCCTGGAAGTCCGGCTCACGGCAAAGCAAGGAGAGGCAACGCTCGACACCGTAGCCAAGCCAGTGAAAAATTTTCTACTGTTCAACTATGAGGTTATCCGAGGTGTTGCATCGAACGGGCAGAATACCGGTAACAACCTCTATCCAGGGCCAACTCTGCAAGTGTTTCCGGGCGAAAAGTTGATCGTCCACTTCGAGAATGAACTCAGCGAGCTAACTATCAAAGATTATTTCATTCCGCAGTATGCGCCCAAGGATCAGCCCGTTCCGTTGTATCCGTTGCAAATGACTTCGTCACCGATAAATCTCCACACCCATGGAGCGCACATCAGTCCAAAAGGCAACGCGGACAATGTGTTGTTGGACATTCCTCCTGGAATGTCCAACACCTACACATACAGTATTCCAAGAAACATGCCGCAAGGATTGTATTGGTATCACTGTCATCTTCATGGACTGACAGCGGCACAGACTTATGCCGGGCTCGCCGGCTTACTCGCTATTGGACGAACGGATGGCAACCTTCCTATCGTCACGGAGAAAAACATTCCTATCCGCAAAATGGCACTTCAATATAATTATGTCTTTGATCGTGCGGGAGGTTCGGCGTACCTCAACAACTTGATGTGGCCTATGTGGGTCAGCTCATTAACACCGCCGAAAGAGGGCGAGCTGGCCAAAGGCACCTACCGTCCATCGTTTGCACCAATCAACTTCAACCAATCCAAACCCGGAACCAAATACGCCACCATTTGGTATGCAGGGCCTCTTTCAATTCGCAATCATAGGGGTCAGTTGTCGTTTATTCCAAGCAACCTTCAGAGTTTCACCAGCGAAAACCGCACGGGGGGTGAGGAGGTGCCGGCCAATCCGTCGCTTGACGATCGGCTCCGAGACGTACAATTCACGGTGAATGGTCAGTTCCAGCCGATCATCAAGAGCAAGGCAGGTCAAACTGAAATTTGGGTGCTCGCGAACGTGAGCGATTTTGCCTACATGAATGTGCAGCTGACCGAGACTTCGACCGGGCGGCATCCGAAGATCGCTATCGTGGGACAAGATGGCAACCCTTATACCAGAGTTCATTATCCTCTGACAGGAGAAGGCACCCGACTGCTCATACCACCCGCTAGCCGCTTCGCAATTGCTGTTACGATACCTTCTGAGGGCGAACTGGTGCTTGAGATGCCTCCTATCGGGAAGAGTGCCCCCAATGGACAATTCGATCCCAACAAGACGATCACCAACGCTGGTGTGCTCTATACAAGCAATGGAAGCGACAACCCTCCGGCTGTTCTGGGGAGTCTGAGCGTGTCACCCTCTCACATCAGCTATTTCGATGGTTTCTTTGTATTTCCAACTCAAGTCCTAGCGCGAGCTACCGCGGCACAACCTGGCGGTCTGACTACCGCATTCGAAGACGGCCAGGCGCTTGGTGCTTACACATCCTTTATTGACCTTTCCAAGGCTGTTCCCGACTTCACGCGGGAGATCGTGATGTCCGGAGGATTTCTCAACAATCTGGCCAGCACCGATGATCCAAAGGCATTTATGTATGGGTTCAATGGACAGACCTTTCCAAATACGCCGGTGCTCCAACCGCGGCTCAACTCTGTTGAGGAATGGCGTTTTATTAACAACAACAATGATGAGCATCCAATTCATGTGCACGTCAACGATTTTCAAGTGGTTGAATACTTTGATCCAATTAACGGAGTGCGTACAGGCCCCGACAATTTTTCAGTCGACAATGCCAATGGACCGGCTCCAAAGATGGACAGCGACGAGAACGTGACCCAACCAGGTATTCTTTCTTTCCGCACTCGATTTGACGAATATACGGGGGTGTATGTGACGCACTGCCATCGCCTCAACCACGAGGACAACGGGCTGATGGCGCTGATCAATGTGATACCAGCGAATTCGATTTACGCGGTTGCGATTCCTGGTGCCCCCGGCAAAGCGGCCGAGGTTCATCTGTACGATGGCAATGGCGATAGGTTTGTTGCCACGGTCATTCCGTTTCCGTTTTACGAAGGCAATGTTAATGTCGCCATGGGTGATTTAGACGGTGACGGCGTGCTGGATTTGATCGTCGGTTCAGGCCAGGATCAGGCACCGCAAGTGGTTGTATATGCTGGAGCCTCGATCCGAGGTGAAGGTGTCTTTGGCACTGAGTTAGCGCGTTTTCAGCCGTTCGATTCCGCCGCCCGCGGTGTCAGCGTAGCCTCAGCACAGATTGATGGAGCGGCTTCAGACAATCTGATAGTAGGGTCAGGCGCTGGAGTCACTGATGAAGTGAAAGTCTATAGTATCCCTCTGGCTGGATCTGGAAAGCAACCTACATTGTTCGCCAGTTTTAAACCGTACGGCGAGGACCGCTCCGGCGTAACCATAGCCGCCGGAATGATCGATTTTGCAACCGGTCGTGAGAGCATCGTCACCGCGCCAGGTCCTGGCAGACCGACGGAAATCAAGACATTTGCCTTTACCCTTTTTAAGCCGAACAGGAAACAGAGTAACGGTGTTGCAAGTGCGCTGGATAGCCTTGTGAGCAACGCTAGTTTCTTTCCATTCGGTAAGGAATATTCCGACGGTGTCTCTCTGTCCACGGGGTGGATCGCCGGCTCACTCGGAGGTGCAAAATCAATCATAGCTAGCCAGTTAACGAGCCGTGGTTCGGTGAAGATTTTTTCGGGAGGCTCGGCTTTGGATGGGGGGCCGAAAGTCTACCTGGGATCGTGCAGGTGCGGAAAAGATGCTCCTTTCCGCGAGACGGCGAGTTTCAATCCTTTTGCTGAATCCGGCGGCGTGCGGGTAGCCACAACCAGTACGACAACGGGAGCGCACCTCTTGGTGAGCGGTTGCGCGCAGGGAAAAACTCAGGCAAGCGTGGTCAAATACGATTTTGCCAGACGAAACGCGCAGGCAACGACACTTGAACCTTTGCGTCTGGGAGAAGTCTGGTCAGGAAAAGCATCTTCGCCTGCCACCATCGGTGGTTACTAGCGTCTTGCCGACCAGATCGCACCTGGAGCTGATAGGGAAGATGGCGCAGTGGATCATTAACGGCGTCAATTTCATTTCTAAGTACTAAACGCATACAACTAGGATCAGATAGTGGTTTGACTGAAGCGACGTGTCGATACGTCATCTAAACCGTTTTGTTAGCATATTTCGTTTCCAAACTCGGCAGAACTTATCAACTTTCAGAAAGACTATTACCTTATAGAGGCCAGGGAGGATCGTGATGCAAAATCGAGTCAAGTCAGTTGTATTCTGCGCTCTTGCAGCGCTGATCATTGTGTGTGCGCCAGCCATGGACGTTCATGCCAGCGCTGCTGAAGCCGGGGCAGTAGCAACAGAACTGCAGGATTGGAAAGATGCAAAACGTAATCGCACGGTTCCGGTGAAATTCTATCTGGCCGTTGCCCGACAAGGCCGACCGTCGCCGGTTGTTATTTTCTCGCATGGGCTCGGCGGTAGCAGAGAAGCCGCGCAATACCTGGGTGAGTATTTGGCTTCCAAAGGCTATTTTTGCGTTCATATTCAACATCCAGGCAGCGATACCGAAGTTGCACGCAAAGCGATCTTATCCAACAAGGGTGCCTCGAGTGGCGGATTCGGCGGCATCCGCGCCGAACTAGGCAAAGCGGCGAGCGGACAAAATCTCATTCTTCGAGTTCAAGATGTCTCATTTGTCATCGATGAATTGGAACGAAAAAACAAAACTGATCCACTTCTTGCAGGCCGTCTAGATTTATCCAAGATCGCGGTAGCAGGGCACTCCTTCGGCGCCGGAACAGCTTTGGCAATTTGCGGACAGAACTTCGGAACAGCTGGGAATCAAAGGACCGTAACAGATCCAAGAGTAAAAGCTGGAATCTATCTCAGCGCCCCGGTCAACCTGCGTGGACGCTCGCTCTCGGATGTATATGGAACGGTGAAAGTTCCAGGTATCGTAATGACGGGGACGGAAGATTCGAGCCCTATCGGGGAAACTACCGCCTCAGACAGGAGAATTCCTTTCGATGGAATAAGCGCTCCGCACCAGTACCTTGTCAATTTTATCGGTGGAGATCATGCAATCTTCGGTGGACGCTCGTTCCGCCCCAGAAAAGCTGGCGACGAGGAATTTCATCAACAAATAAATCAGGTTGCAGGTGCATTTCTTGACGCGTACTTATGCGGTGACAAGAACGCAAAAGCCTGGTTGGATGGCGACGGGGCCAAGCACTACTTTGCAAAATCTGCAACGTTCGAACGGAAATAAACTATCCAGCTCTCTTCTTCCCAAAGTCTTCGCTTAGTGATGAAAAAGACTTTCGAGTATTTGCTGTTTCCACTCGACAGGGGTCGGTTAGCGCAGAACGGAATGCCAACAGGCTGCGTTTTCTATGTACCTAACACATAGAGTTACCTGCTTTAAACACCGCCGGCAGTGGCATGGCCGCGAAGTCCAGTTTGTGCAAGTCGTGACTCGATCTAGGGAAGGCTTGCATGAGTTTGATAATTACTGGATTCTCGAGTGCGAAAGAAATTGCAATTCCTAATTCAATTAGTCTCGCCTATGATAGGGAGATTCAGCGAAGTTGTTGCCTTTGGCGACGACTGGCTTGAACTAAGGCATTACGTGAGGACCGTATTGGCATACTAATCGGTTGTTTTGCGTTCGGCGTTCGGCGTCCTGGCGCTCTACGTTTTCAGCCGTTTCGCTCGATTCGCTTTCGACTTTTCCATAAGGATTGATGATCAAATCAGGTGCATATGACTGATACAGTCCTAACCAATCATTCCTTACCTGATTGCCTGCAGCATGGATCCAGTGGAAAAGTTATGCTACATAGGTGCACGCGGCATGGGAGCTCTGGAATTTGTACCAGCGAAAGGACCCCGGCCAAAGAAGGCAAGCCGCCGGTATTGAAATGCATGAGTGTCAAATCTTAAAAGAGAAGGCATCATTTCATGGCCAAGCGATTTGACCGCACCGATGCCGGCGAGAAAGTTCACATGCAATCGCTCGGTGCTCTACGCGCTATCGCGGCAGACCAACAGAAGTTGACCATGGTTGACTGGATTCTCGCAATCGCGCTAGTTAACCGCGATGATCATGGGGGAGGTGGAAAACCGCTGTCGAAATTTTGGAAGATCATTCGATCCAACTTAAATGAATCCGGCTGAATTGCTAGCTCCCCGGCAAACGGACTGCCAAAGATAAAAACAAGAAGGACGTTCAACGACAGAGTTAGGGAAACAAGAACCGTCATCAAAATTTGCGCCTTGAGGTTTTTCACTCCAAAAAAGTAAGTGAACATCACTGTAAAGACGGCTCCAATGATCAGCACAGTCCACATAAGCGGATTCATTCCGTGACCAGCACTGACGATTCTGGTGCGGCGGCTCTGTGTCATGTTGCAAATCTCGCTAACAAGCTGCTGATGCAGTGCCTTTTCACTCTCAGTTTCTGGAGTGTATGTCGTAATTTCCTTCCAGAGAGACCAAACACTCCTGAATGCGCTGACACTGTACTTCCCGTCCTGCATAGCCTGCCATTCGTCATTGACAACCGCGTCGGCATATTGATCGCATAGTGAGCGAATTGTCGCCTTCTTCGCGCTAGGAAGTCCGTTGGAGCATAGATAAATGTTGCACAAATCGCTGGCTTCCTGATCTACAAGCACTCTCAATTCTTGAGTATGCTCCAATGCATCAACTACTACAAAGCCAAGCAAGACCGCATATAACGTTCCCACTACCGACAGAAGGTAACCGGCTACCTCGTGATATGAAGTAAGAGTTTCGACTCCTACTCGCCTGCGCACGACAAGCATTCCGCCAACTGCCAGCACAGTAGCCGACAGAACATACAATAGACCTGTAATATATGCATTCATGCTGGATAGCTATCCTGAAAAGCGTGGAGACTGGTTCATTATATGCCCACCGATGTTTCAATGAGATACATCGGACAACACTTTGGATTTCGCAACACGGGTTAGTTTGATCGGACTCAAACACAACCATGTTTTCCCAGACAGTTCGAAAAGGCTTCACGGAAGTTATGCAGATGTAACAGCTCAGCGCTGGAGGGGCTAAAACCCCTTCACAGGTTGGAGACACCGGGTTGTCAGCTCAAGACATAACCAGAACATCTTAGTCTTCCGTCACGTGTGCGAGCAGTTATATTTGCTCCGCCCTTAGCGCACCACTGTTGATGGCAGTTATCAATTGAGCGTGGTCGCTCTTATTTTGCGCGGAGTAAGTCTCTGCGAAGTTCGCAACCGCATTTGGTAGCACCGAACTTTTGCCCATAAAGCCCGCTAAAACTGCAGCATCGGCAGAGCGCGCATGAGCACGCGCGAGCGCCCACCCGCATTTCTGCGCGTACATGGACATGCATCGTGGGGAGAATGTTTCTACCGCTGTTTTTACTTTGACATCACTGAGCTGTCTTACATAGAAATGCCTATTGAAAGGCCCGCCAACAAAGTGCCCGAGAAAGACGTCGCTCGCTCCTTGCATGAGGCGCTGTCCGAAGACTACGCGTTCTCCATGAGATTGAAACGCCGGATAATTTACATAAGGTTCTAGAACCGATGGTCTCGCCTCCTTAATCTGCAAAAAGAGCGAGTCATTTTCTGCTGCGAAGAACAATGCGATAACACACATCGTTCCTACGCTACCGACGCCTACTACTTTCACAGCCGTATCGCAGAATTCATACCGATCAAAAAGAACTCGGCGTTCTACAGGCAGCGATAGGCGATACCTCTCGACGCCTTGAAGAATGGCTTCCTGAAACTCCTTGGTGTGGTAGCGCTCGTCATGATAAATAAGGGGCGGCCGATCTTTGATGCGAGGCTGACCATCGATAACGTGACCAAGTTTGACGAACTCAGCGACATCATCGAGCGCGAGTGCTTTCCTCAAGTCCTTCCTTCGTCGCTCTTTGAACTTTCGATCTGGACTACGTTCGATCAACTCCTCGAAGCACAGAAAGTCGTACCATGCCGACAGAGTTCTCATCTCCGCCAGTTCAAACATTCGGTCGCGATAACACTCCACTACTCTAATCGCGGCGGCGCGACAATCTGATTTCTTGTGACCGTTATATCTGCTCGCGATGACGAAGCTAGTGGCTAGCCGTTTTAGATCCCATTCCCATGGAGCAGGAAAGGTTTCATCGAAATCATTGATGTCGAAAATCACATTGCGTTCTGGTGTCGCAAAAGCTCCAAAGTTACAAAGGTGACTGTCGCCACATGATTGAATAGCATAGCCAGTGTTCGGGAGCTCTGCCAGGTCGGCGGTCATTGTTATCGCAGCACCTCGATAGAAGGCAAAAGGAGAAGTCGCCATGCGACCATACCGGATCGGTAAGAGCGATTCTATTCTTCCTTTACTGGATTGAATTAGCAAATCGGTCGGATTCTTGCGCCCTCGCCAGTCGACCGTGTACTCGGCATGAGCCTCGCGTGGGCACAGCTCGCGCATTGCTCTTCCGAGTTCGTACCGATCCTTGCGTGTGCGCAGATGTGCTGGTTTTTCAAGATAGTCGGCATGAAGTGGAGGATGAGAAAGCGGTTTCGCCTCGGACACTGATGTCCTCGATTTTACTCTCGATTTCGTAGTCGTTCTGGCCACTAGTTTGTCACCTACTCAAAGCTGTTGCAGGAGATCTACCCCCATGGGCGCCTTCGGAAACAAGAAAGAACAATCTAGCCATTTGGGGTAAAACTCGTTTGGGTACATTGCTCAACGACAAATTCATCAACAATATGCAGAAAAACATTTTTTCGATTGCCGTGGCTTTATCGCTCTCTGTTTTGCCATCTATGGCAAAAGATGGCATGGCAGTGATACAAAAGTCCAAACCTCTCGTCACGAGAGCCGGTGCGTGGCACACGTGGAGCGATCGCCTGCATCTGAAAGCCGGGCAAGAGAAATTGCCATTGCAATTGACGTTTGCAAACGGCGTTGATGGGCGACCCAATGCAACTGATCTAATTGTCGAGCTGGAACGAAAACCACTTGCCACATTCAAGGATTTCAATGGCGGCAATAGTTTCACTATAGACTTAACCGGAAAACTTCACGCTGGTAATTCATCCTTGACTGTCAAAGGTTTCGGTCCGTCCGGCGCCAGAATGAAGTGGAAACTTTTGGCCGAGCGACCGATAGTGACCTCTGTGAATCCCCAAACCATCGGCTTAACGGACACGATCACGATTGACGGTAGCAACTTTTCGGATGATCGCGATCGAGTAGATGTGCAAATTGGAAACAAACACACCAAACCTCTTGAATGTAAGCCAAGTCAAATCAAGTGCAAGCTTCCTGCCCACGTTGACGGGGGGAACCAAGATTTGACCGTGTCCGTTTCGTCGATTCCGAGCACACCAATGCAGGTAAGTGTTCGTTCGAATCCTCGCATCACCTGGGTTGATATGCTTGCTTCACCGCCACAACACCCAGTCACTGTCAATGGTAGTGGATTCTCCCCCGCGGCATCGGAGAATATCGTCACTGTGGGCAATGTGCGAGCCAATGTGCAGGCAGCAACGGCAAGTAGTATCACCTTCATTATCCCCAACATGCATTTCCCACGATGGCATGCGCCGATTAAAGTGATAACCAATGGAATGCCATCCAAAGACCATGTTCATATTCACGTGGACGCCAGAGTTGTTCCGAATGAAGGTATACCAATGCACTAACCCATCTGGCATAACTATGTCCAGGTTCTTGCCGCCTACTTCAATGGCATGCAGAGGCAGGCCCAAGAATGTCAGATCTTGCCAGGTAATCATAATCTTTTGCGCGCCTGCAACAAGTGACAAGTGCGTTCCTCTGTCAGTTTCTTTCGGCTGAAGTCAGAATCACTACACTTCCGGTTTCTATCTTCAAGGTCCAATCGTCACTCGGCTAATCAACACTTTGAACTCAGGTGAATCAACACGTCTGCTGCAGGTTTGATAGCCGTTGGCTAGCGAAGGCATGAGAGCATACGGTAAGTACCGAGTCGAAAACCTATTGTCGTTGATCACCATGGCTAGATTAAACTTCGCGAGGACCCATAAGCCCATACAGGGTCTGCTTTCCCGGATTTTGTTTTGAAGCCGGTTACATTCTGATTACAGATTGAGTACACGTAAATTACACGTCATATCGACAATATCTCAACCCCAAAGGAGTTGACACCATGACTGCCGCGCATCAATTCGAATCCAACTTCCCAGAAGTGAAAGATCTCGTCGCTCCGCCGACACAGTACCGTCCTCTAGTAAATTTGGACGATCCCCATGTAAATGATAGTATCCAGATAAGCTGGCAGAGTAAGACCGAAGCTGAAGTAAGAAGAGGTAACATTCCAGCCATCGAACTCTGTCTCGGTGGTAGTTCAGCAGACGAGACGGCTCCTGATGCACCAGATTCAGATGATGTAGCGCCCGATGCTCCGCTCGGTAATTCAGACGAAACCGCTCCTGACGCACCAGACGATGATGTAGCGCCCGATGCTCCGATCGGTAATTCAGACGAAACCGCTCCCGATGCTCCAGATTCAGATGATGTAGCGCCCGATGC
>CAYQKX010000053.1:0-41079 GCA_964418155.1 uncultured Candidatus Obscuribacterales bacterium | reverse complement strand
ATTCAGACGAAACCGCTCCCGATGCTCCAGATTCAGATGATGTAGCGCCCGATGCTCCGATCGGTAATTCAGACGAAACCGCTCCCGATGCTCCAGATTCAGATGATGTAGCGCCCGATGCACCGATCGGTAGCTCGGGCGAAACCGCTCCCGATGCGCCGGAATCAGAAAAGGACCCTCCCATAGAGGGCGTTGGAGACGCACCGAAGGTGACCACCGGTGACGCATCGCAGCCAGGCCATCTGCTATCCGCTCAAGGACGAGATTCTGAGGATTCGCAAGCATCACACTATAACCTGCAGAACCTGATAGATCGATTTTATCAATTGGACATTGATCAAGATGGATGGCTTAGCAATGCTGATCTTAGTGAGGTCGCATCTACCCAAGATAAAAACGAATCTGCTTTTTTTCAAAGAATAACTGAATCGCTGCGGGAGCTGGGAAACATGCACGATGATGACGGTCTCGACAGTAAAGGTGTAACTCTCGCGGACTTGGATGAAATGCAAAATCGGGTTGAAGCTGCTACGGCCGCGCTCGATGCTTTTAGCCACCTGGACAACGACCATGATCGCTATCTCAGCGTCGAGGAACTGAAAGATGGTGAATACCTTATAGGTGCCTCGAATGTTCGATACCTTGTCCAAAATTCTTCAGAACTGGAAGAGCTTCACAATGGAGAGATCGGGGATGAAAACAATGGAATCAGCAGCTTCGACCTTGGCTCTACATGCGACGACCCGCTTCTAGAAGACAGCGAGTCAGTTCAGAGAATCGAGGCAGCACAATACGCGGAGCAATGTTTTGAATATCTTGATGGAGACTATGACGGCTATATAACCAGCGACGACTTGAATCGGCGCGATTATGATGCGTACCATCCGGAGCTACGGTATCTGATGAAGAATTTCTCTCAATTCGAAGAGATTTTCGATGATAATGTGTTCGAAGAGCTTGGAATTACTAGAAACGACGTTGCCACAGCTCTGAACCGACCAGGTTGGGACTCTAGAACGAATACATTATGGGATCCAGGTTCACGAACGGGACTTCGTTGATCTTGGTATCTGTCTGTTATCTGGCTCAGTCCACGCGAAGCTGGATGATCTCTGCGAGTCCAACGAGGTTCTCACGCCCTCCAAGGGAGCGTCTCTACGTCGTCGTCCGATTTCCGTCACGATTGATAGATAGAATCTTGACTAGACGGACTTCAACACGGAGTCGCAGGCTGCGTCTCACAGAAAGATTTGAATGAGAACAATTTCTGTAATGCGAATGTGGTTTTCAATATTGATACTGCTGGCGGTCTCGAGAGGAATTACTGCCCATAGCGGTCCACTAAAAACTAGATTGACAGCTACTCTTGAAGGATGGTGCCGCTACTTTGCCGCTACCTTGGACCAAGTTGGACAATCAGTGATGGCTCGCACTCTACCACCATATCCGGTGCTTCTCGTGATTAATAGAACTACTCCAATATTCACCAAGATGATGTCATCGCCCAAAATTTGCATTAGGTTTTTTATCTGCGAATTAACGTTGGCAGTAATGCGCACACGATTTGTTCCAGAGTGGACTACACTCCCGTCAAGGACGCGGGCGACCGCCACCTTGAACTAAGTCGACTGTTGAAGATAAATCGGAAAGAACAAGAATTTTGGAAAGCGTTGACTGACAGAGTTATTTCGGTTGCGTCAGGGTAAAATGGAGTCGCGTAAGCGCGGGCGACATTGCCAATCAGCTTAAGCTGCACCTCAAAAGGGATCTTTCGAGGAACTACGAATCCATCGAATCGTATAAAGGCCTAACTGATGCACCCATCGAACAAAGACGATGAGAAAAGAGGCGAGCTCCGAATACCGGTCGGATCCAACGTTTTCGATCGGTTCGAATTGATCGCTCGACTTGGCACGGGTGGCATGGGCGATGTCTTCGAGGTGCGCGATATTAACCTCGATAAGCGACTGGCTCTGAAAGTTCTCACTGATTATGGTGATGCTAATACAGTACTGCGCTTTCAAAACGAGGCTCGCACCACGAGCAGACTTTCGCATCCAAACATCGCCACTGTATACGACTTCGGCATATCGAAAGAAGGTAAACCCTACCTGGCAATAGAATTGATTGAGGGCACCAGCCTGCAAGAATACGTGGACAAAAATGGTTGCCTGACAATATCTCAGTTCCTCGACATTTTTGTCGACGTATCCGCCGCACTCGAATGCGCTCACCAAGCGGGAGTTATTCACAGAGATCTAAAGCCGGGCAACATCATGGTCAACATAAAGGGATCAGGCAAGCACGCTATGGTGCTCGACTTTGGCATCGCCAAGCGAGTTGACATTCAGGATTCTAAGGCGAACAAACTAACGATCACCGGACAGGTAATCGGAACCCCACTCTTCATGAGCCCGGAACAGGCATCAGGAAACCCTGCGACACCAGCATCCGACCTTTACTCACTCGGTTGCGTAATGTATTTCTGCATGGCTGGACGACCTCCATTTATGGGCAAAAGCGTGTTGGAAACATTGGACCAACATGTCAATTCCGTACCATTGCCACTTCTGAAAAACAAAAACAAACAGGACTTGCCGCCGGCGGTGAGCGAGATGATTGCGAAGCTTCTGAACAAAGATCCAAATTACCGCTTCGAGGACGCCAATCAGGTAAAGGCAGAGTTAATCGCCCTGAAGAAATTGCTCGAAACCTACACAAAGAATGTGACTCTGCCGGCGCCAACTGAAAAACGTCAAGCTGGACGCCCAATTCTCAAGATAGTAGTTACCGTTCTTTCTGTGTCGCTCTGCATTTCGATTCTTTATGCCTCTTATATAGCGGTGCTGCGTTGTTTACCCGAAACTTCAAAATCGAGTCCGCGTCTCATGGGAGACGAACCCCCAAACCCACATGACGACAAACAAGCTCTAGAGCTGATTGACAACAGAAACGTTCGAAGCATCGCTACTATTCGCAGTGTTAGCAAAACAAAAAGCGGAATCAGCCGTCCGCTTTTGCTTGAAACGGCAATGAAGGGGCTTGCATCTCATGACTACAAAATTGCTACTCTCTACTTCAAGGAATCAGCTGAGGACCAGGACATCAGCACAAAGAAGAAATCCTTGTTGGGACTGATCGAATGCAATATCGCCATTCGAAATTATCTCGAAGCTAGAGCAGCAGAGGCTCAATACTTGACACTTATCGATGAGGACGATCCTGGAGGTAATCGAACGAGGCAATCAACTTCGAGCAGAAGTTCAGAAAGGACAAAATTCCAGATCGAGGTCGGCGATCTCTATTTCTCTTATGGACACTGGCTTCTGGCTAAACGGAAATATGATGAGGTCCTTGCCGCTGAGACTAAAAACCTAACCCGGCAAGAACTATCGAGAGTGAACACCAACCTGTCAGTCTGCAAGCAAAATCTAAGGAGATGAACGAGTCCCTGCCATGGGCTTTGTTCTATCATGAAACCTATGCTCCATCATCACGCCTCCGGAGATGAGTTTATTGTGGAAAACTCGAGAAGGCGAATGAAACCATCCAGAATCAAAAAAACATTTCACCGATGCTGTCGCTTCTTCTTGGGAGCGTTTGAAAAAAAACACAAAGGATCGTCAGTCGACCCTTCTAGCAACTCACTAATCGTAGTTTGTGCGAATGCAGATTCGATCAGTCCGACCGCATCATCAAGTCGTTTATGGAGAGGGCACAATTTGCGGCTGTGAATATAAAGGCCAAGAGGACAAGTCTCGATCCGCTCAATCGGGTCAACGGCATTGATGACATCAAGGATTGTAACTTCACCGGGATCTTTCAACAGTGAAAATCCTCCTCCGAGCCCCCGCTGGGATTGCACTATGCGCGCTTTGATCAGTGGCTGCAATACTTTTGCAAGGTACGGAGCCGGAACATGAGTGACTTTGGCAATCTGGTGGGTTGTGTAAGCCATGTCAGCATTCTTGGACAGAAAAACTACTGCCCGCAAAGCATATTCGGCTGTTTGTGAAATCATTGCTTTTCAGGCTTGCTCCGTGATGAGCCGCGGTGAGTACGTTCAACCTATTGTTTCCATCTGGAGCCAGATATCCAGATATTGATATCCAGTTTAACTCCTGCTAGCATGATTTGGCAAAGTTCGTGCTTATAAAATTTTGCTTTTGAGGAGGCGTTATGTCCTGGAGATGGAAGCTGTCAATGCTTTTCGTATTGATAGCTGGATTTTCGACGCTAATCTTCATGGGACATGAAACAACAGACCAGGCGCCGCCGGTCCCTGAGCGGGTCGTTGATTCGGCTGGTAAAGTGCTGTTTCTCGGCAGCGACATAATGGCAGGGCAAGGCGTTTTTCAAAAATATGGACTGATGGATGTAGGCTCTTTCTTCGGGCACGGAGCGTATAACGGACCTGATTTCTCTGCAGACTACTTGCATCGAGAGGCTGTGATCTCACTCGATCAATTGGCTCAGCAAAAGTTCGGCAAGCCCTTTTCTCAACTCGATGCAGGATCGCAAGGCGATGTAGGCGGACAGATCAAAGAAGAATTCAAGAAAAACAGATACGATCCTAAAACACAAATACTGACATTTACGGATCATCAGGCAACAGCATATCAACAACTGACCCCACACTATGATACCGAATTTGGTGCGGGTGGTAAGTTGCCCCTTCCAGTGGATTACATCCAAGATCCAACCGAAAGACTTCAGCTCAGCCGCTTTTTCGCCTGGGGGGCATGGGTATGTTCCACCAATCGCCCCGGCAAAGACTACACCTTCACCAATAACTGGCCACCCGAAGAACTGGTTGGCAACACGCCCAACTGGCAGATTTTCTTTTTGAGCGCGATGAGTTTGATTATGCTAATTGGCGGAATTGGGCTTACACAGTTTCTTCTCAGTGCCTTCCCCAACCTCGGTTGGGCACCGGATGGAACAGGCATGACAGACAACGTAAAATCATATAAACCATTCAGATCGCAGACATCCATCTATCCTTATTTTGTAGTAGTTGTATTGCTGTTTTTCTTTCAGACTGCATTCGGAGTTGTCACTGCGCACTATATTGTCGAACAAGGATTCTACGGTTTCGACATTCGCAACATCTTTCCGTATAGCATCACTCGGAGCTGGCACCTGCAATTGTCGATCTTCTGGATTGCAACTGCATGGCTGGCGGGTGGCATGTTCATTGCGCCGATGCTTTCAAAGCATGAGCCAAAAGGACAGCACTGGCTCGTCAAAGCACTATTCGTTGCGATCTTGATTGTAGCTGTCGGCAGCATTGGTGGTGAATGGCTGGGCATCAAGAATATGCTCGGCACTCTCTGGTTCTGGTTTGGGCATCAGGGCTGGGAGTATCTTGAACTGGGCCGCTTCTGGCAGGCGCTCCTGACAGTAGGCATGGTGCTGTGGGCGTTCATTGTTTTTCGAAGTATTCGTCCACTATTGAAAGGACAGGACCACGGCAGCCTGCCCTACATGCTGCTCTACGGCGTCATTGCCATCCCGCTATTTTTCAGTTTTGGCATGATGTATCACCCAGGAACGAACTTTGCAGTCGCTGACTTCTGGCGTTGGTGGGTCGTTCATTTGTGGGTGGAAGGCATCTTTGAGTTGTACACAACAATCATCGTCGCGTACTTCTTTTGCAGCCTCGGTATGGTCTCAGAGAAATCAGCACTCTCTGTGATTTACGTCGACATCATTCTCTACCTGGGCAGCGGTATCGTGGGCATCGGACACCACTATTATTGGACCGCACAACCCGCCATTAACATGGCGCTGGGATCGATGATCTCGGCATGGGAAGTAGTGCCGCTGACGTTGCTGACGATGGAAGCCTGGAAGTTTGTTCACCTGGCCAAGGTCGAAGGCTCGATCAAGAACTTCTCTCACTACTGGGCGATGATGTTTCTCATCGCGGTCGGCTTTTGGAATTTTTTAGGGGCCGGCGTTTTTGGATTCTTGATCAACACGCCGATAGTGAGCTACTACGAGCACGCTACGTACCTAACCTCAAACCATGGACACGCCGCGCTAATGGGTGTATACGGTATGTTGGCCGTCGCCGCTATTTTGTTCTGCACTCGATATTTGATAAAGGAAGAGGCGTGGAGCAATAAATTGATCGGCATTTCGTTCTGGTGTTTGAACATTGGACTGTTGTTGATGCTCGTGCTCAACATCTTTCCAGCAGGTGTTATTCAGATGGTGGCAAGCTATCAGCACGGATTCTGGTACGCGAGAAGCTATGAATTCGTGCACTCGCAGTTATTCCAGGCATTCACCTGGTTGCGCGTCTTGGGCGATCTGACCTTCGTGATAGGCGGTGTTCTACCACTGGTATTCGTCGTGGTACGAGGCACGTTCAATTTGCGAAAAGCAGCCCAACCTGCAGCTCAACCGGTCCAAGCCTGAAGCCGCAAGAATTGAAATATGAACATTGTGAAACCGACAAATCCGACAAAAATGGAGAATTGCGCCTTTCTCGTCTCGCCTGATCCGGCGCCCCCTGCCTGTTTCGATCAAGACAATACTAAAATGCCGTTGCATAACTACTCAAACATGAAACTCTTTGCGCAAAAAAATGCTGTGTTCTAATTATCCATAGACTCGAGACTTTCAACCTGTGCAGTTGCAGTGCGAGACATGATGCCGACGATCTCTGATCTATTGCGAAATGAACCCGAACCTGCAGTTAGAGTTGTCTTAGGACATTTTTTATTCGTCTATATTCATCCGTACATGGATGGAAATGACCGAACTGGTCGCTTCATGATGAATCTGATGTCGGGAGCAGGAGGTTATCCTTGGACCGTCATACCAGTCGAGCGTGTCGACGCCACTTCATCTTATCGATACAGCTACGAGTGACGTTTTAGGAGAAAGACAAAAACTTTGAGGTTACTAATGGTGGTCACCTTATTGGGATGCATTTACAAGTGCTTTACACAAGAACACGGTGAAACATAACAGCTTAACTCTCATTCTTCAAACTGATAAGACTCGGTTTTCTCCATATACCTGTACCGCAAGCAAGTCAGTTTCCTTTAGTAATCGATTCAACTCTGCTCTATTTTTCAACCTGAAATCCAGTTGCACGAGAGCATTAGCGAAAAACAAATGCAGGTCTTTCCTGGTTGTATTGTTGAGCTCATAAACGCATATCCTGTACCAATTAGCCGTTCGACTTACAAATCCGACTTATTCAACATAGTGCCTGAGGTAAGCCCGGCTATCGAAATCAACCCCGTGTCGTGTAGCAGCTTTGCTTGGGCGACATTGTAGTCGATGATCGCCTGAGCTTTGGAAACGCGCGCCTGAGTGTAATCACGCTGTGCCGAGATTATGTCGAGGTTTAACCCCAATCCGCTTGCTTTGCGCAATTCAGCGAGTCTCAATTGTTCTGCGGAAGAATTTACTTCGTCGGTTGCCTCTAAAATATTTCGTTCTTTATCTAGAATTTGCAGATAGGAATTTCGCACTTCGCTACATACAGTTTGCAATTCCTTCTGCGATTGAAGCGCTGCTTGTCGCGCCTCCCATTTCGCGCGAACAGTGCTCATTGAATCAACCGTCGCCAAGCCGGGCAGACGCCAGTTTGCATTTACCGAAAAAACGCCGAGCGCTTGCACGTTCGTCGGCGGTCCGATCCCGTACGCCTGGCCGCTTAGAGAGACAGTTGGCTGCAGACCTGATGCCGATACAACTAGTGCTTTCTTGGCAGCCAATCTAAGTTGTTCGAATTTTTTTAGCTCCGGGCGATGTTCTACCGCCATCTGTAAAACTTGATTGATTGTCAGTCGAGGATCCACCAACCTAACTTTTTTAACCACAGTGGTGGAAGGTTTTAAGTCCGCGCCCAGGTCGATGTTTAATGTGTTGGCCAACGTGATCGCGGCTGAACGGCGGTTGATCTGCTGATCCACCAAGGCTTGTCTATCTCTAGACAATTGGGTTTTCGACTGAAGCACTTCCAGATTCGTTGCTAATCCTGATAGAAATCGAGCTTGATTTCTTCGCAATTGCTCTTCCGATGTTTTCACTGCATCGATTCGAATTTGCAAAATTGATTCGGCTAGAACCAGGTTGTAGTAATTTTGAGAGATGGTCAACAACGTATCGCTAAGCGTTGCCCGCTCGCCCGCAGTTCTAGCTCTGTAAGTATTGCGTGCCTGCAGCGCACCAAACAAAACGCTACCACCCCTGTATGCGTGAAACTCGCCGCCGGCATTCATCAACACGAATGGACGATTGACAGTGACGGTGCTGTCTTTGCCACTACTGCTGATGTTACTTGCGACGTTGCCCAAAGCGGTTCCAGCCAGAGCGCCGCCCTGAGAACCAAAAAAATTGAACGGCAGACCGACGCGACCCCTTGCGAAAATTCCGCGAAAACCGGCAGTTGCATCTGGTAGGAATTTGCCTAGTGCCGAGTAGTATGAGAACTTGCTTTGTTTTGTCTGCGTAAAACTGATGGCGAGATCCAGATTTCGCTCCAAGCCTATATCGAGCGCGTTTTTCAACGTAATTGGTGTCGATGTGTAGGCGTCCAGATTGAAGGGATCGAGAACTTCATTGACCGTAATTAGGGACTCCAGACGAGGAGTGCCAAGCACGATTTCTTCGCCGGGATTGAAGGCACCAGTCTTGGTGTCAATCGGGTCAAGGGTCAATCTTTGAGTGGTGTTGCCGGGTGAGCTGATGCCTGAAGCGGAGACACCAGTCGCGGCTGCGGGTGGTTGAGAATTTCTCAATCGCTTCAACGTTTTCAGATGACCTGCGAAATCTGAATCAACATTTAGCCGGGCTGGGACTGGGGGCGCTGGCGTCGTCGACTCTGCAGCGCTCGGACTAGCTTGCACCGTGCTTTGCGTGCTATCTGGCACTGGATACGCGGGTCGAAGTTGAACATGTTCAGCGTGACAACGCTGGCAGGCGAACTGCAAAATGCACACAGCTAGAAGTGCAAATCGAGCACACAGGTGGACTTTTCCAAACATATTGTAATCATACCAATCGGTATGCTTAAGTTCAATCTCTTTTATGGCTCTATATAACTTACCCAAGTTGTTTTCTAAATCGCCCCGCACTGAAAGTCAACAACACTGCTGCGATGAGCATCAAAATTGTGAGGTCCATCCAAATTACATCAAGTCCTACGCCCTTAAGGAGAATGTTACGCACGCACTGTATGTAGTATCTCAAGGGATTTAGATAGGTCATGTATCTGAACAAATCCGGCATACTCTCGATCGGCGAAAGTGCCCCAGATAGCTGTATCAACGGCAAGTTGAAAAAGAATGATGTCAAAATGGCCTGGCGCTGGTTTTTGGAAACAGTTGCCAGAATTATGCCAATTGAAATTACTACGAAGATATAGATGTTAGAGGCAAACATGTAAGTGAAAAAGTTGCCTCTGAATGGAACTTGAAACACCAGTCGGCCCAGACTAACGGCGACGAGAACGGATATATTTAATAGCACCATTAGCGGAACAATCTTCGCAACCAGTATCTCCCATGATTCGGCCGGCGTCATCAGGAGCTGCTCTAGTGTCCCTGAGTCCTTTTCTTTTACCAGTGTCACTGATGAGACAAGCGTTCCGCTCAAAGTCAGAACTAATCCCAGGACACCAGGTATGAAAAACCAGGACGCAATAAGTCCCGGATTGTAAACATAGGAAACATCCGCTTTTACAGGCGGACTCTTTTGCGGTTTCAACAAAGTACCGAATGTCGAAATCATCTGTGCGGAGTATCCTTGAGCGATACCAGCACTATTAGCATCGACTGCATCCAAAATTATTTGTAGACCAGCTGGCCGGGACTGACTTATACGCCTGTCGAAGTCAGGCGGAATCACAAGACCTGCGTCGAGCTTTCCACGCTCGAGAGCAGTCGTGAGACCGCGCAAATTGCCGGAGACTCGTTCAAGTTTAAAAACTTGATTTTCAACTACGGCTGAAATCAATTCTCTGCTCTTGTAAGTTTTCGCCTCATCGACTACTCCCAGCCGTAAGTTTTGTACCTCCGGATTTAAAGCACTGCCGTAAAGACAAATCTGAACGACCGGCGGAAACATCAATATAAACAGCTGCTGTTTATCCCGAAGAATTTGCTTCGTCTCCTTAACGATGAGCGCTTGTAGTCGCCCACCGATAAAATGTTTTGATAGCTGATTGATAAATTTCATACTGTTAGTTGCATCTTCCCGATGTTTTTTCTGGCAATGTTAAAGAAGAACACCGCTCCTAGAGCGAGGAAGACTATGAGATACCAGTCGTAGACCCAGCCTCCGCCGCGCACGAAAGAATCACGAGAGAGCTGAACGAACCATCTAGCGGGCACCAAAACCGTTACATAGGAAAGTGGATAAATGATATTTCTAACAGGGTAAAGATATCCCGAGAGCAGCAGTGCTGTCGTAAAGCCACCAGTTGCAACGGCCTGCACCGCTGAGCTCTGAGATGTGGTCCTGGTACCAATCATGGTGCCGAACGATACCGCGCTCAGGATAAATAACAATGCTCCGACGATGTAAGGCGAGGGATCGCCGACGAACTCAAGATTAAAGCAAAATACGCATACCAGGATCAGAAAAACGGCCTCGGCAATTCCGACAATCATGTAAGCAAGGACTTTTCCTCCGATGAACTCCACCGCCGTCATGCTGGACGCATAGACTTGCAAAATCGTACCGGACTCCTTTTCGCGCACCATCGCTAGTGCTGACAACAAAGATGGATAGATCCAGAGACACACCGCGATAGCGCCAGGAACCACATACAAACTTTCCTTGCGACCTGGATTGAACCAAAGGCGTATGTTCGATTCAAACACTTGATCATTTGCGATCAATCGATTGTCGGTCATAAACCGATTGGTTGTTGCGAGAATACTGTTTTTGATAACACGAGCATTGTTTACGTCTGTTGCATCAACTAAAACCTGAAAATGAGCTTGCCGACCGCTAGTAAGAGTACGAGAAAACTCCGGCGGAATGATCACGGCGGCTTTAGCCACACCTCTGTCCATGGCTGATTCTAGTGGATGTTGACCATGCCAATCGTGCGCATTAAACTGAGAGTTGTTGTATATTCGGTCAATTAGATCGGCGCTTAAAGTCCCTTTGTCGAAATTTTGCACAACCAGGTTGATGTTTTTGATTTCCAACCGTACGCCATAACCGAAGAGCAGCAAGCTCAGTAATGGCAGCACGAATGCGAGTGCTACGGTTAGTCGATCTCGACCGAATTGCTTTAGCTCTTTATCGCATTGCGCAAATACTTTTCTCATTTTGAGTGCTCGCTTGCTCGCTGGACGATACCTATGAAAGCGTCCTCAAGCGAATAGCCAATATCGCGGTGTCGAATTATCTGAATGCCCGAGCTTTTGAGAGTTTCGAAAATTTCGGGTAGCTCCGTTTCGGGCTCATCCAATGCGATATGAAGTGAGTCAGCGAAGATTGCGACTTTCCATGCCGCAATTTTCTCTCGAATGATCTGTGCCGCTTCCTGTGTTTTATCAACAACAATTTCGACGAGCTTTCCTGGTTGCGCACTCTTAATCTGGGTTGGCGAGCCTTGAGCGACTATTTCACCTGCGACCATAAATGCTAGATTCTGACAGTGTTCAGCTTCTTCAAGGAAGTGCGTTGTTACCAAAATCGCGGTTCCATTTCGCGCAAGTGCACGAATATACCTCCACAACTGACGGCGAGCTAACGGGTCTACGCCAGATGTCGGTTCATCGAGAAAGAGAATTTCCGGTTGATGCATGATCGAGGCGGCAAACGATAAGCGCTGCTTCCAGCCACCGGGCAACGAGCCGGTCAGAAGTCTTTCTTGTCCTTTGAGTCCACAGCTTGATAGTGCCCAATCTATTTTTTCTCGACGTTCACTGTCTGGAACTTCATATACGCCACAATAGAAATCCAAATTTTCCTTCACGCTCAGGTCATCGTAGAGCGTGAATTTTTGAGACATGTAACCAATTCGTTTTCGCAGGGCCGAACTGCGCAAATCACTTTTAGCACCAGCCAGAACCATCTCTCCCATACCAGGAGTAAGCAATCCACAGAGCATTTTAATGGTCGTCGTCTTACCTGCTCCGTTGGCTCCAAGCAACCCAAATATCTCTCCGTACCCAACCTTCAGACTGACTGATTTAACTGCCTGAAAACTGCCGAATCGAATTCCGATATTGGTGGCGCCAATCGCTATGTTTCCCTTTTGCGCATCTGTTGTCGAGCGATTGTGGCATTTGTATGCGGCGTCGTCACCGCGCTCTTGGTCGCCGGCGCGCAGCGTACTGACAAAAACGTTTTCCAGACTCGGCTCTGAGACACTAATTATGGTATCGATTTCACCATTCTCTCGAGCTAATTCCAGAATAAAGTTTTTGCCACCATCTACATCGGAAGTGAGAACATCGAGCCGATCGCCAAATTCTTGGACATCGGCAATCAGGTTGGATTCAGGTTCGCGGAGTAAGAGCGAGGCCTCCAGCTTGTCCAAATTTTTTGAGTGTACTTCCAATCGGTGCATTCCGAGTTTGGCGATCAGGTTGCGAGGTGTACCAATCTCTTTGATAAATCCTTCGTTGATTAAGGCGACACGGTCGCAGCGCTCCGCTTCATCCAGGTATGGAGTGGCAACGGCTGTGGTCACGCCCTCAGCCGATACCTCCGCCAATACGTCCCAGAACTCACGCCTCGACACTGGATCAACTCCAGTCGTAGGCTCGTCCAACAGCAAAATATCCGGTGCCGAAACCAGCGCACAGCAAAGTGCTAGCTTTTGTTTCATACCACCAGACAGTTGTCCGGCAAGGCGGTTCTTGAACTTATACAAATCCATCAACTTCAAGTATTTTTTGCTTCGTTCGTTGAACTGCTCTTTCGCGACCTCCCGAACCCCAGAGCTGTAAGCCAGGTTTTCCTCAATACTCAGATCTAAGTGCAATGAGAACTGCTGCGTTAGATATCCAATGTGCTTTCGTGACAAACGGGGACTTTGCCCCAAAATCTTGACATCACCAGAGGTGGCATTCATTACACCACCAAGCACGTGAAACGTGCTTGTTTTGCCGGCACCATCCGGTCCAATCAGACCGAATATTTCTCCACGCTTGATCGAAAATGAAATTCCTTTTACAGCCTCAAACTCACCATAATTTTTCTTGAGGTTGTTAACCTCAACGAGCGTAGAAGTGCTGCTATGAGGTTCAGCTGTCAGAGATGCGGTCAACTGTTCTTTTCTCCCGACTTTGGGCTGATATCAATGTCAGCATCAGCGGGCATACCGGGTTTTGCAAAGTTGTCTGGATTGTCGATCATGATTTTGATACCAAACACTTGTTTAACGCGATCGTCTTTAAAGTAGATATTTTCAGGAGTAAAACTAGCTTTAGGATCGATTTGAATTACCTTTCCGTGGATCTCTTTCGTGGGATTTGAATCGTACAAAATCGAAGCTCGTTGATTTATTCGCACATTCCCGATTTCACTGTCTGGCACGTAGGCGCGCAGAAATATCGTGTCGAGATTGATGAGCGAAATCACGGTTTGACCAGCTGCGACAACGGCACCAGGTTCCACCGTGCGTGCAGTCACCACTCCGTTAATAGGACTCTTTATTGTCAGGTAATCGATGTTTGATTTAATCTGGTCAATGGACGACGCTGCACTTTTTAGTTCAAGTTTTGCTCGTTCCAAAGCTGCCTCGTTTTGCGCGACTGTTTTGATGTTGGAAACCTGCTGACTCAGCCTGATCGGCGGATTCAAGGCATTGCTGTTTGCTTGAGTCAAAGCCGCTTGCGTCGCGGATATCTGCTTGATCGCAGATGCAACTGCCGCTCTCCTTGCCTCAACAGTGGCAGCCGCCGATTTGAATGTGCTGTGTGCCTGATCTGCTTCATCTTGCGTGACGGCACCTTGCAAGACCAGATCGTCATATCTTTTTATTCTGATCTTTGCCAGCTCATACTCAGCCTCTGCCTGAGCTACTTGTGCTAAAGCTTGCGCGTAGTCAGCTTGTTGCGAAGCTACATTCGCCTGTGCTTGTTTAATTCTGCCGACAGCATCTTGCTTTGCCTGATCGACATTGAGCTTGGATTGAGTTACTTGCTCCTTTGATGACGCGAGTTGAGCTTCAAATTCCTTGATCGACTGCTTTGCCTGCTCGTACTTTGCGTTTGCCCCGCGCAGTTGAGCCTGAATATCTTCGTCGCTCAATTTGACTAGAAGTTGGCCAAGCTGCACCTCTTCGCCTTCTCTGTTTGAAATTGATTCGACGCGACCGGCTATCTTTGCGCCAACATTGGTTTCGTAGCCTTCCAATCGGCCGCTAACTCTCAACCACCCTGGTCTTCCCTCGGGCTCATGTCTGGATAAGAAAAAGGCCACCAGTCCGCCTATAACAAGGAGGAGTAGGATGATCCCGATGCCCTTCTTAAGGTCCTTAGGTTTACCCGCCGTCACCTTCTTCGAGGGAGCGTTGTCATTTCCCTGAGTTGGGGTCGGGGCCACAGTATTACCCAGTCCCTTTCCTCCCGAACTCGAATCGTCAGTTTTTTCCATGTACCATTCCTGGAGTCGATGTGTTATCTTACCATACCGATCGGTATGATTAAAAAAACAAACTGAATGAAGAAAAGAAATAGCTCGGCGCCGCTCAAGCAATCAAAACGAAGCAAAGTTAAGGAGCCTCGCAGCGAACACCGCGAACAGGAGCTCTCCGAAGTGTCGAAAAGGAAGCGTGCTCAGATTATCGAGGCCGCCCTGGACACTTTTCTTGAACTCGGATACAAGGGTGCCAGCATGAATTTGGTGGCTGAGCGTGCCGGTGTAATCAAACAAACTATATACAGTCATTTTCAGGATAAGCAATCGCTATTTCGTGAAGTGATTGCGTCTCTTACAGTCGACTATGTGCAGCATGCACTTCAGAAACCGAACCTTGTCGATAAGGCACTACCAGTAGTGATGCGAGCAATCGCCGAGACGATCTTGGCAAGACATGAAGATCCGCGACACGTTCAATTTGTCAGAACGATGATCGGGGAAGCCGGACGCTTTCCCGAACTTGCTAAGCTTTTCACCGATACCACCATGAAACCTGTTTTGGCATTAATCGTTCAACACATTGAGAAACAAGATCTGTATAGAATTGAAGATCCGGAGGCGTTCTCGAGAGTATTCATCGGAACTATAATCAATCATTGTATGCAGCAGTACATACTTCATGGTCGAGAACTGCTGCCGTTTGATTCGACTCGTTTAGTCGACCAGTTAGTCGATGTCATAGAGTTACATCGGGTGCGAAAACCTCAGTCGAATGAGATTCTTGCTGACGGCCTCGTCTCAGAATTATGAAATCAGACAATGATTGAGTTTCATCACTGCGAATGTTCACGCAATTTTCATTTTTTAAAAGAAGACCTGTGTACTCAAGAAAGCTTTCAGCAAGCCATTCGATTAACGAGGATCCCAGTGGTATCACCGAAGTTTACGGACAACAATTCAGCTCCTCTAGGTGTAGGCAGTATTGTCTTTCAGCTTCCTTGATTGAGAATAGTCCGAGAATCCTCTCGACAAGGTAATTTGACGAGTGTCCTCCTCTTGTCGTTCTAGCTGTTGATGCAACTCTTCAGCTGCTATGCTGGCTCTCGTCGTTCAGAGCCAATTGGCGAACTAGAGCTTCTCAACGTTTTTATCGACAATGCATCCCTGACTCCAGAAATATACGAGAACGCAGACATGGAAGCTCTCTGCGAAGGACTGAATAGCGCTCTGAAAGCTGCCAATCTATGCCGAAAGAATCAATAGTTCCCGTTGGGAATCACAAATCTACGGCAGTATCTTGAGTTCACCAGCAGCGCGTCCAGGAGATCTACGGCGTGGACGTTTCGCCGGCATTGATATCAAGCGTGACGGACTCAGTCATGGATGAGGTTCGCAGTCTCTTGTCGGAGGCAATCCATCTTTTTTTGCAACACAGCCGCGGACAGAGACCGCTAACAAACATTTGAATAGATGTTCACGATCTGTTCACCGTGATGTACGAATATGGATTTGTATAACCACAATCCACGAGGCGATCAGAGTAGAGTAATGAAATACGCCGAAGAAGCGGAAGCTCAAAAATGGCTCCGGTGGGAGGGTGTTTCGATGAGCGTTTTGGCAGACTGCAAGATTTTTGCAGTAAAGAAGGTAACATCTACCAGTCAATGCGATCAGCGAAAAGAAGGAACATTTTTCACGTTGGACTGCGGTGCGTGGGTGAACATCATTGCGATCGCAGACACGAATCAAGTCCTGATGGTCCAGCAATATCGGCATGGGATCGAGGATCTGACACTGGAAATTCCAGGAGGCTGTGTAGACACATTAGACTGTGACTATCAAGCTGCGGCAATCCGGGAGTTGCGAGAAGAGACCGGCTGTGTCGCTGAGCGCTGGTCTCTGCTGGGAAAGAATCACCCAAATCCGGCGCTGCAAAACAACCTTTGTTACACATACCTGGCCGAAGGTGTTCGCCGACTAGAGCCGCCGCGGTTTGACGATACCGGGACGGAAAGAATACTTAATCGATCGGTCCCGCTGCATGAGATTAATTATTGCATTCGAACAGGCATTATTACGCACTCTCTGGTGATTACTGCCTTTCATTTTCTAGCTCTTGCAAGACCGGAACTTCTACAAACCGAATTGTGAGTACGGGATGCGAACCATAGATGGTGACTAAATTGAATATCGAAATAATCCTTCTGATCCTCAATGCTGCTACCTCATGGTTTATGACCGGACTGATCTGGTTTGTTCAGATCGTCCATTACCCTCTCTTCAATTCGGTTGGTGCTCAAGAATTCCAAGCATACGCGGAGAAGCATAGGCAACTCACTTCGCTTGTCGTAGTGATACCGATGATCACTGAACTTTGCACGGCACTCCTGGTCGCTATCTTGTGGAAGCGATCTGATAGCTGGCTTCTGTGGCTATGCTTCGCCTTGGCCGTTGGAATTTGGCTGTCCACTGCTTGCTGTTCAATTCCATGCCATGCCAAGTTATGTTCTACCGGATATTCTGCTTCTACGCATCATTGGTTGGTCTTGAGTAACTGGCTGCGAACGGTATTGTGGACGACTCGTTCGATTGTTCTTGCTCTGCTTATCTACAAACTACTTTCAGCTGGTGTTAAGAAGAATTGGCTTGGATTGTGAAACGCTTACTACACCTGTGTTCTTTCACGGACGTTAGAATCTGAGAGCATTTGCGCTCGAAAATTTCGACAAAAACTTTAATAGGTCACACGCGATTCAAGTAAACCGAGCGCTCGTAATGACGATTAACTGCGAGGGCTCGCGAAACTGTCCTCGATGTCGAGATTTGATTGAATCCTTCTTTTCCCGAAAGAGGAGCGGCTTGATTATGACAACTTAGCAGGTGTTCACGATACCTTCACTTCGTGGCGATAAAATCAAAGAATGTCAAATCGTGAATTGTTCGAGATGAGATCGAGAATAGAATCACCTGCTCAGCAGGTGCTTGACTGGCATTGGCGTCCTGGAGTTATGCAGAAACTCATACCGCCGTGGGAGAAAGTTTCTGTAATCAAGCCAGCGGAAAGTCCCCAGAATGGTTAACGAGCAATTCTAAGAATGCATATTGGTCCTGCTCATCTTGATTGGGTTGCAGAGCATTGTGACTACATTGAAGGTAAGCAATTTGCTGACAAACAGATACGCGGACCATTCTTGTATTTGTTGCACTCTCACATCGTTGAATCAATAAGCGACTCGGAATGCGAGCTATCGACCGCGTAGAATACGAATTGCCGCTATCACCCCTGAGCAATTCCTTGATCGGAGGCTGGACGCGTGACAAGCTTGATAGAATGTTTAAATTCCGACACCAAATCACAAAAACTGAATTCGAAAAGTTGAATAAGTAAAACAGTGGCATTGGATAAGATAAGTGCGATCTTGGATCAATTCCACAATCTTCTAATGAGAAGAACGGTCTGAGGTTGGATAGAAATATAGTCCGAACTGTCAAATTCGGTTTTGCACTTCACAGAGAGGTGGCTGCCGTCACTGACCTCAGCCACCTCTGTGCGTGTGTGTCAGATCCGCTATAGCCCAGGTGGAAGAACAACTGTATCAATCACGTGAACCACGCCATTGCTGCACATGATATCGGTGGCAGTGACTTTCGCTCCTTCGATTTTTACCCCATCAGATGAGACGGAAATCGCTAGTGGTGAACCTTCAACAGAGTTAGCGGTCTTCAATTTCACAACATCTTCTGCCTTAACCGACCCAGGCACGACATGGAAAGTCAAAACCTTTGTCAGTTTGGCTTTATCCTTCAGAAGTGCTGACAGCTGTTCTGCTGGAAGTTTTTTGAAAGCTTCGTCCGTCGGCGCGAACACTGTGAAAGGTCCCTCTCCTTTCAGAGTCTCTACCAGTCCTGCTTCCTTCAGCGCTGTCACTAACGTGCCGAATGAGCCGGCTGACTGAGCGGTGTCGACAATGTCTTTCGTGAGTGTTTTTTCCATTTGCTTTTCTTCCTTTTTGTTTTTGGAGCAATCTGCGCTCGCTGGCGCAATGCTGAATGTAGTACAACTAACGATCGCTGTTGCTACAGCAGCAAGTCGTGAATAAGTGAGTGACGCCATTCGATGTCTCCTCTCTGTCTACTTGGCTCATTCTAGAGGTCTGAAGTGAACGGAGCGTGAACGAAAAAAATGCGCGACCTGAAATGTCTTGCTGTGTTCGCAGAGCATATGGATTCACTAAAGTAGTTCTGTATGTGGATTCCTGTCACCAGACACACGACAGGGAACATCGCCACTAGCTCAAAATAATGATTACTACTTTACGTACTGCGCTTGACCTCGACAGAGCAAAAATCACTCCTACAGCTGATGCTTTTGATCCCCAGATCGATGATGATCAATGTGTTCCCTTGTCGTTTTGCAAAGGACTCAGCAACAGGAGAGACCTTCTCGGCCGGTAGAGAAGCCTTTTTTCAGTTTTCGCCCATACAGACTAAATTGGAGCAAACGCCAGCGGGATGTAGTTAACCGTCCGAAACTTCTATTCTCAAATAATACAAGGCAGTTCAAAAGACATTAGAACAGGTAGTTCTGCCGCCGGAATGGTACCGCTTCTTGAATCTCTTCCTACCGTCCGTTACTTGGCGGATTTGCGACAGTTGATGCTTCTGGTAATAAAACTGGTAAAGAGCCGTAATGCCGCAAGTCAATAAGTCTACGAAGTATCGCAGGATTGCGAACCGCCTGGCGAAGATAATTTTGTCTACAAACCGAAAATATTTCTGGTGTCGCCAGACTCACTCTATAGACTGGATCGCCGTTCTTGCATTTGTGTGTTTTGTAGTTATAAAAGAAAGTGAATTGAATATCGACATTTGGAGGGGCCCCATCTGGGAGCTTCGGAAATGGAGCCGCGCTGCCGATCGCGTTGCGAGAGGTTTTCTCTAGCTCTACTGACCCGCGGTCCAGGGTTCTCAGATCCGACAGTGAGCCGTCAGTATGAACTCTGAAGACACAAGCAACACGTGAGGATGTTGAAGAGACCGGTGGATGCCAGCACATTCTGATTCTTCGCTGAAGGTCCGCCATGTACGGACCAAAGTCGACGTCCTTCTGTAAGCTGAAGGACGCAGAAGAACTCCTGTTCTCTGGTGGATTCTGATTTTCGGCTTGACCATTGTTTCCCTCAACATTTTTCTCTTCCATGTCGTCGCGCAAGTCAAACGTATAAATAACAGCAAACGCCTTATGACAAGGCGCTGGACGATTACGAAGTTCAGTCGATACGAATTGCATTGCCAAACGGTGCGCTGGCAGCTTTGCCAAACTCGGATCACATTTGACACTCCATTGTTCATTGACGTGGAAAGCTGCAATTTCCGGAAAATTCCAGTCGACGTATGCGGGTTTGTTGCTTTGACTCCACCTGGCTCTGAGACTGTCAGCCGTGCTCTGCACAAATCGACGCATTGAATCGAGTTCTTCGGCCGACAATGGTTCACATACACAAGGCGTAAGCTGTTTTAAATCGCTAGAGAATGCATCGCCGAATGATTGCGCTCCGCAATCGCGACAGGTTGTATACGTAAACAGGATTACAAAGCAAAAACAGAGGCTCGCGATTTTGAACATATAGATTGCCATTCTGGCAGGCGGATAGTAAGGCACGGATTACAGAGTACAAAGCAAGAACAGATAGGGCTACCCAGATTAGGAGGGATCGATCCCAGGGAAAATCCGCTTGTGATGAGACTCGCGCTTCTTTTGTTTGTATGGCGCTAAATCGCAGAGAGCACTTTGCTTAGCCCGATCGAATCGCCTTCGGAAACAAGGAAGAACAATCTAGCCATTTGGGGTAAAACTGCATTTCCCACGATGGCATGCGCCGATTAAAGTGCTAACCAATGGAATGCAATCCAGAGACCATGCTCATATTCACGTGGACGCCAGAGTTGTTCCGAATGAGGGTATACCAATGCACTAACCCATCTGGCATAACCAGTGCGGGTAGCGAAATGCGTTTGCGCCAGCCGTGTATACCCAAACTCAAAATTCCTGCTCTCAGAAAATACCTCGCTTGGACATCTCTGTCACATCCGTATTTTATCTTGGAGTACAACAACGTCCGGGCCGGAAATTGTTATTGACTGCACATCGAAATTCCATCCCCTGATTAGGAATTCCACCCCGAATTGGAATTCCATCCCCCGAAATGGAACCCATCCTTAAACTGGCGTTCCATACCCGAATGGAATTGACTTGTGCCGCGAATTTGGAAAACCGTGCTGGCGCAACAAGGCGCCGGCACTGGTTACCCCCCCCCGATGTCAACGAAAGACAAGGAGCCAACCCATATGCCACTTGAAAGCTACAATCAATCAACTCCAGCCGACAACACTATCAAAATGAACGACCTTTTGAATTCTCTCCGCGCTGAGTTCGGAGACCGCCCTATTTATCCCTCGTCATCGGACTACAGCAGAGAGGATGATCTTCCCGAGGTTGAGATCATGGATGCGCCGGAACAAGACGGCGACCTGCGCTCGGTAACAGACGAGTCAACATTCCGAAAAGCTGTTCTAGACCTCCTGAAACGTGCCAAAGACGGAGAAGACATCAAGCTCTCTGTTGATGCGAAGGCAACATTGAAGGACGGCAGCGGACAACCTATTAAAGCAACACAGGCGAGCATACTGTTTGAAGAACTAAAAGCAGCCTATCCTGAGCGAGCATTTACATTCAGCAAGCCGGAGTTAAACCCGGGAGACAAAGGTTATGTAGAGATCTATGCGCCTACGGTCAAACAGGATGGAACACACGTCTCGACAAAAGAGAATTTAATCACTCTCGACAAAGAAATAACACTCGCAGATGGAACAAAAGTTCCTTCCGGCTCACAATTCTCAGTCGGCACCACCTACGATGGCAAACAAGTTACCTCGGCAGATCCAGGAAGCAAAGTCTGGGCTGTCACCCCTGAAGGCACATACATACAGATAACAGAGCCTGGAAAAGCAGCTCAAGTCTCGCCTGACAGTATCACTAAAGACGCAAATAAATGCGGACAGGTGGTAGACAAACTTTCGAAGGTCGTCGACAAGAAGACCGGACAGCCCTTTGAAAATCGCATCATCGTACGCCTAGCTAAGGATACGGCACCAGACGGTAAGCCGCTCCTGGATTCGTATCCCGCCCGCGGAGAAACCTTCGACGTAAACTACAAAGGCGGCGTTAAGGAAAACCATTTTGCAACGAAAGCAAAAGCTGCACCGCACTTATTGCTTCCAGAGAATATTACGATCGAAGCTGAGACAACTTACGGCAACTCCACCGCGTCAGGTAAGAAGGCCGACTACTTCATGCAGAACGGCTTCGCTGATGCAAAAGACGCAACCGCAAAAAACTACACTGGTCCGACTGACTCAGAAAGTGCAAAAGAGCTAATGCGCATTCGCGGTGAGCTTGGTATGAAAGAGCCTATCCAGGCAGAGGCGAGCATACAGGCTGATGCGAAAACATCAGAAAAGAACACAGAAGGATCAATTTCGAAAGATCAGCGTTCTGCACTGGACGAGCTTCATAAGGTGTTGAAAAACCAACTCGGAGATACCAGCGTGTTGAATGACATTCCCGACGATCGACTGAAAGGAATGCTAGAAGAGGTAAACAAGGCACTACCAGCCGAGCATCGCAAAGCTGTGGAAGAAATGCTAAAAAATTTCGATAAGCTGAAAGCTGAGCTTCGAACAGCCGCCTCAGGTGGGTTGAAAGCAGCACCGCCAAAAGAAGTTGCTACCGGTTCTGGGATTGAGTATTCGGCCAAAGGAACTCTCGAACTTGAACAAGCCTCTAAGCAAACTGTATTCAACGCAGAAAAGGCCCTTGCCTTGCGTCAATCAGAAGACGTTTCAAGGACATTGAAAAACTGCGGCATGGATGAGAAGCTAGCAAAAGAGATTGAAAGAAAAGCCACTTCAGAAAATCAGGCAGAACGAGAGCAGGCAGTCAAAGACATCAATGATTTCTTTGAAAAACAAATCGCAGCAGAGGAAAGCCGCTCTGGTGCGACCGGCAAACCAGGCGGAGAACCAATGCGCGGCTGGGAACGATTCAAATCCAAATTCAGCGAGAACAAAGGGCGTATCGCAACAGTCGTGCTCGTTCTAGGGCCCGCTCTCATAAAAGCGATCGATGGGCTTAAGAACCAGAGTAACAACTCCGAAAGCAAGCGGAATAATGTGCCCTTCGGCAAATAGCTAGACTGGATCATCGGTCACAACAATATCTATCGTCATGGGTGGTTCGGTTTCCAGCGGCGGGCGTTTTTATGCAAAAAGAAAATCACATTCAAATCAGCGGGATTGAACTGGGCATTTCGATAGATACAACAGAATGCTCCGGTCTGAATTGGTCTAAAATCGACGACCTGTTCACGGCCGGAGCTAACTCAACGGCGAAAACGCCCGTGTCGAACTGGTTAGAGTTCGAACCTTTCTTGTCAGCAGGAGACACCGAATTTAGTGCCGACCTGGGCGATGATTCGAAGCCGACAAATGATAGACCAGAGAGAAAGGTCAGCCCAGAGGCAGCGCCTCCGCCTGGGAATACTAAACAACCACATGAGAGGACAGAGCAACCAGCACCATCAGAAAAACAAACAAAACTTCCAACCATAATGATCGAGAATGGGAGCAAAGAATCGCAGAGTGATATCACTAAGAATGGCAATGCCGAAATCGATTTCTCTCTTCTGTCAGATGAAAAACAGGTTGAGATAAACACGATTATTGTGTTGCACGGACTGATAGCAAAAACTTTGGGAGAAAAAGGGCTATTCAAGAGCGATCTCGAACGACAGGAATTCATAGAGCGACTCAAAAAAGAAAGCTTCAAAATCAAAGACACCGCTGACGACAAAACAATTTTCGAAAAGCTGCCGGAAATCGGCGAAGCGACAAAGGAGGGATACGCGCGCCTGGTCCATCATCTCACGAGAGAGGGAGGCTCCATCGATCGTCGACTTGATGTGCTAGAGGAATTCAGCCTCAAAGCACCACCCAACTCCGGTCTGCATATCGTTGGACGCGACCTCGAAATCTTGAAGAGCAATGCGCAATTGCGCCAGGAGATTAAACAAGGCAAAGCCAGTATTGGTGTAGATACCAATGATTTAGCGATAGAGAGCCTCAAGACAAATCTGGAAAAAGTCTCGACTGTGCTCAGCTGGAATAGCGATATTGATCTCAAGATTCACAAAGAAATAGTTGATCGAAGAACTGAAGTATTGAAAGGTGTTCTCGAAAAGGGAATTGCTGAAGGGTCTTTCCCCGACAGTTGGCGTCGACCCGACACTATGGACAAAGAGTCATGGTGCGCGGCTTTTGAACTCGCTAAAGATACATACACCAGATTCGCAAGAACAGTCGAAGCGATTAATCATGTAAAAAATGCCGACAACGGTTTCAAGACCGATGCGTTAGAACGCTTTCCAAAAGCGCCAGATGGCCAGAAGGGAATCTCAATCGAGACGCTACCCGACGGAAGCACCAAAGTCCACTTCGGCTACTTCATGCAAAGCGATTTGCGTAGTTTTAGCGCGGCCAACGCCCCAAAGTTAGCCGAGCTCAATACATGGTGCGAACAATACAAGCAGGAGGGGCAGAAAGCACTAGCCGAATTAGTTCGAGCCGGCAGTCAGGGAAAAGATGGTGTCAAGCTTGTTCCCCATGATGCGATTGGCTACGGGATCTGCGAAATCGACCAGGGGTTTGTAAATCCGGAGACTAAGGAATGGACGCAAAAGATCAGGCCTAATGATGATAAAAATTGGCAGCAGTTTAATCTCCTGACATACGAAATGTCGATCACCAACAAGCTCGATGCTTTCGGAAAACCATCAACAATTTTAATCACGCCCAAATGCTCTTTCCACTATGTTCCTCCTGTTCTCGGTTACTGCAACCTTATCAAAGTCCCGCTACACATCGAAGAAGGCAAAGCGCTTGAGTACAAACCCAAGCAGTTTGTCGCCGTGCAAACATCGCCTACTTCCTGTGAGATGATGCACGCGGATGAAGTTGCGAATTGGCAAGCATTAAGGCAACTGCGAGACGCCGCCGAGACAGCTACAGTGATCGTCATGGATGTAGCAATGGTCGCCTCCGGCGGAATGGCATTGATCGGAACGAAACAGATGCTCACCAAAGGCGTGCAGGCGCTGTACAGGGAAGGCGGGAAGATGGCTGCCAAAAGCATGACCGAACTGCCAAAGCAGATGGTGAAAGAAATGATCGTTCGGCAGACCGGTAAAGGCCTGTTTGAAATCGGGCTTGGTGTGCTCGGTCCTGTCACGCATGGTGCGGGTTCTCGCGAGTATCCAGTCCTGAAACTGACAGGCCATCTCCGCAGCGCTTTCTTCGTAGCTCAGGGTGCTGGTGGGTTGCTGAGTTGGTTGAGGGTACCACAGCTAGCGAAGTCGGCCTTGCGGACGATGAGTCCAAGGGTAGCTGGTAGTGTTGAAAACGTATCAAACGTGGTCAGAGGAACAGAAGCGACACGCAAAGCACTCGAACTAACTCAACAGCACGCGCTGAAGTCGCTCGGAGAGTCCTGGGTCAGCGCTGATAAGACACTACATCACGCGTTTTCCGGGTCAGAGACTGCCTTCATTGCTGAGTTTTTCTGGGACGTTTATGACTATACCGAGGAAGCTCGAAGATGCACCGACAGTAGTGCCAAACAAAAAGCGCATGAAACCTTCATTGAAGTAAACCTTCTCGATCGACGGAATGTCCAAAGACTAACTGAGAAATCTCATGCATCCGATGACTTGCTGGACTTCAACTTGAGGAACTGGAAGACTTCGCTCGGACCGCTATCGAAAGAGTCAGGCCAATCTGTCGACAAGATTATCGACAAGATTAAAGAACTATCGAAGGCTGGCACCACACAAGCACAGAAGGATGCGGCCCGTACCGAGCTAATGGACTATTTCCGCTATTCCGGCAACAAAATTCGAGAGTCAAGAATCAGCGCAACCGAAAAACTGATTGCCGAGAAGAAGTATAACAACGTTGCAGACGGCAGCGGCACGAGAGCTATGCTCATAACGGAAATCGAAAATTTCGAACCTTACTCAGAAGACGAGCTAACTTCGCTGGCAGCTAGTGATTCGCACTGTGATCCGAAGGTACGTAAGACTGCAGCGCTAGCCATGATGTATCTGGCTCGGGACGTAAACGGTGGATGGTCTGACGTGGTTGCGAAGCGAACCTTCGAGAGCGAAGGCTTCACTGTAGTCCTGGAAGCGCCCGAGAATTCAGAGACAGAAAAGCGTGTCGAGATCAAAAAGAAGTCATTGCCGATTTCTCAAGATTTACCGCTCACAGAAGTGTACGATATCCTCTCTAACAACTTGCACAAAGACACCGATTACAGGTCCAGGATACTCAAGGCCGCTATTATGGTCGAAGCCGGCTTGATTGCTCGAGAACACCTAGCATCACTTTTGATGACTCAACTTGACGGCACGGACGGAACTGCCGGCAAAGAAGAAAAAATGAGGGCAATCGCCGCGCTCGGGCGTTGTATCAACAAGCTAGAAATCGAGGAGACGGCACGTAACAATGAGATGAGCGAGCAGTTTCAGTATGTTGCCAAAGGCATGACTGCAGGTATGACTGCCAGGGATTTCAAACGCGCAATTGTTGACCTACTACCAAGCACCGCAGATAGTGACATCAAGGCAACAATACTTTTTACGTTGGATTTTCTAAATAAATCGCCGCTGGATGCTGAAGATTGTAAGCGTTTTAAGGCGGTCTATTGTGGCGAAAAACCTGGGATAAGCAATGACAACTATCAAAAGCTCCTGCGAGAAGATCTCAAATCAGCTCCCAGCGACGAAGGCTCCTGGGAGAGAAAGTTCGTCGCAATAGAGCGACTGTTGCGCGACGTCGACACGGACGACACCGCGACGGTAGAGTTGCTGCATCTGGCACTGAAAGACTGCATTCAAACTTGCCCACATCCTGAAACAAAGCTCAAAGCTTGCGAGCTTGCGCTCGCTCCAGATCATGAGCTGGCACTTCGAATTCTAATATTGACACGCTCGCTCGAAGAATCGAACCTGAATCCAGAATACAAAAATATTAAGCAGGGATACATTGGATTTGCGCTTAAAGCTCTCGGCTCTCCTGGTATCGCAGAAGATACCACGCTGCCACTGTTGGAGAGAGCAAAGGCGAGTTTTGCAAGAGCCAAACTCGTCAGTCTGCTCACCTCTAACATTCACAACTCAGACGCTGCAACTAAAGTTCAACGGATGTTTTTTGAAACAAAACTTCTGTCAATGCTCGACCGCTCCAGCAATTTATTCGAGAGAGCCGCAGAGGTTCGAGCTGAGGCAGTGAAAGGCATAGGGACTCTGCATTTAGGTAAGAGGACCGAGCTTAACGCAATCGAGCACTGTGTTGATCCGAAGATCGAGAAGAGTCCACTTGTGAGACTGGAAGCAATTGCCGCGATCGAAAAGATGGTGCTCAACTCGAGAGATCTAAAAGCCATACTCGGTCCACGCGCAACAGACGAGCCGGACGCTGCTGTTCAGGACCGTTTGAGACGCTATTATTCTCCCAAAGGCAATATTCACGATCGCACATCAGAGAAGTCGAAACAGACAATGATGGACGTCATCGCCGAGCACAACAAATCGAAAGTAGACGAAGCGGAAGTCAGAGATTACATAGAACGGAATCATCCGAAATTGCTGAATAACAAGAGTGTTT
Source organism: uncultured Candidatus Obscuribacterales bacterium (assembly GCA_964418155.1). Classification (GTDB taxonomy): domain Bacteria; phylum Cyanobacteriota; class Vampirovibrionia; order Obscuribacterales; family Obscuribacteraceae; genus JADYXR01. The sequence continues at coordinate 13,725 of CAYQKX010000053.1, read as the reverse complement.
TCAACTATTTCGACACCTCAAAGCGATTCACCGTTTTTTGCGTGGCGCTCGAAGCGGGCGAAGTCGGAAGAGACTTGAAAAATACTGCAACCGACTATCTTCGATTCAACTTCGATTCGAAACCCAGCGACTATCGATCATTGCCGTTCAGCAGAGCCTGGCAAGACCATTATAATCTCACTATGCCGAGTACGTTTAGTTCTGGTTTCATCGATCAAACGAAATCAAATGCCGAGATGCTAATTCGATATGAGGCAGTAGCCGCCGTAGAAGCGATGAAGAGCTACATGGCACAAGTCGATGACCTGGCCCTCACTGCGTCCAGGGGCACCGACAAAGAAGTTGCTCTGGGAAAAGGAATCACATCGAATAGGATGTCTGAAAAGGATGCGGCAATCTACACGCTGGGATATCTGTTAAGCCATGGTCCACAGATGAAGGACGCGCTGTGGAAACATCGGAAAGATGCAGATTTGAATAATGCAGATCCAGGCTACGAAGAATTTACGGAGAAGCAACAAAAAGTGCGGCAGTCAGCCGTACGAGACGGAATGTTCTTGCGAAGGCTAGATGTCACAGGTTTCAAAGAAAACGGTCTGACCCCTCCATGCAGTGAGGAGGAGGCCTGGCACAGGATGGAAGCCAAGATTGCTACCGCCTTCAAATCAATGGCTGTCACCGCGGATAATACTGCCCTGGTGACTCTCGAAATACTTCGAGGTCTGGAGAGTTCAAACGTACGATCTGATGAAACAAAAGTCATTCTAGTTGATGCGCTCGACAAGATTCTCTCTCGCAAGGATCTTGATCAGGAATTTCGGACCTTTGTGATCAAAAACGTAATCGATACTTTCAAAAAATGCGCGGAAGGTCAAATCGAGGGTAAGCAGCTTAAATCAGCTTCCATGAATGCCATGATGGTTTTTCTCGACAAATACGCAATTAAGAAAGGTCCGCTGGATAATGCCGGTATACTGGAGCCCTTTAGCGACGAAGCGACGAATCTTGCAGTGGCGCTTAACGCCAGAATGGACGAACGAAGTACCAGCACTCCATCCACCGTTAAATTGCGCGCAAATGAATTGTATGAGCGAAGGTGGGAGAGTGTTCTGACCTTGTTCGATCACAGACCCTCACTTTGGAAACTTCGTGCGGCTGACAAACTGACATTTCTACCAAGCGACCAAAGAGTGGTAGAGAAGACTGTTTTGCGAGAGATGCTCACGACAGGGACGAATTTTAGCAACAGTGTGGATGAAACAGTAGACGCGCATGTGCAAGCGATTGTCGATGCCACTAACGGCGATTGCATGGGAGAAGGCGATCCACGAAGAGCAGTTTTATTTGAGCTTACCGACGAAAAGTACCATGACCGCGTCCGCTTGGCCGCTGCAATTGCACTTACGCTTGGCACCGAAGACGGTGTCGGTAAATCGGTGCTCGCCACGCTCGCCGTGAATTGTGACGCACCTGCCATTCGGCATGATGCCATGCGGACGCTGGAGCGTACAGACAGCCAGTTTAAAATGTCTCAAGATATTCCAGCCGCCAACAGAATGCCCTTGATTGCAAGACTCTCGCAGATATTCAGTCGACCCGTTCAGTTCGAAAGTAAGCAGTTCGATCCACTAGACGAGACAAAGTTGCAGACCGCGTCGACCGAATTTCTGATTGCTCTGGCATATCGTTTTATCGACAGCATCAACGATAAGGCTAACGCAGAACAACGAGACACGGCGTTCGAGCTGAGGCAAGATCTCTACAAGCTCGGCTCCGCGCTTGCCAATCATGGAGCAATACAACTGAATGCCGGCGGCCCGAGTTTGCCTCACGCAGAAACTAATCTAAAAAATGCTATGCGCGCATTTGGTTTAAACGACAAAACGATGGAAACGTTAGTTACAAACATAAGAAGTGATACGCTATGCCCTTTTGCTGAGCCCGACGAAGAGCAACTAAAGAAAGATTCGAATGCATTTAGCGAAGTTGTTAGAAGGCTGTGCGACAACCTGACAGAAATAAAGATTCACTCTGGCAAGCAAGCAAAAGACAAAAAGCAACTGCAGGTTTCCTCAACGGAAATGTCTAGCCTAATTCTGGCATTGAACAAATACAGCATGCTCAACGCGAATGCGGTCAACGCTTCCGCCGCAAAAACTCTCGTTGGAGCTCGGCTCGACGACTCCAATGCCATTAATTCAAAGGTGGACACCACGACCGCGCTCCTGACTCTGTCATCGCTCCTTACTGAAAAAGCATATCCGGAAGGAACTGGTCAGAGAGCCGACTCTCACATCCAAGGGGCCAGAGCATTCAGAAAATTGTCTGAGTCGAGATTGTTGGACGAGACACCCGTAGAGACAGCAGATAGATACCACAAATCGATGGTTCGCTGTTTTGAGAAAGCAGAAGCCGACCTGCTCGCAATGAAAAAAAACGATCCGCTCAATACGACTTATCAAGCCGCTGCGGTGCGGACCCGGGAAGAGTTCATCAGTGCTCTCGCTGCGAAGTATAATTTTGTTACTGCCACGCTCCTGAGGGGGAAATGGAAGTACAGCATGATAAGCTATGGTCAAGTGCACGGTGCGATGGAAGAACTTTGGAGAACTCATCCGGATAAAAGTTCAATTCAATCACGCTTAGATATGACGTTGAAACAGCTGATTGATGCGAGGCTCGAACGAAATGCAAACTCAAAAACCAAGAGATTGGAAGTGGTCCAAATTGAGATCGAAGAGTTGGTTAGATTGGCACGAGAAAAATTTGGACTCAATTCAAAGCTGTCCTACGAAGCCTGTACAAGATTGATTCAGCTCTCGAATACCGCAAAAAATCCTGAGATATCCGAGAAGTTCTTCACAAACGGACTCGACTCAGCAAGAAATTCCGGCGACAAAGAACTGGAACTCTTTATGCTCAAAATGCTGCGCGTGACATACACAAATAATCAAAAGGAAGAAAAAGCCCGACAGATCCAGAAAAATATTGATGCGCTAAAAAGAACTCCTGGAAAGGAGTAGGTCTCAAACTAACGAACATGTCTGAACCATTCAAATCAAAATCAGAATTCGTGCTCGGAGAACGTGTCTATCACAAAACATTTGGTTCAGGCACCGTGGTTTCAATCTCCACGGAAGAAACATTGGTAAAGATTGAGTTCGATTCGAATTTCACAAGATTGCTCGATTGGCGATTCGCGAATTTGAGTGGTAGTCCTCATCAACCGGAGCCTCTACAGTCATTTGAGAAGCCATGGAAACCACAACTGTCGGAGCTGCTCTCAAGGGTTTCCGGTCTTGAAGTGATATCATATGGATACAAGGACTATGGGCGGAAGGCACAACCAGAGACAATCTCGGTAATAGTAAATGAATCGGCACAAACCGGCACGAAGCCGGACTTGAGTAATTGCGTTTCGGGTAACCACAATGCAATCCTTAGAGCAAGAGATTACCTGCAAGAAATACGCACATCATTGCCAGACAGTTTCGTCGCATTCATCGGAACGTCACGTTGGCGGCCCCCTCTTTATGATTCTAGAAGTGACGACGCAAAGAAACCCGAGAAACCAATGAAGTCGATGGGAGTTAGCGATTGGCTTGCAGTCCTAGTTGGTGACATCCGTCCAGTACAAGAGCGCTTACCGCAATCCATAGAAATTGCTCAACGAGTTATGAATCCTCGCACTGGAGTCGAGCTTGCGATTGGTCCTGGTAAATCGCAGTTTGATATCCTGCGCCTGGCAGGGACATCAGCCGGCAACTATCGCCTTAGCACCGAAGCTATGGTAGATAAGCTACAACATTTCGATGAGGAGTATGGCATCAATATTCTAGGAGCAAACACTGATTCGATTACTTTCCAACTCAAACGATGCCCCGACGACGCACCACGGATGGTAAAAGAATTGTTCGAATTTTGTCCGGATTTGTCTTCTGTCGATGAAGTTGAAAGCATGGCGTCCAGAATAGCTAGCGGTAAAACGTTGATTGATCTTTGGTGGGATTAGTGCGTTTTGCCGACGTCGGGTGACAAACGCATCAATACAATTAGATCGAATGGTAATCCTTCGCGAGTTGAAAGTTACTACTCCGGATTTAAGTCAAAGTACTCCAAGAGCGCTGATTCGAACTCGGGCTCCTTGTCTCCTCCGGGTTCGTGCCCAGTTACAGAAATGTACAAATCAATTGGAATCTGAAAGTTATCGCCGCGCTGAAATAAGGGCGAGTCTCTTCCCAATTTCGTTTGGAGCTCGTCGAACAAAGATGTAAGAAAAGGAGAGAGGGAGGAGTCGTTTTCTTGTTTTTTTCTGATCTCGCCCAATAGTGGTGGAGACTCTCCTTCGATTTCCAAATGATCAGAGCCCTTACTTGAACAATCATGAAATATTCTTGTCAACTTGCTGCCGTTTCGCCACCACTCTATCTCAGAAGTCATGGTTCCTTCGACAAACCATATCGTCAGGACTTCGGTGCCTTCCCCCGTCGACAATCGACTCAGAACGAAAGGGTCAAACAGCCGCTTATGATTATCAAAGTATGGCACGATTAAATACCAGCCTTTTCGATTTCTAAATCCGATGAGCATCCCGGGGCAAGAGTCCTTGCGGTCACAAAACTGACCTGTTTTCTTGAGGCCAGCTCTCTCAAGAATTGTTTCTACGGGAATGCCGTAAACTGCCATTGCAATCTCGTCGCCCATTATGACTATCCTTCTACTTCCAGTATCGGCTGACGTTCAAAGCTCTGGCCAGAATCGTCACGACAAAGAACAAGCTATAGGATTGCGACTCGGCCGTCACCAATAGATGTCCTGTTTCTCAGCACCTGCGCAGTAGAGAAATCTAAAATCGCTCTGCGCCCGACCCAACCTATGGATCTGCAGTTATCTTAACGTTGCCACCGAGGGAGATATTCTTCGATTTGAATTCATTGCTTATGTTGATACTCGCGCCTTTTGCAGTAAGGACATTCACCGGCTTCTTGGCAGTGATACCAGAACCGAAGAAAGTCACGAGAGCGCCGCCGGATTCTACGATTTGTACATTGTCGAAATCAGGATTTGTAATTATTGGTTGTAGCTCGCCCAACATGATACCAATGGCTCCAAGTCCTGGCGCGGCGGTGGTTTCCACTGTGGTATCGGAGGCGAATATAATCTTACTCTTCGGGTCGTCTCCGTTGTGAACAATATCTATGGAATCGCGCGCGGTTATCGCATTTCTAAAGATCAGAGTGCCGTCTGTTTTGTTCATGGTAACGTTGACGCGACCGAGAGGCGCCGCGGCTCCCCTCACAGTTGCGTCACCGCCGGCGATGAGCAGAATGCTACCGTTGGTGGAGAAGAGGTCGAATGAGGTCTGACGCTCAGTCTGTTGAGAGAAGCTCATGTCACCAAATGAAGTGGCATTAACGACGCCTACGGAGTTCAACTGGAAGGAACTGCCACTGGTGCCGATACCACCAGCAGAGAACAACGTGAGTGTACTAACGCTGCCGGCGGTTCCTGTCAGATTGTAAGCTGGGTTTAGAGTGTTGAGTGTGAAGGACGAGTAGTTCTGAATCGGAACATTAACGGCATCAAAGATGGTCAATTCGACATTCGCAGCACTCAATGGATCGATATCACCGAGCGATCTGTTAGGGGCATTGATGATTAGGCGGGCAGCTCTAGCTTCAACAATGTTCAAGTTTCCCGAACCCAGAATATCGACCGCAGCAACATCGCCTCCCGCGGTGACAGTGATAGCGTTTGTGGTGACTGGTAGCGGAATTGGTGCTACGGGATCAACAACCTTTCCGATATTTTGTCCCGCTGATAGTGTTACGCCCTGACTTGTGACACTACCTGCGGTATCAGAAAGCGGCGCTATAGTCAGTCCTGCAGTAAGACTAGTCAGTGCGGTGGTGGTTATATCACCGGCGACAGTGATGTTGCCTAGAGTGAAAACGGAAACGACGGTTGCGCTGACATCATTTCCAATAGCCGAATCGAGGAAAAGGATGTTCCCTTTGGTGCGTTGCGCTACCGTGAAAATTCCGTCTCGATTTCCATTTTCATCAAAGACCACCGGTTGACCTGGGGTGATACTTTTCGGTGTAGCGCAGGATGCTAACAGACTGCCGTCCCCGAGTCCTGTTCCTCCGATGAGATTGACAGCCCCTATTTGAATTGAATCGCCGGACTTTGCACCCGCAAGAATGGTTAAGAGTCCATTGTCGCCAGTACCTGTACCGCCGCCAAGGATTGTCGCGCCGGAGATGTCGACTACTCCTTCCTTGCCGAAAGCGGTCAAAAATAGTTGTCCGCCCCGACCGTTCGCGCCAGTAGGTCTAGTATCGATGATAGTGCCGCTTCCAAGAAAGATTCCACCTCCGCTCTTCGTGGGTTTGTCGAACACAGACACGTCGCCCGGAGCCTCTGGATCAATAGGCGGTACATTGGGTGAATCCTGACCACCATCCGCCTCGAAGGAAGCGCCCGCGATCATATCGATTTCGTACCCTTTGGTACTGTCTCTTGCTGTTATTTTGACACCAGGAGCGGTAGTGATGTTGCCTGTTGCTATAAACACCAGATTCTCATTCACAGTGATGTCTGCAGTAATGTTGATACCACCTTGGCTATTGTAAATCGTTGGGTCGCCAGTCAGGCAAATCGCCCCAATATTCAACTCGTCTGTGAAAGCCCAAACGTGCGCTTCGGCGCCGGTTTGATTCACTAGCCCGCTGAGCGCATCAACGCGAACAGTTGCAGCTCCATTGCCAGAGTGCATATTCAACTCCCTGCTTAACAGGTCGCCACCGTTGATAGTGCTATCGAAACTGCCACCATATTCGGCATTACGCAAGTTGATCGCGCCGTTGGCTGCGTTGATAATACCGTTAACATTGTTGACTGCGAGCTCTGCGTCTGCCGCTCCGTTCAAATTTATATTGCCATCGTTCGACCGTATTACGCCATTATTGTTGATGGCCGCAGAATTGAGGTCGATGTTTCCATTCGCCCTGACCGATCCTGTGTTATTAACGGAATCATTTGAGGTAAGCGTCAGATTTTGGTCAGAGGAAATGAGACCGAAATTGTTTAACCGACCAGCTGCTTCAAGGGTTAAGTCTACAGCAGATGAAATCTTGGCACCGCTGTGGTTCGTGATGTCATCAGCACGGACAGCACCACTTCTGACATTGAGATCGCTCGACTGTAGGTTCAGGCTGCCGTAGTTAGTCAAGTCACCGGTGAGTCTAAAATCGGAGTGCTTGCCAAAGTCACCAGATGTGGTGACATTGGATGCGATGACCAGGTTAGTCGTTTTCATGACTTCGTTGCCATCTGTCAGCGCGCCAAAGTCTACATTGCCACCGGAAGCGACTCCGCGAGCATCGACAACGACACTCTGATTGCCTCCTGATAGAATTTGCTTGACCGCCACATACTCTGCGGCAGTGACTTTCGAGCCGGCGCTCACTGTTTTTGATTCACCACCTACGGTTATCGTGACTGATCCGACTCCAGCTAACAACTTCTCTCCCAAAACGATGTTGTCGGTTTGCGAAGTCAGATCCAAATTAAATCCACTCTGCAGTCGCACCGAATTAGAACCAGAGTCAGACAGTTGCACAGATTGGTTGCGCACCCTTAATTCGCGTTTACTTAATTCTGGAATTTCAGTTCCGCATCGAATGATTCCGTCTGCGCCGCATTGCACGGCGAACGTAGAAGGGTCCAACGTAGACTTCGGTCCGGCACCCTGACCGGCTCTCTTCTCAATCTGAAACATCTTTCGAACGGCATGTCTGCTCAATCCCGAATTCTGCTCGCGGAAGTCTCTAAACCTAAGCCTTCCCTCGTGCTCGGCGGCTTGCGCCTTTTGAGCAGACGATTGCCAAACTGAGCATCCTAACAGCGCAATGCAAGACGCAAGCAAAACTCTCGATTTTGCATCGAATTTCATATGAATAAACTCCCGCGAGTGGATCTGCCTTGGGATACCGCGCTGCTGTCCGAGAAGCGCAAACTCGATAATTCGCAAAAGATTACCACAAAAGCTCTGAAGATAAGCCAAATTCGGAGCGTAAAGACCTTAAATCCTGATCGCTCACCGAAACTCAACCGACGGAAAAGACTCCTCGGTCAGATGATTGGTCTGTATCTTGTCGACGCAAGTTTGATTTAGACGCCTTAATCAGCAGACATCTGCAGATGTGCTAGTCATGATGGTTGAGTCGGCGCCGCGATCCGTTATCAAATACAGTGCCTCGGTCTCTTAAAAGTGTTGGGCGGCAATGTTTCGCGCCCACCGCTGCTAATTGGCTCGATAATTGAGGGTCCTGCACCATGCTGTCTAAATGAATCTCTTAGCTCCTCGGCCTCGATTTGCGGATCGAGATCAAATTCTAGATTAAACCCAGTCAGTTCAGTAAAAAAGTCTACTGGTATTTGGAAATGTTGATGCACCCTCTCAAGTCGTTTCTTTATCCTCGACAAGCTTTCAGGCACGACTCCCCTGATTTCCAAATGATCAGCAGGATGATCGTATCCTTGGTGAATTACAGACAAAATTTCGTCTCCATCATGCCACCACGCCGTACTGGAAGTCATCGTCTTCTCATTCTTAGTGAGCGCCATAACGTCGGTCTCTGAACCACGAGAAAGTTGCTTCAAAAACCTGTCCCCGAAGAATCGCTGAACTTCACTAGGTAGCAAGATGTACCATGAGCTAGCATTGCGAAATCCAACGACTACTCCAAGGTGTGCGCACTTTGAAGTGACATATCTTCCTGTGCGCCTGAGCGAAGCTCTTTTTAGGATCTCTTTGTCTGGTATGCCGGTTACGGCTATGACCCACTCACTTCGTCCCATTTCTAGACTTCCTGATTGCTCTTGTCGGTTATCGCTTTGAGAGTGCACAAAAGTGGAAATTGATGCTCCTCCGCCAGTTGTTCGATCGTGCGGACTTTCTCCGCTGCGACGCTGAATGGAAAGACACCAATGACGGTGCTGCCATGGTTGTGAATTTGGAGCATGTTCTCCGGCGGAGGTGGTAGCACCAACGGTGCCGGTACTGTTGGTGGCGCTGGATTAGATGCCGGTGCCGGTGGTCGTGGCGGTGATGTCGTTATCAATGGCGTTACGGTCGACTTACAAAACGCGAACAATTCCGGTGGTGCTGGTGGCGAGGGTGGCGACGGCGGTACTGACGGTGCCAGCACCAATCAAACGGGAGGTGCCGGTAGCGTCGGCGGTGCTGCCGGCGCAGGTGGAGCAGCAGGAAGCTTTGTAGCGAGAAAGGCCAAAGGAGTTATTACTGTCAATAATCTCACGCTACTCGGAGGCGCCGGAGGGATTGGTGGCGACGGTGGCGCCGGTGGTGCCTCTAGTACAGCGGTTGGAACCGCTGGAGCTAATGGTTCCGTAGGTGGTATTGGCGGTTTGGGCGGCACTGTTGAGCTGAGCACTAAAGGAACCGTGACTGCGACCACGAGCATCGACGCCGGCGGTGGCGACGGTGGAGTCGGCGGAAACGGTGGCGCCGGTGGTACTGCTACAACTCAAGGTCTTGGCGGTGATGGTGCTGATGGCGGCAACGGTGGCGGTGGTGGTTCCGTAACAACTTCCACGGCACCCGGTATCACCCCTGATGCGGCTGGTGGCACCGGAGGAAATGGCGGCACAGACGGTGCCGGCGTGCCTGCTGGTGGCAACGGTGTGAAGGGTAATGACGGACCGGATGGCGTGGTTATACCCTAGCCCGTTAAATCCGTCAGCGTTTCCGGAGAGCGGCTTTCGAGCCGCTCTCTATTTGAGTCACTGCAAGTTTTTCGCTCACCAAAGGAACATAAAACGAGCCCTGTCCAATCTGCCTACAAGAGAAGTTGGTAGTACGACTCTCTCAGTCAATGCGCTACTATATCTTGCCCAGAGTCTTTGCATTTCGCTGAACCTGCGTAATCATTTTTTCAAGGACATCATGATCAAACTCAGTTCCGCTCAGTAAACTTCGCTCTGCTTTAATCGATTCAACAATTTGCTCAACAAATGCATGAACAATCTTTTTAAGCGATGGATAGGAGAAGTGAGTCACCTTACAGAGTCCCTGCCAGTCAGATTCTGTTATGTCTTTAAAGTCATAATGATCACCGACCTTCATACACATCTCGTCAGTTAACTCATCATAGGCCTGCGTGCATAACATGTCGTAAAACGGTGCGAGGTGCGTGTTTCCGTCATACAAGATTGCGAAATTTTTTCCGTGCGCATCATTATTTCCAATCAAGAAATTGAAAACTGCTGCTCGCATAAAAAGATCTCTATCCTTGATTGGAATGCGAGTCTCCATAAGCAGTTCGAAACCATCTTTAAACCCAGGTCCACCTAGTCGTTGGTATTTTTCTCTAAACCCGAGGGCCTGACAAAAGTCCTCCTGGTGTAATCTCAGTATTCGCTTATCGCCATCGAACTTCCGATCATACCTCTCAACCAAAAGGTACATCTCCTCACCAGCTCGTCCCATTTTCACTTCAGGCACAGGCAATTTTAGGCGCGCAGCAGTCCGAAGACAAACGTATTCGTTTTGAACACTGCCAGAAAATCTGGCAATAGTGGGCTTCAGAATGTGAGTAGTTGGAGTTCCCTCGAGTGGCACCGCGACTTTGTCATCAACAAGACAGACTGCGGCTTTCTCCTGTACGCCAGCGAGTGATAATCTCAATCCCTCAACCCCCATGAAAAGTGGTTTGAGAGGAAGTTCCTTTATGTGTTTTTCCAATTCAGACTCCGACATTGGTTGCATTTTTATTTCAAGATCAGAATCCAGAACAATCGGATCCTCCTGATCGTGAAACGAAATAGCACCTGCGCAGTCTCGGCCTATAGCTCTCAGCAGGCTAAAAGTACTTTTCGGATTTGCACCAAATTTTCTTCCAATTGCCTTTTTGGCTTCTTCACTTTCGGGCAAAAGCCCGCCGAAATACTTTTCGCACTGCATGTTTCCATAACGCTTTTTTTCCAAAGGCATGCTTAGAGAAATTTGACTGGCGTCATCTTGGTATTGAAATCTTAGTTTGCCGTCCTTAGTTTGCTCGAGCTGGCCGACTGGCTTCCCATTCAATCGCACTGACAGTACCTTGAATTTTTTCATCACTCGGACGAACCTTCTGAAGTTACTGGGAGATCGGCTTCCATAGCTATTCCGAGCATGTGCGCAACTCGAAGAGCTTTTTCGAGTTCGCATGTAGGCTTTCCATGTTCGAGATCAACAATAAAACGGATTCCTGTGCCACAAGCGCCAGCTACATCCCCTTGAGTTAACCCGAGACTTTTTCTCGTCTCCTTAATAGCATTTCCGTATTGCTTGGCATTAGTTATGCGCATTTTTGTGACCACCATTCCCGTACGGTAAATTTTAGCATAAACTTCACCATATTAGGTACTAATTTTCCCGCTCGGTAAAATCGTCATTATTTGCCACCGCAGCAGACCGATTCGATCCCGTACGGGAAAACACTATAACCACAGTAGTATCAAGCTATTTAGCGTTACAGATGAGTAATTCTATGATTTTTCGAACCATAACGAACCCTTAATTTCGATTTTTGGTAGCAAGTGCTGGAGACGTGCACCCACAGCTCACTTTGCTCAGGTTAACATCTGACCACTCGGGTTGGTAATTGCGATTGTACGATTGCGCAGCGATTCGACCCTTTACCGTTCGGTAAAAACGCCAAGAAAAGGTTTAGCTAAAGCCTCCATTTTTACCGAACGGTAAATCAGTCCAGGTTCACAAAGATGGCGTCCTGGAAGTTTATCGATTTATCAATCGATCTGCGTACGGTATCTCTTGCCTCCAGACCAATCATCGACGTGAGCGTGAGCAACTTAGTTTGCTGATAAAAAACTTTTTCTCGACAGTGAAACGAAACTAGTGCCGTTTAAATCTAGAGGAATAAAGGCAGATGTAACTGAACCTGGGCCAGATCAACTCACGTCGCTGGTCCAGGTTCTTGAACAATGCCGATCGACTATCTAAAGCCGCCGCCCGCATTTATCAATTCACCCGTAATCCATCCCGACTCATTCGAAGCAAGAAAAACCACAGCCTTCGCAATGTCATCCGGTTGTCCCACTCGTCCGAGTGGCGTCTGCGCAACCATGCTTTTTGCGAAATCACTATCGATGAAACTCTGCGTGCCTTCGGTCTCCACAAGACCGGGATTCAATGCATTCACTCGAATTTTCCGTTCACCCAATTCTCGTGACAATACACCCGTTATGACGTCGACAGCTCCCTTGGTGCCTGCGTAAACCGAATACATCGGTGGCGTGATGCGAGAGACCAACGAACCAATGTTGATGATGCTACCGCCCTCACTGAGATGCTTTATAGCCGCTTGAGACATCAGAAGTACGCCCAACACGTTGATATCGAAGATGCGCCTGTAATGCTCTTCCGTGACCTCCTCAATAGGTTTTGCCTCGTAGACACCGGAGTTATTTACCAGAATGTCCAATCGACCAAATGATTTGATCGCAGCGTCTACAATGCCTTTTGCGTCATCACTTTTGGAAACGTCGCCTTTAACGGCAACAGCCTTTCCACCAACTGACTTAATAGCATCAACTATTCTGTCCGCGCCTTCTTTGCTCGACGCATAGTTGACGACGACTGATGCTCCGGCAGCGCCGAGCGCCTTTGCAATTGCAGCACCGATTCCTTTTGAGGCACCGGTGACGATGGCAACCTTACCTTCTAACTTACTCATATCTTACTGTCCTTATTAAATCTAAAACGCAACCAGGTTTTGAGGCAGGCGATATAATAGACCGGTCGTCTACAATCTGTCAAGTTCACTAGGGTTATGGAGACATTATGTTTCACCGGGCTATCCAGGATGGGGTATACAATTGTTCGTGTAGACTCCAGGAGCTCGGCCATGCAAGAGAAGAAACCTTATAAAACCGGCAATCCAGCCCTGAACGCAAAAACCTTCGATCAATTCGAGGATCAGGGCGAACTTAGACGAGGCGGGCAGGGCTCTGGCGTCGAGACCGGCGGGCGAATGACCCTTCAGGGCACCGTAGCCAAATGCTACATCCTCCTTGTCACAACCTCTCTGTTTGCTGGTTTCACGATGCATTACGCTGGTGCGTCACCGCAGGCCGCGATGCCGTTGGCGATCGGTGGTGGGCTTATCGGTTTCATTCTGGCTCTTGTAATTATTTTCAAACAGCGAACAGCGCCGGTTCTGTCGATATTTTATGCGGCTTTTGAGGGACTGTTTCTTGGTGGGGTTTCGGCAAGGTATGAAGCCGATTTTCCTGGCATCGTCATGCAGACAATTGGTTTGACCGCCGGGATCTTCTTAGCCCTCCTGTTTGCCTATTCATCAAAATTGGTCAGACCATCGGAGAATTTCAAGCTCGGTTTGATTGCCGCGACCGGCGGCATCGCGCTCCTCTATGTGTTCAACATGATCATGACTTTTGGCTTCCACATGCCGATACCGATGATCCACGACAGCGGACCTATCGGAATTGGCTTCAGTATTGTGGTTGTAATCATCGCTGCGATGAACCTTGTTCTCGACTTCGATTTCATCGAAAATGGTGTCGAACGTGGTGCGCCGAAATACATGGAATGGTACTCAGCATTCGGTCTGCTAGTAACTCTCGTCTGGCTGTACATGGAAATTCTCAGACTTATCTCCAAAGCACGGAAGTAGA
>CAYQKX010000052.1:0-64034 GCA_964418155.1 uncultured Candidatus Obscuribacterales bacterium | reverse complement strand
GTGAAGACCTCGTGAGACGAAAACTGCGCCGCGAACGCGAGTGTATCGCTCAGCGTCTTAGTCGAAGCTTCGGAAAGCGGATACACTCTCAGCTCGTGCTCGTGCTTCGCCACATCCAACATGTCGAATGGTACGGGGCCGAATCCGGAAATCCACATCAGATCTTCTTCTGAATCTGTCGAATTAGTCATGGCGAATCGCTTTGTATGCGGGCACGAAGTAAAGTGCAGTCAGCCATACAGACTAACTCATCGCCCATTCTTTGTCATTATAGGATCGAACGCCTGGTTAATACATCTTTTCTTAGAATGGAAAATCCTTTACCTGTCCCTGACTGTCATCCTTTGCCCGCGGCCCTTCGCCGGGTAACAGTGGCTTGTTATCGGGGACAGTTTGTGTCTGTGCTGCGGCCGGTTGTGCAGGTGTGGTACTGGGGGCGGTGGCAATTTGCTCGTACTGGGGAGCTAGCGTCTGCCTCGGGAATTGCTTTCTGTAATACTGCAATGCAGCCTTCGCGTCGTCTATGTTCTTGCTTTTCGCGAATGCCTCAGCGATATAAATAAAGTCTACTCGACAGTTGGGGCAGCGCCTTAAAGCGTCTTGAAATGACTCTATTGCTGCTCGATAGTTGCCGGCTGAAAGTTGCAACATCCCGGTTTCATGAAGGCTGACGAAATCGCCAGGGTTGGCAGCGACGAGCCGATTTGTCTTGGACAGAGTCTCGTCGACCTTGCCGCGTTTTCTATATCCGGCTCTTTTCTTCTCCTTTTTCTTATCATTGATCGCTCTGGCCAGAAGCGCTTCCGGTGAATCGCAAACTTCGATTTCAAAGGGGTCATAACGGAAATCATGCTGTGCGGAGAATCCAATGGTCTCCATGCTACGAGGAATGTATCTGGCTGACTGTCTCTTGAAGGCTTTCATCCAGTTCGATGCTGACTCATCGTTGCCTTCGAGGTATGCAATCCGGGCGAGAAGCAAGCACAGATTCGGATAGTCACCCAACTGCAAAGCCTCTTCCGCTTGCTTTTTCGATTGAGAAAGATCGCCTGCAAGATAATAAAGAATTGCGCATCCCTGGTAGGCGAGCTGGGATCTGGGCGCGATGTCTTTGGCTTCGCGAAACTCTTTCAACGCCGTCTCGAAGTCTCCGGTTCGCATATAGCCGAATCCGAGAAGCGCATGGATCGTCGGTTTGCTATCCGATCGCTCCTTCTCGAGCTTGTCCCATAACGTGATTGCCTTGTCGTAGTAACCGTTGAGGTACTGCGTAAAGGCGGTG
Source organism: uncultured Candidatus Obscuribacterales bacterium (assembly GCA_964418155.1). Classification (GTDB taxonomy): domain Bacteria; phylum Cyanobacteriota; class Vampirovibrionia; order Obscuribacterales; family Obscuribacteraceae; genus JADYXR01. Next base: position 62,752 of record CAYQKX010000052.1, on the reverse strand, counting down.
GTCAACAGGACTTCATGTTCCGTCGGATTGAGATTATATGCTTTGCGCATCAGGTCGAGCGCTTGTTCGTAGTGTCCTTCCATGTTGAGGCATATGCCGAGAAGGTAATGCGGTAATGGATCGGTCTCATCCTCTTCCAGTGCCTGCTTCAGAAGACCCGAGGCGATAGTGACGTGTTTGACCGCTCTGCGCTTGCTGTTACCCTTGAATCGAGTATTTAGAAAATTGAGTGCACTCGAGGACAGACGCTGAGACTTTGCGCGTTTTTCGGTCTTCCAGTGCTCAGTCATGGCCGAGGCTGAGTAAGGTATGGCGAGGTCACCGCATATGGTGCTCACCAAGAGTACGACGGCGGTTAGAACTCTCTTTATAGCGCACTTTCGGCGCCTGGCATTAGCTGAAATCGTTTGCATACAACCTGTGAGGGGGAAGCTCTAAAACACGATTGAATCATATGTTATCAGTTTTTCAAAAACCGATCTTCTACGCTACAGAACGAACCGAAGCGCTTCCCGATAAATTTTCGTAGATGGCACGCCGTGAGATCCAGGAGCCTCGATTAACTTCACCGAAAAATGGTGGGTTTCCAGCTCCTTTGCCACTTGCTTTTGCAAAGCGGTAGGAACGATCGTGTCGTTGGCAGCTGATACGATCGCGAACTTCGTTGTTGGATTTACCTTGTCGATGTTGGCGCTGATGCTCTGTTTCGAGTAAAGAGTGCTTGTCTCAGGAACTCCGCCAAACGACTCGGTGAGAGCTCTGCGAACATCATCGGCTGCCGTCGTCCGATACAGCTCCCCGAGATCTCCCGCGCCTTCGACGCTGACCACCCCGGATATGAGCTTCTTGATGTCGTCGGGAGCCAATGCCGAGTAGGTCAAAACCGCCGAACCTCCCATCGAGGTACCCATCAGGACAATCTTCTCAAAAGGATAGGCCTGCATCAGTTCGCGGATGTTTTGGGTGGCATCGGCGCATGCCTCCTCATTGCACCAGGAAATCTTCTGGCGATAGCTCAGGGACGCGAGCACGTACTGTCTGCCCTCAGCGGCAACCAGATGAGCGATTGAGGACGATGTCGGTAACATGAAAGGCTCGTTGATATCGCCTCCCATACAGTGAAAGTAAACGATGAGAACGAATTTGTCGCCTGGTGCGACCGCTCGAGGTGGAACAAGCAGGTAGGCATCCGGCTTGGAATCGAGAAGACTGACGAAATCTCTACGTTGAATAAGTTCCGGCTGTTCGCCGTTGGGCGTCGTCGCTTTTGCCGAAATTACCGACTGTTTGAGCGCCTGATTCTCCGCGTTGAGGGCCTTTATGCGCCGATGCGCGTGCAATAGAAAGAACAGACCGACGATCGCAAGTGCGTTGAGCAGAAGCGAAACTATCAGTGCTATTACCAGCGTGCGCTGCTTGACCTGAACTTTAGCCACGATCGTTGTATGTTTCCTTCCAAAACTTTAGTTGTATCAAAGACTTTGACTAAGGCTCCGGAAGGTAAGCTCGATTTTATCAGTCGGAAGACAGTTTTATTGGCCCCTTCCGCGTGGTGAAACAAGCCCTGTTACCGACTCGTCACAAGTTTGACGTCGTCGGCATGACGATGTGGTAAGAAATCAGTATATGAAATTCTGGAGGAAGTGTTCACAAGTCCTATGGGTCGGCGAATACATTCTGTACTAATGCTAGCGTCAATCGCAATCGTCGATTTCGGCTTTCGTGCTGAAGCCCAGGCTCCTGACGTCAGGGAGAGGGCCAAGGCCTTAAATGTCGAGGCTATCAAGATGCAATCAGAAGGCAAGCCTGTAGAGGCCGTCGGCCTCTACAAGAAAGCGATCGAGCTTTATCCGCAAGGTGGCGCTTATCACAACAATCTTGCTGTTGTTCTTAAGGATCTCAATCGCCTAGAGGAAGCGGAAGGCGAAGCGCGAACGGCGCTGAGGCTGAAGCCGGATCGGGCAGATTACTACTTCAATCTCGGCTTGATTCTAAGCGGTCTGAAAAAGTACGACGAGGCAGAAAAAATCTTCAATCGTGCAATCGATCGGGATGCCAATGATGTCGAATCTCGCTACAGGCTGGCCGAAGTGATGGCTCGCAAGTCGCAGTATGCAGAAGCAGAGATGCAGATCAAGATGGCGCTGCTGTTGAAACCGAATGAACCAAGGTATCACCAACTACTTGCCGATATCAGCATGCAGCAAGATAAGCGTGAGGACGCTCTTTTCGAATACAAAAAAGTCGTAGAACTCACCCCTGACGGAAATGTGAATGGGTCCGTCCTGTCGCGGATAGAATACTTGAAGAAGGCATTGAACAGCCGATAAGATTGTCGCGACGAGGAGGGTGGTCCGGTCCATGAAAAGCAACTCCCCTCATGATGGCGATGAGTCTGCGCGCCTGGGCATCATCCAGCGGCGTATGGTCGTGGTTGCTCTTGGATTGTTCATCGCATTTCTGACGGTGCAGGTCGCGCAAATTTTTTCGGACATCTTGCGGATTTTGTCTATTGCCATTTTCGTCTGTTATACAGTTGTCGGTCTTGTCGATTGGCTCGAACACGTCACGAAATCAAGAATTGTCGCAGTACTTGCGGTTTATGCTTTCGGTGCGGTAGTCACCGTAATTAGTGTCATTATCGTGATACCGATATTGGTGTACCAGATATCATCCCTGGTGCAATCGACATTCGATCAAATCCCGACTTTCCTGGAGTGGTCAACAAAAATTCTCACTCCACTGGAAGTGAAATTAAGTCACGCACACATCTATATGAAGCCGAGCGATATGCTCGCCAACTTCGCTGCTGCCGCGCCAAAGCCTGATGCTGGGCTGATTGTGCAACATGTTACCAATGTTGCTATGTCCACGATGACGTGGTTCTTCTATGCGATGAGCGTATTGATTTTGTCCTTCTATTTCTTGCTGGATGGCGGGCGAATGTCCAGGGCGATCGTCGACATATTCCCTGACACGCTCAAATCAAGGATGATGTCATTCGTTCGTGAAACTGACAAAACCTTGCACAGCTTTTTCAAAGGGCAGATCGTGCTGGGACTTTTGTTTGGTGCTTTTATGGTGGCAGTTTATTGGGCACTCGGCGTGCCATATGCTCTGGCACTCGGCATCATACTTGGAATGTGGGAGGTAGTGCCGGTTATCGGGCCGACGCTCGGATTCGCTCCTACAGTCCTTGCGGTCCTCGTACACGGTATCGATCATGTCCCGGCATCACGATTCGTGCAGTTATTGATCGTGATTGCAGTGTTCTCTATCCTGCAGTGGCTCAAAGACAACATCGTGGCGCCGAAATACCTCGGCAACGTCATAGGTCTTCACCCGGTGATAATCTTCATCGCTATCATGATTGGTGCTCGACTCGATGGGATGCTGGGGATTATTGTTTCTTTGCCGGTGGCATGTATGATCAACGTTTTTGTAAAACATCTTAAAAACCCGGAATTGCAGGAGCCAGTCGCGGTTGCAGCGGGTCTTTCATCTCCGATTGATGGCATGCTAGGAGATTTTGATCAGAGTCCTGATGTTCAAGTGCGAGCCATGGATGTGTCTGTGACCGCTGCGATCAGCCAAGAAGAATCACTCGATTGATTACAAAGATCATCAATCGAGATCGATTGTCGGTCTGATAATTGAGGCTACTTGCCCTTTGAAGCTGCCGCCTCACGAGCTTTCTGCTTTTGTTGCTCGGCAAGCGCCTTGTCAAGCTGGGCTTGGGTCGGTACAGCCGGAATGCCGGGCAAAGCCTTGGCGGGATTGCCGGAAGGAAGTTTGGGCAGTGAGTTTTGCTGACCAAAGCTGTCTTGCAACGATCTGGCAATCAGAGATTGCAGAAAAATTCCGAAGACGACCATAACACCAAGCGCAATAAGTAGTAAGCGAGTGTTCTGTGACATATGGCTTTTTACCCGACCGACGAACTCTGAGATTTGATTATAGTCCATTAGAATTTTTCTGGGGAAGCCCCATTTATCAATTAGCATCGCTACTATGTTTAAAGCAAGAATGGCTTTGGGTATGAAAAGCCAGTACAACAGTAATTCGGAGGTTGTTGTGACCAAACCACAGACCGCGGCAAACCCGGCGATTTTGCAGCTCGCGCCAAAGGCGAAGCTACTTGTTGATAACATGGGACAAGCTCTAGTCGGACAAGTGAGACCCTGTAAGCTGGCAGTCATAGCGGTCTTGGCAGGCGGACATTGCATCCTTGAAGACGTCCCTGGTGTAGGAAAGACACTTCTGGCGAAAAGCCTTGCGCGCTCTATTCAAGCGGATTTCAAGAGAATTCAAGCAACACCCGACTTATTGCCGTCCGATATATCGGGCGTCAACATCTTCGATCAACGCGAAGCCTCCTTTCACTTCCTGCCTGGTCCGATTTTCACCAATATCCTGCTGATGGACGAAATCAACCGGGCCACACCTCGTACGCAATCGAGTTTGTTGGAAGCGATGGAAGAAAGACAGGTCACCACAGACGGTACCACTCGCGAAATCAAAGGTCTGTTCTTCGTGATTGCAACGCAGAACCCGATCGAGCACCACGGGACATTCCCGCTGCCAGAAGCGCAGCTCGATCGTTTCATGATCTCTCTGTCTCTCGGCTATCCGGATCCGGCACAGGAAGCGGAGATCGTTCGGAAGTCTATGAAAGACAACGCCTTCGTTGTTCAACCTATTCTGACGACGAAAGAGATCGAAGAGATGCAGACTGCGATAAGAACAGTATTTGTTCACGATAAAATCGTTGATTACATCGTTCAGATTGTTGCCGCCACGAGAAATCATCCATCGGTTGTTCTCGGAGTCAGCCCTCGTGGAAGCCAATTGCTCGTCAAGGCGAGCCAGGCCTGTGCTTTTCTCGAAGGTCGTGAATATGTCACTCCGGAAGATGTTAAGACACTTGCTCCGCATGTTTTCGGACATCGCGTCGTGCCGAAGGTAAAGTCCAGCAAAATATGTCATAGTGACATAATTAAGAAAGTCCTAGAACACGTGCCAGTACCAGCCTGATCCTCCGCCTACTCAGCGCATGAACCGACTCAGAAAAAAGGCGCAAGCCCAGGATAACGACGCGTTTAAACCGTCCCAGCCCGTTGGCGGGCTAGAGGACGATAATCTTCCCGTCGTGTCCGACAAACAAAAAAGAGTTGTTCAAGTCCCCATAGGATTCATGGGGCTTCGACTTTATATGGAGTTCCGTTTCATCGGGATGATCCTGATCGCATTCGTTGTCTACATCTTCGGTGCCCTGGTCGCCAACGAGTGGACTTATCTGATGGCTTCCGGCTTTGTTTGCGCCGCTCTCACTGGTGCATTGATACCAATGCTCATCTTGCTGGACTTGAAAGGCGAATCTTCCCTTCCTGGCGAAGTTCTGTCGTCGGAAGGCACGATCGTCGTGGTCAAGCTCAAAAGACGCAACGCTTTCGGTCCGTTGTCTTGGCTGCTACCAGCAAAATGGATTCGGCTCACAGTGGATGTGGTACGTCGGGGACGGGACGGCAAGACCTTCGAGAAAGTTTTTCCTCCAGAGCCTGTACTGATTGAAAGCGTAGAAGACGAACAATGGTTCGAATTTCCAACGCCCAAGTTGAGGCGTGGAGTTTATGTGATAAGAGGTCTTGAGGTTTCTACTTGCTTTCCTCTAGGGATAGTCTGGTGGTCACGGACCCTGTCCGTCAGGGAGAATAAGAAGGAAGTTTCAATCACCGTCTATCCAAAGAACTATGCAATGTCTGGGCATTTCATGGAACAGCTGAGAGGGGTGGCCTCGACAATGGGATTGGCTACTCATGCGAGTACGATAACGCACCAATCGACAAGCTTCCGAAGCGTGCGAGAGTTCAAGAGCGGCGATAGTCTGCGGCATGTCCACTGGCCATCCGTCGCTCGCCGAGGCCTGATGCTCGTGAGGGAGTTCGACCAGGAAACAATTCCTGTTTTCGATCTGGTCCTGAACCTGCGCTTGAATTGGAAATCGCAAGAGCAGTTCGAACTGGCTGTCTGCGCAGCCATGTCGCTCTGCCACCTTGGATATAGTCAGGGGCAATTGCCGCGTTTGCTTCTCAATCCTCCGATCGAATCGAAGGAGATGGAATCCCTTATGTATGACCTGCCGGAGAACATTAATCAGGGCGTACATTTGTATTCAGAGATTTTGGCTCGGGTTGAACCGATGTCTATGAAAGGTGTTCGCGATGATGAAACCGAAGTTCTCGATTTCAGCGTGGTCGAAAAGGATGTCCTGACACTATTGCCTGATTCTGACTCGGTCATGAAGTACCACCCTGAGACGGGCGACATGGTCTGTTATCCGATAGAATTGGTCATTATTCCGTTGGGTTGGGATTTCGACGAGGACGCTTATGGGGATGGCGGCGGCAAAGGAATGTCGTTTGCAACGGTCAGAAAGACTAAGGCTCGTTCGCAGGAAGATGTTAAGCGCGCATTAGGACCGACTTCCGGCGAAGTGGTCGGACGAATAGAATGGGAGAAGGACCTGGAGGCGCTATGAGCCCGGATAAGCAGCAGACACCCAAGGAGCCCGCCGAGGATTCAAAACGTCTTCGTCTGGTTGTCTTCTTGATGGCGTTACTTTGCGTTGTCGCCAGCAGCTGCTTTGTATTGACTGAATGGTGGCTTACGGCGACGTATTTGACGCTCATTGTTACAGGCAGTTTGCTCAGCTATATCTTCCGCCATAAAGATCCTGCCTGGTTGAGAATTGTCTGGTGGGTCGGGATTATTCTCGTTGGCGCCAACGGTTTTCGTGAGGTAAATGGACCTCTACGTGACGAATTCGACTATGTTTCGCCATTTGTCCATTTCCTGTCTGGAATCTTTTGCTTTATTACCTTCAGCATGAGATCGAGATCTGATCTCAACACCGCTTCGGGTCTAGGACTGATGTTGATCTGCCTGGCCGCTCCGGTTGCTAAAGGGCTGCCTTACGGTGCTTGCGTGCTAGGTTACCTGGTGCTCGGCTCTATCATGATGTATTACGATTGCCTCTCCAGGACGATGAACAGTTGGCTGAAGCAACCGATAGTGAGAGCCCCAGAGTTCCGCGCGCCGTTGCGGACTCGCCGGATTCCGAGAGGGAACACACTTCTACTGCTGACGCTAGTGCCACTCCTGGCAGTGGCGATGTTTTTCTATGTACCGAGAGCAGATGAAGCTATAGATCAGATCTGGGCCTACACGAAGGTCATGAATCTCGAGTATCTAACAGACCTCATTTTCAAGAAGACGCACACAGAACCTCTCAAAGACAAAGAACGGACTGCCAGAAGTTGGTTCACCAAGAATGATCCCAGCCTGATTAAGCAGCTGCCGAGAAAGCCGGAGTTCGAGCCGGCAAAGAAAACCAAAAAAGAAAAAGACGCAGAAAAGAAATTCAAGCTTAGTCGCGCGGAGTTGAGACAACTTCAAATCCAGCTGCGTCAGCTAAAGTCGGAGCTCGAACGAGCTAAGCAAAATGACAATAAAGCCGAGCAAGAAGCTTTAGAGAAGAAAATCGCGGAGATTGAAAAAGCCCTGAAGGACAAGTCCAAAGCAAGGCTAAAACCGCCGCCGCCTCCTCCTCCGAAGGTCAAAAAAGAAGATAAGCCCAAGCCGCCTGAGAAAAAACTCGAGCCGCCCAAGCCTCCAGAGAAGAAACCTGAACCTCCAAAGCCGCCGAAGCCACCCGAGGTCAAGGTAAAACCTCCAGAGAAAAAGAAAGAAGAGAAGAAACCTGAGGTTAAGCCTCCCGAGAAGAAGAAAGAGGAGAAACCAAAACCTCCGAAACCTCCTGAGAAAAAAGCTGAGCCTCCAAAGAAACCTAAACTGCCGGAGAAGAAGGCTGAGCCGGTGAAGAAGGCCGAGCCACCAAAAGTTAAGCCTCCTGAGAAAAAAGCACCTCCAAAACCACCGCCGGATCCGAAGATCAAGGCGAAGCCGCCTGGTCACAAAGATCCGCCGAAGCCGCCTAAGCCTCCGGAAATCAAAATTGATCCGAAGACACTAAAGCTAGTGCCTCCGAAGCCGCCTAAAGATAAGCCGAAGCCGCCGGAGCCACCCAAGAAGGACAAGAAGGATAAGGTCAAGCCGCCTAAACCTCCAGAAATCAAAATCGATCCGAAGACACTAAAGCTAGTGCCTCCGAAGCCTACCAAGGATAAGCCGAAGCCGCCGGAGCCGCCCAAGAAGGACAAGAAGGACAAGGTCAAACCGCCTAAGCCTCCAGAAATCAAAATCGATCCGAAGACACTAAAGCTAGTGCCTCCGAAGCCTACCAAGGATAAGCCGAAGCCGCCGGAGCCGCCCAAGAAGGACAAGAAGGACAAGGTCAAACCGCCTAAGCCTCCAGAAATCAAAATCGATCCGAAGACACTAAAGCTAGTGCCTCCAAAGCCGCCTAAGGATAAGCCGAAGCCGCCGGAGCCACCCAAGAAGGATAAGGTCAAGCCTCCGAAAGTAGAGAAGAAGCCGGAGAAACCTCCAGAGATCAAAATTGATCCGAAGACACTGAAGCTGGTGCCGCCTAAGCCGGAGAAGGTCAAGAAACCAGAGAAAAATAAAAAACCTCCAAAGCCTGAGAAGAAGCCGCCGGAGATCAAGATTGATCCGAAGACGCTGAAGCTGGAGCCTCCTAAGCCGACTAAGGACAAACCGAAGCCGCCGGAGCCACCAAAGAAGGATAAGGTCAAGCCTCCAAAGTCTGAGAAGAAGCCACCAGAGGTCAAAATTGACCCGAAGACACTGAAGCTGGTACCACTGACTAAAGAACAGCTAGCGGAACAAGATCGTCAACGCAAGTTGGCCGAGAAGAAGGCTGAGAAGAATAAAAAGCCTGAGAAGAATAAAAAGCCTGCGCCGCCTGCGAAACCGGTGATTGATCCGAAGAAAAAACCAGATGCTATCAAAATCGATCCTAAGTCGCTGAAGCTGGTGCCTTTGACCAAAGCACAGATAGCGGAACAGGAGCGTCAACGCAAGTTAGCCGAGAAGAAGAATCCCAAGCCGCCGAAATCTCTGAGCGAGAAGAAGAAGACAGAGGTCAAAATCGATCCGAAGACTCTTAAGCTCGTTCCTTTAACCAAGGCACAATTAGCTGAACAGGAACGCTTACGTAAGTTGGCTGGTCCGCCTAAGTACGAGCCGGCTGGTGATGTGTCAGACGGAAATGAGCTGTCCATCGGACCACCGATCCCGCTCGACGACCATGTCGTGTTGAATGTCAAATCTCGACGTTTGGTCTTCCTTAGAAGGCAGTGCTTCGACTTCTATGACGGTAAGTCCTGGTCACATTCTCACGAAGAGGGTGAAACTGTAAAGGTTCTCGACAACACGATGCCCCGTGAACCGGAGAAGCTGGAGCATGTCGATACAACGATCAAGTCGACGAGAGCGGGCCGTTTGTACACGCCGGCAGCTCCAGGGTCCGTAGGACAAGGCGCTCAGACATCGGTCCTCGGCAACGTGACCGACCAGAATCCAGAACCGGAGCCGGTAGCGCCGCAACCTGTCAAGGTTGAAACCGCGCCCGCGCCGGAAGAAGTCAAAGCATCTAGACCGTTCGAATTCGAAAGCACGATGCGACCGATCTTCAAGGTCGGAATGGCCGATGCTCTACTTCGTAACAAGACTCTGCCGACAGTGGAGTTGGTCCAAGAAGTCAAAGTCGTAGCGAAGTCCATCGGTGATGTCGTTCCTGCTGGGTGGATACCACAAGAGGTGAAGCTCGAGAGGACGAAGGTCAATGTTGATGCTCTCGGCGTTATGACCTGCGACAAACCTATCCTCCGAGACACGGAGTTCAAGGTGAAAACGGAACTTCCGATCTATCCAATCGATACGATGAAGTCCGATTTACCGATCGATGCGCAAGAAGAAGATCAGATAAGAACCTGTTTCAACCGTTTCTTGCAAATACCTAAGACCGCTACCGACGAGCTTTTCCGTACGGCGGAAAAAATCTCTGATCCGCGGTGCAACTGGTTCGTTCAGTGCCAACAGGTGGCTGAGTACATTCGCAAGAATTACGAATACGATACGAATAGAGAGTGCAATCCTGCTACAACAGATGAAGTCCAGGATTTCCTATTCAACAGAAAGAAAGGCAATTGCACAGATTATGCTTCTGCATTTGTCGTGCTCACGCGTTGCATCGGAATACCCGCACGGGTAGTCAGTGGGTACTCCCCGGGCGATGCAAATCCAGTTACCGGAATTCAGGAAGTTCGACTTCGACATCGTCTCGTTTGGGCCGAAGCCTACATCCCTCAATTCGGTTGGGTCCCCTTCGATTGCACCCCACAAGGCGTGATGCCCGCTGTGCAGCGCGAAAATAGTTACACTCCCGAGAAGCTCGCTGATGATCTGGAAGAAAAGCTTGGCATGGCCGCCGCCGGCATTCAATTGCCTAGCCTGACAGAAATTATTGGTACTATCATCGGCATCATCGTGGCTTTAGTGCTCGCTCTGGTTGCCTATAAAGTATCTACCAAATTGTACAGACGGTGGAGAGAAAGACTCGATGGTAGAGGTCCAGAATGGAGTCTCTACAAGAAAGTCGCTAAGAGCGTCAAGCAAAGCACGAAACTTTCACGAGGCTCGAGCGAGACCCCCACAGAGTTCATTGAACGTGTTCAGCGTGTCGTCAACGAACGAAAAGCTGCCGGTAAAGAAGCCCCTGAAGCATTACCAGAAGCCCTGGACGGCTTTCTCAAGTCGTACTCTGCTGTCTACTTCGGACAACAAATGCAAGAGATGGAATCGCTGAGATTCCATGCCTTCGAAGTTATGAAACTCTCGAAGTCCAAGTTTGACCTGTCCGATGGTGGTTCTAACGGTTCAAATGGTTCGAACGGATCAAGTGGACCTAATGGATCCAACGGCGGACAGAAAGGTCGCGATATTCCCAAATCTGATGCAACTTCCAGCGCATTGAGACGCAGATAAGCACATTGGTGTCATCGTAGACGGAAAATCTGGAAGCTTTCTTGAGGCCCCGGGGGAATACTCATCGCGGCGATTCAGCGTTAATGCTGCTGCGCCTCAGTGTTAACCGTCAGCATTAATAGCGTTGGAGACTTGCTGATTCGCACTCGAGTTTTGACGTATCGATTGCCGATACACTCGGTTGGTTTGCTAATTGATACGCATCTGCATCAATTGATACTGTAGCAATAGCCCTGCCGCGCGCCACTTCAATGAGGTCGGCATACTATTCAACTTCCCGAATATGTGCAAAAGCGTTGTGGTTCCATTGGCCATCGCAACCATCTGCTCCATCGCGCTAATCTCTTCGGGATCGACATCGGAGTCTTCGGCTACCTGTTTCCATCCAGCCGGGTTATCGATCTTCCTGACGAGTCGATCCGGAGTTGGTATCATCCGCAGTGCAACCATCATTTTGTCTTCAGCCAGAGCCGCCTCCATCAGGCAACGCTCCAGCGAGCGCAGGGTCGTTGGTGCCATCTGCTGTGCGTCGCTAATGATGCGGGTTTGGAAGTTGTAACTGCCGGTCTTGAATGTGGTTATAAACTCAGTCATAGCGCCTTGACCTGCGAGATCATCTAAGGTCGCTGATGTTGGACTGCCATCGATCCAGGTGGTCACGAACTTTTGACCGCTGTCATTGACGACAATCAATACACCACTCTTTTCCGTGCTGGCTATCGACTGCAACAGACCAACGTTGTCCATCACACCAAGTGTTCCCTGGATTTCCGTGACCTCCTTCGGACGATAGTCTGCGGGCACTTTCTGGAAGTCACATACAGAGTTGCCACCAAGTTTTTCCTTGACATACGAAAGCGTTCTTGATGCCTGACCTACGAGCTCTTCTGCATTCTCGCTGTCGCGAGGGAAAGTTGCCACACCAACGGAGACCGAGAGATCGGTCGCGCCTCCTGACCATTGAGCTTTGCTTATGACGGAGCTTCGAATTCCTTCAGCCACATTGATAGCGGCACTGCCATTGATACCTTCCAGTACGACGGCCATGACATGCTCGTGATACCGAATCAGATAATTCGTCGCGCCCTTTTCTGGAATGATACGCTTGCTAATAGGTAGCAAACCGGTAATCAATTTTCCGATTTCGGAAAACCATCTGTCCTGCATCTCTGCTGGGAATCGCGCTAATCTTGGCGTAGAGAAATCCGGTTGAATCATCAAGATCGAGAAGTGGCTGTCCGCTCCTTTCGACTTTACCCGTTCTACAATCTTCGGCATGAGCTCTTGGAAGTATATCTTGTTGCCCATACCAGTTGCGGGATCGTTCCATCGATCTTCGTTGCGCTCTTCGCGGATCCGATGTTCGTGATATAGCTCCAGCGCTTTATCTCGAAATCGCTCCAGTGCGCGAATTCGCTCGGGCGTCGATACTTTTCCCTGCCGCATGAATCCAGCTAGAAGGGCGAGCGGCTTCCCTTCATAACTGAACGGTAAGTAAATGATTCTGCCAATCTGATCTTTCTGCGCCAACGACTCAAAGCCCAGCTTCTTAATCAACATCGGACCAACATCAATGCTCTTCTTTGACATGTTGCGTTCGTCGATAAATTCGCGATGGTCGATTTTGTTTAACAACTCCAACGAATCATCATCTAGACCCAGGCAAGTCTCGACGGTGACTGCACGATTTTTCTCGATCTTCAAGAATGCGGCGGAGTCAACGATGTCGGTGTAGAGCTCGTGTATTCCATCAAGAAGCTGCACTGCGAATTCGTACGAAGACTCTACGGCGCGCAGCTCTTTGTCGAACTTGACAGCAAACACACCGCTTTCAACGGTATTGAAGTCGGTGCGATATTCTCGTGTTGTTTCGGTCGTCTGGAATGGCATGGGAGGCGGCTTTTTTGGTTGCGGTTTGCGCGGCTCCATCCCTGATTTTTCCATGCTGTCTTTCAGGTCGAGGACACGATTCATGAGGATGTTCAGTGTTTTTCCCAACGCGCGAAAGTCGGATGGCGCTGAGGTCAGCCTGGTAATGTCGTTGATTTGCTGTTTGGTGTAGGGCTCGGAAATGAGCGCCGAAAGCGTATCGATTGCGCTGCCCAGGGAGCGAATCGAGCTTCCGATGATTGTCTCGAGGAGTATGAGACTTGCCACCCATACACCGATCATTATTATCAATACCGTGCCGAAATAGACCGGCATGTACAGGCACGAAGTGATCGAGTCGAAGCTCGTCAGGCTCGGCAGAGTGTGTCCGTACGGTAGACCGACGTGAAGATTGAGCTTGTCGCTGTACGGCACGACGGCTTCGTAAAAGCTGTCATCCCTTATCGTGAGCGCTCTGGATGTCGACGGAATTTGTCGGCGAGAAGGTGCGAATGCTGATGAAAAGCCGCTTGCGCTGAGATTCTCTTTGTCGCTGAGATAGCACCAGGCGAGACCATACCGGCGGATTGCCTGCAAGAGTGTAAGGTTGCTCAATGTATCGGGCTTCAACTCGCGAGCTATGTGGCGAGCAAGCGGGTCGGCGAAGAAGGGAACGAACACCGGCGTGAGCGATTGAGCGAGAAGCAGCGATACGAGAAGGGATGGAATCATCAGCCAGGCAATCCTGGCTGTCGCACGAGTAAAAATAGGTGGAAGGAATCCTTGCCCCTTGAAAGATCTGTTTGGTTTTTCAGGAGCCGTATTCGAACTCAATAGCCTATTCGCCGTAACTTATATCTTTAGCAAATGTGCCCGAGTCTTAAGGTGTTTAACTGGCTTTCTTATTATGAGAAACACTAAGAGTTGTCAGGTTCTTAATCTATGCTTTCATGCGGTAGAACCGCTTAACGTGTGGCTTTTGGCACGGTATCTTTGCTGGATTCAGGCTGGGTGTGGGAAAAACCGCATGGTCGAGTCACGAAATAGTCACGCTGCATTCATAGACTGTCATCTACAGCTGCTTGATAAGCAGCGATTCGAAAGAATGTCTCTGGTTGGCGCTATGGGACGAATTTAGAACCTCAGCAAACTTGCTGAGGTTTCTGTTTTTGAACTGGCTTGACACACATACGAATGTATGGTTTGATATTGTGTACTGGCTATCAGTGTAGAAATTCGTGGAGAACATCAATTGTTTTTCGCGAGGAATTCTTTGCTGGTTTTTCAAAATACTTTAGGTGGTGACACACGTGAATGCAAATGTTGCGGTGTTGAAGCAGCAGCTTGAGCACCTGTTTCCCGGCAAATGGCTTAGTGGAGGTGATGGGGATAAAATCCTGCGCACCGGTATCCGGGATATAGATTCCGGTATTACTGCGGGATTTGCAAGAAGACAAATTACTGAATGGAGCGGACTTTCATCATCCGGTAAATCAACTCTTTTGAGGGGGGCAATTGCTCATTGGTGTACTAATGGCTTGAATGTCGGATACGTGGATACGTTTAGTCGTTTAGTCGCTTCGGACTGGGCTTTTGTTAAAGAAGGACACTATGGTCCAGTGCCACTGAATATGATGCAGAGGAAAGGCAATGCGGCAGGAGAGTTTTTGGTTGTTAGAGTAAGTGAAAGTCTGGCTCAGCATCGGTCCTCTGTGCTCAACAAAGATGTTAATAATCGGCGGGGTGGAGCTTCGGCACCAAGTGAGACTGTTTCCAGAAAGGATATCAATCAAGAAGCTTTTTGGGTCGTCGAGCAGTTAATTAGGAGCACCATATTTGATGCCATTGTTTTTGACATGGGAGAGTCTTTGTATTTTAACGATCGCCTGTTTGCTAGATTGAAGCGGGCGCTCGAGAGATCCAGGACGGCATTGATTGTTCTGAAGGACCGGCAATTACGAGAGCATTATTCAACAAAGAAAGTCGATAGCGATATCGCAAATAGTGGCTGGGGATGTCACACCAATATGTGTTTTAAATGGGCTGCCCCGATACACTACGAGAGCGGTATGTCCGGATTGGCGCTGATTTCGCCTGCCATTAAAGGCGTTGTTAGCCGTGATGGAATGACACAAAATATGGAGGCTAAATTGAACATGCATGTCCAGAATCGCTTGTTTACGCATCCCCAGATTCCCGATCGTCGTACACCAAAAGCAAGAGCCTGAGCTGAAAAAAGAGGCATTCGTTCTTGTCGGCGGACGTTCGGAGGTGTTTCTATGTTCACCTGAAGCCAGTCGTCGATATGTTCGTCCCGGTATGAGATTGTCGGAAGCGAGAGCGGTTTGCTCCGAGTTGAGATGGCGCGATTACGATGACAGTCTATATATCGCCGCTCAAAAGGAGATGATTTTTTACCTGGTGGAATGCTCTCCTCGGGTTTCTGCTATCCAGATTGGTATGTTTCTAATGGATGCTGATGGACTTGCTCTCCTTGGCGGGGAGAATCTTTTTGCGCGTAACATTATTAGATTTGTCAGTCAGAAAGGTTATACCGAGGGTTGCATTGGTATTGCCGACTCAGCTTTCGCTGCTACGGTGGCTGCTCAACAACAACGTCGCTGGCAGATAGTTGCTCCCGGGAAGGATAGTTCGTTCCTCTCATCGCTGTCTGTTGATTATTTGCCGATCAGCCTGGAGTCCAAAGATACCTTATATGGTCTGGGAGTCGAGCGGATGGGTCAACTCACGGCTCTACCCTATGAGGAGGTGACAAAAAGATTCGAGAAAGAAGGAGTTCTTGCCTATGAGCTCGCTTCGGGTATAGATCGAAGACGCCCTTCGCTGCCGAAGATTGAGACAAGCTATCAGTGCTATGTTGACATGGGCGGTCCGATTGAATCTCTTAACGATACGCTCTTTGTCATCAAATCGATGCTCGAGCGTCTCACCAGTTTGCTAAAACAAGCTGGTCTCTGTGCTGAAGAGCTCACCATGTGCTTTTATTCAGATGATGATTTGTTCGAAGAGCGACCGGTTCGGCTGATTCGCCCCTCTAATCAAGGGAAATTTCTCCTGGAAGTGCTTAGACTTTCCATTGAAAACAAACAACTGGAAAAAGAATTTACCAGTTTGCGATTGATCATTTCGAAGACGACCCCTGAGCTGTTCAAGCAGGTCTCGATGCTGTCTGGAGATGGCACGAAGCTTGAGAGCCCGGAGACACGATTCTCATCTGACTCATTCTTGCTTCTTGTTCAAAAGCTGAATACTCGTTATGGAGAAAATGCTTTACTCCGACCTGTGGCAATCGATCACTATACTCCGGAGCGTGCCGGTGCGTGGCAGCCTGCAATCGGCTCTCAAGGCACATCTCTAAGTGTTGCCGTTGACTATGTCAAAGAGTCGGCCGGCAATGCTGCTCTGGTATCAGGCCTGGTGCTGAAAAGATATGCTCAACCAAGGAGTATCCTGGTGGAGGTCCACAAAGGACAACCAGAGACCTTCACCAGTGAAGGAGTTCTCTACAAGATACATCGTATTACTACTCCGGAATGTCTTTCCGGACTCTGGTGGGAGCAACCTGTTCGTAAGTCGTACTATACAGCTCTCGTTCAACCGAGTTCCGGCAATGATTATCTACTGGTCATGCTGGTCTACGATCACGAATGTAAGACCTGGTTCGTCGAAGGAGAGTACGATTAATGGTTTCCTCATCAGACCAATGTAGTTTAGGGCTTCTTATATTTGAGCAGTTCGTCAACGATCAGCTTCGTTGTGTCGACCGATCTGTTCTTTTCTCCGATAATCGGCCAGCCTCCTTCGCCGGTGCCGCCGATTGCGTGCAGTGCCGAATAACCATCTCGCCCTCTACCGATTAGCCCGCCCATAAGCCCATCGCGTGCTCCTGCGTCGAAGAAGTATTCTTTGACCGGGGGTTTTCCACCGCCACTGTATTCGGTGACTCGCACTTGATCGAAGACACCGATTTTTGGAGTTGTACCACCATAGCCATTGGCACGGGCGGCTTCTTCAATCTGTCGACCTGGATCAGAATCGGCGACTCTGGGCAAAGTAAATCTAGTCATCAGTCCCCGACCGCCGCTGTAGGGGAGCATATGATCGGCTCCGCTATGAACGCTCACGAAGGCCGAAGGTTCCGATGCTTTCGATTCAGAACCCAGGAGCGTCCCGTGCAGTGAACCAACACCAGCGAAGGTTCCTGGCATTTTGCCTCTCAGGTGTTGTGCGAATCCACCGCCACTGGAGAAGCCTACGACATAGATCGCCTTGTCGTCGACATTCGCTTTTCCTTTCACGGATTTGAGAACATCGTTGATGTAGTCGACATCGTCATAGCTCGGATCAGTTATTGTCAGTCCAGATCCGGGCGAATTCCAGTCATAGACTTTGCCCATTGTCGGTTGCTCTCTGGGTTTTGCATGCGGATATACCGCGATAAAACCTCGGTCCTTTGCCATCGCATTTAGCCTGGTCTCGCGCTCCATGCCAGGAGCCGAATCGTTTTGAACTCCGGGGAGCATCAGTACCACAGGCAACTTCTTGCTTTTGCTATCTTGAGGAATGAAGAGATCATAGGGACGGTCTTCTTTCTGCCCGTCCGTCCGAAGAACTCCGACAGTCTCCTTAGAGCTTAACGGGGCCGGCTTCACTTGTTCCGGTCTGAAGTAAGTAGACGGATTTGTCTCGGGAAGAAATTCGGCGCCCAGTCGACCACCAATCCCCGTCGCAGTTATTGCAGTTGCTATGCCTCTGACTTTCGGAATGTAACGTGCAGCTGTTCCTGCTACCATCGCGAAATCAGATCCACATGCGAGCAGATACTTACTGGTATCTTTGAAGCCGCTCGAGGACATAAGATCTGGTCCATCAGTCAGGATTAGTTTGGACAGTCCATACATGCCCGCTGCATGAGAAGTGATTCTCGGCATCTTCTTGATGGTGAGTGCACCGACTCCGCCGGCACCGACAGTAGTGGCACCGGCGAGGAGAGGGCTATCCTCCCAGAGCTGCCGATACCCATTCGCTAGTCGACCTGGGATACTGCTGTCCGAGGAAGATAAGCCAGTCTTCGCAGCTGACAGCGATTCAGGCGGTTTTTGTGCAAAAATTTCGTCTGCATTAAATACAGGAATGGAAGCAGACCTACTCTTAGTAGGCTGTTCGGGAATGTCACTCATTTTTGAAACTCCTGTGCCGCAGGAGAGTCCCAGCCATACGCCATTCAACACGTTCAAAGCGGTGTTGATTTTTATCACGATAACAAGACCAACTCTTTGCAGCAATGGTGTGTCTCCCATCAATGAGCAGGCTTAGCTGTGGTTATGCACCTTGATCCAAGAAAAATTTTAGTTTGCACCTGTTTTTCGCCTTGGATAAAGAGGTTGCGAACCTCATTGCTTACTTTGGTGTCACTTTCTGTTGGAATAACTCTATAAAAAGCCTGATCAATCGATAATCCGACACCAAATTGAGGTAACATTAAATATGCGTACATGGCGTGATGGCAAGTCGATCTCAGGTGCAAAGCAGCGGTGACCACATCAAGTAAAGAAGGGAAAGACATTTCCCCGCTCGTACCTATCTTGTTAGGGAGCGGGGTGCTCAGCAAGAATGAAGTCGAGGCCGGAACCAAGCTCGCCAAGGAGTTGGATCTCGACCTGGTCGAAGCGCTCGTTGAAGCTGGGATAACTGAAGAAGAAACCCTTCAGGTGCCCATGAAGGCTTTGCAACAGGTAGAAGAGAAGAAAATAACATTAGACCTGGCAATTCGAGCCGTGCGATTGGTCGTGCAGAACAAAGTCACTCTGGAAGAAGCAATCAAATCAATTGAGAAGCTGCATCAACAGACGCACATTGTTGTTTCTGCCACCAACGAGATGACGCAGTTGCTGTTGTCAGCCAAGGTTGTGAGTAGAGAAGAGCTTGGTAACGCCATCAAAGCCGCGCAGGAAGCCGGCATGATGGTGGGACAGTGGCTGCGTACTGACGGAAATCTGGCCACGAGAGATCTGTATTCAGCTTTGAGCGCAGTACTTATGGTTCGCGAATTGGGATTGGACAAAGAAAAGGCGGCGCAAGGCATGCGTTACGCCAGGCAGCGCGAAGTTACTTTCGAACAGGCGTTGTTCGAACTCGGCTTTTTTATTCATCCGGATGCAAAGACGACTCGGATCGGTGAGCTGTTTGAAATGGCAGGTCTGATAAGTGCTGATGATATGACCGAATGTCTCGAAATTGAGCTATTCAAAAAGAAGCAGTTTGGACAGGTGCTGATCGAGCGAGGAATGGTAACTCGCGATCAACTCGAGTCCGCGGAGACGCTCATTGGTAGTATCAACAAGGGCACTCTTCGCCCATATCAAGCTGCAGAAGCGCTGCGCAAGGTGATCAAGGAAGGCAGCGATGTGTATGCCACTATCGTTGAATATCAGCTTCTCCACAAGCCTGACACCAATAGCCGTGTTGGCGATCTGATCGTCGAGGCTGGAATTTGTCAGCGAGAAGAGCTTGAAAAGGCGATGGCCGCAGACGCTTCCGTCAAGATTGGAAAATTGCTGCTTGATTCGAAACTGTTGACTGAAGAATTGTTGTACGTCACCCTTCGGGTTCAAACGCTGTTGCGCTTTGGCTATGTACCAAGACCGATGGCGATAAAACTTCTCAGTCACTGTGCTGCAAAAAAGGTGAGCTTGGATCAAGCGCTGGAAGACCTGGAAGTGCGTGTTCCACCGCGAATGCAATGGAGCTGGGTTTAACCAGCATCAGGATAGGTCTCTGAGAGTCTCTTGCCCAGCCGATTTGCGATCCGCTTCCAATGCTTGTCGGAAAATGTCTGTGCTCAGGGGTGCTGAGCATTGGCTGCATTTTGTGGGTTAATAAACATCAGGATCGTCTTGTGTAGCCGCATCTCAATGCTGCTACGAGAATTAGAGGGATCTTGCATCTGGCTCAGTGTTAGCGCTTCTTCGACTGGTGCCATTTGAGCATGTTGCAGAACAGCGCTCCTTGTTCGATGGCGTCATCAAGCGCTAGATGCGTATGTGGTAGATCGTCGAACCAGTCTTTCGGCATGTTTCTCTTAACTGACTGTCGGTATGGTTTTTCTAGAAGTGCCATTGCATATGTTTTCATGTCGAGGGCGGAATGGGAAAACGGGCTTCTTCCTGCAAACCGAATCAAGTACCAATAGACAAACATGAAATCAAATGCGACCGGATAGCCTACGAAGACAGGCAATCCTGGCAAAGCTTCGATCCAAGTAAGATAGTCTGTCATCGCCTTATCTGGTGAGATGAGATTCTCTCGGCATGCACGCCAGGCTTCGGGTTGTGTCTGCCACCACTCCATTGTCTTCGGATCAGGACCGGCTCCATCAAGAAGCTCCAGATTCGCGGTGAATGTGGAGACCAGCGTCTTGTCCTGGAGATAGGCTGCACTTCCAAAACTCAGCATGGAGTTGATACCCGGTATCGGACCATCAGCTTCGACATCCGTGCTCACGTAAATTTCTTGTTTGGTGGTAGTCATCTAATTTCCGATGCGACGTTGGTTTCGATGTTCGTTTCGACCAGGCTTCGTGCTCGACTCGATTTAAACCTCTTCGGTTTGCAGTTCGTGTAGTCCCTTTGCAAGCATGAGGAGTTCTTCGAAATCTGGCATTCCGTGTTTTATGTCTCGGATCAAACCGTTCTTGTCAATCAGGAAAAGCACGCGTTCTGACATGAATCGATCTCCTTTTACCGCTCCATAAGCCCTTCCCACTGCACATGATGTGTCAGCCAGAAGTTGGTGCCTTAGCCCGTGCTTCAGTGCAAAAATTCCGTGACTTTCGAGATCATCGCAGGAGATGCCCAGGACAACGCAGTTATATTGGGCGAATTCATCACGCTGTTCGGAGAATGTGCACATCTCCTTTGTGCAGCCTGGAGTGTCGTCCATTGGGTAAAACGCCAGGATGAGGTTTTTCTTTCCGAGGAAATCCGACAAGCTGACTGTCCCGGATGGATAAGCTGGTAAGGAAAACGGAGGCGCCTTATCGCCGGGTATGAATTCTACGTCCGCTTCGTATGGGCTGGTCATGTGCGGTCCTCATGATGAACTACATCATAATAAAGTAAAGCGATTAATGACTGGTGCTCCATACGTTTGTATGGTACAATAGTTCTACTAAATCAATTACAGCAGGGACGATTGCTGGAGGCATAGTGTAGTAACACTGGTTCTCTGTTTGGTCGTGAGCCCTGAGCGCGTGTATTCTGTCTTTCCATCTGTTGTTTCAGACGGTCGTTTTGACTTTCAGTTCGACTGATGTGTTTTGACTGATGTGAAGTCGTTTCTTTCGACGGTTGTTTCGACGATTGTCGAACTAATCATCGAAACTTATTTTTGACTGATCGTTCGACCTGCCGTTTCGGCGGTCAGGTTGACCTGCCGTTTTGACCTGCCTTTTGGCGGTCGCTTCGGCTCTTGTTCGATTCTTATTTAGACTGATGTTTTGACCTGCCACCTTTGACCTGCATGTTGACCAGCCATTTTGCGACACAACTACGCCGAGCTGCATTGTCATTCATCGTTCTCGCTTCTTGATGGCGCGAGCAATCCGGAGGAGCTTGTCGCCAGAGCGAAGAGCCTGGAGTTGTCAGCTTTAGCAATAACCGATCATGACGACATGGGAGGAGTCGTTCGCTTCGCTGTTGCGGCGAGAGAAATGGAAGTGGAGGCAATTATAGGTGCAGAACTTACGCTTGATGATAACTCACATATT
This sequence comes from uncultured Candidatus Obscuribacterales bacterium, assembly GCA_964418155.1. Classification (GTDB taxonomy): domain Bacteria; phylum Cyanobacteriota; class Vampirovibrionia; order Obscuribacterales; family Obscuribacteraceae; genus JADYXR01. The sequence goes on along the minus strand of CAYQKX010000052.1, from coordinate 41,127 downwards.
ACGCTTCTAGCGGCAACCGAGGAGGGCTACAAGAATATTTGCCGTCTGATCACGAAGTCTCGGTATAGCTGTACTCGAGGCTCGCCGCGGGTTGCTACGAGCGATCTGTGGCAACACAATAGCGGGCTCATTGCGCTTTCAGGCTGTCCACGTGGGCGGGTACCCTCTGCTATCGCTCGGGGTGACATAGAAAGGGCGGCTGATTGCGCACGACAGTTCAAGGAGGTGTTTGAGGATCGATTTTATCTTGAATTATGGAATCACTATTTAACTCAAGAGCAAGTCATCGGGAAGCATTTGCTTGCTTTATCTGCAAAACATCAAATACCGTGGGTGGTGACTAACAATGTTCATTATTCAGTGCCCGAAAAGCGAATCGTCCATGATGTATTGACCTGTTTGCGGCATGAAGTTACGTTGGCTGAGGCGGGGAGGCGCTTGCGGCCCAATGGTAGTTGGTATATGAAGTCGCCTGATGAGATGGCACATTTGTGGCGTCATAATCTCGATGGTGTAAAAAATACTCTGGTGGTAGCGGAGCGATGTGAGTTCCGGCTGGGCTCGTTGCGGACACCACTACCTAATTTTCAGCTGCCGCCGGATATAGCTAGTGCTGCTGGAATACCGGAAGATATCAATCATAACGCTCTCCTGGAGCGGCTTGTATGGGAGGGCGCTCAACTGCGCTATCCCAATTTATCAGAGAAGCATATTAAGCAGCTCGATCATGAACTCAACATGATTGTTGGTCTGGAGCTTGGACCTTATTTCCTCATTATGTGGGACATTGTTCGGTTCGCCAGATCGAAGGGCATCGCTGTGCAAGGACGAGGATCGGCGGCTAACTCTGCTGTTTGTTATTGCTTGATGATAACTGCTGTGGATCCGATTGGCATGGATCTATTGTTCGAACGCTTCCTCTCGGAAGGGCGCAATGAGCCGCCTGATATAGACCTGGACATCGCGCACCAGGAAAGGGAGACCGTCTTGCAATACGTCTACGAGAAGTACGGACGAGAGCATGCCGCCATGGTTTGCGAGATTATTACTTATCGCGGCAAATCTGCTGTTCGCGATGCGGCTCGCGTACTCGGATTCTCTCAAGAGCAAGCGGATCGTCTTTCGGCTGAGTCTGAGCACAGCGAGGCGCGTGGAGCTGTCGAGCGTCTGCTTGGAGGTGGATTGGAGCGAGTAGGCTTAGACATTAAAGATCGGCGTGTGCAGATGTTGCTGAAAGTGGTGGCAGGTTTACACCAACTGCCCAGGCATCGTTCTATCCATGTTGGCGGCTTTGTACTTTCCGGTAGACCTTTAGGAGAGCTTGTTCCGATTGAGCATGCCTCGATGCAGGGTAGAACCGTCATTCAATGGGATAAGGATGACATCGATCTGGTCGGTATGATCAAAATAGACCTTCTTGGTCTCGGTATGCTCATGATGATTCAGGAGGGCTTGAAGTTAGTAAAAGAGTTCCGCGGTGTTGATATCGACCTTGGTGCTCTGGATATGCATGATCCGGCTATTTATCAAATGCTCCAGGCTGCCGATACCATAGGTTTATTCCAGGTTGAATCGAGAGCTCAGATGAATATTTTGCCGAAGCTGCGTCCGAAATGTTTTTACGACATCATAGTATCGATTGCAATTGTTAGACCCGGTCCGATTCAAGGCAACATCATCCATCCATATCTTCGCCGCCGTCGTGGTGAGGAGCCGGTCAACTATTTGCATCCGTCTCTAGAGCCGATTCTTCAACGCACGCTAGGAGTACCACTATTCCAGGAGCAGGGGATGAAACTAGCTGTGGTGGCAGCCGGTTTTACTCCATCGCAAGCCGATCAATTGAGACGTGTGATGAGCCATAAGCGTTCGATGGAGAGAATGGCGTTATTATGCGATGACCTTGCTGCTGGAATGAAGAAGAACAATTTTTCCGAAGAAGCGATCAAAACTATTATTCATCAATTGAGAGCTTTCGCTAACTATGGTTTTCCAGAAAGTCATGCTGCTTCCTTTTCGCTTCTTGTCTATGCTTCCGCGCATTTGAAAAAATATTATGCACCTGAGTTCTATTGCGCCATATTAAATGCCCAGCCAATGGGATTCTATAGTCCGGGTACGCTCGTGCGAGATGCGTTGCGACACGATATTATTGTTAGACCGATTGATTTAGCGAAGAGTTCTTGGAATTGCACGCTGGAGCAAGACGAAGGCGTGAGCCAACCGGCGCTTCGGATCGGCTTACGTTTCGTCGATGGACTTGGTAGAAAAGCAAAAGAGATCTTAGAGAGAGCGTGGCATAAAAGCGGATGCTTCACCTCGCTTGAAGATGTCGTCTGCCGTAGTGGACTAGCCCCCGCAGACTTGAAGATATTGGCTCAGGCTGGCGCTTTTGAAACACTCTATCCTGGACGTCGTGAAGCTTTGTGGGAAATCTTAGGTCGATTGCGAAAGCGACGACCTACACCTTTACTTGATGCGCTCGCCGAGAATTGTCCGAAGGATATCGAACCACCTAAGATACCAATTCCAGAGTTAAGTGAGATTGAGCGAATCGGTGATGATTACCGGATTACTGGGCTGTCGACATCGCAGCATCCGATGGCGTTCTATCGGAAGTGGGCTGACAAAAATAATATCTATTCGTGTAAGACGCTGGAGTCGAACGCTACTGATGGCGAGCAGGTCAAAGTTGCTGGCGCCGTGATCTGCAGGCAGCGCCCGGAGACGGCGAAGGGCTTCGTATTCCTGACGTTGGAAGATGAGACCGGTCTGGTCAATGTGATCATCAAACCGCAAGTATTTGAAAAATACCGCCAGGTGATCATGCGTAACTCCTTCCTCTGTATCGCGGGACGACTCCAACTCGAAGACGGCGTCTGCAATGTCATTGCTGTCCACTTTGAAGGTATGGTGCGCTTCAAGGGGCAGCCTGACCTGCAATCCAGGAATTTTCACTAGCCGAGTTAATCCGAAAGTTTTGTCGATTAATGTCTACCTGGGAAATTGGTTCTTTGTTTAACGACTCCGTAACGCGAGATTCGTACCTTGGAGAGAACCGCAGTATGGGAGAAAAAATATGCTGGAGAATACAGAATCGTTCGATATCCGAACTACGTCCACCAACGACAGACTATACTCTCTCGACAGTTTCTCGACTAAATTGCCGACAGTCGAGCCTCCGGATTCTACTCAAAATCTACTCCATCGGATGGAACTAAGCATTCCATTCGTGAGGGCAGATGCGCCGAAAGACATCAAAGAGTTGGGTACCACCCTTGATGCTCTCGCGAAAACAAAGTCTCAGAATGGTCTGAGAATTTCCCAGAATGAAGATGGTTCGTACAATTTGTCCGGCACTTCGGGCGTTAACTTCAGTATTCGACCGAATGGAGACGTCGTAAGCTTTGGAAATAAGCCCGGTGCCAAGGTAAAGGGCACAGCATCCGTTGATGAAAATGGCAGCCTGGTTGTGAAGGAAAAAACTCGCCAGGTTACGATCACCAAAGATGGCACGTCAACTCTAGAGTACAAAACAGAGTACGGCGATCTAGAAGACGAAGTACCGGTCAAAAAGACAGAACATAGTCACGGTCGGTTCAAAACAACTCAATATGATTTGCCGACTGGTACTGTCACCGAAGACGAGTATCGTGATGTGCCAAAGGATGCTGTCAAAGTCGCCGGTACCCCGATGTCGGTGAAGTTCGACGTGAAAGAGGGATCCATCAGTATCGCCGACGGAGCAACAACTTGGACTGCAGCTGCGAATGGTGATTTGCTCAAGACAAAAGATGGGAAAACAGAGACCTTAAAGCCTCTAGTAGATGCGAAGTTCAAACCTTCAGGTCTGCGATGCGGTGGTGGCACATACACTTTTCCTGATGGCACAGAAGTCTTCTTCAAGAATGGTATGGTGTTTTCGCTCTCCGTAAAAGGAAAAGGCACAACAGTTGAAGGCAACTATCATTTGTCCGACTACGGAAAATCGCCTGTCGTTAAGGTTACACGAGCGAAGTAAGTCGCAGCGGTCTTTTGGTCAGATGGAGCATCAAAGCACTTCGCGCTGACCGATCCAAAACATTCAGCCACGCGATGGACACAGCTATTTGTCCATCTCGCGGCATTTGTCGTACATGTTGCATATCGAGCGGGCAGCCTGTTTCCTCCAACTGAGTTGATTGTGACTCGACCTCTTTATTCTCTAGAGGGCTGCAGTTTCTGCTTTGTGAACTTCGCGGTGTATCGAGGAGACTAGAGGTAGCCGCAAATGGGTAACTCCCTATAGGAACACCAACCAAGTATTTTAACAAATCGAGATCCTTCTTCTTCGATGCCGGAGGTGGAGTTCAGTCACTTAGAAGAAAATCTACAGAAAGTGAAGATCGAAGCCGCCGAAACAGTCGGAATCCCTTCGCAATTCCAACCTATGGCGGTCAAGAAATCTTGCCACCAATGCTTCTAGACCTTGAAACGAGATAAAAGCGATGCTACTCCACCAAAGCAGTTTTCGCATAGTGAAACGCAAGCAGCAGTCCATCATGTAGGTTGATGGTGACGGCTGTTTCTAGAAAAACATTGCTGATGGTTCTGGAGCTTCCCCAATGCAATGTCGCATTGTTGAGTGGCCATTTTGCACCGTCGACGGTGACACCAGTGACAGTGTTGCTGATTGGAATTAGCGATAAAGTGTCGCCTGATTCTCCGATGAAACTCGCTGCGTGAGTTGGCGTCACGAATTGAGCTCGCCAGGAGCGACCGAGAAGAACTATCTTGCTTCTGTCTGTCGCGTACTTCGCGAACAGCAAGATATTTGCAAGTGCGTGATCCTGTCTTCCACCAAGGGCGCAGATGCATACAATTTCGTCGGCTGCCAACTGGACAGCTGCTTGCAAGGATAGTTCCAAGTCGCTAGCGTCTTTGTCGCGAGGGAATTTGCGTATTTCTGTGCCTTGCTGTTCGTACGTTTTCAATAGAGGCTCGGGAGTCGAGTCCATGTCGCCGATAATTATGGTCGGCAATAGGGCTAGGCTGGCAGCATGTAAGGTGCCGCCATCCGCGCATATTACGGCGTCTGACTTGTCAATTAATTCCGACAGTGCGTTAGGAAAATCAGGTTCGCCGTTCGCAAATACAAATGCTTTTGCCATTATAGTTTAGCTTATTGAAACTAGCAATTGTCGCCTATTCAGAAGAGATTCTTCCGATTGTTAGCGTTCCTTAAAGCCAATTTTGTTGCTTATCGTCGCAGAATTGAATCGGTGCCGGTGAATGCAAAAAGTGTTATGGTAAGCTTCGAAAGGACACGGGGTGTCGACAAAATCAGTTGTTGTGGAGCGGACCGGACATGACGATGACGGGCAAACTGCAAATACCGGACGGTATCGATCGACCTGATTTCTGGGAGCAATTCTACCTGCATGGTATGACTCCCTGGGATTGTGGCGCGCCTCCGCCGCCGCTTTGTACATTCCTAGAGTCTCCGTACAAGATGCCAGTCGGTAAGGTTTTGGTGCTCGGTTGTGGCACGGGTCATGACTGTCTACTATTTTTGAAGCATGGCTACCAAGTCACCGGCATAGATTTTGCGCCGAGCGCGATTCAGAGCACCTACAAGAAGGTCCATCCAAGCGGGTTATTGGGAACCCAAGCATTCCTACTGCAAAGAGACATATTTGCAATTCCTGAATATGCAGACTACTTTGATGTGGTGCTCGAACACAACTGCTTTTGCGCTATCCATCCAAACGATCGCAGGAGATACGCATACACGGTGCGTGACTTGCTAAAGCCGGGAGGCAAGTTCCTCGCGCTGTGGCGAATTGAAGATCGAGTTGGTGGCGGGCTGCCTTTTCCGGTGGAGAAGAGTGAGATCTTTTCGTTGTTCGATGACGATTTCACAATTGATATTTCATATGAGCCAACTGATTCGTTTCCCAAAGATCAAGGACTGGAGCTTTTGACGCTGATGTCGAAGCGGAGTTGATCGTCCTCTTAGATGAAATCGGAAGTTTCGTTCAAGAAAGCATTCGCACTGGAGGATGATCCGGCGGGACGCCGGTGGTCCCAGTGGCTCCGCCATTCGGGCATTGTCACTTCGATGGAGATGATGCCAGCGAGTGGAGCGAAGCTGCTTGGTGCCGGCGAGAGCGGAACTCGAACATGGAGTGTAAGCGAAGCTGCTTGGTGCCGGCGAGAGCGGAACTCGAACATGGAGTGTATGCGAAGCTGCTTGGTGCCGGCGAGAGCGGAACTCGAACATTGAGTGTATGCGAAGCTGCTAGGTACCGGAGAGGCGCGTCGCTCCGCTTGACGGGTCTGGGAGCTCGAACGTGGAATTTTATGCGAATTGGAGCGTTCCGCGATTACTCGAGTTCGTCGTGGGAGAACTCTTGGACGGCGATGACACCACCATTTGTTAGTCGCACGACACCAATGCCGATGCTCTTTTGTTCTTTATCGAGCAAATTGCCTCTGTGATTCATTGGATTATTTGCAGGCTCATTCATCATTAGTGCCTGGCACTTCTTGATCTGGTCACGCGCATCTTCATTGCCTTTGACACAAGAAAGATTCTCGGCGATGTGACCGGTGATACCGAGTGCGGCGGCGCGTTCGACCATGCCTTGCCCTTCAGGATTTTTATGACTGAAGAAGTCACGCTTGATCATGTCCTCGGCGTACTTTTCCGCCATGTTGGTTAGTTGAGTACTCTGAGTCAGTCTCGGAAGGTTTTCGTTAGCAGAACGATCATTATTGACCAGTTGGAGCATATATTCCGCAAGCTCTTGATTCGTGTATTCCTTGGGCTTCACCTTTACCTTTCCGTAAGTCGCCTGTGAATCATTCCCAGGTGAAGTCAGTTGCATCTGCTCTCCGAAGATCGCCGTGACGAGAAGTTTTCCCTCGTGAATTACTAATTTGTCACCAGTCTTCCTTGCGTACGTGACATCGAGCTCCAACCCGCTGTTTTCCATCAATATTCGCTGTGCCACCACTGGTGATGATGTAACTTTCTCATCCACGGTAAGGAAAATATCGCCCTTTCGGACGCCGGCGGCATAGGCCTGACCATCTGGCTCAACCTTCATCACGAAGATTCCCATAACTTTTTGTCCGTCTATGATTGCTTCGGCAGGTACACCTGTCAGACCGATCATGGTCAGTATCTGCGGTTTGCTGGATCTGGAAAATATTAGTGGTTTGCTCGACGCCTTGGGTGCTTCGGCGCAATAAGCCGTTCTTGAAGAATCAAGACCAGCTAGCAGAACCATGGAAGCTACAAAAACAGATGTTGCGTTACGTATTAGCGGGTTCATTATTTTTATGAGTTCAGCAGCTTTTTGAGGGTTGGAAACAAATGTGAATACAGATCATTTTGCGGTCTGTGTCCTGTTGAATCGGATCGTAGTACGAAGTTTTTGTCGATGAGCTGAAACCCGGGAATCATCAGGACGCTTAGCGGTTGTTGAAGTCGTGCTACCGACCTTGGTGGCAGGAGCGGCGCTCGCCGATAAAACCGTATTCAGTATCAGCACGAAAAGAAGACAGACGGTGCTCACGATGTTGCTAATCGAATAAATCGGCTTCGCGCTGATTTTGACACCTTTGGCTCGATTGGCTGCATTCCTCGCTCCGCTGACTGCGGCCTCGGCACTTGGTAAACCGTGCGCGCTCGAATGCGCAAACGAATAGTTGGAAGCCTGCTGATTCTGAAGTTCTGCCACATACTTGAAGTACTGCGGTCGCGCAACTGCGAAGGCGTGTCCCCAACGCGTCAGTACCACCTCTTGTACATTGCCTTCGATCGATGGAATTGCACTGAGAAGGTTGGTCATCACATTCTCCGCCATCTTTTTCTTGTTGCCTTGATACAAAATAGTTCGCCCAGGAGATCCGGCATCATAGGGAAGATACACTGTCAGTACAGAGCCCATCTCATTGTTGTAAGTATTGTTTAAAACATACGGAGCTTCTGCCGGTGTGAAATCCGAGATGTCGGATGGTCTAGGAAGAAAATTATCGAAGGAGCCTTCGAAACAACGCTTGTTTAAAAGCAAGTTCGCTACGAGGTAGGAGCCGTAGCGAAAGCGGAACATCGTCGACTTTACTTTGTCGCCTAGATTCTTAGCTACGCGCACCGCCACCATTTGCGGTATCGCGAAAATTACGTGCTTGCATGCGACAACATGAAGTGAGCCGTCGCGAAGTCCATAGGTCACTGCAGCGCCGTCATCTTTGAGTCGGACATCCCACACGAATGCGCCTTTCCGAAGGCGGCTGGAATTTGACTGCGACAGACTCTTTGTCAATGCTGTTGTGATCGCTGGGTTTCCTCCCGGTAAAACATACGTCGAAGCAAAAATATCTTCGATCGTAGCGATACCGGCCAGAGTTGAAACACTCTCCAGTCCACCACCAAGAGCCGCTCTTAAATAGTTGTCCATCAATTGCGCAAATACCGGATCGTAGTTTTTTAAACAATCCGTCATCGGTTGCTCATCCAATTTCAACAGCTCAGGAAATTTAGCGAGGTCCGGATACAATCCATTCCACTTCCCGAAAAACGCCTTCCAATCATTCTTTAGCCGGGAAAATTCTTTGTAGATATTGGTGTCGCCGGTGCCTTGAGTTCCCTTAATCCACTGCTTATCCTGATACCAGGCGTTCTTTGAATCGTCCAATTTGATTGGCGACAATCCTAGATCACTAACGAGGTCGCCTATGGCACCGTCCAGAACCGCGAGGAACGAAGGTCCGTATGAATAGTTGATTCCTTTGTATGAGCTTCCTCGTGCATGACCGCCGAGGTCATCGTACTGCTCCAGTAGGAGAAAGTTAGTATCCGCCAGGTAATGTGCGCATGACAGTCCAGCCAAGCCGCCGCCTAGTATCACGAAATCGACTGTCTCGTCCACGCCGTCAGGCAGCTTGGGAGTTTTTCCATCCCTGAGTCGGTGCCCGATTGTGAAATCGTCGCCTGTCCAGGCACCAAGCTTGTATTTCGACTTTGCTTCGGCTGACGCCCAGCCTTCAGTCAGGGCTGCTCCACCCAGACCTGCCAGTAATATTGCGCTTTTCTTGAGAAAATCCCGCCTGCTGTTAACGGTCACCGCTGCGCCTCGTTTGGTTAACGCTCATTATATCGATTAAATCTCTCGCATTCTTGTTGAAATGAATTGGTAGAAAACCGCCGAAAACCAATCTAGTTAGTAGAATTGCTTGATTAACGGGAGCGGAAGCGCCGGTAGACTCGATGTGAGCCTATAGTGCTTTTAGCTCGGGGGCTCGCTATGCCTACGCTCTGTTGTGGCTCGGTCAGCCTGCATGGGATGCCAAGCAATCACTTGAGCAATCAACTACAACTGAAACAAGGTGAATCAGGATGGAAGTTAAATTGAAGGAAGAAAAACGCGCAGAGAGCAAGAACGAAAAACTGGACAGAGAGCATGAGCGCATTCGTTCTGGTGGCGCCCCCAAGTACCATGAGAAGCTCAAAGAAGACAAAAAGCTTTTTGCGCGCGAGCGGTTACGCTTGCTCCTTGATCCTGGATTTGAAGTCGAAGACGGCGCCTTTGCCAATGCACTCGACCAGACCCTGCCTTCGGATGGCGTTGTATGTGGCGTCGGCAAGATTCAGGGAAAAACAGTGTGCTTCATGGCCAATGACGCGACCGTGAAGGCTGGCTCCTGGGGCTGGAGAACAGTTGAAAAAATTATACGTATTCAGGAAACAGCGATGAAACTTCGCGTTCCTCTAATCTACCTCGTCGACTCGGCAGGGGCGCGCATCACCGATCAAGTCGAGATGTTCCCCGGTCGGCGCGGAGCGGGCAAGATTTTCTATAACCAGGTTCAGATGTCTGGGTTTATCCCCCAAATCTGCCTTCTCTTCGGACCATCAGCCGCGGGCGGTGCATACATTCCAGCATTCTGCGACATCGTGATCATGAATGACGGTCGAGCCTCCATGTACCTCGGCTCTCCGCGTATGGCTGAGATGGTCATCGGCGAGAAGGTCACACTAGAAGAGATGGGCGGTGCCAAAATGCATTGCAGCGTTAGTGGCTGCGGCGATGTGCTGGTTCAGACCGAGGAAGAAGCGATCGAGCTTTGCAAAAAGTACCTGAGCTTCATGCCCACCAACTGCAACGAGAGGACAGCCACGGTTCCATCCCTGGATCCAAAAGAGTTCGAAAAGGGCATTGCGGATGTTATTCCTGAGAAGGAAAATATTCCTTTCGATATGATGCAGGTCATCGACCGAATCATCGACAAAGACTCATTCTTCGAGATGAAGAAGCTTTTCGCTCCTGAGTTGATAACCGGCTTTGCTCGGATAGGCGGCAGAGCGGTCGGCATTGTTGCGAATCAGCCCAAGGTCAAAGGCGGCGTTCTGTTCGTCGACTCCGCTGATAAGGGCGCTCGGTTCATGTATCTATGCGATGCTTTCAGCATTCCGCTTCTCTTCCTTGCTGATGTCCCTGGATTTATGATTGGCACCAAAGTTGAGCGCGACGGAATTATTCGTGCCGGTGCAAAAATGATCTCGGCGATGTCTGCTGCCGATGTGCCGAAAATTTCGGTGGTCGTCAGAAAGGCTTACGGGGCTGGGCTCTACGCAATGTGCGGACCGGCATTCGAGCCGGATGCCTGTCTCGCTCTGCCGACCGCATGGATCGCGGTTATGGGACCTGAAGCAGCGGTCAACGCGGTCTACTACAACAAGATCATGGAAATCGAAGACACCGAAGAGCGCACACGCTACGTGGAGGAAAAACGTAACGAGTATCGCGAGGATGTTGATATCTATAAGTTGGCGGCCGAGATGGTTGTTGACCAGATGGTAACTCCGCATAATTTGCGCAATGAACTGATCAGTCGATTCACCGCCTATGCCACCAAAGAGATGGTGCCTTTGAAGAAGAAGCACGGAGTTCACCCCGTCTAAATTTTCTTTGGAGAAATCGGTGCGCAGAAATGTTACTGGAGAAAAACGGTAACAACTGTTTCACGATAGCGTCTGCTCAGCCTTAGTTTGCTTTTCGCATACAGGCGCGGTTAGCAAAGCTTGTTGTGTCAAAGATTTCATCGCTAAGAAGTTGAATGAATGCTTACTGAAAGCTGCGGGAAAAGCCTGCCTAGCCTGCAGATCCGGGTGTACTACTACCGCTGACATTTAGTCTCGATCATGGTCAACATCAGGGACTATCTGCGCTATATGAACCGGATAGTCTCTCAGATCTCTCGGACTGAATAAATACTTGAGATTTTCTCGAACTGGACGGGGATTTACCACGTTATGTATCAACTATCCGGCGACTTTGCGTCAAGAAGAAATGTCGATCGAACTTTGCCGACTAAGGAGAAGAAAGCAGTGGCGGCAACTAACGTACTTATCGTCGATGACGACGAGTTTTTCCGCGATTCACTATGCGAGTTCCTCGTCGATGATGGAGCAATCAATATTGTTCATCGATGCAGCTCTTATGCCGATGCAAAAGCCTGGTGCTCGCATGGCAATAACATGTCTGATGTCGACGCCATCGTCCTTGATGTTATGTTGCCCTACAACAGTGGCGCCAAAGCCGATCAGAAGCTCGGACTGGTCATTCTCGAAAAGTTGCGAAGTGAAGTAGGATTCGCCGGACCAATCGTCGTACTTACGAATTCACGCGATTCCCAGGACGGGCGGGACGCCCTCGAAAGGGGCTGTAGTGGCTATCTTTGCAAACATGCAGCGGCGGAAGCCGTACCTAAAATGGTTATGGAATTGAAGCTTGCCTTAACCGGAGAGGTGTTCCTCGTCTCTAGCGATTTGAACCTGCAGCATCTGATTGTTCCGCAGCAGAGACAACTTAATTCTGTTGGTGTCGGCACTGAAAACAACGTTATGGGTATGCTCGGCCACAATACCGCTTGGGGCGAGATCAAAAAAGAGCTGGGCTACAAAACGACTGACACTGGCAGCCACCTGAAATTCGAACGTCGCATGTCAGAGTGGGACTTTCGCACCAACAAGGGACCGGCGCAAACTCCAGGACCATCAGCTGCAATGGTCCGGCAGGTAATGCAGAACGCACCAAAGGCGGTTTTAATAACCAAGATTGATGGGTCAATCGTTTTTGTAAATCGTGTAGCCGAGCATATGTTTGGCCACAACGAGAATCAAATAGTCGGCAAGAATTTCAACACCTTGTTTCCTGATGTTCGAAACAACGGGCTCGGCACGGAAGCCGAGTGTCATATCACCACCCGTAGTGGCAGGAAGGTCCCGCTGTCGGTGGCGACCAGTACGTTCGAGGAAGACAACGTTGGATTCTACATACATATATTCACAGACCTCACTGCCGTGAAGTCGACTGAGCAACGCTTGAAGACTCTCGTTTCAGAACTCGAGCAAAGTAGTACTCGTCTCGAGGAATTGGTGAAGACCGATCCGTTGACTGGTCTGTTAAACCGAAGAGGACTGGATAGTGTTCTAGGACGAGAGATTGCGCTAGCAAAACGTAACAAGACGGATGTGATCGCTATCTTGATTGACCTCGATGATTTTAAATCGATTAACGATCAACATGGCCATGCCGCTGGTGACTTGGTGCTAAAAGCCGTGGCTAATGTTTTGCAAGAGACACTTCGAACATCTGATTGGCTGGGGCGCATCGGCGGAGACGAGTTTTTGGTCTTCCTGCCCTCTACCGAGTTGGATAATGGCGCCATGATCGCAGAGCGGATTCGAAGTTCGGTCGCGAAAATGCCAATTAAAAAAAATGGCATCATCCTGAAGACCACCACAAGTATCGGCGTTGCCCGGCTTCCCTACGATGTCCAAACGCTCGAACAAGTACTCGAGCTGACCAAATCCGGTCTCAAATCAAGCAAACGAAAAGGCAAGAACGTCGTGTCGGTATCGACGGAACAAGCCACAGACGACCACCCTGCTTCAGCCACCTCACAAAACGAAGGCTGGTTAAAGGCATTTGTGGGCTCGGCACGAAAGTGGTGCGACAAAATCTCCAACTCAAAATAAATCCGCCAGCGCATCGAGTTGCTTCTCAAGCAAGCGACTCTATCGAAGCGTTAATACCAGAACGCCGCAGCACTGGCACCGCCGGCGTTTTGTCATATAATATTGCATTGTTTAGCCGCACATCTCTTCTTCGAGAACTTCCCAATCCCCGTCTTCTAGATTGAGAGTGTTGGCTTTGACCTTCTCGAAGAGATCGATTCCATCTTGTTCCGTATGTTCTGGAGCGCAGGCTGGATGCAGGTATGCCGCGCCTTTTCTGGCGAAGGAGCCGGTGTCGACTTCTGTTTCTACAGCGATGCGAAGATCACCTTTGTCAATCTTTTCGCTGCATGAGGCGCAAGAGGCCCGTCCTGTAGGAGCATGCTCTGCATATGGAAAACTGGTCGGCTTGGCGTTCTTGCCTGCGGTCTCTATGGTCTTCAGCAGCTCTTCTTTGTCGGTGACTTCAACATCGGTGGTTTCCAATGCCTGTTTCAAAGCTGCCGGTCTTTTTTCTGCGGCGCAGGGAAGGTGGTGCCATTGGAAAGTCATTTCTCCCGGAGAAAAGGCATTGGCGACTTCTTCTCCAAGCCTGAGCGTACCCTTGTCAATTGTTTGCTTACATGACCGGCAACTCGCTCTGCCTGTTTTAGCGGCCTCGATCGTGTGACCCATGCTACACCTACCTTTTTGGACAGCTACTTTTCAAGTGTCTGAGACACTGTGATTCCATGGCGAGCAGATTTTATCACAGTCGATTTGCCGCACAGGCATAACCGATAGAGTTTAATGCGCTACATTACAGAGCTTTTTATACTATTTTTTTGACCATCGATTCTTGTAGTATTTGCCACCACTCTTGGTGTCAGTACCTAATCCGCTGCTTAGCCCCGTCTGTGGTGGCAACAGGCGGCTTTGAGGTTGAGAGTAATCGATTTCGACTTCAATCTGCCGAGGCGGCGAGAAATGTTCAGGACCGCTTAATATCGACTTATAGCTTGAATCAATGACATCGAGCATGTTCAGTTTTGCACTGGGTAGAATTCTTGGCTCCTCTTCCATTGGTGGCGCGAAGTCATCAATATGGTTCCACTTCTCTTCATTCTGCGGAACTGCATCCTGCATGACCTTCAACGCGGAATCGAATTCGGCGGCTCGTTCTGACGCGCACGCTGCGCGAAAGCGAAGCTCGGCTGTATAAGTGCTTTTTCCAGCTGTGCCACTGAAGTACATCATGGCGCTCGACAGCTCGTCATCTTTCTTATCTTCGACTTCGATTGCTATTTCTCTTGTATGAGCAACAAGCTTCGGTATGTCGAATTCCTGAGCCATAGTCTTTCTTCTCGCGGGGAGCGAGTCGAGGACGCCGGCAATCGACTCCGTCTGTTCGCTGTCGGACGATAACGTATCAGCGGAGTCGTATGCTCTATGCTGTATGCCGACGTCGAATTGGAACTGTGAGGAGGCATGCGCTGGCTGAAACTGTGAGGCGCGTGCCTGCCGAATCGCACTCTCGAATTGCATCTGTGATGCGGCTTGAGCCTGCTGAATTGCGCTTTCGAATTGAATCTGTGATGCAGCTTGTGCCTGCTGAATCCCAATTTCGAATTGAACTTGTGATGAGGCGCGCGCCTGCTGGATCCCGCTGTCGAATTGAACCTGTGATGAAGCGTATGCCTGCCGAATGCCGCTCTCAAAGTGAACTTGGGCGGAGTTGTGTGTCTGATGAATCTCGCTTTGGGACTGAAGCTCGGCGGCTATGTCCGGCTCAATCTCGTTGTCGAATTCAAAATCGGGGGCATCGGACGAGAGTTGCTGCTCCAGTTCGATTTGCGCGACTTGCCTCTGGGGTTCGACGGCGCTTGGTCCGACAAATTCATATAATTTCGAGTCGGGTCGACTCCCCCGGGTGTCCGTGACGAGCTCAGGCTCAGCCGGTGCGATCTTCTTAGGTGGTGGCATCCAGCGCTGAAGCGCTCTCTGGGCACCGGTATCTTCGATTGGCGTGACTGGAGTGGGCACCTCTATCGGTTTAAACACAGACTCTTCTTTTGGCGCGATGGGCGATGACGCCGCAATAGGCTGAACTCCACTGGTCTCGAGGTCGCAATCCAAAATTACCTGGTGCGTACCAGAGGCTCTGCTCGAAGCTGGCAGTGCATTTTGAAGAACCCTCTGCACTTTGCTCTGTACGCCGGATTCCGTGATATCCGAAGCGTAGGGGGTCACTGGAATGTCGTCAGGACTGGCGTCTAAAACTACCTCTTTTGGAGGAACGGACGCTTTCTTGTTCTTTCCATGCGGCTTTTTCGATTTTGCCATCGCGCGACCTATGGGGAAACTGTTGCCATTTCAGCCAGGATAATATCTCTATGTCAATTTAATCCGCATTAAACAGGAAGTAAAGAGGGTTATTTGTGAGCTTTCTCTCATAATTGTCCTCGAGGCCGCATGAGCTCGTTGGCGTGGACGTCTTAATCCTGCGCTATGCTTGTGATTCGAGCTTGAATGTATCGACTCGACTCCGTGCTCTGGACGCATTCGTGGCAAGGTTAATCCTCCGGTCGGTCAGTTTGACAATCATCGGTGGTTCGCATAGGATGAAAACAACGCGCCTTACCGGCGCGTGTTTTGACAATCCCGAGGAGTAACAACCATCGATTCAGCAAGTGGTAAAGACGACACCGGTGCACTCAAAGGTGACCATCATATTCGATGCGTAGTCACTCACGCCTCGTGTGAAGGCGCGCGTAGCTGGAATCAACCTCGCATTCAATTGAATGCGGGTCATTGTCGCGCCTCGAAAGTGGTATCAAATACGATATTAAATGTGGTATCAGATGCTTGACGAGCATGGCCCCCCCGTGATAATCTGATAGTAGCTTGTACTCACACAGAAAGAGCATACAACCGCTGATTACGGAGGGGTCGCAGGTTCGAATCCTGCCGGGACCATGTTCGGTCCCGTAGCTCAGTGGCAGAGCACTTAAGAAAGCTCCCTCGACTCGTACAAGCAAGCTTTTAAACTAATGCCATTCGGCAGTTGTACGCGCCGTACTTGCGCTGCACTGTTGGAGTAAAACTGAAATGCAAATCGCCAGTCTTCGTGGTGTAGTCACCGAATGCTGGCGATATTGTTGAATCAACCGGTAAGCTTTGCTTGAACAAGATTGAAGGGTCGACTAATCCGAGTTTGCTTACTCTTTAAGCATTTCCCGTCACGACGCGGTTGGTCATATCGAACACCCCATTGTGGAAACAGAACCGATGCACGTCAGGGCTGTATCCCCGGTGTTGCCGTACAATCGAGAAACGCGACGACTCTCGGGCTAGTCTTCGACTATAAATTCCATCGGGTATTCGGTGCGCTCTTTCCATGCGCATCCTTCATTCCCGCAGATAAGAGTGACGCGCTCACCGAGCGAATCAACTTCTAAGATGTTGAAGCCGTCTCTCACAGCGTCAATGGTCTCAGCGTATTTTTCGTAGCTCTGGATTGGGTTTTCGCATTTTGGACAGATCATTTTCTTGTCTGCGATCGCGTCCTTGATTGCTTGAAGAGACATGACAACCTCTCATCACTGTTATTGTCGAACTGAATGTCGCAATTATAAAACGCGACAGAGAGGTTTAGATCTCATGAAAAAATCAGTGCAACACTTCTTTTTCAGGCTCAGGACAAGACAGGTCGCTCGAATTGGGCTTGCAATAATCGTGCGTAAGTTGAATCTCTTTTGGCGAGTTCTTCATGGCTGCCTGATTCGATAATGGAACCTTTGTCGAGAACCAGAATCTCGTCTGCATGTCTTACGGTGGAGAGGCGGTGGGCGATTACTATGACGGTTCTGCCTTTCATCAAATTATTGAGCGCTTCCTGGACAATCGCTTCGGATTCGTTGTCGAGCGAGCTGGTCGCCTCATCAAGTATCAAGATTGGAGCGTTCTTTAGGATCGCTCGTGCGATGGCGACTCGCTGTTGTTGTCCACCGGATAGGCGTACTCCGCGTTCTCCGATTTCGGTTTTGTAACCATCGGGCAGCTCCATGATGAAATCGTGGCAGTAGGCGGCTTTGGCGGCATCGATGATATCCGCATCGCTGGCGCCGAGTCTGCCCATCGCGATGTTTTCTCCGATAGTCGTGTTGAACAGGAAGTTATCCTGCGTCACCACTGCAATCTCACCGCGCAGAGAGTGGAACGTGTAGTCCGATATCGGTCTTCCGTCGATCAGAATGGTACCGGATATGGGGTCAAAGAAGCGAGGTACTAGATTGGCGAGCGTCGACTTGCCTGAGCCAGACAGTCCTACCAGGGCGACCATTGTTCCTGGATTGATTGCGCAATTAATGTCTTTCAGCACAAGCGTTGTTTGCCCCGGATACTGATAGTACACTTTGCGGAATTCGACTCTGTGGGGACCAGGTTGAAGTGGTACCGCGGTTGGAGACTCCTTCAGATCCGATTTTTGATCTAGAATTTCGAAGACGCGCTCTGCCGCAGCGAGAGCTGGCTGCAGAACGCCGTTGATGCGACCGATGTTTTTGATAGGGGAGTAGAGCAGTAGCAGCGCTATGATGAACGAGGTCAATGCTCCGAGCGTCATATGATGGTGCAGCACCTGATAGCCTGCCACCCAGATTACAGCAGCAATGCCGGTCGCGCCAATCATAGCCAGGATAGGTGACAGCATCGCTTCGGCACGGATAGCTTTAACTTGATTGTTCAAGAAATTCTGATTTGTATCACGGAAGCGGTCGGCTTGAAACTCTTCTAAATTAAAGGATTGGACGATTCTGGCACCTTGAATCGACTCGGAGAGGACTGAGACGAGCGCACCGACATTTTCCTGACCACTCTTCGAAGATTTCCGAATGCGCTTTCCGAGAATAGAGACGGGAAGTACGATCAAGGACAAAATTGAGATGGCGATGATGCTCAACCAGAAGCTTTGCAGGATCAGCACCAGCGATAGTGACACCAGTGTGATCACTCTGCTTATCATGGTCTGGAACGTCTGGGAGATTGCATTTTCGACAATCCCGACGTCGTTGAACATTCGTCCAATCAAGACGCCCGACGATTGTCTGAGGAAGAACAGCAATGGTTGGCTTTCGAGATGCTCGAACAGCTCGTTGCGCAGATCTCGTATAGCGGCGGCGCCGACATATCTGATGCAATAAGATTCGAGGAATCGGAAAAGTCCTTGGAGCAGCGCCACTACGAGTACACCGACGGGAACCAGATAGACCAGCGAGTGTCTACCTTCCACGATGATTTTCTGAAGCCCCTGACCAGCAAGAAATGCAATGATACCGTCCATAGCGCCGGAGGGTACAGCTGCCACTAGACCGATCAGGAACGCTGTCATGTAAGGCTTGATATAACCCAGTAGCCTGACATAGAGCTCGGCATGTTTTGCCGACATCAATCGGTTCAAAATCGCATTTCCGTTGGAGGGGTCAAGCTGCCCCTTGTTAGATTCAGTGATTGTGGGAGTTTCGACTGGAGTCATGGGTTGATATTGAGGGCGGCAAGTATTTCCTGAGCGCAGTTCTCGACGTAATTCCCCTGACCTAGTTGGTCTCGAAGTTTGAGTAGCTCATCCGAGATTTCATTGCGAAGTCCAGGTACATCGAGCAGATCGCTCGTATATCTTACGAGCTGTTGGGGTCTACAATCCAGTTGTAAAAGTTCAGGAACGAGCGTCCGACCAGCAAGAAGGTTAGGTAATCCAACGTTCTTAACAGTCAGCACCAGGACTACTAAAAAGTAGCTGAGGAGGGCGCCACGGTAAATAATCAGCATTGGCTTTCCGAACATCGCCACCTCCAGAGTGGTCGTGCCGGACTTCGCCCAGACAAGATCCGAATTCTTAAATAGATTATAGTTTTCGCTTCCATCGAGAAATATGACGTTTTTCGAGAAACGCTTTTTGATCTTGTGCTTTTCGTAAATCTTGTCGACAAGCTCTGAAACAGTTTTATTTGCTTTCGAGACTACGAATTGAAGATCAGGTCGTTCTGACAGAAGCTCTTCCATCGCGGTCAGAAGAATGGGCAGCAAAGTCTTGATCTCTTGCTTGCGAGACCCCGGCAAAACCGCGATAATGGGCTTGTCTGCGCGGAGCTCGTGCGTGCGAGTGAAAGTTTCCTTGTCCAATAGCTCCTGTTCATTGGGAATATGAAGAGTTAGCGGATGTCCGACAAAACGGGCAGGTACACCGTAGCTAGCGTATAGAGGCTCTTCAAATGGAAAGATAACCAACATTTTTGATACGTTGGCCGCAATCGTCTTTATGCGCCAGGGACGAGAAGCCCAGATCTGTGGCGAAATGAAATAGAGCAGTTTTTGGTTGGGAAACTTTTTTCGAATCCTCGGCACGATTTTGAGATTAAACCCGCCGAAATCGACCATCATAATGACGTCAGGCTTGCGTTTTTCGATCTCCATCAAAATGGTGTGACCCATCTTGAGAATTCTTGGCACTTTTTCGATAATCTCGAAGAAGCCGATAACAGCAAAGTCTTTCAAGTCTGCAAGTAGCTCGACTCCAATTTCTTCCATGCGCTCTCCGCCGACTCCCCACATATTGAGATCCGGTGCGCTCTGTTTTACCAATTTCAAAATGCTTTCCATGTGTCGATCGGCGGAAGGATCACCGACTATCAGCATTAGCGACTTTTGCCGAGTGGCTCCGACTGAGCTTTTGTCTTCCGGAGCCGGAGCCACGTTGGACTGAGCTGTCGTAATATTTTGCTGTTCTAGACTCATGATCACCTGTTTGTCGAAGGCACCGAATATAGTGCCATCTCACTAGCGGACCGGTCAGCGTTGAACAACTCCCATGTGAAGCGCGACGCTTCCTGAAGATAGGGGAATATGTTGGACCTGCTCGAGTCCAGCCCCTTCGAACAATCTTGAAATACCGTCGGGATCCGGATATGTGCTCTTTGACTCGGGTAGATAGGTGTATGCTTTTTTGTCATTTTGCAGTACGGCTCCTACGATCGGAACAAAATGACGGAAATAGAGTTTGAATGCCGGCTCGAATAATGCGCCACTGGGTTTGCCAAGATCGAGATTCACTACCAATCCACCAGGCCTAACTACCCGCGCCATTTCTGCAAGCCCGCGATCAAAATGCGTCAGATTGCGCAAACCAAAACTGATTATTGCACCATCGAAGGTATTACTCTCGAATGGAAGCTCTTGCGCATCTCCTTGCTTGAAGCTGATGGCAGACCGTGGAGGAGATTTTTGCGATCGAGCCCGAGCGACTTCAAGCATGTTGTTGGAAAAATCCAATCCAACTACCTCGCCATTCGGATCTAATCGACGCGCGATGCTGAGAGCAAGATCGCCTGTGCCGCAGCATACGTCGAGATATTGGCCGCAACGCCTTTGCTCGGACAGCAGTCGACCTTTCGGTCCGCCGATTAAAATATCGACCGCTTGCTTCTTCCAGAGGCGATGCATGCCCATGCTGATCACGTCGTTGGCGAGATCATACTTTGCGGCAATGCGCTCGAACTGGTCGTGAACGTAGCGATGCTTTTCGTCTTGGGTCGGCAGTTGAAACGGCATGGCGCCTTACCGAACAAAACCAAAGCCAAGTATTCCGCAGCAGATCAAGAACGAGAATGCAATCGTCCACGTGACTCGATCGATGCCGGCTTCAGCTCCGCGTTTGCCCTGGAAAAGAGTGGCGCTTCCGCCTATCCCGCCCATGCCTTCTCCTTTTGGAGCGTGCAGCAAAACTAGCGCTATCAGCGCAAGTGCCAGTATTGTCGTGAGGATAAGCAGTGCTATGTAGAGCGGGCTCATAGTATTCTCCGGAATGTCTCCTGGAGCCAGGATAAACGGTTCTGGCTCTTTCAACATGCAATATGCACTGGATGATTATATCGCACCTGGTAACTAGAAACCTGGACATTGTCTCGCTCAGGAGAGGCGCATGACAGCTTAGAGGTTGTTAACCATGATGTGCATCTGACAAATGCTGATGAATACTTTCGCTTCGGAGATCTTGTCGCCTTTGATCGCTGAGATAAGCTCCTTAATTTCTCGATATAGTTTGCTTAACTCCGTGTATATAGTCACTTGATGGACGATATGGGCGGTTGGCGATTGGAAACGACCAAATACAGCAACATCAGGCTTCTAATTACTGGTGCGGACGAAGTCCTTGCTTCGAAATTGGGCAAATGCCTTGATGGATTTGTCGGATCGGTGGAACGTACCGAGTCCCCGCGCGAATGCCTGACTCGCTTGAGTCAGGACGATATCGACGTTGTTATTCTGGTCGAGGGGACGGACCCGAATGACCCAGGTCAGGCGATTGGAAGGATTCGCAGCACGGCGCCGCGAACCTGCGTGGTCTATATCAGTCGGCTAGCCGACGAAGATTCGGCTCTGAAGATTATTCGCCTGGGCGCAGCCGATGTACTGTTCTTTGACGACTTATCTCCGCAGTCCGTGTTGCGGACGATCGGACGAGTCGCAGAAAGGGCGGTCGCATCAGTGCAGATGGTCTCTCAAATCAGCGATTTCGTACTGACTCATAGCTTTGATGGTATCGTCGCGCTGGACCTGCAAAATCGAATACTTCTATGGAATCATGCGATGGAGCGTATGTTTGGAAGAAAACGGCAAGAGGTGCTAGGAAAGGTAGCGACAGAAGAGTTGCCTTTTGAAGGACTGGAAAGAGAAATCTCTCTTGCCGTCGTTGGTCGATCTTTTGCTGGTGAGAGGAAGAGTTTGATCACGAGGGGTGAGCGTCGATTTTATCAACCCTATTACTCTCCGCTCAGAAATCGTTCGGGAAGCATAATTGGAGTGATGGCGAATTTTCGCGACCTGACCGATAATCTCGAAAAGGACAGGATGCTGGTAGATATGGCTGAGCGTATCAATCAGCTAGCGAATACGGCACCACAGATGGTGTGGATGTCCGGCGTCGATGGCACCAGGAATTTCTTTAACCGCAAATGGATAGAGTTTACCGGGATCAATTACGATGCGCTTCTTTACGATGGCTGGCTTGTGAACATTCATCCGCAAGACAGACAAAAGTTTCAAGCCGTCCACGAGCGCGCGCTTCAGGACCGCTCGAGCTTTCACGTCGAGTATCGGATGCGCCGCTTCGACAAGAGGTACCGGCGTTTTCTCGACTCCGGCACACCCGTAATCGGAAGTGATGGAGCTTTCCTTGGTTTCATCGGTGGTTGCACCGATACGAGTGAATCTGGTACTACGCAACACCGAATCGGGGCGTCGGTAGTGGCTAAGTTGGCAGCATCAGGTGGCTATCCTGTTGTAGGTGACAGTCCGGCGACATTTCCCACGAAAGAGTCAGGCGGTTATGCCACGATCGCTCCTGTCGCTTCAGGACAGGATCAGAGCACCACTATGGAGAATGCACCTATCGGTGTATGGAAGCTCGATCGCGATTTTGTGATTACAAAAGCTTCGCGTGCAGTGGCAGATCAATTGGGGATGGAGATTGAGGAGCTTATAGGCAAGCCGTTCTATGAGGTTGTCGGTACGCTTCCCGCAGATGTTCTCATCGGTGTCCTGGAAAGAGATGAAAATGTTCAGTTGAGCGGTCAGAAGGTAGTGTTCGGTACGGAACTGGCAAGGACCGAAAAGTTTTGGGATCTAGCTGCCTGGCCGCTCAAAGACAAGAAGAACCAGGTTATCGGCGTCTGCGTAAGCACGATGGAAGTCGATGAGCGCAGCAACGTAGATAAGCAACGTGAAGATTTTATCGCCACCTTGGTCCATGATTTGAAGACTCCACTGATTGGTGCCGATCGCACACTCGAGCTGATTATCAACGGCACCCTGGGCGATGTAGACGAGAGCCAATCCGAAGTTTTGCAAATGGTCCGACGCAGCAACCAGGGGCTGTTGCGCATGGTGCAAAATCTGATTGAAGTCTATCGATACGATTTCAGCGATCCGGATCTTTCATTTGAACATGTTGCTCTCTTTGATCTATCGAGCGAATGTGCAAGAGAACTAATGGCGGTGGCAGAGCAAAAACACATCGCCTTCGAACTCAATTTGCCGCTCGGACAAGGAGGTGTACAGATTGATGCGCTTGCGATTCGACGAGTTGTTCTCAACCTTATCGACAACGCCATTAAGTTTACCGCCAGTCGTGGTGTCGTCAGGGTGTGGGGAGAAGAAACACCCAACCAGGTCATGGTGCATGTGAAAGACACCGGTATTGGTATCGCCGACAACGAGCTCAACAAAGTTTTCGAAAAGTTTTGGAGAAGTGAACGTGGCAAGGGGCAGGCTGTTGGCACAGGACTGGGCCTTTATCTTTGCAAGCAGATCGTCGATGCGCACCAGGGTGACATCGCCGTAACAAGCGACGAAGGTCGAGGCACCACCTTTACGATAATGTTGCCTCGCCGTTGAAATCTCGCTGCTCGCGCCTCTTTTGAATGGGCGTTGCTTGTAAAATCGCTTTCTCAATTAAGAGCTAGGCCGACGGTGGCGGTTCTCGCCTGTCCAGAAATTTTTGAAGAATTATAGCGGCCGCTTGACGGTCGACTAGTTCTCGCGACCGTCCAGTATCGACGCCCTGGAGTGTGAGCGTTCGGATGGCGGACACAGTCGAAAGACGTTCGTCCTCATAAACGATGGGCAAACCGGTCTCTCTGGCGAGCTTGCTGGCAAATGATCTTATCCTGTCCGCTTGATCGCCTGAGCTGCCATCCATGTTGAGCGGCAGGCCAACGACGATTTGAGTAGCGCCATGCCTTTCAGCAATCTGTTTTACTACTTCGACATCGACGCGTGAATTTCTGCGTTCAATTGTCTCTAATCCAGCCGCAGTAATGCCAAGCGGATCGGAGATGGCGATGCCAATTCTTTTGTCGCCAATGTCAAGTCCAATTATTCTCGGTTTGTCGCTCATTGATTCAATATTACCTCAGGTGGCACAATCCTTACAGGTCGCTTTAGTGCTGTTGGAAACTCGAATTGGATTCACGAGGTTGACATGAAGATCTATCTTGTAAGGCATGGGATTGCCGTTGAAGGTCTGATGAGGGGAATAACTAGAGATTCCGAGCGCCCATTAACCGACGAAGGCATTGAAGAGACGAAAATGGTGGCACGCGGGCTGAAATGCATTGGCGTAAAGCCTGATGTGATCGTCGCCAGTCCGCTAATCAGAGCCAAGCAAACCGCTGATATTCTCCACGCCGAGTTAGGCGGAGAGCTTACGACCAGCGACTCTCTGTGTCCCGGTGTTACGCCATCTAATGTCTACAAATTTCTCAAAAAGTATTCTGAATCAAACGAGCTCTTCCTTGTCGGGCACGAGCCTGATGTTGGCGATCTAGTTAAGTCAATGGTGGGCGCTGGCTACGAGTTTACTCTGCCATTCAAGAAAGCCGGCGTATGTTGTGTGGAAGTTCACGACTTACCTCCTACCCTTCCGGGAACGCTCAAGTGGCTGGTTACACCAAAAATCTTCTCTCAGTTACTGAGTAAGTAATCGTTCGAAAGTGTTTTCTCATGCACATTATCTGCAAATGAACGATCCGTCTAGCTGAAGCAAATATGCAGGCTCTCTAGTCTTTTTTTTCGTAGCCCGTTAGCGCCGGACGTGGAGACTCCCCATCTGGAGCCGTTTTGCAGAACATGTTGTGCCGCAGGTCCTCAGCGAAACCAGCCTCGAAACGTCCGTAAGTGAACGTTTACTTTTTTCTGCAGGTGTACTACTGATAATCATAACCATTAAGATAAGCCAGCGTCTACATCGTCAGGGATAGGGCGAACAATTGCTCGGCGTAGCGCTTGATTGAGTCGAACAGAGCCAGTTTTGAACGCCAGCTATCGGGAAGTTGTCCTTCACCGTAAAAAGCTCCGGCAAGTTGACCAAACACAGCGCCGGTAGTGTCGGCGTCGTCACCGAGATTTACGGCGAGTAGGCAGCCATCCTTAAAACTGTCAGTCTTGTTGAACGCCCATAGAGCAGCCTCCAGGCTTGTCACAACGTAGCCGGACCCTTGAATCTCTGGCGGTTCTTTTGTTTTAAACGAGCCCATTGCAATCTCTTCGATTTCGGTCTTGAACGGACGGTGCGTCCAGTAGTCTTTGACTGGAGAAAACTTGGGCGAGAGTATCTCTTCTTTGCTCCGCTCCTGAAGCGCGCCTACGATGAGCGCGGCGAGGTAGCGACAGGCTTCGATGCAGCGATTGTTGGCGTGTGTGGTCTTCGAGCTTTCTGCCGCAAAATCAAGTGCATGTGTCGGCTGTCCCGCGAATGCCAATGCTACGGGGGCCAGTCGCATGATTGAGCCGTTGCCGGATGCGCTGTCCTGGCTCAATCCGGAGAATGGTTGCCTGGTTTCTTGGAATGCCAGCAATGCTCTTCTCGTCGTGGTGCCGATGTCGAAACACCAGCCCTGACTGCTAAGGTATCCCTGGTGATACCACCTCAGATATCTTTCCATTTGATCGACAGGATTGAATCCGCGGCATTCAATAAGGCTCTCCGCAAGACATAGAGCCATAGAAGTGTCATCTGTCCAGTCTCCCGGTCGAAGTTTGAATGCTCCGCCTCCAAGCATGTCTTCTACTGGAGTGAACGATCCATACTCTTGAAACTCAAGTGGAGCACCCAGGGCATCGCCTATTGCTAGCCCATAGAGACTGCCTCTGTATCGTTCTATTTGCTCCAAGCATCTGTCTCCGGGACCATTGTTTTATCATAAGTCCTTGAGAACATTATTTGTATAGACGATCTCGAATCACTGGTAACGCTAACTTCTAGCTGCTCCTGCACGGTCGGCCAATCATTGGTTTTGCTGTCGACAGCGAGTCTGTCTAGAACGCACGGGCATGCCAAATCGAACGCGCTAACTATGACAAAGGCATCACCGACCTTCCGCCCGCTCAGGGCTTAAGCAGATCTATCGTATATGTGTGTCGTTAAGGGATGAGACCGGCACCAAAAGTGGTGGCTACCGAGCCAGAGCTGCTGCTAGTGGCGCCGGCGGTGCAATCTCTGCTCTCATTGCTTCCTCGACTTCTTCGGCCGTGATAGCCCACACGTACAGGCAGGTGTAGAACGCTGATCTTATATATATCGATAGCGCGGTGACGACGAGTACGAGCGAAGCCCATGCCAGTCCGGTTATTACCATCATCGGAGAGGTGAGGCTCATCTGGGCGAAGTAGGCCAGACCGAATCCGCCGACTCCTATGCCGTACACGATACCACTTGTGATTTTGCAAATCACATCGACTCCGACCTCACCGACACCAATGGTGAGCAGATTTCCCTGTGCGATTCGATCGGCGCGCTTCAAGGCGCCCCAGAAGGATGTACCTTCGATGACGATGGCGGGCAGGATCATGTGTCCTGCCAGGGTCCAGAAGACTTCGATTATTCCAGCCAGGAAGCTGAATCCGAAGCCGAACAAACCTCCGGCGTCGCGTTTGCCTCTCAGCCATCCGGCAATTCTTTTGGCAATAAGCGTGACCAGACCCAGCATAATGATCGCGGGCAGGCTTGTGAACACTGCGCTGGCTGCTGCTCCGAACCGTCCAGAGCCGCGTCCTTCCGTCAGGTGACTGTAGACCAGTGCTGTGGTGACGCCCTCCAGAAAGCGGTTGGTCAGCCACCAAACGCACAGGATGCCTGTCACTGCCATGACGTTGTCCGAGCTTCCGCCCAGACCCGTCGGGTCCATCGGTCCATTGAGTCCGGTGAGGCCTGCGAAGCCTTGTGCACCACCAGCTAGGCCATGCGGTCCGCCGGCGCCGTTGAGAAGATTCTTGCCTTGTGCCATGAATTGGGAGGCGACCTCAGACTTACCACCGAAGCTCGTCTTAGCTTGAAGGTAGAGCAGGATAGCAAAGAAGATATTGCTTATGACGGTGACGATTGATGGCGCCATGAGCCGCTTATCGTGCCAGCCCATTCGAATGCTGGCCATAATGAGCCGAAAACCTCGTCCAATCGAATCAAACATGCGACTTAACCCTCGTGGCTGACAAGCCAAATAACTCTGACTGTGGTTGTGGCGATTCCATTCTGCGTAGTAAGTGAATGACGACTGTCGTCCCGGAATTGAGCGGGCTGGGAATATGGTGGCGAATACACTGCCGCAGCAGTATTGTATTCAGTTGCCAAGCGAATGTAAAGAGCTTTTTAATCCTACTCTTTAGATATAGGCGAATGGTAGCGAAATTTTATGGCTTTTCTGTGACTATTCAGCCCAATACCAGCGATATTTTGTAAAAAAAATCAGCCTTCAACTTCGGCGTGTTCTTGCTGAGCCTCGAGATCTTCGGCCTCGTATAGGGCATCCAGGATGCTTAAGAACTTCTCTGTCACCTGTTTTCGCCTGACTTTGAGGGTTGGAGTCAGTTCGTTGTCTTCGATTGTCAATTCCTTGTCCAGAACAGCGAATTTCTTGATTCTCTGAAATCGAGCAATATTTTGATTTTTGTCGTGAACAATCCGCTCGACCTCTTTTCTTACCGTGGCATTCTGAGTGAGCTCCTTCAAATCTTTGTAGGAAACCGATTTGCTCTTCGCGAATGCTTCCAGTGCGTCTGTGTTGAGCGTAATTAGCGCCGTAATGTATTTGCGTTTATCACCATAGGCTACTACGTGGGCGATCAGTGGCTCATCCTTGAACAGGCTTTCCAGGTGCTGCGGAGCCACGTGCTTACCGCCGGCGGTGATGATTATGTCCTTCTTGCGGTCCGTGATCTGGATATAGCCTTGCTCGTCAATTTTCGCAATATCACCAGTTTTGAACCACTCTCCGTCAAAGGCTTTCTGAGTAGCCTCTTCATTCTTGTAGTATCCGGCAAATACGATTGGACCGCGGACGAGGAGTTCGCCATCTTCGGAAAGCTTGACCTCTACACCGGGAAGTGGTTTGCCAACAGTTTTGAACTTATTGTCGGATGGTTTATTGCATGCCAGTGGGGCGCAAGTTTCGGTTAATCCATATCCTTCCACAATCGGCATGCCTATTGCCTCGAAGAATATGTGAACATCATTTGACAATGGTGCCGCACCAGATGTCATCATCCGCAGTCGTCCACCGAATCGTTCTCGTATCTTGCGAAAAACCAGTCGTTCTGCGATTCTCAGTTCTGCTTTGTAGAGTTGATCGAGTATGCTCGTGTCCACTTTCGACTCGATTTTTTGTTTGGTGGCACGTTGACCGAGCGCTATGGCCCAGCGCACAAAAGCCTTCTGAGCCGGCGGCATTTGTCTGAGCTGTCCCTGCACTCGTGCATAAGCTTTTTCGTAAAATCGTGGGACTGCGTTGAGAACGGTCGGATGCAGCTCCTGGAGATTGTTGGCGACCTGCTCCATCGACTCCGCATATGCGAATGGTATACCCACGAAAATCGAGAGAAACTGCCCGCCTACCCGTTCGTAAACGTGAGCCAGAGGGAGAAACGAGAGAGCCAGATCCTGTTCGTTGAAGTCGACCAGGGTGCTCATTGATTTTAGTACGGCAAAAATGTTGCGGTGCTTGAGCATGGCTCCTTTCGGAAGACCGGTCGTACCGGAGGTGTAGACGATGGTAGCGATTTCGTCGTCATCAATCTTGCGCCGCGCCTTTACTTCGTTGGCGTTATCGGCGAGGTATTCCTTGCCTTGCTCCAGAAATTGATCCCAGGAGATGATCTTGATTAGAGGCTCAGATACATCCGGGGTTCCATCAATGACGATTGCCAGCCGAAGCTTTTCCGGGCGTGGAGCATCAGGACTGGCCAGCTTCTCCAGTTGGCGAGCATTTTCGACGAAGAGAACTTCGACGTCGCTATTATCGATAACGAAGGAAACCTCTGTTCCGCCTAGCGTTGGATATACAGGTACGGTCACGGCTCCAGCAGATAGAATGCCGAGATCGGCCCAGGTCCAGTGTGGTCTGTTCTGCGAAAGGATGCCGACTTTGGTGCCGGCGGCGACACCATTCTTGATCAATGCCGCTGATAGTCGCTCGACTATATCGCCATGCTCAGACCAGCTCACTGAGCGGTATTTGCCATCGACCTTATACATAACGGCCGTTCGCTGAGGGTTTTCGACCACCCGTCGCCAGAATACATCGACAATTGTTGTGTCGTCAGCCAATGCGCACTCCTTAGTCAAACCAAACACTTGTTGAGCCAATCGAGATAGGTACGACTGCCTGACTCGATTGGAAGACAAATAATTTCCGGAACTTCATACGGATGAAGCGACTTTATTTTCGATTCGAATTTGTCGTAGACGGACTTGTTGGTCTTCATAATCAATAGTGACTCGCCGTCTTTGTTGAGTTCACCTTCCCAGACATAGACCGAAGTGATACCAGGGACGATGTTGACGCAAGCGGCAAGCTTGCTCTCGACGATCTGCACGGCGAGCGACTCCGCTTTGTCTGGAGGACAGGTCACGAATGCCACTAACTCGCCGGTCATTGCTACGATTGACTCCGAGCCAGCTCTACACCGGTTTCGCTGACGAACTCCGATAACAGCGTTGCCACTGCTGAGAATGGCTGCGGCTGTAGGCGCGGCATCCTGTATCTCTTGTGCAACCGCACGATTATGGTCGGAATTCCTAAAACCTCAGCGATAAAAAGTGCAAGCGGTCTGACCGGATGATCGAAACTGCCGGGAACAACGGGTTCTAACTTGGACAGTCTCTCTGTGAGTAAGTTGATGTACGGATAGCATGCTTCTTCCGTCGGACCGTAGGTCGAGACCTGAAGCCCAGGCGCTTCTTCCCAGTTGCTCCCGAGAATCATGACGACAAGACCTACTTTGCCTGCTTTGACGATATCCGTGAGGGCTCGACGAAACGGCGTTTCCAGATACCAGCATGGATCTGCTGCGCAACAATAGGTGGTGAGCATCGAATGACAGAGCGCCAGGCGATTGCATATCGACGCCAGAGAGCCTGTGAATGAGTCTTGCCCTTTGAACTCCCCTTCTCTCCAGTACGCCGTGGCATGCGGAGCGACTACGAGGACCGGCAAACTACCACCGAGAAACTTGTAGTCGGGCTCGCCGGCAGGTGGCATTTGCTCGTAGCGTTCGGACAGTTGAGCCTCATAGTGCAGTGCCCAGTTGAGAGGGGCGGCATGCGGGTGCTTATCGATCAAATAGTTGACTGCTCGCTCCATGTCATTGAAGCGAGCCTGGGAGTGCGATACGACCCAGGGGCTGTAAGGCGATGGACCGATGACCGTGACCATCTTGCCACGTCGGTAGGCGTAGAACATCTCCATGGCGGTGCCGTAGCTCGACCGTTCGATGTTAGCGAGCAGGGCATCGCACTCGTCGATCAGGTCCAGGGCGCGGCGCACCTTCTTATTGGCGGAATCACTTATGTCTATAGTCGCGCCGGTCTCTATGTTCCATGCCAGTTCAAGCGGATTGACAACTCGCAGACCATAGTTCTCCAGCTTTTGTACCGCCGAAGATCGCCAGTCCGGACCAGCCAGATCGCCCAATACCTGGTGGGCATTGAGTGAATCTCCAGTGAGATAGACGCTGGCTAACATACTAAAGTTGTGTTGTCTCCTGTTACTTTTGACTCAGATAACCGGTAGTCTGTTCCTGCAAACACTATATACCACGATGCAATACGCTCGATGCGAGGATCTTAGCGTTTCCAGCCCGATACTAAAGCATCTCGTGGCAAATTGCTATAAACGAAAATGTCTCTCATGAGCTACGATAACGGTTATGCGTATTTTCTATATCCGTTTTCTATCTATATTTGCCGCTCTGTCACTTTGTGGCTGCTCGGAACTGGCGGCGCAACTTAAGCAACCGCATTCGCTTTCTAGCCGAGTAGGTAACTATTCTCCGACTCGGTTAAACAGCGACAAGGGCGAAAAGCGAGCTCAGACTCAGATTACGGTCCTCAAAAAAGGTATTCGCGATCTTGATGGTCGCCAGGAGAGTTACGATCCCGCATTTGGAAGTCCGGACAGAGCTGGAGACCCGACTCGACTGACCGGGACCACCGCAAAACCTGTTGTACAGGCGCCAGTGACCGCCAGCGGTCCGACAACCAACGGACAGGCAGCCCGGTTCGGTGCAATTGCCTCCGGCACTGTACCGAACAATCAGAGCATCACGGTGTCGAGCAGCGTCACGCCGCCCGCCGAAATTGCACAGTTTGGCGTCAGCGAGACCGGGCAACCAGCAACGACGTTTCGCTCATCGGTGAGCACTACGCCAATCGTCAACACGCCGAGGGCGGTGGCGAGCCCCACCCGCATCATAGACGCTCCGCGATCAGCTGCGAGTCCCACGCCAATTGTCAGTGAGCCTCGATCTTCAGGGAATCAGGGCGGTTTCGGATGTCCTCCAAGCGGGATGACCTCGCTCAACAATACAATCGAGCGAAACTCTTCTTTAACTCCACCGGGAGCATCCGGTCGGAATGGCTTGTCATCAACTGGAGCACCATTTGCCTCAAATCCTTCTCTCCAGCCGTTTGCCTCCACTTCCTCGATACCACAGCAAGCAGCTAACCCATCGATAGCGCAGCCAGCAAATCCAATATTCCAATCTTCCGGCGGGCTGACTCCATTCGGTCAGAGGGCGCCGGCTTCGATGTCCAGTGCCACGGTGCAACCGTCGAGCTCAGGTTTTCAGTCGTATTCGGCTCAGGCTTCGAAGGATGGTGATGTTATCGCCGCGCAGAGTCAGCGCGCCAACGGCGTCAACATCGTCGTGACGGCAAGGGTCAAGCGGCTTTTGCCGGATGACCGGAAAGGCAATCCGCACCAGCGCTTTTTGCTGCAACTGTCTAATGGTACTTCGGTGCTTGTCGCACACAACATCGATTTAGCTCCGTACGTGCCACTACACGAGAACGATATGGTCACTATATCTGGTGAGTACATTTGGAACGAACAAGGCGGAGTGATCCATTACACACATCGTCCCACCAACTTCAAGCACAAGGGCGGATACATCGACTTTAACCGGCAGATTTACCAGTAACAAGGTTGCACCGCTTTTGTTTCACATCAGGAAGCAATTTAGACGGCAAGTTGGCACCATCCGAGTCGGAATTCTGGACCCTGAATCCTGAATCCTGAATCCTGAATCCTGAATCCTGAATCCTGAATCCTGAATCCTGAATAGGTATCGCTTCTTCTCGGACTAGAAGGTATTTGAACACTCTGTACCTGAGAGATTCTCCGTTTCCTGTCAAGGCAATCCTAAGAGACGCTGGCTGCGCGTTTGAACAATGTTACTTCATCCGAGATGTGCGCTGTCGGCAAAAACGAATGAATTCGAACGCTGTCGGTCCCTGCCGTTGTCTTTGTTAAATTCCGTAGGCTTCTTTCAGGTCCTTTATTCGATCCGAGATTGATCCCGTCTTTTTCTTGCCGAAGGTGTCGATTTCCAACTTCTCTATTCGGCGCAGTATCGGTACGTTTTTTGTAGACTTTCCGTACACGGTTGTTTCGATCTGAGAGACTTTGTTCTCGAATGTCGCATTCGAGTTGGTGCCACCATCGACACCCTTCTCCTGTTCGTGCTCGGACTGCTCGCCTTCGGCGATATCGTTTTGCTTTGATGGCTGATTCCTGGTAAAGCTGGTTGGTGTACTTGGCGTAGAACTCGCCTGAGTCACAGGTTGTGCCGGTGGAGCACTGTCGGAGGCGCCCGGCCAAGACATAGGTACACTCTGCCCAGGAGGACCGCGGTCAACAGGGGAGCCACTGGAGTACGAAGGCGTCACACCATTGGACGACGCATGCGAGTTGCCTGCCGGAGTGGTACTGCTATTGGTATTGCCACTGCCGGGAGTGCCAGGCTGATATGTTGAAGAAACCGATCCGCTATTTGGAGCAACTATATTAAAGGTCGAAGTGGACGCAGGCTGAAATGACTGCGCTGGTGGAGCGCCGGCCGACAGAGAGGCGCCTGTTCCGACAATGCTGGCGGACGAATTGGAACCACCAATAATTCTAATAGTCGTATTTTCCGGAGGCGGGCTCGTCTGGCTCTCGGAATCTGGAGTCGGCTGATTGTAGTTGGTCGAGCTATTGATGATAAGCGTGGCGCCTGAATCTGGATTCTGAATTACACTTGTATTGTCCAGCCTTGCTTCCTGCTGCCCCTTTGTGGGCACCACTGGTGGTGTGGTACTGTTCTCAGTGGCACCGGTATGCGCGGTCGCATTGGCATTACCGCCGGCTGGACTCATCTTCAGCTTCGCTTTGTCCGGACCATCGCCTTCGGGACCATCTTGGGTAGCGACTGGAGGTTCCTGCCTCATACGTTGATCGAGAATCTTCAGATTCCTTCTTGCATGACCGTCGCTGGGATTGAGCTTGAGCGCTTGTTCCCACTGTTGTTTGGCTTCGGGGTACTTGCGAGCACTAAAGAAATAGATTCCCCAGTTGTTATGCGTGAGGGCGATATTGTCTTTCGCAATTTGATTTACCGGATCTATCCGTAGTACATTTTCGTATTCGCCGATCGCATCTTGAAACAGACGCCGTCCCAAGAGCATATTGCCGCGATTGATGTGATTGCGAATCTCGGCGAGTTGCTCTGGAGTTGCTGCATATGCATCATGTTGAACAGTACATATAGAGATAGCCGCAAGAAGTATCATCGGCTTCACCGATTGAGAAAAAGCTCTCTTGAGGCTTGTCAGTAGCTCGTTTTCTAAAAAATGCTTCATCAAAAACGTCTTTCGTGAGCCTGTCCCATTTACATATCTATATACAAATATTAAACCAATTAAGGATTGGTTTCCACGATTTCTGAAGCAGCGCTATACTGCCAGTAATTCCCAGCGGGATTGTCAATAATATGTCTAACCTAGCAGTGATTGCATCTCTAGTTCTTTTCTCCAGCGGATATTCCGCTGACGTTGCCAAAATGGTGACGACAAAATCTTCGGCTTCAACTACGATGACCGCCAGCGCTACGCCTGTGAGGGTAGAGAGCGGTATCGAGAGCGCCTCCGAGCTTCTTGACGAAGCACAGAAAGCAATAAGTGTTCAACAACGTCGCGAAAAAATCGAGCCCGGCATTCAAGACCGAGTCGTGAAGAAAGAGAAGTCCAAGACTGATAAAGTATTGATTCTTGGCGGTAAAGAAGCTTTCCCGATGTGAAGACTCTTTTAGACTCGGAAAAATCAATCAATATGACCACAACTGACCAAGCCGGCCAGCCCAGTTACGACTATGGTGTGACTCCGGAAAGCCTGATCGGACGTACAGTTTTTGAGCATATCGAATATGTTTCGCGCGATGCCAGGGAGACCGAGGCTCTCGTCAGTCCGTTCGAGAATCGCCGAATCAGTTACGCGGGTCTTTTGAAAGAGTCTGATCGACTGGCGCTTGCGATGCTCAAGTGGGGCGTGGAGAAAGGCGATCGAATCGGCATCTGGTCGACCAACAACTGCGAGTGGTTTGTCATCTTTCTTGCTGCTTCCAAAATCGGCGCCATTCTTGTTAACGTCAATCCTGGCTATAAGAAGGGCGAGCTCGATTATGCGCTTAAACAATCAGGCCTCAAGCTGATTTTTACCATCGCCAACAATCGGACCAGCGATTATCTCGACATGCTCACCGAGGTTTCGCCGCAGGTTCTTAAGCCGGCCTCTGACCGTACGAATAATCTGATTACGATCGTAGTGATTGGCGAACTGACCGACTCGCCTATGTGCGACCGTCTGAGAAAGACAGGTCCGACATCGACTTTTCAGACTTTTGGCGATTTTCTCGAGCTCGCCGCGGACTCCCACCAGTCGGAACTTTCCGAACGACGTGCGCGAGTTCAGTTCGACGATCCAGTCAACATCCAATACACCTCCGGTACAACTGGTTTTCCGAAAGGTGTCACACTCAGCCACCACAACCTGATTAATAATGCCTATGCAGCTGCGCGAGCCATGCGGCTCGACAGCAACAGTCGCTTTTGCGTACCGATGCCGTTTTACCATTGTGGTGGGATGATTAGCAGTGCACTGGCCGTTTTATCGGTTGGTGGCACGGTAGTGATACCGAGTCCGTTCTTTCAGGAAGTACCGGCAATGGAGACCGTTGCCAACGAACGTTGCACTCATATGTCGGGCGTACCGACCATGTTCATCGCGCAGCTCGATTCCGAGCACTTTTCAAAATACGATTTATCTTCGCTGAGAGGCGGCTTCATGGCCGGTGCCCCGTGCCCTGTCCAACTGATGCGGCGCGTGGCAAGCGAGATGCACATGCAAGAAGTGATCATCTTGTATGGACTAACTGAGAGCGCACCACTAATGACTGCCACCACTGTTGAAGACAGTTTGGAAGTCAGGGCGACAACTGTCGGTCGAATCATTCCCGGTATCGAGTTGAAATTGATCGATCCTGAAAATGGCGAAATCGTCGCGAGGGGCACGCAGGGAGAAGTTCTCTGCCGCGGTCATAACGTGATGCTCGGTTATTGGAACAATCCGGACGCCACTGAAAAAACCATCGACAAGGCCAGATGGCTCCATTCGGGCGATCTCGGTGTCATGAACGAAATGGGTTATCTGAACATCACAGGTCGGTCCAAAGACATGATTTGCCGTGGTGGTGAAAATGTATATCCGCGTGAGATAGAAGAATTCCTCCATACACATCCGGACATTTCCCAGGCACAAGTTTTTGGTGTCCCTGACCAACTCTTCGGCGAAGAAGTGGCAATGTGGTACATTGCAAGACCCGGACGAAGCATAGAACCAGAAAGTCTGCGCGCCTGGCTCAAGGACCGAATCGCTCACTTCAAAGTTCCGAAGTACATAAAAACAGTAAGCGAATTTCCCATGACCGTCACAGGCAAGGTTCAGAAATTCGTGATGCGCGAGCAAATGATCGAAGAGCTCAATCTCAAGAGCGAAGCCGAAGTTCAAACAGCCTGACCTTAGCCGGTTAGATAATTGATTTGGCTTCGGTGAAGATTAACCAACCACAGTCGGACGCCAATCCTGCGCCGAAACATCTTATGTCGGTCGCCTCGGACGCGATCGTTACGTACTTTTCTGGGCACAAAATCAACGGCGAGAGTTTGAGGCTGATCAAAATGCCGATTTTGTATATTCACGGCGTCTCTGTTCGAGACGAGGCTGGCTGGGATCAAGTAGAGACCCTGCTTCGTCGATACGTTGCACCAGAATTGAGCTCGGATCCTGAGAGTGTCGAGATAAAGTATTGCTTTTGGGGAGAGCACGCCGCCAAGCTCTCCTGGCTTGGCGGTTCGATTCCGGAGACTCCAGCGAAGATGGCACTCCAGGCTTCAGCCAGTCGACTAAAGCAAAGCCGTGATAGGGTGGTCGACTTCAAAAATAAATTCAAGACTGGGAAGTTTTTGAAGGAAGGCAGGCTGTTGAGCCGAAGTCGATTGTCGAGGCGGAGCAAAGATGAACGGTTGGCCTCGGAGTTCACTCCTCGGTTGCGCAGATTGAGAAGTCTTTCAAAAGAGATGCTAAGCAATTTTTGCACAGCCACGATAATGAGAACCGATCACCACAGCCCCGAGGAGAGGGCTCTGCTGGTGGTGGCAGCGGACGAAGTGATTCACTCTGACGAAGCCATGAATGAACTCGTGAAGTGCGAATCGCTGGAGCAAGAGGCTGCGGTTCTCGAGAAATGGGTGATAAATAAGTTTGACGCGCTCAAGCATGGTTTAGTTCATAGAAGGCAGTATAAAAGCACACGGTTAAGCAGCGAAGCTTCTAGAGAGATGGGCGTTCATCTCAAAGAGGGATTGACCAGAAGTGTGTTCAGTCCAAGCTTTGCTATTACTCGTGTGGCCATGGAGATGAAACATCCACTGGCTCAATTCGTAACCCGATTTCTCGGCGATGTTTTCACCTACCTTCACCGGCGTGGTGACGCCACCTCGCCTGGCCCGATACCGCTATGCGTCCTCAATGCGCTTATGGAATGTCGTGAAATTCAGAAAAGTAAAGACGAGCCGATTGTTGTTTTAACTCACTCGATGGGTGGACAGATCATGTACGACGTTGTGAGTCATTTTCTTCCATCTATGCCAGAACTCGAAGATGTGCGAGTCGATTTTTGGTGTGCTTCGGCCTCACAGGTGGGTTTTTTCGAGGAGTTAAAACTGTTTCTCAACAGTTCTCAGGATTTTGGATCAGATCGGGCGGTATCGAAGATGGTGCCGCACCCGGATCGCAAGCACCTTGGCTATTGGTGGAATGTCTGGGACCACAACGATTTTGTGAGCTATAGCGTCAAGAGTGTCGTAGAAGAAGTTGATGACGAGGCCTACAATACAGGAATGGACATCATCGGCGCTCACGTCGGCTATCTTGTTCTGCCAAGCTTTTACAGGCGATTCGGCGCCAAGGTGGCCCAAGCAAGAGAGAAGAATTTCTTCAGACCTGCTAAGTTGTTAAACAGAAGCTAGCCTTCGAAACTGCAACGACATCGCCGTTGAATCAAGCCGGTTATCTTTCAGTTAGCAAACCGATCGGATCATTAACTGTTCAAACATTGGCGTGCTAAGACTTCGACGTGGCACAATCATCATCGGAGGTTGAGTTAACCAAAAATGAAAAGAGTCCTAATCCTATCCGCATCCGCAGGTGCCGGCCACGTTCGTGCTGCCGAAGCGATTGAAAAAGCTTTGCTTAAGTATCCGCAGATTGAAGTCCGTCACGAGGACGCCTTGCGCTACACCAATGCGGCATTTCGGCGCGTTTATTCACGGGCCTACATCAATATGGTCAACCGAGCTCCTCAGGTTCTTGGTCTACTTTATGATTGGGCCGATAAGCCGTGGAAAGACGAACGACAGCGACTGGCTTTCGATCGATTCAACACTTTGCCGCTCATTTCAATGCTCAACAGGCATAAGCCCGATCTGGTAATCTGCACTCACTTTCTGCCGTCCGAAATTATGTCCTGGCTTATTTGCAGGAATAAAATCGCGACCAAGAATGCAGTTGTCGTGACCGATTTCGACATTCACTCCATGTGGCTCTGTCACCATTACTTCAGGTATTTCGTTGCCATGGATGAGACCTGGGTCCATCTCACTCAACTGGGTTTTTCACCCGATCGAGTAGTAGTCTCTGGCATTCCGGTTGATCCTGTTTTTGCAATTCCAAAAAACAAGCAAGAAATGCGTGCCAAGTACGGATTGGATCCTGACTTGCCAACTATCTATATGTCGCTTGGTGGGCACGGTGTTGGTCCCACTGAGGAGATTGTGATGGCGCTATCGCAAATGCAACATGAAGCGCAAGTGCTCGCCATGTGCGGTCGTAACGATGAGCTTGTCGGACGCCTGCGCGTCCTTGGCGACAATCTAGCCGGTCAGTCGAAGCTGAAAATTCATCCGGTCGGTTTTACCACCCAAGTGGATGAATATATGTCGGCATCAGATATGGTGCTTGGCAAACCCGGTGGGTTGACTACATCTGAAGCGCTCTGCAAAGCACTGGCCTTCGTTATCGTCAATCCTATTCCTGGGCAGGAAGAGCGCAACGCCGATCATCTCCTCGAGGAGGGGGCCGGCATTCGGTGCAATAATCTGCCGGCGCTTGCGTACAAGGTCGATAATTTGCTAGGTGACAAGGAACGACTCGGTTCCATGAAAGAGAATGCGCTTCGTCTGTCGCACCCTGACGCAGCCGATATCATAGTAGACAATTTGTTGACCAATGCGTCTCAGTCGCAGGCGGTCAGCAACACGAGTCATCGCTGTGCGACTATACCGGAGAGAGCCGTGCGCGCCACCAGACGAGCAACCGGATCAATCGTGTCGAAGCTGCGCCCAGGCCGTCGTTTGAAGAGGCTTCGCTAAAGAACAGGTTGACAGAGCACCATCTCGTTTTTTCTTTACAGCTCAACGATCACATGCGCTCGAAATCTGCTTATAGAGGACTGGTTCGCTTTCATGCAAACTCGAATTTCAAAAAGCTGCGATAAGCTATCTCAAATTTGACTGCGACTGCCAGAAGTTTTTTTAACCAATTTTACGGAACTGAGACCACGCCTGCTTTATCGATCTCTACAGTGGAATTCCTGCTGAAGCTGGAGACGATGAAAGACGAGGGTCTTTGCGGCAAACCGGACTCAGTGAACGTCACCATTCCGGACACAGAGACTGTCTCGGGCATGACAATCTCTTCTCTTATTCCTTTCGGTGTCATCATTACGTAAGAAAAGAACTTTGATCGCGGCATTGCTGTGGCAGTGACCTCTACATTCTGCTTGGTTTGAATCGCCATAATCTTTGCGCGACCCAGATCCACCACCAGCTCGCGGCAGATATTTCGGATAGTCAACTCGGCTCGGGTATATTCGATGACGCGTATTGCAAACAGAGGGACCGCGAGGAACATCCCAAGAAATATAAGTGTTTCGACCTTTCGAGTGAGTGGCCAATTACTGTCTGCTAGAGCCACTTTCGCTCTGTCTATTTTACTCGGCTCGTCGGCAGAGTTAGACATTTTTCGACCCCAACCAGACTCGCCTAAGGTGCATCTTATTTAGTATAGTGCACCGGTACGAGCGTCTAAGTATGGTATCGTTTTGCCTTCCTTTATTATTCGTACCAATATTCCAGGTGCGGGCGTCTAACGAGATACACTTTAAGCCTATGGCAATTACAGATGAGTCTAAAGAGAAGCTCAAAGCCAGGCTGGCTAAAGCAATCGGGCACCTGAACGCGGTCTATCGCATGGTGGACGAAAAAAAATATTGCATTGATGTGTTGCATCAGCTCAAGGCAGTTCAATCGGCTCTTGATAAAACAGCAGAGGTGATTTTGCGCCAGCACCTCGAGACTTGTGTGGTGGAAGCGGTCAAGAACCAGGACTCAGACAGGGTTATTGACGAGCTCATACAGGTGTTCAAAAAGGCTCCCAACCTGTATTTGCTGGGCGATGAGGAGAGTATTCCCAGGATTGCGGACGGAGAGTCGGCCGGCGGTTCATCTTGCAAATGCTGAAGACTCGCAGCGCTTGAAATCCACTTCGCTTTGTAAATGAGCATCTTACAAACTTATCAAGTAGTGCATGGTGATTGTAGCTACAAAGTGGCGGCGACGGTAAGAACCGGCGGGCAGGCATGGCTTCTATGCCTTCATGGGCTTCAGTCAAACCGAAGGCTCTTTGATTATTGGCTACAGTCCTCTCTTCTGAGCGATTACAACATCATCGCACTTGACCTCATCGGCTTTGGAGACTCGGACCAACCAGTCGATTTCTCGTACGATATCGAGGAGCAAACCGCGATTTTGACAGCCACGGTCGATGCTATCGGTGTGAAGCGTTTGCATGTCATGGGGCACAGCCTGGGCGGCATGGTCGGCACCCTGATGCTGCAATCACTGGGCGCACGCGTGTGTTCTTTCATCAACGTCGAAGGGAATCTCAGGCTGGCCGATTGTGGGTTGAGCAAGACTGTGTCGGACGAGCCTTTTGAACTCTTTTGCAAAAGGAAGACACTCGATTTGATCAAGGCGGAACTCAGGGCGTCAAAACAGGCTGGAGCGAACGATCGGGCCACTTGGCTCGAAGGAGTTAGCGAGCGGGCTTTCTATCGAACCTGTCAATCGATTGTGAGCTGGTCCGCCAATGGCAAGCTTCTCGAGGGTCTTCGCCAAGCGATTTGCCCCATACTATTTATGTACGGGTCCGAGAATGTTGGAAAAACCGCCTGCTTACCGGAAAGCGTTAGACGCGCGGAGATTGCACCGGCGGGGCATTTCATGTTGCAGAGTGAGCCCGAGCGTTCGATTGCCGCAGTCAAAGATTTCCTCTCCACAGTGAGCTGCGGCTGACTGCCATTCCAAAAATCTAAACCCTCAATACTTCATGACGGCCGGGTCGACGTCGTCGGACCAGGCATGCAATCCGCCTGTTAGATTAAATATTCGCGAAAAGCCTCGACCTTCGAGAATTTGCGTAAGCTCGGTGCTTCGCCGCCCTGTTCGGCAGTAGACGACTATGTCCTGGTTCTCAAATTGCTTCAGCTCATCCAGACGGTTTTCGATCTCCTCCTCCGGTATATGGATGACATTGTCCAAACAAGCAATTTGCAGCTCAAACGGCTTTCTAATGTCAAGGAGCACGATTTTATCACCGCGA
>CAYQKX010000051.1:0-65140 GCA_964418155.1 uncultured Candidatus Obscuribacterales bacterium | reverse complement strand
GGCAAGCATGCGACCTGCACCGAGAAGTTCGAGCGTCACCGGTTGCAGATCGCCGAGGATATGCTCGGCAATTACCAGCACGTCGCCGATTGGACAAATATCCGACATATCTTTCAATTCGGCTTTCGCGTCTTTTTTTGGTTCCGTATCTTCTGCCATACTTTTCGTACTGCTGATCCAAGTTGCTGTGCCACTACGGGCGCTACCGCGATGCGACTATTGCGGTTTTCCATTCATCGAAAGAAACTCTTTTACGCTTGAGCCGACAATCACCTCTTTGACCAGCTCATCTACTGCTTTACCCTCGTGCATGTTGCAGCTGCCCCCGAGTTCGCCGACCTTCTCGGTTTTTGCGACGATCGTG
Organism: uncultured Candidatus Obscuribacterales bacterium; assembly: GCA_964418155.1. Taxonomy (GTDB): domain Bacteria; phylum Cyanobacteriota; class Vampirovibrionia; order Obscuribacterales; family Obscuribacteraceae; genus JADYXR01. The sequence goes on along the minus strand of CAYQKX010000051.1, from coordinate 64,776 downwards.
GGAGAGCCCTTCAATCCACATCGCTCAGGGTCGGCTCCAACATCATCCAGATTGATGGTTGTAATGTACTTGGCGAGCTCTTCCTGCTTGCGCTGAAGTTGTTGCACTCTCCATGCGCCGTGGAAGGACTTGTACTCTAGAGGATGATAAGAGTTGGCGATTGTGACGAGCACCGGTGGATCGGCTATCACTGTCTGGTGCCCACCTTCGATAATGCGACGGGCGTGAACTTTGTTGTTCTTGATCGAAAAGTCTTCGCAGTATGTGACTTGCGGGAGATTCAGTCTTTCCGCTAGCTGAGGACCGACCTGCGCCGTATCTCCGTCGGTGGTTTGAAGTCCACAGAAAATAATGTCGAATTCGCCTACATAATTGATGGTTTTGTAGAGCGCATACGCGGTAGCCAATGTATCGGAGGCAGCCAGCCGCCGGTCTGAAAGCAGAAAGCCCCGGTCTACGCCGTGCTCCAACGCTTCGAGCAAAATCTCGACAGCCGGCGGTGGTCCCATCGATATGGCGGTGACGCTGCCACCGTACATCTTTTTGGTGTGCAAGGCTGCTTGCAAAGCGAACTTGTCAAACGGATTCAACATGCGCTTTGCTCGAGCGCGGTCGATGGTGCCGTCCGGATTCAAGCCCGCTTTCGAGCCCTGGTCGGGAACCTGCTTAACCATTACAAAAATTCTGTAACCAGACGCCATGAGATCTATAACCCATTCCTTTTTTACAAATTCTACAAGCATTGTCAGATCTTCATGTCTATTGTTACGTACCGTTGTGGCGGCTTTCGCAACAATTCCTAATCAAGCCCTGGTCTCGTTAGTCAATCAGGTGCTCAGACGGCGCTGTTGTCATGGATGTTAGGCTAGTCGCTAATGGTTTCTTTCTAATTGGAGGTAAATGGGACTCTATCTGAGAAGCGTTTCAAGTGTTTCGGTCCCATTGAAAATTGTCATGCAGTCAGTCGCTCAACCCCATAAATGCCTTGCGCTCGTACTTGCCTCTACCCTATCTTTATCAACCTTTCAGCTTGCCCAGGCGTCGACTAATCCTGACGAAGCTCTCCAGAAAATAGGCGATGACTATATCGCTTATCTTTTCAAGACTGAGCCGCCACGTGCAACGTCCGCAGGAGTGCATACTTACGACAATGAGCTGGGCGATTACTCGGCGCAATCAGTTGCCGAAGACATCAAATCGAAGAAGGAATATCTTGACAGGCTTAAGTCTGTCGATTTTCAGGCGCTTTCGGTAAATTCTAAGATCGATTGGAATCTTCTTGTTGGAGATATCAGCTCGAGTCTCTTAGATAACGAAGTTCGGCAGTTCTGGAAAATGGATCCCGATCTCTACAGCTCCGTCGCCACTAGAGGCGTCTTCAGTCTGATCCAGCGAGATTTTGCTCCATTAGAGTCACGGCTGAAATGCGTTATCGAAAGAGAAAAAAGAATTCCCTCTGTACTTCAAGATGGCAAGAAGAATCTGGATCCTGCTGTAGTGCCGCCAATTTACAACGACATCGCCCTGGAGCAACTACCTGGCATGATCGAGTTCTTCGAGAAGACGCTGCCTGGCACGTTTGATCGGGTCAAGGACGAGGCGCTTCTTCGCGAATTTGGAGACAACAATGCCAAAGTCGTAGCTGCTCTCAAGGACTATCAGGCATTCGTCAAAACGGCTCTGAAAGATAAATCGAAGGGTACATTCGTGCTCGGCGAAGACCATTTTGTTAAAAAGCTAAAATGCGATGAGCTTATCGAAGAGCAGCTCGACGACATTTTGGCGAAAGGTGAGAAGGAGCTCAAGAGACTGCAGGGTGAATTTCGTCGCGTCGCCAAAGAGTTGGACCCGAAGGTGGACGCGGTGACCGCTTTCGAGTCTATATCCAGCGATCATCCAACTGGGGATAAGCTGCTTGATGCTACGCGAGGAGTGCTTGAAGACATCAGAAAGTATTGTGTTGAAAAGCCGATTTGCACGATCCCTAGCGAAGAGCGCGCCCGAATAGATGAGACGCCGTCATTTAATCGCGCTCTGAGCTTCGCTTCCATGGATACACCTGGTCCATTTGAAAAGAAGGCACGCGAAGCATTCTATTACGTCACACTACCTGAAAAAAATTGGGATGCCAAACGAATCGAGGAGCATCTCCGCAGCTACTCTTATGGAGACCTGATCAATACTAGCGTTCACGAAGCATACCCCGGTCACTATGTGCAGTTCCTCTGGGTCAATAGTGCACCAACTACGGTGCGGAAATTGTTTGGTTGCATGTCCAACGACGAGGGCTGGGCCCACTATTGCGAACAGATGATGCTCGATGAAGGATATCGCGACGGCGATTCGAAGCTGCGCCTCGTACAGATTCATGACGCACTCTTGCGCAACTGCCGTTATATCGTAGGTATCAAGATGCATACTCGCGGCATGACCGTCGACGAAGGTATTAAATTCTTCATGGATGAAGGCTTCCAGGAGAAATCAAACGCCGAACGGGAAACCAAGCGAGGCACGGCAGATCCAACTTATCTGGTTTACACTTACGGGAAGTTGCAAATTCTTGCACTTCGTAAAGAAGTCGAAGCGAAGGACGGGAAGAACTACAGTATCAGAGCATTTCACGATGACTTTCTGAAAGAAGGGTACCCACCCGTGTCGCTCGTCCGTGCCAAGATGTTGCAACTTCCGATCAAAAAATACTTCTGAAATAGATAACTCACGATAAAATATCCTCTTCCTCTAGAGAGCGGTTCGTTCCGGCTCAGAGTTACTCCTTTGATGAGGGTTGAGCAGATGACATCTCCGACAGGCGCAGGTACCAAAGTTTTGGAAAAAAGAGTACAGAAAAAAGACGGCTTACTTGCGGGCAAGCGCGGCATTGTCTTCGGCGTTGCCAACGATCATAGTCTGGCTTGGCATTGTTCTAAGATGTTGTACGACGAAGGTGCGCAGCTAGCCTTCACCTATCAAGGTGAGAATCTCGAGCGACGAATCAAACCTCTCGCCGAAAGCGTGAGCTCGCCTTTTGTCGAGATGTGTGATCTCGGTGATGACGCACAGATCGATAAGGCTTTCACCAAGTTGGGTCACACCTGGGATAGCCTCGACTTCGTCGTTCATGCGGTTGCCTTTGCCAACAGAGAAGATCTTGAAGGACGATTCGTAGACACATCGAGAGATGGATTTAAGCTCGCTCTGGATGTCAGCGCCTTCACCCTCACAGCTGTAACCAGGAGGGCTTTGCCGATGATGAAAAACGGCGGAAGCATCGTAACGTTGACCTATTATGGCGCGGAGAAGGTCGTACCGAACTACAATGTAATGGGTGTGGCGAAAGCAGCGCTCGAGGCGAGCGTGCAGTATTTGGCGGCAGACCTCGGGCAAGATGGCGTGAGAGTAAATGCTGTATCTGCCGGACCGGTTAAAACGCTAGCGGCAAAAGGCATCTCCGGATTTAGTGAAATGCTCAAAGTTGTCGAACAAAAGGCGCCGCTAAGAAGAAATGTGCAGGCTGATGAAGTAGCGAAGACGACACTGTATTTGGTGAGCGATCTGGCTTCCGGCGTAACCGGTGAAGTTGTTCACGTGGATTGTGGATACAGCATTCTCGGAATGTAATCCTCAGGGTTCAACTATTTAGGCTAAGGCGGTCCCCTTTGGGACCGCCTCTTTTTTAGGTCGTGCGAAAAGGGGCTGTTGAAAAGGTCTAAATTGGGGACAAAAGGGTGGTTGAGGGTATATGAGGTGTCGGAGTGGTAACCGATATCGGTTAACCTTGTGTAGAAAAATCGAAGGCATTCGTCAATAGGCTCGATCTACTACCTGCACAATGCCCCTCCCTCAAGCATGGTCAGCGACCTGCCCGGCGTATTGTCGCCCGTGAAGCTTGTCATTTGAGAGAAGTAGCGCCATGATTGAAACGATATGAAGTCCGAAGAGCCGGCACATTTCCCTCAGCAATCAGAGAGCGACGAACTCGCTCTTGTAAAAGAGTTTGCCGCTGTCGAACATGTAATTCCATATTCGCATTATGTAGATCAGACGCCGGTTGGTGCAGTCCTATCAATGCTTGGCGACCTGCCCTCCAGTATTGGCTATTCGACGATGATTTTTGTCGGACTTTTTCTCATCATTGTGCTCATGATGTATCCGAAAATGTTCATCGTTTTTTTGTTTATGCTTCTTGCGATCTTCGGGATGACCTGGATCGCCGTAGCGATGCTCGCAAGAAATATCGCTGTAAAGGCTGACTATACCGGCATTTCGTTGCCCCCGCTGTTCATTCTTTCGATGAATGGAGAGTTGGACAGGCACTGGTCCGAACTGAAAGAGATCGCGTTCACCAAGTTCGATTTGCCGAGTTATGAACCAGTATTTATTGTGTTTCGGTTTCATCGCAACGCCTCTGCGACATTTTCAATCGATGGATTTACCAGAGCCGATCTCGAACGGCTCCTTCTAGTGATTTCAACATATTGTCCTACCGTGAAAACCAAGCCTGCTTTGACAGAGCTGTCATCCAACATTATCTCGAAAGGAAGGAATACTGCCAATCTGAGCTTCACTCAACTCTGGGAAGCCGAACTCGGTATGCGTTTTGGCTCAACGGCGTTCGTCCCGCATGAGTCGGGAGACAAGCTTCGTGAGGGGGAGTTGCGAATCATTGGACAGGTCGCGTTTGGTGGACTATCGGCCGTGTATCTTGCCGAACGTCATGGTAAGCAAACTGTGATATTGAAGGAAGCGGTCTTGCCGGAATCGGCTGATGATGAGGTTAGAGCGAAATGTCTTGCTTTGTTCGAACGAGAGGCGGAGATGCTGGCGCGTGTCGATCACCCGCGAATCGCTTCGGTATATGATGCTTTTGTCGAGAACCAGCGTCATTACCTGGTACTCGAGTACATTGAAGGACGGAATCTACGCACTTACATCAGTGAGTTTGGACCGCAGACGTCGAGGACTGTCGCCATCTGGGCCGAAGGGATTGCTGACGTGCTCGTTTACCTGCATGGTTTAGTCCCGGCGGTTATTCACCGAGACCTGACTCCGGACAACTTGATCGTCGGACGGGATGGTGAAATAACCGTCGTCGATTTTGGTGCTGCCAATGAATTTCTAGGCACCGCCACCGGTACCGTAGTCGGAAAGAATGCGTTTATTCCGCTGGAACAATTTCGAGGCAAAGCAACGCCGCAGAGTGATATTTATGCATTTGGCGCTACTGTTTTTTTCTTGTTGACCGGACGAGACCCTGAGCCGTTTTCGGAGAGTAGCTTGCGAGATATCGGGATAGAAACCGCAGTCGAATTCGATACACTCATCAGAGATTGCACCAGGATGGAGCTGGCCGGACGAATTCCGAATGCAGAATCGCTCCTCCGGCGGGTACAACAAATGAGGAAGAATCTTCACTGAATTTTAGTCGCAATGGAAAGCACCAACCCGAAGAAGCTCGAATATATAACGACAGAAGGCAGACGCATCACGACCAATATGAGCGATCACTCCGAGTATCGTGAGCAGATGCAGATGATTTGCTTCCTTGTCATAGTATTTGGATTTCTTTTTGCGGCATTGCAGTTCATCGGATTTGCAAGCGCGCTCGGTCACGAGATTCGAGGAGCCATGCAGTTTGGTGGGCCTTTGATGATTTATAGCTCAGTTGTTTTGCTGTTTGGAATGGTTATCTCCTGGCGAAAGATGTCGGAGCAAACCGAGATTAAGATTGTCGAACTCGCCTACGATGGCATCGTGCTTGGCAACAAGAAGTATGACAGCACTACGCGCAAGAAAATTCCCTGGTCCGAAGTAGAGGCTTTCGAGATTGTGGACGAGGTTCGGTCAGGGCAAGTTGAGCCTTATCTATACATTGCTACCCGCAATGTTGAGACTTACAAGCTCAGATGGTGCAACGCTTTTGCCTGGGTGGAGCCAGAGCTGTTATTGAGCGAACTCAAAACCAACGCTCCAAATGCGATGGTCAATATCGCGCAAGGCGATATCAGAGTGGGGGAGCAGAGTACTCGCTATACCAATCTTTGGCTTCAGTATTTTTCGTCTCCGGATACACGAACGCGGCGAGGGGTTCTAACTACCGGAACAGAGCTTAACGATGGTCGTTATCGTGTTTTGAAGCGCTTGGGCGGGGGCGGGCAGGGCACTATCTATCTCGCCTCCGCGAAATCCACTGATCTTTCTCACCTGCTTGTCTCTCCTGATGACGATGAAGTTCTTGTTGTCGTCAAAGAGTACGTGCTACCGGTACATCGTGGTTCGGCTCTCGCCGACAAGCAGTACGATCTGCTGAATCACGAAGCGCAGATTCTCGGACATGTGAAACATCTTTCGATAGTCAGGTTGCTCGATTGTTTCGTCGAGGATAATCGCGGATACATCGTGCTCGAATACTTCAATGGAGAAACCTTGAAAGCGCTGGTCGCTGCTAACGGACCACTGGATGAGAGTGCCGTTTTGGAAGTAATCATTTCGATTTGCGACATTCTCTCTTACTTGCACAGCTTCAGACCAGCTATTATTCATCGCGATCTGACTCCGGATAATCTAATGTGCAATTCGGCAGGCGAAATTATGCTCATCGATTTTACCGTTGCACATCAGCTGCAGTCGACCAGAACCGCTACCGTGGTCGGAAAACAAGCTTATATCCCAGTGGAGCAGTTCCGCGGTCATCCGCAGCCGCAAAGTGACATCTATGCGCTGGGCTGCACAATGTATTTCCTACTCACCGGCAGTGATCCCGCACCAATGCAAGAATCCGACCCGCGAGTCGAGAGACCAGAAATTTCCATGAAATTGAGTGCGATTGTGAAACGTGCAACCGCGTTCGATGTTGCGGATCGCTATGGTTCAGCCGATGAGCTCAAAGCGGACTTAGAAAGGGCGTTAAAATAGAGCGAGTTCAGGAATAGAACAGCAAGTCCATCCGATCTAAACAGGGGTCAAAACGTTTGGACAAGGCGATGTCAAATTTGAATGGTGATCAAATTACCTGATACATCGTCTGCAATGCTCGCGACGCCGATCCGCATTTTCGAATGAAATCGCGTGCGACCTCTTTTATGCAATCCATATTTTTGAAATTAGGTACGAAACCCCCTCGACATGCTCGCGAGTTGGCCATGAGGTGGCGGACGAATCGAAGTCCCTGATCTGTAACTTCGCCATTATCTGGTCCCCCACTACCCATAACGATCATGCGCACAATCAGTGCTTCTGCCATGGCCACGATGTTGGGATCGGTGCTTGCCTGTTGCAAATCCTGGTTGAGGGATTGGGGATCGAAATTCATTTTGATGGGCTCGTGTGTGGGAATACCGAAGATGGAAGATAAAGAAATGATTGCGGCTAATATTAATGTAGGAGCCCGGGAGCGGCTTGGCAACTAAAGATTCGCTAAGCCAATGCACCTTAATTAGCGGCATTGAAATATATCGAAAGTTTATTGCCACGTTCTCTGACAGTCGACGCGTCCCGGCCGAGCAATTGCGACGTCGTCATTCTAGTATTTCCCAAGCTCTCTGGCAGTCTGTGAAGAAGCGCTACAGGCCTTAGTTTGGTCTCATTTGATTGCTGATGATATAAACTTCATTGTGTGATCCTATCGAGTTGAGAATCTCACACCATGTTTGTCTGCTGTTAGACTAATGCATCAGGCAGCGCACCCGTTCTGAAAGTCAGGACGCCGGAGGAGCAATGAAAACCTTGGCCCACGGATCAACGCAAAAGGAGTCCGATTTAGTTGCTATGAAATGTCTTATGAAAGATAGTCTTGAAAACGACGGCTTATCTTTTAAGACCGATCGCAAAATCCCGGAGGTGCGCGCCGACGAGGTCAGAATTCGGGTCCTATCGACAGCCGTATGCGGCACAGATAAGAGCATCTATCAGAGCTCGAAGTCTGAAGGTATACGCCTTGAGATGCAGAGATACCTGAATAATGGAGCCTACCAGCCGATTGTGGTCGGACATGAGTTTTGCGGTGTTGTTGATGAGTTGGGTGAAGCTGTTCAGGGCAACATTTTTCATGACGTGCCCGATAATCTTCGCATTCAAAAGGGCGATTACGTAACGGCTGAGATGCATCTATCTTGCGGCCATTGCACCTTGTGCCGTACAGGCAATGAGCATATTTGCACCCGTGTGAAGGTTAAGGGCGTGCATCTGGATGGTTGTTTCGCTGAGTATGTATGCGTGCCGTACAAAAATGTCATTCTGCTAGGAAAAGACGGCGATCAATCTCGAATCCCATCAAGAATCGGGGCGATGCTCGATGCGTTTGGCAATGCCGTGCATACGGTCTACGAGGCCGACGTTCGAGGCAAATCGGTGGCTATTCTCGGAGCGGGTCCGCTTGGTTTGATGGCTACATTCCTTTGTAGAGAGTTTGGTGCTGCTCGAATTTACTTGACGGAAGCGGCTGATGTAGAGCGAAGATTCGCATTGGGAGAGGAATTCGGTGCTGACCAATGTTTTGACGTGCTCAAAGGATCGCAAGCGCTTTACGATGTTATCGAAAAGCGAGAACACATGGCCAACGGTGTTGACGTCGTTCTTGAAATGTCTGGTTCTCCATCCGCCTACAGAGACGCGTTCAAAATTGTAAGGAATGGAGGCACTGTTCTGCTCTTAGGTATCACGAGAAAACCACTGACTGACTTTGATATCGCCAATGGTGTTATCTGGAAAGGGGTCACGGTCAAAGGGATCTTCGGGCGAAAAATGTTTGACACCTGGGAGACCATGTTGCGACTGTTGCAAGCACCTCATCTGGATTTGCAGTCTAAACTCGATAAAATTTTGTGCAAGAAAGTCTATTCGTTGAATGAGTATGAGCCCGCATTTGAGGAGCTTAACTCCGGCAACGAAATGAAGTTGGTGTTTCAGCCATAGTGGCAGGCAGTTCTAATCACATACCGAGGAGATTTTTATGGGCGGTGCTTCTTCAAACACTCGAACAGGTAGCAAGACCTTGAATCCCTCGGACCTGTACGGAGTATTGGGCAGAGAGCTCGAGCAGGCCAAAGAATCCAAGACCTATAAATATGAAGTGCCGATTGAAAGCGATCAGGCTGGAGTCGTTATGGCTGATGGACGGCTCTGCGTGATGCTAGCCTCTAATAACTATCTCGGACTTGCCAATCATCCCCGAATTAAAGCGGCTGCTTCGGCCGGGCTGGATCGATACGGATATGGAATGGCTTCGGTACGATTTATCTGCGGCACGCAGAAAATCCACCTGGAGTTGGAAGAGAAAATTGCCGGATTCCTTGGATTAGAGGCGGCTATTTTGCATTCTTCCTGCTTTGCTGCCAATGAAGCATTTTTCACCGGTTTACTTTCTGCCGATCTCGGTCAGAGTGACTATCGCGACATCATATACAGCGATCAGCTCAATCATGCCAGTATCATAGACGGTATCAGGCTTGTGCGTCAGGCCACCAAGACAACCGATCTGGTGGCTTACAAGCACAACGACTTGGATGGCATGCGAACAGCGCTCAAAGACAACCAAAGCAAAGGGTACCGGGTGAGCGTAGCGGCGACAGACGGCGTCTTCAGCATGGAAGGCGAATTCTGCGACGTGAAGAAGTTCCTCGCTATAACCAGGGAGTTCGGCGCACTTTCTTTCGTCGATGACTCTCACTCGACCGGCGTCCTGGGATCTACCGGGCGCGGCACTCCAGAGCACTGCGGTGTCCATGGGCAAGTGGATGTTGTGACCGGAACTCTCGGAAAGGCTCTTGGCGGTGCTGCCGGAGGCTTTATAGCCGGAAAGAAGGAACTGATTGATTTCTTGCGTCAGAAATCCAGACCTTATACTTTCTCCAATACTCTTCCTGCTTCAATTGTTTGTGCCTCTATCGAGGCTCTTAAAATGCTTGACGAAGACAGCGAGCTTGTCGAACGACTTCATGACAACACCCTGTACTTCAGAACAGAAATTCAGAAGCTTGGCTTCACTATTCTTGAAGGCGTGCACCCAATTGTTCCAGTCATTGTGGGCGAAGCCTCGGTGGCGATGGACATGAGCGGAGAGCTACTCAAGGAAGGAGTCTATGTCCGCGGTCTGTGGTATCCGGTTGTTCCTAAGGGTGAGGCCCGGTTGCGTTGCCAGATTTCGGCCGCTTTGACGAGAAAAGATATCGACCATGCGCTTGCCGCTTTCGACAAGGTTGGAAAAAGGCTTGGAGTGATTTCGTAGCGTCATCTGGTGGTACATTGTTTGTGTCCCCAATTGAGTTGCAGACCCATGAAAAAGTGGTTGTTTCTCCCGTCGATTGTTGCTCTGATTGTTGGAGCCCAAATGGCGGCTTCGGCAGCTCCTGTAACCTTCACTCAGGCCGTGCAAGACTATAGCTCAGGCAAGTTTTCTCTCGCTCTAAGAGAGTTTTCTACTATCGCACAACAATACCCGAGTAATGCGCTCACGCACTACTATATGGCGCTCTGTCATCAAGCGCTCAATCACGTCTCTCAGGCGAAGCTAGAGTACCAATTCGTCTTGATGAGCGGCGACGCGAAGCTCAAGGCTCACGCCAATAGAGCTCTGACCGCACTTAGCTACAGCGGGGCTTCAAATGTTGCTACCGCGTCTCCCGCTTTGAGTGGTGCGGGTGGACCTTCTTCAACTGGGGCAACCAAGGTCAAGAAGGTGATCGAATTTTACGCAGACTGGTGAGCACCATGCAGAACCTTTGCGCCCGTGTTTGACGCAACGAAGTACAAGATGCGGAACATCACCTTCCAGCAAGTCGATATCGATAACAATAACTACGCGGACCTTGTCAGAAAGTATTCAGTAACTGGAATTCCTCGAGTAGTCTTTCTCGATGCTAGCGATAACGTGCTCTATAACGGAGGCGCTGCGAAAGACGAGAATGCGTTCTTAGACAAGATCAATTCGTACAAATAGAAGTATTGGCAAGGCTTGCCTGGTCTATGTAATTTTGCCCATTTTGCCGAATGTGATTGAATTGCAAGTGCAGTTGTATTTGTGATGTGCGTCACCCGCTGAAGATTGGCTTGGTGTGCGACGTTTCCTCGACGGATTGGATCTTCGTCTGATTTGAGTGGAAACCGATATCGGTTTCCACTTTTCCAGGAAGTTGTCTGAAGACGCCCATGATAGGCTCGTCTTGCTCGTTGTTGTATCTAATTGAACTTTTTGGGTTGCGCCAACGTTATTAATATTACGGAGGTGCTGCTTATGAAACAATCAGAAGCCAGGCAAATAAGGCGCGCGCGCGTTCGGCGAATCAGAAAAATCATTGCAAGGTACAACAGAGTTACTTGTAGCGAAAAGGAAGCAATTCGCTACCTCGTAAAATTTCATCGGACTCATGGAAATCTGTTTCAGTGTGCGTGCGGGAATTCGGAGTTGCCGGAAGGTCACTGCACCAGGAAACTCAAGTGTAGTGTGTGCAAAAGAGATTGGTGGATTACCGCCGGAACACTGTTTGATCGTGTCAAAAAACTGAGACCTTACGTTATTGCAATCATTCTCAAGATGAATGGGATGGATGTTATTCCAGCCGAGTTATCGTTGGTCACTGGAGTCGCTGACTCTACCGCTTCAGAGATTCTAAAAAGAGTAGCAATGGTGGTGCTAGATGAGATGATCGGTCAGTTTCAGGAGTTCAGCACGCTATCGCTATTAGGTCTCTATAACAGACGGTCTATCGCGACCCCGAGTTTTTCGCATCCTCGTGCTGAAGAAGAACCTTTTCAGTTAAAGGTACCCACTGAACCAGTAGAAGAATCTCGAGCCGAGGGCGCGACGGGAGTAAATCTCTCGCCACAGGATGCGCTTGTGTACAATGAAATTTCGACAGAATCAGTTTCATTCAACGTCCTCTTGGCGAGGACACGATTGTCTACTCAGGACCTGAGTCTATCGGTGATATCACTCCAGCTTGTCGGCCTTATTGAACCAGTGGCTGGTGAGCGCTACAGAAGGCTCGAAGCTGATGTAGGACCTGTCGGAAGACCACCTGCAACTAAAGAAAGTGCCGATTCAAAAACGGTCGTAAAAGTCGATGAAATCGAATCTTTTAAGAGCTATATCATTGGCTTGCATGGAGGGATTTCCCGAAAATATTCGCAACTCTACGCGGCTAACTACTGGTGTGTCATGGATCAAGAACGCTGGGGGGATGGCGCCTTAATGTTAGCTTGCCTTAGATCGGAAGCCAAAACGCGAGACGACATATTGAAATACATCTCACCAGGCATCATTCGAGTGCTTCCGCTTAGAACACGAGCAACAGAGTAGACTGTCGCAGTGCGACGTTTGTTCACTGCGTGTCATGTGTGGGACTTTCGGTTGGTTTGACCGATGAACTAGAGCGTTGGCGGAATTTCTTTTTTCGCTAGAAGCGATTTTCCAAAGACTTCGTCTACATGATGTCCACCAATCATTTGTCCGACTAGCGATTCGGAGTAGCAGAGAAGAACCGGATTCTTGGTCAACATTGCCAGTTGGTAGTTGTCCAACGCCATATGAGACTCTTCGTTGAGAACCTTCCAGCGGCTCTCCAGTCGCTTGTCGAGGTAGAGTTCCTTAAGCAGCTTGCATTGCTCTGGTCCGCCGGTCGCCATAACAAATGCTACCAGCGCTGTTTTCGCTGCCGGACCGACGAATGTTGGTGTCAGTGCTGCTGCACCTAGAATTGTCTGTACCACCGAGGATGATACCATTGCAAATTTCGAGCGGTGGTTATACTTGTTAAGATGCTTCTTGATTTGATGGATTATCGGGTCATCTTCTAGAGAAAGCTCGAGAATCTGTCGGTGCATTTTTTGCTTCTGCTGCACATCCCAGGGTTGCTTCTCAAACTGTTCATCACCCGCGGCGAGCTGACTAGCCATCTGAACTAGATTCGTCTTTGCCTTCTCTGCTTCTTCTTCGCCAACCAGTTCAGTTAGTGCAGCGATACCAGAGGCGGTGACTTCTTTGCCACGCACCTCATCTGTCATTCCCAGTCCCATCGAGATCTGCATCATGCTCGATACGAGTTTTAGATGCACTTCGTCAATCTGCTTCTGGCGAGCATACTCGGCAGAGGCGCGGCTTTTTACTTTCAGTTTCTCTCCAGTGATGATATCTCCCGCTTCGCTGGATGGTCCGAAACCGCGGTACGGAATAACGTAATTACAAGCGTCTTTTGATTCGGCAATGATGATCTGACTACGCTTCCTGTAATGGCTTACTGCCTTTTCCAATCCCGCGGTGTTTGGATCTCGAGAAAGCGCGCAATCGAGTAATTGGTCTATCTGTTGCGATGCCGATTCGTACGGGTCAGAAAAGTTGATCGAACCGGATAGCTCCTTCGATTGAACTGGAGCGGACTTCTTGTGTTTGATAAATACGAGTGGACCCGATATTGGAAGAGACCAGGCGCTGAACAGACCTTTCCCCCGCTCTTTTGACTGAGACGGTTCTTGTTCTTGCTGGTTTTCGAGACCCTCAGACGGCTCCGCTTCCGTGGAGAACGCTCCTTCTTGTTGCTGAGGCGACTCTGAGACCAATTCTGTCTGCCTATCACTTGGCGTCTCTTGTGGCAGTTCGTCGTTTATTGAGATGGAAAAACTGTTGGTTCTTCCGTCAGCACTAGAAGAGGCGCTGTCTAGCGCGAAAGCGCCAGGTATCGATATTGATACCATATACAGTGCGACCGATACAGCAATGACAGTGGGGCGAGTTTTCTTGATCATGGTTTCTGGTAGACAAGATGTTGACAGGTGCCCTAGAGTAGCAGATAGTCCGGTCTGGGTTGTCAGTCTCTTGGCTGGTTGGTTTAAAAGGATTCTAAGCGGCAGGAAATTTCGATGGCTTAATGCTCCAGAATTGCCGCCCAAGTCACTGATTCATCGGTGTGATTTAGCCCCGCGTCTTACAGACACTTAATGACGACATGTTGCCTTGGCACCGTTTGCTGACACTCCGGTTCTTCAGCGCACTTTTTGTGCTTCCCAGTTTCCGCCGCCGTCTGTTTTTCCAGACAAGTATGCGCCCTGGTAGTCGGCTTCGTTAACCCAACTGCATTCACCCTTGAAGGTCATTCGTCGCTCTGGCTTGGTCACTTGTTTTGTTTTAATTGCGGCGTATTTGCGGACCAAAGTTACTTTGGGATAGGAGTAAGAGCCCTGCTCGATCGTGAACTTCTCGCTTGTATTCTCGTCCACTCCGTGGCCAGTGATCTTTCCGTTGTACAGCTGCTCCAGGAACATTATGGAGTGCATTGTTTTGAACTGATATTCATAACCGAGGTTCCACTTGCCCGACAAGTCAGGCGGTCCTGATGGTTGTGACGCGGGTGGCTGCTGAGCTGGTTGAGTCGGAGTTTGAGATGGAGGCGGCTCGGGAGGAGTCAGTTGAGCTTCCCAATCGCCATCGAACTGCTTGCCTTTGAACGCAAAGTGATATCGGCCATTCATGTAGCCATGATCGATGTCGATCGAGCCAGTGAATTCCACTGGCGGTTGGCTTGGGTCGGCCGGGCTCTGGTAGCGCTTGTAGAACATCACCTGATCTTTTCGACGCGCGCCATTCTCAATGAGAAACTGCTTCCCGCTAACATCATCGGTTCCGTCGCCCGAGAATTTGTCTCCATTTTGTTTAATGCGCATGTGGCAGGCTTCGACCTGTTCGTTGAAAGTGAACGCCAACTTCCACTCCCCGTCCATCTGCCCAGGCGCCGCTTGAGGTGGCGCCTTCGGACCTCCAGGTCCCTGCTGAGCTGCACCGCCAGGTCCGGCTGGACTTCCTGGTTTGGCTGGCGTGGTGCTGGTCGACGGTGTGGAGGAGATGAGCTGTTTCACGTAGTTGCAGCCAGTCAGTGCCACAACGAGGATTAAACAGAAAATCGAAAACGCTGCTCGATACAGGGCTGGTCTAGAAAAATTGGTCTCGATAAAAGTAAATTGCGACTTCAACACGGGCGAGGAGCCTTTCCAAGGAAACCTTAAGTGGCGGAGTAGTAATAAGTATCTTGATCCTAGTTAGCATTCTAGCCTTATTCTGATTGGAATTAGCGTTGTTTTCGATCGGAACGGTCTATATTTGGTTTAACGCACCGATTTAAAGATTAAATTTACCCTTGTCGCATACGTAATTCCCGCAAGATCGGTATTGACTTATGTTGTCAACTGCTTGACAATACCGTTACTTACTACTTAATCCTTATATTTGCGGTTTCCCCCGCCGTTTCTTACAATCCGGAGAGTTCGGATGTCATCAGATTTTCGCCAAAACCCAACTGATGAATACGTCCCACCGAAGGACGTTTTGCAGCCTACTCCTACGCCGACGACGGTGGCAGAGTTAGCGCGCGATAACTTCCAGAAGGACGCGTTCACGCCTCCTGGGCAGGAGACGAAGGATGGATTGCCTGGCGACGCTCCAGCAGCTGACGGAGTGACACCAGCCACCGATGCGGTGGAGCCGTTAGATTCCGGACATGAGTTCTACTGCAGTTTTGTTGGCGACGCGACAATCGACACACCACAAGGGAGACAGCAGGCGTTGGAGGATTTTAGAACTACCCTCGGTAGAATGTCTCCTGATGAGGCCAGTCTCTTCCAGGGCGAATTCTCGCCAAAGAAGTTAGCAGAGGTCAAAGCCCGAGCCGCGAAGCCCGATGCAGCAGACACCAGCGATCCGACAAAGAAGAAGCCGGGGACCGACTCCGGCGAAGAGAAGACTGAGAAGAAGCCTGAAGCGAAGAAAGACGCCGAAGAGAAAGACAGTATCCGTAATTCAGACAGCTGGTTCGGAAATTTTGTCAGAGATTCAGCCGAAAAGGCCGTCACCGCAGTCTCCGACATTGTTCATGATGCACTGGGATACTTTGGCAAGTACGGCGAAGGTATGCTCGATTCGCTCGGTCTGACGAGCTCCACGAAGAGTGGCGACGGGCAGAAGCTGGCTACTGCCATGCTTTCCAAAAGCGATTCCCAGACGGCAAAACAAGCATTCGACAGGCTCGACAAAGTCGAGAATGGTACGAAGCTCGAATCCCTGGCCGGTGGATTGCTTGACCAGTCTCGTGCCAATGGCGACCTCACCACAGGTAGCGGCAAACCTAATTCCGACAAGCTGGTAGATGCCAATCTGAGCGATGGTCATACCGCTGCAAAAGTCAAAGAGATGCTTGCCGGTAAATTCAAAGGCGATTTAAAAACTGATTCGAAGACCGGCGAAAAAATTCAAACCGATGGTAAGGGCAATACCCGCATTGAAAGTAAGGATGGCAAGAATGTCACCTTGAAGTTGAGCGACGGAACCGTCGTTAACCAGAAGACAGACGGAGGCAAGACCTCGGAAACCTTCCTCTTTGGCAAGAAAGATGGCAAAGACGGCGGCTTCATGCGTACCACGACCGACAATAGCTCCGGGCAGACAAATTTTGAGTTCAACGACGGTAAGAACTATCAACAGCAGGCGGACCTCGCCAGACTGGTAATGTCTAAGGATAAGTACAGCTTCGATCGCTGCGACAAGGATCAAAAGGCGATCCATGCCGACAAAGACAGAGCTACCTTGGTTGACGAAAAGACCAAGAATCATGTTGGTATCGATCGTGCCAATGGCGACATAGTCATCAATTCAAAAGACAAAGACGGCGCTAGCACCGAAGTCAGAATGAGACTCAATTCTGAGACCGGCGGCTTCGATTTCTACAAGCGTGGAGAGGACGGTAAAGATTCCAAGCTCACTGCTGAGCAGGTCGAGCAGGTTAAGAAACAGTTGCAGCTCACCGGTTCTGGCGATCAATTTAAGGTCGGTAATACCGAGATCAATCGACAGTTGATCAGTCAACTTCTGAGCACAGGAGTTCGCCAGGAGATCCGTGGTGGCAATCCTGATGGCGGTGTCTGTGTGCGGACTACCGACACCAATACAGGCCGCGGACTGGATGGACGTATAGATCATCCCGCTGATGGTGGCAAAACCACAACCAACGTCACTGATAAAGGCAAACCGACTGGAGTTGAGCGAATCTTCGATCCGACTACTGCTCGAATTGACGGTACCGACGGTAAAGGCAATCCGATCATTTTCGATCCTACTACCGGCCAGTTGAAAACTCCCGAGATTGACAAAGACAAAGATGGCGCAGCCGTCAAAATCAACGACACCGATACGAAGATTAACCCTGATGGTTCGGTAGTTGATGCCGATGGATTTGTCATCATGGATGGTGACGGCATGTGGTGGGGCGATGAGCGTGATTGCTGCGGAATGACACCTGAACAATTCGAACAGCATCAAGCCGAGCAACGAGCGCAAGAACAACAAGCGAGGGCTCTCGGTAGCCAGGCCTATAGTATGCTCGGGGGCAACGTCAACATCTCTACGGTTAACCTCGGCATTTCGCTAGCTCGAAACGCTATCGGTGCAGCCTCTCAGATAGATGATCCTGTGATTAGAAGTCTAGCTATGTCTGAGGCTCTCAATGCTTTCAACAAAGGCAATCAGCAGCTAGCTGCCGCAAGTTCGCTGCAGCAAAATGGGCTCGGTGATAAGGTCGGTCAAGTGTTGAAAACCCATGCCACCATTACAGGTCCGAGTTCTGATGTTAATGCATTGATTGCAGAACGTGATGATAAGCGGTACACCGAAGCCAACCAGCGTAATAATGTCGAAGATCTTGATGCTTGGCGGAAAGCCAGAGGTTTAGCGTAGAAATATCCGCTTGAGCCCCTATTTCGCCGGCCAAAATCTGCAGGAATCGCTGACTGTGCGTTGAAGCTGACACCGACTAAGTTGCAGATTCGGAGCGTGCCCGTCAAGGGTGTCGCGGAAACTGGTGGATTCCTATATTTTACAGTGGTGCGTTCCCCGATATCGGTTAACACTCCGGAATGAGAAACTGTCTCGGGCAGCGCTTCTTGCTTCTAGATCACGCCGATTGCCGCTTCAAATCCGCATCTTGGGCACTTAGGCGCGCCGCCGAGCTGGGCGTTGCAAATGTCGCATCGATCTTCGCGTGCCTTTAGCGAAGAGCCATCGGCGATATCGAGTGTCTTCCATGACCCGGTAATCATGCCTGTTGAGCCGGCATCCAGGCTCTGCGCCTCGAACTCGCGACCGGTCGCCCTTAATAGATCGGCAAAGCTTCGCAGTAGGCGCAGAGTCTCGGGATGTTCTCCACCGAAGACCTTGCTCTTTATCTCCCATGCCTGCTTATACATTGGTTCTGCTTCAGCGTACTTGCGCTGTACGTGATAAAGGGTCGCGAGGTTATGGATTGCACTGCCAACCTCAGCATGCTCTCTACCGTGCACCTTTTCATAGATTTCGCAAGTTTCTAAAGCTAGTTTTTCGGCCTGATTATAATCTCGCAAATAATAGAATAAACGAGCCAAACTGTTTGCACTTGCTGCAACTGCAACATGGTGATGGCCAAGTACACGCTTTTTGACGGCATAAGCACGTTGGTGGTAGGTGACAGCCGCGTCATAGGCTTCCTGTCTGGCTTTCAGATCACCCAGACTGTAAAGAGTATATGAGAGAGGTGGGTTTTCCTCTCCAATTTTTTCGGCAATTTCGAGAGCCTGCAGCCAGAAGTCTTCGGCTTCACGAAGCATATTGCTGGAACCAGCTTTTTCCGCATTGTCTTTGAGCTGTTTCCACTTCTCAAATGCCTCTTCCTTCGACATTTGCCCTTGTGGAACACCCTTGTTGGCAGGCGGTACCGGAGTCTTACTCTGCAACGGAACCGGTTTGGGCTTCTGTGATTGTTTGGTATGGTTGTTGCTGTTGTTATTTCGATTGCTATTGCTGGCAGCTGTTCGTGAAGAGGCTCCAGGTGCCTCGACCACGGTGCCATCTGCAAGCTGCAATGCCTGAAGGTTTGTCAAACTTTCGTTTGGAAGCGGTACGACTCCGCCGCTTGCAGGCTTGTTTTGGGTTGGTTGCGCCAGCGAGAATTGTGCCTGCGCTCCTGTCGTCTTTCGCCAATCTGAAGCAGTTACCAAACTGGCGCCAGCCTTGAGTTCGGCCGCCTCGGCTTCGCGGTTGGTGACGAAAAGCAGATCGGCATAGTTGCCTTGCAGCTTCTTTACGTCAGGATGGTCCTGTCCAAGCACCTGGGATTTCACTTCCAGAGCTTTCTTGTAGTAAATTTCGGCGTCCTGATACATATTCCTAGCGTGATATATCATGGCGAGGTTGCCCATGAAACACGCTACGTCAGGATGTTTTGCGCCAAGCACTTTTTCGTACATCTTCAGAACGCGTTTGCAGTGGTTTGCTGCGTCTGTGAGCTTTCCCTGATGCCAGAGGCATTCAGCCATCTTCTCAAGTGTGTAAGCAAGACGTCGATCCGTGTCGCCGAAGTCCTCTGCCTGTTCTAAAGCCGCAGTCCAAGCCGTTTCTGCGAATTCGAACATGCCTTCCTGCTGAGCTTGCTCGGCTGTGATTCTAAATTTTTCCCACCGTTTACTTGGTGAATCCATCGTATTTTTCTTGCTCGCCCCAGCTATCACTTTTGATCCTACAGGCTTCCCCAGCACGGATAAGAAATGGCGTTAATGCCCTGATATCTATAGTCTACGCCATAGGCCGTTAACCTGTGTCTATGTATCTTCTACCCCAGTCAAACGACCGCTCACCGCTTCCGAAAACAAATTTTGCTCTGATAATGTCCGATAAGATTGCTTATTGCTCAATTGGAGAGTCGACATCGATGGAATTGGCCTCCAGCCACTGCCGGATTCTCAGGCGCGTGCGCCCAGCCAGGAAAGCTTTGAGCTTGTCTGAATTTCCTTCTTTGTCCTGCAATATTTTTCGAAATCCGGACAAGGCATGAGCACTATCTATCGCGACGTCAAGAAGAATCTTCGTCTTGTCATCATCCACGGTATCAATAAAATCGCGCAGATCCTCTTTCAGCTTTTTCGGATCAGGTTTTGGAACATAGAGGAATCGTTCGTGGTCGGTTTCGATTTCGTCCGTCAGATCGCGCAGGTCTGTGAGACTGCGATGAACAAGGCGTATCTCACCGTTTTCCAAATCCAGATAGTAAACATTGTCCTGGCAATCGTCTTCAAAACTGAAAACGAGTTGCTCAATGTCGATTGCAATTTTTGTCATAGCTGAAATTCCCTGTTACGATCCGGTCTTGATCCTGGTGTAGACCAGGCAATTGAATTCGTCCGAAGCATTCGATAGTAGTTTACCGTCTTTGTCGGTAGCGAACACTCGAATTGCATAGATTCCATCCGTCTTGAAATCGGCGCGAGTGAGCTTGACACTACCTTTTGTGCTAGCGACCTTTACTGTTTTAAGCGAATTCTTGGAGAGCTCGTCTCCATTCGGGTTGTCGAAGAACTTATCACATTGGGCAATCTCCACTACGCAGCCTGTTGCTCCTTCTACCATGCTCGTGTCGTATCCGAATTTGATGTCTTCTTGCTTTCGCTCCATCGATACCAGTCCTAGGTCTTTGAGAATTGGATAGTCGTGACATAGAGAACCGAATGAAGTCCCGTTTATAGCTGTCGAATCGCTCTCTGTCTCAGTTGATTGATAGGTTAGTTTGGCAATCCTTTCGGGCGGCGATATGGTTCCTACTTCCTTAAGAACTACTTTTGCACTTGCTGGGAACCCCATGGTTAGATGGGTTAGGGGACCGTTCGTCGACCATGCCGTGGAGCGTACAGGCAGATAGTAACGGTGAAACTGTCCGTCGTTGACGATTACGCGGCAGCGAGTAAAGCGATCTTTATTGGAAAATTCCTTCTCCCAGACGGTCAACCAGTACAGCTCCATGTGGGCATTGTCGTCGTCTTGTGGAGTGTCTATTTTGGCGTCCACATAAACGAAATCATCTCCGACTGGACTGATACCAAACACTTCGAAGTTGATAACCGGACCAGTCTCGGCATTGCTATCGAGAATAAGACAATTGTTTGTGTTATCGAATTGAACCGTCTTTAAGAACTCCATGCCGGGACGAAGTCGGTTGCGAACGTCTAGTGCGGTCAATCGAGTTATTGCTGGAGCCCCAAGCCCGAGATCCACTTTGATCAGGCTGTTGTGCTCGCGGCTCCAGTGCACTGATATATCTCTATACGGCTCTTTGTCCAGGCGTAACGCGTCTTTGAGCGGACCACCCGGTACTTTGATCGCTCGCGTAGTTCTCTTCTCGCCATCATATATGATGACATTAAATGGTGAGATCTTGGGAAGAACCGAAACTGCAGCTGGTACATCTCGAATAAGACAAAAGGAGGATCGGGCTTTCTTCTCGATATTTCTTGCGCTGGAAGCTATGGTATCCAGCCACTTCGCCCCTCGCTTGTAGTATGCATTCTGGTGAATGGTCCGAGACATGTTTCCCGGTAAAAGTATAGCTACAAACCCGATGGAGACTACAGTGACGAAAATGCGAACGGGAACTAGTCTCGCCCAGGCGAATGATTTGACGCCAATTGGGGCTGCGATTGCATATACAGGGGAGAAAAAGAGCAGCGCTATCAATCCCGACACCGGTAACAAAGATTCGTATGCGAATCGACTTCCGCTCAGGGTCGAATCGACCACGACCTGATGCAGGTGTGGTACGAGTATCATGATGAGCCAGGCCAATAAAAACGCCACGTTCTGGCGGAACAGCCGATTTCGGACGAGCGCCAGGACTGTCACTGCAGCTGGTACCGCATACAAAATGTATAGAAAAGCGTAGTGCCGGGCATAGCCTTCCGTTATGCTCTGGTTGATCGGAAGGAACAGATGCTTGAAAGCGCGCCCCCAATCGGCGAATCCCGCGATCATGGTTCCCGGCAGCTGTTGGTTGCCGGCTTGAGGCAAGGCACGGATTGAGAGTAAGACACCTAGTACAATGAAAGGTAGCGCCGGAACTAGAGTATCGAAAAGCGCTGCCGGACTGTCGTCCTCTTCTTTCGTCTTTGTCGATTCTGTATTGCTATCACTGTTTTTCTTAGTACTATCAGTGGTGTCAGAGGCGGGCTCCTTCGACGCGTCTGAATGCTCGCGATGCGAGGAGATGGTTTCTTCCATGAGCCGATCTACCGCATCTTCGAAGACTTCTTTGACGTCGGGGACTTTGGACATCTTGCTTTTGTCCGGCGGTCCGGCGCCTATGAATGACCTTGCCAGTTCCAGCGCAACAATGATAAAACCTGATGACCAGAGCGAATTGTCTGCCAGAATTGCAAACAAAAATGCAATCCAGGCCACCCCAAGTGTGGTCCAGTTGCGTTCAACCTTCCCCTTGATATAGAGGTAGACAGAGACGAGGAAGAAAAAACAACCTAATTCGTATGCCAGTCCGCCCAACCATGATACCGTCTCTGGTGCCAACGGATAGGTGAGGAACAGTATCGAGGCGGCTGCTCCAACCCAGGTCGACCAGGCGCGAGTTGTGTTATCGGGCGGCTCCAGGATGTTGCTCGCGACGACGAAGAAAACAAAGGCGTTGGCGATGTGGACTAAAAGTGCAAAGAGTCGAATTGGAAAAAACGATTGAGTGGAGGTTGCCGACAGCAGCGATACACAGCTGCTTGTCAATATGCCCCAGGTGTCGAAAGTTTCAGGTCCGGGCCAATCGATCATCGATGTCAGAAAGTCCATCGTTGAGCTGGCATGTGCTTTCAGGAAATCGATTATGTAATATTCATCCAGAAGCGGTAAGGCTTCCAGTGTGCCGACATACATTGCCATTGCAAAGCCTATCAGGATGCACAGGACCAAGACATGCACTATCCGATTATTCTTCGTTGAAATCTTGTCGAACATGCAGGTTGTTTTGTTTTCACTCTTGTCGGTTTTAAGAACTTCCATTTTCTCTTATTTGCAGTGAAGTTGGTAACATTTATGTGGATGTCTGAACTGCTGATACCTGACGGAATTAATTTCGACTGCACTTGTTGCGGTAACTGTTGCTTCGAGTGGCCGGTTCCGATAACTCGCAAAGATTTTTCGCGAATCGAAATATACGCTCAGGAGAATTCACTGGATTCAAAGCAGCTGTTTAGAGTCCTCAGATGTGACGATGAGAAGCTAAATGCTTTTTCGCATTCGCTTGAAAAGAGAGACGCCGATGGATTGTGTCAGTTCCTCACGGCTGACAAGCGCTGTCAATTGCAGAATGAGCACGGACCTGAGTTCAAACCGGCAATGTGCCAACTCTTTCCATATACATTCACAAACACTCCTTCCGGCACCTATGCTTCAGTAAGCTTCGCTGCAACTGGGGTTCTGTTCAATCTGGGCCGTCCTCTATCGGACCAACGAGAGCTGCTGTCGGAAAAACTAATTTTATTCAATCAACTGTTTCCATTACTGGAACTCGACTGGAACGACATCCAATTGATTGATGGTCAAAGCCTCAGCTTCCACGATTACTTGGAAGGTGAATCAATGATTTTGGCGAAACTTGGTCGGGACGACCTTACAGGTCGAAGCGAGCGCATCCTGTTCGAAGAGGGCGAGCGTTTTCGCAAACGCATAAGCGCGTCCATCAAGCTGGACAACGCTGCAAACATCCCTGTAAGCCAGAAGATTATCGATCAGGTTCTCGTTCGCAATCTCCTTGCCACGTATTTCCCCGACAACGTTTACAAGTTAGGAATGTGTGAGGTTGACGCCGAGGCTGTGGCAAGAGAGTTTATGGCGGAACCGCACAATGTGACCTTAGCGCATGGCGCCAAAAGCTTTGGTTTTCAGGCGCTTCTTGATAGACGGCTTGGCAGGTTGCCAGTGAAATCGGCAGATTTGTTGAGGCGCTTTTGCTACCTCAAGATTTTTTCGAAGCTCTATTTTGGTCCTGGGTTTAACTACTTGAGCGTAGTCGCAGGATTGCATCACGTCGTCATTCTTGCCTGTCTCTTGCGCATCCGATTGAAGCTTGAGTTGCTCAGTCGCGATTTGAGCAATTTTTCTGAAGATGATTGTCTTGATATTTTGGCGGAAACTACGAGAGTATTAGAGAGGAGGCTGACTGTCTCGACGTTTTCTCGAGATGCTATTGCCATGCTCGAAGTGCTGCTCCTGAGTCCTAAAAGAGTGGAACGAATTCTCGAATTATCGGCCTGACTAAGCACTATGCGTGGTGTCAACCCGATCTGGAATTATTAACGATTATCGGGCATCTCACACTTGCTCGCGCATTTAATTCTGTTTCAACATGGTCTTTGATTGGTATGATCTCTGAGAGGCGAACTTATGCCACACAGCCTCAATCAGGGAACAGTTAATGGCTAAAGACGTAGACGACGACGTCCCTATCTATTTTTCACCAGGGGAGGAGATGTCGGAAGAAGACATACTCGCCATGGAGCCTGATCGTAATGCGCTCTTGAAAGACGATGCTCCGCCGGCATGGGAGCGATATCGTCCGGCGAAGACTCTCGAGCAGGCAAGCAAAGAGGCCGAGGTCGCCGGCGAAAAGAAGATCAAGGGACTGCGAAATAGACCTGGCGAAAAGTCGATACCTCCGCCGGACAGAAGCAAAGACGACTCAATCAAGAATTCGCAAGCGAGTGGTACACCTGAGGCGAAAGTAGACGAACAGTCCAACACTTTAGAGCGATTTCTGAAACTATCAGGGCGCTTCTTGAAGCCTAATGTGGTTGCAATCGAGCCGGAGACCGTGATTCCTTCTGACTCGACTGGTCGAATCGATGCTCCCAGAGAAGAGCCTCCGGCTTCGAGAAAACAGGTAAAGGCAATGTTTTTCCTTGCCTGTGTCAATGTTTTTGCAATCGGATTCTGGTGCGGTTCATTCTTGTTTCCCCATAACCATGTTGTGACTGGGCTCAGAGAGGACGATTCCTCGGATACTCCGCCTCCCGGAACCACCAAAGTGCGGCGGGACTCGGCTGTTGCTGATGTTGTCGCCAAGATCAACCCTACCGTTGTCAATATTGATACGAGATTTAGAAGAGTTCCGGAGCCGGTTGTCGCGCCGTTTCAACCGACCCAAAAATTTTTTCAACCGCCTCCGAACGCACGACCGACGCCGAGAAGTTATCCGGGGCAATCGCAGGGAAGCGGTCTGATTGTTTCCTCTACTGGTCACATTTTGACCAACAATCATGTGGTTGCACCCGGTGCTGAAATTCGAGTGACCCTTGCCGATCACCGTGAATATCAAGGCGCCGTCGTGGCTCGAGATGCCTATTCCGATCTTGCCATAGTAAAGATCAGCGCCAACAATTTGCCCGTTGCCCATTTCGCTGACGCCAGGAGGGTGAGAGTAGGCGATTGGGCGATAGTAATTGGAAGTCCGCATGGATTCGATCATACCGTCACCATCGGTGTAGTAAGCGCTCTTAATCGGGTGATTCCTGACTTCAACCATCACATACCTCTTATTCAAACGGATGCCTCGATAGCGCCAGGCAATTCTGGAGGACCAGTCGTCAACCTCGATGGCGAGGTTATTGGTATAGCAGTAGCTGCGGCCAATCGAGGTGTTCTTGGTATCAACTTCGCGTTGCCCTCTGATACCGTCAGCCAGGTAGCGAAAAAACTGATCGAAGAAGGCGGTATCCCGCGCCCGTTCCTCGGTATCTACATGGAGGATTTCGATCCGGACAGGAAGAAGGCGCATACATTACCCGGACATCCCGTGATGGTTTTAGTGAAGGCAGTCGTCAATCAAGGACCGGCAGCCAAAGTCGGAATCAAGCCTGGGGACATTATCATGCGAGTGAACAAGAAATCTGTTACCTCATCTGATGAGGTTAGAGATATTCTGGCGACGCTCAAGCCTGGTGATGAGATGAACTTCGATTTAAGGCGGCTGGAGCCTGCCGGCGAGACATCCAAGAAAGTAATACTGGAGAAGTATCCAGATAACTATTGAAGTTGAGGATGTAGAAGCTTTGCAGGAGAGTTGATTGGCAGAGATTGCTCAAAATAGCGAGACCGGCATGATAGGCTGCCCGATTTGCAGTACTGAGCTGGAGCCGTGGCAGATCTATTGTCATAGCTGCGGACAGTCTGTGTCTTCGTTTGAAATTCCGGTGATTAAGGGAGAGTTGACGTTCGAAACAGATTTGATGAAAGCCTTCGGCAAGTGGATGCAACGAGGGAAGGTGGCATTCAGAGACGGCTCCTACGATGAGGCTCATGCTTGTTTTGCCGAAGCCCTCAAACGCGTTCATGGTCTCGAGGGAAAACAAGATTATGAGATCAAGGCACGTCAACGTCTCGCCGACTCGTTCTTGAAACTGAATAAAGGTAAAGAAGCAATAGAACAGCTGGTGCGCGCCGAGCACCTGGCTAGAAATGAATCGCAGAAGCAGCAGTTTCAAAAACGTATAGACTACCTCAATCACAAGACATCGGCAGCCTCTCCGGGTGACCCGGCGGTTAACTTTCGGGCACCGAAAGAACGCGAGCTTCTTTCGGTAGCGCTCTATTGTGCATTTTGTCGGCGTTTGCTATCCGAATCCGAGGTCTATCGAGTTAGATCCGCAAAACAAGCAGATGCCAACTGCATCTGTGGATACGATGGACCACCTGTGACGACGGAGCTCTTGGTTGCGCCTGGTGAGCCTATTCCGCTCGGACCGCCACTGGGACTCAAGAAAGCCCAGTTGATCGAAGCGGCGCACAAGGCAGTAGAAGGTGGTAGAGACAAACGGACAGCAATTTGGTTGGCTGTTATCCTCGGCAATTTTGGTATGCACAAGTTTTATCTGGGCGAACGCATTTCTGGAATTGTCTATTGTGCCCTGTGTTGGACATTCGTACCGTGGCTTCTTTCTCTCTACGACGCGCTACACATGGCTCAGATGTCCAGGGTGAGCTTCAATTTGGTCTACAATATTGAGCGAATTGTTCAGCGGTTGCCGTTGGAGGTCGAGCGGGCTCCGGACGAACCGATGTCTATGGAAGTGCTAGAGGATCCTCATGACTTAGTCGATGCTTGGTCCCAAGGAGATGACGTAATTCCGGTGGATGCTTGAAAGATTAGGAGGTCAATGCTGTGGGTCTTGCCGAGAAAAATTGTGTTCCCTGTCGCGGTGGTGTATCGCCACTGACCAGCAGCGAAATAGCGCCGCTGTTTCGAGAGTTACGCAACTGGGTCTGTAACGAAGATCGTCGATTAGTTAAGTCATACAAGTTCGATGATTTCAAAAGCGCGATGGAACTAGCTAACAAGATTGCCATAATAGCCGAAAGCGAGGGGCATCACCCGGATCTGCTCGTGAGATGGGGTGAGCTTCGTATTGACCTCTGGACTCATAAGGTCGATGGTCTGACCGAAAGCGATTTTATTCTGGCGGCTAAAATCGATCAGCTTACCGAACACTAGGTGGTCACCATATATAGTGCCGTGCGAAAAATGATCTAGCGTCCCATGGAGATCTCAGCTGGCGGTGTCGGATAGTTGCAGAAACTGAAGACCAGGTATAGTTGCGAGGCTAGTACTACAGCTGCCACCACCCAGTGGAGCTTGCCCCAACTAATTTTTACGGGCGTGATGGAGTCTTTTAGCTTGTCTCTCATGGCGCCCACCTCTCGAGCGCCGGAGGACATGTCCGTGGACATGCCCATCTTCCACTTGGATGCCTCGGTTGATTGGGCCTGCCCAATTGGCAATGCGCCTTCGACTAAGGCAGGTCCAGTCACGGGTCCAGACCCTGCTTTTGGAGTCGGGATCGTGTCCAGATCGCCGGCCCATGCTGCAGTTGGTTCTTGAACTTTCTTGCCAGGTGTAGGGATGGAGTCAAGATTGCCCCACTTCGACTCTTCCGGACCAAGGACTTTTCTAGGGCTTGCGATTTCGTCGAGATTGCCCCACTTCTTAGCATCAGTCGGACCTGACTCTTTATCTGCTGTCGGCTCGGCATCGGGAATCTTGGGGAGTTCGACGTTTTGAGTCTTTCGAGTAAACTTGTTGACGACTGCAGGTTGGGGATCATTCCCGGGAGATTTCGCGTGGATGGAGTCAAGCTCGCCCCACTTTCCGGATGCCTTTCGCTGAGCGCCTTCCGGGGCCTCTCCTTTAGGAAAAGATGTTTTGGCACTTTTTGATCCGATCGCGTCAAGCTCACCCCATTTGCCGGCGGCTTTACTCTCGGATGGCTCCACTGTGCTGATGGAGTCAAGATCTCCCCATTGGTTTGCGGTGGAACCTATTGCGCCTGATGACGCTGTTATCTCACCCAGTTCGCTCCAATTGGAAGACGATTGTATGCCGATATCAACCGAAACTTCGCTTCCAATTTCCTCCGACTCTGTCCAGGTGCTGCCTGTGTCCTCTTGCGTTTGTCCGGACGCTGCGATAGCATCAAGGTCTCCCCATTTGCTCGTGGGCTCCGTGGTTTTGGCTGTTGAAGCGGGTTTACTCAATGCATCGAGCTCGCCCCACTTACTGGTCGCCTCTTTCTCCGATTTCTGTTTCGTCGCAATTGAGTCTAGATCGGCCCATTTGTTGCCTGCTTTTTTTCCTTCGCTTTTCGGTGTCGAGATAATTGAGTCTAATTCACCCCATCTGGCTTTCTCCGGCGGCTCGTCGATAGTACCACCGGCAGTATCGCCATCAGGCTCCGGTGGTAAGAGCGGTTCCTCTAAGGGGGCATCAGTTAGCGTTGCTGCAGGAAACTTACCGGACTCTTCCAATTGGCGAAGGTGGTGCGCCTTAAATTCTCCGCTCAGTCCAAGTGCCGACTCCTCTCCATAGGAGCCCTCGTACTCTTCCTGGGAAGGAATTTCTTCTGCCGGGCCGTCAGTTGTGTAACCCTGCTCGTCTTCAGTATAGCCCAGGGGTAGCTCTGAATATCCCTCTGGGCTATCCGTTTCTTGCTCTGAGCCATCACCGGTGGTTTCTTGCCAAACTTCTGGGACAATTTCGGATTGGGCATCCTCGGCAACGTAAGTCTCTTCCTGATTGTACTCTTCGCCACTCAGCAGCTGACCATCCGGACCCCAGACTTGCCCATCTTGCGAATATACCAGACCGGCGTATGCCTGCCCGTCTTCTGTGTAGGCCTGACCATCTTCCGTGTAGTAGAGCAGTTGACCGTCTTCGGTATAGTAGTATTGAACCTCTTCTTCGCTGTAGCCTTCGGCGTATTCTTGCGCCTGCTCGCCTTCTGAATATTCCTGTGATTCTTGAATCTCTTCAGTTGTATATGTGTCGGTTACGACTTCTTGCAACGATTCCCGGACGGGCTCGTCTTCGTATTGCGAAAATGCCAACTCACGTTCGGATTCCGATGGTTGTCTAGAGACTGAGCTCTTCGTGGCATCCACGCGCCGAAAAGTGGAGCTGCTGGTCTGGATCTTCAAATTGTTGAGTTGGTTCCAGTTACTACCTGGTGTTGCTCGACCAGCACTGTTCGTCTGTGGCTTTGAACCATACTCTTTCGCCATGACTCGCCTGATTACACTTCGAATCTGGGCGGCCCAGCCTTTATGATCGAGGAAGTCGAGCGCGCCTATCTGCATTGCTCTCTTGACGAGATCCGGTTCCAAATCCTCCTTGCTGACGACGAAGAAGGTATTAGGGTTGGACTTGATCAATGCTTCCAGGACGGCTAAATTGCCGAGTGGATCGGACTCCAGCTCAATCCAAATCAGTTTGGCCTTGAGGTCCTCTGATGATGAGACCTGGTCCGGGGTAACGCTGGACACGAAAGAGAGCTCAGCTTGGCTTCGAATCAACTGCTCGATTCGGGAAGTGAGCTCCTCTGATGCACCTGAAATAAGAACTGTCGGTAGCGTCGTCACCTTTGCTAATGAAGACCTCGTGTTGTTATCGTCTCAGCCTGGCTTATGCTCTGGCTCCGACCATGTTAGGTGCTTCAACAGTGTAGCCTGTCAGGCACCCGTTGGTGTCGAGCATTTGCTTTCTCACCGCGTCGGCAGTCACTATGCCAAGTTCGAGATCGCGGTAAATACCTATCATCTGGAGCGTAGTCATCAAGCAGAGATTCTTCTTGCGAGCAAACTCTGCGACCGCATCCTCGAAATCGCGCTGCGTCCTGGCTTGTGGACTGACATTTGCCCATGTGCAGGCAATCAGCAATCCTTTCGGTTCGATGTCGTGTTTTTCCCAGAAAGCGATCGCGGCGCCGGATACTTGAGCTACTTCCGACCTGTCGCAATGTGCTTCGCTACGTACGATTCGGACCAGAGCTTCCGGTTGATCGACGTTGAGAAGTAGTACTTCATTTTGTGTGCTGCCATGATTGACCGACCAGCCGAGTCTTGCAAGAACCAGACCGGAAGCTTCCTTGAGCGCTTCACCTTCGCCTGCCAGCAGCGCACATTTGAGCTGCTCTACTGATGCGATTTTACTATCGACTGTGTTCAACTTGGCTTGAACATCTTGCAACTGGCTCGCCAGAGTGGACTGCTCTTTTTTCAGCTCGTCGAGATAGGAGAATGAGTACTGTCTGCACCAGTCTGGAACGTTCATATTGGACATAAAGCTGTTCTCCTTATTCGCATCGATAACGGGGGCTTGCGGTGCACTAGCTCTCGGTTCTGCCGGTTGAGTCAGGGTACCGAGCATGCTCTTTGTTTGAGCCGCGGCGGGCGGTTGTGCATAAGTTGTTGGCGGATTGATCGACGGAGCGACTATTGGTCTAGCCGCCTCCTGGACTGCAAAGTCGCTCGTATCCTTCTTGACGAAATTGTTGAGTACGGGTCTCGGCATGCCATCGCCGCCTGGGGCGGGCATAGTCTGTTGACTCGTGGGCTGAGGCTCGACCGGGCGCTGTGCCTTCTCGAGTTCGCGAAGTAAGTCCATTGTAGATTTGTTTTCGTGATTGGAGGGTTCGTTGTTATTTGAAGTCACAGCACTATCTCCATCAGGTAAAACAAGTTGTGGTGCGGGCGTCGGTGCCTCCGGCACATCTATCGAGGGTTGTTCGAACGCGGGAAGATCAACTGGTGGGGCCGAAGGCGCCACTTCTTCTGTAGTCGGGCTCTCCGGTTCGGAGAATTCAAACTCTTCATCTGCTGGTCCATTGTGTGTCTGCGATGGTTGTGGCGAAGCGCTGGCAATCTGATTGAAGAAACCCGAATCCGATGAGGGGTCTGGCGTATTTGTCGCAGCGCTGGTAGCGAATTCGTCGTCATCGCTGAAAAGAGCGCTCATCGACTTTGGCGTCGGTGGTGTTAACTGCGCGGCTGGAAGACCGCCATGTGATTGTCTGGCAGGCTCAGGCGGCCGCACTGGCGGCTGCTCCAGAACTGGTTGTGGTGCGGAGTCCGGCTCGGGCTCGGGTTCCGGCTCCGGCTCCGGTTGTTCCGGTTCCTGCGCGGCTGGTTGAATCTCAGGGGCTGCCTCCACAGATGGTGCTGCAATATTACCCTGGTCGAACTCTACTTCCTCTTCCATTGCGAGCACGGAAGGCGCTGTATTGTCCGGATGCACGCTGCTTGGAAGCGATGGCGCGACATATGAAAGAATAGATCGCAATGAGCCGTGCGAGCCGGTCGACAATTCGTCGCTATTCGAGCTTGGCGGCTCAGGCTGACTTTCCACTGTAGCGCTTGGTGTCGTCATCGGCATCTCTTCAGCTTGAGGCTCTGGTTGATTGGCCTGCTGAACGAGCTGTCGAGCCGTCTGAGCGAAAATCGATAGGTCAATGCTGGTTGTATTTTTCTTCTGCGGTTCCTGCGCAACTCTGCTGGCTACCTCTTCTTCGAAGCGACGAGCCTCCTGCGAGACTGTCTCCGCAATCATGGACAGATCCGTCTCGAATTGTGGTGCAGGTGTCACCGCCTGAACTGTTTGCAACTCAGGTTGCGGCGCTGGAGCGGCCGGTGTGATATCCATTTGCGCGGATGCAATTGGTTCGTAATTTGCCTGATCTCGGTCGAAGAGCACAGGTCCGGCTTGTGGTACAGACTGTGCTGCATGCGCTAGAGCGACCTGCGACTCGAGGCGCTCTGCTTCTAGCTCCTCAGGGGAAGGATCCTTGGTTTGATACCATCTATTGAGACAATCGATGAGAGTTTTATCGAAATCGGGCGAATACGGAGAAGGCAGAAAGACTACTTTCCCGCTGCTTTCAACGATGAATAGTTGCCCGGCGATGCATTTTCGCGCCCCGGCTTCGGCTAACACGTTGTAGCCTTCTGTCAGATATTCAGAGCGAATAAGCGTGCTCCACTCCAGTCCGTGCTGTTGTAGATATTGGCTGAATTCCGAGGTCATTCCATCTTCGGTTGGCTCGATCAATCGACCGTGCGACACCGCGCTCATGTGTCTGACGTTGCGCTCGACCGGTTGGTCGGGTACGAGACTTTCCAGCCAGTAGTAATTGTCGAGAGCGATTGACGGACCCTGGATCAAGAACGGCCTGCAGAGAAAGTAAACCAATACACCACCCTGAGTGAGGAAATCTGATAGCTCGAGAATTCTGCTATCGACTTCTGCAGACAGATTGCGCAATAGTAAGTCATCATCAATGGCCAGCGTAGTCTGCCCTTCGGCGAGTGACTGATCCACTTTACGAACGAGCTCCGGATCTTTGTCGAATAGGTGAGCGATGCTGACAGGATTAACGATAATTGCGCTGTAGCTGTTCAGGCTTTTGGCGCGACCCAGGTTCCAATGAGCGTCTGTTCCGTAGCCGGGACAGTTGACTCTTAGTATTCGCTCCTTTGGAATTGTTCTCATATGAAGTAACCTATGCCCTATTTTTATTGAAGAAAGTCCACACTCCCAAGTTTTTATACCCACATGAATCTAATGCATGCTTGTCAATTCCAACTTTCCAGTGAGATTTGAGTTGTTTTCGGTTCAGTGTCCGATATTCAACTTATGGAGTTGCTGCTCTCCAATTTCGTACCCATTCTTGAAGGTTCAACTCACGGAGACTATCAACTTTCAGATCGGCGCGTCTATGTAGCTGGTGTCTAGTAGCCTCACACGGAATTGCTACGACCTTCATCCCTGCTGCCTTTGCCGCCTCTACGCCAGCCTCGGTGTCTTCAATTACCAGACAGTGTTGGGGATCGACTCTCATTCTTTCGGCTGCGAGCAGAAAGACGTCCGGCGCTGGTTTACCATGCTTGACCTCATCGCCAGAGGTGAGATTGTGAAAGAAGTCATTGAGACTGAGTGTATCGACGATCAGTTTGATGCTCGGCATCGTCGCTGATGAAGCTAACGCGGACTCTACATTCATTGCTTTCGCCTTTTTCAGAGTTTCCACGACCCCTTCTCTGGGTATCGCGTTCGATCTGACCAGTTTTTGAAAGATCTCTTCCTTCTGCTCCACGACTTCCTCTGCGCTCATCTTCAATGCATATTGATCTATCAAATCGGCGGCAATCTCCATATCCTTTCTGCCTAAATAGAGCGCATTTTGCTCTGCTGTGTAGTCGAGTCCATGACCCTCGAAAAATTTCTGGAAGGCCTGGAAGTGCATTGGCTCTGAGTCGATCAAAACTCCGTCCATGTCGAAAATAAGCGCACGTAATTCAAAATGTTCCATTTGACTAGCTCCTGAGCCAAGCGCATAGATGGTACTCGTCTTGTCAGCGAATATGCTGTACAAAATATTTTTTGTCATCTATTGTGATATTGAATTGTAAGCCTGTCGGCGAGCTTGTCTTCATATGCAACAGAAAGGGCGCATGCAACGCACGCGCCCTTCTCTACATATAGTGACCTAACTATTCCAGTTCAGGATCGAGGCTGAATGTGGAGAGTTGGAAAGGCTTCTCTTCTACGCCGTGAGTGATGGCATTTTTGCCACCATAGTAGAAGCCTTCACCTGTGCCGACGAGTAGACCGAATGGCATTCCCATGATGCTGGCGAATACCATAGGTGGAATGTGCTCTTTGCCGCCAATTTTCTCAGCAAAGTTCTGAGTGTATTCGATGCAGCGATTGGAGCTTCTTCGGGTCACGGCGACTGGGATGCCGACTACCATACCTGTTCCAACAGCGAGAGCCTTGACTGGGAACCATGCTGCGTTGGTTGCCATTTCCTTCATGTCCTCTGCGCGTGCTGGTCCGCAGAGCGACGTCGTCATAGCGACTGCAGCAAGAAGTGTTAAGAACGACTTTTTCACGAAATTTCCTCCCCGTTTACGGACCCAAGGGATTTGATCACCCCTGATACAAACGCTCCTCACCTTGACTTATGCTTGTCAACTAGGGTCCATAGTAAGTGTAAGCCAATGAAATAATAACACCCTGTTTACCGTTTCAAGCGCAAAACTTGAGTAAACTCCGGTAAAATTCGGACTAGCTGCAAAGAGAATTTTTTCAATGAAAAACCAGACCTATCATAGAAAAGGATTCGGTCTCCAGGATGTTGTCGAAGAGGATTTGAAGCGCGCTTATGAGTCAAATCTAATCGCTGAGCTGAAAGAGGGAGGCAATACTCTCGTTCGCAACGATATTACGATTAGACTGGCGGAAGCCTTCGGATTTTGCTGGGGGGTCGATCGAGCCGTGTCGATGGCCTACGAAACTCGACGCCATTTTCCTGATCGAAAAATCTGGATCACTAATGAGATCATTCATAACCCACTCGTAAACTCGCATCTAAGAGACATGTCCATCGACTTCCTTTCGATACGGGAAGATGGTAGTAAAGATCTCGATTGTGTTAACGAAGGCGATGTCGTTATTTTGCCTGCGTTTGGAGCGAGTGTGGAAGAGATGCACTTCCTCGAACAACGCAAATGCGACGTCGTTGATACCACGTGCCCCTGGGTATCTCGCGTTTGGAATCGCGTGCAAAAATTTGCGCAGAGTGATTTCACCGCGATTATTCACGGCAAATATAACCACGAAGAAACCATCGCTACTTCTTCTCGGGCCGAGACTTATCTTATTGTTCAAAACTTACAAGAAGCGGAATTGGTTGCCGATTATATTCTCCATGGCGGCTCTGCTAAAGAGTTCCTCGAACGGTTTAAACAGGCGTGTTCGCAAGGTTTCGATCCGGAAAAGGATCTGGTTCGAATAGGTATCGCCAATCAGACAACTATGCTAAAGGGAGAGACAGAGCTGATCGGCAAGCTCTTCGAGAGAACCATGCTTTCGAAATTTGGTCCGACCATGCTCAACGATCATTTCCTCAGCCCGGGCGATACCATATGTGATGCCACTCAAGAACGTCAAGACGCAATGCTGAGTCTGATTGAAGAACGTCTCGACGTCATGCTTATTATCGGTGGGTTCAACTCTTCCAACACTGGACATTTACACGAGATTGCGCTGACTAAAGGGGTGCCTTCGTATCACATCGACGGACCCTCATGCATTGTTTCTGCATCGTCGATCCGCCATCAGCCTCCGCACAGGACTGATTTAGTCGTATCTGACGACTGGTTGCCAGCATCACCTGTGGTGATCGGTGTATCGGCTGGTGCCTCTACTCCGAATCAGGTCGTCGCCGAGGTGATAGAAAAGGTCTTTGCACTGCGCGAGTCTAGTGCTCTCGAATCCGGCAATGAGAGTACTCGTTGATGCAAAAAAATACCTGTACGATTCGCGAGAGCGTTTGTTCCGTATCAAAAACGAATGTATGCTCAAGCTGTCAGAGTACAGGCACTAGTATTTTACCTCCATCTCAGCAGGTGGAAACTTCGATTTAAATGAGATTGGTTAATTGTCAGTTTTAACGCTTATCCGAGCCTGGTATGACCAGAGGACTGTTCGATGGAAACAGTAGTTGAGATGGACCAGGAAAAGGAGACTGAGTACGCCCCGTTCTTCCTTCGTGGCTTGGCAGCTCTGATGGAAGCACTTGTGTTTATGGCGATCAGCATTCCTCTGGCATTGTTCTTGCCGATGCTCATCACCAAAATCGACGCATCGATATTCGTGCCTCAAATTCCCGGATTCTTCTTTATGGAAGGATTACTGCCCGGTATAGCGTTTCCATTTTTCATAGAACTCGCGAAGCAGCACATTCACGCAAGGGATGTGGCCGGTCCGACTGAGTCTTCCACGTTTATATGGATGTGCACGATTGGTTCTCTCGTTCTAGTCAATCTGCTCTACCACGTAATAATGGAGATTTCTCCATTGCAAGGAACAGTTGGCAAACTCGTCGTCGGGATGAAAGTGACCACGGTAAATGGCAAGAGACCAGGCTTGCTCGCAGTTTTACTCAGGCATGCAACCAGGCTGCTTTCCATGCTGTTGCTATTTGGTGGTTATGCGATGGCACTGAAAAGCGCGAAAAAACAGACGCTGCACGACAAGCTTTCCGGTTGCCTGGTTGTTAAGACTTCGCCTTAGTTTGAGGGGTCCCCTATAAACGCTCCCGTCAGGAAGTGTGTCGAGGTGGAGCCCGATGACGGTTAACTGCTTTAGGAAAATGGAGCAAGTTCGGCAAGAGGCGTCCTCGTGAGGTGGAGACCGATGACGGTTAACTGCCTTAGGAAAATGGAGCAAGTTCGACAAGAGGCGTCCCGTGAGGTGGAGACCGATGACGGTTAACTGCCTTAGGAAAATGGAGCAAGTTCGACAAGAGGCGTCCCGTGAGGTGGAGCCCGATGACGGTTAACTGCCTTAGGAAAATGGAGCAAGTTCGACAAGAGGCGTCCTCGTGAGGTGGAGCCCGATGACGGTTAACGGCTTTAGGAAAACGGAGCAAGTTCGGCAAGAGGCGTCTCTCATTAACGCGGGATAGACCGCGTATGCGAAATGGCCGACAGTCAAAACGGTTGACTTGGCGACGATGTTTTCTTCGGGCCGCTGAGCCAATACACTCACACAAGCCAATCCCAACAGCTTCGTTGAAATCGGCATGCTGGAGGTTGAACTCGGCAAACTTGCCGAGTTAAGCTTCCCGAGCTGAAGCCAGGGTATACTGACGAACTATGCTGTAATCGAATATTAAACGGCTGCGGAATCGACGGCGTCTACTTTTCTTTCGCGAAATAGGGCCATGTCGTCTCTTGGAATTGGTCTGAAATCGATCAGATCTGGGTCGAGTATCTGCGCGCTCGGATCGGGCGAGCAGTCGACGCTTTCGCCGCCTTCGACAGTCGAAGGAACGACGTGACTAGATTTTGTTTCGTTGGGCGAATTGTGTACAGAATCGTGATGTGCCATCGTTTGGGCCTCCCTAGAGCAGATTCCGTTCCGTAGCTGATGATACGGATTGGATCTGACCAAGTCCTGGCTGTCAAGTCTATTCCTTTTTTGTCCCGCAGTAAAGACAAAAGGAGTAGATTTGTTCGATCTCGCCGTTACAGTCCGGACACCTGTCCGGGTCGGCCTTAAATCGTCCGCTTTCGGTTATGTCGTCTGAAAACATGGCTGGAGTTTGCGGGATGGCCTGCTCTATCGCTTTATCTTTTAAATTGATACTGGCTGTAGTGGCACGATACCGGCCGCTCGGGCTTTCGATGTAAACAGATTTTTGGCTGGTCTTCAGTGTGACGCTCCAATTGGCGTCTTCATGGAAGTATCGGTACTTGCCTTTAATCGTGCTGCCGCCTGGAATCTCTTTTATCACACCTCGAAATTCGAAAGAGGTGCCGTGCCGTTCGAATTCGAACCAGAGATAGGGCCAGATATACATTCCGGAAAAGTCGCTATAACCGAACTGATCCGTCAGTCGTCCGCTGATGGCGGAGTGCTCCTGGGTCAAATCTATGACTAGGTCTCTGCCAATGCCGAAGTAGCCGTCGCCTTCGCCTTTCCATGTCCCGGTGACATCGTAGCTTATGGGGTTCTTCTCGAGATTTTGAGCCTCCCTGGCATCCTCAACCTCTTTGAAAAATTCCTTGCGAGGATCAACTTTCTTGCCAAAAATTCCTGACGCTCGGGCGACGAAAACAAAGAATATAATACCGACGACGAATATGCCGACGAATATCAAGACAATGCCAATTAGCTCAATTTTCACCATCGCCCGTCTCAAACCGGGAAGAGTTAATTGTACTCAGACCGCTTGCTGATTTCATACCCCCGGGGACCAATTCCAGCATCAATTATTTTGCTTTTCGAATTTTGTTCTTGATCTCGCTAGCTGCTGTGCTTCCGTGACCCATCGCTGTGGCAATTCTATCGTGACCTGGTGTGACGATGTCACCGCCTGCAAAGACACCGGATATGGAAGTGCAGCAGTCTGGTCCAGTTTTTATATGCCCGAGCCGGTCCATCTCAACCTGACCGATGAACATCTCGGTGTTGGGTGCATAGCCTATTTTCGCGACAAGTTTGTCAATCGCAATCGTTATCGTGGTATCGTCCACGGTGGAGCGCAGAATTAGGCTGTCGAGTTCGCCATTGCCGCATAGGGCCTCAATCTCGTGGCTGAAAACAATTTCGATTTTCTCTTTGGCTAGCGCTTCTGCAACCAGCGCAGGCCTGCTTTTGAAAACGTTGGAACGAACTATCAGGCTAACAGCTTTTGCGGTCTTCTCTCGTTCCAGCGCCTCGTATAAGGCGCTTTCGCCACCACCGACCACCGCTACCCGCTTGCCAACGAATTGTTCCATTATAGTGCCGGTTCGATAAGCGAGATCGTTTACGTGTTTATCCAAGCCGCTAATGTTCTCCAAAGTCCTCAATCGATAGCCGGTGGCGAGAAAAAGGAAGTCGTACGTATAGCACGTCTTTCCCGCCAAAAGCCGCTTGGCGGCGAGCTCGCAGACGCTCACGTTCTGACCATATGCGGTCCGCAGACCGGCTTGTTCGGCGGCTCGGCAAAGGCGATCCTTGAGGTCCTTACCTGACTCCGCCCGTCCCGACGCCAGGTTTGGAATGGCAGTTGGAATATCGACCAACTGACCGCCGAGATGGGTCGCCCGTTCAAGAATCAAACTGTCGATGCCACAGTCTTTCAACTCCAGGGCGCAACTGACGCCTGCGGGGCCACCACCCAGAATCAACACCTCTGAGTGGATACGATTGCGAGCTAAACTTTCGGGGCTAGAGGGCACGAATGTGTTGCAAAACCGCTCTATGTTTCTTCAATCCAAGGTGCCATATTAACATGGCGTGGTAGTATTTCCTGACGTCCCAGTTCTTGGCATCGCCGGGGCAGAGGCTGAAGGTGTCATGGCATCCACATCGCAAATAGATAGTGTCTTCATAAAGTCGCTGAAGCGAGAACCGGTTAGTTACACACCGGTATGGCTCATGCGCCAAGCCGGTCGCTACCAAAAGGAGTACCGAGACATTCGCTCCCGGGTTGGTTTTTTGGAGCTCTGCAAGAGCCCGGAGCTTGCCTGCGAAGTGACTGTCATGGCGGTAGAGCAGCTTGGTGTCGACGCCGGAATAATTTTCGCCGACATTTTGCTGCCGCTCGAGCCAATGGGGCTTGGACTGCGTTTCGAGAAGGGCGGCGGTCCTGTGTTGGACAACCCCATTCAGGCGGTCAAGGATGTTGAGGCACTTCAAGAGGTCGTTCCCGAGCGCGATCTGGACTATGTGCTTCAGGCCATTGCTTTGACTGCTCGCGCTCTTGACGGCAAGACACCGTTGATCGGTTTTGCCGGAGCACCATTCACGCTTGCGTCGTACGCTATTGAAGGCGGCGGAAGTCGCAACTATGAGCGAACCAAGCGACTGATGTACAAGGAGAAAGAAGCTTGGGATGCCCTTATGCACAGACTGAGCTCCTTGACTGGCGCCTACCTTATCGCTCAAATCAAAGCCGGCGCGAGCGCCGTGCAGATCTTCGATAGTTGGGTTGGATGCCTGTCACCATCCGACTATTCAACATATGTTCTGCCTCACATGAAAGAGCTGATAGCCTCCGTGAAGGGGCGAGCTCCAATAATCTATTTCGGGACCATGACAAGCGGTTTATTACCACTTATGAGTCAAACCGATGCAGACGTCATTGGTGTCGATTGGCGAATCGATCTTGATGAAGGCTGGCGCTTGATCGGTGACAAAGGGCTTCAAGGTAATCTCGATCCAATGGTCCTGCAGGCCGATAGGGATGAGATCAAACGCCAGACCAAGATTATTCTCGATAAAGCCGCTGGAAGAGCCGGGCATGTATTTAACCTTGGGCATGGTGTTTTGCCTGAGACGCCGCCGGACAATGTGAAATATCTGGTTGAGATTGTGCATAGCCTGTCGGGCAGGTCGTAAATGAGTCAGCAATCCGAGCGCCTTAGAGTTGCTGTTATTGGTGCCGGGATAACCGGTCTCAGTGCCGCGTATAGATTGAAGGTCATGCTGGAACAAGAGGGGCGTCAGGCGCACCTGCGAGTATTCGAGAGCGGCTCTCGGGCAGGGGGGGTGATACAGACATCCAAGACTTTGTCAGGACATGTTCTAGAGCATGGTCCTGATGCCTTTCTCTCTACCAAGCCATGGGTCGTAAACCTTTGCCGCGACCTTGGTATTGAAGATCAAATAATTGAGACGGAGCAACTCAATCGCCGGTCGCTGGTCGCGTGCAATGGACGGCTGCACGCATTGCCGGATGGTTTCGTTATGGTTGCTCCAGGCAAGCTTGGAACGCTTATAGGTTCACCGCTTTTTTCGCTTGCCGGCAAATTGCGAATGGCACTGGAATTGGTGGCACCCCGGCGACGTCTCTTCCAGGACGAAACCGTGGAATCTTTCATTCTTCGTCGATTGGGACGGGAAGCGCTCGAAAAGGTGGCGCAGCCGATGGTCGGAGGTATCTATGTTGGAGATGTTTCCAGGCTGAGTGCTAGTTCGACTCTTCCGCAGTTTGTCGAATCTGAAATCACTGAGGGCAGCATTATTCGCGGGTTGCTAAAACGCAATCGTCTGAATCGTCCCGATGGTGGTACTGTATCTGGTGCCAGATATTCCATGTTCGTGACGCTGAAGAATGGTGTTCAAACTCTTGTCGATGCGCTGGAAAATGCGCTAGGAAATGCCGCAATTCGCAGACAGTGCGCCGTCACGCGACTGACTCGAGAGCGCCAGAACTGGCTTCTCACGACCGAATCCGGGCAAGAGCGATTCGACATTGTTGTTTGCGCTTTACCTTCTCATCGATTGGCTGATATTGTCCGATCTTGTGATCCACACTTGTCTGGGAAATTATCCGACATCGAATTTGCCTCTGCCGCAGTTGTCAATCTAGCGTTTGACAGAACCGCCATTCCGCACCCCATGAATGGCTTTGGCTTTGTGGTACCGGCCCGCGAGGGTCGATCGATACTGGCAGCCAGTTTCGCCAGCAACAAGTTTGCCAACCGAGCGAAAAACGGGTCAGTAACCATTCGTGCATTTGTTGGCGGTGCATTGCAAGCAGAACTGCTTGATATGCCGAACGATAGACTAGTCGAATTGGTATGCCGCGATCTGGAGTATTATCTAGGTGTGAAATCCCGCCCGGATTTTGCGACGGTCAATCGCTTCCCACTCAGCATGCCGCAATACAACCTCGGACACTCAGACAGAGTAGACTACTTGATGAAAAGAGCTCAGGATTCATTACCTGGTGTCTTTCTTGCCGGCAATTCATATAACGGCGTCGGTCTGCCGGATTGTGTCGCTAGTGCAGAGAGAGCAGCTAGACAAGCGCTTGATTATGTGCAGACGTTGAATGCGGTGGAGAGCCTGAGC
The DNA here is from genome assembly GCA_964418155.1 of uncultured Candidatus Obscuribacterales bacterium. Classification (GTDB taxonomy): domain Bacteria; phylum Cyanobacteriota; class Vampirovibrionia; order Obscuribacterales; family Obscuribacteraceae; genus JADYXR01. The sequence goes on along the minus strand of CAYQKX010000051.1, from coordinate 23,269 downwards.
GGAAAATGAGCCCAAAGTCGAAAAGTTCTGGTCCCAAACGCACCGGCAGCTGGGCCAAGCTGTCCGGAGGTCCGGTTTTTGCCTGCATCGACATGGGTACCAACTCATTTCACATGATTGTTTGTCGAGCATCCAAAGACAAGGGCGATTTCGAAGTCATTACTCGGGTGAAAGAAATAGCGCCATTCTTCAGGCGAGCGCTCGGTGCGCACTACATCGATGATATTGCCTACGATACCGCGAAAGGCATCCTTCGCGACATGCTCAAGCTCGCACAAAGCAAAGGCGCCACACACGTGCAAGCAGTCGCTACCTCGGCTGTTCGAGAGTCTCGCAACGGACAAGAGACGATCGAGAGAATTAGACAGGAGCTCAAGCTCGATGCCCGAACGATATCCGGAAAAGAAGAGGCGCGCCTGATCTATCTTGGAGTGCTCTTCAGCATGCCCGAGTTGAAACAGAGATTCGTTGTTGTCGATATCGGTGGTGGTAGCACCGAGATTGTCGCCGCCGATCGCAATCGCTCGTATTTCGCTGAATCTTATAAGCTTGGCGGCGCCCGATTGACCTTACGATATTTCAAAAAGGGTGTCACACTCGACAGTCTTAAAGAGTTGCACGGCGAAGTGCGGGGAATGCTAAAGCCGGCTGCTGCTCGGATTCAGGCGGTAGGCGGATACGATCGACTGATCGGAACCTCCGGTACCGTGCAAGCTTTGGCGAAGCTCGACCGCGTTCAGACCGGCAGAACCAACGAGCCATTGCACGGCTGGCGTATGCCTATCGAGCGATTGGAAGAAATTGTCACCTATATCGAGCGTTGCGCGCTTAATGGCGAGCGTATTAAGGGTGTGTCGCAAGACCGTAGCCAGACTATTCTCGCCGGTGCGATCGTTCTGCTCGAGACGATGCGCTCGCTCACCGCTGACGAAATCACGGTCTGTTCCTCCGCTCTTCGCGAAGGCGTAGTTGTAGATCGCTTTCTTCAAACCGGATGGCTTAACGCGTCGCTGAAAGGTCATAGTGATCCGCGGTCTGAAAGCGTGCACTATCTGCTGGAAAAATATGATTCCGGCTTCGAACATCCTGAGCAAGTAGCAAGACTTGCATCTTCCATTTTTCTGCAAACCAAAGGAATTCTGCATGACCATGACGAGGAGGTAGGACATATCCTATGGTCAGCCGCGATGCTGCATGATGTCGGTACCTTTATCGCTCGTAACGGACATCATAAACACAGCTACTACCTGATCCGACACGGCGGACTGTTGGGGCACAGCGAAGAGCAGGTGGAGATGATCGCCTCCGTTGCTCGTTATCATCGGGGAGCCGTACCTAAAGAAACGCATGAAGCCTGGCAGGCGCTCAATCCGACCATGAAACCGATTGTTCAAGATCTGGCGGCAATTCTTAGAGTTGCTGAAGCGCTCGACCGTAGCCACCATCAGGTGATCGACGAGCTCAAAGTGATGATGAATCCCTATCAGTCGACCGACACCGTTGCTGGTATCAAGCCCCAGAAGATGTTGTCGCTAGTTCCATTCCTGAAACCCGGCGAAAACTGCCTCGCGGAAGCATGGGCACTCAATGAAAAGAAAGAGTATTTCGAACAACACTTCAGCGTCAAACTGCACTTCCTGGTCGAAGCATCGCAAGCCGTTCGCTAGCAACCGGCAGATGTGAGATGGTGTTGTCCGGCCTCGCCGGTAGTTCACCTCGGTTGTGTCGGTTTTCGAAACCCGCACTGCTTAGCCCTAGTTCGAACAGCGTCAGCTACTGGCGGCTTCTCCTCCGGTTCGAACAGTTCCCTTGTTTCAATAATCGGATTTCAAAAACTAGCATAGCGCGCCACCCGTCTCGATTTCATAGAGCAGATTTGCGCGCCCCAGTTATGATAACCCCCCAAAAACGCGTCTTGTCGAACGGCCTGCAATTTCGTAGAGCAGTTAACCGGTATCGGTTAACACCACACGGCGGAGCGCCAGCGTGTCGCTGATGCTCCGCATGTTCGGACACGCCGTCTATCCGGTATTTCGAAACTCTGAGCTACTGCGATTGATGTCCGCTCTGAGCGGCTACCTGCGCATGATGGTGCTCCGCCATTTTCTTGACGTTATCCAGTCTGCGAGCCAACTTCTTCGTAGTCACGGTATTCATGATTGGTCCGGGTACCGGCATACCGAGGTCAAGATGGGTGGAGAGCTCGAGCATGGTGTGATGCCCGTCATCTGTCGGGGTCAGAATCCAGCTGCCTTCCATGGATTTGAACCGATCTGATTTGAGAAGCTTGTAGTCAATGCGCTGCCCCGGTATCTCCGAGTTATGCATTTCACATACGGCTGCACCGATTACTGGAATCAATACGAACTTCTGCTCCAGACGGCATTCATTGACACCTTGCTCCAGTACTTTGCTGTAAGCGAGGTCGGGATCTTTCTTGCGCTCTTCATGCACGGTATCCCAAACGACTTTTGGTGGTGCCTTGATCAGAATCTTCGCTGTGTGCCAGACTTTGTTTCCGGCGCGCTTTTCGCTGGTGACGACTGCTTCCTCCGAACCGGCGGAAGCGATTTTCCGGGCCTGACACTCTTGTGGTGACAATGCCGCGGTGAGTAAGAACATGCTGCATGACAAAACAGCAACTAATTCGACTTTAGTCTTGGTGAGGTTCAAGTTAATTACCGTCCGAACTGCGAGGTAGGACTGCGGGTTAAAGAAACTTTCCTATACTTAGCATATTGTATCACCGGTGGTGACACTTTGGATAGGTCACGACTCACTTAAATTGAGTAACCATGCGGGAAGCGTCGGTTAGACGCCTATCGGAATGAATCGCGGAACGAGTCTGCGCCAACCCATGTTTTTCGCATACTCGCGGTATGGTTCGCCCAGAGCTTCGAGAAGAAGCGCTTCCTCATACTTAGCCCGTCTGAGCCAGAGCGGTGCCACCATGCATACGGTGAACAGAATACAAAACGGTGAGGTCAGAACGATTGAGGCGCCTAGAAGCGATTGAATGATACCGGAGTATGCCGGATGCATTACGTAGGACAGGAGTCCGGTATCGCGGACCGTGTGGTTCTCCATCACTTCTGCGTCGGTTGAGAACATCTCGCCGAGTGAGATCCAACCGCCCACCATGAAGATGAGTCCACTCACGAATATGACGTTGCCGAACCAGGCCATGTACAGCGGAAACCCTGTCAGGGTCTTGCTTGTTGAAAGTGCAACGAAAGGTACGACCCCTGGGATTTGAATGATGTCGTTAGCGATCATGCCGGTGACGATAAGAAGAAAAATCGTGAATACCGACATCAACTGCGGTGCTCTCTGAATAAGAAAATCTTGCTCGTATTTGACGCCCTTACCGCGGCGCATGAATCCTTTGATCAAGACTGGAGCGGCAACTGCAACTGCCACAGCCAGAAGTAGAAGCAAAACTAAAGTGGGTTGATTGAACAACATAGGTCCTCACAAATCGTGGCACTCAAACTGTCCGGCAATGAGCGGTTAACCGGCATCCTTTCCTGTTTCCTTGTCTCCTTTTATATTGAATATCGAATCAGCAAGCTGTTGATTGGGTTTGAACGAATCCCAGTTGGCATGCGACCAGAGGTTGCCGTCATCATCATAATCCCACCACTGCAAAGGCAGGTGTGTTCTGGAGCTGACTGCGACACGCTTCCAGATTTTGGTCTGATCGTGCGACTTTCTGAGCTCGAGGATATAGACTTTATCGTGCTCCGCCTTCATGTCGAAAGCTTCCTTTGTGACCTGGCAGGTGACGCCAGTCTTCAAGAAATGCTTCAGCGCTTGTGCGAGCGAAGTGAAGTCTGATTCGACCATCGGGTGTCCATTGGCCGACTTCAACATATTCGAGTCGGCATCAAGCTCCACGACGAACATCTTGAAGCTTCCGCCCATATGCGCTTTCACTTTGCCGTTCGGTCCCAGAATAGCGACCGAACCTTTTTTGAAATCTCCAGTCTCTTCAAGGCGAATGAGCCTGGGTTTTTTGAAGTAAAAAACACCCTGTTCCACTATCGTCTTTTTGCCTTTGAAGACTTTCATCGTGTAATCAAAAGAATAGTTTTGATACGAGTCGGCTGATGACACCATTTTGTCTACGAACCCAGCTCCGTCAACCATTTCTGAATTGAAAGCGCTAATTGTAAGACCCTGGAGAGAGGAAGAAAGTTCCTGATCTTTTTTTGCTTGTTTGCTCGACTTCGGCTGTTGAGTCGGATCTTTAACAACGCCGACCGCGCCTTCGGCTCGGGAGGCAAGCGAAGATGTCGAAAGCGACAGGACCACTAACGTCATCACGACCAGTCTGAAGATGCGCAACCAATCCTTTCCTATGTTGTCAAACAATTGCCACGACTTAGCGCGAGTATTGAAACGCATGTGCTCCACCCTATACAACCGGATCTACTGATTGAGTAACTAGCTGATTTTGATTTACTCCGCGCCCTTTGCTGTCACATCTCAGGAATTGATGAATTGCATCAACGAGATTAACTACTGGCGGCGGCATTTTATTAGAAGGCGACTGACTATCGATGGCCTCGATTGTACGCATGAGCCAGAGCGCATGCTTGGGATGCGGCTTGGCGTGCAGTCTGAGCCAGGCCAGACCTTCGTCGAGACCAATCTTGCGCTCGGCAAGCGGTTGGTTTTCAAAAAAGCGTTCGAAATGATTTATGGAGTGACGGGCATAGCAGGTAGCGGCTAGCTCAGCAGCTACGATGGCGAGTACACCATCTCTATAGTCGGATCTGGCGCAATAGGATTGCATCAGATCGCAAAGGTGTTGGGTCTTGTCGTCAGGTGTGGCCGACAATAGAACCTCTTTGTCGATACCAGCCAACGTGCATTGTTGAATAAACAAGCCCTGGTAGTAGCGCTCGTCATCCTTGAGCTGGTCAAAGAACTTCTGCGCCGCTGTCATGTCCTGCGGCAAAACACGCCGGACTAAAGTGACATTTGCCGGAAGCTTCGAAACGAAAGGCCAGAGAATGAGACAAAGCTCTTTTCCGGTCGCGAGCGTATCGCCACCATTCTTAAGGTTTCTGATATAGGGGCTATTTTCACAACCCCAATTCAGTTCCTGTACTAGTTCACCGAGCCAGCCAGTGATGCGTGCCATATTATTAGAGCCAACCTTAAAGAGTATCCATTTGTCGCTTGACAAGGTCAGTCAAGTGCCCAGGGAGCTAATAATGTACTACGTTTAGCGGCTCAAGCCATTTCAAGGTGCTAATAATTTCGAAACTTCGTTAAGTGATTTCTAAGCACACCCCTGAGGAAGCTCAGTCGTTGCGCCCTTAGATGCTAAACTCTTCTGCATATTTTCTTGTTAAGAAAATAAAGTTCTGTTAAACCCAATTTTATCTACGGCTGAACATTGAAAGACCTGGCTTCTATACCCCTGCCCAACCTTGACCAACAGGCACGGAAAGGTCCAGAACCCGAGCATGAGTGGGTTCGAGCGTCCGACGGCGCTCTGTTGAATTTGCGAATCTGGCGAGGACGAGTGGGAGCCCCTGTCATTCTGTATCTGCATGGCATCGAGGGGCATGGGCAGTGGTTCGAGAATACAGCGGATGCGCTTCATCAGCGTGGCATGACCGTATATGCTCCGGATAGACGCGGCGCTGGTCTCAATTCCCGCGACCGGGGGCACTTATCCAGTTACAAGCTCTTCGTCGATGATGTAAATAGTTTGCTGAAACGTATATGCAATCAGCATGTCGGGCATCCCATCATTTTATGGGGTAACTGCTGGGGAGCGAAAGCGGCCTGTTTGTTTGCCCAGGATCAGGAGATTAAGGTCAAAACCACTCCCCCAACTGTTGATGAAAATAACGGCATGGATGCTCCGCCGCCCTCAGGTGAGATCGATGCCCATCCTATTGCTGCCCTGGTGCTCAGTAGTCCTGCTATATTCCCGAAGGTAGACTACGATTTGAAAACTAAAATGGATATCGCTGCTAACCACGTCATGGGTGGCAGGAGAGCGCTGAAAAAATGGCCGCTGCCCATTACGACCACTATGTTCACAGACAATCCAATCTATCTGGATTACATAGAAAAGGACCCATTGCGTCTGACCGAACTGAGTTCGACCTTTTTTGTCGAAAACTTCAAACTCTCTCTCCTTGCCGAAAAAACGGCGCCTAACATCACGAAACCGCTCATCATCGTGCAGTCCGGCTCGGATCAGATAGTCGACGTGGCCAAACTCGAGAAGTGGTATGCCAGGGTAAAGGCTCCAGACAAGACCATGCGCATATTTCCTGATGCATATCATTGCCTCGACTTTGACGCCAATTGGTTTAGAGAGTACACTCACCTGGTTTCGGAGTGGCTGTTGGCTCGCACACCCGTGGTGTCCTGATGAAGATAAACCAGATCAAAGCATTCGCAATTAAGTTACCGTTTCGCTTTTCCTTCGGCCACAGCCTGGCTTCGCGAAATTCGTCGCTCAATGCTATCGTCCGTGTCGAATTGGAAGACGATAAAGGAAGACGGATCATCGGCTACGGCGAGAGCGTACCACGTGACTATGTCACAGGCGAAACGATTGAGGGTGCGCTCAAGGATATTCGCGAGATATACGCGCCGCGGCTTCTGAACGAGACCTTCTCGTCTCCTTTAGATGCGTTGATGAAATTGAAAAAATCATTTGAAGATCTTTCGCTCCATGAAAAGCCAAAAGGAGCCTCCTGGTGCGCCGTCGAGTTAGCTGTTCTGGATGCCGTATCACGTGCTAACAGTCTATCGATCGCTTCTTTGTTGTCAGCTTTTGATGCCGTTCGGCTTTCCCAGACCGGAACCCTGCATAATGCCATTCATGCAGCATCCGTTTCAGCATATGCCACCTACGGAGGTGTCGTACCCTTCTCAGGAAAGGCGTCTCTCGTCGCGCTACTCCTTTTCTTCAAAGCCTACGGTTTTAAAACCGTCAAGATAAAGGTAGGCAGAGACTGGGAGAAAGACCTGGAAAGGCTTGAATTAGCTCGCTCAATAATGGGTGAGGATGTGATTCTCAGAATAGATGCCAACTGCGCATGGACGGTAGAGGAGACCCTCTACTTTGCGGAAAGAATGCGTGACTACAAAATCGCATCAATAGAACAGCCTGTTCCGGCCGAGGATCTCGCCGGAATGCAGAGACTGACTCGCGAAATCCCCGAGTGCATCGTAGCCGATGAATCCCTTCTGACGGTTAAGGATGCGCGCACCCTGATCGAGGTAAAAGGCGCCAACGCTTTCAACATTCGGCTATCGAAGGTTGGTGGATTGGCAAGCGCCTGCGAAATCGTCGATCTGGCACGAGCCAACGGCATCGGGTGTTTGTTAGGCGCGCAAGTCGGCGAATCGGCAATCCTGAGCGCGGCAGGCAGAGCCTTTGCCTGCGTGAAAGGACCGTTCGACAACTGCGAAGGATCATTCAACCGCTTCCTTCTCAAGTCGGACTTGTCCATCGAGGACACTACCATCAAGCGCGGTGGCAGAGCCTACCTCCCCGATGGAAAAGGATTTGGTATCACTATCGACGAAAGCAAGCTCAAACGGCTTGTTGTCAAAGTTCCGGAAGTATCCGCGAGCTATGTTCACGCAGCCGGAGCTTGATTGAGGATAACGAAGCCCATGTCACTTTCAAATTTTGACGTTAAGATCGGACAACTATACAGGCGAGCGACGCATATTCGCCGATTCTACGACGGATTAAAAAGCCCCGGCGATACGCAGCGTCTGAAGCTCAAAGAAATAATCGACAGGCATGCTAACACCGAATTTGGCAAGGCCCATCATTTCGACAAGATTACGTCTTACGAGGACTACAAGCGCAATGTCCCTGCCTCGACGTATGAATACTTCGCCCCTTATATAGATAAGTTGCGAGATGGTGGCACCAATCAACTGACGGCCGATGATCCATTTATGTTCGCTACTACGAGCGGTACTACCGCATCGCCTAAGTACATTCCTATAACCGAGACGCATCTGAAAGATTACACGCACGCGTTTCAGATTCACAACTATCATTTGATTGAAAACTTCGCTCGCGCTGCCGAAGGCAAATTTTTGATTATCACGAGCAACGATCAGGAAGGGATAACTCCTGGCGGATTGCCTTACGGCGCTGTCTCAGGACTTTTGAACAGAAGACAATCACCGATCATCCGAAGACACTTCGCGGTGCCATACGAACTGTGCACGATCAAAGACGTCGACATCAAGTATTACCTGATGCTGCGGGTCTCTCTAGGGCAGAATGTAACCGCCGTACTGGGATGCAATCCGTCCAGCTTGCTCTTGCTGGCAGATCAGTTGAAAGAGAATGCCGGCACTTTGATCAAAGACTTGCATGATGGAACATTGAGAGAGCGCTTTTCACCGGGCGCGAAACTTCTGCCGGCATTTGATCCCTATCTCAAACCCAATCCTCGGCGAGCCAACGAGCTGAAGCGATTGTTGGAACAGCATGGCACTCTGACACCACAGATGGTATGGCCCAATTTGGGCGTCATGTCCTGCTGGAAGGGAGGACCGATGTCGTTTTACCTCGAGCGCCTGCCTGAATTCTACGGCTCCATTCCAATCCGTGATTTTGGCTACATGGCTTCGGAAGGTCGAGGTACGATTCCGATTTCCGATGATGGCGCCGGTGGTGTTCTCGCCCTGACGTCGCACTTCTTTGAATTCGTCTCCGAAGAGGACATGGACTCCGGCACGATGAAATTCAAGACCGTAGAAGACCTTAGAAAAGGAGAACGCTACTACATCTTTTTCACGACGAATGCCGGACTCTATCGCTATAACATCAATGACTTGATGGAAGTGACAGGATTCGCTGAAAAAACTCCAGTGCTCAAATTTGTTCGCAAAGGTATGGGAGTCAGCTCGATAACAGGCGAGAAGCTCACAGAGGAGCAAGTTCTGGTCGGTCTGACTCAGGCGGTAAAACAGCTCAACCTCGGTGAAATCAGTCACTTCACGGCTGAGGTAGAACTGGGACATCCACCCTACTATGTTTGCTATGCCGAGATAAACGGGGTCCTGACTGAATCTCTGAAAGTCGCATTCCTGCGTGTTTTCGACCAATCCCTGAGAATGCAGAATCCGGAGTACGAGGACAAGCGTTCGACGAAGAGATTGGCGGAACCGAGGCTTAAAATACTTCCTGCCGGAACTTACACTCGCCTCAGACAACAAAGAGTAGCGGAAGGCGCTCCGGAGGCCCAGGTCAAAATTCCACTGTTGAGTGCATACCAGGCGTTCTCCGGACGGCTGGCCTTGCTGGAGGTATAAATGACACCCCCTCGGGATACGAAAATCGCCGTCACCGGTGCCACCGGGCTGGTAGGCGGGCATCTGGTCGACTACCTGGCCGAGCGCGACTATCAAGTCGTTGCTGTCGGACGAAGTTCGGATAAGTTAAAACGGTTTTCGCATCCGAACATCGAAAAGAGAGTTGCCGACATCGAAGATAGGGAAAGCGTATTGCAGGCGGTGTCTGGTGTTGATGTAGTAGTTCATGCTGCCGGAACCGTCGATCCCTATGGATCTAGAGAGGCTATATTCGCCACCAATGTTGGTGGTACGAAAATGATTTTGGATGTTTCGAAGAATAGCGGTGTTAAACATTTTCTCTTCATCAGCAGCTTGTCTGTGATAACCGGTCAGGGCGATCAGTATGATGTTGATGAAAGTGAACCGCTCAAGCCCTGTGGCGAAGCATACGCCGATTCGAAGGTCGAAGCAGAACGTCTTGTGATGAACGAGGCCGGGAAGGGCGAGTCCAGTATGAAAGTCACTGCGCTGCGACCAGGATTCATATACGGACCTGGCGAGAAGGCCTGGATGCCACGATTGATCAATTCGATCGCGACCGGAAAAGCCATGCTAATCGATAATGGAGTGAAGCAGACCAACGTAATTTACGTGGAAAACCTCAGTCATGCTATCACCTCTGCTATTCTCAACCAGAATGCCTACGGTCAGGTCTATAACCTCACCGATGGCCAGAAGGTGACCAAGAAAGAGCTGTTCGACGCAATCGCTGACGGTTTGAGTTTGCCCAGAGTCAAGAAAGTGGTACCGGGTGCGGCGGCAAAGATGGTCTGCGAAGTGGTATCGAAAGTGGCGCCACTCCTGCCTAATGACACGCAGCGAAAATTGGCAAGATTTTCCCGGGCTGCATTCCGTTTGGCCGGCGTCAATCAGGGATTCAGCATCGCTAAAGCAGAACGCGAGCTCAACTATGTCGACCGCGTGCCATTTTCCCAGGGAATTTCCAAAACTCTTGTAAGCTTCAGAAGTTCCTACGACCATAACTAGAGAGGTATTGATGATGAGCAACAACGGCTCGCATTCGAGCGTGAAAGTAAAGCAGGTTCGGGAAACCGACAGTAATTGCGCTGAGAGCAAAAGTTGTCCAGTCAAGAATGCGCAGGATTCTGTTAGTTGGTTCGTCAAGGACTACATCGGAAGACACGCCCACCCGGTCAATGCCTCCTTGCATATAGTCGGGGTCCCGGCAGCGTTCGCTGGATTCTTCTACTTGCTCACCGGGCGCGATGTAGGCAAAGGCGCTCTGCTTGTTTTTCTCGGCTATCTTCTCCAGTATCTGGGACACCAGGCCCAGGGCAACGAAGTCGGCGAAGTAACGCTGATCAAGAACATCTATAAGAAAGTCAAAAACCGGTCGAAAGAATGACGTCCAACAGAGCGTCTCAACAGCGCGATAATCAAGAGAAGATTCTGGTTGATGGAGCCACCGGTTATCTGGGCAGCCATCTTACAGAGCAGTTGACCGGCGAAGGCCGTGCGGTTCGGTGCCTGGTCAGAAAGGGCGCCCGGACACAAGACGTCGAGGTGCTCACCGCCCTTGGTGCGGAAGTTGTCGAAGGTCAGCTTACCGATCCGGACGCCAATCGGTTTTTTCAGGGCGTGAAATTTGCCGTTCACCTGATAGGCAGCATTGCCCCTCGCAAAAATGAAACCTTCAAGGATCTTCACCAGGATCTGACCAGACGTTTTGTCAGTTGTGCGAAGCAAGAGGGTCTTGCCAAGATTGTCTTGGTCACCGCGTTGGGTACGGCCACGGATGCACCCTCTCGCTACCACAAGACCAAGTGGTTGGCGGAAGAAGAGGTTAGAGGCTCCGGCCTGCCATATTCGATTTTGAGACCTTCGCTTCTTGTAGGTAGAACCGTTGGCAACCGCAACAGCAAGCTTGTCAAACGGCTATTCGAATTAATTGATACGAAATCGATGATCCCGCTAGTAAATGGCGGCAGCAATAAAGTTCAACCGATTTTCATAAGGGACTGCGTCGAGGCAATTTCGAAATGTATATCGCCTAATTACAACATGGAAACCATCGAACTTGGCGGTTCGACTGTCTTATCGATGAGACGATTCGTTGAAGAGTTGGAAGAGATCGTTGGCAAGAGAAAACCGATCATCAATCTGCATCCTCAAGCCGGTAAACTTTTAGCGGCTGTCATGGAAAAGGTACAGGAGGTTCCAACCTTGAGCAGCGATCAAGTTGTCCTCTCCCTCAACGACAATATATGCTCCAACAATGGCTTAGCAACTGTATTGGATCGTGAAGGCGCAACCTTGCAGGTGGCGTTGGAAACCTACCGCCGCTATCCAGTCGGACAACCTGTTCCGCCTCCGGTGGCACCAGAAGCCGTGAAATAAAAGGATCGTTTCGAACAACAAATGTCGCAAGAGAAGCCGCCCGCAAAAAAAGTATTTGTCACTGGAGCAAGTGGCTTCATCGGCAGCAATCTTGTCAGTCGTTTGGTCGATGACGGTTACGACGTCACCACATTCGGACGCTCCGGCAGCGTCGCCAAGAAGCTTAGAGATTTGCCGGTAAAACACATCTCCGGTGATGTCACCAACATCGAGTCTTTGTACAAAGCGATGGAAGGGATGGATGTAGTGTTCCATCTGGCCGGGCTGGTATCGTACAAGAAGAAAGATATGCACCGCCAATATGGTGTCAATGTTGTCGGCACGCGCAACGTAATGGAAGCGGCACTGCAGTGCAACGTTGGTCGCGTGATCCACACTAGCTCGGTAGCCGCCATGGGAATTCCGGATGAAGGCAAGATCGGTACTGAGGATATAACCTATAATCTCGGTCGTCGCGGACTTAATTATTGCGATTCCAAATATGCCGCCGAGCAAGAAGTGAAGCAATTCTTCGAAAAAGGCCTTTCTGTCCTAATTCTTGCGCCTGGTATCACATTTGGGGAAGGTGATAAACATCCACATCACCATGCAATTTTCACGGCCCTTGCAAAAGGCGCACTGTTGGGGGTTCCTAAAGGTGGCGTCACGTTCTCGGATATCAACGATGTCGTCGACGCCCACGTGGCTGCTATCGAGAAAGGTAGAGCCGGTGAGCGCTATGCACTGGTGAGTGCCAATCTTTCATATCGCGATGCTGCTAAGATTTTCTCGTCGATCCACGGCGTGCGACCACCGATGTTCGAGATTCCTTCCTGGTTCATGATTGCAATGGGATCGCTTGCCGAATCGGCCTTGCCTCTCGTCGGCATGCAGTCGCCTGTGAGCAGGCAGGCCGCCTGGCTCGCCCAACACAAAATCTTTTTCAGCGCGCAAAAAGCGATTGATGAACTCGGATTCAAACCGACTCCATTCGAGGAAACGATTAAGAGAGTCGCCCCTTATTATCTTTATCAGAAGTCGAAACGCTGAGTCGTCCACCATGATCGAAGTGGTGGCAGTTATGTTGTAATTATTACTATGCTGTTCGACTCAGGTTTAGCACGGGCTGGACTGGGTACAATGATAGCGGCCGGCGTATAGTCACTACATTGTGGTCCCTATAGCGCAACAGGAAGAGGGAAGGATTTTGGTTAGTAGTAGTATCGCAGGTACCAACGTACCTGAAATTCCGAAACAGACAGTTGCATTACATGATGGCAAGCCGTACCCGTGGATAATAAATCCGGTTTTCGATTTCTTTTTCGTGACCGGCGGCGGTGTTCTCCTGTTCATGGCCATCAACGTCTATTACCTGGGTTGGTCGGTGCCGGTCGACATGAACGCCGGTGGATTGACGATGTTCCTCATCTCAATCATGTTCCTGACCCAGCATGTGTTCGCCGACTCCCACAATACCGCCACGTACATGCGGATCTGGGGAAGCAAGGAAGACCGCAAGCGTTTCAAGTTTTACCGAACCTGGCTTGTATACTCCTGTTTGCCGATCTTCGTGCTGGGGCTCACCAAGCCTGAGTTCACGAGCGCACTGGTGTATCTGTATCTGATCACTGTTTTCTGGCACTACACTGCTCAGGCATTCGGCATATCGCTCATCTATTGCTACAAGCGCGGCTACCTCATGAACAACATCGAGAAGGAAATTTATCGATGGTTCATGCTTTCGATGTCCGGCTATGTGATTATTCGCTTTCTCACTTTCCAGGATTTCAGTCCTCGCAACTTTTACGGCGTTCCTATCCCCTTCTGGGGACCGCTCCCACTAGCTTTTTTCAATGCCTCAAAATGGATCTTGATATTCATGACCATCGGCTTTGTTGGCGTGGTGCTCAAGAAAATCATCCTTGACAAAAAGATTATTCCGATCCCTGCCGTACTGCTTATCATCACGGTGGCAGCACTCGGACTGTCCAAAGACAGTGCTAACTCGATGATGTGGTTTTATGTCCCGGGTTTCTATCACGGCAGTCAATACCTGGCAGTGTGTCTAGCGTACTACTTGAAGGAGCGCGGCATGCCGGAAGGCATGGACACATGGAAAATCGGACGCGAAGTCATACGATGGCCCGCGGTGAAGTATGTCGGTACTGTGATTCTGACCGGATGTTTCTTCTACGTCGGTATCCCGCACTTCTTCATGCAAATGGGTCTGGACTACGGAATGGTCGGTGGATTGGTTCTAGGCGTGGTCAACTACCATCACTTCATAACCGATGCTGCCATCTGGCGTCTGCGTGACAATAACTGTCGGAAGATTTTGCTTCAATAGTTTGCTTCAATAGCTGGATTAAACAGTATCTTCATCAGATTAAATTTGTAGTTACTCTGGTCCCGAGCACGGGTATACTATAAACATACTCGTAGTGTGGCCGCACATGAGTTAGTGAGGACAACTATCCTTGGTTAGTAGCACTATATCAATGGCTGGTTCGCCAGCTGTTCCAGAGCCGGCTAAGCCTGTATCTCAAGCTAAAACTGCCCCTTATCCGTGGATCGTCAATCCCTGGTTCGATTTCCTCTTCGTATACGGAGGATTGCTCTGGGGTGTTTTCGGCGCACACATTCTCATATTCGGCTGGAACAACATCGAGACCAATGCCAGCCCTCAAGCCTACGTTGTAGGTACCTTCATTATCATTGCCGGTATCTTCAGTCAGCACCTGTTCGCCGACACCCATACCGTAGCGACATACATGCGAATCTACGCCACCCCTGAGAGTCGGAAGACTTTCAGGCTCTATGCGTATTATCTGCCCTGGATGAGTTTGACATTGCTGACGCTGGCGCTCGCATTCAAAGACGCCGCCGGCACGGTGATCTACATACACATGATGTGGGTCTTCCAGCATTATGTCGGGCAATGCTTCGGTGTCTCTCTGGTTTACTGCTACAAGCGTGGCTACTATCTCAACAATTTCGAGCGAGAAGTGTATCGATGGTTCATGCACTCAATCTCGTTTGTCATCATCACTCGCATCCTTTGTTATAGAGAGTACAGTCCCATCGTCTACTGGGGAGTCGATGTGCCCTTCTGGGGATTGCCCGGCTGGATCAACGATCTCGGCATTTTCAGTTTCACTACGATGTCTCTGCTTTTCATTGCAGTACTTGCTCGCAAGTGGCATCGCGAAGGTAAGATGATGCCTATTCCTGCGTTGTCCCAGATTATTACCGTTCTCGCCATCGGTTGGTCTTCCGGCATGGCGTCTAACTTCATCTGGTCCTACGGTCCCGGCTTTTTCCATGGCAGCCAGTATCTTGCGATTTCACTCGGCTTCTACATCAAAGAAAAAGGTCTGCAAGAAGGGATGCTGCCGAAACAGGTTTTCCGGAATTGGTTCACCCCGAGATCGCTCAGATATTGGGCGTATGTCGTGGTTGGTGGCATGTTTATATACGTGTTCGTTCCTCACTTCATGACCTACTTCGGATTTACTTTCGGAATCGTCGCCACCGTTATCCAGGCTTGCGTAAATTTCCACCACTTTGTATCCGATGCAGCAATCTGGCGACTGAGAGATAGTCGATGTCGCGATGTATTGATCGCATAGCCGGAGTGACCTGCAATTGGTAAATTGTGGTCTTGTCATCGCAGGACCTGTCGTAGCTTGGTAAACTGGAGATGCAAGGCTCAGATAGCTTTGGTAACAGCCCTTCGGATTTTTTGGAGTAGCGTCCAGCAATGGTCAATCAAGGATCTTCCGGTTCTTCAGGTTCTACTCAAAACCAGCTATTCATTATTCTTGCTCTGGTGGTCTTAGGTGCAGTCGGTTTTTATGTCTATCGAGTGCTATTCGACCAGTATGATTTAAAACCAGAAAAGGTATTTACTCAGGCATTCAACGACAACGTCAGCTCGGTATCTGACCTTACAGGCGGTGGCACGATTTCCGGGACATTTGACGTATGGCTTCGCTTCAAATTGGTGGGACGTGCAGTCGAATTCAAATCGAAGAACTGGAAGCTCAACGATGTCGACAAGGAGCTTGGACGTGAGTGGTTCTACTCCCACTGTCTGAAGACTCCAGATCCGAGTCTGGCAAATATAGAATTCAACAGCTTGAGATTTTATGAGAACATCGAGAGCACCTCGACGCATATCACACACGAATGGTACATACGTAATTTGAAAGACGATATTCAATATTATCGAAGATGGGGTTACTAAACAGACTGGAGTGTACCGGTGGGTAGTGAAGGCGGAAGCAAGGACGAAACTCAGAGCGGCAATTCTTCAAATTCTTCGTCTGATGTAACCGAAGAGTCAGAGGTGGAAACCTCTTCAAAGGACGCCTCGCAAGACAGTCCGGGCGCGAGTCGTGAGGACTCGAACACGAGCTCGACTAAATCAGCTAGCTCAGGCAATGACCTACAAGAAGAAGTGTCTTCGCGCGAGAAGCCAGGTGTGGGCACAAACTCAACCGCTGCAATTCAAGAGTCGGCTGAGTCTTCTCAAGCTAAACAGACTGCCAGCCCTGCGGGAAAAGGCGCACATACGGCGAGTGTTGGCAACCGTGACCAAAGCACCGACGAATCTAAAGTGGTTGCCGAACCGAACTCGTCTCTTACTGAAAAATCCCATCAGGTCGCGTCGAAACCGGCTGCAGATCTGCCTGTATATCGAGAAAACAAACCTCTATTCATAGGTTGCATCGCCATCGCCGTGCTCTTGATCTGCCGTCTTGTTTGGGCACAGATAATACATCCTATGCGCATAGGCTGGGATCCCGCTTTGCATTTGCAGGCGGCTCAAGTGATTGTGGAAGGTGGCATTCCATACATCGATGTGGTGGATTGCAACCCGCCTCTCATCTGGTATTTGGACACAATTCCAGCCTATCTATCGAAGGTTCTCGAATTTCCTGTCACGCAGGCATTCAATTTCTTCCTTACCGTCATCATTGCGTACTCGGTCGCAGCTTGCATCGCGTTGCTTTTCGCGAAAGGAAAGCGGTCTGAATCCTGGATGTTCATTCCGTTCATAATCGGTTTGACCATGTTCAATTTCTTCCTGAAGCACGATTTCGGTCAGCGCGAAGAGATTTATGTGCTTTTCTATATTCCATTGTTGGTTGCTCGTTGGTTGAGCTGGGAAGGGCGTGGAGTGAAGTCTAAATTCTGGGCATGGGTCATCGGAATTATAGGTGCGATGGGAATCTGCATCAAACCATACTTTATTATTCCGACCGCTCTGATTGAGCTCTACTTTGTTTTGGAAAAACGTACGCTCCGTCCCCTGATAACGACCGAGAATATCGCCTGTCTAGTTGGATGCATCGCTTATGCCGCGCACTTCTTGTTGGTGCCTGCAAGTATGCGCGATTATTATTTTGGCTTCTTAGTTCCCTCCTACAATATTGGCTATCACTATTGGGATGTGTCTCTTGGCGGATCATTCTCCGATCCGTGGAGACGTGATGTGTTCTATCTCAATAGCATCGTGTTCCTCCTTGCTGTCGGACTTCGTCGTCGTTCATCCTTAATGTTGCCCTTAGCGATCTTCTCTCTGGCTGGCGATATCGTTTATCTCTTGCAGTTCAAAGGCTGGCATTATCACGATCAACCAGTTTATGCCGCGTCATTCATCCTTGCCTGGATGGAAGGGTTTTGCATACTGATCTTCGGCGGAAAAGCTCTTCTCTCCCTTTTCGGCAAGATTGCCGGAGGAAGAACTATTGTCCTTCCAAAGGCAGTCATGCCAACGGTTTTAGTACTTCTCGTTGCGGCGGGATGCATCTACGACGGCAATGAGGATTATAAAAACGTCGTTGGTGAAGTGCACCGTTTCGACATGTCACTTATCGGTTATAAGGGCACTACGCCGTGGTCCGATGTCGATGGTCCCTACACCGAGTTCGTCCTCAACAACTGGAAACTGGGCGACAAGGTCCTGTTCATGTCGAACGGCGTCACGCCGGGATACCCCTGGTTGACGCAGTTGCGCTGTATTCCGGCATCTAGACACTTGCATATGGTCGTCCTGTCCGTTTTGCAATTCATCGAGGAAACCACCAAGAATACGCCTGATTACGCGAAATTCCGCGAGGACACGCACCGGATTGTGATGGAGTACGTCGAGGATATAAGGAAGAACAAGCCTGTTCTAATATTCATGCAAATTGGACCGGACTATTTTGTTCAACCATTCGACTTCATCAACCAATATCTTCAAGACTACGATGAATTGAAGACTATCGATAACTTCCGTGTCTTCAAACGAAAAAAAGGACGGTAACTGCATATGCTGCTTCTTGAGAAGGTATCGAGAACAAGAGCGGTTGCATCGGATTCCACCGAGAAGATCACTTTGATCGTGATAGCGGCAGTGACAATCGCCAGCATTATTCACGCCGCGCTCTATGCTCTGGATCTGAGCGCCCAAGCCGCATTAGGTTATGAGTGCGGTCTGCGAGTCGCGCACGGCAAAATTCCTTTCATTGATTTGTTCGAAGTCATGTCGCCGGCGCTCATGTATGTTTACGCAATCCCTGCGGTCTTCAGCAGGCTTGTTCCGGCTATACATCCAATCATCGTTTTCAAAGAGTTCATCGCTCTTCTCGCGGCCGCTTCCGCTATTTTTTCCGGCTTGATTTTGTTTCGTGCAAAAACAAGAGAACAAGCTCACGCTTTTGCATTCATCATCGGATTTTCATTGCTGAATGTGTTCTTTCTGAAAGAGGTAGGACAGAGAGAACATGTCTTTCTTCTACTGTTCATGCCGTTCTTCCTCACCAGATGGATGTCCTGGAATAAGCAAAGCACCAATCGAAGATTTTCAATAATTGCAGGTGTGCTCGGCGGAATCGCTGTCTGTTTTGATCCGATCTTTCTTTTGATTCTCCTCGGTTTGGAACTGAGCTATCTGCTGATGAAGCGCCGCTGGAAGCCCTTCACCACAATCGAAATGATGGCAATGGGTGTGACTTTTATCATCTTCATTCTGCATTTTTTCATCTTGGGAATCGAGTACGTCGAGCAGTATTTTGCCTGGGCCATTCCTATGGAGTTGATCGACTTCAAGCTTTGGGATGGACGCCTGGGCTACATGTTTAAAACACCGGATAGACGCGACTTGGTCTACCTGATGATCGTGAGTGCCACCATCTCATTCGGGCTCAGGCGGTGGTGTTCACTTATCTCTCCGTGTCTCGCGCTCGCCAGCATTGGATTCGGCTTGATGGTGCTCGAGGGGAGGACGTTTACCTATCAGCTCATGCCGATGTCATATGGTGCGACTCTTTCACTCTTTCTCGTAGCATCGATTGTCGCTAACTTTGTAATCAAGAATTTTGAATTGAAAACCGATTTTGTGAATGTCAAAACGGTTGCTATATTGAGCGCTGTAATTGTCGTCGGCTTTGTTGGACGTTGGGTGACGCGCAGTCAGCCCATTGTTAGTCTTGAACCACTGGGCTTTTTCGGCGCTTCCTATTTCAACGAACAATCGAGCTTCATTACAGCGGTTTGCAAATACACCAAGCCTGGAGACAAGGTGATCATACTCAACGATCGCGTTCGTCCGGCATATCCACTGATCACGCAACTCAATCGCGAACCTGGGTGTCACATCATGACCGCCTTCGGCTTGAGAATGTGCAGACAGCTCACAGACGATAAGCCGCTTGAAGCAGATCGCTGGATACCCAAACGAGACAGAATGTACCAACAGCTCATCAAGGATATCGTGGAAGGCGACGCTAAGGTGATATTGCTCGAGCGAGATAGCATCGGAAATCTCCTCATTGATCATTTTGCAATGCCGGTAATCGACGAGTACTACGCCGACACAGGTTGGCTTGAGTGGCCGGACAACGAAGGCAAGACAACGATCGAATACAATGCTTTTCGTACCGCTCTCCAACTTTATGTTCGAAAGAAGAAGGTCGAGCCCGTTCCTCCACCGGTCCCAACACCAGTTGTTCCAGCACCTGTTGAAACGGCACCAGCAGTAACTACACCGGCCGTTCCGCCGCCAGTCGGAACGCCACCAGCTGCAACTACACCGTGATGCTATCTATGGCGCCTTTGGTCGATTCAGTTTTGTATCGAGCTTCGCGTCGATAGCCTCGGCCCGTTGCTTCAACGAGTTGGCTAGTTTCAGGTTACCCTGCTCTCTTTCCGTAAAGTAAAGATTCCAAAGCGAGATTGCCTCCGAAGGTGACCCTTCGCCAAGTTTGGTTTGATACATTTTGATCGCCTGATTCAAGTAGTCGGATGACTGCTTGAGATAGTCGCTGCGAACCTTTGGATCTAATTCACTAGTTGCTCTCAAGAAAAAGAGTAGACCGAGGTTGTTCAAATCCCGGGCAATTTTCTGACTATTGGGATCAGACTTTTCGAGAAACTTTTTGTCGTACGCAAAAACTTCCTGATAGTAACTCTCAGCCGCTGTCCAGTTGGCTACATCTCTGAGTATTCCGGCATAAATCAGAACCGATGAAACGAACGCCTCATTATATTTGTTCTGACTGGCCAGCCGTCTTTTTCTGGAAACGTCGTCTATGACGACCACTGCCTGATCGATGTTTTTCTTTTCCCAGTACGTTATGGCGAGTCGTTCGCCTGCTTGCAAGGTCTCCTCGGAGTTTGGATCTTTCGCCATGGCTCTGTCATAGTCGCTTTTCGTGTAGGCTAGCTCTCGCTCCAACCTGGTAAAGTGATTGTTCATATCCTGAGTTGTTATCACTTCCCGGCGATAGGGCATCGTCGAGTAGATCACCCAGAAGTAGAGCACAAGTACGATAACGAGCGTTGCGTATTTCGCCATATGTCCTCCTAGCTCGCAACCATCCCACAAGACTTGTGATCGCATTTGCCGCCGAGGATTGTGTATCTGTTGGCCGCAACCAGCTTGTATACTGCATCTCCTATCTGAGCAATTCCTGGCAGATAGAGTAAGGGAGCAATCGGAGTGAGCCACGGTAATCGCCAGGCAATCGCTCGGAAGGCGCGGTAACCGCCAACCCAAACACCTGGCTTTTCACGCAAGAGAATTTCTGATGGGGCTCTATTCAGATCGACTTCGCTCTTCCACTCGACATTCTCGAGCTCGTGCACATTATGGAGGGTTACAAGTGAGAAGATGTCCATTCGGTGGAGCAGACCAACAGTGCGCACGCAGATGATGCAATCGCCGTCAAAGACGAGGTCGTACGGTTTGACTAGCTTGCTATGTATAAAACCTTTCGTGAGATTCCAAGAACGAGTTAGATCTTCCGGATAGATAAACAGAATGAAGCTAATCATGAACAGCCATTCGAACATCGGCAGATTCATTGTGTATTCGATCCCCATATGGAGAGCGAGTCCGAGTAACAGCACGTAGTATCGCGTCACTCGCCACCATATGAGAGTGCACAAAGCCAATTCAACCAAGAGCGTTCCCCAGGTCAGGATCTTGATTATGTAAATGTCGTCCAGCAGAAACGGCAGCGGAAACCGCATGATGTCGTCGTAGCGACTGGCATAGTAGACAGCGGTTCCATCATTCCATTCCGCCCCCTGGATTTTGCACCACCAGGTATGGAAATAGGCGACACTAAGCTGCATCTGGATCATGCGTTGTGCCCAGGGCGCAGACAATGGCGGTCGAAAACCGACTTTACGCCAGTCCTGCCTCACGGACCTTAAGAGATTGTCGATCGAAAACGCGTCGCCCGCGTGGGAGAGAGCAACGAAAACCATCGCGATGCGAAGAAAATTGTCGCCAGAATTCTGATTGATTAGAAAGTGAGACTGCAGCGAAATCATACATAGGACAGCCATGATCGAACTGAATCGGGTTAACAGACCTACAGTCATCATCACCGTTACAACCACGGTAAACCAGAAGAAATACCAGCGCCAGATTTCTCCTTGTGGCAAAAGCAACATCAGATCAAAGTACGGATCATTTCGCCAGTAGTTTCCAATCATTGATTCGATTGGAATCAGCGATCTATCGCCAAAATATAAGTGCCAATCAGCAAGTAAGTGGACAAGGAGGCATTGCAGCGCAATCACACCGATAAGTATTCGAAACAGGCCCATCGGCGTGGGAGATGTCGGATCGAACCAAAATGACTGCCACCACCTCTGGAATCGATCTTTCGGCCCGAGCTCCGGAGTTGGGGCGGTGCTTCGCGGCTGTTCGCTTGTAGTATTGCTGGGTGCCATCGTACTATTTTTCGTCTAAAACTTTGGGATTGGTTTGGAGAGGGCCATTGTCTTTTCTTGACGAAACGTCAGCATCTCGGACCGCATAGGTGAAGGTTATCTGCTTGTTGGAATGCGCTGGAAGATTATTTCGGTAGTTCCAGTGAGCCGGGTCTGGTGGCGGATTTTCGGCCCAGTTGAAGATCATGCTTATGAGAGTTGGTTGATTGTTGGTGTCTTGGTTGGAGCCGGCCAGGTAACTTGTGATGTCCGGCAAGAAATGTCTGTAACCCTCCCACGGAATGCAGTCGCCAAACACTTTTCTGAGTTTTTCATGGACGAATTTCTCTTTCTCTTCCATCTTTTCCATTCGAGGAAATTCGTAGTACTTGATCGAGCCATCCTTGAATGTAATCGTCATCGACTCGTGATAGACCTGATGCCGGACATGAGGGCTGAACAAGCTCCAGTGCTGGGTTGCGCCGTCGAGAATGTTGATGTCCTTGAAGTAGACAGCAAGCTGCTCTTTCTGAGGCCACCCATCGCTTAGCCATCCAACTACAGAGCCGAAGTAGACGACGATGAAACAAGAGACCAATATCTTCCAGAATCCAGTCGGCAATGTCCTCGTCGAAACGAAGCTATCTGCCTGCTCTAGCGACATTTGTTGTTGGTCCACTTGAGATTGTCCTTTCGGCAAAACGCCGTCCACTCCCAGTTTATCACTTGCTGAATACATATTACCCACCATGCCAACACCTCCTAACCCGAGTGTTTATCAGTCTTATCTCGATCAGATCATTGTCGTAGTTGCATAGCGATTTCTGCTAATAACGCTCCAAAAAAAGGTCTCCCCGAAATCATCTCGGGGAGCCTTATTTTGTCGCTTTTTATGCGTCTCGTCTGGGTGTTGGTTAGTCGGTTGGTTAGCCGTCTGCTCCAGGGCCGCTTGGACCTGTCGGACCACCAGGACCTTCTGGACCACCAGGACCGCCAGGGCCACCAGGACCGCCAGGACCGAGAGGACCACCGGGACCACCAGGACCACCAGGGCCGGAAGGACCGGAAGGACCAGCAGGACCGGAAGGACCACCAGGACCGCCAGGGCCGCTCGGTCCACCAGGACCGCTCGGGCCGCCAGGGCCGGTAGGACCACCAGGACCGCCAGGGCCGGAAGGACCGCCAGGACCGGAAGGACCACCAGGGCCGCCAGGACCGGAAGGACCACCAGGGCCGCCAGGACCGCCAGGACCGCTAGGACCGCCAGGGCCGCCAGGGCCGGAAGGACCACCAGGACCGCCGGGACCACCAGGGCCGCCAGGACCGGAAGGACCACCAGGACCACCAGGACCCTTTG